>NZ_FNTD01000004.1:2062500-3295000 GCF_900104815.1 Streptomyces misionensis
CCATGATTTCCATCCGCCCGTGCCGTCGTTCACGGTGACGAGCGCGGACGTCGAGGAGGGCGCGACGCTGAAGAGCGCTCAGGTGCACGCGGAGGGCAACACCTCGCCGCAGCTGCGGTGGGAGGGCTTCCCGCCCGAGACCAAGAGCTTCGCCGTGACCTGCTACGACCCGGACGCGCCGACCGGCAGCGGGTTCTGGCACTGGGTGCTGTTCGACATCCCGGCCTCGGTGACGGAGCTGCCCGCGGGCGCGGGGAGCGGCAAGTTCGAGGGGCTGCCCGAGGGTGCCGTGCACGCGCGCAACGACTACGGGACGAAGGACTTCGGCGGTGCCGCGCCGCCGCCCGGAGACGGCCCGCACCGCTACGTCTTCACGGTGTACGCGGTGGACCAGGAGAAGCTGGGTCCGGACGCGGACGCGTCGCCGGCCGTCGTCGGCTTCAACCTGCGGTTCCACACCCTCGCGCGGGCGCAGCTCATCGGCGAGTACGAGAACCCCGCGCAGGGCTGAGCGCGGCACGTCGAGTCAGCCGGGCGTTCACGGAACGTTCGCCCGTCTCCGGTCTTGGAAGTGACCGGAGACGGGCATTTTTTATTGCGTTGTCCATCTCGGCGCGCCCGTCCAGAGTTGAGCCAAGCCCGCCGGGGGGTGGGCGGCTGCACACGGGAGGTGGGCCGGATGCGTGACACGTTGGTGCTGAACGCGAGCTTCGAGCCGCTGTCTACGGTGACTCTGCACCGAGCCGTCGTCCTGGTGCTCCAGGACAAGGCGGTGGTCGAGCAGGCCCATCCCGAACTGCGCATGCGCGGGGCCGCGGTGGACATACCCGCACCCCGGGTGATCAGGCTGTGCCGGTACGTGCGGGTGCCGTTCCGAAGACAAGCGCCGTGGTCGCGGCGGGGGGTGCTGGTGCGGGACCGGCACCGGTGCGTGTACTGCGGGCGCAGGGCGACGACGGTGGATCACGTGGTGCCGAGGGCGCAGGGCGGGCAGGACACGTGGCTGAACACCGTGGCGGCGTGCGCGGAGGACAACCACCGCAAGGCGGACCGGACTCCGGAGGAGGCCGGGATGACGTTGCTGAGGGCTCCGTTCGAGCCGACGCCGGCGGACGCGATGCTGCTCGCGCTGGGCGCCGAGGACTTCGCGGCACTGCCCGACTGGCTGGCCCAGGACGCCGCCTGACCGAGCGCCGTGACGTCTCGTGACGTTCCGCGGCGGCCGCGGGTTCTGCCCGGCCGGCCGTCGTCCGCTCCTGCTTGATCGATCACCCTGCCCGCGTCCGTGAGGGGCGCGGGCAGGGTGCCGGCGTTCGTGCGGTGGTCCTCAGTCGATGCTGGGCTTCTCGCGGCGTTCCGTCGCCGGGCCGTTGTTCTGGGCCGGGAGGGTGGCGCCGCCGTTGCCATTGCCGCCGTTGCCGCCGCCGAGGGGGCCGAAGTTGCCCATGGCGCCGGAGAGGCCCTTGAGGGCGTCGCCGATCTCGCTGGGGACGATCCAGAGCTTGTTGGCGTCGCCCTCGGCGATCTTCGGGAGCATCTGGAGGTACTGGTACGACAGGAGCTTCTGGTCGGGGTCGCCGGCGTGGATGGCCTCGAAGACCGTGCGCACGGCCTGGGCCTCGCCCTCGGCGCGCAGGGCGGCGGCCTTGGCCTCACCCTCGGCGCGCAGGATCTGGGACTGCTTCTCGCCCTCGGCCGTGAGGATCGCGGCCTGGCGGGTGCCCTCGGCGGTGAGGATCGCGGCGCGCTTGTCACGGTCGGCGCGCATCTGCTTCTCCATCGAGTCCTGGATGGAGGTCGGGGGCTCGATGGCCTTCAGCTCGACGCGGTTGACGCGGATGCCCCACTTGCCGGTGGCCTCGTCCAGGACGCCGCGCAGGGCGGCGTTGATCTCCTCGCGGGAGGTCAGGGTGCGCTCCAGGTCCATGCCGCCGATGATGTTGCGCAGCGTGGTGACGGTGAGCTGCTCGATCGCCTGGATGTAGCTGGCGACCTCGTAGGTGGCGGCGCGGGCGTCCGTCACCTGGTAGTAGATGACGGTGTCGATGTTGACGACCAGGTTGTCCTGGGTGATCACCGGCTGGGGCGGGAACGGCACGACCTGTTCACGCAGGTCGATCCGGTTGCGGATGGTGTCGATGAACGGGACCACGATGTTCAGGCCCGCGTTCAGGGTCCGCGTGTAGCGGCCGAAGCGTTCGACGATGGCCGCGCTGGCCTGTGGGATGACCTGGATGGTCTTGATCAGGGCGATGAAGACCAACACCACCAGAATGATCAGGACGATGATGACCGGTTCCATCGTGTTCCCCGTACCCCTCTCCGCCTGGACGCCTTCGGACGATCTCGTGCGTGCTGCTCGTGCTGTTCAAAGGATCTTGCCCGTCGAGTCTGACAGACCCCGGCCCAACTCGTGGGCAGGATCGCTCAGATGACGATCGCGGTGGCTCCTTCGATGTCCACGACGTCCACCTCCTGGCCCGCCTCGTAGGCCCGGCCGGAGTCCAGGGCGCGCGCCGACCAGATCTCCCCGGCGAGCTTGATGCGGCCGCCGGAGCCGTCGACCCGCTCCAGGACGACGGCCTGTCTGCCCTTCAACGCCTCCACGCCGGTGGCGAGTTGCGGGCTCTGCCGGCCGTGCCGGGCCGCGATGGGCCGTACGACGGCGATGAGGGCGACGGAGACCACGAGGAATGTGAGCACCTGGCCGACCACGCCGAGGCCGAGGCCGGCGGCGACGGCGGCCGCGACGGCCCCCACCGCGAACATGCCGAACTCGGGCATGGCGGTGACGACGAGCGGGATTCCGAGCGCCGCCGCGCCGACGAGCCACCACACCCATGCGTCGATGTCGTTCACGTGGTCATCGTAGGGCCCCGTTCGGACCGCGGACAGGGCGCGTTGAGGGGCGGGGCCGGTTCGCGCGGGGTCAGGACAGGGGCAGGCCGTGGGCGGTCCAGCGGTCGCCGACCTGCTCGACGACGAGCGGCAGGCCGAAGCAGCGGGAGAGGTTGCGGGAGGTCAGTTCCAGCTCGATCGGGCCGGCGGTGAGGACCTTGCCCTGACGGATCATCAGGACGTGGGTGAAGCCGGGGGCGATCTCCTCGACGTGGTGCGTGACCATGATCATCGAGGGTGCGATGGGGTCGCGGGCGAGCCGCCCCAGGCGGCGCACGAGGTCCTCTCGGCCGCCGAGGTCGAGGCCGGCGGCGGGCTCGTCAAGGAGCAGCAGCTCGGGGTCGCTCATCAGGGCGCGGGCGATGAGGGTCCGCTTGCGCTCGCCCTCGGAGAGGGTGCCGAAGCGGCGGTCGAGGTAGTCGCTCATGCCGAGGCGGTCGAGGAAGGCGCGGGCGCGCTGCTCGTCCACGTCCTCGTACTCCTCGTGCCAGCCGGCGGTCATGCCGTAGGCGGCGGTGAGGACCGTCTGGAAGACCGTCTGGCGCTTGGGGAGCTTCTCGGCGAGGGCGATGCCGGCCACGCCGACGCGGGGGCGCAGCTCGAAGACGTCGGTGCCGGGCTTGCCCAGGGTTTCACCGAGGATGGTGACGGAACCCGTGGTGGGGTAGAGGTAGCTTGAGGCGACGTTCAGGAGGGTGGTCTTGCCGGCGCCGTTGGGGCCGAGGATGACCCAGCGCTCGCCCTCCTTGACCGACCAGGAGACCTGGTCCACCAGAGCCCGGCCCTCACGGACCACGGATACGTCCTGAAGCTCCAGAACATCGCTCATGAGCGCGTTGTCTCCCCTTGCAGTGTGGCCGGTTCCGGCTGTCGCGTACGCCTGTGGCTCGGTCCGCCGCGCCGGTGGGCGCAGCCCATATGAAATCTACGCCACGAGTGCACCAGTCCATTCCATCGGTCCGGTCCTTAGGGTGGGGGCATGCTCACGGAACCACGTTCAGGGCGCCTCGCTGCTTGGGGAAATGCCCTTTTGGCCGGACTTGTCTCTCCGGATGACGCAGCGCTCGCCATTGTGGGCGACGACACGGTGCACCGGGTGGCGGGGCTGCCCGGGGAGCCCGCTCCGGTCGGGCTCACGCTCGCGCTGGGGCGGCTGCGGGCGCTGGGGACGACGGGGCTGCGGGTGGCGCTGCCGGCGCCGGGGCATCCGCTGGGGCTCAGCGGGCCGCCGGAGTTCAACGCGCGGGCGCTGGAGGCGGAGGAGGCGGTGGTCTGCTTCGGCGCGGCGTTCGGTCTGGTGCCCGAGCCGTACGAGGTGGGGCCGGCCGGTGATGTCCATGCCGAGGTGGTCTGGCATGTGCTGCCGGTGCGGGAGGCCCCGCCCGCGGACGTGCCCTCGCTCGGCGAGGCGGAGCGCGAGCTGGCGGAGGCGCTGCGGGACGCGACGGCGGTGCTCGCCCGGCTGGACGTCGCCGCGTCGGGGCCGGTGGCGGAGGCGGCGATCGACGCGTACCGGGCCCGGGCGGAGCGCGGCCGCGAGGTCCTGGCGCCGGGTTATCCGCCGCGCGCGGTGCGCGTCCTGGAGCTGGCCCAACGGGTCGCCTTCCTGATCTCCCTGGCCGAGGGCAACGGCCACGGCGCCGCGGTCACCGCCGCCGAGATCTCCGCCCGCACCGAGGCCCTGCGCCCGGTGGAGCGCACGGCCCGCCGGGCGCAGGTGGCGGCGTACAACTCGATCGTGGAAGAACGGGAGCGGGGCGTGCGGTGACCCTGCGGGGCTTTGGCCGGGGGTGCCGGGTGTAGGGGTCCCGGGGCGGCCGGGGGGCGCGGTGGACGACGGGCGGCCGGGCACGGTGGACGACGAGGGGCCGGATTCGGGGGCGGCGCCGGCGCGGGGCGTGGCGGCCGTGGCCCGGGAACCGGCGGGCGACGCTTACGCAGGGCCGGCGAGCACGGCGTAAACACTGGGCGGGGGCGGCGCAGGCGCGGGGCGCTGCGTCCGGGACTCGGAGGCGGCCCGCCCAGGGTGCGGCGGCCGGAGGCAGTGATGCACGACGAGCGGCCGGGCTCGGGGGCGTGGCGGCCGTGGCCCGGGGACCGGCGGACGGTACTCACGCAGGGCACTGCGGGCCGGGAGCACGGTGTGAACACTGGGCGGGCACGTGGGCAGCGCCGGCCCGGGGTGCCACGGCCGGGGCTCGGGGCGGCACTCGCCCCAGGTGCGGCGGCCGGGGACCGAGGGGGCACTCACGCGGGGTGCGGCGGCCGGGTCGGGGCGGCTGAGGTGCCTCCTATGTGGACCAGCGGGAGGCCCGAACCCGGCGCACGACGACCGACCGGGTCCCAGGCTGTCGGGCCGACGAGGGAGGTTCTGGAGCGTTGCTGCCGCGTGTGGGATCGCCGGTGGCACCGGCTGGCCCGCCGGGGCGAAAGGGCGCGCAGCGCGTCAGGGATCGTCCGACCGGACTCGGAGCCGCAGGGTGCGGGGTCGGCAGGGTCGTGTGCACCGGCTGCGCGGGCCGGGCGAGGCCGGAGGCCGACGAGCGGTGTCGGGGGCGGCTGGTCCTGCGCGGAGACACCGGCCCGGTGCGGCACCGGCGCCCCCTGGGCCGTCGGCCGCACGAAGCCCCGGGGCCCGTCGGCCGCGGGTGGCCGGCAGCGAACCCACCGCCCCGGGCGAGCCGGGCGAGGCCGGAGGCCGACGAGCGGTGCCGGGGGCGGCTGGTCCTGCACGGAGACACCGGCCCGCTGCGGCACCGGCACCCCCTGAGCCGTCGGCCGCACGAAGCGCCGGGCCGCCCGTCGGACGGAGGCGCCGAACACGGAACCGTCCCCGCGCCCGCCGGCCGCCCGTCAGGGCCGGCAGCGAACCCACCGCCCCTAGCGGCGGCCGGACGCCTGCGGGGGGGGTGCCGGGGCTCGTACGGACCGGTGATGTGACAAGGCCCCCCGCTGGACCGGGGGGCCTGTGCCTCAGACGACGGCGACGCGGTGGTTCCTCAGTGGTTGAGGCCGAGGTTGCCGAAGGCCGGGTTCAGCACGCCGATGACGCTGACGCTGTCGCCGACCGCGTTCACCGGGACGTGCACCGGGGCCTGAACGGTGTTGCCCGAGACCACGCCCGGGGAGCCCTGCGCCGCACCGGCCGCCTGGCTGTTGGCGGAGGCCAGGCCGGCACCGGCGGCCACGAGGCCACCCGCCACCATCGTCACGGCCGCTGCCTTCTTCAGGTTCTTCACTTTCCAACCCCTCTTGAGCTTCGCCACGGCGGTTCTCCGTGGCACGCACTGGAGAACGGCGGAGACCGCCGGGGGATGCGCCATCCGGGTGACATTCCCACGACGGTATGAATCTCAGCCCGGACGGGAGTGTCGGCGCGGCGTCAGGTTGACGCGCCGTGGGGTCGCCTCAGCTGCTCACCCCGTGCCGCACGGCCCACAGCGCGGCCTGGGTGCGGTCGGCGAGGTCGAGCTTCATCAGGATGTTGGAGACGTGCGTCTTGACGGTCTTCTCGGACAGCACCAGCGCACGGGCGATCTCGCGGTTGGAACGGCCGTCCGCGATCAGGCCCAGCACCTCCCGCTCCCGCTCGGTGAGCGAACCACCCCTGCCCTGACCTGAGTTGGCCTCCTCCTGGGACAGCAGCGCGCCCGCGACCTCGGGCTGGAGCAGGATGTGCCCGGCGTGCACGGAGCGGATGGCGTCGGCCAGGGCGTCGGGATCGACGTCCTTGTACACGTACCCCGCGGCGCCCGCGCGCAGGGCGGGCACCACAGTGCGCTGCTCGGTGAAGCTGGTGACGATCAACACCCGTGCGGGGTTGGCGAGTTCGCGCAGCCGGCGCAGGGCGTCGATGCCGTCCGTGCCCGGCATCCGGACGTCCATGAGGACGACGTCGGGCCGCAGCTCCCCGGCGCGCTCGACCCCCTCGGCGCCGTCGGCCGCCTCGCCGACGACGACTATGTCCTCCTGCACCTCCAGAAAGGTGCGCAGGCCCCGGCGGACGACCTGGTGGTCGTCGACGATCAGCACTTTGATGGGCTCAGCCACCGGGGACCTCCATCTCGATCGTGGTGCCCTTGCCGGGCGCCGATTCCACGGTCAGCGTGCCGCCGACCCCGCTCGCCCGGTCGCGCATCGAGACCAGCCCGAGGTGCCGTCCGGCGCGGCCCACCGCGGCCGGGTCGAAGCCGTCGCCGTCGTCGGCGACGCGCAGCACGGCGCCGCCGCCGCGCCGCTCCACGCTGACGTCGACGTGCTCGGCGTGGGCGTGGCGCAGCGCGTTGTGCAGGGCCTCCTGGGCCACCCGCAGCACGGCCTCCTCCTGGGCGGCGGGCAGCGCCCGGTAGCCGGCACCGGTGAAGGTGACGCGGGCGCTGTGGGCGCGGTCGAGGACCTGGATCTGGGTGCGCAGGGTGGCGATCAGGCCGTCCTCGTCCAGGGCCGCGGGCCGCAACTCCACGACGGCGGCCCGCAGTTCGTCGGCGGCCTCGGCGGCGAGCGCGGCGACCTGGTGGAGTTCGCCCTTGGCGCGCGCGGGGTCGCGGTCGACGAGGGCGGCGGCGGCCTGGGCGGTCAGGCGCAGCGAGAAGAGCTTCTGGCTGACCGCGTCGTGCAGTTCGTGGGCGAGCCGGGAGCGTTCCTCGGCGATGGTGAGTTCGCGGCTGCGTTCGTAGAGGCGGGCGTTGGTGAGGGCGATCGCGGCGTGCTGGGCGAGCAGGGCGAGCAGTTCCTCGTCCTCCTCGGTGAAGCCGCAGCCGCCGTCCGGCTTGGGACAGTTCTTGTTGGCGAGGAACAGCGCGCCGATGACCTCGTCGTCGGCGCGGATGGGCAGGCCGAGGAAGTCGACGAGGTCGGGGTGGGCCTGGGGCCAGCCCTCGAAGCGGGGGTCCCGGCGCACGTCGGCGAGGCGCTGGGGGCGGGCCTCGTGCAGCATCGCGGCGAGGATGCCGTGCTGGCGGGGCAGCGGGCCGATCGCCTTCCACTGGGCGTCGCTGACGCCGTCCACCACGAACTGGGCGAAGCCGCCGTGGTCGTCGGGGACGCCGAGGGCGGCGTACTGCGCGTCGAGCAGCTCGCGGGCGGAGGCGACGATCGTCTTGAGGACGTCGCGCGTCTCCAGGTGTCTGCTCATGGCCAGCAGCGCGGAACTCACCGCGGCGAGGCCGGACCGGGGGCCGTGACTCATGTCCTCACGGTACCGGCGGGGCCGGCCGGGGCGGATCGGCCCACCGCGGCACGGGCCCCGTCCGCTGGACCTAGGACGGACGGCCCAGGACCCGGGGCCCCGGACCGGTGATGTACGCCGAAGGGACCGCCGGCTCTGCGGCTCGCGGCCGAGGTGGTGCCGCGGGGTGCGTTCCTAGGTTGATCCCCGCCGCCCGAGGGGGCGGACCGCGACGAGGGGAGACGGTAGTCATGCCGGTAGGGATCATCACGGGGGCCTCGAAGGGGCTGGGGCGGGCGCTCGCCGAGGCGCTGGCCGGGCTCGGCTGGGACCTGGTGCTGGACGCGCGCGGCGCGGCGGCGCTGCGGGAGGCCGAGGCGGCCGTCGGCAGGCACGGCACCCGGGTGGTGGCGCTGCCCGGGGACGTGACGGACGCCGGGCACCGGGCCGCGCTGGTGGCCGCCGCCCGGGAGCTGGGCGGGGTCGATCTGCTGGTGAACAACGCGAGCGCGCTCGGCGCGGAGCCGCTGGTGCGGCTGGCGGAGCTGCCGCTGACGGGGCTGCGGCGGGCCCTGGAGGTCAATGTGACCGCCGCGCTGGGCCTGGTCCAGGAGGCGCTGCCGCTGCTGCGGGCGTCGGCGGCCGGCACGGTGATCGCGGTGGGCTCGGACGCGGCGGCGGAGGCGTACGAGACCTGGGGCGGTTACGGCGCCTCCAAGGCGGCTCTGGAGCAGCTGGCGGCGGTGCTGGCGGTGGAGGAGCCGGGCCTGCGGGTGTGGGCGGTGGACCCCGGGGACATGGCGACCGAGCTGCACGCGGCGGCCGTGCCGGGCGAGGAGGACCTGGGTGTGGCGCCCGCCGCCGTCGTGCCCGGGTTCCTGCGGCTGCTGGCGGAGCGGCCGGCCAGTGGGCGGTACGCGGCACACGCGCTGGTGGCGGGCCGATGAGCACGGTGGTACGGGTGCCGCGGGAGCGCTCGGCGCGGGTGCCGGCCGAGCAGCGGGGGCCGGGGCTGGACCGGGACGACGTACGGCTGCTGGTGTCGCGGGGGACACGGGTCGCGCACCACGCGTTCGGGGAGCTGCCGTCGCTGTTGCGGGCCGGGGACCTGCTGGTGGTGAACACCTCCCCGACGCTGGCCGCGGCGGTGGACGGGCGGATCGGGCCGGGCCGGGTGGTGGTGCACTTCTCCACCCGCGGGGACGACGGGCGCTGGGCGGTGGAGCTGCGGGAGCCGGATGGAAGGGGAACCACGCGCGCGCGTACGGGCACGCGTGCGGGGATGGAGGTGGCGCTGGCGGGTGGGGCGCGGCTGGTGGTCGAGGAGCCGGTGAGCGCGCGCGGGGAGCGGCTGTGGTGGGCGCGGGCCGTGGGCGGCCGGGTGCTGGAGCTGCTGCGGGAGCACGGGCGGCCCATCCGTTACTCCTATACGGAGCGGGACCAGCCGCTGTCGGCGTACCAGACGCTGTTCGCGCTGCCGTCGCCGGACGGGGCGGGCAGCGCGGAGATGCCGAGCGCGGCGCGGCCCTTCACGGCGCGGCTGGTGGCGGAGCTGGTGCGCAGGGGGGTGGGGTTCGCGCGGGTCACGCTGCACACGGGGGTGGCGTCGGCGGAGGCGCACGAGCCGCCGTACCCGGAGCGTTTCTCGGTGCCGGAGTCGTCGGCGCGGCTGGTGAACGCGGTGACGGCCGGGGAGGGCCGGGTGATCGCGGTGGGGACGACGGCCGTGCGGGCGCTGGAGTCGGCCGCGGGGCCGGACGGGGTGGTGCGGGCGGCCGCGGGGTGGACGGATCTGGTGGTCACGCCCGAGCGCGGGGTGCGGGTGGTGGACGGGCTGCTGACCGGGCTGCACGAGCCGGAGGCCTCGCACCTGCTGATGCTGCGTGCGATCGCCGGGCGGGCCGCGGTGGACCGGGCCTACGAGGAGGCGCTGCGCGGGCCCTACCTGTGGCACGAGTTCGGGGACGTCCATCTCCTCCTTCCGGAGGAGGACACTCACAGCACGCGTTGCGATGGCAACTAACGGTGAGAACGCTCTGCCCCCGCTGTGAGCCCGCGCATAGGGCCCACATCACGTACGAAAGCGCATAGGAGATAAACACCCCCGCACGAACGGGACAGATGGTCCAATCTGTCCCGTTTTGCCCTTCCCTGATCCACTACCCCGGATCGTACGTCACACCTTTGCCAGGGCATTTTGCGCCCGCTAAGAATTGCTTCCGTCGCTCAGCGCCGTGGGTTCAGCCCGCGGCTTTTGTGCGGGAGGAACCGATTCCCCCGGCGGACGCAGGAGCGACCTCCGCGCTATCGAAGAGGTCCACAGCTATGCCCAAGAACATCCTCAGTCGTGCTCATAGTCGGAACCTGACCAAGCAGCACAAGATCGCCGTCGCCGGTGTCGCCGCTCTCGGCACCGCCGCCATCGCCCTGTCGGCCGTCCCCGGCAACGCGGACACCGTCACCACCGGTTCCCCCGCCACCGCCGCCCAGGTCGCCAAGGTCGCCACCCAGGACGCCCCGCTGACGAGCGTCAAGGGTCCGATCACCGACCGGGCCGGCACGCAGAACATCAAGCTCGACGCGATCGCCGCGCAGAAGAAGGCCGCCGACCAGCTCGTCGCCAAGCAGCGCGCCGAGGCCGCCGCGAAGAAGGCCGCCGCCGACGCCGCCGCCAAGAAGGCCGCGCAGGAGCGCTCCGCCAAGCAGGCCGCGGGCCGTTCCGCGCAGCGCCCGCAGATGCAGACCGTCGCCGCGAAGACCTACGCGAACAACCTCGACGGCTGGATCCGCCAGTCCCTGGACATCATGCGCGCCAAGGGCATCCCGGGCAGCTACAGCGGCCTGCACCGCAACATCATGCGGGAGTCCTCGGGCAACCCGATGGCCATCAACAACTGGGACATCAACGCCCGCAACGGCATCCCGTCCAAGGGCCTGCTCCAGGTGATCCAGCCCACCTTCAACACGTACCACGTGCCCGGCACCTCGTGGAACATCTACGACCCGGTCGCCAACATCACCGCCGCCTGCAACTACGCGGCCCATCGCTACGGCTCGATGGACAACGTCAACAGCGCGTACTGAGGTCGGCGCGGACCTCTGACGAACGCCGAAGGGCGGCACCCCGTTGCGGGGTGCCGCCCTTTTCGACGTACCGGGGGCTACTTGCGCATGACCTCGGGTTCGTGGCGGCGCAGGAAGCGGGAGACGAAGAAGCCGCAGATCACACCGAGCACGACCAGCACGATCATGTCCAGGCCCCAGGCCGAGGCGGCGTGGTTCCACAGCGGGTCGGTGCTGCCCGGGTCGTCGCTGTTCGGGGCGATGTCGTTGAAGTCGAGCGTGGCGCCGGCCGCGGCCACCGCCCAGCGCGAGGGCATCAGGTACGAGAACTCGTTGACGCCGAGCGTGCCGTGCAGGGTGAACAGGCAGCCGGTGAAGACGACCTGGATGATCGCGAACATCACCAGCAGCGGCATGGTCTTCTCGGCGGTCTTCACCAGCGAGGAGATCACCAGACCGACCATCATCGAGGTGAAGCCGAGCGCCATGATCGGCAGGCACAGCTCGAACAGGGTCGAGCCGCCGAGGACCACGCCCTGGTCCGGGATCTCGCGGGACGAGAAGCCGATCAGGCCGACCATCAGGCCCTGGAGCACGGTGACGGCGCCGAGCACGACCACCTTGGACATCAGGTAGGCCGACCGGGACAGGCCGGTCGCCCGCTCCCGCTCGTAGATCACCCGTTCCTTGATCAGCTCACGCACGGAGTTCGCGGCGCCCGCGAAGCACGCGCCGACCGCGAGGATCAGCAGCACGGTGGTGGCGGTGCCGTTGGGGGCGTGCAACCCGGTGCGCGGATCGATCTTCGGGTTGACCAGCAGCCCGTGGTCGTGGTTGATCAGCAGGCTGACCGAGCCGAGCACCGCGGGCAGGATCACCGTCAGCGCCAGGAAGCCCTTGTCGGAGACGATGACCGACACATAGCGCCGGATGAGGGTGAGCAGCTGCGAGCCCCAGGCCTGCGGCTTCGGCGGCTTGATGACCTGCGGCGGCGTGTGCGCGGCCTGCGGGGCCACGGCGTCGATGTCCGCCGCGTACATCGTGTAGTGCTGCGAGCCCTTCCAGCGGCCCGCCCAGTCGTAGTCGCGGTAGTTCTCGAAGGCGGAGAACACATCGGCCCAGCTGTCGTAGCCGAAGAAGTTCAGCGCCTCCTCCGGCGGCCCGAAGTAGGCCACCGCGCCGCCCGGCGCCATCACCAGCAGCTTGTCGCACAGCGCCAGCTCGGCCACCGAGTGGGTGACGACGAGCACGGTCCGGCCGTCGTCGGCGAGACCGCGCAGCAGCTGCATGACATCGCGGTCCATGCCCGGGTCCAGGCCCGAGGTCGGCTCGTCCAGGAAGATCAGCGACGGCTTGGTCAGCAGCTCCAGGGCGACCGAGACGCGCTTGCGCTGACCGCCGGACAGGGAGGTGACCTTCTTGTCCTTGTGGATGTCGAGCTTCAGCTCGCGCAGCACCTCGTCGATGCGCGCGTCGCGCTCCTGCGCGGTGGTGTCGGCCGGGAAGCGCAGCTTGGCCGCGTACTTCAGGGCCTTCCGGACGCTCAGCTCCTTGTGCAGGATGTCGTCCTGCGGGACCAGGCCGATGCGCTGGCGCAGCTCGGCGAACTGCTTGTACAGGTTCCGGTTGTCGTACAGCACCTCGCCCTGGTTGGCGGGCCGGTAGCCGGTGAGCGCCTTGAGCAGCGTGGACTTGCCGGAGCCGGACGGGCCGATGACCGCGACCAGGGACTTCTCCGGGACGCCGAAGGAGACGTCCTTCAGGATCTGCTTGCCGCCGTCGACCGTCACGGTCAGGTGGCGCGCGGAGAAGGAGACCTCACCGGTGTCGACGAACTCCTCGAGGCGGTCGCCGACGATCCGGAAGGCGGAGTGGCCGACGCCGACGATGTCGGCCGGGCCGAGCTGCACCGAGCCGCCCTTGGGCACCGGGTGGCCGTTGACGTACGTGCCGTTGTGCGAGCCGAGGTCGCGGATCTCGAAGCGGCCGTCGGGCGTCGAGTGGAACTCCGCGTGGTGCCGGGACACCTGGAGGTCCGAGACGACCAGCTCGTTCTCCAGGGCACGGCCGATGCGCATCACGCGGCCGAGCGAGAACTGGTGGAACGTGGTCGGGCTGCGGTCCCCGTGCACCGGCCCGGACGCCTGCTCCGCGTAGGCGGCGCCGGGTCCGGCCTGCTGCTGCGGGAAGGCGCCGGCCTGCTGGTCGGCCTGCGGCGCCTGCTGCCAGCCGGGGCCCGGGGCCTGGGCGGCGGGTGCCTGGTGGGGCACGGCCTGGGCGGGCGCCTGGTGCGCGGGCGCGGCGGGTGCCTGGTGGGCGGGCTGCTGGGCCCAGGCCGCGGCGCCCGCGCCCTGGGCGTACGGCGCCTGCTGTGCCTGCGGCTGCTGCGGCAGGCCGGCGGCGATCGCGGCACCGGCGAGATCCAGCCGCGGCCCGTCGGTCGCGTTGCCGAGGTGCAGCGAGACGCCCGGGCCTATCTCGGACCGCTGGATCCGCTGCCCCCGCAGATACGTGCCGTTGGTGCTGCCGTGGTCCTCGACGACCCAACTGCGGCCGTCGAAGCTGACCGTGGCGTGCCGCCAGGAGACCCTGGCGTCTTCGAAGACGATGTCACCCTGCGGATCCCTGCCCAGGGTGTAAGGCCTGGACGGATCGAGCGTCCAGGTACGTCCGTTTGTTTCCAGTACGAGTTCCGGCACTCCATGCCCCACTGAGTTGTCCCCCGAATTGCCCCCATCGCGGGGAGTCTAGGGATGTCGAACATCGTGGGGAACTATTTCAGGCCCGCCCCCCTGACCAAAACCCGGGCTTGCCGGGAGCGCCCTCGTCCGCTCCGCCTCTCGCCGGGGACGGCGGCGGGGAGTTGGGGGTTCGCGGCCTCCCGTCCGCAACGTCCCGGACGCCCCCTCGCCACCCATTGTTCCGTGTCCGTCAGGCGGACCTCGCGGGCGGGCGGCACGGGGTGCCGGATACGGTGGGAGGACCATGGATGCTGCGCAGACCCCCGAGGTCCCCACTCTCCTCGTCAAGATCTTCGGCAAGGACCGGCCGGGCATCACGGCCGGGCTCTTCGACACCCTTGCCGCGTACTCCGTCGACGTGGTCGACATCGAGCAGGTCGTCACGCGGGGACGCCTGGTCCTGTGCGCGCTGGTGAGCCAGCCGCCGGCCGGGATCGAGGGCGACCTGCGGGCCACCGTGCACAGCTGGGCCGAGTCGATGAAGATGCAGGCGGAGATCATCTCGGGACACGGCGACAACCGCCCGCGCGGCCTCGGGCGCTCCCTGGTGACCGTTCTCGGCCATCCGCTCACCGCCGAGTCGACCGCGGCCATCGCCGCCCGCATCGCCAAGGCCGGCGGCAACATCGACCGCATCTTCCGGCTCGCCAAGTACCCCGTGACCGCCGTGGAGTTCGCGGTCTCCGGCGTGGAGACCGAGCCGCTGCGCACCGCGCTGGCGCAGGACGCCGCCGCCCTGGGTGTGGACATCGCCGTGGTCGCGGCGGGCCTGCACCGACGCGCGCAGCGCCTGGTCGTGATGGACGTGGACTCCACCCTGATCCAGGACGAGGTCATCGAGCTCTTCGCCGCGCACGCGGGCTGCGAGGACAAGGTCGCCGAGGTGACCGCGGCGGCGATGCGCGGCGAGCTGGACTTCGAGCAGTCCCTGCACGCGCGCGTCGCGCTGCTCGCGGGTCTCGACGCCTCGGTGGTGGAGAAGGTGCGCAACGAGGTCCGGCTGACCCCGGGCGCCCGCACCCTGATCCGCACCCTGAAGCGGCTCGGCTACCAGGTCGGGGTGGTCTCCGGCGGCTTCACCCAGGTCACCGACGATCTGCGGGAGCGGCTCGGCCTCGACTTCGCCCAGGCGAACACGCTGGAGATCGTGGACGGCAAGCTGACCGGCCGGGTCACCGGGGAGATCGTGGACCGCGCGGGCAAGGCGCGGCTGCTGCGCCGGTTCGCCGCGGAGGCGGGGGTGCCGCTGGCGCAGACGGTGGCGATCGGCGACGGCGCCAATGACCTGGACATGTTGAACGCGGCCGGACTGGGAGTGGCCTTCAACGCCAAGCCCGTGGTCCGCCAGGCGGCTCACACCGCGGTGAACTTCCCCTTCCTCGACACGGTCCTCTACCTCCTCGGCATCACCCGGGAAGAGGTCGAGGCGGCCGACACCCACGCCGAGGACTGAGCCCCGCCACCCACCGCCGTACGACAGGGGTCCGGCCGGTTGCGCCGGGCCCCTGACGCCGGTTCCGGGTCACTCCGAGGGCGCCCAGTAGCCGGTCAGCGTGGCCACCCCCGGCTCCAGGCTCTTCCAGGGACCCTCGAAGGACAGCAGGGCGAAGGCGGCGGCGGGGAAGCCCCGCCGGTTCATCCGCTCGCGGGCCTCGTCGTCGGCCGAGCCGGACAGGATCTCGGCGAGGCCGTGCACTCCCGGGTTGTGGCCGATCAGGATCACCGTCGCCACCTCGTCCGGGACCTCGTTGAGCAGGGCGATCAGCTCGCCGGGCGAGGCCTCGTAGATCCGCTCCTCGTAGACGGTCTTCGGCCGGTGCGCCAGCTCGTGGACGGCGAGCTTCCAGGTCTCGCGGGTCCGGGTCGCGGTGGAGCACAGGGCCAGGTCGAAGGTGAGGCCGGAGTCGGTCAGCTTGCGTCCGGCGACCGCCGCGTCCTTGCGGCCCCGCTCGGCGAGCGGGCGCTCATGGTCGGACACCTGGGGCCAGTCGGCTTTCGCATGCCGGAAAAGGGCGATCCTGCGGGGTTCTGCGACGCTCATGCGTCCCAGCTTCGCATGAAACAGGCCACGGGGCGCAGGGAGTTGACACGCGAACCGGCCGCGTACGGCGGGTCTCGGTCAGTGTCCGAGCAGCTGCTGCGCGTGCTCGACGAGCCGGGGTATGGCCGGGTCGGAGCCGGCCGCGTGCGCGTCGGACGGGCTGAGTATCAGCAGGAACAGGAAGACGAAGGCGAGCGCGGGCAGCGCGAGGGCCCACCAGGGCAGCCGGATGTCGGCGCCGCCCGTGGTCGCCGGGTGGGTCCGGTGGTGGGTGCGGGCGGACATGATCGCCTCCGAGGTCCTTCGAGCGGTTCGGTGACCGCGCGGTGCGGTCACCACTCGAAGGTACGGAATCCGTGGCCGCCAACCCATCAGGTTTTCCACCCAGTTACCCCTGACCCCTGCCCCCTAGGGGACAGGGGGGCCAGCCCCACCATCCACCGGGAACGCCATGGCGGGAGGGGCCCGGGGCGGGCGGCGTCACGGGGCGATCGGCGTCACGGGGACGCGACGGTCGCGACGATGGCGATGAGGACGAAGATCGCGAAGAAGGAGCCGAAGACGAGCAGCATCTTCTTCTGACCGTTGCGGGGGTTCGGGTCGAGCACAGGCTGCATGCGCCCAGTCTCGCACCTCTCCCCCGGTCTCCGTGCGCGGGGGTCAGCGCGCGGCGGCCTCCTCCTCCACGGTGCGGTCGCGGCCGGCGAGGAAGCCCACCACCATCTGGGGCACCATCAGCGCCGCCATGAGGGCGATCGGCAGTCCCCAGCCGCCGCTGTGCTGGTAGAGCACGCCGACCAGCAGCGGTCCGGGGATGGAGATCAGATAGCCGGTGCTCTGCGCGAACGCGGACAGCTGGGCCACGCCCGCACCGCTGCGGGCGCGCATGCCGACCATCGTCAGCGCGAGCGGGAAGGCGCAGTTGGCGATGCCGAGCAGCAGCGCCCAGGCCCAGGCCCCGCCGGCCGGGGCGAGGTACAGGCCGGCGTATCCGGCGAGCCCGCACACGCCCAGGACCAGCACGATCGGGCCCTGGTGGGGCAGCCGGGCGGCGACCCGCGGGATGACGAAGGCCAGCGGCACGCCCATCACCATGGTGACGGCGAGCAGCAGGCCCGCGGTGCCGGCCGACACGCCCGCGTCGCGGAAGATCTGCGCCATCCAGCCCATGGTGATGTAGGCCGCGGTGGCCTGGAGACCGAAGAAGACGGCGAGCGCCCAGGCGGTGCGGCTGCGGGTGATCCGCAGCGGGGCCTGCGCCGGCTCCGCCCCGGGCGCGGCGGCCGCCCGCGCGACGGCCCCCTGTCCGGGTCCTGCCTGCTCGGCGCCGTCCCGGCCCTGCCGTACCAGCGGCAGCCACGGCAGCACGGCCACCGCCGCGATCGCCGCCCAGACGGCGAGGCCCAGCTGCCAGCGGCCGCCCCTGGCGTGGGTCAGCGGGACGGTCGCCGCGGCGGGGACCGAGGTGCCGAGGGCGAGGACCATCGAGTACAGGCCGGTCATGGAGCCGACCCGGTCGGGGAACCAGCGCTTGACGATGACCGGCATCAGCACGTTGCTGACCGCGATCCCCATCAGGGCGAGCGCGCTGAGCGCCAGGAACCCGGCGGTGCCCCCGGCGTACGGCCGGATCAGCAGGCCCGCGCAGATGGCGGCCATGCCGGCGCACACCACGGCGGCCGGGCCGAAGCGGCGGGCCAGGCGGGGCGCGGTCACCCCGAAGACGGCGAAGCAGAGCGGGGGCACGGAGGTGAGCAGCCCGGCCACGCTGCCGCTCATGCCGAGCCCCTCGCGGACCTCCTCCAGGAGGGCGCCGAGGCTGGTGATGGCCGGGCGCAGGTTGAGCGCGGACAGCACGATGCCCGCCGTGACCAGGCGGATCACCCAGGGACGCGGAGCGCCCGGCTTCGGGGGCGTCTCGGCGGCGCTCGGCGTGGCGGACGTGCCGCGTTCGGTCGGTGACATCGCCGTACGGGTGTCCACTGCGCGGGTTTCCTCACTAGCCATGAGACCCATCATAGAATCATAGGATGATTGGTTGTCCATGAACGGCTGTCCATGATGGGTCGTCGTCCCCTTCCGCAACCCCCGGAGCGTGCGCGCCCCGGCCTCTCGTGCAAAGGTGTGCCATGCCCCTGAGCCACCCGCGCCGTTCGGCCCTGTCCGAGCAGGTGATCGCCGAACTGCGCAACCAGATCGCCACCGGCGAGTGGCCGGTCGGCTCCCGCATCCCGACCGAGCCGGAACTCGTCGAGCAGCTGGGCGTCGCCCGCAACACGGTCCGCGAGGCCGTGCGCGCGCTCGCCCACAACGGACTGCTGGACATCCGCCAGGGTTCGGGCACGTATGTGGTGGCCACCAGCGAGCTGGCCGGCGTGATGCACCTGCGGTTCGCCGACGCGGACCCGGGGCACATCGCCGAACTGCGCTCCACGTTGGAGTCCGCCGCCGCCAAGCTGGCCGCCACCCGGCGCTCCGAGAAGGACCTCAGGCAACTGGACGCGCTGCTGGTGCGGCGCGAGGAGGCGTGGCGGAGCGGCGAGACGGAGGCCTTCGTGACCGCGGACGCCACCTTCCACCTGGCCGTCGTCGCCGCCTCCCACAACGAGGTCATGACGGCGATGTACGCGGACCTCGGCGAGCTGCTGCGGGCCGCGCTGCGGGCGGACGTCGGCGCCGAGCTGACGCCCGAGGCGCACATGGACCACGCCCGTCTGGTGGACGCGATCCGCGCGGGCGACGCCGAGACGGCGGCGAGCGAGGCCGCCGGCTACCCCTTCCAGTGCCGTACGGGCCGGCTCAGCGCACCTTCTGGTGGCTGATCCAGGCCGAGCCGACCTCCTTCCAGCACCGCCCGGTCAGCCGGACGGTCAGCGCCGGCGCGGCGTCCACCGGGGCGCTGTCGGTGTCGATGTCCCACCAGCGGGTGCACTCGATGTGCAGCCGTACCCGGTCGGTGTCGACATAGGGGTTGTGGCAGTACGCCACCACGTGGGAACCGGTGACCGCCGTACGGCAGGCGGCCCCGAACGGCTGCGGCGCGCCGGCCCCGCCGCCGCTCACGGGGGCGTGCGGCGCCGCGTCGTACGGCAGGGACAGCACCAGGGCGACGGCCACGGTCAGCGGTGCCAGGCTCCGGGACAGGCGCACAAGGGGACCTCCTCGGCCGGGCTCGGAGGGATGCGCGGAGTGGACGCGCTTCCAGCGTGCGCCGCGCGGACGCCGGCCCGCCCGGTCGGTGAGCCGAACGGGTGACGGACGCGGAGACGGACGAGGCCCGCACCCCGGGCGGGGGTGCGGGCCTCTTCGTGCGAGCGGAGGGCTCAGGCGCCGATCGCGTGCAGACCGCCGTCCACGTGGATGATCTCGCCCGTGGTCTTCGGGAACCAGTCGCTCAGCAGGGCGACGATGCCCTTGCCGGCCGGCTCCGGGTCCTTCAGGTCCCACTCCAGCGGGGAGCGGCTGTCCCACACGGAGGCCAGCTCGCCGAAACCGGGGATGGACTTGGCGGCCATCGAGCCGATCGGGCCCGCCGAGATCAGGTTGCAGCGGATGTTCTGCTTGCCGAGGTCGCGCGCCATGTAGCGGTTGGTGGCCTCCAGGGCGGCCTTGGCCGGGCCCATCCAGTCGTACTGCGGCCAGGCGTACTGGGCGTCGAAGGTGAGGCCGACGACCGAGCCGCCGTTCTGCATCAGCGGCAGGCAGGCCATGGTCAGCGACTTCAGGGAGAACGCCGAGACGTGCATGGCGGTGGCCACCGACTCGAACGGCGTGTTGAGGAAGTTGCCGCCGAGCGCGTCCTGCGGGGCGAAGCCGATGGAGTGCACGACGCCGTCGAGACCGCCCAGCTCCTCGCCGACCAGGTCGGCCAGCCGCCCGAGGTGCTCCTCGTTGGTCACGTCCAGCTCGATGACCTTGGTGGGCTTCGGCAGCTTCTTGGCGATGCGCTCGGTCAGCGTGGGCCGCGGGAAGGCGGTCAGGATGATCTCGGCGCCCTGCTCCTGGGCCTGCTTGGCGGCGTGGAAGGCGATGGAGGACTCCATCAGCACACCGGTGATCAGGACGCGCTTGCCCTCGAGAATTCCGCTCATGGTGATCAGTGACCCATTCCCAGTCCGCCGTCAACGGGGATGACGGCTCCAGTGATGTACGAGGCGTCGTCCGACGCGAGGAACCGCACCGCCGCGGCGATCTCCTCCGGCTGCGCGTACCGGCCGAGCGGCACCTGGGACACGATGCCCTGTCGCTGCTCGTCGCTGAGCACCTTGGTCATGTCGGTGTCGACGAAGCCGGGGGCGACGACGTTGAAGGTGATGTTGCGCGAGCCCAGCTCACGGGCGAGGGAGCGCGCGAAGCCGACCATGGCGGCCTTGGAGGCGGCGTAGTTGGCCTGGCCCGCCGAGCCGAGCAGCCCGACCACGGAGGAGATCAGGACCACGCGGCCCTTCTTGGCGCGCAGCATGCCGCGGTTGGCGCGCTTGACGACGCGGAAGGTGCCGGTGAGGTTGGTGTCGACGACCGAGGTGAAGTCCTCCTCGGACATGCGCATCAGGAGCTGGTCCTTGGTGATGCCGGCGTTGGCGACCAGCACCTCGACGGGACCGTGCTGGTCCTCGATCTCCTTGTAGGCCTGCTCCACCTGCTCGGCGTCGGTGATGTCGCACTTGACGGCGAGGAAGCCGGCCGGCGGCTCACCCGAGCGGTACGTGATGGCGACCTTGTCGCCGGCGTCGGCGAAAGCGCGGGCGATGGCGAGGCCGATGCCCCGGTTGCCTCCGGTGACGAGAACCGAGCGGCTCAACGGATCACCCTTTCGATAGCGGTCTGCAGAGATCCGACAATCCGCCCGAACACCTGGATGACAGGCGGCTTCATCGAAAACCTATCGGTCCGGTCGCGCCCGCGGGCAATCGGGCACCGACAGTGGCGCGGGACCGTCACTGTCGGGTCCCTACAGATCGGACCGCTCCCGACCCGAAAGGGTGTGGTCCGTCGCCCCGCCCGCGCGCCATGATCGGAGCCGACAGGCCACGACAGCAGGGAGACCTCCGTGCCCCATTCCATCGACGAAGCCTTCACGGCGCTTCCGCTCAGGTCCCTCGCCGACGCCGCGCTCGCCCGCGCGCGGGCGCTCGGGGCCGAGCACGCGGACTTCCGGTTCGAGCGGGTGCGCGACGCGACCCTGCGGCTGCGGGACGCCCGGCTCGCGGGGTCCTCGGACACCACCGACCTCGGGTACGCGGTCCGGGTCGTGCACGGCGGCACGTGGGGGTTCGCCTCCGGGGTCGATCTGACCATGGACGCGGCGGCCCGGGTCGCCTCCCAGGCGGTGGCCATGGCCAAGCTGTCCGCGCAGGTCATCAAGGCCGCCGGGGCCGAGGAGCGGGTGGAGCTGGCCGACGAGCCGGTGCACGCGGACCGGACCTGGGTGTCGTCGTACGAGATCGATCCCTTCTCGGTGCCGGCCGAGGAGAAGGCGGCGCTGCTGGCGGAGTGGAGCGCCCGGCTGCTCGCGGCCGACGGCGTCGATCACGTGGACGCGAGCCTGCACACCGTGCACGAGAACAAGTTCTACGCCGACACGGCCGGGACCGTGACGACCCAGCAGCGGGTGCGGCTGCATCCGGAGCTGACCGCCGTGTCGGTGGACGGCTCCAGCGGCGAGTTCGACTCGATGCGCACCCTCGCGCCGCCGGCCGGGCGCGGCTGGGAGTACCTGACCGGCACCGGCTGGGACTGGGACGACGAGCTGGCGCGGATCCCGGAGCTGCTCGCCGAGAAGATGCGCGCGCCGAGCGTGGAGCCGGGCCTGTACGACCTGGTGATCGACCCCTCCAACCTGTGGCTGACCATCCACGAGTCCATCGGGCACGCCACCGAGCTGGACCGGGCGCTGGGCTACGAGGCCGCCTACGCCGGCACCTCCTTCGCCACCTTCGACCAGCTGGGCAAGCTGCGGTACGGCTCCGAGCTGATGAACGTCACCGGCGACCGCACCGCCGAACACGGCCTGGCGACCATCGGGTACGACGACGAGGGCGTCGCGGCGCAGTCCTGGGACCTGGTGAAGGACGGCACGCTGGTCGGCTACCAGCTGGACCGCAGGATCGCCCGGCTGACCGGGTTCGAGCGGTCCAACGGGTGCGCGTACGCCGACTCCCCCGCCCATGTGCCGGTGCAGCGCATGGCCAACGTGTCGCTGCGGCCCGACCCGGCCGGGCTGTCCACCGAGGACCTGATCGGGGGCGTCGACCGGGGCATCTACGTGGTCGGGGACCGGTCGTGGTCGATCGACATGCAGCGGTACAACTTCCAGTTCACCGGTCAGCGGTTCTTCCGGATCGAGAACGGGCGGCTCACCGGGCAGCTGAAGGACGTCGCCTACCAGGCCACGACCACCGACTTCTGGGGGTCGATGGCGGCGGTCGGCGGCCCGGGGACCTACGTCCTGGGCGGCGCCTTCAACTGCGGCAAGGCCCAGCCGGGGCAGGTGGCCGCCGTGTCGCACGGGTGCCCCTCCGCCCTGTTCCGGGGCGTCAACATCCTCAACACCACTCAGGAGGCCGGCCGATGAGCCCCCGTACCGACAAGCCGCACGAGACCGTCGAGCGGGCCCTTGCGCTGTCCCGGGCGGACGGGTGCGTCGTCATCGCCGACGAGCACTCCACCGCCAACCTGCGCTGGGCGGGCAACGCGCTCACCACGAACGGGGTGACCCGCGGCCGTACGCTCACCGTGATCGCCACCGTGGACGGCAAGGAGGGCACCGCCTCCGGTGTCGTCTCGCGCTCCGCAGTGACCGCCGAGGAGCTGGAGCCGCTGGTGCGGGCCGCCGAGGCGGCCGCGCGCGGGGCCGGGCCCGCCGAGGACGCCCGCCCGCTGGTCACCGGTGTGCCGCCGGCGCCCGACTTCACGGACGCGCCGGCCGAGACCTCCTCCGCCGTGTTCGCCGACTTCGCCCCGGCGCTCGGCGAGGCCTTCGCCCGCGCCCGGGCCGGCGGCCGGGAGCTGTACGGCTTCGCCAACCACGAGCTGGTCTCGACGTACCTGGGCACCTCCACCGGCCTGCGGCTGCGGCACGACCAGCCGGCCGGCACCCTGGAGCTGAACGCCAAGTCGCCCGACCGCACCCGCTCGGCCTGGGCCGGGCGGTCCACCCGGGACTTCAAGGACGTCGACCCGGCCGCGCTCGACGCCGAGCTGGCGGTGCGGCTGGGCTGGGCGGAGCGGCGCGTGGAGCTGCCCGCGGGCCGCTACGAGACGCTGCTGCCGCCGACCGCGGTGGCGGACCTGCTGATCTACGAGATGTGGTCGGCGTCGGGCCGGGACGCGGCCGAGGGCCGCACGGTGTTCTCCAGGCCCGGCGGCGGCACCCGGATCGGCGAGCGGTTCGCCGAGCTGCCGCTCACGCTGCGCGGCGACCCGCACGAGCCCGGCCTGGAGTGCGCGCCCTTCGTGGTGGCCCACTCCTCCGGCGGCGACCGGTCGGTGTTCGACAACGGGCTGCCGGCCCCGGCCACCGACTGGATCCGCGAGGGCGTCCTGCGGCGGCTGACGACCACCCGGCACAGCGCCGCCCTGACCGGGCTGCCCGTCGCGCCGGCGCCGGGCAACCTCATCCTGGACGGCGGCAACGACCGCTCGCTGGACGAGATGGTCGCGGCCACCGAACGCGGGCTGCTGCTGACCTGCCTGTGGTACATCCGCGAGGTCGACCCGGCGACGCTGCTGCTCACCGGTCTGACCCGGGACGGCGTCTACCTCGTGGAGAACGGGGAGGTGACCGGTCAGGTGAACAATTTCCGGTTCAACGAGTCGCCGGTGGACGTGCTGCGCCGGGCCACCGAGGCGGGGCGTACGGAGAAGACGCTGCCGCGCGAGTGGGGCGACTGGTTCACCAGGGCCGCGATGCCCCCGCTGCGGGTCCCCGAATTCAACATGAGTTCTGTCAGCCAGGGCGTATAACCTCGTAGTCGGCCGGCATCCGGCCGACCCGAAGATCACCAAGGAGACACGAGAACCGTGACGGACATCGTCGACGAACTGAAGTGGCGTGGGCTCATCGCCCTCTCCACGGACGAGGACGCATTGCGCAAGGCGTTCGCGGACGGTCCCGTCACGTTCTATTGCGGCTTCGACCCGACCGCGCCCAGTCTGCACCTCGGCAACCTCGTGCAGATCCTGACGATGCGCCGCATCCAGCAGGCGGGTCACCGTCCGCTGGGCCTGGTCGGAGGTGCCACCGGACTGATCGGCGACCCCAAGCCGACCGCGGAGCGCACGCTGAACGCCCCGGAGACCGTCGCCCAGTGGGTGGAGCGGCTGCGCGGGCAGATCCAGCCGCTGCTGGACTTCGAGGGCCCGAACGCCGCGGTGATGGTCAACAACCTGGACTGGACCCAGGGCCTGTCGGCCATCGAGTTCCTGCGGGACATCGGCAAGCACTTCCGGGTCAACAAGATGATCGCGAAGGAGGCCGTCTCGCGGCGGCTCAACTCCGACGCGGGCATCAGCTACACCGAGTTCAGCTACCAGATCCTCCAGGGCATGGACTTCCTGGAGCTGTACCGGCGCTACGGCTGCACGCTGCAGACCGGCGGCAGCGACCAGTGGGGCAACCTGACCTCGGGCACCGATCTGATCCACCGGGTCGAGCCGGACGCCGTGGTGCACGCGCTGGGCACCCCGCTGATCACCAAGGCGGACGGCACCAAGTTCGGCAAGACCGAGTCCGGCACCATCTGGCTCGACCCCGAGATGACCACGCCGTACGCGTTCTACCAGTTCTGGGTCAACGCGGACGACCGGGACGTGGCGAAGTTCCTGCGCATCTTCAGCTTCCGCTCCCGTGAGGAGATCGAGGAGCTGGAGCGGCAGACGCAGGAGCGGCCGCAGGCCCGGGCGGCGCAGCGGGCGCTCGCCGAGGAGCTGACCACGCTGGTGCACGGCGCCGAGCAGACGGCCGCGGTGATCGCCGCGTCCAAGGCGCTGTTCGGGCAGGGCGAGCTGGCGGAGCTGGACGGCCGGACGCTGGCCGCCGCGCTGTCCGAGGTGCCGCACATCCAGGTCACCGAGCTCGCTCCCGTGGTCGACCTCTTCGCCGAGGTGGGGCTCGTCGCCAGCAAGTCCGCGGCGCGGCGCACCGTGAAGGAGGGCGGTGCCTACGTGAACAACGTGAAGGTCGCCGCCGAGGACGCGGTGCCGTCGGCCGACGAGCTGCTGGACGGGCGGTGGCTGGTGCTGCGGCGCGGCAAGCGGAATCTGGCGGCGGTGGAGGTCGTCGCCGGCCAGTAGCGCCGTCGGGACGTGGGGGGCCGCGGTGCCGCGGTTTCCCGCGTCCCTCCGGACGCCGCCCTCGGGGGCGGTCTCAGACCCTTTCCATCCTGCGGCGCTTTCGCTTGCCCAGGGTCGCCGCGTAGAAGGAGTCCACCACGGCCACGATGATGATCGCGGCCACGAGCTGGAAGATGTGCCGGCTCCAGTCGATGCCCCGGGTCTCGGCGACGTGGAGGGCACGGGCGATCGCGTTGCCCGCGACGGCGCCGAGGATGCCGCAGATGGTGGTCAGCCAGAGAGGGCTGTGCTGCTTGCCCGGGATGATCGCCTTGGCGATCACACCCAGCACGAGTCCCACGATGATCGCCCACAACCAGCCCATGGCTGCCTCCTCGTCGCGGTCGAAGTGAGCTTTACGCCAGTGTCGGCCGGTCCGTCCCCGGTCGCATGTCGGCACCCGCGCGTGCCCGGCGGGATCATCGCCGCAGGCAGGGGGTGACCCGGTCTCGTCGGCCGCGCGGGCGCGGCGTACCGTTGGACGTGTCCCGGCGCCCCCTGCTTCGCCGGGCGTGGACGAGGGCGCGGACCGGGAGAGTCCGACACGGGCGGATGGTGGAAGTGATGCGGAGACAGCACGGCGACGGCGGCCAGGTGTTCCGGATCACCGGGGCCCGGACCGGGCTCGCCGAGGATGTGCGCGGCCGGCAGCGGAGGTACGTCATCTCGATGTCGATCCGCACGGTGTCGGTGATCCTCGCGGCCACCCTGTGGAACGTCGAACGGCCGCTGGCCATCGTGGCGTTGGTGGCCGGGGCGATCCTGCCCTATATCGCCGTGGTGGTCGCCAACGCGGGCCGGGAGCGGCCGCCCGGACTGCCCTCGACGTTCGTCACCGCGCCCCTGCGCCCGATGATCGGGACGTCGCCCGACGCGGACGAGAACGCCGAGGACGGGCAGAACGGCCCGAAGGCCGGGGTGCGCGGCGAACGCTCCGGCCCCGCGTGACCTGTGCGGACGCGGGGGAAGCGGTCGGCGACGGCGGGCGAAGCTCAGAAAAAGCTCAGAATCAATCATGCAGTTCCAGTGCCGGGCGACGGGTCCGCCGTGACATACTGCGAATGCGCTCCGCATCCCCCGTCGGAGCGACGGACCGACGCCGGGCAGCTCCCCCCGTGGCTGCTCGGCGTCGCCTCGTTCCGCGCCCGTTTTCCGCGCCGTTGTTCTTTTTCCGCGCCCCTGTTCGTTGAGTTTTCCGTTGCGTGAGACGCGAGAGATCCGTGAGTGACGAGACCCCCATCTGCTCCGCCAAGGGCTGCCGTGCGGCCGCCGTGTGGGTGCTGGCCTGGAACAACCCGAAGATCCACACGCCGGAGCGGCGCAAGACGTGGCTCGCGTGCGAGGAGCACCGCGAGCATCTGTCGCAGTTCCTCGGTGTACGGGGGTTCCTGAAGGACGTCGTCCTGCTGGGCGAGTGGGAGCGCGCCGACTGAACGCCGGGCGGCGCGGCGGCGATCGAGGCCGGCCGTCAGCCGCCGATCGCCGACATGGGGCGGTCCGGCTGGATGAAGGACGGGTCGTCCAGTCCCGCGCCGGCCTTCTTGCCCCACATCGCGAGCCGCCAGATGCGGGCGATCTCCTCGTCGGGGGCGCCGGAGCGCAGGGCGCCGCGCAGGTCGGTCTCCTCGGTGGCGAACAGACAGGTGCGTATCTGGCCGTCGGCGGTCAGCCGGGTGCGGTCGCAGGCCGCGCAGAACGGGCGGGTGACCGAGGCGATCACACCGACCCGGTGCGGTCCGCCGTCCACCAGCCAGCGCTCGGCCGGTGCCGAGCCGCGTTCGTCGGCGCCCTCGGGGGTGAGCCGGAAGCGGGTGCGCAGGGCGGCGAGGATGTCGCCGGCGGTGACCATGCCCTCGCGCTTCCAGCCGTGCTGGGCGTCCAGGGGCATCTGCTCGATGAACCGCAGTTCGTAGTCGTGCTCGATCGCCCAGGCCAGCAGGTCGGGGGCCTCGTCCTCGTTCAGCCCCGGCATCAGTACGGTGTTGACCTTGACCGGGGTGAGTCCCGCCTGGTGGGCGGCGCGCAGTCCTTCGAGGACGTCCTTGTGCCGGTCGCGGCGGGTGAGGGCCTTGAAGACCTCGGGTCGCAGGGTGTCCAGGGAGACGTTGACCCGGTCCAGGCCGGCCGCCTTCAGTGCGGCGGCGGTGCGGCCCAGGCCGATGCCGTTGGTGGTGAGGGACGTCCGGGGCCGCGGGTCGAGGGCCGCGACGCGCTCGACGATGCCGACCAGACCGGGGCGCAGCAGTGGCTCACCGCCCGTGAACCGGACCTCCTCGACACCGAGCGTGCGCACCGCTATGTCGATCAGGCGCACGATCTCGTCGTCCGTGAGCAGGTCGGGCTTGGCCAGCCACTGCAGGCCCTCCTCGGGCATGCAGTAGGTGCAGCGCAGATTGCACCGGTCGGTCAGCGAGACCCGCAGGTCGGTGGCCACGCGGCCGTACGTGTCGATGAGCACCAGGGCCCCCTCCCTCGGCATCGGCTGTGTTTCCGTGTCATCTGCGAGCCTACGTGACACCACCGACATCGACACCGGCCCGATCCCACGAGTTGACCCGCGGCCGCGTCGTAGGACCGTACAGCCCTGACGGCGTGGCCGGTCGTACGGGTCTCAGTGCGCGCCCGTGCCGGTCAGGGAGCGCACCTCCAGTTCCGCGTACTTGCCGGAGTCCGGCGCCTCCTTGGAGAACAGGGTGCCCAGGGCGCCCAGCAGGAACCCGACGGGGATGGAGACGATCCCGGGGTTCTCCAGCGGGAACCAGTGGAAGTCGACGCCGGGGAACATCGAGCCGGGGCCGCCGGAGACGACCGGGGAGAACAGCACCAGGCCGACGGCGGTGACCAGGCCGCCGTAGATCGACCACAGGGCGCCCGAGGTGGTGAACCGCTTCCAGAACAGGCTGTAGAGGATCGTCGGCAGGTTCGCGGAGGCGGCGACGGCGAAGGCGAGGGCGACCAGGCCGGCCACGTTGAGGTCGCGGGCGAGGGCGCCGAGGACGATGGAGACGGCGCCGATGCCGACGGTCGCCCAGCGGGCCGCGCCCAGTTCCTGCCGCTCGGTGGCCTGCCCCTTCTTGATGACGTTGGCGTAGATGTCGTGGGCGAAGGAGGAGGACGAGGCGAGGGTGAGGCCGGCGACGACGGCGAGGATGGTGGCGAAGGCGACGGCGGAGATGGTGGCGAGCAGGACGGCGCCCGCGTTGGAGTCGACCCCGCCGAGGTGCAGGGCGAGGAGCGGGGCCGCGGTGTTGCCCGCCTTGTTGGAGGCGATGATCTCGTCCGGCTTGATCAGCGCGGCGGCGCCGAAGCCGAGGGCGAGGGTCATCAGGTAGAAGACTCCGATCAGGCCGATGGCCCAGATGACCGACTTCCGGGCGGCCTTGGCGGTGGGCACGGTGTAGAAGCGGATCAGGATGTGCGGCAGTCCCGCGGTGCCCAGGACCAGGGCGAGGCCGAGGGAGAGGAAGTCCAGCTTGGTGGTGCCGGTGGCGCCGTACTTCAGGCCGGGCTCCAGGAACGCGCTGCCCTTGCCGCTGTTGTCGGCGGCCCGGCCGAGCAGATCGGAGACGTCGAAGTGGAACTTCAGCAGCACCAGGAAGGTCAGCAGCAGGGCGCCGATCATCAGCAGCACCGCCTTGACCATCTGCACCCAGGTGGTGCCCTTCATGCCGCCGATGGTGACGTAGAAGATCATCAGGACGCCGACCAGGGCGACGATGCCGATCTTGCCCATGTCGCCGGTGATGCCGAGCAGCAGGGAGACGAGCACGCCCGCGCCGGCCATCTGGGCGAGCAGGTAGAAGATCGACACGACGATGGTGGAGGCGCCGGCGGCCGTGCGGACCGGGCGCTGGCGCATCCGGTAGGCGAGCACGTCGCCCATGGTGTAGCGGCCGGAGTTGCGCAGCGGCTCGGCGACCAGGAGGAGGGCGACGAGCCAGGCGACCAGGAAGCCGATGGAGTAGAGGAAGCCGTCGTAGCCGAAGAGGGCGATGGCGCCGGCGATGCCGAGGAAGGACGCGGCGGACATGTAGTCGCCGGAGACGGCGAGGCCGTTCTGGAAGCCGGTGAACTGCCGGCCGCCCGCGTAGAAGTCGGCGGCGTCCCTGGTCTGCCGCCCGGCCCACACGGTGATGACGAGGGTGGCGACGACGAACACGGCGAACAGGGTGACGATCAGCGTCCGGTGCTCGCTCGCCTCGCCGGCGGCCAGCAGCACGGGGTGGGTCGCGGGGCTCATTCGGCGTCCTCCATGCGGGACTTGATGGCGGCCGCGCGCGGGTCGAGCCGGGCGGCGGCGTGGCGGGCGTACCACCAGGCGATGAGGAAGGTGGTGAGGAACTGGGCGAGGCCGAGGACCAGGGCGACGTTGACGTTCCCGGCGACCTTGGTGGCCATGAAGCCGCCCGCGTAGTTGGACAGCAGCACGTACAGCAGGTACCAGGCGATGAAGGCGGCGGTCAGCGGGAAGGCGAACGAGCGGTGCGCACGGCGCAGTTCGCGGAAGTCCGCGCTCTGCTGGACCTCGGTGAACTCCTCGGTGGCGGGACGGGGGGTCCCCGGTGTCGCGGGGGGCGGTGTCTCGGTGGCCACGGTGTCTCCTCGCGGATGCGGATGAGGTGGGGCGTGCAGGCCGGCCGCTCGATGGTGCTGGCGCGCCGCGCCCAGATCCACGGCGCCACGCGCGAGCCGACCCAAGTGCCCCTGAATTTGCCCGCAACCGATCTGATTGAGTCATTGCCAACTCATTGCTGATCGCTGAGAGAACGGGTTAGGTTCCGGCTGCACGCCACTCGTCATGCACCTGCCCGAGCACCGATCGTGTCCCGGGCGGGTTCCGTCGTTCCGTATCCGGATGTTGTGGAGGATCCATGGCCCAGTTGCGCCCCAGACGCCGACTCGCGCTCGCGGTGCCGGTCGTGCTGTCGCTGACCGCCTCGCTCGGCTTCCTGCCCTCGGCCGCCACGGCCGCACCCGTCGCGGCGGCACCCGCGAAGGCGGAGGCGGCGGACGGGCCGAACCTGTCGTACGTGGTCAACACCCGCACGGACCGCCGTACGCTGGAGTCGGTGCGCCGGGAGATCACGCGCAACGGCGGCACCCTGGTGGCCGGTTACGACCGGATCGGCGTCCTGGTCGCGCACTCCGCCAAGGCGGACTTCGCCCGGCTGATGCGCGCGGTGCCCGGGGTGGACTCGGCCGGTGCCACGCGCACCGCCCCGCTGGCCGCCTCCTCCACCATGGACCTGGGCACGCCCAAGGCGCTGAGCGGCGCTCAGATGGCCGCGGCGGGCGCGGCGGCGACCGGGGGCGAGGACCCGCTGGAGCCGCTCCAGTGGGACCTGCCGGCCATCAAGGCGGACAAGGCGCACGAGAAGACCCTGGGCAGCCCCGATGTCACGGTCGCGGTCATCGACACCGGCGTGGACGACACCCACCCCGACATCGCGCCCAACTTCGACCGGGCCGCCTCCGTCAACTGCGTCTCGGGCAAGCCGGACACCACCGACGGCGCCTGGCGGCCCGGCGCCGCGGAGAGCCCGCACGGCACCCACGTCGCGGGGGAGATCGCGGCCGCGAAGAACGGCGTCGGCATGACGGGCGTGGCGCCGGGCGTGAAGGTGGCCGGCATCAAGGTGGCCAACCCCGACGGGTACTTCTACGCCGAGTCCGTGGTCTGCGGCTTCGTGTGGGCCGCCGAGCACCACGTGGACGTGACCAACAACAGCTATTACACCGACCCCTGGTACTTCAACTGCGTCACCGACCCGGACCAGAAGGCGCTCGTGGACGCCGTCGAGCGGGCCTCGCGGTACGCGGAGAAGCGGGGCGCGGTCAACATAGCGGCGGCGGGCAACGAGAAGTACGACCTGGCCGCCGGCTCGATCACCGACCCCGCCTCGCCGAACGACGGCACCCCGTCGTCCCGTGTGGTCGACAAGCGCCGGTGCTTCGACATCCCGACCGAGCTGCCGGGCGTCGTGACCGTCGCGGCGACCGGCGCCAAGGGGCTGAAGTCGTCGTACTCCAACTACGGTCTCGGCGTCGTCGACATCGCCGCGCCCGGCGGTGACTCGACGGTGTACCAGCAGCCCGCGCCCCCGGCGACCAGCGGTCTCATCCTGGGGACGCTGCCGGGCGGCAAGTGGGGCTACATGGCCGGCACCTCCATGGCGACCCCGCACGTGGCCGGTGTTGCAGCATTGATCAAGTCAACCCATCCGCATGCCTCCCCCGCGCTGGTCAAGGCCCTGCTGTACGCGGAGGCCGACGCCACGCCGTGCGCGAACCCGTACGACATCAACGGTGACGGCAAGGTCGACGCGGTCTGCGAGGGCCCGAAGAACCGCAACGGCTTCTACGGCCGCGGCATGGCCGACGCGCTGGACGCGGTGACCAGGTAGCGCCCGGGTGCGGGCGGGCGGGCCGGGGCCGTGCTCCATGGCGGCACACCCCGGCCGCCCGCTCGCACGTCGACGGCACCTCACCTCATCAGGTTGATTGAATCAATAATGCATAGTGCAGTCATGACAGATATCGCGTTCGCGTGGACTGCACTGGGCGGCGACCCCGCCCTCGTCTCCCGGGTGACCACGATCGAGCGGCCCGGCGCCCTGCCGGCCCGGCTCCCGGTACGAAAGCTGGCGCGCGCGTGCGTCGGCGCCTGCGCCCTGGCCGCCGCCGAGCTGGGGGCCCACCGGACCGGGCGCGCCGAGGTGCCCGGCGTCCGGGTGGACGACGGCGCGGTGGCGGCCGCGTTCCACAGCGAGCGGCTGGTCCGGGTGGACGGGCGGGCACCGGTCTCCTTCGCGCCGCTGTCGCGGTTCTGGCGCACGGCCGACGGGTGGGTGCGCACCCATGCCAACTACCCGCACCACCGGGCCCGGTTGCTCGACGCGCTGTCCCTCCCGCCGGACGCCTCGCCCGAGGACGTGGCCGCCCGGCTCGCCGACCGCCGCGCCCTGGAGACCGAGGCGGCCGTCAACGACGCCGGCGGCCTCGCGGTGGCCCTGCGCGACCCCGGTCGGTGGCGGGCGACCGAGCAGGCCGCCGAGGTCGCCGCCCGGCCCCTGGTGGAGCGGGTCCGCCTCGACAGCGCCCCCGCGCGCGTGCTCCCGCCCCTGGACCCCGCGGCCGCTCCCCTGCTGCCCGCCGCCGGGCTGCGGGTCCTGGACCTGACCCGGGTCCTGGCGGGCCCGGTCGCCACCCGTGCCCTCGGCCTGCTGGGCGCCGACGTGCTGCGCCTGGACGCGCCCTGGCTGCCCGAACTCCCCGACCAGCACGCCGACACGGGCTTCGGCAAGCGGTCCGCGACCCTCGACCTGGCCGTCGACCGGGACGCCTTCGAGGAGCTGCTGGCCGCGGCGGACGTCGTGGTCACCGGCTACCGTCCCGGCGCGCTCGACCGCTTCGGCCTCTCCCCCGAGGCCCTGGCGGAGCGGCGGCCCGGCCTGGTGGTGGCGCAGGTGTCGGCGTGGGGCGCGTACGGTCCCTGGGCCGGGCGGCGCGGCTTCGACAGCCTGGTGCAGGTGGCGACGGGCATCGCGACGACCGAGGGCTCGGCCGGACAGCCCGGCGCGCTGCCCGCGCAGGCCCTGGACCACGGCACCGGCTATCTGCTGGCGGGGGCCGTGCTGCGGGCGCTGACCGAGCAGTCGTACGACGGCGGCAGCCGCTCGGTGCGGCTCGCGCTGGCCCGCACGGCGCTCTGGCTGACGGACGGGATCGAGCCGGACCGGGGGACGGACGGCACGCCGTACGACACGCCGGACCCCTGGCTCGCCGAGACGGACAGCCCCCTCGGGCGGCTGCGGTACGCCCTGCCCGCGGTGGACTTCACGGGCGGGCCGGCCACGTGGGCCCGTCCCCCGGTGCCGTGGGGCACGCAGCGGGCCGTCTGGGCGTGAGACCGGTCCCGGGCGGCCGGACGGTCAGACGCCGACCGCGCCCAGGGCGCTGCCCGCCGCGTAGGTGACCGCCATCGCCAGCGCGCCGCCGACCACGTTGCGCACCACCGCCCGCCGAGGGGCGGCGGCGCCGAGGCGGGCGCTGGTCCAGCCGGTCAGCACCAGCGCGGCCAGCACGGAGACCACGGTCACCGGCAGCCGCCAGCCGGCCGGTGGCAGCACGATGGCCAGCAGGGGGAGCAGGGCGCCCACGGTGAAGGCCAGGAAGCTCGCCCAGGCCGCGTGCCAGGGGTTGGTCAGCTCGTCGGGGTTGATGCCCAGTTCCACGCTGGCGTGGGCCCGCAGCGCGTCCCGCTCGGTGAGCTGCTCGGCGGCCTCCCGGGCCACCTCGCGGGACAGGCCGCGCTCCTGGAGCAGCTCGGTCAGCTCCCGCAGTTCGGCCTCGGGCTGCTCGCGCAGCTCCCGTTTCTCCACGGCCAGCGCGGCCAGCTCGGAGTCGCGCTGGGTGGAGACGGAGACGTACTCGCCGGCCGCCATGGACATCGACCCGGCGAGCAGTCCGGCCAGTCCGGCGGTGAGCAGGGCGGACCGGCTCTGGGTCGCCCCGGCCACGCCGACGACGAGTCCCGCGGTGGAGACGATGCCGTCGTTCGCGCCGAGCACTGCGGCGCGCAGCCAGTTCAGCCGCGAGCCGAGCGCGCCGCCGTGGTTCTCGTCATGGGTCGGTTCCGTCACAGCAGCGAGCATCGCACTCCCCGGGGCGTCCGTGCCGCACCAGCGCCTCGGGAGCGACAACAGGCCCCGCGAAAAAGGGACATTCGGCAGGTACACGGACTGGTCGGGCACCGGGAGCGGTGCCCGACCGGCCCTGCGGGGCCGGATTGTCGGTCATGGCCCGTATCCTCAGTGACCATGCTCGAAGACCGTGCGACCGCAGTGTCCTCCCCCACCCGGTGGCCGGCCGCGTATCCCCAGGGATACGCGGTCGTTGACGTGGAGACCACCGGCCTGGCCCGGCACGACCGGATCATCTCCGCCGCCGTCTACCGGCTGGACGCGCGCGGCGAGGTCGAGGACCACTGGTACACGCTGGTCAACCCGGAGCGCGATCCGGGGCCCGTGTGGATACACGGCCTGACGAGCGACGTGCTGGAGGGCGCGCCCGTCTTCGCGGACATCGCCGAGGAGTTCGCGGCCCGGCTGGACGGCCGGGTGCTCGTCGCGCACAACGCCGTCTTCGACTGGCAGATGATCGCGCGCGAGTACGCGCGCGCCGAACGCCGGGCCCCGGTGCGTCAACGGCTGTGCACCATCGCGCTCTCGAAGGAGCTGGGGCTGCCGCTGCCCAACCACAAGCTGGAGTCCCTCGCGGCGCACTTCGGCGTGGTGCAGCAGCGCGCGCACCACGCGCTGGACGACGCGCGGGTGCTGGCGGAGGCGTTCCGGCCCAGCCTGCTGGCCGCGGCGGCGGGCGGCGTACGGCTGCCGCTGCTGGAGTGCCGCCCGCTGACGGAGTGGTCGGACCAGCCGGTGCCCCGGCAGGCGGCCGGGGGCTACGGCGGCTACCGGCCCGGCAGTTGGCGCCCCTCTCGCAAAAGGCCCGCATGCCCCTATCCCAACCCGGGCCGCTACGAAGACGGCAAACGCCTCAAACAGGGCATGCGGGTGGCGTTCTCGGGTGACACCTCGGTCGAGCGGGAGCTGCTGGAGGACCGGGCGACCGAGTGCGGGCTGCACGTGGCGTCCAGCGTCTCCCGGCTGACCAGCCTGCTGGTGACCAACGACCCGGACTCGGGCACCTCCAAGACGGTGAAGGCGCGGCAGTTCGGCACCCCGATCATGGACGAGGCCGCGTTCGGACAGCTGCTGAGGGACGTCGAGCCCGCGGACGAGTGACACCGGGCCCGGAAGCGGAGGGCACCGGCCTCACGGACGGGTGATCGTCCGGACGAGTGGTTGACGCACGACTCACCCGGCGCCGGCTCGCCCGCGCACCCGCGACGGCCCACCCTGTGGCGCATGGCGAGATGCGAAGTTTGCGGCAATGACTACGGAATGACCTTCGAGGTCCACGCCCAGGGCGCGGTCCACGTCTTCGACTGCTTCTCCTGCGCGATCCACCGCATGGCCCCGATCTGCGAGCACTGCCGGGTGCAGATCATCGGACAGGGCGTGGAGGTGGACGGCCACTGGTTCTGCGGCGCGCACTGCGCCCGCGCGGAGGGGCGCACGGGGGTCGTCGACCGGGTGTGACCTGAGGGCCGTACGACACCCGGGGTGACCCGGTACCCGCCTGAATGCACCCCACGGCCCGGATGTACCGTCGTGGGGTGCATCGCTACCGCTTCCTGTTGTCCCTCCAGTGGGTCATCCTCACCATCGTCGCGATCGCGTTGATCCCGACGATGATCAAGCTGGGTTTCTGGCAGCAGCACCGCTACGAGGAGCGCACCGCGCGCAACAACCTGGTCTCCGCCGCGCTGCACGCCAAGCCGGTCCCCGTCGAACAGCTGTCCTCCCCCGGGCACGCCGTGACCCGCGCGGAGAAGTACCGCACGGTCACCGCGACCGGCACCTTCGACACCGACAAGACCGAGGTGGTCCGGCGCCGGACCAACGCCGACGGCGACGTCGGCTACCACGTCCTCACCCCCTTCGTGCTGACCGACGGCAAGGTGCTGCTGGTCAACCGCGGCTGGGTGCCCGCCGACGGCACGCAGACCGCCTTCCCGAAGATCCCCGCCCCGCCGGCCGGCCGCACCACCATCAGCGGGCGGCTGATGGCCGACGAGACCACCGCGGCGAGCGGCATCAAGAACATCAAGGGCCTGCCCGACCGGATGGTCATGCTGATCGACAGCACCGCGGAGGCGCGCCGGCTCGGCGCGCAGGTGCTGGGCGGCTACATGGAGCAGACCGCGCCCGCGTCCAAGGGGGGCTCCCCGGAGCAGATCTCCGACCCCGGCACCGAGGACGCCCCGCTGAACTACGCGTACATGATCCAGTGGTGGCTGTTCGCGGCGGCCGTGCCGGTCGGCTGGTGGTTCCTGCTCCGGCGGGAGATCCGGGACCAGGAGGAGGCCGCGGCCGCGCCGCAGCCGAAGGAGAACGAACCGGCCGCGGTCTGACGGCCGCGCGCCGGTTTCACTCCCTGGGCGCACCACCTGATTGGCCCCTCGGGCGGCCGGGAAACCGCATTGCGTGAGCGCTCGTATCGAGGACTACGCCCTGATCGGCGACGAGCAGACCGCGGCGCTGGTCGGCAGGGACGGCTCGATCGACTGGCTGTGCCTGCCCCGCTTCGACTCCGGGGCCTGTTTCGCGCGGCTGCTCGGCGACGAGAACCACGGCCACTGGCGGATCGCCCCCAAACCGCCCAGGGGGTCCGCGAGCGCGGGCACCTGCACCCGCCGGGCCTACCGGACCGACACCCTCGTCCTCGACACCGAGTGGGAGACCGCGCAGGGCACGGTCCGCGTCACCGATCTGATGCCGCAGCGCGAGCACGCCCCGGACGTCGTCCGCATCGTGGAGGGCGTCGGCGGCCGGGTGACCCTCCGCGGCACGCTGCGGCTGCGCTTCGACTATGGCTCGATCACGCCGTGGATGCGCCGCTCCGACGGCCACCGGGTGGCGGTGGCCGGACCCGACTCGGTGTGGCTGCGCTCCGAGCCGCCGGTGCGCACCTGGGGCGAGGACTACTGCACCCACTCCGAGTTCACCGTCGACGAGGGCGAGCGGGTCGCGTTCGTGCTGACCTGGCACCCCTCCCACGAGCCGCGCCCACGGCTCGTCGACCCCTACGAGGCGCTGGAGAGCAGCGTCACCGACTGGCGCAGCTGGGCCGGGCGGTGCCGCTACGACGGCCCCCACCGGGACGCGGTCGTCCGTTCCCTGATCACCCTCAAGGCGCTCACCTACGCCCCGACCGGCGGAATCCTCGCCGCGGCCACCACCTCGCTGCCCGAGGAACCGGGCGGGGTGCGCAACTGGGACTACCGGTACTGCTGGCTGCGCGACTCCACCCTCACCCTCGGCGCGCTGCTCACCGCGGGCTACCAGGAGGAGGCCGAGGCCTGGCGCAACTGGCTGCTGCGCGCGGTCGCCGGCGACCCGGCCGCCCTCCAGGTCATGTACGGCGTCGCGGGCGAGCGGCGGCTCCCGGAGAGCGAGCTGCCGTGGCTGCCCGGCTTCGCCGGCTCCGCGCCGGTGCGCATCGGCAACGGCGCCGCCGAACAGCTCCAGCTCGACGTCTACGGCGAGGTGATGGACTCGCTGTCGCTGGCGCGCAGCGCGGGCCTGCCCACCCGGCCGCACATGTGGTCCATCCAGCGGTCGCTGATGGAGTTCCTGGAGTCGGCCTGGCGCCGGCCCGACCAGAGCCTGTGGGAGGTGCGCGGCGGGCGGCGCCACTTCGTGCACTCCAAGGTGATGGTGTGGGTGGCCGCCGACCGGTCGGTCAGGACGCTCGAACAGCACCCGGAGCTGCACGGCGACCTGGAGGGCTGGCGGCGGCTGCGCGAGGAGGTGCACCGGGAGGTGTGCGAGAAGGGGTACGACCCCGAGCGCAACACCTTCACGCAGTACTACGGCTCGCGGGCGCTGGACGCCGCCCTGCTGCTCATCCCGCGGGTCGGCTTCCTGCCGCCGGACGACCCGCGGGTGGTCGGCACGGTCGACGCCGTCCGCGCCGGCCTCGGCCACGGCGGTTTCCTGCGCCGCTACGGCTCCGGGGACGACGGCGGATCGCCGGTCGACGGGCTGCCGGGCGGCGAGGGCGCCTTCCTGGCCTGCTCGTTCTGGCTGGCGGACGCGCTGCACGTGACCGGGCGCCACAAGGAGGCCCGCGAGCTGTTCGAGCGGCTGGTGGGGGTCTGCAACGACGTGGGGCTGCTGGCCGAGGAGTACGACCCCGTCGACGGCCGCCAGCTCGGCAACTTCCCGCAGGCCTTCAGCCATCTCGGCCTGGTGAACTCCGCCCTCACGCTGTTCGGGGCCGACGAGGCAGGATAGGGGGCATGGATCTTGGACTGAAGGACCGGGTGTACATCGTCACCGGAGCCACCCGCGGACTGGGCAACGCCGCCGCGCGGCAGCTCGTCGCGGACGGCGCGAAGGTGGTGATCACCGGCCGCGACGAGCAGCGGGCGGCCGACGCCGCCGCCGAACTGGGCCCGAACGCCGTGGGCGTGGCCATGGACAACGCGGACGCGCAGGCCCCCGACCGGCTGATCGCGGCCGCCCGCGAGCACTTCGGCGGCTTTCACGGGGTGCTGGTGAGCGTGGGCGGCCCGCCGCCCGGCTTCGTCGCCGACAACACCGACGAGCAGTGGCGTGCCTCGTTCGAGTCCGTCTTCCTCGGCGCGGTGCGGCTCGCCCGCGCGGCGGCGGCCGAGCTGGACGAGGGCGGCGTCATCGGCTTCGTGCTCTCCGGTTCGGTGCACGAGCCCATCCCCGGGCTGACCGTCTCCAACGGCCTGCGCCCGGGCCTCGCGGGCTTCGCCAAGTCCCTCGCGGACGAACTCGGCCCCCGCGGCATCCGCGTGCTCGGCCTGCTGCCGGCCCGCATCGACACCGACCGCGTCCGCGAACTGGACGCCCTGTCCGCCGATCCGGAGGCCACCCGCGCCGCCAACGAGTCCCGCATCCCGCTGCGCCGCTACGGCACCCCGGAGGAGTTCGGCAAGGTGGCCGCCTTCCTGCTGTCCCCGGCGGCCTCCTATCTGACGGGGCTCATGGTGCCGGTGGACGGAGGGATGCGGCACGGCTTCTGAGCCGCCGGCCCCCCGTCAGCTCACCCTCTCCGCCCGGTGCCTGACCGCCCGCAGGCGGACCTCGGCGGGGAGGGCGGCCAGCCCCGCCGACTCGCGGGCGCGGGCCAGCGGCCCGGCCGTGAACTCGCTCAGGGCCGTCGACGGGTCGGTGTCCGGGGTCAGCTGGAGCACGGCACGTGCCCGCGGCCGGGCCCGGCGGCCGTGCAGGTGGACCCGGGCGTGGGCCACGCCGTCCCCGGCGGCGCCCTCCTCGGTCAGGGCGGTCTCCAGGGCCCCGGCCCGCAGCAGGGCGGCCCCGCCGTCGCCGGTGTCCACCCGCAGCTCGCCGAGGCGGTGCCGGCGCGGAAGCCTGGTCAGCCACCACAGGGCCAGCACGACGATGACGGCCAGCGCCGCGATCAGGGCGGGCCACCACCAGCGGGCGCCGCGGTAGTGGGTGCGCTCGGCGCGGGTGAGCAGGACGTCGTGCGGGCCGCCGTGGATCCACCAGGAGGGCGGCGGCGCGCCGAGGCCGACGGCCAGGACCGCGCCGCCGAGGGCGAGCAGGAGCAGGCCGATCAGGCCCAGCAGGGCGCGGTTGAGTCCGCCGGAGCGCATCGCCGTCATCCCTTCGGTACGGCCCGGTTGACCCGCAGTGCGAGCCGGGGCGGATGGGTCAGGCCGAGGCCTTGGATCGCCTCGGTGAGGGTGGTGTCCAGGTCGGCGCGGACGTCGGCCGGCTCGCGGAAGTGCGAGGCGGCGCGGACGTCGGCCTTGCGGCGGCGCATCCGTACCCGTACGGCCTGGACGCCGGACACCTCCACGGCCCGGTCGCGCAGCACCTGGGCCGCCGCGTCCCGCCGCAGTGCCGCCCGGACGTCGGGGTGCGGCCGGCGCATCGGCAGCAGCGCGCGCAGGCCCGGGGTGAGCGCGAGGGCGATCAGCCACAGGCCGAGGGCGGCGGCGAGGGCCGCGCCGGCCAGCACCCAGGTGTCGCCCAGCTGCCGTTCGGCCAGTTGCCGGGCCAGTGCCCGGCGCCAGCTCATCGCGGGGCGGTGGGCGCGCACCGAGGCCACGTCGTAGAGCAGCAGGCCCGCCCCGGCCAGCAGCAGGACGGCGACGATGCCCGCGGGGACCCGGCGCGGGGACCAGAAGCGGCCGCTGCCGCCGGCGGACACCGGGGTGTCGGTGGTCTTGTCGAGGGCCGTGGTGGCGCCTGCCTGGCTCATCGCGTCCTCTCCGCTCCCTTCGGCGACGGGTACAGGCGCTCGACCCAGACGGCGACCTCGGACACCGTCAGGTTCGCCAGCGCGCCCACCCGCTCGGTCACCCGGCGGCGCACGGCGGCGCAGCGGGCCCCGATGTCGCAGGGGTAGCCGAGGTCCAGCTCGATGTGGACCCGTGCCGTGCCGTGGCGGACCGCGACCGTCGCGTGCGGCGCGTCGCCGTCGGCGGGCGGTGGGCCCACCGCCTCCCGGGCGGCCTGCGCGGCGATCTTCTCCACGACCCGGTCGGCCACCCGGGTGGCGCCCCGCTCGGCCGGCGGCACCCGGCTCTGCGGCTGCCGCGCCGTGCCGGTCCCGGTGCTCACGCCGGTCACCGCCGCCGGTCGCGTCGCTCGTCGCGGGCGCGGAAGAAGTCACCGGGGTCCAGATCGCCGTCCGCGAACCGGCCGAGCACGAACCCGACGGCTCCCAAGGCCGCCACCAGCAGGAACGCGCCGAACCCGCCGTAGAACCCGGCGAAGCCCAGCGCCATTCCGGCGATCAGACCGACCACGGCCATGCTCATGCAGCGCTCCTCAGCTCGTCAGGCGTAGGGGGTTAGGGTTCGCGGGGTGCGGGGTGCGCCCGGTCACTGGATCCGGGGCTCCGGCTCTTCCTCTTCCTCCTCGGGCAGGTGGACGTCGCCGACCGCGATGTTGACCTCGACGACCTCCAGGCCGGTCATGCGTTCCACGGCGGCGATCACGTTCTCCCGCACCGCGCCGGCCACATCGCTGATGGAGACGCCGTAGTCCACCACGATCTCCAGGTCCAGCGCGGTCTGCACCTCGCCGACCTCCGCCTTCACCCCGCGGGTCACCGATTTGGAGCCGCCGGGCACCCGTTCGCGCATCGCGCCGAGGGTGCGGGAGAAGCCGCCGCCCATCGCGTACACGCCGAGTACGTCCCGTGCCGCCATCCCGGCGATCTTCTCCACCACGCCGTCCGCGATGGTGGTCCGGCCACGGGTGGCCGCGTCGCCGCCGCCGCGCCGGACCGTCTTACGGGGCGACACCTGCGGCTCGCCGCCGCCTTCCGGGCTCGTCGTCATGTCGGTCATAGCCGTACGTCCCTTTCGGTCGTCGTCCTGCGACCACCGTAAGCAAGGTTGCGCGACCGCGCGCCGGGAATGCGGCAGGCTGGAGGAATGACGGCGGACGGATGGACCCAGGTCGTACGGCACCACGTGGGGCTCGGCAGGCTGCTGCCGCTGGGCGGGCCGGGTGACGGTGCGTGGATCGCGGAGGCCGCGGCGGCGGCGGTGCTGCGCCGCGCGGCGGACGAGGTGCCCGGGGTGCGGCTGGGCGCGCTGCGGATCGCCCTCGCCCATCCGGCGGGAGTGGCCGAGCCCGCCGTACCGGCCCCGCCGAGCGCGCTGCCGCCGGGCGCCCTGCGGCTGACGGCGGACTTCGCGGCGGCCTTCGCCGAGCCGCTGCCGGAGGCCGCGGCGCGGCTGCGGCGCGCGCTCGCCACGGCGGCGGACGAGCGCCTCGGCCTCGCGGTGACGGAGGTGGACCTGCGCGTCACCGACCTGCTGGAGACGGCCGGAGCGGCGCGGCAGGCACCGCCCTCGCAGCCGCCGCCCGCCCGCGAGGTGACGATCCCGGCCGGGGACCCCGCCGCCGCGGCGGCCCTGTCCGTGCCGGGCGTCGCCCGGCTGACCGGCCTGCGCGTCGAGACCCGCGCGGGCGGCACGGCCACCCTGACCCACCGCCATGTGCGCGTGGACCTGGCCGCCACCGCGGCCCACCGGACCGCCGACGTGGCCCGGCGGGTCCGCGCGGCGGTCCGGGACGCGCTGGCGGACCGGCCGACGGTGGCGGTACTGGTGACGGAGGTCGGCGAGCAGGCCCCGGCGGGGCCCGCGTGATCTCCGGGTGATTACTCGCCGAGCCCGGCGAGGTCCCGCAGCCGCCGGGCCTGGGCGGCGCGTTCGGCCGCGCGCTGCTCGTCGTACGTGCGGTCCACCGCGCCCTTGAGCAGCGCCTTGGTCTCCACGACCGCGTCCCGCGGGGCCGCCAGCAGCGCCGCCGCCAGGTCCCGCGCCGCGGCGTCGAGTTCCGCCGCCGGCACCGCGAGGTTCGCCAGTCCCGACGCGACGGACTCCCGCGCGTCGACGAAGCGTCCGGTGGCGCAGATCTCCAGCGCGCGGGCATACCCGACCAGACCGACCAGCGGGTGCGTGCCGGTCAGGTCGGGGACGAGGCCGAGGCTGGTCTCGCGCATGGCGAACTGCACGTCGTCGGCGACGACCCGCAGGTCGCAGGCGAGCGCCAGCTGGAACCCGGCACCGATGGCATGTCCTTGAACGGCGGCGACGGACACGATGTCGTTGCGCCGCCACCAGGTGAACGCCTCCTGGTATTCGGCGATGGTCGCGTCGATCCCTGCGTCGTCACGGCGCGCGAGATCGATGAAGTTCGGCTCGCCCGGGATCCCCTCCGGGGTGAACATCTGCCGGTCCAGCCCGGCGGAGAAGGACTTGCCCTCGCCGCGCAGCACCACGACGCGGACGGAGCCCGGCAGCAGCCGACCGGCCTCGATGAGCGCCCGCCACAGGGCGGGGCTCTGCGCGTTGCGCTTGGCCGGGTTGGTCAGCGTCACCGTGGCGAGCGCGTCGTCGACGGTGAGCCGTACGCCGTCCTTGTCGAGTACAGGTGCGAGGTCCTGGGCGGACGTGGCCATGGGGCGCCTCCGATGGGTGCGGTCAGCGAAGCGGAGCTAAGTGACTGCACAGTAACCACCCGGCCGGTCGGTTCGACGACCGGGTGGCCACCATCGAAGCCGGTGGGCCGCCCGGAGTCAGGACGATGCGGCCTTCTTGCCCCGGGTCGCTCCGCCACGCCCACGCAGCGTGACGCCCGACTCGCTGAGCATCCGGTGTACGAAGCCATACGAGCGGCCGGTCTCCTCGGCCAGCGCCCGGATGCTCGCACCGGAGTCGTACTTCTTCTTCAGGTCTGCCGCGAGCTTGTCGCGCGCGGCGCCGGTCACCCGGCTGCCCTTCTTCAGAGTCTCGGCCACCCGTGCCTCCTCATGGGAAGTGCGCTCTGGTCTCCTCATGATCACCCCTCCGGGGCGTGATGGCCACCCATTCGGCAAGGTCCGTGAGACATCGTTGTGACGACAGGAGCGGATCCCCACAAGCGGAAGGCCGTATTCCAAGCGGTGGCGCCGACACGGCCGAACGGGTGGATTCGCGAAGTACCAGGTCAGAGACGCGCCACGGCCGACCCCTTGCTGGACAAGGAATCGGCCGCGAAATCGGTGTACGACACACCCTGATATGAGGAGATCTCACACAGATGACGGATCACGGCTCGGCCGAATGATCCATACTCAGTGGATCAGACTTTCGATCACGCCAGGGTGACGAGGTCCGCGTAGTCGGCGCCCCACAGGTCCTCGATGCCGTCGGGCAGCAGGATGATCCGCTCCGGCTGGAGCGCCTCCACGGCGCCCTCGTCGTGGGTGACCAGGACGACCGCGCCCTTGTAGGTGCGCAGCGCGCCGAGGATCTCCTCGCGGCTGGCCGGGTCGAGGTTGTTGGTCGGCTCGTCCAGCAGCAGCACGTTGGCGGAGGAGACCACCAGGGTCGCGAGCGCCAGACGGGTCTTCTCGCCGCCGGAGAGGACACCGGCGGGCTTGTCGACGTCGTCGCCGGAGAACAGGAACGAGCCGAGCACCTTGCGGACCTCGACCAGGTCCATGTCCGGGGCGGCCGAGCGCATGTTCTCCAGGACCGTGCGGTCCGGGTCGAGGGTCTCGTGCTCCTGGGCGTAGTAGCCGAGCTTGAGGCCGTGGCCGGGGACGACCTGGCCGGTGTCCGGCCGCTCCACGCCCGCGAGCAGCCGCAGCAGGGTGGTCTTGCCGGCGCCGTTGAGACCGAGGATGACGACCCGGGAGCCCTTGTCGATGGCCAGGTCGACGTCGGTGAAGATCTCCAGCGAGCCGTACGACTTCGACAGGCCCTCGGCGGTCAGCGGGGTCCGGCCGCAGGGCGCGGGCTCCGGGAAGCGGAGCTTGGCGACCTTGTCGGACATCCGGACCTCTTCCAGCCCGGAGAGCAGCTTCTCGGCGCGGCGGGCCATGTTCTGCGCGGCGACCGTCTTGGTGGCCTTGGCGCGCATCTTGTCGGCCTGGGCGTTGAGCGCGGCGGCCTTCTTCTCGGCGTTGGCCCGCTCCCGCTTGCGGCGCTTCTCGTCGGCCTCGCGCTGCTGCTGGTAGAGCTTCCAGCCCATGTTGTAGATGTCGATCACGGAGCGGTTGGCGTCCAGGTAGAACACCTTGTTGACGACCGTCTCGACCAGGTCGACGTCGTGGGAGATCACGATGAAGCCGCCGCGGTAGGTCTTCAGGTAGTCCCGCAGCCACACGATCGAGTCGGCGTCGAGGTGGTTGGTCGGCTCGTCCAGCAGCAGGGTGTCCGCGTCGGAGAACAGGATCCGGGCCAGCTCGATACGGCGGCGCTGACCGCCGGAGAGGGTGTGCAGCGGCTGGCCGAGCACCCGGTCGGGCAGGTTCAGCGCGGCGGCGATGGTGGCGGCCTCGGCCTCGGCGGCGTACCCGCCCTTGGTGAGGAACTCGGTCTCCTGGCGCTCGTACTGCCTGAGCGCCTTCTCGCGGGTGGCGCCCGTGCCGTTGGCGATGCGCTGCTCGTTCTCGCGCATCTTGCGGATCAGTACGTCGAGGCCGCGGGCGGACAGGACACGGTCACGGGCGAGCACGTCCAGGTCGCCGGTGCGGGGGTCCTGCGGGAGATAGCCGACCTCGCCGGAGCGGGTGATGGTGCCGGCGGCCGGGATGCCCTCGCCGGCCAGGCACTTGGTGAGGGTGGTCTTGCCGGCGCCGTTGCGGCCGACGAGGCCGATGCGGTCGCCCTTGGCGACGCGGAAGGTGGCGTTCTCGACGAGGACACGGGCGCCGGCGCGCAGCTCGATTCCGGTGGCGGAGATCACGGACAGACTCCTGGGCGTACAGGGATTGGCGGGTGGGCGGCTGAGGACGTTCCCGCCGTCTAATGCGCGAGGAGAATGGCCATGGGAGGAAGTCTAACGGGGCGGTGCAAGCCGTTTTCCCGCGTCCGCATCCCCGCCGGGCGGGCCGGGGAGAACTCTGCGGGAGGAGTGATCTGTATGGCGGGTATGGGCGGCGGACGGCCTGGCATCTGTCCCACGCTGCTGTACGCGGACGCGAAGGCGGCGATCCGGCAGCTCACGCAGGGGCTGGGGTTCACCGAGCTGACGGTGTACGAGGCCGCGGACGGCAAGGTGCTGCACGCCGAGCTGGTGCAGGGCAACGGCGCGGTGATGATCGGCTCCAAGGGCCGCGGCGGGCCGTTCGACGCGGCGCTGCGGGACGCGGGGCCCGCGGGGGTGTACGTCGTGGTGGACGACGTGGACGCCCACCACCAGCGGGCCGTGGCGCACGGCGTGGAGATCCTGCTGCCCCCGACGGACCAGGACTACGGCTCCCGGGACTACCTCGCCCGGGACGTCGAGGGCAACATCTGGAGCTTCGGGACGTACGCGCCGGAGATCGGCGTCTGAGCCGCCCCGCCGGGCTCAGCCGCCGGTGTGCACCTGGAACGCGGCCCGGCGCACGGCCTTGGCGAGGGCCGGGTCGGGGTGGGCGGCGGCGAGGGCGACCAGGACCTGCACGGTGCGCGGGTGGCCGACGGCGCGGACCTCGTCGAGCAGCTGGGGCACGGTGGGCTGCACCGCGGACTCCAGATGCCGGACCAGCATCGGCGCCTCGCCGTGGTCGGCGACGGCCGCGGCGGTGTCCACCCACAGCCAGGTGGCCTCCTCGCGGGTGAGAACCTCGTGGGCGTCCTCCGGGTCGAGGCCGTCGTGCTCGGCGAGCCAGAGCAGCGCGTACGGCCGCAGCGCCGGCTCGTCCACCACGGCCCGCACCTCGGGCTCGGCGGGCGCGCCGACCACGCGCAGCGCCTCGAAGGCGAGCCCGCGCAGCAGGGCGTCCTCGCCGCGCGCCGCGTCGATCAGCTCGGTGACGGCACTGCCGACGGTGCGGGCGGCCAGCCAGGCGCGGTACTCGGCGCGGGCCGCGTTGGGGCGCAGCTGGGCGCAGCCGCGCAGCATGTCCTCGGCGGACTGCTCGATGTTGCCGGCCGGGCTCTGCGCGGCCACGCAGATCTGCTCCAGCTTGACCCACACCGCCCAGCTGCCCAGCGGGGTGAGGGTGGCCTGGCCCGCGCCGTAGGTGAGGGCGCCGACGGAGGCGAGCGCGCCCAGCGCCCAGTCGAGGAGCGGGGCGAGGGAGGCGGGCGGGACGTCCGTGGCCTCGGCCGGCGCGGCGGGCGGCTCGCTGCCGGGCTCGTACGTGACCTCGCAGCGTTCGGTGCGCAGTTCGGTGACCCGCTGCTGGAGCAGGTCGAGGAGCTGTTCGACCGGGACCGGCCCGGCGGACAGCTGGAGGAAGGAGAGCACCTGGGGCATGGCCGAGACGACCTCGGCGACGGCGGCCGGCTCGTGCCCCGCGGGTTCGGGCACGGCGAGCGACCAGGCGTCGAAGAGGGCGACCCAGCCGCGCAGCACGGCGCTGTCGTCGCGGTCCCAGGCGCGCAGCCGCCAGCCGGGGCGGGCGCTGCCGCCGTGCACCTCGACCAGCCCGGCGAGACGGGCGGTGTCCCAGTCGGCGCGGACCTGGTCGGCGGTGAGGCCGAGGTCGGCGGCGGCGCGTTCGGCGGTCGCGGTGGAGAGGGTCGCCTTGCCGTCGGCGGTGGCACCGCCCTGGCCGGGGCCCAGGGCGGTGTCCGCCCAGCGGGCGACGCGGACCGCGCCGGCCAGCCCGCTGCGGGCCATTTTGGCCAGCTCGGCCCGGGCGGGGGTGCCCTCGGGCGGCCGGGGTGCGGGGCGGCGCGGGTGCCGCTGGTTCACAGCTCTGGGGGCGGCGGCCAGGGGTCGAGGTCGGACGAGTCGGAGCCTGGAGTCGCGCGGGATACGGGACGTCACAGGGGCAGTCTTCCGGTTGACGGTCCGAAAACCCAAACGGAATGTCACGGCGGGCGACGGGGCTGGCCAAGGCACCGGGTTCCGCGGGGGCCGGGCGGGCGCGTTTCGGCCATTCCCAGGGCCCTAACCGGAACGGCCGGACCGCAGGGGCGCGCGCCTGGCGCGCCCCTGCGTGCGCCGTCACATCAGCGGGGTGAGGAAGCGCCGCAGACGCTCCTCGTACTGCTCCGGGTCGGGGTTCCACATCGCCGCGTGCGGGGCGCCCGGGACGGTGTGCAGGGCGACGCGGTCGGGGCGGCGCTCGGCGAGCATCCGGGAGAACTCCCAGGGGGCCACGCGGTCGCCGGGGCCGTGGATGATCAGGGTGGGTACGTCGAGCCGCTCGGGGTCGGTGATCTCGGCGACCCGGTCGGCGTGCAGCCCGGCGCGGCCCTGTGCGGCGCGCACCGCGAGCGGCAGCAGCGGGGGCGGGGTGTGCCGGGCGCGGGCGAGGGCGCGCAGCGTGGCCTCCCAGCTGAGCACCGGGGAGTCGAGGACGAGGCCGGCGATGCGGTCGCGCACCGCGGAGTGCTCGGCGGCGCGCAGGGCCATGGTGGCGCCGGTGGACCAGCCGAGCAGGATGACGCGGCGGGCGCCGTGGCGGACGGCGTGGCGGATCGCCGCGTCCACGTCCCGCCACTCGGTCTCGCCGAAGTGGTTCAGGCCGTCGGCGGGGCGGGGGGCGCCGAGGTCGCCGCGGTAGGCGAGGGCGAGGACCGGCAGGTGGCGGCCGTTCAGGAACCCCATGAGGTTCATGGCGTGTTCGCGGGTGGTGCCCAGGCCGTGCACCGCGATCACCCAGACGTCCCGGTTGCCGGGCAGGAACCAGGCGGGCAGGGTGCCGAGTTCGCCGGGCACGTCGACGTCGGCGTGGTCGAGGCCGAGGGCGGTGCGCGGGTTGCCGACGTGGAGGTTCGGGGTGAGCCACACGGAGTCGCCGGGGGCGAGGGTGCCGTGGGTGACGCGGTCGAGGCGGCGTACGACGGTGTCGGCGGTGTGCCCGGTGCCCGCGAGGACGGGGCCGACGACCGCGTGGGAGCCGTCGCCCGCCAGGCCGTAGGAGCCGGGGCGCAGGGAGGCCAGGTCCCGGGTGAGGGTGATCTGGCCGGCGGCGGTGCCGTGCACGGTGAGCCGGGGTTCGGTGGGCAGCGGGCGGCTGCCGGTGGTCTTCAGCGCGGCGTCGCTGGCGAGCCGCCCGGCGGCCACGGACGCCATGCCGGCGGCGAGTACGGCGGTGACTGCGGCGGCGGCCGCTTTGACGGTGCGCACCCCATCAGTGTCCCGGCGGCCCCGGAGCCCGGCCAGCGGAGCCGGGGAGGAGGGTGACGGGCGCGCGGCCGCGGGCGGTCCGGGCGGCACCGGGACGGCGCGGGGCGCCCGGGCGGCGGCCGCGGCGGCGGGACTCCGGCCGCCGGGGAACGGGTCCGCCCGGCGCCGGGAGCCTGCCCGGCGGCGTGTGGCGGGCGGGCCCACGAGGCGCCGGCCGCGCGCCACGGCGAACCAGGCCGCGAGCCCCCGCGGGGAGACCGGGGCGAGCGGGCCCGGGAGGGGCTGGCGCAGGACGCGGGCGAGTCGGTCCGGGAGCCGGCGGGGGGCCTTGGCGGGCTGGTTCGTGCCGAGGCGGCCCGGTGCGGCGGGGCCGTGCGCGCGGCCCCGGCGGCCGGGTGCGGGCCGGTCCCCCGTGCCCGGGCGCGGGACGGGGCCACGCCGGGGAGCGGCGGCCTGGCGCGGGGGCGAGGAAGGCCGGCTCGCCGGGTCCCGGTGCCGGAGCGAGGCGAGCCGGGCCGCGAGACGGCGGCGGGCATGAGCCGGCGCGCCGGTGTCGCGGCGGCGGGGCGAGGAGGCCGGGGTCACCCGGCTACGGGCCGCACCGGTGGCCGGGGACCGGCGGAGTCCACCGGGCGTGCCCGGTGCGGGGCGGTCGGGGGCAGCAGGGACGGGGAGCATGGGGCGGTCACCTCCGTTGGCCGTATCCCTTCAGGCGTTCCCCGACCTCGGCGAGTTGTGCCTCCGTCAGCAAAGAGGGGGTCAGACCCGGCACGGAGGAGGCCGTCAGCCACAGCCGGCACATCCACTCCAGCTGGGCGGTGCGGTCGTAGGCCTGGTCGAGGGTGGCGCCGTAGGTGATGGTGCCGTGGTTGCGCAGCAGGCAGCCGGAGCGGCCGGCCAGGGCGCGGAGCATGTTCTCGGCCAGTTCGTCGGTGCCGTACGTGGCGTAGGGCGCGACCCGGACCGGTCCGCCGAGGGCCGCGGCCATGTAGTGGACCAGTGGCAGCTCGGTCACCAGCGTGGAGACGGCCGTCGCGTGCACGGCGTGGGTGTGCACGATCGCGCGGGCCTCGGTGCTGCGGTAGACGGCGAGGTGCATGGGCAGCTCGCTGGTCGGCACCAGCGTGCCGAGCACCTGACGGCCGGTGAGGTCCACACCGGTGATGTCGTCCGGGCCCAGCCGGTCGTAGGGCACGCCCGAGGGAGTGACCAGCACCACGTCCCCGACGCGCGCGGAGACGTTGCCCGAGGTACCGACGACCAGTCCGTCGGCCACGCTCCGCCGCGCCGTCGCGACCAATGCCGCCCACCGGCCCGCCGTTTCCTCGTTCACCTCTGCGCGCACCCCGTCCGCCCTTCCTCGCCCGTCCCGCGGCTCCGCGGTCTCGCCGTGATCCTGCCAGCCACCCCCGCGGCGGGCGGCCGTTCGGCGTACCTCTGTCCGAGATCCCGCACCCCGAAAGGGTGCATATCGCGGCAAAACACCAGCAATCTACGCCGATTCGATGATCAACCGCCCTTGAATGAGCCCTCCTTGCCCGCCCGGCGACCCGCTCGTCCGCCACGACCTGGTCGTCCGTCACCCCGGGGAGACGGCACATGGCCCGCACCCTCCTCCGTCGCCGCGCCGGTGCCCTCGCCGCGGCCGCGGCGGCGCTCGTCCTCACCTGCGCCCCGACCGCCTCGGCCGGTCCCCCGGACCGGGCCGCGAACCAGCCCCGGGGGCACGACGTGTCCTCCCACCAGAAGCGCGTGGACTGGCAGTCCGCGCAGGACGACGGCGCCCGCTTCGTCTACGTCAAGGCGACCGAGGCCACGGGCTACCGCAACCCCTACTTCGACCAGCAGTACGACGGGGCGCGTGAGGCCGGCCTGATCCGGGGCGCCTACCACTTCGCGCTGCCGGACCGCTCCTCCGGCGCCCGGCAGGCCGCGTACTTCGTGGCGCACGGCGGGGACTGGCGGGCCGACGGCTGGACGCTGCCGCCCGCGCTGGACATCGAGTACAACCCGTACAGCGCGAGGCACAAGTGCTACGGGCTGAGCAAGAAGAAGATGACGAAGTGGATCTGGTCCTTCAGCGACGAGATCCGGCGCGAGACCGGCCGCCGGCCTGTGATCTACACCACCTCGCAGTGGTGGAAGCTCTGCACCGGCAACAGCCGCGCCTTCGCCTCCACCCACCCCCTGTGGGTGGCCCGCCACGGCACCTCCGGGCCGGGCAGGCTGCCGGGCGGCTGGCGGTACTGGACCTTCTGGCAGTACGACACCGCCGGCCGGCTGCCGGGTGACCAGAATCTCTTCAACGGCACCGCCGGCCGGCTGCGGACCTTCGCGCTGGGCTGGTAACCCAAGGGACGCCTGGGCGCGCCCGGGACGGGAGGCGAAAACGGAGGCCCACACCCCCCGTTACGGACACCCTCGTGCCCGTCCCAGTTCATCTTCCGTTCACCCAGGTTGCCTACGTTCATCCAGCCAACGACCTCGAACGATTGCCTGGGTAAATGGAAAGCTTCTCGCTGATCCTCGCGATTGTGGTGGTGACCGCACTCGCGTTTGATTTCACGAACGGTTTCCACGACACCGCGAACGCGATGGCCACCACCATCTCCACAGGCGCCATGAAGCCGAAGCTCGCGGTGGCCATGTCCGCCTCCCTCAACCTGGTGGGCGCCTTCCTCTCCGTGGAGGTCGCCAACACGATCTCCAAGGGTCTCGTCGACGAGAGCGGCATCCGTCCCGAGGTCATCTTCGCCGCCCTGGTCGGCGCGATCCTCTGGAACCTGGTGACCTGGCTGGTGGGCCTGCCCTCCAGTTCCTCCCACGCCCTGATGGGCGGTCTGATCGGCGCCGCCGTCGCCTCCGCCGGATTCGGCGCCGTGCACGGCGGCGTCCTGGTGACCAAGGTGCTGCTGCCCGCGGTCGCGGCGCCGGTCGTCGCGGGCATCGCCTCGATGGTCGCCACCCGGTCCTCCTACGGCATCGGCGGCAAGACCGAGGGCGTGGCCACCCGCAAGGGCTACCGCACCGGCCAGGTCGCCTCCGCCGCCCTGGTCTCCCTCGCGCACGGCACCAACGACGCGCAGAAGACGATGGGCATCATCACCCTCGCACTGATCGCGGGCGGCGCCATCTCCCCCGGCTCCAACCCTCCCACCTGGGTGATCCTCTCCGCGGGTCTGGCCATCGCGGCCGGCACCTACATCGGCGGCTGGCGCATCATCCGCACCATGGGCACCGGCCTGACCGACCTGGAGCCCCGTCAGGGCTTCGCCGCCCAGACCAGCGCCGCGACGGCCATCCTGGCCTCCTCCCACCTCGGCTTCTCCCTCTCCACCACCCACGTCGTCTCCGGCGCCGTGATGGGCGCGGGCCTGGGCCGCAAGGGCGGCGTGGTCCGCTGGTCCACCGCCACCCGCATGGCCGTCGCCTGGGTGCTCACCCTGCCGGCCGCCGCCCTGGTCGGCGCGGGCGCCGAGGCCGTCACCGAGCTGGGCGACTGGGGCACCGCCGTGGTCGCCGTCTTCCTGGTCGCCGCGAGCGCCTGGATCTACAAGCTGTCCCGCCGCGAGGTCATCGACCACACCAACGTGGTCGCCGACCCGCCCGCGGAGCCCTCCGGCGTGGTCACCACCGCCATCGCCGCGGTGACCCCGCCCCCGGCGGGCACCGTCGCCGACGGCCTGACCGCCACCATCCCGGCCCCGGCCGCCGAACCGGCGGCCACCGCCCCGGCCGTCCCGCCGGCCGCCACCGTCTGATCCCCGCGCCCCCGTTCACCAAGGAAGCATCCCCATGAAGATCGACTGGGCGGCCATCGGCTCCGTCTTCGGCGTCAGCCTCGTGTTCACGGTGGGCCTGGTGGCCCTGTTCACCCTCGGGGTCAACGGCCTGGCCAAGCGCGAGAAGGCCGCCGCCCAGGGCGAGTCCGCGGCGCTCGCCGTCACCGGCGCCTACGTCTGCTTCGCGGCGTGCGCGGCCGCGGTGGCGTACGGCATCGTCCTGATCGTCTCCAAGTCCTGACCGCACGGCCCCACTCGACGGCACACCCGAAGGCTCCCGCGCGCCCCTCGCGCGCCGGGGCCTTCGGCGTGCCCGTACCGTGGCGTGATGTGGGCATCCGCACACTCCCGCAGGTCAACGGCAAGTTGACGGCCGTTCCGGGCACGTGGTGGACTGCCCAGGCCATGTAGGGCGGCAGAAGAGGAAGCCGGTGCGAATCCGGCGCGGTCCCGCCACTGTCACCGGGGTGAACACCCCGGGAGCCAGGAACTCTCGCCGCCCGTTTTCTTCGTACCAGGGCGCGGACACCCTGAGTGAGGACCTGTATCGCCATGCTCGGCAGCCGAAGGACCAGTACCAGGACCACTGTCGCGGTGCCCACGGCCGGCTGAGCCGATGGGTGCCGATCGCAGGTATGCGTACGGCGCCGCCGCCGGGCTTCTCGGCGACCTGCTCCTCGGTGATCCCCGCCGCGGGCATCCGGTCGCCGCGTTCGGGCGTGCGGCCGCCGCGGTGGAGGGCGCGTTGTGGCACGACCACCGCGGCTGGGGCGCTCTGCACACCACCGTGTGCGCCGGTGGCGCCGTCGCGCTCGGAGCGCTGGCCGCACGCGTCGTACGCCCCTCCCCCGCCGCCTCCGTCGCGCTGACCGCCGCGGCCGCCTGGTCCGTGGTCGGCGGCACCTCGCTCGCCCGGGAGGCCCGGACCATCGGCCGCGCCCTGGCCGCCGGGGACGTCGAGGCGGCCCGCGCCCGGCTGCCCCATCTGTGCGGCCGGGACCCGCAGGCGCTGGACGCCGACGGCATCGCGCGGGCCGTGGTCGAGTCGGTCGCCGAGAACACCTCCGACGCGGTCGTGGGCGCCCTGGTGTGGGGCGCGGTCGCCGGGGTGCCGGGGCTGCTCGGCTTCCGCGCGGTCAACACCCTGGACGCGATGGTGGGTCACAAGTCCCCGCGCCACCGCCGCTTCGGCTGGGCCGCAGCCCGCCTGGACGACGTGGCCGGCTGGCCGGGGGCCCGGCTGACCGCCGTGCTCGCCGCCGCGGCCGGAGGCGACCCGCGCGGCGCCGTACGCGCCTGGCGCGCGGACGCCCGCCGGCACCCGAGCCCGAACGCCGGTCCCGTGGAGGCCTCCTTCGCGGGCGCCCTCGGCGTCCGGCTGGGCGGCACCCTCTCCTACGGCGGCCGCGTGGAACACCGCCCCGTCCTCAACGGCGCCGCCGGACGGCCCGTCCGGGCCGACGACATCGACCGGGCGGTACGGCTCTCCCGCCGCGTCGGTCTGCTCGCGCTCGGCACCACGGTCGCCGCGCGCCTCCTGGTCACCGGAGTCAAGGGTCTGAAGGGACACGGGAAATGAGCGGTGGTCTGCTCGTCGCCGGCACCACGTCGGACGCCGGCAAGAGCGTCGTGACGGCCGGGATCTGCCGCTGGCTGGCACGCCAGGGCGTGAAGGTCGCGCCGTTCAAGGCGCAGAACATGTCCCTGAACTCCTTCGTCACCCGCGAGGGCGCCGAGATCGGCCGGGCCCAGGCCATGCAGGCCCAGGCGTGCCGGATCGAACCGACCGCGCTGATGAACCCCGTGCTGCTCAAGCCGGGCGGCGAGCAGAGCAGCCAGGTGGTGCTGCTGGGCAGGCCGGTGGGCGAGATGAGCGCGCGCGGCTACCACGGCGGGCGGCAGCGGCGGCTGCTGGGCACGGTGCTGGACTGCCTGGCCGAGCTGCGGCGCACGTACGACGCGGTGATCTGCGAGGGGGCGGGCAGCCCGGCCGAGATCAATCTGCGGCGCACCGACATCGTCAACATGGGGATCGCGCGCGGTGCCCGGCTGCCCGTGCTGGTCGTCGGCGACATCGACCGCGGGGGCGTCTTCGCCTCCTTCTTCGGCACCCTCGCCCTGCTCGCGCCCGAGGACCAGGAGCTGGTCGCCGGGTTCCTGGTGAACAAGTTCCGGGGCGACGTCTCGCTGCTGGAGCCCGGGCTGGACATGCTGCGGGACCTCACCGGGCGGCGGACGTACGGCGTGCTGCCGTTCCGGCACGGACTGGGGATCGACGAGGAGGACGGACTGCGGGTGTCCCTCCGGGGCGCCGTGCGGGAGTCGGCCGTCGCTCCCCCCGTCGGCGAGGACGTGCTGCGCGTCGCCGTGTGCGCGATCCCGCTGATGTCCAACTTCACCGACGTGGACGCGCTGGCCGCCGAACCGGGCGTCGTGGTGCGGTTCGTGGACCGGCCGGAGGAACTGGCCGACGCGGACCTCGTGATCGTGCCCGGCACCCGGGGCACGGTCCGGGCGCTGGAGTGGCTGCGCGCCCGGGGGCTCGCGGACGCCCTGGTCCGGCGGGCCGCGTCGCAGCGGCCCGTGCTCGGCATCTGCGGCGGCTTCCAGATCCTCGGCGAGCACATCGAGGACGAGGTCGAGTCGCGCGCCGGCGCGGTTGCCGGGCTCGGCCTGCTGCCCGTACGAGTGCGCTTCGCCCGGGAGAAGACCCTCGCCCGGCCCGCCGGCCGGGCCCTCGGCGAGCCGGTGGAGGGGTACGAGATCCACCACGGGGTGGCGTCCGTCGAGGGCGGCGAACCCTTCCTGGACGGCTGCCGGTCGGGCCAGACCTGGGGCACCCACTGGCACGGCTCGCTGGAGTCGGACCGCTTCCGCCGGGCCTTCCTGCGCGAGGTGGCCGCCGCCGCGGGGCGCCGCTTCGTCCCGGCGCCGGACACCTCCTTCGCCGCGCTGCGCGAGGAGCAGCTGGACCGGCTCGGCGATCTGATCGAACAGCACGCGGACACGGACGCGCTGTGGCGGCTCATCGAGTCCGGCGCGCCGCAAGGACTGCCCTTCATTCCACCGGGAGCGCCCGCATGAGCACAGTGTTGTTGTTGTCGACCGCCGACACGGATCTGCTGGCGGCCCGGGCCTCCGGCGCGGACTACCGCATCGGCAACCCCACCCGGGTCGACGTCGCCGGGGAACTGCCGCGGCTGCTGGACGGCGCCGACCTCGCCGTCGTACGGCTCCTCGGCGGCAAGCGCGCCTGGGAGGAGGGGCTGGCCGCGCTGAAGGCGTCCGGTGTCCCGGCGGTGCTGCTGGGCGGCGAGGCGGTCCCGGACGCGGAGCTGATGGCCGAGTCCACGGTGCCCGCGGGCGTGGTCGCGGAGGCGCTGCGCTACCTGGTCGAGGGCGGCCCCGCGAACCTGCGGGAGCTGGCCCGCTTCCTGTCCGACACCGTGCTGCTGACCGGCGAGGGCTTCGAGGAGCCGCACCGGATGCCGGAGTACGGCGTCCACGGCGCCCACGAGATCCGCGCGGACCGCCCGACCGTGGGCGTGCTCTTCTACCGGGCCCACGAACTCAGCGGCAACACGGCCTTCGTGGACACCCTGTGCGCGGCCGTCGAGGCGCGGGGTGCCAACGCCCTCCCGGTGTACTGCGGTTCGCTGCGCGGCGCGGACCCCGGGCTGTACGAGCTGCTGGGGCGGGCCGACGCGCTGGTGGCCACCGTGCTGGCGGCCGGCGGCACGCACGCCTCCGGGGCGTCGGCCGGCGGGGACGAGGAGTCCTGGGACATCGGCGCGCTGGCGGACCTCGACGTCCCGGTGCTGCAGGGTCTGTGCCTCACCTCCTCGCGGGCCGCCTGGGAGGAGTCGGACGCGGCGCTGTCCCCCATGGACGCGGCGATGCAGGTCGCCATCCCGGAGTTCGACGGCCGGCTGATCACCGTGCCCTTCTCCTTCAAGGAGCAGGGCCCCGACGAGGTCCCGGTCTACGTCGCCGACCCCGAGCGGGCCGCGCGGGTGGCCGGGATCGCGGTGCGGCACGCCCGGCTGCGGCACAAGCCGAACGCAGAGAAGAAGATCGCGCTCGTCTTCACCGCGTACCCGACCAAGCACTCCCGGGTCGGCAACGCGGTCGGCCTGGACACCCCGGCGTCGGCGGTGCGGGTGCTGGACGCGCTGCGGGACGCCGGGTACGGGGTCAGCGGATACCCGTCCGGCGGCGACGAGTTGATCCACCGGCTGATCGAGGCCGGCGGCCACGACGTGGAGTGGCTGACCGAGGAGCAGCTGGCCGCCGCGCCCGCGCGGGTGCCGCTGGCCGACTACCGGGCGTGGTTCGAGACGCTGGACCCGGGGCTGCGCGAGGCGATGACCGAGGCGTGGGGCGAGCCGCCGGGCAGCCTGTACGTGGACGGCGACGACATCGTGCTGGCGTCCCTGCGGTTCGGGAACGTCGTGGTCATGATCCAGCCGCCGCGCGGCTTCGGGGAGAACCCGATCGCGATCTACCACGACCCCGACATGCCGCCCTCGCACCACTACATGGCGGCCTACCGCTGGCTGGAGCACGGCTTCGGCGCCGACGCGGTCGTGCACATGGGCAAGCACGGCACGATGGAGTGGCTGCCGGGCAAGGGCCTCGGCCTCTCCCGCGGCTGTGCCCCGGACGCGGTCCTCGGCGAACTGCCGCTGGTCTACCCGTTCATCGTCAACGACCCCGGCGAGGGCACCCAGGCCAAGCGGCGCGGGCACGCCACGGTGGTGGACCACCTGGTGCCGCCGATGGCCCGCGCCGACACCTACGGCGACCTGGCCAAGCTGGAGCAGCTGCTGGACGAGTACGCGCTCGTCTCCGACCTGGACCCGGCCAAGGCCCCGGCGGTGCGCGCCCAGATCTGGACCCTGGTCAAGGCCGCCGAGCTCCACCACGACCTGCATGTGGACGAGCAGCCGGACGACGCGGAGTTCGACGAGTTCGTCATGCACATCGACGGCTATCTGTGCGAGATCAAGGACGTGCAGATCCGCGACGGCCTGCACGTCCTGGGCGGCGGCCCGGTCGGCGAACCGCGGGTGAACCTCGTCCTCGCCGTGCTGCGCGCCTCCCAGGTGTGGGGCGGCCGGGCGAACGCCCTGCCCGGTCTGCGGGCCTGTCTCGCCGCCCACTTCGGGCTGGTGGAGAAGGAGTTGCTGGCCGAGCCGGGTGCCGCGGTGAAGGTGCCGGTGGAGCTGACCGACCTGGCGCCGGGCCCGGCGCGGACGGCGGCCGACGCGATCGACCTGCTGGAGCAGCTGTGCCGCCGGGTCGCGGAGGGCATGGAGGCGCGGGACTGGGCGCGCGCGGCCGTCGGGGACGTCGTACGGGAGGCACTGGGCGCTGCCGTGCCGCCGGAGGCGGTGGCGGTGCTGGAGTTCGCGTGCGACGAGGTGGTGCCCCGGCTGGCGCGCACCTCGGACGAGATCGGGCACATCCTGCGCGCGCTGGACGGCGGTTACGTCCCGGCGGGCCCCTCGGGGTCACCGACCCGCGGCCTGGTCAACGTGCTGCCCACGGGCCGCAACTTCTACTCGGTCGACCCGAAGGCGATCCCGTCCCGGCTGAGCTGGGAGGTCGGGCAGTCGCTCGCCGACTCGCTGGTGCGGCGGTATCTGGCCGACACCGGCGAGTACCCGAAGTCCGTCGGCCTGACGGTCTGGGGCACCTCCGCGATGCGCACCCAGGGCGACGACATCGCCGAGATCCTGGCCCTGCTGGGCTGCCGTCCGGTCTGGGACGACGCCTCGCGCCGGGTGACCGGCTTCGAGATCATCCCGCAGGCCGAGCTGGGGCGCCCGCGCATCGACGTCACGGTCCGTATCTCCGGCTTCTTCCGGGACGCGTTCCCGCACGTCGTGGGGCTGATCGACGACGCGGTGCGGGCGGTGGCCGAGCTGGCGGAGCCGGCGGAGTCCAACTATGTGCGGGCGCACGTTGTGCAGGACACCGCCGAACACGGTGACCGGCGCCGCGCGACCGCCCGGATCTTCGGTTCCAAGCCGGGTGCGTACGGCGCGGGTCTGCTGCCGCTGATCGACGCCCGCAACTGGCGCTCCGACGCCGACCTCGCCGAGGTGTACGCCGTCTGGGGCGGTTACGCGTACGGGCGCGGGCTCGACGGGCGGGCGGCGCGCGGCGACATGGAGACGGCGTTCAAGCGGATCGCGGTGGCGGCGAAGAACGTCGACACCCGTGAGCACGACCTGGTCGACGCCGACGACTACTTCCAGTACCACGGCGGCATGGTCGCCATGGTCCGGCATCTGACCGGCGCCAACCCCGAGGCGTACGTGGGCGATTCGGCCGTTCCGGACCAGGTGCGCACGCGGACGCTGGGCGAGGAGACGCACCGCGTGTTCCGGGCGCGGGTGGTCAACCCGCGCTGGATGGCGGCGATGCGGCGGCACGGCTACAAGGGCGCCTTCGAGATGGCGGCGACCGTGGACTACCTGTTCGGCTACGACGCCACGGCGGGCGTGGTGGACGACTGGATGTACGAGAAGCTCAGCGCCGAGTACGTCTTCGACCCGGAGAACCGGGACTTCATGAAGAAGTCCAACCCCTGGGCGCTGCGCGGCATCACCGAGCGGCTGCTGGAGGCGGCGGACCGGGGCCTGTGGGCCGAGCCGGACGCGGACACGCTGGAGCGGCTGCGTGCCACCTATCTGGAGCTGGAAGGCGACTTGGAGGGCGACGACCAGTGACCACCCCCTTTCCTTTCACGGCCGTGGTCGGCCAGGACGATCTGCGGCTGGCGCTGCTGCTGAACGCCGTCTCCCCGGCGGTCGGCGGGGTGCTGGTGCGCGGCGAGAAGGGCACCGCCAAGTCCACGGCGGTGCGGGCCCTTTCGGCGCTGCTGCCCGAGGTGGCCGTGGTGCCCGGGTGCCGGTTCTCCTGCGATCCGGCCGCCCCGGACCCGGCCTGCCCGGACGGGCCGCACGAGCCGGGGCCGGGTGCGCGACGGGCCGCGCGGATGGTCGAGCTGCCGGTCGGTGCCTCGGAGGACCGGCTGGTCGGCGCGCTGGACATCGAGCGGGCGCTCGCGGAGGGCGTGAAGGCGTTCGAGCCGGGCCTGCTCGCCGACGCGCACCGGGGCATCCTGTACGTGGACGAGGTCAACCTGCTCCACGACCATCTGGTCGACCTGCTGCTGGACGCGGCGGCGATGGGCTCCTCGTACGTGGAGCGCGAGGGCGTGTCCGTGCGGCACGCGGCGCGTTTCCTGCTCGTCGGGACGATGAACCCCGAGGAGGGCGAGCTGCGGCCGCAGCTGCTCGACCGGTTCGGGCTGACCGTGGAGGTCGCGGCCTCGCGGGAGCCGGACCAGCGGGTGGAGGTCGTCAGGCGCCGGCTGGCCTACGACGACGATCCGGACGGCTTCGCCGCGCGGTGGGCCGCCGAGGAGGCCGCCGTTCGCCAACGGATCGCTGCGGCGCGGGAGTTGCTGCCGCGGGTGCGGCTGGGCGACGGCGCGCTGCGGCAGATCGCGGCGACCTGCGCGGCCTTCGAGGTGGACGGCATGCGCGCCGACATCGTGATGGCGCGCACGGCGACCGCGCTGGCCGCGTGGGCCGGGCGGACGGACGTGCTGGCCGAGGACGTGCGGCAGGCCGCGCTGCTGGCGCTGCCGCACCGCAGGCGCCGCAACCCCTTCGACGCGCCGGGCCTGGACGAGGACAAGCTGGACGAGACGCTGGAGCAGTCCGCCGGGCAGGACGGCGACGGGGACGGGGACGGGGACGACGATCCCGGCCCCGGCGGTCCCGGTGGCGGTGGCGTGCCCGAGCCCGAGGACGGTCCGCAGGGCGGCGGGGACACCGCCGCGCGGCCCGAGGCCGGCGAGGGCGGGGAGCCGCAGGCAGCGGGATCGCGGGAGCAGTCGGCCGCGCGGGCCGCCGAGCCGTTCCGGACCAAGGCGCTGAGCGTGCCCGGGATCGGGGAGGGCGCCGCCGGGCGGCGCTCGCGGGCGCGGACCGAGCACGGGCGGACGACCGGGGCCCGGCGGCCGCGGGGCGCCCTGACCAAGCTGCACCTGGCGGCGACCGTACGGGCCGCCGCCCCGCACCAGCGGGCGCGGGGTCGGTCCGGGCCGGGGCTGGTGGTCCGCCGGGACGATCTGCGGCAGGCCGTCAGGGAGGGGCGCGAGGGCAACCTGGTGCTGTTCGTCGTCGACGCCTCCGGGTCGATGGCGGCCCGGCAGCGGATGAGCGCCGTGAAGGGCGCCGTGCTGTCGCTGCTGCTCGACGCCTACCAGCGGCGGGACAAGGTCGGTCTGGTGACGTTCCGGGGGTCGGCCGCGGAGGTCGCGCTGCCGCCGACGTCCTCCGTGGACGCGGCCGCCGTACGGCTGGAGTCGCTGCCGACCGGGGGCCGTACGCCGCTGGCGGCCGGGCTGCTCAAGGCGCACGAGGTGCTGTGGGTGGAGCGGCTGCGGGATCCGGCGCGCCGGGCGCTGGTCGTGGTGGTGACCGACGGGCGGGCCACGGGCGGACCGGAGCCGGTGGCGCTCGCCGGACGCGCGGCACGGCTGTTCGCGGCCGAGGCGGTCGCGTCGGTGGTCGTGGACTGCGAGTCGGGTCCGGTACGGCTCGGTCTCGCCGGGCGGCTCGCGGGCGAGCTGGGCGGTACGGCCGTCACGCTGGACGAGCTGCGGGCCGACTCGATCGCCGGTCTCGTCAGGGATGTGCAGGGGAACAGCAGCAGGAGGGCCGCGTAATGCCTCAGGGGCAGCCGAGTGTCGTACCCGACGACGGCCTGACGACCCGTCAGCGGCGCAACCGTCCGCTGGTCGTCGTGCACACCGGGGTCGGCAAGGGCAAGTCCACCGCCGCGTTCGGGCTCGCGCTGCGGGCCTGGAACCAGGGGTGGCCCATCGGGGTGTTCCAGTTCGTCAAGTCGGCGAAGTGGAAGGTCGGCGAGGAGAACGCGCTGCGCGTGCTGGGTGCCTCCGGCGAGGGCGGCACCGTCGCCTGGCACAAGATGGGCGAGGGCTGGTCCTGGGTCCAGCGGGACGCGCAGATGGACAACGAGGAGAAGGCCCGGGAGGGCTGGGAGCAGGTCAAGCGGGACCTGGCGGCGCAGACGTACCGGCTGTACGTGCTGGACGAGTTCGCGTACCCGATGCACTGGGGCTGGGTGGACACCGACGAGGTGATCGAGGTGCTGCGCACGCGGCCCGGCACCCAGCACGTGGTCGTCACCGGGCGGAACGCGCCGCCAAAGCTGGTGGACTTCGCCGACCTGGTGACGGACATGTCGAAGGTGAAGCACCCCATGGACGTGGGGCAGAAGGGCCAGAAGGGCATCGAGTGGTGAGTTCGCCGGTGCCCCGGCTGGTCGTCGCCGCGCCCTCCTCGGGCAGCGGCAAGACCACCGTGGCCACGGGGCTGATGGCCGCGTTCGCCGCGCGGGGGCTCGCCGTGTCCCCGCACAAGGTCGGGCCGGACTACATCGACCCCGGGTACCACGCGCTCGCGACCGGGCGGACGGGGCGGAACCTGGACGCGTACCTGTGCGGGCCGGAGCTGATCGCCCCGCTGTTCCTGCACGGGGCGCGGGGGTGCGACCTCGCCGTGGTCGAGGGCGTGATGGGGCTGTACGACGGCGCCGCCGGGGAGGGCGAGCTGGCGTCCACCGCGCAGGTCGCCAAGCTGCTGCGGGCGCCGGTGGTGCTGGTGGTGGACGCCTCGGCGCAGTCGCGGTCGGTGGCGGCGCTGGTGCACGGGTTCGCGTCGTGGGACCCGGGGGTGCGGATCGGCGGCGTGATCCTGAACAAGGTGGGGTCCGACCGCCACGAGGAGCTGCTGCGCGAGGCGCTGGACTCGGCGGGGGTGCCGGTGCTGGGCGTGCTGCGGCGGGCCCGTCCGGTCGAGACGCCGTCCCGGCACCTGGGCCTGGTGCCGGTGGCCGAGCGGCAGTCGGCGGCGACCGGCTCCGTGGCGGCGATGGCGGCACTGGTCTCCGAGGGGTGCGACCTGGCCGCGCTGGAGGCGCTGGCCCGTACCGCCGGACCGGTGCCGGGGGACCCGTGGAGCCCCCTGCCGCCCGGCCCCGACGGCCCGGTCCGGCCGGCCGGCGGGCCGGGGCCGCGCATCGCGGTGGCCGGCGGCCCGGCCTTCACCTTCTCCTACGCCGAGCACACCGAACTGCTCACCGCCGCCGGCGCCGAGGTCGTCCCCTTCGATCCGCTGCGGGCGGAGCGGCTGCCCGACGGCACGGCCGGGCTGGTCGTCGGCGGCGGTTTCCCCGAGGTGTACGCCGCCGAGCTGTCCGCCAACGAGCCGCTGCGCGCGGCCGTCGCCGAACTCGCCGCGTCCGGGGCGCCGATCGCCGCCGAGTGCGCCGGACTGCTCTATCTGTGCCGGGAGTTGGACGGCCGCCCCATGTGCGGGGTGCTGGACGCCACCGCGCGGATGACGGAGCGGCTCATCCTCGGGTACCGGGACGCCGTGGCCGTCGGGGACAGCGCGCTGGCCGCGGCCGGGACGCGGATGCGGGGGCACGAGTTCCATCGCACCGCGGTCGAGCCGGGCGCCGGTCCCGCCCCCGCGTGGGGCGTCCGGGGCCGGGACCGGCGGGTGGAGGGTTTTGTTCAGCGGGGCGTGCACGCGAGTTACCTGCACACGCACTGGGCGTCCGAGCCCGGTGTGGCCCGTCGGTTCGTGGAGAGGTGCCGGACGTCATGAGCAGCAGGCTGATCGGTGTCGGAGTCGGTCCGGGCGACCCGGAGCTGGTGACGGTGAAGGGGGTCAACGCGCTGCGGGCGGCCGACGTCGTCGTCGTGCCGGTGATGGGCGCGGCCGACGGGCGGGACGGGGGTGAGCCGGGGCGCGCCGAGGCGACCGTGCTGCACTACGTGGCCGAGGAGAAGGTCGTCCGCGTGGTGTTCGCGCTGAACGAGCGGACCGACCGCACCCGCCGGGAGGCCGCCTGGGACGCCGCGGGCGAGCGGGTCGCCGCGCTGCTGGGGCGGCACGGCTCGGTCGCCTTCGCCACCATCGGCGATCCGAACGTGTACTCGACGTTCACGTATCTCGCGCAGACCGTCGCGGAGCTGGTGCCGGGGCTCGTCGTGGAGACCGTGCCCGGGATCACCGCCATGCAGGACCTGGCGGCGCGCTCCGGTGCCGTGCTGACCGAGGGCACCGAGCCGCTGACGCTGGTGCCGGTCACGGCGGGTTCCGCGGTGCTGGAGGAGGCGCTGGCCGGGCCGGGGACGGTCGTGGCGTACAAGTTCGGGCGGCAGGCCGCCGAGGTCGCCGGGGCGCTGACCCGCTCCGGGCGGCTCCAGGACGCGGTGTGGGGGTCGGCGCTGGGACTGCCCGAGGAGTCGGTGCGGCCGGCCGCCGAGCTGGACGGCGCGCCGTTGCCGTATCTGTCGACGCTGATCGCGCCGCCGCGGCGGGACGGCGGGCGGGGCGGCAAGCTGTGAGCCGCGCGGGAGGGCCGGTGCCCTCAGCCGGAGATGCCGACCACCAGCCAGATGAACGCCGCGCCGGCGACCGTGCACAGCAGGGTGGAGCGGGCCGGGTGCTCGTGGTGGGCCTCGGGCAGGATCTCGGCGGCGGCGAGGTAGAGCAGCACGCCGCCGAAGAGGCCGAGATAGCCGCCGAGCACCGCTTCGGGGATGTGGAAGAAGACGGTGGACAGCGCGCCGGCCAGGGGGGCGCAGGCGTCGGCGAGCAGCATGCCGAGGGCGCGGCGGCGGGCGTTGCCGTACAGGCTGGTGATGGTGAAGGTGTTGAAGCCGTCGGCGAAGTCGTGGGCGATCACGGCGAGCGCGACGGCGGTGCCCATGCCGCCGCCGACCTGGAAGGCCGCGCCGATCGCCACGCCGTCCATGGCGCTGTGGCCCACCATGGCGCCGGCCGCGGTGAGGCCGACCTCGGGCGCCCGGTGATGGTCGTGCTCGTCCCCGCCGTGGGCGGCCTGGCGCGCGGCGAGGGTGCGTTCCACGAGGTGGGCCAGGAGAAAACCGGTCACGAACAGCAGCAGTGCGGCGGGTACCCCGAAGATCTCGCGGTCGGCGGCGCGCAGTGCCTCCGGCAGCAGGTCCAGGCCGACCACGCCCAGCATGAGACCGCCGGCGAGTCCGAGGACGAGATGCCGACGGTCGGTCACCCGCTGTGCCGTCCAGCCGCCGGCCAGCGTCATCAGGAACGCGCCGAGCGCGACGAAGACCGCCATAGGCACTTGCTATCCGATGAAGGCGCCTTCGCGCACATCGGGCACCTCGCATATCGCCTCGCATCCTGACATTTCACCCCGCTACTGCCGTGTGCTTTCCGTACGAGAGGACCTTTCCGATGGCCGACGCCCCCACAGACACGCCCGCCGGGACACCCCTCGGCAAGGTGACCTTCGTCGGTGCCGGACCCGGCGCCGCCGACCTGCTGACGTTCCGGGCCGCGCGCGCGATCGCGGCGGCGGACGTGGTGATCTGGGCGGCCAGCCTGGTCCAGGCCGAGGTGCTGGAGCACGCGCGCGCGGACGCGGAGATCCTGGACTCGGCGACGATGTCCCTGGAGGAGGTCGTGGCCGTCTACCGGCGGGCGCACGCCGAGGGCCTGAAGGTGGCGCGGATCCACTCCGGCGACCCGGCGCTGTGGGGCGGCACGCAGGAGCAGCTGGACCGGTGCGCGGAGCTGGGGATCGCGACGGAGATCGTCCCCGGGGTCTCGTCGTTCTCGGCGGTGGCGGCCCTCGCGGGGCGCGAGCTGACCATCCCCGAGGTCGCGCAGTCCGTCGTCCTCACCCGGCTCGGCGGCGGCAAGACGCCGATGCCGCCCGGCGAGGAGGTGCGCGAGTTCGCCCGGCACGGCACCACGATGGCGGTCTTCCTGTCCGCGGCGCGCAGCGGACAGCTGGTGCGGGAGCTGCTGGAGGGCGGCTATCCGACGACGACCCCGGTGATCGTCGCCCATCAGGCGACGTGGCCGGAGGAACTGGTCGTGCGGTGCACGATCGGCACGCTGGAGGAGACGGTCAAGGAGCACAAGCTCTGGAAGCACACGCTGTTCCTGGTGGGTCCGGCGCTGGCCGCGCACGGCACCCGCTCGCACCTCTACCACCCGGGCCACTTCCACGGCTTCCGCAAGGCGGACCCGGCGGCCCGGCGGGAGCTGCGGGAGCGAGGGGCGGGCAGGTGATCACGGTCGTCGGCACGGGGACGGGGGCGCCGCTGCCGGAGGACGTCGCGGCGGGCGCCGCGCTCGTCGTCGGCGGGCGGCGGCACCTGGACGCGGCCGTGTTGCCCGCCGGGGCCGAGCGGGTCGTGCTGGGCCCGCTGGCGCCCGCCCTGGACACCATCGCCGGGTATGTCGAGAAGGAGCTGCCGGTGCTGGTGCTGGCCTCCGGCGACCCGGGGTTCTTCGGGATCGTGCGGGTGCTGGCCGAGCGCTTCGGCGCCGAGCGGCTGTCGGTGCGCCCGGGGGTCTCCTCGGTGGCCGCGGCGTTCGCCCGGCTCGGGCTGCCCTGGGACGACGCGGTGGTGGTCAGCGCGCACGGCAGGGCGCTGCGCACCGCGGTGCACGTCTGCCGGGCCCGTCCCAAGGTGGCCGTGCTCACCGGCCCGGGCGCGGGCCCCGCCGAACTGGGCGCGGCGCTCACCGGCCGCGACCGGGTGCTCGTCGTGGCGAGCGCGCTGGGCGATCCGGTGCGCGAGCGGGTCGAGCGGGTGTCCCCGGCCGAGGCGGCGGCCCGCGACTGGGGCACCGCGGTGAGCGTGGTGCTGTGCCTGGCGACGCGGCGGGGGCCGGATCTGCGCGATGCGCCCGGTGCGCCGCTGGTGCCTGAGGAGCCGCCGGTGCCGGAGGAGCCGCATGTGCCGGATGTGTCATTGGTGGGCAAGGTGCCGCGCGCCCTCGCCGGAGCGGCGCCCGGGCCTTCGCGCTGGGCGCTGGAGGAGACGGAGTTCGCCCACCGCGACTCGATGATCACCAAGTTCGAGGTGCGCGCGCTCGCCCTGGCCCGGCTCGGACCGCGCCTCGGCGACCTGGTGTGGGACGTGGGCGCCGGGTCCGGGTCGGTGGCGGTGGAGTGCGCCCGGCTCGGCGCGGCCGTCGTCGCCGTGGAGAAGAGCGCGGACGGGGTGGCCCGGATCCGGGAGAACGCCCGCGCCCACGGGGTCGAGGTGGACGTGGTGCACGGCACCGCGCCGGACGCGCTGGACGGGCTCGCGCAGGACCCGGACGCCGTGTTCATCGGCGGTGGGGGGCGTGAACTGCCCGCCGTGATCCGGGCGTGCGCGCCGCGCGCCCGGCGGGCCGTGGTCGTGGCCATGGCCGCCCTGGACCGGGTGCCGGCGGCCCGCGAGGCGCTGACCGGTGCCGGGCTGGCCTGCGACGGGGTGCTGCTCCAGTCCTCGCGGCTGGCCCCGCTGCCGGGCGAGGTGACCCGGCTCGCGGCCACCAACCCGGTGTTTCTGCTGTGGGGCGTCAGAAGCCCCGTACCCAATCGAGGAGTTGACCAGTGATCGGCCTGATTTCCGCCACCGCGGCGGGGGCGGCGGCACGGGACCGGCTGGCCGCGGCCTGGCCGGACCGTACGCGGGTGTACGAGGGTGCCGTGGGACCGGCGGTGCGGGCCGCGTTCGCCGAGTGCGAGCAGCTGGTGTGCTTCCTGGCCACGGGCGCGACGGTACGGCTGCTCGCGCCGCTGCTCGGCGACAAGGCGACCGACCCGGGCGTGGTCTGCGTGGACGAGGGCGGCCGGTTCGCGGTGTCCCTGGTCGGCGGGCACGGCGGCGGCGCCAATGAACTCGCCCGCGAGGTGGGCGGGTTGCTGGGCGCCGAGCCGGTGGTGACCACCGCGACGGACGCGGCGGGGCTGGCCGGTCTGGACACCCTCGGCCTGCCCTGCGAGGGCGCGATCGCCGCCGTCTCCCGGGCACTGCTGGACGGCGAACCGGTGGCGCTGGAGCAGGAGTTGGCCTGGCCGCTGCCCCCGCTGCCCTGCTCGGCGCAGGGGTCGTACACCGTCCGCCTCACCGACCGGGACGTCCCACCGGGCGAACGCGAGGTGCTGTTGCGGCCGCCGTCCCTGGTGGTCGGCGTCGGCGCGTCCCGGGGGGCGCCGGTGGAGGAGGTCCTGGCGCTGGTCGAGGGCGCGCTCCAGGAGGCGGGGCTGTCCGCGAAGTCGGTCGCCGAACTCGCCACCGTGGACGCCAAGTCGGCCGAGCCCGGCATCCTGGGCGCCGCCGAACGGCTGGGCGTGCCCGTGGTGACGTACTCCGCCGCGGAACTGGCGGCGGTCGAGGTGCCCAACCCCTCCGACGCCCCGCTCGCGGCCGTCGGCACCCCGTCGGTCGCCGAGGCGGCGGCCCTGGTGCGCGGCGGTGAACTCCTGGTCCCCAAGCGGAAGTCGGACGCCTCCCCGGCGATGGCGACCTGCGCCGTGGCGCGGCGTCCGGGCCGCGGGCGGCTCGCGGTGGTCGGGCTCGGGCCGGGTGCCCGGGACCTGCTCACCCCGCGCGCGGCGGCCGAGCTGCGGCGGGCCTCGGTGCTGGTCGGGCTCGACCAGTACGTGGACCAGGTCCGCGATCTGCTGCGGCCCGGCACCCGGGTGCTGGAGTCGGGGCTCGGCGCCGAGGAGGAGCGGGCGCGCACCGCGGTCGAGCAGGCCCGGCGGGGCCACGCGGTGGCGCTGATCGGCAGCGGGGACGCGGGCGTGTACGCCATGGCCTCGCCCGCGCTCGCCGAGGCCTCGGACGACATCGACGTGGTCGGGGTGCCCGGGGTGACGGCCGCGCTGGCCGCCGCCGCGATCCTGGGCGCGCCGCTGGGCCACGACCATGTGTCGATCAGCCTCTCCGACCTGCACACGCCGTGGGAGGTCATCGAGCGGCGGGTGCGGGCGGCGGCCGAGGCGGACCTCGTGGTCACCTTCTACAACCCCCGTTCCCGGGGCCGCGACTGGCAGTTGCCGAAGGCGCTCGCGATCCTCGCCGGGCACCGGGAGCCGACGACACCCGTCGGCGTCGTGCGCAACGCCTCCCGGCCGGACGAGTCGAGCCGGGTCACCACGCTGGCCGGGCTCGACCCGGCGACGGTCGACATGATGACGGTCGTCACCGTGGGCAACACCGCGTCCCGCACGGTCGCCGGGCGGATGGTGACCCCGCGCGGCTACCGCTGGCAGAGCGGCCCGGCGCAGGAGGAGGCCCGGTGAACCGGATCGTGCACCCCATCGAGGAGGAGTCCTTCCGGCGGCTGCGGGCCCGTCTGGACACCTCGCACTTCCCGCCGCTGACCCGGGCGGTGGTGGAGCGGGTCATCCACTCCGCCGCCGACCTGGAGTACGCGAGCGACCTCGTCCTGGCGGAGGCGGACCTGGTCCCGGCGCACGCCGCGCTGCACGCCGGGGCGCCGGTCGTCGTGGACGTGGAGATGGTCGCGGCCGGCATCACCCGGCGCCGGACCGTGTGCCGGCTGAAGGACGCCAGGCCGGGGCCGGGGCTCACGCGCTCCGCGCACGCCGTGCGGCTCGCCTACGAGGAGGTGGGCCCCGGCGCCCTGTGGGTGATCGGCTGCGCGCCGACCGCCCTGGAGGAACTGCTCACCCTGGACGCCGCGCCCGCGCTCGTCATCGGCCTGCCCGTCGGCTTCGTCGGCGCGGCCGAGTCCAAGGCCGCGCTGCGCGCGAGCGGGCTGCCCGCCGTGAGCAACGTGTCCGAGAAGGGCGGCTCGGCGGTCGCCGCCGCCGCGCTCAACGCCCTGCTGTACCACCCGATACCGTCCGAGGAGACCCTGTGACCACCCCGCCCGCCCTGCTGATCGCCGGCCACGGCACCCGTGACGACGCCGGAGCCGAGGCGTTCCGCGCCTTCGTCGAGGAGCTGGGCCGCCGCCGTCCGGACCTGCCCGTCGCGGGCGGCTTCATCGAGCTGTCCCCGCCGCCGCTGGGCGACGCCGTGGCCGAACTGGTGGAGCGGGGCGTGCGCCGGTTCGCCGCCGTCCCGCTGATGCTGGTGTCCGCCGGGCACGCCAAGGGCGACATCCCGGCCGCGCTGGCCCGGGAGAAGGAGCGGCACCCGGGGATCTCGTACACCTACGGCCGTCCGCTGGGCCCGCACCCGGCGCTGCTGAAGGTCCTCGAGCGGCGCCTCGACGAGGCGACCGGCGGCCAGGACCGGGCGGAGGTGACCGTGCTGCTGGTGGGCCGCGGCTCCACGGACCCGGACGCCAACGCGGAGGTGTTCAAGGCGGCGCGGCTGCTGTGGGAGGGCCGCGGTTACGCGGGCGTGGAGACGGCGTTCGTGTCGCTGGCGGCGCCGGACGTGCCGAGCGGCCTGGACCGGTGCGCGCGGCTGGGGGCGCGGAAGGTCGTCGTGCTGCCCTACTTCCTGTTCACCGGCATCCTGCCGGACCGGGTGCGGCGGCAGACCGAGGAGTGGGCGGCCGCGCACCCCGACGTCGAGGTGCGCTCGGCCGACGTGATCGGACCCGAGCCGGAGCTGCTCGACCTGGTGCTCGAACGGTACGAGGAGGCCGTCGCGGGCGATCTGCGGATGAACTGCGACTCGTGCGTGTACCGGATCGCGCTGCCGGGCTTCGAGGACAAGGTGGGGCTGCCGCAGCAGCCGCACTTCCACCCGGACGACGACGGGCACGGGCACGGTCACCACCACGGCGGGCACACGCACAGCCATGCGCACTGACGATCGCGGGCCGGACCTGCGCCACCACGGGGACGCCGAGGTGCGGGACGACGGCGCGGCACTGGTCGACCTCGCGGTCAACGTGCGGACCGGCACCCCTCCGGAGTGGCTGCGCGCCCGGATCGCCGGGTCGCTGTCGTCCCTCGCGGCCTACCCGGACGGGCGGGCCGCGCGGGCGGCGGTGGCGGCGCGGCACGGACTGCCCGACGGGCGCGTGCTGCTGACGGCGGGCGCGGCCGAGGCGTTCGTGCTGCTCGCCCGGGCCCTCGGGGTGCGCCGGCCGGTCGTGGTGCATCCGCAGTTCACCGAGCCGGAGGCGGCGCTGCGGGATGCCGGGCACACCGTGGAGCGGGTGCTGCTGCGGCCGCGGGACGGCTTCCGGCTGGACCCCGAGGCGGTGCCCGGGGACGCCGATCTGGTGGTGATCGGCAATCCGACCAACCCGACGTCGGTGCTCCACCCGGCCGGGGTGATCGGCCGGCTCGCCCGGCCCGGCCGGTACCTGGTGGTCGACGAGGCCTTCATGGACGCGGTGCCCGGCGAGCGGGAGGCGCTGGCCGGGCGGACGGACCTGCCCGGTCTGATCGTGCTCCGCAGCCTGACCAAGACCTGGGGGCTGGCCGGACTGCGCATCGGCTACGTCCTGGCCGCCCCGGAGATCATCACGGCCCTGGAGCGGGCCCAGCCGCTGTGGCCGGTGTCGACCCCGGCGCTGACCGCCGCCGAGGCGTGCATGGCGCCTCCGGCCCTGGCCGAGGCGGGTCACGCGGCGCACCGCATCGCGGCGGACCGCGCCCACCTGGTGGCGGGCCTGGCCGCGCTCGCCGACCGGGGCGTCTCGGTCACCGGCCCGGCCGAGGCCCCCTTCGTACTGGTCCGCATGGCGGGAGCGGCGGCCGTACGACGCCGGCTGCGCGATCTCGGCTACGCCGTGCGCCGCGGGGACACGTTCCCCGGCCTGGGCGAGGACTGGGTACGGCTGGCCGTCCGGGACCGCTCCACGACGGACGCCTTCCTGACCGCCCTGTCGGCCGCCCTCCCCTGACGGGATGGCGTGCCCGCGGGGCCCGGACCCGCCTCCGGCGCCGCGGGCACCGGCAGGGTTCGTCGACCGCCTGGGGAGGAAACGGCGCGCGTACCGCCCCCGCCGGGAATTCCGGTGCGCGCGCCGCATCCGCCGCCAGGCCGGGAGCCGGTCGCGCCGCTCCGGGCGCCCTCAAGGGGCTCCGCCCAGCCCCGCACCGACCGGTCCCGCGACTCGTCACGAGGCTCGGCCGCCGAAGAACGGCCGGGGCGGAGGGGCCGGCGAGCACCCCGCACCCGCCGATCAGGCGGAGCGACCGGGCGAGCCGGCGTCCGCGGGCCGCGCCCGACGCCGCCCCGTCGGCACCGCAGGCCGAACGCCGCCCGGGCACCTCAGGCGCCCCGGCCTGGGCCCCGGTCCCCCACGCGGACGGCCGGGCGACCATCGGCTCCGCTCCCCCGGAGCGAGACGTCGCACCCCCGCCACCGCTCCCGGTCGCTCCGGGCACCCCGGCCCCCTGGAACCCGGCCGGCAGGCCCCCGCGCGCTCAGTGCTTCCTTCGCCGCGCCACCAGCACCGCTCCCCCGCCCGCCGCCAGCAAGGCCACCGCGCCGCCCGCGATGTACGGTGTCGCCGGGCTGCCGCCGGTCTCGGCCAGGTCGGTCCCGGTGGTGCCGCCCTGGGGTTTCGTGTCGGAGACGGGGGCCGCGCCGGACGTGGTGCCGGGGGCGGGGTGACGGCTCGGGGCCGGGTGGCTCGTGGCGGGCGCCTTCGGGGCGTCGCAGGTGGCCTTGGCGAGCGTGACCGTGCCCTCGACGTCGGCGACGTTGAGCTTCAACGGGTTGACGGAGACCTTGAGTTGCAGGGCGGTCGCGGCGGCCGTACGCGTCGTGGTGGCGCGCTGGGCGAGGTCGAGGCGGACCTCGCCCACGCCGGGCACCTTGACCTCGGTCGTGCCGCCCGCGGTGAGCGTGACGCGCCGGCCGAGGACGGTGACCGCGCCGAGGACGTCCGCGGCGGCGGTCGGCGCCGCGCCCGCCTCGCAGGTGGCCCGGGCGGTGACCGTGCCGACCTCGATCAGGGCGAGCGCGGGCAGACCGGGCACGTGCAGCCGGGCGTTGACGACCCGGACCGAGCCCTCGGCCCGCCGGTCGGTCACCGTGGCCTTCGCCTGGGCGACGTCCGCGCCGAGGACGGTGAAGGGCTTGTCGCCGGCCACCCCGTCCAGATGGGCGGAGAGGGCCGTGCGGTCGGCGCTGCGCGGCGCCTGGACCTCGTTGAGCGAGACCGCCAGCGGGACGTCGACGGACTTGTTGAGCAGGGACACGTCGAGGCCGGTGCGCAGCACGGTGGCGGAGGCGTGACCGGTGGCACCGGTGGCGTGCGCCGCGCCCGCGCCGAGGAGCGCGGGCGCGGCGGCCAGGGCGGTGACGGTCGCCGCCGCGGCGAGACGGCGTCCGGGCATGCGGAAGGTATTGCTGTTCACGGTGTGGGACCCCCCAGAGGGAACAAGCTTGGGACCCGTCAACCTTGTACGCCGTGTGGGTGAACGGTCAGCGTTCCCGGGTCACTTCACTCCAAAGTGGAAATTCCGCACGCATCTTCGAGACCTCAGGAATACACGTTCCCGTCGACGACCACCCGGCGCGGCGATGCCAGCACCCCGACGTCGGCCCGGGGGTCCTCGTCGTACACCACGAGGTCGGCCGGCGCCCCCTCCTCCAGACCGGGCCGGCCCAGCCACTCCCGGGCGGTCCAGCTGGTCGCCGCCAGCGCCTCGACGCGGGGGATGCCCGCCCGGACCAGCTCGGCGACCTCCGCCGCGACCAGGCCGTGGGGCAGCGAACCGCCGGCGTCCGTGCCGACGAACACCGGGATGCCGGCGTCGTAGGCGCCGCGCACGGTGTCGTAGCGCCGCTCGTGCAGCCGTCGCATATGGGCGGACCAGCGCGGGTACTTGGTGTCGCCGCCCGCCGCGAGCCGCGGGAACGTGGCGATGTTGACGAGCGTGGGGACGATGGCCACACCCCGCTCGGCGAACAGCGGGATCAGGTCCTCGGTCAGGCCCGTGGCGTGCTCGATGCAGTCGATGCCCGCCTCGACCAGATCGCGCAGGGAGTTCTCGGCGAAGCAGTGCGCGGTGACCCGGGCGCCGAGCCGGTGGGCCTCCTCGATCGCGGCCCGGGCCGCCTCGCGGGGCCAGCAGGGAGCGAGGTCGCCGAGGTCGCGGTCGATCCAGTCGCCGACCAGCTTGACCCAGCCGTCGCCGCGCCGGGCCTCCCGGGCGACGTAGGCGACGAGGTCCTCCGGCTCGATCTCCCAGGCGTAGTTGCGGATGTAGCGGCGGGTGCGGGCGATGTGCCGGCCGGCCCGGATGATCTTCGGCAGGTCCTCGCGGTCGTCGATCCAGCGGGTGTCGGAGGGCGAGCCGGCGTCCCGCAGCAGCAGGGTGCCCGCCTCCCGGTCGGTCAGCGCCTGCTTCTCCGCGGTCTCCGCGTCGACCGGGCCCTCCGCGCCGAGACCCACGTGGCAGTGCGCGTCGACCAGGCCGGGCAGCGCCCAGCCCTCGACCGTGCGGACGTCCCGGGCCCCGGCCGGGCGGTCGAACGACACCCGGCCGCCGACCACCCACAACTCGTCGCGCACGTCCTCCGGTCCGACGAGGACCCTGCCCTTCACATGCAGCACCGGCTGATCGCTCATACCGGCACCTTAGGGCCTCTCGTCCAGAGGGCTAGACCCCGCCGGTTCCCCCCTGGTCCGGGACGTCCTCCTCGACCTCGGCCATCGCCGGATCGAGGAGGCGGGAGAGGAAGTGGCGGGTGCGCTCGTGCCGGGGCGCGCCGATGACCTGGTCGGGGCGGCCGTCCTCGACGATCACCCCGCCGTCCATGAAGACGACCCGGTCGGCGACCTCCCGGGCGAAGGTCATCTCGTGGGTGACGACCATCATCGTCATGCCCTCGCGGGCGAGCCCGCGCATCACGGCGAGGACGTCGCCGACCAGCTCCGGGTCGAGCGCGGAGGTCGGCTCGTCGAAGAGCATCACCTCGGGGCCCATGGCGAGGGCGCGGGCGATGGCCACGCGCTGCTGCTGGCCGCCGGAGAGGGACGCGGGGTAGGCGTCCGCCTTCTCCGCGAGGCCGACCCGGGCCAGGTTCTGAGCGGCGATCCGCGCGGCCCGCTCCTTGTCCCGCTTCAGCACCCGGCGCTGGGGCAGCGTGAGGTTCTCGGTGACGCTGAGGTGCGGGAACAGGTTGAACTGCTGGAAGACCATGCCGATGCGGCGGCGCACGGCGTCGATGTCGACGTCCGGGTCGGTCACCTCGGTGCCGCCCACGAAGACCTGACCCTTGGTGGGCTCCTCCAGCAGGTTCACACAGCGCAGCAGCGTGGACTTCCCGGAGCCGGAGGGGCCGATGACGCAGACGACCTCGCCCTGGCCGATCTCCAGGTCGATGCCGCGCAGCACGTGGTTGTCGCCGAAGGACTTGTGCAGGTCCCGGACGCTGATCTCGGGGCGGCTCACCTGATCTCCCTGAGGGACTTGGCTTCCATACGGCGCACGACGAGGCTCAGCGGAATCGTGATCAGCAGATAGCACAGGCCCGCGACCAGGATGGGCGTGGAGTTGGCGGTCTGGCTGGCCAGGTCGTTGCCGAACTTGGACAGTTCGCGCTGTTCCAGGGTGACGCCGAGGAACAGCACCAGCGAGGAGTCCTTGAAGAGCAGCACGAGTTCGTTGGTCAGCGGCGGCAGGATGATCCGGAAGGCCTGCGGCAGCACGATGGAGACCATGGCGCGCGCCGGCGAGAAGCCGAGCGAGCGGGCCGCCTCCAGCTGCCCCTTGGGCACCGCCTGGATGCCCGCGCGGATCGTCTCCGCCATGTAGGCGGCGGAGACCAGGCCGAGCGCGACGGCGACCTTGCCGTACGTCCCGCCCGGGTACTGCACGTCCGGGAAGGCCAGGGGCACGCCGACGCCGACGAAGATGAAGATCAGCAGCGCGGGCAGGCCGCGGAAGATCTCGACGTAGATGCCGGCGAGCCAGCGGTAGGGCCCCACGGAGGACAGCCGCATCAGGGCGATGACCATGCCGAGGGCCAGGCCGACGACGAACCCGGAGAGCGTGTACAGCACGGTGTTCTTCAGGGCCACCGTGATCAGCTCGGGGAACAGCTGCTTCGCGATGGCGGGCTGCGCGAACTGGTTCTGCAGCCGCCCCCAGTCCGCGTAGACCACGAAGGCGATCACCGCGGCGACGAGGACGACGTACTGGGCGCCGCGGGAGATCCGGCGCTTCTGGGTGCGGGTCAGCCCGGTGCGCTTGGGCTGGATACCGGTGTCCGTGTCGGCCATGGGGTCAGGAACCGGCCGGGGAGGCGACGGAGGAGTCGTACGGACCGATCCACTTCTCGTAGATCTTCTTGTAGGTGCCGTCGGCCTTGGCGTCCTTGAGCGCCTTGTTGATGGCGTTCAGCAGCGGCTTGTTGCCCTTCTTGACCGTGAAGCCGTACTGCTCGCCGGTCTTCAGATTGTCGACGATCTTGAACTTGTCCGCGTTGGCCTTGTCCTTCAGCCAGCCCTGCACCACCGGGTAGTCGATGACGACGGCCTGGACCTGGCCGGTGCGCAGGCCGTTGAGGACCGCGTCGGAGGAGGCGAAGGAGACCGGGTCGAGGCCCTTCTTCCTGGCGAAGTCCTCGCCGGTGGTCTGCGCCTGCGCGCCGAGCTTCTTGCCCTTGGCGCCCGCCAGCGAGGTGATCCCGCTGTCCTTGGCGACCAGGACGGCCTGGGTGGCCTCGAAGTACGGGTCGGAGAAGTCGACGTTCTTCGCGCGCTCGGCGGTGATCGTCATGCCGGCGGCGGCCAGGTCGCACTGGCCGGAGTTCAGGAAGGCGCCCGTCTTGAAGTTCTCGAACGGCGTGTCCACGATCTGCTGCTTGACGCCGAGGTCCTTGGCGACCAGGTCGATCAGGGAGACGTCGAAGCCCTGCACCTTGCCGTCGACCACCGACTGGAACGGCGGGTAGGGCAGGTGGGTGCAGGTGGTCAGCTTCCCGGCGTTGGCGAGGTGGACGCCGCCGGCCGTGGTCTTGCCGCTCCCCGAGTCACCGGAGGAACAGCCCGCCGCGACGAGGACGAGGCCGGTGGTCGCGGTGACCGCGGCCAGCAGGCGGGTCCGGCGTCCGAGGAGGGTTTTCATGGGGGAGTCTCCTGTGGGGGGAATGAGAGGTTCCGATTATAAGGAGATGTTTGGGGTGCTCAAAACAAACCCATGGCCAGGAGGCCGTCGGACCTGAGAACCAACTGGTCGGTGGGCGGTTCGGGCCTGGAGTTAGGCTCGTCTCGGCCACCTCCCGGTCGGCCCCCGTGGACTCCTGTGAGCGAAGAGAGCACCGACGTGACCCACCCCTTCCTCGATCTGCCCCCGCTGACCGCGCAGCGCTTCGCCGCCATCGAGGACCGGGTGGCCCGGCTGCTGGACACCCGGCAGGACGTACTGATCACGCAGGGCGAGGCGCTGCTGCCGCTGGAGGGCGCGATCCGCGCGGCGGCCGGTCCGGGCACGGTGGCGCTGAACGTGATCACCGGCCCCTACGGCCAGACCTTCGGCAACTGGCTGCGCGACGCCGGCGCCACGGTGTACGACATCTCGGTCCCCTTCCACACGGCGGTGCGGGCGGAGCAGATCAGCGCCGCGTTCGCCGAGCACCCGGAGATCGACTTCGTCTCCCTGGTGCACGCGGAGGCGGCGACCGGCAACACCAACCCGGTCGCGGAGATCGGCGAGGTGGTCCGGCGCCACGGCGCCCTCTTCTACCTGGACGCGGTCGCCTCCGTGGGCGCCGAGCCGGTGCTGCCGGACGCCTGGGGCGTGGACCTGTGCGTGATCGGCGCGCAGAAGGCGATGGGCGGACCGGCGGGCGTCTCGGCGATCTCGGTGAGCGAGCGCGCCTGGGCCCGGATGGCGGCGAACCCGAACGCGCCGCGCCGCTCCTACCTCTCCCTGCTGGACTGGAAGGAGCGCTGGCTGGACGCCGGCCGCACGGCGCTGCCGCACGCCCCGGCGCAGCTGGAGATGCTGGCGCTGGACGCGTGCCTGGAGCGGATCGAGGCGGACGGCCTGGAGACGGTGATGGCCCGCCACCGCGGCGCGGCGCGCGCCACCCGGGCGGGTGCGCTGGCCCTCGGCGGCGGCCTGGAGCCGTACGTCCACGAGGCGGCGGACGCGGCCCCGGTGGCGACGACCCTGCGCGTGCCGTCCTCCATGGCCGCCTCCGAGCTGGTGGCCCACGCCCTGGCCGCCGACCCCGCGCTGCCGCTGGCCGCGGGCGGCGGCGCCCTGGCCAAGGAGATGATCAGGGTCAACCACTACGGTCCCGACGCCACCCCGGAGGCGGTGGACGCCTGTCTGGCCGCCCTGGGCGCGGCCCTCGCCGAGCAGGGCGCCGCCCTGCGCCCGGACGACGCGCGCCGGGCCGCGGAGCAGGCCTGGCGGTAGCCACCGGTTCCGGCAGACGACGGCCCGCGCCGCACGGCGCGGGCCGTCGTCGTGTCCCGCGGGCACGCGAATATCCCTCGCGAACAAATCGACGAAACCACCGAAGCCTGAATTCAATTTACTTTCACAATTCTCGCCAATTTATCGGACGGCAGCTTCCCATCTTCTTCTGCCCGCTTTCCGTGAAGCTAAACGGGGCAGTTTTCCGGAACATTTCCGGCGGTTTCCGGGGTGTGACACACTCCACAACGAAGTAACTTTGCCCCACTTTGACGTGGTACAACTCGGGCATTTTGCACAGCCGTCCCGGCGGCGCCAGAGTCGCGGTCGTGCATTTCTTAATTCGCATCGCTAAATTCGTGCCGCATGACTGCCGCACCCGCAGACCTGCTCATCGACCGACCGGCGACGGCGGACGGAGCCGCGCTCTGGCGCCTCGCCAAGGACTCGAAAACCCTCGATGTCAACTCGTCCTACAGCTATCTGCTGTGGTGCCGGGACTTCGCCGGCACCTCGGCGGTGGCGCGCGGTGCGGACGGCACGCCCGTCGGTTTCGTCACCGGCTACATACGCCCCGACCGCCCCCGCACCCTGCTCGTCTGGCAGGTCGCCGTGGACTCCGCCCACCGCGGCCACGGCATCGCCGCCGCGCTGCTGGACGGACTGACCGCGCGCCTCGCCGCCGAGCGCGGCGTCACCGACGTCGAGACCACCATCACCCCCGGCAACACCGCCTCCGAGCGGCTCTTCACCTCGTTCGCCGAGCGGCACGGGGCGCCCCTCGTCCGCGAGGTGCTGTTCCCGGCCGAGCTGTTCCCGGACGGCCCGCACGACCCCGAAGTCCTCTACCGGATCGGCCCGTTGACCGAGACCCCCGCCCACTGAGGAGCGAATCACCGTGACCATCACCCAGCCCGACCTCAGCGTCTTCGAGACCCTCGAGTCCGAGGTGCGCAGCTACTGCCGTGGCTGGCCCACCGTGTTCGACCGCGCGCAGGGCAGCCGGCTGTACGACGAGGACGGCCATGCGTACCTCGACTTCTTCGCCGGTGCCGGATCACTCAACTACGGCCACAACAACCCGGTGCTCAAACGGGCGCTGATCGACTACCTGTCCCGGGACGGGATCACCCACGGCCTGGACATGTCGACCACGGCCAAGCGCTCGTTCCTGCAGACCTTCCAGGACCTGGTGCTGCGCCCGCGCGATCTGCCGTACAAGGTCATGTTCCCCGGCCCGACCGGCACCAACGCCGTCGAGTCGGCACTGAAGCTGGCCCGCAAGGTCAAGGGCCGCGAGGCCATCGTGTCCTTCACCAACGCCTTCCACGGCATGTCCCTGGGCTCGCTCGCCGTGACCGGCAACGCCTTCAAGCGGGCCGGCGCCGGTATCCCCCTGGTGCACGGCACCCCGATGCCGTTCGACAACTACTTCGACGGCACCGTCCCCGACTTCCTGTGGTTCGAGCGGCTCCTGGAGGACCAGGGCTCCGGCCTGAACAAACCCGCCGCGGTGATCGTGGAGACCGTGCAGGGCGAGGGCGGCATCAACGTCGCCCGCCCCGAGTGGCTGCGCGCCCTCAAGGAACTGTGCGAACGGCAGGACATGCTGCTGATCGTCGACGACATCCAGATGGGCTGCGGCCGCACCGGCGCCTTCTTCTCCTTCGAGGAGTCCGGCATCACCCCCGACATCGTCACCGTCTCCAAGTCGATCAGCGGCTACGGACTGCCGATGTCCCTGTGCCTGTTCCGGCCCGAACTCGACGTCTGGGAGCCCGGCGAACACAACGGCACCTTCCGCGGCAACAACCCCGCCTTCGTCACCGCCACCGCGGCCTTGGAGACCTACTGGACCGACGGCTCGGCCATGGAGAAGCAGACCCGCACCCGCGGCGAGCAGGTCGAGCAGGCGCTGATCTCCATCACCGAGGAGAACCTCGCCGATGTGAAGGAGTACCGCGGGCGCGGACTGGTGTGGGGCCTGGAGTTCCACGCCAAGGACCGTGCCGCGCGCGTCGCCCGGCGGGCCTTCGAACTGGGCCTGCTCATCGAGACCTCAGGGCCGGAGAGCGAGGTCGTCAAGCTGCTGCCGGCCCTGACCATCACCCCGGACGAGCTGGACGAGGGGCTCAGCGTCCTCGCCCGCGCCGTCCGGGAAACCGCCTGAACCGCAACGCCTACCAGGAGGAAGCACCACCGTGATCGTCCGATCGTTCAAGGACATCGAAGGCACCGACCGGCACATCAAGTCCAAGTCGGGCACCTGGGAGAGCAAGCGCATCGTCCTGGCCAAGGAGCGGGTCGGCTTCTCCGTGCACGAGACCATCCTGTACGCGGGCACCGAGACGCAGATGTGGTACGCCAACCACATCGAGGCCGTCGTCTGCACCAAGGGCGAGGCCGAGCTGACCGACCGCGAGACCGGCAAGACGTACACCATCACGCCTGGCACCATGTACCTCCTGGACGGGCACGAGCGGCACACGCTGCGCGTCAAGGAGGACTTCCACTGCATCTGCGTGTTCAACCCGCCCGTGACCGGACGGGAGGACCACGACGAGAACGGGGTGTACCCGCTGCTCACCGAGCCCGAGGAGGTGTGAGGACCCATGACCACCGCCACTGTGAAGGACCTCTACCCGACCCGCGGCAGCGCCGAGGTGACCGTCCCGCGCCAGGACCCGGTCCTCTGGGGCTCCCCCGACACGCCGGGACCGATCGCGGCGGCCGAACTCCAGTCGTACGAGCGTGACGGCTTCCTCGCCGTCGACCAGCTGATCGGTCCGGACGAGGTCGAGGTCTACCGCCGCGAGCTGGAGCGGCTGGTCGCCGACCCGGCGATCCGCTTCGACGAGCGCTCCATCGTGGAGCCGAAGTCCCAGGAGATCCGCTCGGTCTTCGAGGTGCACCGGATCAGCGAGGTGTTCGCGAACCTGGTGCGCGACGAGCGGGTGGTCGGCCGGGCCCGGCAGATCCTCGGCTCCGACGTGTACGTCCACCAGTCCCGGATCAATGTGAAGCCGGGCTTCGGGGCGAGCGGCTTCTACTGGCACTCGGACTTCGAGACCTGGCACGCCGAGGACGGGCTGCCGAACATGCGCACGGTGTCCGTCTCGATCGCGCTGACCGAGAACTTCGACACCAACGGCGGCCTGATGATCATGCCGGGCTCGCACCGGACGTTCCTGGGCTGTGCCGGTGAGACGCCCAAGGACAACTACAAGAAGTCGCTCCAGATGCAGGACGCGGGCACCCCGTCCGACGAGGCGCTGACCAAGCTGGCGGGCGAGTACGGCATCCGGCTGTTCACCGGCAGGCCGGGCTCGGCGACCTGGTTCGACTGCAACTGCATGCACGGCTCCGGCGACAACATCACGCCGTACCCGCGCAGCAACGTCTTCATCGTGTTCAACAGCGTGGAGAACACGGCGGTGGAGCCGTTCGCGGCGCCGGTGCGCCGGCCGGAGTTCATCGGCGCGCGCGACTTCACCCCGGTGCGGTAGGCGCCTTCGGTCACCGGGCCGGGGCCGCCGCGTGTGGGACGGGCGGCCCCGGCCCGGTCATGTCTCAGCCGGCCAGCACGTCGAGCAGCCGGTCCACGTCCGCCGCCGTGTTGTACAGGTGGAAGGACGCGCGCAGGTTGCCCGCCCGGTTGGAGACCTCGATGCCGGCCCGGCTCAGCTCCGCCTGCCTGCCGCCGAGTCCGGGCACGGAGACGATCGCCGAGCCGGGCGCGGGCAGCGGTTCGTGCCCGAGCCCGGCGAGCCCGCGCCGGAAGCGGTCGGCGAGGGCCAGGTCGTGCTCGCGTACGGCGGCCACGCCCAGCTCCTCGAACAGCGTGAGCGAGCTGTGCACCCCGGTGTAGGTGAACAGGCCGGGGCTGACGTCGAACCGGCGGGCGCAGTGGGCGAGTTCGGCGACCGGGCCGTAGCAGCTGTCCCACGGCTGCTCGGCCGCGACCCAGCCCGCGAGCAGCGGGGTCAGCTCGCCGAAGTCCTCGGGGACCACGAGGAAGGCCGCCCCGTGCGGGCCGAGCAGCCACTTGAAGGTGGTCGCCACCGTGTAGTCGTAGCCGTCCGCGTCGACGGGCAGCCATCCTGCGGCCTGGGAGAAGTCGACGTAGGTGCGCGCGCCGTGGGTGCGGGCCGCCTCGCGCAGCGCGGCGAGGTCGGCGATCCGGCCGTCGGCGGACTGGGCGGCGCTCACCGCGACCAGCGCGGTGCCGGGCCGCACGGACTCCGCGAGCCGTTCCAGCGGCACGGCGCGCACCTTGAGGTCGCCGCGCACGTGGAAGGGGTTCACCACCGAGGTGAACTCGTCCTCGGCGGTGAGGACTTCGGCGCCCGCGGGCAGCGCGGCCGCGATCAGACCGGTCTGCGCGGCGACGGACGGGCCGGCCGCCACCCGGGTGACCGGGACCCCGGCGAGGCGGGCGAAGGCGGCCCGGGCGTGCTCGACGTTCTCGAACAGCGGGTCCAGCGGCCGCCCCTCGGCCCGCAGCTCCGTCGCCTCCCGCAGGGCGGTGACGGTACGGGCCGGGAGCAGGCCGCTGGTCGCGGTGTTCAGATAGGTGTTCTTCGGGCGGAACTCGGCGCGGACGAGGCTCTCGAAGGTCTCCATGAGCCCACTGTGCGGGCCGGAACGGGCCCCGTCCATCGCGCCTTTCCCCGGCGAGCGGCCAAGCTCTGCTTATACGACCGCCGCGGCCTGCGGTTTTCAGTCCTGCCGCGGCACCGCGCACCCGTCCGGGCCGCACGCCTCGGCGTCCTGCCGGTCGACCGGCTTCAGCGGGGTCTGCTCGCCCCAGGCCTGGGTGAGCGCCTGGGTGAACACCTCGGCGGGCTGGGCGCCGGAGACGCCGTAGGTGCGGTCGAGGACGAAGAAGGGCACACCGGTCGCCCCGAGCCGGGCGGCCTCGCGCTCGTCGGCGCGGACCGCGTCGGCGTAGGCCTCCGGGTCGGCGAGCACCGCGCGCGCCCGGTCGGCGTCGAGCCCGGCCTCCACGGCCAGCTCCACCAGCCGCTCGTCGCCCTCGGCGAAGACCGACCGCTCCTCGGCGAAGTTGGCCCGGTACAGGATCTGGATCAGCTCGTCCTGCCTGCCGTGCTCCTTGGCGAGGTGCAGCAGGCGGTGCATGTCGAAGGTGTTGCCGTGGTCGCGGCCCCGGGTGCGGTAGTCCAGGCCCTCGGCGGCGGCCTGGGCGCCCAGGTTGTCCTCGCCGGCTTCGGCCTGCGCCTCGCTCATGCCGTACTTCCTGGTCAGCATGGTGAGCACGGACTCGACGTCACCCTTGGCACGGCCCGGGTCCAGCTCGAAGGAGCGGTGCACCACCTCGACCTCGTCGCGGTGCGGGAAGGCGGCGAGCGCCTTCTCGAAGCGGGCCTTGCCCACGTAGCACCAGGGGCAGGCGATGTCGCTCCAGATCTCGACGCGCATGTCTTCGTTCTCTCCAGGTCGTACGGGCGCGGAGCCGCTCTCCGCCCGATACGTGAACGTTCAAGTGCCGCTGGTCATTCCGCCGGCGGCACGGCGTACCGCAGGAAGAGGTGGTGGTCGCCCTCGGCCGGCGGGTTCTCCGGGTCGGGCACCCAGCCCTGCCGGGCGTAGAAGCCCTGGGCCCGCAGGTTGTCCACGTGGACGTCGAGCACGGCGGTGCGCCGTCCTCCGGCCCGCCATTCCCCGGCGCAGGCCGCGTGCAGGGCGGTGCCGATGCCGGCCCGCCAGCGGTCGGGGTCGACATGGAACTGGAACAGCTTGACGGTGGCCGGGCCGGCTCCGTCCGGGGTGCGGAAGGAGGCGATCCCGACGAGCCGCCCCGCCCGCAGGGCGCACAGCACCCGCCCGTCCGGGCGCTCGATGGATCGCCGCCACGCCTTGACCCAGTCGAAGTCCGCCTGCGGCACCCCGTCCGGGTAGTAGGTCGAGCGGGCCCGCAGGTGCAGCGCGGCGACGGCCTCGGCCTCGGCGGGCAGCGCGGCGCGGATCCGCAGGGCGCCCCGGTCGTCTCGTGTCGCGGTCATGCGGCAGGGGACGTCCGCCCGGGCCCCCGCGGTTCCTACCGCTCCAGGACTCCCTTGAACCGCCGGGGGACGCCGAGCGGGTTGTCGTCCCGCAGCTCGGGCGGCAGCAGGGCCGGCGGGGTGTTCTGGTAGGCGACCGGGCGCAGCCAGCGCTCGATCGCCGTACCGCCCACCGACGTCGACGTCGAGGTGCTGGCCGGGTAGGGGCCGCCGTGGTGCTGGGCGGGGGCCACGGCGACGCCGGTCGGCCAGGCGTCGACGACCACGCGGCCGGCCAGGGTGGTGAGCAGGGCGAGGAGTTCACCGGCCGTGCCCGCTCCGCCGGCCTCCCCGGCGGAGAGGTGGACCGTGGCCGAGAGGGTGCCGGGCAGCCGGGACAGGACGGCCGTGGCCTGTGCCTCGTCCGTGTAGCGGGCCACCACCGTGACCGGGCCGAAGCACTCCTCCAGGAGCAGGTCGTGGGCCCCCGGCGCGGTCAGCCTGTCCGCCGGCACCGTGAGGAAGCCCGCGCTGACCAGGTGTTCGCCGCAGGCGCCCGGGGTCACCGGGGACGCCACGTCGGGCAGGGCGGCGCGCTCGCGGACTCCGGCGACGAAGGCGTCGCGGATGCGGTGGTCGAGCGGCACCCCGGCCTCGGTGGCGCTCACCGCGTCGGTCAGGTGCTTCAGCACGTCGTCGCCCGCCGCCCCGGAGGGCACCAGGACCAGGCCGGGCTTCACACAGAACTGGCCGACGCCGAGGGTGGCCGAGGCGGCCAGGCCGGTGCCCAGTTCCTCGGCACGCTCGGCCGCCGCGGCCTCGGTGATCAGGACCGGGTTGAGCGAGCCGAGTTCGCCGTGGAAGGGGATCGGCACCGGGCGCGCGGCGGCGGCGTCGTACAGGGCGCGCCCGCCGCGCGGCGAACCGGTGAAGCCCGCGGCGGCGACCAGCGGGTGCCCGATCAGTTCGACGCCCGCGTCGAAGCCGTGCACCAGGCCGAGGACGCCCTCGGGGATGCCGTGTTCGGCGGCGGCCCGGCGCAGCACCTTGGCGACCAGTTCGGACAGGGCCGGGTGGTCCGGGTGGGCCTTGACGACGACCGGGCAGCCCGCGGCCAGCGCGCTCGCGGTGTCGCCGCCCGCGACGGAGAAGGCGAAGGGGAAGTTGGACGCGCCGTAGACAGCCACGACGCCGAGCGGGACCTTCCAGCGGCGCAGGTCCGGGACGGGCGGGGTGGCGGCGGGGTCCGGGTGGTCGATGACGACGTCCAGGAAGGCGCCCTCCTCGACGATGTCCGCGAAGGCCCGCAACTGGTAGGCGGTGCGGGCGAGTTCGCCGGTCAGCCGGACCGGGCCCAGCGCGGTCTCGGCGTCGGCGGTCTCCACCAGGCCCTCCCGGGCCGCCTCCAGGCCCGCGGCGGCCGAGCGCAGGAAGGCGGAGCGGACGGCGCGCCGGGCGAGGGCGCCGCGCGCGGCGTGCGCCGCCCGGACGACCGCGTCCACCTCCTGGGCCGTGGCCTCGACCGCGACCTGTTCCCGCCGCTTCCCGGTACGCGGGTCGACACTCCAGACTGGTGCTGCTGCCACCGCGGGTCCCTCCCAAAAGGCCGCACTTGACCGGGTCAGCCCGAGCACGCCGTTCGCTATGCTGAACGGCGTTTCTGATGCTGAACACGCTGCTCGGAGACTGTATATCTCAGGTCCTCGTCGAATCGAAGGGGTCAAGGGCGATGACGGCAGGCGACGCGGGGGGCGGGGCGCAGGTCAAGTCCGCGGTACGGACGGTCGAACTGCTGGAGTACTTCGCCGGCCGCCCCGGGATGCACTCCCTCGCGGCCGTCCAGGAGGCCGTCGGCTACCCCAAGTCCAGCCTGTACATGCTGCTGCGCACCCTGGTCGAGCTGGGCTGGGTGGAGACGGACGCGACGGGCACGCGCTACGGCATCGGGGTGCGGGCGCTGCTCGTCGGCACCTCCTACATCGACGGCGACGAGGTGGTGGCCGCCGCCCGCCCGGCCCTGGACCGGCTCTCCGAGGACACCACGGAGACCATCCACCTGGCCCGCCTCGACGGCACCAGCGTCGTCTACCTGGCCACCCGCCCGTCCCAGCACTATCTGCGCCCCTTCACCCGGGTCGGGCGCCGGCTCCCGGCCCACTCCACCTCCCTGGGCAAGGCGATCCTCGCCACGTACGACGACGAGGAGGTGCGCAAGATGCTGCCCGCGACCCTGCCGTCGCTCACCGAGCACACCCTCACCGACCGGGAGGAGCTGATCGAGGAGCTGCGCCAGGTGCGGGAGCGGGGCTTCGCGGTCGACCGCGAGGAGAACACGGTGGGGCTGCGCTGCTTCGGCGTGGCCATCCCGTACCGCACCCCGGCGCGCGACGCCGTCAGCTGCTCGGTGCCGGTGGCCCGGCTGACTCCCGACCATGAGCGGACGATCAGGGACGCGCTGTTTGACGCGCGCGAACGGCTGGCGACGGCGACGCGGAGGCTGTGAGCGCGGCGAGCGCCGCACGCGGTCCGGCCGTCGTAGTCTCGGGCCCCATGGAGATCGCGCTGCGGATGGTGGAGGACGAGGATCTGCCGGTCTTCTTCCGGCAGATGACGGACCCGGAGTCGCTCCGGATGGCCGCGTTCGGCCCGAAGGACCCGACCGACCGGGACGCCTTCGAGGCACACCTCAAACGCGTGCGGGCCTCCGGCGACGTGCTGCGCACCGTGCTGGCCGACGGACGGGTGGCCGGCAGCGCGGCGGTCTACGGCGAACCCGGCGAGCGCGAGGTGACGTACTGGATCGACCGCGGGTACTGGGGCCGGGGTGTGGCGACGGCCGCGCTGCGGGCGCTGCTCGCCGAGGTCCCGGAGCGGCCGCTGTACGCGCGGGCGGCGGCGGACAACGCCGCCTCGCTGCGGGTCCTCGCCAAGTGCGGCTTCCGCGAGACCGCCCGCGCCCGGGGCTTCGCCAACGGCCGGGGCCGGGAGATCGACGAGGTGGTGCTCGTCCTGGCGGCCGGCGCGCGGGACGAGGCGGACACCTGACCGCAAGATGAGCGGGCGATGAGAAATCGGCCGGACGGGAACGTTCCGCCCGTTCGGCTCGTCTGTCGGTCGGGATGAACAAGACGATCAGACGGGCGTCCGTCTTCGCGCTGCTGCTCGTGCTCGCCCTGCTGGTGCGGGCGACCTGGGTGCAGTTCTACGACGGCAAGGCCCTCGCGGACGACACGCTCAACCGGCGCGGCGCGATCGAGACGTACTCGCGGCCGCTGGGGAACATCATCGTGGCCGGGAACGCGATCACCGGCTCCGCCAGGACGAAGGGAGGCGACCTCGCGTACAAGCGGACCTACACGGACGGCGCGCTGTACGCGGCGGTGACCGGCTATGCGTCACAGGCGTACGCGCCCACACAGCTGGAGGGCATCTACACGGACCTGCTCAACGGCACCGACCCCCGGCTCAAGACGGTGATGGACACCCTGACCGGCGAGCGGGCCTCCCCCGGGGACGTGGTCACCACCATCGACCCGGCCGTGCAGAAGGCGGGTTACCGCGCCCTCGGCGGCAAGAAGGGCGGCGCCGTCGCGATCGACCCCAGGACCGGCCGCATCCTCGCGGCGGTCTCGACGCCGTCGTACGACCCCTCGGCGCTCACCGACGCCAACACGGCCGGGCCGTCCTGGCAGCGGCTCAACGCGGACCCGGACAAGCCGCTGACCAACCGCGCGCTGCGCCAGCCGCTGCCGCCGGGCTCCACGTTCAAGCTGGTGGTGGCCTCGGCCGCGCTGGAGAGCGGGCTGTACAAGGACGTGGACCAGCGCACCGACAGCCCCAACCCGTACCGGCTGCCGGGCACCGTGCGCGACATGGACAACGAGAACCCCTCGGCGCCCTGCGCGAACGCCTCCATCCGGGTCGCCCTCCAGTACTCCTGCAACAACGTGTTCGCCAAGATGGCCGTCGACCTGGGGCAGGACAAGGTGCGGGCCATGGCCGAGAAGTTCGGCTTCAACGACGACCACCAGGACGTGCCGGTGCGCGCGTACACCAGCGTCTACCCCACCGGCATGGACAAGTCCTCGACCGGTCTGACGGGCATCGGCCAGTACGACGTCACCGCGACCCCGCTGCAGATGGCCATGGTGTCCGCGGCGCTCGCCAACGGCGGCGAACTCGTCTCCCCGCACATGGTGTCGCGCACCGTCGACAGCGGCGGTGACGTGGTGCAGGACTACGACGGCCACACCACGACCAAGCGGATCGTCAGCGCCCGGACCGCCGCCCAGCTCCAGTCGGCCATGGAGACCGTGGTGAAGGACGGCACCGGCACCAACGCGCTGATCGACGGGGTGACCGTCGGCGGCAAGACGGGTACCGCGCAGCACGGCGAGAACAACAGCAAGACGCCGTACGCCTGGTTCACCGCGTTCGGCAAGTCCGACAGCACCGGCAAGGAGGTGGCCGTCGCGGTGATGGTCGAGCAGTCGGACGCGGCGCGCTCGGAGGTCAGCGGCAACGGGCTGGCGGCGCCGGTGGCCAGGGCGATGATGGCGGCGGCGCTCAAGGGCTGACGACGACCGCGCCCCCGCCGCGGCGCCGTGCGCGCGGGCGGGGGCGGTGGCCGTCAGGGGGTTCCGGGGGCCTCGCGGCCGGCTCCGAAGACGTCCGGGCGGCCTCAGCCGACGAAGTACGTCGGGTTCGGCAGCTTGTACGTGCGGCCCGTGTAGCCGCCGTCCAGGTCCGAGTACTGGTCGCCGAAGTCGGCGATGAAGGTGTAGCCGAGGTCGTCCTCGATGTGCTTGCGGGTGCCGGCCTTGTACTGGACGGTCGTGCAGGTCCAGGTGCCCGGCGTGGCGCAGTCCTTCAGGTAGGCCGGCGGGTTGGCCGGGTTCTTGAGGAACATGTGCCCGGCGTCCAGGTTCACATCGGCGCCGACCTTCTTCAGGTTGGCGACCGCGGCACCGCGCTGGGCCTCGGTGAGACCGGAGTTGTAGAAGACCTCGACGCCCTTGGACCGGGCGTAGCGGATCAGTTCGGGGCTGCCGAAGACGGCGGGGCGGTCGGCCCGGTTGACGTAGTCGTTCCAGGTGGCCGAGTTGTAGCCGTAGTTGTTGCGCTTCTCGTAGTCGAGGCTCAGCAGCACGGTGTCGTCGATGTCGAACATGACGGCCGGCTTCTGGTGGTGCTTGCGCGCGGTGTGGGCGGCCTGGTCGATGTACTTCCTGGCGTCCGCGTCGATGCGCGCGAGGTCCTTGGCGTACGGGCTGTCCGGGGACGCCTGGTAGACGCCGTTGCCGTCGGCGGTGGTGCCGTAGTAGGCGTCGATGTCCTTCGTCAGGAGCCCGATGTTGTAGGGCTCGTGCGTGGAGTTGGCGGTGGACTGGCCGGCGGTGGCCGCGCCCGCGCCGTACAGCGCGGCACCGGCGACGACGCAGGCGGCACCGACGGCAGCCGCTCTGAGGGACTTCCGCATGGATTCTCCGGATCTGGTGGATGGAGTGATGTACCAGGTCACGGATTGTCTACGCGCATAACAAGCGGTTCGGCGAGGCCTGTTACCCGATCGATACGGACGTCTTTTTCCGGCCATGCCGGCCCGCCACCACAAAACTCCCGCGCGGCGGTGGGACGTTCGGGATATTCCGGGATGTGAGGGACGGGGTAAGTGGTCGTACCCGGGCGGCGACCGGCCGGCCGCCCCGGAACCCGTCGGTGAATAGGGCATCTCCCCGATCCGTCCGGCCCCTCCTCAGATCCACGATGGCTTGGCATGACGACCTCTTCGACCGTGCTCCGCGTGCTGCGCGACGGCGACGCGGGCCGGTACCTGACGGGCCTGGTGGTGAACGCGTTCGGCACCTCCGCGCTGTGGCTGGCCTCCGGCATCTGGGTGAAGGAGCTCACCGGGTCCAACGGCCTGGCGGGCCTGTGCATGCTCGCGCTGTGGGCACCCACGCTGGCCGGCCCGGCCCTCGGCACCCTCGCCGACCGCGTGCGCCGCAAGCCCCTGATCATCACCGTGAACCTGATGGTGGCGGCCCTGCTCCTCACCCTCTTCACCGTCGACTCCCCCGCCCGGCTGTGGCTGCTCTTCACGGTGCTGGTCCTGTACGGCACCGCCGGCGTGGTCACCGACGCGGCGGAGGCGGCCCTGGTCACCGACGTCGTCCCCGCCGGTCTGCTCGGCGACTTCAACGGGCTGCGGATGACCATCACGGAGGGTATGAAGCTCGTCGCCCCGCTCACCGGGGCGGGCCTGTACGCGGCCTTCGGCGGTCCGGCCGTCGCCTGTCTGGACGCGGGCACCTTCGTCGTCACCGCGGTGCTGTGCGCCCTGCTGCGCGTGCGGGAGAGCGGGCCGGTGCCCGCGGACGGCGGCGCCCGGCGCGGCCGCACCGCCGAGGGCGTGCGCCATCTGTGGGGCCATGCCGGACTGCGCCCCCTGGTCCTGGCGGGCGGTACGACGATGCTGATCAGCTCCCTGTGCGCCCCGACGCTGTACGCCGTGGTCGACCGCCTCGGCCACTCCCCCGCCTACACCGGCGTGCTCTACGCCGTCCAGGGCGCGGGCTCGGTCGCGGTCGGACTGCTCACCGGCCCCGCGCTGCGCAGGCTCGGCGGCCGGGGGTTCGCGGCGGCGGGCATCGCGCTGACCGGGCTCGCCGCGCTAGCGCGGGCCGTGCCGTGGGACGCGGCGGCCCTCGCGGCCTCCCTGGCGGCCGGTCTGGGCCTGCCGTGCGTGCTGATCGCCGCGCTCACCGCCGTCCAGCGGGAGACCCCCGGCCCGCTGCTCGGCCGGGTCACGGCCACCGCGAACACCCTGCTGTTCACGCCGAACGTCCTGGGCCTCGCGGCCGGCGCCGCACTGGTCGAACTGGCCGGTCCCGAGCTGCTGTTGCCCTGTTACGGCATCGCGCTGCTCCTCACCGCCGTCCCGCTCGTTCAGCGCGCCGCCAGCGCCTCGCGCACCGCGGCGAGATCCCCGTCCGACGCCAACCCGGCGTGATACAGCCGCAGTTCGGTCGCGCCGGCCGCGCGGGCCCGGGCCGCGTCCGCCGCGAGGGTGGCGGGGCTGCCGCCCATCCCGGTGACCACGGTGAAGTTGGCGGCGAGCACCGTCCGTTCGCGGGCGTGCGCGGCGAAGGGCGCCAGCAGATCCGTACCACCGGCGCAGGGGACGACGACGCCGTCGGCCACGGAGAGGACGTGCGCGGGATCGGCCCCCGCGTTGGCGCCGCAGCGGTGGGTGTGGGGGTCGGCGTGCAGCAGCACCTGGAAGCCCTCGGGGGCGGCGGCGCGCACGGCGGTCACGGCCTCCTCCTGGAGGGTGCGGGCGGTCCGCTCCCGCCAGGCCAGCGTGGCGGCGGCCGTCCGCGCGCCGAGCAGTTCCGCGAGGGTCGGCAGGCCCCGGTCGGCCACCGCGCCCCGCCACAGCGGCTCGAGGGCGGCCCGGACGGCCCGCGCCAGCTCCCCGGGGTCCAGCCCCTGCTCGCCGTAGCCCGTGCGGCAGTGCGGGCAGAAGCACAGGGACATCAGGTACTCCCCGGCCTCCCCCAGGGCGACGCCGGAGATCTTGTCGTGGGCGTGCAGGTGCCGCAGCCCGTACCAGCCGAGGGACTCCAGCTCGGTGCCCCGCGCGCCCGGGCGTACCGCGGCCTCGACGGCCAGGTCGGTGAGGTAGGCGCGGGTGGCGGGCCCGGCGATGCAGGGCGCCCAGGGGTAGGGGTCGCCGTAGGCGTTGACGACCGAGGTGTCCGGGTGCTCGGCGCCCAGCCGGGAGTTGTGCGCGAGCACCACCCAGCTGTGCACCGCGAGACCGGCGGCGGCCAGCGCCCGCGCCGCCTCGCCGTACGCGTCGCCGGGGGCCCAGCGGCCCGCGGGGTACGGGCGCAGGGCGCGGCCGGCCCAGCGCGCGCCCGGCGGGTAGAGGACGGCCGCGTGCTCGGCGGTGACGATTCGGTGCCGGGGGTGGCGCGGGGTCAGGGCGCGGGTGGAGTGGTAGGCGGCGGCGAGGGTCACCTGTTCGACGCCGAGGGCGGCGATCCGGGCCGGTGCGTCGGGGTCCCCGTTGACGTCCCAGGGGTAGACGAACGCCGAGGCCTTCACGCGTGCTCCCATCCGATCGGTGCCGGAGCCGGACCGGCGTGGGTACATTCTTCTGACCGATGTCCATATTCGTGAACGGCCTCACGCTAAAGGGCCCGGGGAGAGCCGGTCAAGGAAGGCGAACCAGGGCCCCGCGCGCGGCCGTTGACCCAAGGAGGCCGAGGATGCCCGCTGCCCGTACCGTTCTGCTCACCGGCGCCGCCGGCCGGATCGGCACCCTGATGCGGCCCCTGCTCCCGGAGTACGGACACACCCTGCGGCTGTTCGACGTCCGGCCCGTCGAGGGCGCGCCGGACGCCGTCACCGCCGACCTCGCGGACCCGGTGGCGCTGCGCGAGGCGGTGCGGGGCGTGGACGCGGTGCTCCATCTCGCCGGCATCTCCCTGGAGGCGTCGTTCGAGAAGATCCTGAAGGCCAACATCGAGGGCACCTACCGCCTGTACGAGGCCGCGCGGGAGGCGGGCGTGCGCCGGATCGTGTTCGCCTCCTCCAACCACGCCGTCGGCTTCGCCCCGGTGCCGCGCCCCGGCGAGGCGCCGGTCCCCGTCGGCACCCCGCACCGCCCGGACACCTTCTACGGCCTGTCCAAGTGCTTCGGCGAGGACCTGGCCCAGTACTACTGGGACAAGCACGGACTGGAGACCGTCTCGGTGCGCATCGGCTCCTGCTTCCCGGAGCCGACCAGCGTGCGCGCCCTGTCCACCTGGCTGAGCCCGGCCGACTGCGCCCGGCTCTTCCACGCGGCCCTGACCGCCGAACGCGTCGGCCACACGGTGGGCTACGGCTCCTCCGCCAACACCCGTCTGTGGTGGGACCTGAGCAGCGCCCGGGCCCTCGGCTACACACCGCGGGACGACTCCGAGCCGTACGCCGCGCGGCTCCTCGCCGAGCAGGGCGAACCGGACCTCACGGACCCGGCCCAGAACCGCCTGGGCGGGCCCTTCGTCACCGACCCGCCGGTCTGGCCGTACTGAGCCCCGGAGGGGTCCCGTGCCCGGGCGGGCAGCGAACGGGCCGGTCGGCGAGCGGATTCGGGCACCGGGGACGCCCGTTTCCACACGGGCCCTCGCGCCCGCGCAGGTCCGCGGCGGGCACACCGCTCGGCAAACGGGCCCAACCGGGCAGCATCGGGCGGGCAACAAGCCTGGTCAGGGCGGCGGACCGGGAGTACAACTTCCCCCATGGGCCCGAACGGGCAGCTTTCGGGGAGGTGGGTGACCGGATGACCAGGACGGCGGAGGAACGCCGGCACGAGATCGTGCGGGCGGCGCGCGCCACCGGCTCGGTCGACGTCACCGCGCTCGCCGCCGAGCTGGGCGTGGCCAAGGAGACCATCCGGCGCGATCTGCGCTCCCTGGAGGACCACGGGCTGGTCCGCCGCACCCATGGCGGGGCCTACCCGGTGGAGAGCGCCGGCTTCGAGACCACGCTGGCCTTCCGGTCCACCAGCCAGGTGCCCGAGAAGCGCCGGATCGCCGCCGCGGCGGCCGAGTTGCTCGGCGACGCCGAGACGGTCTTCGTCGACGAGGGCTTCACCCCCCAGCTCATCGCCGAGGCGCTGCCCGCGGACCGGCCGCTGACCGTGGTCACCGCGTCCCTGCCGGTCGCGGGCGCGCTCGCCGGGGCGGACCACATCCAGGTGCTGCTGCTCGGCGGCCGGGTGCGGTCCGGGACGCTGGCCACCGTCGACCACTGGACGACGAGGATGCTGTCCGGATTCGTCCTCGACCTCGCCTACATCGGTGCCAACGGCATCTCCCGCGAACACGGCCTGACCACGCCCGATCCGGCGGTCGGCGAGGTCAAGGCGCAGGCGATGCGGGCGGCGCGGCGCACCGTGTTCGCGGGTGTGCACACCAAGTTCGGCGCGGTGAGCTTCTGCCGGTTCGCGGAGGTCGGCTCGCTGGAGGCGATCGTGACGAGCACCCTGCTCCCGGCGGCCGAGGCCCACCGTTACGCCCTGCTGGGCCCGCAGGTCATCCGGGTCTGAAGGTCCAACCCCCACCCCCACAGGGGTATCCCCTGTTCGCGGGATGCCCCTTACGTCCCCATACATCCCAGGAGTGATCCATGCGCACCCCGAGCCGACGGAGGCCGCGAGCCACGCTCGTCCTGGCCGCCGCAGGGACGCTGCTCACCCCCCTGCTGTCCGGCTGCTGGGTCGGGGCGGGCGGGGCCGGATCCGGCGGCGACTCGATCAACGTGCTGATGGTCAACAATCCGCAGATGGTGGAGTTGCAGAAGCTGACCGCGACGCACTTCACCAAGGAGACCGGCATCAAGGTGAACTTCACCGTGCTGCCGGAGAACGACGTCCGCGACAAGATCAGCCAGGACTTCGCCAACCAGGCCGGCCAGTACGACGTCGCCACCCTGTCCAACTACGAGATCCCGATCTACGCCCGCAACGGCTGGCTGCGCCCGATGAACGCGTACGTCGCCAAGGACCCGTCGTACGACGAGCAGGACGTGCTCGCCCCGATGCGCCAGTCCCTCACCGGCGACGACGGCAAGCTCTACGGCCAGCCCTTCTACGGCGAGTCGTCCTTCCTGATGTACCGCAAGGACGTGTTCGCGGCGAAGGGCCTGACCATGCCCGCCCACCCCACCTGGCAGCAGGTGGCCGACCTCGCCGCCGAGGTGGACGGCGCCCGGCCCGGCATGCGCGGCATCTGCCTGCGCGGACTGCCCGGCTGGGGCGAGCTGATGGCGCCGCTGACCACGGTGGTGAACACCTTCGGCGGCACCTGGTTCGACACGAAGTGGAAGGCGCACCTGGACTCCCCCGAGTTCGAGAAGGCGACGAAGTTCTATGTCGACCTGGTGCGCAAGCACGGCGAGTCGGGTGCCGCGCAGTCCGGGTTCGCCGAGTGCCTGAACGACCTGACCCAGGGCAAGGTCGCCATGTGGTACGACGCCACCTCCGCGGCCGGCTCCCTGGAGGCCAAGGGCTCCCCGGTCAAGGGCAAGCTCGGCTACGCGCCCGCCCCGGTCGAGAGGACCAGGTCCTCCGGCTGGCTCTACACCTGGGCCTGGGGCATCCAGCAGTCCTCCCGCAACCCCGACAAGGCCTGGAAGTTCGTCTCCTGGGCGTCCGGCAAGGAGTACGAGCGGCTGGTCGGCGAGACCAGCGGCTGGCCGAACGTGCCCGCGGGCAAACGGGCGTCCACGTACGAGAACGCCGACTACCGCAGGTCGGCGGCGGCCTTCCAGGAGATGACCCGGCAGGCCATCGAGAGCAGCCGGCCCAACGACCCCGGGGTGCAGCCGCGGCCCGCGCCCGGCATCCAGTTCGTCGACATCCCCGAGTTCACCGATCTCGGCACCAAGGTCTCCCAGGAGATCAGCGCGGCCGTCGCCGGACGCCAGTCCGTCGGCACGGCCCTGAAGAAGTCCCAGCAGCTGGCCGAGAAGATCTCCAAGGAGTACGAGGGACGATGACCGCCACCACCACGGCCCCGCTCGCGGCCGCTCCCCCGAGAACGCTGAAACGGCCCCCCGCCCGGCTGCGCGCCTGGGCCACCCGGGCCCCGCTGCTGCCCGCCCTCGTCTTCATGATCGTGGTCACCCAGCTGCCGTTCGTGGCCACGCTGGTGATCTCCTTCTTCGACTGGAACGCCCTCTACCCCAAGGCCCGCCGCTTCACCGGCCTCGACAACTACCGCCAGGTGCTCACCGACACGGACCTGCGCCACTCGGTGTGGACGACGGTGCTGCTGACGGTGGCGGTGGTGCTGGCCAGCCTGGTGCTGGGGCTGCTCCTCGCCCTGCTGCTCGACCGGCGCTTCCGCGGCCGGGGCGTCGTGCGCACCCTGCTGATCGCGCCCTTCCTGGTGGTACCGGTGGCCGCGGCGCTGCTGTGGAAGCACGTGCTCTACAACCCCGAGTACGGCCTGCTCAACGGCCTGTTGCACTATGTCGGCGGCCCCCAGCCGGACTGGATCTCCCGCACCCCGCTGCTCGCGGTGGAGGCCTCCCTGGTCTGGCAGTGGACGCCGTTCATGATGCTGATCCTGCTGGCCGGGCTGCAGAGCCGGGACCAGCAGCAGATCGAGGCGGCCCGGGTCGACGGCGCGAGCGACTGGCAGATCTTCCGCCACCTCACGCTGCCCCATCTGCGCCGCTACCTCGAACTCGGCGCCCTGCTCGGCTCGATCTACATCGTGCAGAACTTCGACGCGGTGTTCACCATCACGTCCGGCGGCCTCGGCACGGCGAACCTGCCGTACACCGTCTACCAGAGCTTCTACCAGGCCCACGAGAACGGCCTCGCCTCGGCCGCGGGCGTCCTGGTCGTCATCGGCTCGATCATCATCGCGACCTTCGCCCTGCGCGTGGTGTCGTCCCTGTTCCGCGAGGAGGTGGGCCGCTCATGACCGCGGTACGCCGTCACGGTCTCGGTCTCGTCGCCTGGCTGGCCGGCATCGTCTTCTTCCTGCCCATCGCCTGGATGGCGCTGACGTCCTTCCACTCGGAACAGGACGCGGCGACCAACCCGCCGTCCTTCGCCGCCTCCCTCACCCTGGACGGCTACCGCGAGTTCTTCGGCACCGGCGGCGGCGCGAGCCCCTGGCCGGCGCTGGCCAACTCCGCGGTGGCCTCGGTCGCCTCGACGCTGTGCGTGCTGCTGCTGGCCCTTCCGGCGGCCTACGCGCTGTCGATCCGCCCGGTGCGCAAGTGGACGGACGTGCTGTTCTTCTTCCTGTCCACCAAGATGCTGCCCGCCGTGGCGGGCCTGCTGCCGATCTACCTCTTCGCGAAGAACGCCGGGATGCTCGACAACATCTGGCTGCTGGTCGTCCTCTACACCGCGATGAACCTGCCGATCGCGGTGTGGATGATGCAGTCCTTCCTCGCCGAGGTGCCGGTCGCGGTCATCGAGGCGGCCCGGGTGGACGGGGCCAGGCTGCCCACGATCCTGGCCCGGGTGGTCGCCCCCATCGCCCTGCCCGGCATGGCGGCGACGGCGCTGATCTGCTTCATCTTCAGCTGGAACGAGCTGCTGTTCGCCCGGGTGCTCACCGGTGTGGTCGCCGAGACCGCGCCCGTCTTCCTGACCGGCTTCATCACCAGCCAGGGGCTGTTCCTGGCCAAGGTGTGCGCCGCGTCGCTCGTCATCTCCCTGCCGGTGCTCGCCGCGGGGTTCGCCGCCCAGGACAAGCTGGTCCAGGGCCTGTCGTTGGGAGCCGTCAAATGAAGGCCGCCGTCATCGAGTCCGTGGGCCGTGCCGTCGTCACCGAGGTCCCCGACCCGACGCCGGGACCCCGCGAGGTCGTCGTGGAGGTCGCCGCGTGCGGGCTGTGCGGCACCGATCTGCACATCCTCCAGGGCGAGTTCGCGCCCAAGCTGCCGATCGTGCCGGGCCACGAGTTCGCCGGCACGGTGGTCGCGACCGGCACCCAGGTCACCGAGGTCGCGGCCGGCGACCGGGTGGCGGTGGACCCGTCCCTGTACTGCCACGAGTGCCGCTACTGCCGCACCGGCCACAACAACCTGTGCGAGCGCTGGGCCGCGATCGGGGTGACGACGGCGGGCGGCGCCGCGCAGTACGCCGTCGCGCCCGTCGCCAACTGCGTCAAGCTCCCGGAACACGTCCGCACCGAGGACGCGGCCCTGGTGGAGCCGCTGTCCTGCGCGGTGCGCGGCTACGACGTCCTCCGGTCCCGGCTCGGCGCGCACGTCCTGATCTACGGCTCCGGCACCATGGGCCTGATGATGCTGGAGCTGGCCAAGCGCACCGGCGCGGCGAGCGTGGACATGGTGGACGTCAACCCGGCCCGGCTGGAGACCGCCCGGCTGCTCGGCGTCTCGGCCGCGGCGGGCGGCGCGGACGAACTGGACCGGCCGCAGGGCTGGGACGTGGTGGTGGACGCGACGGGCAACGCGGCGGCCATCCAGGACGGCCTGGGACGCGTGGCGAAGGCGGGCACGTTCCTCCAGTTCGGGGTGGCGGACTACGCGACCCGGGTGACGATCGACCCGTACCGCATCTACAACCAGGAGATCACCATCACCGGCTCCATGGCGGTGCTGCACAGCTACGAACGGGCGGCGGAGCTGTTCGCGAACGGCGTCCTCGACCCGGAGGTCTTCATCAGCGACCGCCTCCCGCTGGACCGCTACCCGCAGGCGCTGGAGCAGTTCGCGGCGGGCGTGGGGCGCAAGATCGTCGTCATGCCCCAGCGGTGACGCGCCCGAGGCCGCCGGCACGGTCGATGCGCGTGGTAAGGGAACGGTAAACCGGATTCGTTCGTTACCCCCCACATGACAGCTATGACCCCCGGCTCGAACATCCCGCTGGCCGCCGCGCGCGTCACGGTGGACGTGGCCGCCCCCGTGCGGCTGGACGTCTCCGGCCTGCTGCTCACGGGCGACGGCAAGGTGCGCTCGGACGACGACTTCATCTTCTACAACCAGCCGTCCGGACCGGGCGTGACCTACCGGTCCGGCGGCGGTGCCGCCCCCGACGCGATCACGGTGGACACCACCGCCGTGCCGCCGGAGATCGAGAAGATCGTGGTCACCGCCAGCCCCGACGCGGCCGGCCAGACCTTCCAGGGCATCGAGCCGACGGCCACCATCCGTGACGCGGACGGCGGCGCGCCGCTGGCCACCTTCACGCCGCCGCAGCTGGGCGCCGAGACCGCGCTGGTCGTCGTGGAGATCTACCGCCGGGGCGGCCAGTGGAAGGCCCGCGCGGTCGGCCAGGGGTACGCCGACGGCCTGGCGGGCATCGCCACCGACTTCGGTGTGACGGTGGAGGAACCGGCGACGGCGGCCCCGCCGCGGCCGGTGGCGCCCCCGCAGCCGGTGGCGCCACCGGTTCCGGCCGCTCCCCCGGCGCCGGCCGCCCCGCCCGCCCCCGCGCCCGGCACCGGGAAGATCAACCTGGACAAGGGGCGGGTGAGTCTCCAGAAGAACCAGACGGTGTCCCTGGTCAAGGGCGGTCGCCCGCTGCTGTCCCAGGTGCGGATGGGGCTCGGCTGGGAGCCGGCGTTCGGGGGCGGCGACATCGACCTGGACGCCTCGGTCATCGCGTACGGCCCCGAGCGCAACCACGTCGACAGCTGCTACTTCGGCAAGCTGACGATCCTCAAGGGCGCGGTCAAGCACTCCGGCGACAACCTCACGGGCGAGGGCGCGGGCGACGACGAGGTGATCGTCGTCGACCTCGGCCGCATCCCGCAGGAGGTCACCGGTCTCGTCTTCACCGTCAACTCGTTCTCCGGCCAGAAGTTCACGGACGTCGCCAAGGCGTACTGCCGCCTGGTGGACGCCGCCACGGAGGAGGAACTCGTCCGCTTCGACCTCACCCACGCCGAACCCGAGACGGGCGTCATGATGGCCAAGCTGATCCGCCAGTTCTCCGGCGAGTGGGAGATGACGGCGATGGGCGACTTCGTGAAGGCGCGGACGGTCCGGAACATGGTGGAACCCGCGGCGAAGGCCCTCTGACGAGGGGTTCGCCGGGGCGGCGCGGGGAGCCGGCCGGGGCGGCTCCCCGCACCGCCGCAGGTCTCACGACTGCCAGGGCCGGCGCGCGTCCCGCCCCGCCTGCGGCAGCGCGACCAAGCGGCTACTTGGGCTGGCGCTTCCAGGGCCCGGTGATGGCGACCATGATGCCCGGGGTCTGGATGTTGGCGTACAGGGTCCGCCCGTCGGGCGAGAAGGTGACGCCGGTGAACTCGCTGTACTCCGGCTCCTGTTCGGTGCCGATGTTCAGCTCGTTGCGGGCGATCGGGTACGTGCGGCCGCTGTCGGTGGCGCCGAACAGGTGCTGGACGCCCTCGCCGTCCTCGGCGATCACGAGACCGCCGTACGGCGAGACGGTGATGTTGTCCGGGCCGTCGAACGCGCCGTCCCGGGCCGGGTCCGGGTTCACGCCGATCAGCACCTTGAGGGTGAGGGTCCGGCGCCGGGGGTCGTAGAACCAGACCTGCCCGTCGTGCTGGACCGGGCTCTCCGCGCGGGCGTAGGAGGAGACGACGTAGACGCCGCCGTCGCCCCACCACATGCCCTCCAGCTTGCGGGCGCGGGTGACCTGGCCGTCGCCGAACTGCTTGCGCGTGGACACCTTGCGGGCGTCGCGGTCGGGCACGTCGACCCAGTCGACGCCGTACACCGTGCCGGTCCTTGTGGCGCGGGAGAGGTCGTCCACGAACCGGCCGCCGGAGTCGAAGCACTTGAACGCCTGGAGGGCGCCCGCGTCGTCGGCGAGGGTGCGCAGCCGGCCGTGGCCGTGCCGGAAACCGGCCGGCGGGGTCCAGCGGTAGAGCAGTCCGTTGGGGCCGGAGGCGTCCTCGGTGAGGTAGAGGTGGCCGCGCTTGGGGTCGACCACGACCGCCTCGTGGGCGTACCGGCCCAGCGCCTTGACCGGCTTGGGGTCGCGGTTGGCCCGGCGGTCGGCGGGGTCCACCTCGAAGACGTAGCCGTGGTCCTTGGTCATGCCGTTCTGGCCGGCCTTGTCCTCGGTCTCCTCGCAGGTCAGCCAGGTGCCCCACGGGGTGTTGCCGCCCGCGCAGTTGGTGGAGGTGCCGGCGATGCCGACCCACTCGGCGACATGGCCCCGGCGGACCTCGACGACGGTGCAGCCACCGGCCGCGGCCGGGTCGTACACCAGGCCCTCGGTGAGCGGCACCGGGTAGGTCCACTTGGCGCGCGGGCCCGCCAGTTCGTGGTTGTTGACCAGCAGGGTGGTGCCCCGGGGGCCCTCGAAGGTGGAGGTGCCGTCGTGGTTGGACGGGGTGAACTCCCCGGACTCCAGGCGGGTCCTGCCGCTGTAGGTGACGATCTCGTACGAGAAGCCCGCGGGCAGGGCGAGGATGCCCTCGGGGTCGGACAGCAGCGGGCCGTAGCCGGCGCCGGGGTGCCCGTGTTCCGGGGCGTCGCCGCGGCCCGCGCGTGCGGTGTCGGTCTCCGTGGACGCGAGGGCGTTCGGCGCGGTGGCCAGGGCGCCGACGCTGCCCGCCAGGGCGATCCCGGCCCCGGTGAGCGCGGATGTTCTGGCGAAGTCCCTGCGGGTGAGCGACATGGTGTCTCCTGTGACGGATGGGTGGGCCGTGGAGGGCGGCGGACCTCGTTCGGCGCACACGCTCCCGCCGGTGTCCGAACGGGAGTTGAACAGGAGACCGCATCGAGGTCCCTTGTTCAAGAATCCGTATACCCGACCCCATGGCCGCCCCAAGCCCGGCCCACCCCGGGTGCTCAGCCCGCTTGCTGCGACCTCGCCTTGAACGCGGCCTTGCGGGCCTCCTTCGCCACCTTCTTGTCCGGGTGCAGCCGGCCCATCGCCTCCAGCACGTCGGCGGTCGCCGGGTGCTCCACCCGCCACGCCGCCGCGAAGAACCCGCTGTGCTGCTCGGCCAGTCCCTCCACCAGGGCCTGGAGTTCCTCGGAGTTGCCCTCGGCGGCGAGCTGCGCGGCGACGGTGTCGATGGTCAGCCAGAAGACCAGTTCCTGGGACGGCGCCGGCACCTCGTCGGCACCCCGCTCGCTGAGCCAGACCCGGGCCAGGCCGCCCAGCTCGGGGTCGTCCAGCACCTCCCGCAGCGCGGGCTCGGCCTCCGCGCCGACCAGGGACAGCGCCTGCTGGCAGCGCAGCCGCCGCAGCGGCGCCCCGGCGTCCGCGCCGCGCGCCGCGGCCAGCAACTCCCGTGCGGCGGCGAGCGGTTCCTGACGGGCCAGCCACTGCTCGGTCTCGGCGCGGGCGGCGGCCGGGCCGAAGCCTGCGGTGCCGTCCAGCAGCGCGTCCGCGCCCTTGTCGGCGAGGTCGCCGACGGCCGGCGCGTCGAAGCCGGCCTCCAGCAGCCGGGCGCGCAGCCCGTACGCGCCGAGCGGGGTGAGGCGGACCATGCCGTACCGGGAGACGTCGGTCTCGTCCAGCGGGGCTCCGGGCTCCTCGTCGGCGTCGGCCATCAGCGCCTCGTCCACCGGCTCGTACTCGACCAGGCCGACCGGCTCCAGCGTCCGGAACTGGTCGTCCAGGCGCATCATCGCGTCGGAGATCTGCTCCAGCACGTCGTCGGTGGGTTCGCCCATGTCGTCGGGCACGATCACCGACGCGGCGAGGGCGGGCAGCGGCACGGGCCCGTCCCCGGCGCCGTCCTCACTCACGGTCAGCAGATAGAGGTTGCCGAGGACGGCGTCGAGGATCTCCGCCTCCGCCTCGGGGTCCCAGTCGAGTGACGAGAAATCGATCTCGCCACCCTCGTCCAACGCGTCGACCAGATCGTCCAGGTCGGGCACGCTCGCGTCGGCGAGCACGGTCTCCAGGGCGGCCAGCCACACGGTGAGCACCTCGTGCGGGGAGCCGGTGAGCAGCCCCAGCGCCTCGCCCGCGCGGACCGTCCCGGCCTCCTCGTCGGCGATCTCGACCAGGCCGGAGTCCAGCGCGACCCGCCATGCCTCGGCGGCGTAGGCGGCCGCGTCGTCGCCGGTGAGGCCCAGCTCTTCGGCGGCGGCCGGAAGCTGTTCCTCGATCAGGCTGCCGCCCGCGTCCACCCGGGTGCCGGGGCCGGCCCAGCGGGCGAGGCGGGCGGCCCGGGAGAGCAAGGGCGTGGACAGCGCGGCGCGCGCCAGCTCCGCTTCGGAGTGCAGCCGTACGGGCGGCAGGGGGGAGCTGTCTGACATCGGCTGGATCTCCTCGGAGCGTGAACGGGCTCAGCCCCTCAGCCTAGACGGATTTCCACCCATGCCGCCCGGTTCATCTCCCGGCCGCCTCCCGTACATGGCCGAAACCTTGACAACTCCCCGGCCCAGGCTGGAGATTGACGCGCGTAGAAATCGGGGGAACGGCCGTTCACCCGGCTCTACGCGCGTCACGGAGGGCAACGGCCCCCACACGCTCCCATTCCGCCTCGTCCCGGCACCCAGTCACGCCCCCGGAGGGATCCCTTGCCGAGCAGGTCCACCGCGCGCCTCGCCGCGCTCACCGTCGCCGCCGTCTGCTCCGCCGCGTCGGCCGTCGTCCTCACCTCCCCCGCGCACGCCGACTCGGTGCGCATCCACGACATCCAGGGCACCACCCGGCTGTCGCCGTACGCCGGGCAGAAGGTGACGGACGTGCCCGGCATCGTCACGGCCACGCGCACCTACGGCTCCTCCAAGGGCTTCTGGCTCCAGGACCCGACGCCGGACGACAACCCGGCGACCAGCGAGGGCATATTCGTCTTCACCAGCTCCACGCCCAAGGTCGCCGTCGGCGACGCGGTGACGGTGTCCGGCACGGTCTCCGAGTACGTCCCGGGCGGTGCCGCCACCGGCAACCAGTCGCTGACGGAGATCAGCAAGCCGACGGTCACCACGGTCTCCACCGGCAACGCCGTCCCCGCGCCGGTCGTCATCGACGCGAACGCGGTGCCGGACCAGTACACCCCGCAGGGGGACAGCGCCGACGGCGGTTCGATCAACAACCTGCCGCTGCGGCCCGACACGTACGCCCTGGACTACTACGAGTCCCTGGAGGGCATGAACGTCCAGGTCAAGGACGTCCGGGTGGTCACCGCCACCGACCCCTACGCCGAGCTGTGGGTCACGGTGAAGCCGGACGAGCACCGCGCCGCCCGCGGCGGCACGGTCTACGGCTCCTACGACTCCCAGAACACGGGCCGGCTCCAGATCCAGTCGCTGGGCGCCACCGCCGACTTCCCGACGGCCGACGTCGGCGACACCCTCACCGGCACCACCACCGGTCCGCTGGACTTCAACCAGTACGGCGGCTACACCCTGGTCGCCGGGCGGCTCGGCACGCTGAAGAGCGGCGGGCTGCAGCGCGAGACCACCGAGAAGCAGTCCGACAAGCAGCTCGCGGTGGCGACGTACAACGTCGAGAACCTCGACCCGTCGGACAAGACCTTCGACCAGCACGCCGCGGCCATCGTGCACAACCTCCAGTCGCCCGACATCGTGTCCCTGGAGGAGATCCAGGACGACAACGGCGCGACGGACGACGGCACGGTCGACGCGAGCGTCACCGTGAACAAGCTGATCGACGCGATCGTCGCGGCGGGCGGCCCCCGCTACGACTGGCGCGCCATCGACCCGGTCAACGACCAGGACGGCGGCGAGCCGGGCGGCAACATCCGCCAGGTGTTCCTGTTCAACCCCGAGCGGGTGTCCTTCGTGGACCGCGCGGGCGGCGACTCCACCACCGCGGTCGGCGTGACCAAGGTGCACGGCAAGGCCGAACTGACCGCCTCGCCCGGCCGGATCGACCCGGCCGACGCGGCCTGGCAGAACAGCCGCAAGCCGCTGGTCGGCCAGTTCGTCTTCCGCGGCAAGACCGTCTTCGTGATCGCCAACCACCTGGTCTCCAAGGGCGGCGACCAGCCGCTGACCGGCCAGTACCAGCCGGTCACGCGCAGCTCGGAGAACCAGCGCCACGCGCAGGCGGTCGAGGTCAACGCGTTCGTGAAGGACATCCTGAAGGTCCAGAAGAACGCGAACGTCCTCGCGGTCGGCGACATGAACGACTTCGAGTTCTCCGGCACCGCGAAGATCCTCGAGGGCGACGGCGAGCTGTGGTCGGCGATCAAGTCGCTGCCGGCGAGCGAGCGTTACACCTACGACTACCAGGGCAACGCGCAGGTGCTGGACCAGATCCTGATCAGCCCGGCGGTCCGTCGCGACGACTTCGCGTACGACAGCGTGCACATCAACTCGGAGTTCCACGACCAGATCAGCGACCACGACCCGCAGGTGCTGCGCTTCCGCCCCTGATCCGAGGGGGCGGGGACCGGTCCTTGAGGGGGGCAGGACCGGTCCGGCGGGTTCAGGACCGGCCGAACGCTCCGTTCAGCCAGTCCTGCCAGGCGGCCTCGTTCGCCTCGGCGTCGGCGTCCGGCGCGAAGTCGTGCACGCTGATGCCGAGCGGCGCGCCCCAGCGGCCGCGGCCGAAGAGGCGGACGAGGGCGCTGCCGGTGCGCAGCCCGATGAAGCAGGCGTCGCGGTAGTCCAGTACGGCGTCCAGGGTCCGCCCGCCGGGTCCCCGGACGCTCACCTCGTCGCCCGCCACCGCGTCGTCGGGCAGCCCGAGCGCGCGGCCCGCGGCGGCGAGCGCGTCCGGCGTGGCGGTGGCCGCGGGCCCGGTCACCTGGGCGAAGGCGACGGGGCGCGGCGCGAAGTGCGTCAGGTACTCGCGCAGGGTGTGCAGATAGAAGTCGGTGTGCCGGTTCGCGCCGTCGTACTGGTTGTCCCAGTCGTCGGTGAAGATGCCGCTGTGGACGTAGCGCACCCAGGCGCGGCGGCCCCCGTCGCGGGGTTCGATGGTGTGGTCGAGCTGGTTGAGCGACTGCGTGGGCATGCCCACGTCCTCGCTGCGGCTCGCGTAGCGGTGCGGCGGGTCCCAGGCGACGACGGTCGAGCCGAACGGCCCCCGGCCGCCCTCGCGCGGCTCGGGCGCCTCCATCGGCCACAGGTAGCCGGCGGTGCCGGTGGTGACCGCCGCCCACACCCGCTCGGGCGGGACGTCGACCTCGAACTCGCGGGCGATCTCGAATTCCTTGCTCATGACAGGGCTCCTGCTCGGCCTTCCGGGGCGGGGTGGTCCTTGACCGTGGGGTGGAGGGCGACGACGATCCGGTGGTCCCGGCCGCCCTCGGCGTCCGGGGCGTCGTACTTGCGCACCAGGGCGCTCACGCCCGCCGTCAGTTCCTGCACGAAGGCGGCGCGGTCGGCGGCGGAGGCGAAGCGCACTTCGCCGTCCAGCGCGTAGGTCGCGAGCTGCCTGCGGGCCTTGGCGGCGCCGGTGAGCAGCGCGCCGACGTCGCGCACCAGGCGGGCGCCGAGCGCCAGCAGCCAGCGCGCGGACAGCTGGTCCCGGAAGCGGTCCGGGTCCGGCTGCACGGCGGGCAGGGCGGCCGGCGAGATGACGTACGACGCGGCGCTCGCGCGCATCAGCCGCTCGGTGACGTTGCCCTTGCGGCGCTCCCCGGCCAGCTCGACCAGTCCGTGCCGCTCCAGCGCCCTGAGGTGGTAGTTCACCTTCTGCCGGGGCAGTCCGACCTTGGCGGCCAGCATGGCCGCGGACGCCGGTCCGGCGGTCAGTTCGGCGAGCAGCCGGGCCCGGACGGGGTCCAGCGACACGGCCGCGGCCTCGGGGTCCTCGATCACGGTCACATCCAGCATGCGCTCACCCTCCCACCGAAAACTTTTTTTGTCCAGACGGACTGAGTTTTCGGTGAGAGGGTGTCGCGATGTCCGGGAGGGCCCCCGGGGGTCTCAGCAGGAGCGGCGCGCGCGGCCCCGGCGCAGTACCCCGGCGATCAGGGCGATCGCGCCGGCGGCGCCCACGATCAGCACCGGCATGGGCAGCTCCCGCAGGCCCTCGGAGGCCTTGCGCGCGGGTGCGGCGACCCGGGCACCGGCCCGGGCGGCCTTGTCCTGGGCACGGGTGCCCGCCTGGGCGGCCTTGTCCTGGACCCGGTGCCCGGCGTCCAGCGCCCTGTCCTGAACATGGCGTCCGGCCTCGACGGCCCGGTCGCTCAGGGGCCGTCCGTCCGCCCCCGGACCGCCGTGTCCGGTGACCCGGGACTGGAGGGCGTGCCCGGTCCCCTGCACGGCGTGCCCGGCCTGCGCGGCACGGCCCCGCACCGCCTGCGCCGCGCTCGCGGCCCGGTCCTGGGCGCCGTGCCCGGCGTGGGCGGCGGTGGAGCGCAGCTGCACGGTCATGGCGCCCGCCTTGTCCCGCAGGTCGGCGGCCCGCGCCCGCGCCCGGCCCTTCACATCGACCCGGTCCACCAACTGGGAGACGGTGTCGCCCAGTTGGCTTCGGGTCTGCTCGATCTGCCGCCGCAGCTCGTCGGGGCCCTTGGCGCCCGGACGGTGGGGGGTCCTGTCGGTCATCGATGCGCCCTTTCCTTGATCACGTCGACATCGGCCTTGACGCTGCCGATCGTCCTCTCGGGCATCGGTGAGCCCGCGCGGCGCAGCTGGGCCCGCCCGGTGACGGCCAGCGCGGCGGCCACGAGGAAGAGCGCGACCGCGACGACCAGCGCCGCCGCCCACAGGGGCAGCACCAGCCGCAGGGCGGCGGTGGCCGCGCCGGCCAGCACGATCAGTCCCACGTAGGCGAGGGCACCCGCGGCGCCCAGCAGTCCGCCGCCGCGTCCGGCGCGCTTGCCCTTCTCGGTCAGCTCCGCCTTGGCGAGGGCGACCTCCTGCCGGAGCAGCCGGGACAGCTGTTCGGTGGCCCGGTTGACGAGTTCACCCGTGGAGGGGTGGTGTCCGTCGAGTCGTCGGGGTCGGGTGTCGATTGCGGGTCGCGTGTGCGAGGTCACGGTCACGGTGTCCCGCCTCCTCTCTGTACGGAACATTCGGGTACCCGTGCCGGGGAACGTCAGCCCTTGCCCTCGCCCCCGGTCCCGCGCTCGCCGAGGCGCGCGAGCTGGGACTGGAACCAGTCGAGCCGGGCCTGCAACAGCGCCGCCTCCGCGACCAGTTCGGGCACGCTCGGCTCGGTGCCCGGGTCCGGCCCGACAGCGGCCTCGGCACGGACGCCGCCGTCCGCCCGCACCCGCAGCCCCTGCCCGGCCAGCCGGGCGAACCGCGCGAGGGTGACGGACGTACGGCCGCGCGCACAGCCCGCGCAGCAGGGGGCCAGCGCGCGCCAGCCGGGTCTGCCCCAGCCGGCGTCGGCCAGCACGGCCGCGGTGGCACCGCAGGCGCAAGGCCCCGCGGTGGCGGTGCGCACCCGCTGGCGGGCGTAACGGAAACCGCGCTCGAAACGGATGTAGGCGCCGAGCACGGTGACGTCGAGCAGCAGCGCCGCGCGGTGCTCGGCGGTGCAGCGCAGGGCCTCGGCGGCGGCGCGGTCGTGGACGCAGTGGAAGCCGCAGTCGCACAGGCGCGCGGGTGGGCGGTGCCTGCGCCCGTAGACGCAGGACGCCTCGTCGAGAACCCCGTACGGAAGCGCGCCGCCGAGCGACACGCCGGTGAACCCCGCCCGGGTGCCGTCCTGGGACAGCACCGGGTGGGCGATCTTGTAGCCGGTCGGCGGCTCCGTGGGGCGTTCCGCCGGGAGCCGCAGCCTCATCGGGCGGCCGGGACCTCTTCGCGGGCCGGCTCGGCCGGTGCAGCGGTGCGCTCCGCCTCGACGGGCTGCCGGGTCTCTTCCTCCTGCACCAGCGGCCGCTCCTCGGCGACTCCGGTGGCCAGTGCCTTGCCGAGCTTCATGGTGCCTCCCATGGCTGACGTCGGTGACGACCCTTTGGCCATAGTGACCCATGACGGGCCGACTTGGACACACGACCTTGCGCCACAACGGAAAACGGTAAGCGAACTTACAGATATCGTGAAGAAGAATTAAGTAGAGCTTCACCGATGTCCCGTCGACACTACTCCCATGACGAGCACACACCGGCGGTCTCCCTTCGGCCGCACCCTCTGCGCGATGATCACCCCGTTCACCGAGGAGGGCGCGCTGGACCGGGCCGGAGCCGGGGAACTGGCCGCCCACCTGGTGGCCCGGGGCTGTGACGGTCTGGTCCTCAACGGCACCACGGGCGAGTCCCCGACCACGACGGACACCGAGAAGGCGGAGCTGATCGCGGCCGTGCGGGAGGCGGTCGGCGCACGGGTCCCGCTGATCGCGGGCATCGGCACCGCCGACACCCGGCACACCGTGGAACTGGCCCGCGCCGCCGAGAAGGCGGGCGCCGACGCCGTCCTGGTGGTGGCGCCGTACTACAGCAGGCCGCCCCAGGAGGCGGTGGCCGCCCACTTCCGCGCCGTCGCCGACGCGAGCGAACTCCCGGTGCTGCTCTACGACATCCCCGGCCGCACCGGCACCCGCATCGAGCCGGAGACGATCCTCCGCCTGTGCGAACACCCCCGGATCGTCGGCGTCAAGGACTGCTCCTCCGACCTCCTCGGCACCCAGAAGGTGCTGGCCCGCACGGACCTGGCCTACTACGCGGGCTGCGACGAACAGAACCTCGCCCTCTACGCCGTCGGCGCGGCGGGCTGCGTCAGCACCGTCGCCAACGCGGCCCCCCGGCACATCGCCGCGGTCCTCGACGCCTTCGACGCGGGCGACACCGCCCTGGCGACCCGTCTCCAGCTGCGGGCCACCCCGTTGATCGAGGCCATGATGGCCGCGGGCCTGCCCGGCACGGTCACCGCCAAGGCCCTCCTCGCCCGCCTCGGCCTCCCCGCGGGCCCGGTCCGCGCCCCGCTGCTGCCGGCCTCCCCCGAAACGACCTCCGAACTCCTCGCCCACCACGAGGAGTTGACGCGGGCCTGACCCCGCGCCGCCCATCTGCCGTACGGTGTCCGGGTGGCCCGCCCCCTGCTGTTCCTGGACGTCGACGGCCCCCTGAACCCGTACGCGGCCCGGCCGGAGCGCCGGCCCGAGGGCTACACGACGATCCGGGTCCCCCTGGACGCCCGTCGCCCGCTGCGGGTCTGGCTGAATCCGGCCCATGGCCCCGCGCTGCTCGCCCTCGGTTACGAGCTGTGCTGGGCGACGACCTGGATGGCCGAGGCCAACCGCTGGATCGCCCCGGTGCTCGGTCTGCCCGAGCTGCCCTACGTCGACTTCGGCACGGGTCTGTTCGCCCACCGCCCCGACGGGGTGCACTGGAAGACGGAGGCGATCGTGGCGTACGCCGGCGGCCGACCGTTCGCCTGGGTGGACGACGAACTGGGCCCCGCGGACCCCGCGTTCGTCACCGGCCACCACCCCGGCCCGGCCCTGCTGCACCCCGTGGACCCGCGCATCGGCCTGCGCGAGGGCGACTTCGGGGCCCTGGCGCGGTTCGCGGCCGGACTGCCCCACGCATGACAGCGCGCCCCTCACCGCACGGGCGAGGGGCGCTCGGGGCGTGCGGGACGCGTCAGTTGTGGCTGTGCAGGATGTCGTTCAGGCCGCCCCAGACCGCGTTGTTCGGGCGGGCCTCGACCGTGCCGGTGACCGAGTTGCGGCGGAAGAGGATGTTGGAGGCGCCGTTGAGCTCGCGGGCCTTGACGATCTGGCCGTCGGGCATGGTGATCCGGGTGCCCGCGGTGACGTAGAGACCGGCCTCGACCACGCACTCGTCGCCCAGCGCGATGCCCACGCCCGCCTCGGCGCCGATCAGGCAGCGCTCGCCGATCGAGATGATGACGTTGCCGCCGCCGGAGAGGGTGCCCATGGTGGAGGCGCCGCCGCCGATGTCCGAACCGTCGCCGATGACGACACCGGCGGAGATCCGGCCCTCGACCATCGACGTGCCGAGCGTGCCGGCGTTGAAGTTGACGAAGCCCTCGTGCATCACGGTGGTGCCCTCGGCCAGGTGCGCGCCCAGGCGGACCCGGTCGGCGTCGGCGATGCGCACGCCCTTGGGGGCGACGTAGTCCGTCATGCGCGGGAACTTGTCGATCGAGGTGACCTGGAGGTGCAGGCCCTCGGCGCGCGCGTTCAGCCGCACCTTCTCGACGTCGTCCACGGCGACCGGACCGAGCGAGGTCCAGGCGACGTTGGCCAGGTGGCCGAAGATGCCGTCCAGGCTCAGGCCGTGCGGCTTGACCAGGCGGTGCGAGAGCAGGTGCAGCCGCAGGTAGACGTCGTGCGCGTCCAGCGGCTTCTCGTCCAGCGAGGCGATGACCGTGCGGACCGCGACCACCTCGACGCCCCGGCGGGCGTCCGGGCCGGTCGCCGCGGTCGCGCCGCCGCCCAGCAGCTCCGCCGCGCGCTCGGCGGACAGCCGCTCGGTGCCGGCCGGGCCCGGCTCCTCGACCAGTTCGGGCGCGGGGTACCAGGTGTCGAGAACGGTGCCGTCGGAGGCGATGGTGGCAAGACCGGCGGCGACGGCGCCGGTGGTACGGGAAGCAGTGTCGGTCATGGGGAAAACCTAACGTGGGGCGGGGTGCGGGAGCGAACCGTGTCTCATGTGCCGGGCGCGTCCTTCCCCGCGCCGTCCGCCCGGCGGCCGGGGCCCCGGCCGATCACCCGGCCCAGCGCCTCGCGCGCGTACTCCTCGTCGTAGGAACCCCCGGTCAGCAGCACCTGGAGGCAGATGCCGTCCATCAGGGCGACCAGGGTGCGGGCCGTCACGGGGTCGACACGGGCGGACAGGCGGGCGACCGTCTCCTCGGTCCACCGGGCGGCGACGGGGCGCAGGGCCGGGCGGCGCAGGGCGGCGAGGTACAGCTCGTACTCCAGCTCCGCGCCCGGGCGGTCGCCGCCCAGCCACTGCCCGAGGACGCGGGCGAGCCCGGCCGCGAGGTCGGTGCCGGGGGCGGCCGCGACGCCGCTGTCGTCCAGCACCCCGGCGAAGCCCTCGTTGGCCTGGCACAGGGCCGCCACCAGCAGCTCGTCCAGGGTGGCGAAGTGGTACGTGGTGGAGCCGAGCGGGACGTCGGCCTCCGCGGCGACCGTGCGGTGGCTCAGCCCGGCCAGGCCGTCCCGGGCGGCCACGCGGATCGCCGCGTCGATGATCCGCTGCCGCCGGCCGGGGTCGTGGCGCCGGGCCATCAGTGGCTCGCCCCGCCGAGGTTCAGCACCACCACTCCGCCGATGATCAGCACGATCCCGGCGATCTTGGCCATGCCCAGCCCCTCTCCGAACAGCAGCAGCCCGAGCACGGCGATGGCCGCGGTGCCCACCCCGGACCAGATCGCGTACGCCGTGCCGATCTGCACGGACTTCAGGGTCTGCGCGAGCAGCACGAAGGAGACCAGATACCCCAGCGCCGTCACCAGCGAGGGCCCCGGCCTGCTGAAACCGTGGCTGTACTTCATCGCCGTCGTCGCGCACACCTCGGCGGCTATGGCACCGGCGAGCGTCAGATATCCCATGTGTACGAGCGTACACATCACATGTACGGGCGTACACATCGCGGGTACGGAAAAGGGGCCACGGCTTGCCGTGGCCCCTTTCACCGAAGCGCTGTCAGACGTTGAAGCCCAGGGCGCGCAGCTGCTCGCGGCCCTCGTCGGTGATCTTGTCCGGGCCCCACGGCGGCATCCAGACCCAGTTGATCCGGAGTTCGTTGACGATGCCGTCCGTGGCGGACTTGGCCTGGTCCTCGATGACGTCGGTCAGCGGGCAGGCCGCCGAGGTCAGGGTCATGTCCACGGTCGCCACGTTGGAGTCGTCCACGTGGATGCCGTAGATCAGGCCGAGGTTGACGACGTCGATGCCCAGCTCGGGGTCGACCACGTCCATCAGGGCCTCGCGGAGTTCCTCCTCGGAGGCGGGCTTCATCTCGACGGTGTCGCTCATGCGGTCTTCCTTTCGGCGTCGGCGCCACCCAGCGCCTGGGCCGTCGCGTCCTTCCACGCCATCCAGCTCAGGAGGGCGCACTTGACCCGCGCGGGGTACTTGGAGACACCGGCGAACGCCACGGCGTCCTCCAGCACCTCCTCCATCGCGTCGTCCGGCTCGATCCGGCCCTTGGACTGCATCAGCTCCAGGAAGGTCTCCTGGATCTTCTGCGCCTCGGGCAGGTCCTTGCCGACGAGGAGTTCGTTCAGCACGGACGCAGAGGCCTGGCTGATGGAGCAGCCCTGGCCCTCGTACGAGACATCCGCGATCTTGGTGCCGTCGTACTTCACACGGAGGGTGATCTCGTCGCCGCACGTCGGGTTCACATGGTGCACCTCGGCGTCGCCATCCCGAAGACCACGCCCATGGGGGTTCTTGTAGTGGTCCAGGATGACTTCCTGGTACATCGAATCCAGCTTCACGGTCTCAGCACACGCCTCTCAGCCGAAGAAGTTCCGTACGTGCTCCAGGCCGTCGACCAGAGCATCGATCTCGGCCGGCGTGGAGTACAGATAGAACGACGCTCGCGTGGTCGCGGGAATTCCGTAGCGCAGGCAGACGGGACGGGCGCAGTGGTGGCCGACGCGGACCGCGATGCCCTGCTCGTCCAGGACCTGGCCCACGTCGTGCGGGTGGATGTCGCCCAGTGTGAAGGAGATCGCGGCGCCCCGGTCCTCGGCCGTGGTCGGGCCGATGATCCTCAGGTCCGGGACCTGGGCCAGACGCTCCACCGCGTACTGGGTCAGCGCGTGCTCATGGGCGAGGATCTTCTCCATGCCGATGGCCTGGAGGTAGTCGATCGCCGCGCCCAGGCCGACCGCCTGCGCGATCGGGGGCGTGCCCGCCTCGAACTTGTGCGGTGCCGGGGCGTACGTCGAGGAGTGCATCGAGACGGTCTCGATCATCTCGCCGCCGCCCAGGAACGGGGGCAGGTCCTCCAGCAGCTCCTGGCGGCCCCACAGCACGCCGATGCCGGTCGGGCCGCACATCTTGTGGCCGGTGAAGGCCACGAAGTCGGCCTGGAGGGCCTGCACGTCCAGCGGCATGTGCGGCGCGGCCTGGGAGGCGTCGACGCACACCAGCGCGCCGACCTCCTGGGCGCGGCGCACTATCGCCTCGACCGGGTTGACGGTGCCCAGGATGTTGGAGACCAGCACGAAGGAGACGATCTTCGTCTTCTCGGTGATGATCTCGTCGATGTTGGACAGGTCGAGCCGGCCGTCCTCGGTGAGGCCGAACCACTTCAGCTTCGCGCCCGTGCGCTGCGCCAGCAGCTGCCACGGCACGATGTTGGAGTGGTGCTCCATCTCCGTGATGACGATCTCGGTCTCGTGGTCGACCCGGTAGGGCTCGTCGGCCCAGCCCAGCATGTTGGCCACGAGGTTGAGCGACTCGGAGGCGTTCTTGGTGAAGATCACCTCGTCGCGGCTCGGCGCGTTGATGAACTCGGCCACCTTGTCGCGCGCGCCCTCGTAGAGTGCCGTGGCCTCCTCGGCGAGGACGTGCACGCCGCGGTGGACGTTGGCGTTGTAACGCTCGTAGTACTCGTTGAGGGCGTCCAGCACCTGGCGCGGCTTCTGGCTCGTCGCCGCGTTGTCCAGGTACACGAGCTTCCGGCCGTCGTGGACGACGCGGTCCAGAACGGGGAAGTCCTTGCGGATCGCCTCGGTGTCGAGGAGGCCCGACAGCTGTGTCACGCGGATGCGCCACCCTTCACGTATGCCTCGTAGCCCTCGTTCTCCAGCTTGTCCGCGAGCTCGGGGCCACCGGACTCGACGATGCGGCCGGCCGCGAAGACGTGGACGTAGTCGGGCTTGATGTAGCGCAGGATGCGCGTGTAGTGCGTGATCAGCAGGGTGCCGACCTCACCCGTCTCGCGGACGCGGTTGACGCCCTCGGAGACGATGCGCAGGGCGTCGACGTCGAGGCCGGAGTCGGTCTCGTCCAGGATCGCCATCTTGGGCTTGAGCAGTTCGAGCTGGAGGATCTCGTGGCGCTTCTTCTCACCGCCGGAGAAGCCCTCGTTGACGTTGCGCTCGGCGAAGGCGGGGTCCATGTGGAGACGCTCCATGGCCTCCTTGACCTCCTTCACCCAGGTGCGCAGCTTGGGGGCCTCGCCGCGGACGGCGGTGGCGGAGGTGCGCAGGAAGTTGGAGACCGAGACGCCGGGGACCTCGACCGGGTACTGCATCGCCAGGAACAGGCCGGCGCGGGCGCGCTCGTCGACGGACATCGCCAGGACGTCCTCGCCGTCGAGCAGCACGGTGCCCTCGGTGATCGTGTACTTCGGGTGACCCGCGAGCGAGTAGGCGAGGGTGGACTTGCCGGAGCCGTTGGGGCCCATGATGGCGTGCGTCTCGCCCTGCTTCACGGTGAGGTCGACGCCCTTGAGGATCTCCTTCGTGGCGTTGTCGGCCTCGACGGTGACGTGCAGGTCTCGGATTTCAAGCGTTGCCATGGATGCCTCAGGACTCCTGGGTGAGGGAGACGAGAACGTCGTCCCCTTCGATCTTTACGGGGTATACGGGGACGGGGCGCGTCGCGGGCAGCCCGGACGGCTTGCCGGTGCGGAGGTCGAAGGCGGAGCCGTGCAGCCAGCACTCGATCTGGCAGTCCTCCACCTCGCCCTCGGAGAGCGAGACGTTCGCGTGGGAGCAGATGTCGTAGATCGCGTACACCTCGCCCTCGGTCCGGACGACCGAGACCGGCGTGCCGTCGAGTTCCACCCGCTTGGGGGTGCCCTCCGACAGCTCGCTCAGCCCACAGGCGCGTTGGAAGCTCATGCGACCGAGGCCTCCAGCTCCTGCTCGATCTTGGCGAGCAGTCGCTCCTCGATGTCGGTGACACCGATCTGCTGGACCAGTTCGGCGAAGAAGCCGCGGACCACCAGGCGGCGGGCCTCGTGCTCGGGGATGCCGCGGGCCATCAGGTAGAACAGCTGCTCGTCGTCGAACCGCCCGGTGGCGGAGGCGTGGCCGGCGCCGACGATCTCACCGGTCTCGATCTCCAGGTTCGGCACCGAGTCGACGCGGGCGCCGTCGGTGAGGACCAGGTTGCGGTTCATCTCGTAGGTGTCGGTGCCCTCGGCCTTGGCCTCGATGAGCACGTCGCCGATCCAGACCGCGTGCGCGTCGTCGCCCTGGAGCGCGCCCTTGTAGACGACGTTCGACTTGCAGTGCGGGGCGTTGTGGGTGACCAGGAGGCGGTGCTCCTGGTGCTGGCCCGCGTCGGTGAAGTAGAGGCCGTACAGCTCGGCCTCGCCGCCGGGGCCCGCGTAGGTGACGCGCGGGTGCAGGCGTACGACGTCGCCGCCGAAGGTGACGACGACCGACTTGAAGGAGGCGTCCCGGCCGACCAGCGCGTTGTGCTGGGCGATGTGAACGGCCTTGTCGTCCCAGTCCTGGACGGAGACGACGGTGAGCTTGGCGCCGTCGCCGAGCAGGTAGTCGACGTTGGCGGCGAGCACCGCGTCACCGGTGTGGTCGATGACGACCACGGCCTCGGCGAAGGCGCCCAGCTCGATCACCTGGTGGCCGAAGGCGGTGCCGCCCTGGCCGTGCACGGCGATGCGGATCGGCTCGGTGAGGACGGTCTCCTTGGGGACGGTCACGACCGAGGCCTGCTCGAAGGCGGAGTACGCCTGCGCGGCGACCCGGTCCACCGGGACGCCCGCCTTGCGCAGCCGCGCGTCGTCCCGCCCGACGTGCTCGACGACGACGCCCTCGGGCGCCCGGACGTCGACCTTCACGCCGTCGCCGGAGGCGACGGCGGTGCCGTCGTGCAGCCCGCGCAGGCGCTCCAGCGGGGTGAACCGCCATTCCTCCTCGCGGCCGTGCGGGACGGGGAAGTCCGCCACGTCGTAGGAGGGGGGCGCGCTCATGCGCGAGACGACGGTCGACTCCGCGGCGACCGCGATCGAGCCCGCGGTGGTCGACCCCACGGGGATGTTCTGGGCCTCAGCCATGGCTGTCGTATTGCTCGCTTTCTCAGGTCAGTGGCTTGATGGGGAAGGCGGCGGCGGTCAGCCGACCGCGCCCTCCATCTGCAGCTCGATCAGCCGGTTGAGTTCCAGCGCGTACTCCATGGGCAGCTCCTTGGCGATCGGCTCGACGAAGCCGCGCACGATCATCGCCATCGCCTCGTCCTCGGACAGACCACGGCTCATCAGGTAGAAGAGCTGGTCCTCGGAGACCTTGGAGACGGTGGCCTCGTGGCCCATGGACACGTCGTCCTCGCGGACGTCCACGTACGGGTAGGTGTCCGAACGGGAGATGGTGTCCACCAGCAGCGCGTCGCACAGCACGTTCGACTTGGAGCCGGCGGCGCCCTCGCCGATCTCGATCAGACCGCGGTAGGACGTACGGCCGCCACCGCGGGCCACCGACTTGGAGACGATGTTCGACGAGGTGTTGGGCGCCATGTGGACCATCTTGGCGCCGGCGTCCTGGTGCTGGCCCTCGCCCGCGAAGGCGATGGACAGGGTCTCGCCCTTGGCGTGCTCGCCCATCAGGTAGACGGCCGGGTACTTCATCGTCACCTTGGAGCCGATGTTGCCGTCGATCCACTCCATGGTCGCGCCCTCGTACGCCACGGCGCGCTTGGTGACCAGGTTGTAGACGTTGTTCGACCAGTTCTGGATGGTCGTGTAGCGGCAGCGGGCGTTCTTCTTGACGATGATCTCGACCACGGCGCTGTGCAGCGAGTCCGACTTGTAGATCGGCGCGGTGCAGCCCTCGACGTAGTGCACGTAGGCACCCTCGTCGACGATGATCAGGGTCCGCTCGAACTGGCCCATGTTCTCCGTGTTGATGCGGAAGTAGGCCTGGAGCGGGATCTCCACGTGCACGCCCTTCGGCACGTAGATGAAGGAGCCGCCGGACCACACGGCCGTGTTCAGCGCGGCGAACTTGTTGTCACCGGCCGGGATGACGGTGCCGAAGTACTCCTTGAAGAGCTCCGGGTGCTCCTTCAGGGCGGTGTCGGTGTCCAGGAAGATGACGCCCTGCTGCTCCAGGTCCTCGCGGATCTGGTGGTAGACGACCTCCGACTCGTACTGGGCGGCGACGCCGGCGACCAGGCGCTGCTTCTCGGCCTCGGGGATGCCCAGCTTGTCGTAGGTGTTCTTGATGTCCTCGGGCAGGTCCTCCCAGGACTCCGCCTGCTTCTCCGTGGAGCGCACGAAGTACTTGATGTTGTCGAAGTCGATGCCCGACAGATCCGAGCCCCAGTTCGGCATGGGCTTCTTCTCGAAGAGCTTGAGGCCCTTCAGGCGCAGCTTGGTCATCCACTCCGGCTCCGACTTCTTGCCGGAGATGTCGCGGACGACGTCCTCGTTCAGGCCGCGCCGGGCGGAGGCACCGGCCACGTCGGAGTCGGCCCAGCCGTATTCGTACTTGCCCAGGCCCTCCAGCTCAGGGTGGGCAGTCTCCGTGGGGAGAGTCATGCGGGGTTCCTCCCGGCCGTGCTTGCAGGTGCGTCAGTGGAAATCTTGGGAATGAACGTCGTGCAGACGCCGTCGCCGTGCGCGATGGTCGCCAGCCGCTGGACGTGGGTACCCAGCAGCTCGGCGAAGATCTCGGTCTCCGCCTCGCACAGCTGCGGGTACTGCTCCGCCACATGGGCGACCGGGCAGTGGTGCTGGCACAGCTGCTCGCCGACCGGTGCGCTGCGCGCCGTAGCAGCGTACCCGTCCGCGCTCAGGGCCTTGGCCAGCGCTTCCGCGCGTTTGTCCGGGGTCACCCGCTCGATCGCCTCGCGGTACGCGCGCGCCTGGGCGGCGATCCGCGCGCGGGCGAAGGCGGAGACCGCGCCGGGCCCGCCCTCGTGCTCGGCGATCCAGCGCAGCGCGTCCGCGGCCAGCTTGTCGTACGACTGGTCGAAGGCGTCGCGGCCGCAGTCGGTGAGCGCGAAGACCTTGGCGGGGCGCCCGCGCGTGCGCGTGCCGTACACGCGCTGTTCGCGCGCCTCCACCACGTCGTCCGCGACCAGCGCGTCCAGGTGACGACGGACGGCCGCCTGGGTGAGTCCCAGCCGGCCGGCGAGTTCGGCGACGGTCGACGGGCCGTGGTCCAGGATGGACCGCGCGACCCGGTTGCGCGTGGAGCGCTCCCCGGTCGCGAACTCCTCCTGGGGGGTCCCCGTGGGGGCCTCCCGAGCCTCGCCGACGTTTTTCACAACGCCATTGTTGCGTAATTCCTCGGGGCCTGACAAGCGGCGTCCGGATCACCGCCCGGTGCCCTGCATCACTTAGGCATACCTAATCTGACCTGCGGAAACGATCACCGATCGATCATCCGGGACGGCCGCGCCGGAAATTCCGTGGCGCCGCGCGCACCCGTACGCGAGACTCCCCGGCCATGGCCATACCCCCTCCCACCGGCCCTCTTGTCACCCGGGACGACATCGCCGACGGGCTGCGCCGGCTCGGTGTGACACCCGGCGAGATCCTGCTCGCGCACACCTCGCTGAGTTCCCTCGGCTGGGTCAACGGCGGGGCGGTGGCCGTCGTCCAGGGACTCCTCGACGCCCTCGGCCCCTCCGGCACGCTGGTCGTCCCGGCCCACACCTCCGACCTCTCCGACCCCGCCTGCTGGGAGAACCCGCCGGTGCCGGAGGAGTGGCGGGAGCGCGTGCGGGCCACCATGCCCGTGTACGACCCGCTGGTCACGCCCACGCGTGGGGTCGGCGTCGTCCCCGAGACCGTGCGCACCTGGCCCGGCGCCCTGCGCAGCGCGCACCTGCAGACCTCCTTCGCGGCCGTCGGCCCCCGCGCCCCGGAGATCACCGAGGGACACGCCGCGAACTGCCGGCTGGGCGAGCACAGCCCGCTGGCCCGGCTGGAGCGGCTGGGCGCCCGGGTGCTGCTGCTGGGCGCCGGATACGGCTCCTGCACCAGCTTCCACCTGGCCGAGTACCGCCTGCCCGCGCCGCTCGTCCCGGTCGGCCGGCCCGCGCCCGGCGGCTGGCTGACCGTGCCGGAGGTGGCGATCAGCTCCGAAGGGTTCGAGGAGCTGGGGCGCGACTTCGAGCGGGAGTGGCCCGTCGTGCGCGGCAAGGTGGGCGCCGCCGACGCCCGGCTGTTCCCGGTCGCGGACGCGGTGGCCCACGCCGAACGCCGGCTGGCCGCGTACCGGGACTTCCCCGACCCGGCCGCCTGATCGGCGAGCGCTCTCCCTAGACTCTGGACCCATGCATAGTGAGCCCGTCGTCCAGGTCGCGGCCCTGGTGAAGCGGTACGGCACGAAGACCGCGGTCAACGGCCTCGACCTGGTGGCCCAGGCGGGCGTGACCGCCGTCCTCGGACCCAACGGCGCCGGCAAGACGACGACGGTCGAGACCTGCGAGGGATACCGGAAGCCGGATTCCGGCACGGTGCGCGTCCTGGGCCTCGACCCGGTGCGCCAGTCGGCCGAGCTGCGGCCCAGGATCGGTGTGATGCTCCAGTCCGGCGGCGTCTACTCCGGCGCCCGCGCGGACGAGATGCTGCGCCATGTCGCCAAGCTGCACGCCCACCCCCTGGACGTGAACGCCCTGATCGAGCGGCTCGGGCTCGGCGCGTGCGGCCGCACCTCCTACCGCCGGCTCTCCGGCGGCCAGCAGCAGCGCCTGGCGCTCGCCATGGCCGTCGTCGGCCGCCCGGAGCTGGTGTTCCTGGACGAGCCGACCGCGGGCCTCGACCCGCAGGCCCGCCGGGCCACCTGGGACCTGGTGAAGGACCTGCGCGCCGACGGCGTCTCGGTGATCCTCACCACCCACCACATGGACGAGGCCGAGCAGCTCGCCGACGACGTCGCAATCATCGACGGCGGCAAGGTCATCGCCCAGGGCTCCCCCGAGGAGCTGTGCAAGGGCGGCGCGGAGAACACCCTGCGCTTCACCGGCCGCCCCGGCCTCGACGTCGGCTCCCTGCTCAAGGCGCTCCCGGACGGCTGCACGGCAGCCGAGCTGACCCCGGGCGCCTACCGCGTCGTCGGCAAGGTCGACCCGCAACTGCTCGCCACCGTGACCTCCTGGTGCGCCCAGCACGGCGTGATGCCGGACCGCATCTCGGTCGAACGGCACACCCTGGAAGACGTCTTTCTCGAGCTGACCGGCAAGGAGCTGCGCTCATGACCACCGCGCCGGGTACGTACGCCCCCAAGCCGGGGGCCGCGCCCCTGCCCCGCATGATCGCGGCGCAGGCGGCCCTGGAGACGAAGATGCTGCTGCGCAACGGCGAGCAGCTGCTGCTGACGGTGGTCATCCCGACCCTGCTGCTGGTGCTCTTCAGCTCCGTGGACATCGTGGACACCGGCAAGGGCAAGGCCGTCGACTTCCTCGCGCCGGGCATCCTCGCCCTCGCCGTGATGTCGACCGCCTTCACCGGACAGGCCATCGCCACCGGCTTCGAGCGCCGCTACGGCGTGCTCAAGCGGCTCGCCGCCTCGCCGCTGCCCCGCTGGGCCCTGATGACCGCGAAGACGGCGTCGGTGCTGGTCACCGAGGTGCTCCAGGTGATCTTGCTGACGGTGATCGCCCTCGCCCTCGGCTGGTCCCCGCACGGCGACCCGGCCGCCGTGCTCCTGCTGCTGGTCCTCGGCACCGCCGCCTTCTCCGGCCTCGGCCTGCTGATGGCCGGCACCCTGAAGGCCGAGGCGACGCTGGCCGCCGCCAACCTGGTGTTCCTGCTGCTGCTCGTCGGCGGCGGCGTCATCGTGCCGCTGGACAAGTTCGGCTCGGCCGGGCAGCACGTCCTCGGGCTGCTGCCCATCTCCGCCCTCTCCGACGGCCTGCGGGACGTCCTCCAGCACGGCGCCGGCATGCCCTGGGGCGACCTGGGCGTCCTTGCGGTGTGGGCGGTCGCGGGGCTCGCCGCGGCCGGGAAGTTCTTCCGCTGGGAGTGAGCCGTCCCCCGTCGGAGTGAGCGGCGACACGGCGCCGGGACCGGACCCTCGTGAAAGCGTGCACAAGCGGGCGCCTACCATGGTGGGCGTGCCAAAGCTGACCCGCGCCGATGCCGCCTCGGCCCTGCGCAATCCGCTCGCCTTCATCGCCGACCGCTGGACGCCGGAGCCCCGGACCGTGCGGCGGGCGGCGCTCGCCGCGCTCGTGATGTCGGTGGTGATCGTCGTCACCGGCGGCGCCGTCCGGCTGACCGCTTCGGGCCTCGGCTGCCCGACCTGGCCCGAGTGCACCGACGGCTCGCTGACGCCGACGCAGGCGCTGACCTACCACAGCGCCATCGAGTTCGGCAATCGCCTGCTGACCTACGTGCTGTGCGCCGCGGTCGGCTGGGCGATCGTCGCCGCCCGTTCCGAGAAGCCCCGCCGGCGCAGCCTGACGCGGCTCGGCTGGGCCCAGTTCTGGCTGGTGATGGGCAACGCGGTGCTCGGCGGCATCGTGGTGCTGGTCGGCCTGAACCCGTACACCGTCGCGGCGCACTTCCTGCTGGCGACGGCGCTGACCGCGGTCGCGGTGGTGATGTGGCAGCGCACCCGTGAGGGCGACGCCGCGCCCCGGCCGCTGGTCGGCAAGGCCGTGGTCCAGCTGGTGTGGTTCCTGGTGCTCGCGTCCGTGCTGCTCCTCGCGGTGGGCACGGTGGTCACCGGCGCCGGGCCGCACGCGGGCGACTCCAGCGACGTGCAGCGCATCCCGATCGACTGGGAGGCCGTGGCCAAGCTGCACGCGGTGCTCGCCTGGATCGTGGTGACCCTGACGTTCGCGCTGTGGTTCATCCTCAAGGCCGTCGACGCCCCGCGCGGACCGCTGGCCCGCACCCGCGAGCTGTTCCTGATCCTGCTGGCCCAGGGCGTCATCGGCTACGTCCAGTACTTCACGCACCTGCCCGAGCTGCTGGTCGGCCTGCACATGCTCGGCTCCTGCCTGGTGTGGATCGGCGTGCTGCGGGTCCTGCTGTCGCTGCGCGAACGCCCGGAGGCGGAACTGGGCCTGCCCGGTCCCGCGGCCGAGGTCACGGTCCCCACGAACGCCTGACTCACCCGTACGCGGTGACCAGCGCGTCGATCGCCGGGCCGAGGTAGGCCCGGGTCAGCTCCGCGCGGCGGGCGAGCCAGGTGCCGTCCGCCGGGGCGGGGTCCGCGTACCGCCGGCGGGTGATGTCCTCGACCACCTCGGCCGGCGCGCCCAGCCCCGGCATTTCCGCCAGGGCGTCCCGCTTGCTGATCAGCCGCCCCTCGCGCAGCGTCACGGTGGCCCTGGCGAAGGTCAGCAGCCCGAGGTCCACCCAGACGTCCTGCCGCCACAGGCGGCCCTTGTCGACGGCCGGTCGCCAGAAGTCCCGCTGGTCGCGCACGACGAACGCGCGCAGGTCACGCTCCGGTACCGGCGGCAACAGGCCGGCGGGCGGCTCCCCGTGCAGCACCCGGCCGAAGGCGTGCAGCTCGCGCCGGGTGACGGGGGTGACCGGGCGCCGCAGCACATGCCCGTGCGCCCAGGCGAGATGTGCCCGGCCGGGGTCGGCGAGGGTGGCCGGGGCGAGATAGCCGCAGTGCAGTTTCGCGGCGAGCGGCACCTCGCGCAGCCGCCGGTGCAGCGTCACGATGCGCCGTACCGCCGTGGGGCCGGGGCGCGCGGGCAGCACCGCGATCAGGTCGAGGTCGCTGCGGCCCTCCTGGTAGTCGCCCCCGGCCAGCGAGCCGTGCGCCCAGACGGCGCGGGGACGCAACGGGGCGAGCGCGTCCAGGAAACGTTCGAGCAGGGCATCCGTCCGCATGCCGTCAGCCTGGCGCACCGATGGTGCGCGGGGAACCGCGCGGACGGCACTTTCGCCCCCGCCCCGGCGCGGACGAGCCGCCGGGGTCAGCCGCCGAGCTGGATGCCCGCCATCCGCTTCCACTCGTACGGCCCGGTCCGCACCTTCGCCGCGAACTCCCCGTCGAAGGACTCGTGCACGGTGATCCCGGCCTTCGCCACCGCCTGCTCCGCGATGGCGTACGTGGGGGCCACCACGTCGCCCCAGCCGCCGTCCGCGCCGACGAGCACGATCCGGGCGCCGCGCCGGCCGATGTAGGCCACCTGCCCCTCGGCGCCGCCGTGGGCCTTGGAGAAGGCGCTGATCCTGTGGGCGAGCCGGGCCGCCGTGCGCTCGGCCTTCGCGTCAACCTGCTGCGTGTCTGCCATGACCAGGATGCTACCGACGAGTAGATGAAACGGCGACGGGAGGGGTGCGTGGCCTTGACCACGCGCCCCTCCCGCCGGGGAAGAGAGTGCGTCAGCGCAGGAACGGGTCCACCGCGACGGCGACGAAGAGGATCGACACATAGGTGATCGACCAGTGGAACAGGCGCATCTCCTTGAGCTTGGCGCCGGTGACCTCCGCCTTCGCCCGGTTCTGCAGCCCGTGCGCCTCCCACAGCCAGAAGCCGCCGGCGGCGAGGGCGACCACCGTGTAGAACCAGCCGGTGTAGCCCAGCGGGGTGAGCAGCAGCGAGACGACGACCATCACCCAGCTGTAGATGACGATCTGCCGGGCGACGACCTTGTTGGAGGCGATCACCGGCAGCATCGGCACGCCCGCGCGCGCGTAGTCGTCCTTGACCTTCATGGACAGCGGCCAGTAGTGCGGCGGCGTCCAGAAGAACATCACCAGGAAGAGGATGATCGGCGCCCAGGACATCGAGTTCGTCACCGAGGACCAGCCGATCAGCACCGGCAGACAGCCGGCGATGCCGCCCCACACGATGTTCTGCGCGGTGCGCCGCTTCAGGATCATCGTGTAGACCACGACGTAGAAGAGCAGCGCGCCGAGCGACAGCCAGGCGCTGAGCCAGTTGACCGTCAGCCCGAACAGCAGGGTGGAGACGACCCCGAGGCCGATGCCGAAGGCCAGGCACTCGCGCGGGCTGACCATGCCGGTCACCAGCGGCCGCTGCGAGGTGCGGTCCATCAGGGCGTCGATGTCCCGGTCGATGTACATGTTCAGCGCGTTCGCGCCGCCCGCGGACAGATACCCGCCCAGGCAGGTGAGCAGCACCAGCTTGAGGGAGGGCACACCCTGCTGGGCCAGGAACATCACCGGCACCGTGGTGATGAGCAGCAGCTCGATGATCCGCGGCTTGGTCAGTGCCACGAACGCCTTGGCACGGGCCCCGAACGGCCGGTGAACCGGGCTCGGGCTCGTACCACCGAGCACCCCCGCTGGACGGGATTCGACGGCCGTCACGCACACCCCTGACAGAGACATCCCAGCGAGCCTCCCCCGGATGAGGTCTTGATTGGGGCTCGCGCGTACCACGCCACTTTAGACGTTGCCCATACCCCGGCATTCGCGGGGGTGGGGTCGTGTTGGCGGACGGCCCGGACGACGCTTTGCGGTCCTCTTCCGACACCCTCTTGTCAAAGGCCCCATAAGAGGGGCCCCACCACTCTTTTGAGCGGTCAGATGAGCGCCTCCTTATTCATGTGCCGAATGCCGTATCGGCCAGTCGGGAGGCGGATCCCGCGGATGCCCGGCAGTCTGGAATCACCCGCGAAAACGCACGTCCTTACGAGGGTAGGCTCGTCAGCGGCCGGCGGGCAGAAGCACGCCGGCGGCCGGGTGGGCGCATGCCCCGAAGACCGGCGACCGACATGTGGAGAGGAGCCCTGACCCAGGGTGAGCACCAAGCCGACCACCACAGACCTTGAGTGGACCGACCTGGACCAGCGGGCCGTGGACACCGCCCGTGTCCTGGCCGCCGACGCCGTACAGAAGGTCGGCAACGGCCATCCCGGTACGGCCATGAGCCTGGCCCCGGCCGCCTACACCCTCTTCCAGAAGGTGATGCGGCACGACCCGGCCGACCCGGAGTGGGTGGGGCGCGACCGTTTCGTGCTGTCCGCCGGCCACTCGTCCCTGACCCTCTACACGCAGCTCTACCTGGCCGGTTTCGGCCTGGAGCTGGAGGACCTGGAGTCCTTCCGCACCTGGGGTTCGAAGACCCCGGGCCACCCGGAGTACGGACACACCAAGGGTGTGGAGACCACCACCGGCCCGCTGGGCCAGGGTGTGGCCAACGCGGTGGGCATGGCGATGGCCGCCCGCTACGAGCGCGGTCTGTTCGACCCGGAGTCCCCCGAGGGCGAGTCGCCGTTCGACCACTTCATCTACTGCATCGCCGGTGACGGCTGCCTCCAGGAGGGCATCTCCGCCGAGGCGTCCTCGCTGGCCGGGCACCAGAAGCTGGGCAACCTGATCCTGCTGTGGGACGACAACCACATCTCGATCGAGGGCGACACGGAGACCGCGGTCTCCGAGGACACCGTCAAGCGGTACGAGGCCTACGGCTGGCACGTGCAGCGCGTGGAGCCCAAGGCGGACGGCGACCTGGACCCGGCGGCGATCTACGCCGCGATCCAGGAGGCCAAGGCGGTCACCGACCGGCCCTCCTTCATCGCGATGCGCTCGATCATCGCCTGGCCCGCCCCGAACGCCCAGAACACCGAGGCCGCGCACGGCTCGGCGCTGGGCGAGGACGAGGTCGCGGCCACCAAGCGCGTCCTCGGCTTCGACCCGGAGCAGTCCTTCGCCGTCGAGGACGAGGTCATCACGCACACCCGCAAGGCCCTGGAGCGCGGCGCCCGCGCGAAGGCCGAGTGGGAGAAGTCGCTCCAGGTGTGGCGGGACGAGAACCCCGAGCGCGCCGCCGAGTTCGACCGCATCGCGGCGGGCGAGCTGCCCACCGGCTGGGAGGAGAAGATCCCGGTCTTCGAGCCCGGCAAGGCCGTCGCCACCCGTGCCGCCTCCGGCAAGGTCCTCCAGGCGCTCGGCCCGGTGATCCCCGAGCTGTGGGGCGGCTCCGCCGACCTCGCCGGCTCCAACAACACCACGATCGACAAGAGCAGCTCGTTCCTGCCCGAGGGCAACCCGCTGCCGGAGGCCGACCCGTACGGCCGCACGATCCACTTCGGCATCCGCGAGCACTCCATGGGCGCGGAGCTGAACGGCATCACGCTGCACGGCAACACCCGCGTCTACGGCGGCACGTTCCTCGTCTTCTCCGACTACATGCGCAACGCCGTGCGCCTGTCGGCCCTGATGCACCTGCCGGTGACGTACGTGTGGACGCACGACTCCATCGGCCTCGGCGAGGACGGCCCGACCCACCAGCCGGTCGAGCACCTGGCCTCGCTGCGCGCCATCCCGGGCCTGAACATCGTCCGCCCGGCCGACGCCAACGAGACCGCCATCGCCTGGCGCGAGGTCCTCAAGCGCTACACCAAGGAGTTCGGCAAGGGCCAGCCGCACGGCTTCGCCCTCACCCGCCAGGGCGTGCCGACGTACGAGCCCAACGAGGACGCGGCCAAGGGCGGTTACGTCCTGTTCGAGGCCGAGGGCGGCGAGCCGCAGGTGATCCTTATCGCCACCGGCTCCGAGGTGCACGTGGCCGTCGAGGCGCGTGAGCAGCTCCAGGCCGACGGCGTCGCGACCCGGGTCGTGTCCATGCCCTCGGTCGAGTGGTTCGAGCAGCAGGACCAGGGGTACCGGGACTCCGTGCTGCCGCCGTCCGTGAAGGCCCGTGTCGCTGTGGAGGCGGGCATCGGCCTGACCTGGCACAAGTACGTCGGGGACGCCGGTCGCATCGTCTCCCTGGAGCACTTCGGTGCTTCCGCGGACGGCAAGGTGCTCTTCCGGGAGTTCGGCTTCACCGCGGAGAACGTGGCCGCCAAGGCGCGGGAATCCATCGCCGCCGCCCAGCGCTGACGCTCATATACGACACGTAGGAGATGTAATTCCATGACAGACGCACTCAAGCGCCTCTCCGACGAAGGCGTCGCGATCTGGCTGGACGACCTGTCGCGCAAGCGGATCACGTCCGGCAACCTCGCCGAGCTGATCGACGACTCGCACGTCGTGGGCGTCACCACCAACCCGACGATCTTCCAGAAGGCGATCTCGCAGGGCGACGGCTACGACCAGCAGCTGTCGGACCTCGCCGCCCGCAGGGTCACCGTCGAAGAGGCCGTCCGCATGATCACCACGGCGGACGTCCGGGACGCCGCCGACATCCTGCGCCCGGTCTTCGACGCCACCGACGGCCAGGACGGCCGGGTCTCCATCGAGGTCGACCCGCGCCTCGCGCACAACACCAAGGCGACCGTCGCCGAGGCCAAGCAGCTGGCCTGGCTGGTGGACCGCCCCAACACCCTGATCAAGATCCCGGCCACCCAGGCGGGTCTGCCGGCGATCACCGAGGTCATCGGCCTGGGCATCAGCGTCAACGTCACGCTGATCTTCTCCCTGGAGCGCTACCGCCTGGTCATGGACGCGTACCTCTCCGGCCTGGAGAAGGCCAAGGAGCGCGGCCTGGACCTGTCGAAGATCCACTCCGTGGCCTCCTTCTTCGTGTCCCGGGTGGACACCGAGATCGACAAGCGGCTCGACGGGATCGGTACCGACGAGGCCAAGGCGCTGCGCGGCAAGGCCGCCCTCGCCAACGCGCGCCTCGCCTACCAGGCGTACGAGGAGGTCTTCTCCTCCGACCGGTGGCTCGCGCTGGAGAAGGCGGGCGCCAACAAGCAGCGTCCGCTGTGGGCCTCGACCGGCGTGAAGGACCCGGCGTACAAGGACACCCTGTACGTCGACGACCTGGTGGCGCCGAACACGGTCAACACCATGCCGGAGGCCACTCTGGAGGCCACCGCCGACCACGGGCAGATCACCGGCGACACCGTGCGCGGCACCTACGAGCAGGCCCGTGCCGAGCTCGACGCGCTGGCGAAGCTCGGCATCTCGTACGACGACGTCGTGCAGGTGCTGGAGGACGAGGGCGTCGACAAGTTCGAGGCGTCCTGGAACGACCTGCTGAAGTCCACTCAGGCGGAGCTCGAACGCCTCGCCCCCTCGGAGGACTGAGTTGTCATCCGTTTCCGGTTCCGGGGCGAACCCGCTCCGTGACCCGGCCGACCGACGGCTCCCGCGCATCGCGGGGCCGTCGGGTCTGGTCATCTTCGGGGTCACGGGCGATCTGTCGCGCAAGAAACTGATGCCCGCGGTGTACGACCTCGCCAACCGGGGTCTGCTCCCGCCGGGCTTCTCGCTGGTGGGCTTCGCCCGCCGCGAGTGGGCGAACGAGGACTTCGCCCAGGAGGTCCACGACGCCGTCAAGGCGCACGCCCGTACGCCGTTCCGCGAGGAGGTCTGGCAGCAGCTCATCCAGGGGATGCGCTTCGTGCAGGGCACCTTCGACGACGACGAGGCGTTCGAGCGGCTGCGCTCCACCATCGAGGAGCTGGACAAGGCCCAGGGCACGGGCGGCAACTTCGCCTTCTACCTGTCGGTGCCGCCGCGTTCCTTCCCGGTGGTCATCCAGCAGCTGAAGAAGCACGGTCTGGCCGACCAGTCCGGCGGTTCCTGGCGGCGCGCGGTCATCGAGAAGCCGTTCGGGCACGACCTGAAGTCGGCCGAGGAACTGAACAAGGTCGTGCACGAGGTGTTCGAGCCGGACCAGGTGTTCCGGATCGACCACTACCTCGGCAAGGAGACCGTCCAGAACATCCTGGCGCTGCGCTTCGCCAACACCATGTTCGAGCCGATCTGGAACCGGTCCTTCGTGGACCACGTGCAGATCACCATGGCCGAGGACATCGGCATCGGCGGCCGCGCCGGCTACTACGACGGCATCGGCGCCGCCCGTGACGTCATCCAGAACCACCTGCTCCAGCTGCTGGCACTGACCGCGATGGAGGAGCCCGCCTCCTTCGACGCGCAGGCGCTGGCCGCGGAGAAGACCAAGGTGCTCGGCGCCGTGCGGCTGCCGAAGGACCTGGGCAAGAACACCGTGCGCGGTCAGTACGCGGCGGGCTGGCAGGGCGGCGAGAAGGTCATCGGCTACCTCGAAGAGGACGGCATCGACCCGAAGTCGAAGACCGACACCTTCGCCGCGATCAAGGTGGGCATCGACAACCGCCGCTGGGCGGGCGTCCCCTTCTACCTGCGCACCGGCAAGCGTCTGGGCCGCCGGGTGACGGAGATCGCCGTCGTCTTCCAGCGGGCCCCGCACTCCCCCTTCGACCACACGGCGACGGAGGAGCTGGGGCAGAACGCGATCGTGATCCGCGTCCAGCCGGACGAGGGCATCACGGTCCGCTTCGGCTCCAAGGTGCCGGGCACCTCGATGGAGATCCGGGACGTGTCGATGGACTTCGCCTACGGCGAGTCGTTCACCGAGTCCAGCCCGGAGGCGTACGAGCGGCTGATCCTGGACGTGCTGCTCGGCGACGCCAACCTCTTCCCGCGCACGGAGGAGGTCGAGCTGTCCTGGAAGATCCTCGACCCGATCGAGGAGTACTGGGACAAGCACGGCAGGCCCGCGCAGTACAAGTCGGGCACCTGGGGCCCCGCCGAGGCGGACGAGATGCTCGCACGAGACGGACGGAGCTGGCGCCGGCCATGAAGATAGACCTGACCGACACCACCGCCGGTGAGATCAACAAGGCGCTCGTACAGGGCCGCCGGGCCATCGGCACCCCCGCCGTCGGCATGGTCCTCACCCTCGTCATCGTCACCGACGAGGAGAACGCCTACGACGCGCTGAAGGCCGCCAACGACGCTTCGCGCGAGCACCCCTCGCGCACGCTGGTGGTCGTCAAGCGGGTCTCGCGCACCCCGCGCGACCGCACCTCCTCGCGTCTGGACGCCGAGGTGCGGGTGGGCGCGGACGCGGGCACCGGCGAGACGGTCGTGCTGCGGCTGTACGGCGAGGTCGTCGGCCAAGCCGACTCCGTCGTGCTGCCGCTGCTGCTGCCGGACGCACCGGTGGTCGTGTGGTGGCCGGTGAACGCGCCGCTGGACCCCGCCAAGGACCCGCTGGGCGCGCTCGCCCAGCGCCGGGTCACCGACACCTACGCCGCTGAGGAGCCGGTGCGCGAGCTGACCGCCCGCGCCGCGGCCTACACCCCCGGCGACACCGATCTGTCCTGGACCCGGATCACGCCCTGGCGCTCGATGCTGGCGGCCGCCCTGGACCAGGTCACCTGCAAGGTGCAGGCGGTCGAGGTGGAGGGCGAGGAGTTCAACCCGAGCTGCGAGCTGCTGGCGATGTGGCTCGCGGACCGGCTGGACGTGCCGGTGCGCCTGTCCCCGTCCGCGGGGCCGGGCCTGACGGCCGTCCGCATGGACACCACCTGCGGCCCGATCACCCTGGACCGGGCGGACGGCTCCCTCGCCACGCTGTCCATCGAGGGCCAGCCGGCCCGTGCGGTGGCGCTGAAGCGGCGGGACACCGCCGAGCTGATCGCGGAGGAGCTGCGCCGGCTGGACCCGGACGACACCTACGCGTCGGCGCTGCGCTACGGGGTGGACCGGCTGGACACGGTTCCGCGGCAGGCGGCCGGCGAGTCCTTTGACGCCTCCGGTGAGGGAACCCCGGACGCCGAGGCCCCCGCGGGGACCGCGGAAGCCGAGGTCCCCGCGAAGGGGGCGGCGGTCGCCGAGCCGGAGCCCGTCGAGCAGGCGGCCAAGGCGCCCGCGAAGAAGGCGGCGGCCAGGACCGCGAAGAAGGCCCCCGCGAGGAAGGCGACGGCGAAGTGAACACCCCGCAGCTGGTCGTCCACCGCGACAAGGAACTGATGGCCCAGGCCGCCGCGGCCCGGCTGATCACGAAGATCGTGGACGCGCAGGCCTCCCGGGGCACCGCGTCCGTGGTCCTCACCGGCGGCCGCAACGGCAACGGCCTGCTGGCCGCGCTGGCGGCGGCACCGGCCCGGGACGCCGTCGACTGGACCCGGCTCGACCTGTGGTGGGGCGACGAGCGCTATCTGCCCGAAGGCGACCCCGAGCGCAATGTCACCCAGGCCCGCGAGGCCCTGCTGGACTCCGTCCCGCTGGACCCGGAGCGCGTGCACGCCATGCCCGCCTCCGACGGGCCGTACGGCACGGACGTCGAGGCGGCGGCCGAGGCCTACGCGGCGGAGCTGGCGAAGGCGGCCGGCCCGGAGAACCACGGCTCGGTGCCCACCTTCGACGTGCTGATGCTGGGCGTCGGCCCGGACACCCATGTGGCCTCGCTCTTCCCGGAGCTGCCGGCCGTACGGGAGACCGAGCGCACGGTGGTGGGCGTGCACGGCGCGCCCAAGCCGCCGCCCACCCGGATCTCGCTCACCCTGCCCGCGATCCGCTCGGCCCGCGAGGTCTGGCTGCTCGCGGCCGGCGAGGACAAGGCGGAGGCCGCGGCCATCGCCCTGTCCGGCGCGGGCGAGATCCAGGCCCCGGCGGCGGGTGCCCGCGGCCGCAGCCGCACGCTGTGGCTGCTGGACGCGGCGGCGGCCTCCCAGCTGCCCCGGTCGCTGTATCCGCCGGCGTCCCCCTGACGCACGACGCCCGGAACGAGGAGACGGCGGGGATGGCCACCATCCCCGCCGTCTCGCGTATCCGGGATCAACGACCGTAGGAGTACGGCGCGTCGGCCGGTGCCCGGCGGGCGTGCAGCGCCGGATGGTCGGTCAGCCGGATGCCGTAGCGCCGCTTCAGGAGGGCCAGCTCGTACAGGGCGATGCCGGTGACCGTCACCGGGGCGCCGAGGACGAACACGATGCCGAGGGCGAGTCCGAGGCCGTGCAGATCGCCGGTGAACAGGTCCGGCAGGGCCATCAGCCAGCTGGTGACGACGGCGAGCAGGGGCGGCAGGGCGCGGTGCACGGCCGCCGTGCCGAAGAAGTTCCCGGTGACGCGCAGGGCCCCGGCACCGACGAACCAGATCAGCCACAGCGTCACCAGGCTCACCGGCAGGATCAGCAGCCCCGAGCCCAGCTCGCTGTTGTGCTGGAGCAGCAGCAGGGCCACCACCGCCGAGGCGATGAAGGTGAGCAGCAGCCCCAGTGCCCTCAGCAGCGCCGGGCGCAGGGCGCGCAGGCTGCCGGTGCGCCGCCAGATCCACAGCATCACCCCGACCGTCAGCGGGGCGATCACCAGCAGCACCCCACAGGCGACGAGCAGGTTCTCCAGCATCTCCGTGACGGCGAAGCCGCCCTGCACGAAGGTGTAGACGCCGATGGCGGCGACCGTGCCCCCGGCCACCCGGATCCGCTTCAGCTGCTCCACGGTCGGGTCGAGCGGCTCGGGTATCCAGGCCGGGTGGAACACCGCCCGTGCCGCGTGATGGGCTTTCAGCCAGTTCCGCTCGCGCTGTTCTCCCGGCCTGCGGATCCCCCGTGCCACGGCACACTCCCCCGAGTCGCGTTGTTCATGATCATCGGGAGTGTACGGGACACGGGGGACGCCATCGGGCCGGGCCGCCGACCGGCCGTCGGGGGCCTTGGCGCCGGTCTCGGCGCACGGCCCCTCAGCTCCGGCCCCTCAGCTCCGGCCCCTCAGCTCCGGCCGCGCAGCTCCCGGTAGCGGGCGACCAGCGCCTTGGTCGAGGCGTCGAGGCCGGGGGCCTCGGCGCCCTCGGTGAGGGCGGGTTCGACGCGCTTGGCGAGGACCTTGCCCAGCTCCACGCCCCACTGGTCGAAGGAGTCGATGTCCCACACCGCGCCCTGCACGAAGACCTTGTGCTCGTAGAGGGCGATCAGCTGGCCGAGCACGGAGGGAGTGAGTTCCCTCGCCAGGATGGTGGTCGTGGGCCGGTTGCCCGGGAAGGTCTTGTGGGGCACCAGTTCCTCGGGCACGCCCTCCGCGCGGACCTCCTCGGCGCTCTTGCCGAAGGCGAGCGCCTGGGTCTGGGCGAAGAAGTTGGCCATCAACAGGTCGTGCTGGGCCTTCAGTTCGCCGTTCAGCTCGGCGACCGGCTCGGCGAAGCCGATGAAGTCGGCCGGGATCAGCTTGGTGCCCTGGTGGATCAACTGGTAGTACGCGTGCTGCCCGTTGGTGCCGGGAGTGCCCCAGACCACCGGCCCGGTCTGCCAGTCGACCTGCTTGCCGTCCCGCGCCACGTACTTGCCGTTGGACTCCATGTCCAGCTGCTGGAGGTAGGCGGTGAACTTGGACAGGTAGTGGCTGTACGGCAGCACCGCGTGCGACTGGGCGTCGTGGAAGTTGCCGTACCAGATGCCCAGCAGGCCGAGCAGCAGCGGGGCGTTGGCCTCCGGGGGCGCGGTGCGGAAGTGCTCGTCCATCAGCCGGAAGCCGTCCAGCATCTCCCGGAACCGGTCCGGTCCGACGGCGATCATCAGGGAGAGGCCGATCGCGGAGTCGTACGAGTAGCGGCCGCCGACCCAGTCCCAGAACTCGAACATGTTGTCCGGGTCGATGCCGAACTCGGCGACCTTGCCCGCGTTGGTGGACAGCGCCACGAAGTGCTTGGCCACCGCGGCCTCGTCGCCCAGCGCGGCCAGCAGCCAGGCGCGCGCGGAGGTCGCGTTGGTGATCGTCTCGATCGTGGTGAAGGTCTTGGAGGCGACGATGAACAGGGTCTCGGCCGGGTCCAGGTCGCGGGTGGCCTCGTGCAGGTCGGCGCCGTCCACGTTGGAGACGAAGCGGACGGTCAGCTCGCGGTCGGTGTAGGCGCGCAGCGCCTCGTAGGCCATGGCGGGGCCGAGGTCGGAGCCGCCGATGCCGATGTTGACCACGTTCCTGATGCGCTTGCCGGTGTGCCCGGTCCAGGCGCCGGAGCGGACCCGCTCGGCGAAGTCGGCCATCTTGTCGAGCACCGCGTGCACCTTGGGCACCACGTTCTCGCCGTCGACCTCAATCACCGCGTCCCGCGGGGCGCGCAGCGCGGTGTGCAGCACCGCCCGGCCCTCGGTGACGTTGATCTTCTCGCCCCGGAACATGGCGTCCCGCAGCCCGGCCACGTCCCTCGCCGCGGCCAGCTCGCGCAGCAGCCGCAGGGTCTCGCCGGTGACCAGGTGCTTGCTGTAGTCGATGGTGAGGTCGCCGACCCGCAGGGTGTACCCGGTGCCGCGCTCGGGTTCGGCGGCGAACAGGTCCCTCAGATGGACGCCGGCCAGCTCCTCCCGGTGCTTGGCGAGAGCGGTCCACTCGGGCGACTGGTTGAGCCTGGTACGGCCGTCTGCGTTCATTTCCGACTTCCGCCTTCTTTCGTGCCTGTCCCAGCGGGTTCCAACCTAATTGATCACTGCCGGGTACGGGCCGCGGTCGCGCCGTCCTCGGGGGCGACAGGGCGGGCAGCAGGGCGGCGGAGGCGTTGTCGCGATGGCCACGGGCGGTCAGGGCGGCGTTGAGCGACGGTCGGCCGCGGCACGGCGGTGCGCGGCGCGGCGTCGGAGCGGAACGGCACGGCGGCGCTCCACGGCCACCGGAAAACCCCGCGCCATGCGGGCGCGCGCATCCGCCCCGTCGCCGTCGCCACAACTCCCCCTCGCGGTCGTCGCCTTCACGAGAACCGTAGGGGGTGCCACTGACAACGGGCCGCGGGCGAGCGGGTGGATACGGCTCCGGCCAGGCACCCGAGGGGCCCGGCCGGTCGTCAGTTCCTAGATCTCGCCGCGGAGTTTGGCGAGCGCCTCGGCGAGGATCGCCTCGCCGTCCGCGTCGCTGCGCCGCTCCCGCACATAGGCGAGGTGGGTCTTGTACGGCTCGGTGCGCGGCGGGTCCGGGGGGTTGTCCCGGTCCTGGCCGGCCGGAAAGCCGCAGCGCGGGCAGTCCCAGGTGTCGGGAACCTGCGCGTCGCTGGCGAAGCTCGGCTGCGTCTCGTGCCCGTTGGAGCACCAGAAGGAGATGCGCAGCCGCGGTGCGGACTCGCCGCGCTCGGCCTCGCCCATCGGCCCCGCCCCGACCCGGCTTCCTCGGATCGCGTTGCCACTTGCCACGGTCGTAACTCCCTGCGTGATGGTGCCGCGAAGCGAGTCGGCGTTCCGCTTCGCCGCGAGCGCCTCAGTCTACGTAAGGCCCAACGCGCGTCCAGTGATTGGAGTTACCGCCCCCACATCCAGACGCAAGCCCCATGATAGGCCGCGCATGGGAGCGCGTACCGAACATGGGGCTCAACGTACGGAATGTGTGGGCCGTGCGGCCCGGGATCAGCTGTTCGTCTTCATCAGGATGCCGAGGACCACGATGCACGCGAGCCACAGCACGCCGATCACGACGGTGATCCGGTCGAGGTTGCGCTCGGCGACCGAGGAGCCGCCGACGGAGGACTGCATGCCGCCACCGAACATGTCGGAGAGGCCGCCGCCCTTTCCCTTGTGCATCAGCACCAGCAGCATCAGCAGCAGGCTGAAGACGATCAGGGCGATCGAGAACCCCAAAACCACGGCTGGACCAACTTCCTCGGAATCGGATGGACGACGGGGGCACAGCACCTGGGCCGTGCCCCCGCAAGAGTACGACGTATCGCGGCTACCGCCTACTCATGAGCGGCGTCACCGCACCGTCACTGATCGCGGAAACGCACGATCTTGACGAACTCGTCGGTGTCCAGCGACGCGCCGCCGACCAGGGCGCCGTCGATGTCGGCCTTGGCCATGATCTCGGCGACGTTGCCGGACTTCACGGAGCCGCCGTACTGGATGCGGACCTTGTCGGCGACGTCCTGCGAGTACAGTTCGGCGATCTTGGCGCGGATGGCGGCGCAGACCTCCTGGGCGTCGTCGGAGCCGCAGACCTTGCCGGTGCCGATGGCCCACACCGGCTCGTAGGCGATCACGATGGTCTCGGCCTGCTCGGCCGGGAGGTCCTTCAGGCCGCCCTCGACCTGGGCGAGGGTGTGGGTGACGTGGTTGCCCGCCTCGCGGACGTCCAGCTCCTCGCCGACGCACAGGATCGGGGTCAGGCCGTGCTTGTAGGCGGCCTTGACCTTGGCGTTGACCACCTCGTCGGTCTCGTGGTGGTACTGACGGCGCTCGGAGTGGCCGATGACCACGTACGTGCACTTCAGCTTGGCCAGCATCGGGCCGGAGATCTCGCCGGTGTAGGCGCCGGAGTCGTGCTGCGAGATGTCCTGGGCGCCGTACTTGATCTTCAGCTTGTCGCCGTCGACCAGGGTCTGCACGGAGCGCAGGTCGGTGAAGGGCGGCAGGACGGCGACCTCGACGGCCTCGTAGTCCTTGTCGGCCAGGGCGAAGGCGAGCTTCTGGACGTGGGCGATGGCCTCGAGGTGGTTGAGGTTCATCTTCCAGTTGCCCGCCATCAGCGGCGTGCGGGTGGTCATACGGGGTCAGTCCTCCAGTGCGGCGAGGCCGGGGAGCGTCTTGCCCTCGAGGTATTCGAGGGAGGCGCCGCCACCGGTCGAGATGTGGCCGAATGCGTTCTCGTCGAAGCCGAGCGTGCGCACGGCCGCGGCGGAGTCACCGCCGCCGACGACGGTGAACCCGTCCGAGTCGACGAGGGCCTGGGCGACCGCCTTGGTGCCCTCGGCGTAGTCGGGGTGCTCGAAGACGCCCATGGGACCGTTCCAGAAGACGGTCTCGGCGTCGGCGAGCTTCGAGGCGTACAGCTCTCGGGTCTTGGGGCCGATGTCCAGGCCCTCCTGGTCGGCGGGGATCTTGTCCGCGTCGACGGTGGTGAACTGGCTCGGCGCCTTGGTCTTGAGGTCCGGGAAGTCCCGGGCCACGAGGACGTCGACGGGCAGGACCAGTTCCACGCCCTGCTTCTCGGCGCGCTGCATGTACTCGGTGACGGCCGGGATCTGGTCCTCCTGGAGGAGGGAGATGCCGACCTCGTAGCCCTTGGCCTTGAGGAAGGTGTAGGCCATGCCGCCGCCGATGAGCAGCCGGTCGGCCTTGCCGAGCAGCTGGTCGATGACGGCGAGCTTGTCGGAGACCTTGGCGCCGCCGAGCGCGACGACGTAGGGGCGCTTGACGTCCTCGGTGAGCTTCTTCAGGACGCCGACCTCGGTGGCGATGAGGTGGCCGGCGTAGTGCGGCAGCCGGGCCGGGAGGTCGTACACGGAGGCGTGCTTGCGGTGCACGGCGCCGAAGCCGTCGCCCACGTACACGTCGGCGAGGGCGGCGAGCCGGTCGGCGAACTCGCCGCGCTCGGTGTCGTCCTTGGCCGTCTCGCCCGGGTTGAAGCGCAGGTTCTCGATGACCGCGACCTGGCCGGGCTCAAGGCCGTCGACGGCGTCGTGGGCGGCGGGGCCGACCGTGTCCTGGGCGAAGGCGACCGGGGCGCCGAGCAGTTCACCGAGGCGCTCGGCGGCGGGCAGCAGCGAGAAGGCGGGGTCCGGGGCGCCCTTGGGGCGGCCCAGGTGCGAGGCGACGATCACCTTGGCGCCCGCGTCGGCGAGAGCCTTGACGGTGGGCAGCACGGCGCGGATGCGGCCGTCGTCGGTGATCGTCCCGTCGGCCAGCGGCACGTTGAGGTCGGCGCGGACGAAGACCCGCTTGCCGCTTACGCCGTCGGCGAGAAGTTCGTCGATCGTCTTCATTGAGTGGACTCCTGAGGAGGGCTCGTGGTGCACCTGATCGTATGAGGACGTGGTCCGTGCGCGAGACAGGGCCCGGCGGGCGCCGCGCTGCGCCTGCCGAGCCCTGCTCTCATGTCACGGTCGTGCTGCTGTGGTCTTCGGCGATCAGAGCTGGTTGCCGACGAAGACCGTGAGGTCCACGAGACGGTTGGAGTAGCCCCACTCGTTGTCGTACCAGCCGATGACCTTCACGTTCTTGCCCTCCTGGACCATGGTCAGGGAGGAGTCGAAGGTGCAGGACGCCGGGGCGTTGACGATGTCCGAGGAGACGATCGGGTCCTCGGTGTAGTCGAGGAGGCCCTTGAGCTCGCCCTCGGCGGCCTTCTGGAAGGCGGCGTTGACCTCTTCCTTGGTGACCTCGCGGCTGAGTTCGACGACGAGGTCGGTGACGGAGCCGGTCGGGACCGGGACGCGCATGGCCAGGCCGTCCAGCTTGCCCTTGAGCTGCGGCAGGACCAGGGCGGTGGCCTTGGCGGCACCGGTGGTGGTCGGGATGATGTTCTCGGCGGCGGCGCGGGCCCGGCGCAGGTCCTTGTGCGGGAAGTCCAGGATGCGCTGGTCGTTGGTGTACGCGTGCACCGTGGTCATCAGACCCTTGACGATGCCGAAGTTCTCGTCCAGGACCTTCGCCATCGGGGCCACACAGTTGGTGGTGCACGACGCGTTGGAGATGACGTGGTGGTTCGCCGGGTCGTACTTGTCCTGGTTGACGCCCATCACGATGGTGATGTCCTCGTCCTTGGCCGGAGCCGAGATGAGGACCTTCTTGGCGCCGCCGGCCAGGTGCTTGGCGGCGTCCTCGCGCTTGGTGAAGATGCCGGTCGACTCGATGACGATGTCGACGCCCAGCTCGCCCCAGGGGATGTCCGCCGGGTTGCGCTCGGAGAGCACCTTGATGGTGTGGCCGTCGACGGTGATCGTGTCGGCGGTGTGGGAGACCTCCTGCTTGAGGCGACCCAGGATCGTGTCGTACTTGAGCAGGTGGGCCGTGGTGGCCGTGTCACCCAGGTCGTTGACAGCCACAACCTCGATGTCCGCACCCTGCTCCAGCAGCGCGCGGAAGTAGTTACGGCCGATGCGGCCGAAGCCGTTGATGCCTACGCGGATCGTCACGAACCGATCTCCTCGTTGGTACGCCGGCCATGCGAGCCGGCGAGCTCTGTTTGGGATGTCCCCGACCACCACCGACCCTACCTCTCCGAGGGGCCCTCGGTGACATCGAGATGGCGCATACATGGGCAGGTCTTCCGTACACGTCAGTAGGGGTACGGACCCCCCTGGATCGGCGGTCGATTCACCCGGATTTGCTATCCCATGTCCCCCGTTGCTGACGTCGTTGTCACTCGTTCGTGAGCGGGTCGGCTCACCTGTTGAGTACCCCGATTCCGCACCCTTGATGAGGGCTCCGCTCACCTGTGGTATGGAGTCGGGGAGTTCGACGGGCGAGGGCAAACGAAAAGCCGGTGCCGGATCCCTCGGACGGGGATGCGGCACCGGCGTGTCGGCGCGCTGCGCGGAGCGGTCAGCCGGCCAGGTTGTCCGCCAGCTCCTCGGTCAGGTTGGCCTCGGTGCCCGGGATGCCGAGATCGGCCGCCCGCTTGTCGGCCATGGCCAGCAGCCGGCGGATGCGGCCCGCGACCGCGTCCTTGGTCAGCGGCGGGTCGGCGAGCGCGCCCAGCTCCTCCAGCGAGGCCTGCTTGTGCTCCATGCGCAGCCGCCCGGCCGCGGCGAGGTGCTCGGGCACCTCGTCCCCGAGGATCTCCAGCGCGCGCTGCACCCGGGCCCCGGCGGCCACCGCCGCGCGCGCCGAGCGCCGCAGATTGGCGTCGTCGAAGTTGGCGAGCCGGTTGGCCGTGGCCCGCACCTCGCGGCGCATCCGGCGCTCCTCCCAGGCCAGCACCGACTCGTGCGCGCCCAGCCGGGTCAGCAGCGCGCCGATCGCGTCGCCGTCACGGACGACCACCCGGTCCACCCCGCGCACCTCGCGGGCCTTCGCGGCGATCGACAGCCGGCGGGCGGCGCCGACCAGCGCCAGCGCGGCTTCCGGACCCGGGCAGGTCACCTCCAGGGAGGAGGAGCGGCCGGGCTCGGTCAGCGAGCCGTGCGCGAGGAACGCCCCGCGCCAGGCCGCCTCCGCGTCGCAGGTGGCCCCCGAGACCACCTGCGGGGGCAGCCCGCGGATCGGCCGGCCCCGGCCGTCGACCAGGCCCGTCTGCCGGGCGAGCTGGTCGCCGCCCGCGACGACTCTGACGACGTAGCGCGAGCCGCGCCGCAGCCCGCCAGGCGCCATCACGATCAGTTCGGAACTGTGCCCGAAGATCTCCAGGATGTCCCGCTTGAGGCGGCGCGCCGCCATCGCGGTATCCAGCTCCGCCTCGATCACGATGCGCCCGCTCACCAGATGCAGGCCGCCGGCGAACCGCAGAATGGCGGAGACCTCCGCCTTCCTGCAGCAGGTCCGGGTGACGGGGAGCCGGGAGATCTCGTCCTTCACCGCTGCCGTCATCGCCATGGGCCGATCCTTCCATGCATCCGAAAAATACGGTCGTACGCGGCGGCCAACAGCTCCGGGTCGTGCCGGGGTGTTCCGTCGGTCCGGGCCACCGTGGCCAGCTCGACCGCGGCGCCCAGCCGCTTGGCGGCCTCGGTGAGCGAGTCGCGGTCGGGCACGGCGGCCTCGTCGGCCAGCACCACGTCCAGGGCGAGTTTAGGGGCGTGTCGCCCCAAAACCTCCAAATGACGCTGCGGGGAGAAGCCGTCGGTTTCTCCCGGCTGCGGGGCGAGGTTCAGGGACAGGACCTTGCGCGCCTTGGTCTCGGTCAGTGCGTCCAGCAGTTCGGGCACGAGCAGGTGCGGGATCACCGAGGAGAACCAGGAGCCGGGGCCGAGCACCACCCAGTCCGCGTCCAGGACCGCCGCCAGGGCCTCGGGGACGGCCGGCGGGTCGTTCGGCACCAGGTGCACGGACTGCACCTCACCGGGGGTCAGCGCGACCGTGGCCTGCCCGCACACCGTGTCCACGTCCTCCGGGCGCTCCGGGTCGTGCCCCTTGACCAGGGCCTGGAGTTCCAGCGGCACGGCGGACATGGGCAGCACCCGCCCGTGCGCGCCGAGCAGCTTGCCCACCAGGTCCAGGGCCTGGACGTGGTCGCCGAGCTGCTCCCACAGGGCGACGATCAGCAGGTTGCCCACCGCGTGGTCGTGCAGGTCGCCCTGGGAGGTGAAACGGTGCTGGATGACCCGGGCCCACGTCTGGCCCCAGTCGTCGTCGCCGCAGAGCGCGGCCAGCGCCTTGCGCAGGTCGCCGGGCGGCAGCACGCCCAGTTCGTCGCGCAGCCGGCCGCTGGAGCCGCCGTCGTCGGCCACGGTGACCACGGCGGTGAGATCGCCGGTGATCCGGCGCAGTGCGGCGAGCGAGGCCGACAGGCCCATGCCGCCGCCGAGCGCGACCACCTTGGGCTGGGCGCCCCGGCGGCGGGGCCGGCCCCCGCGGGCCTCGGCGGGGCGGCCGGCCCCGGTCCCGGCGGTGCGGCCGGAGCGCGCGTCCGGCACCATCCGGCGCAGCCGGCCCAGCCGCGGTGTACGTTCCGTCATTCCCGTCCCATGTCCCGGTGCACGACCACCGTCTCGACCCCCTCGGCCGCGAGGCGCGCGGCGAGCTTCTCCGACATCGCGACCGAGCGGTGCTTGCCCCCGGTACAGCCGATGGCGATGGTCACGTAGCGCTTGCCCTCGCGCCGGTACCCTGCCGCGATGAGCCGGAGCAGCTCGGCGTAGCGGTCCAGGAACTCCTTGGCGCCGGGCTGGTTGAAGACGTAGGCGGCGACCTCCTCGTTGAGGCCGGTGAACGGGCGCAGCTCCGGGACCCAGTGCGGGTTCGGCAGGAACCGCATGTCCGCGACGAGATCGGCGTCGACCGGCAGGCCGTACTTGAACCCGAAGGACATCACGGTGGCCCGCAGTTCGGGCTCCTCCTCGCCGGCGAACTGGGCGTCCATCTTGGCGCGCAGCTCGTGCACGTTGAGGCTGGAGGTGTCGATCACCAGGTCGGCGTCGCCGCGCAGTTCGCGCAGCAGCTCCCGCTCGGCGGCGATGCCGTCCACGATGCGGCCGTCGCCCTGGAGGGGGTGCGGGCGGCGCACCGACTCGAAGCGGCGCACCAGGGCCTCGTCGGAGGACTCCAGGAAGACGATCCGCCGGGTGACGTGCTTGGCCTCCAGGTCCGCCAGGGACTCGCGCAGGTTGTCGAAGAAGCGGCGGCCGCGGACGTCCACGACCACCGCGATCCGCGCCACGTTGCCCTGGGAGCGGGCGCCCAGCTCCACCATGGTGGGGATGAGGGCGGGCGGGAGGTTGTCCACGACGAACCAGCCGAGGTCCTCCAGACACTTCGCGGCCGTCGAACGGCCCGCTCCGGACATGCCGGAGATGATCACCAACTCGGGGATGGCCGCCTCGGGTACCCCGGGTGTCTCGCTGCCCGTACTCACCTGTGCTCCGTTGTCGTCGGCCGCGTCCTGGCCCGTGTGCCGCCGGGCGTCGGACCGGCCCGTGTGCTGCCGGGCCGTGTCGTCGCCCGGGCCGCCGCGGGCCTGATCTCGGCGCGGCGTGGGGTCTGCGTCGTGCTCGGTCATGTCTCCTGCCCCCGTCGTTCGTCCGGGGGACCCGTGGTCACGGGCGCCCCCGAGGAACCCGCCGTCGCCTCGGGTTCCTCGTCTTCCATGATCTCTCCGGTCGCCGTGTTCACGGCGGGTGCGGCCGGGGCCGCCTGGGCGAGGGCCGCGGCGATGGTCTCGGCCGTCTTGCGGCCTATCCCGGGCACTTCCTGGATCTGTTCGATTGTGGCGGACCGCAGCCGCTTCACCGAGCCGAAATGCTTGATGAGCGCCTGTTTCCTGGTGTCGCCGAGGCCGGGGACGTCGTCCAGCGGGCCGGCGCGGAAGCGCTTGGCGCGCTTGGTGCGCTGGTAGGTGATCGCGAACCGGTGGGCCTCGTCCCGGACGCGCTGGAGCAGGTACAGGCCCTCGCTGGTGCGGGGCAGCACGACGGGGTCGTCCTCACCTGGCAGCCAGACCTCCTCCAGCCGCTTGGCGAGGCCGCACACCGCGATGTCGTCGATGCCCAGCTCGTCCAGCGCCCGCTGGGCCGCCGCGACCTGCGGCTGACCGCCGTCGACCACGACGAGCTGGGGCGGGTAGGCGAACTTCCGCGGGCGGCCGTCGTCGTCCTTGAGGACGCCGTCGACCGGGCCGACGCCGGGTTCCGGGGCGGTCGGGGCCGGCTCGGCCGGGACGGATCGCGTACCGGTGACGGCACCGGCTCCGGGGCGGGCGTCCGCGTCGGTGCCGGTGAGCGGGGGGACGGCGGCGGAGGGCGTGGCCAGGGTGCCGACGGGTTCCGTGCCGACGGGTGCCGCCGAGCCGGCTGGGGTGGTGGCGCCGTCGGTGTCCTCGCCGTCGGCCCACTCCCCCGTCCGCTCCTTCTCGGCGAGGTACCGCTTGAAGCGGCGGGTGATCACCTCGTGCATGGAGCGGACGTCGTCCTGGCCCGCGAAGCCCTTGATCTGGAAGCGGCGGTACTCGCTCTTGCGCTGCAGGCCGTCCTCGAACACCACCATGGAGGCGACCACGTCGTCCCCCTGGAGGTGCGAGATGTCGTAGCACTCGATGCGCAGCGGGGCGCTGTCCAGGCCGAGGGCGTCGGCGATCTCCTCCAGGGCGCGGGAGCGGGTGGTGAGGTCGGAGGCGCGCCTGGTCTTGTGCAGGGCGAGCGCCTGCTGGGCGTTGCGCTGCACGGTCTCCATGAGCGCCTTCTTGTCGCCGCGCTGCGGGATGCGCAGCGACACATGTGAGCCGCGGCGGCCGGTCAGCCACTCCTGGACCGGCTCGACCGGCTCGGGCAGCGCCGGGACCAGGACCTCCTTGGGCACGGCGTCCCCGGTCTCCTCGCCGTACAGCTGCTGCAGGGCGTGCTCGACCAGGGCGCCGGTGGTGACCTCCTCGACCTTGTCGGTCACCCAGCCGCGCTGACCGCGCACCCGGCCACCGCGCACGTGGAAGATCTGCACGGCCGCCTCCAGCTCGTCCTCGGCGACGGCGATGAGGTCCGCGTCGGTCGCGTCGGCGAGCACGACCGCGCTCTTCTCCATGGCCTTTCTCAGGGCCCCTATGTCGTCGCGCAGCCGGGCGGCGCGCTCGTACTCCATCTCCTCCGCCGCCTCCATCATCTGCTTCTCCAGACGGCGGAGGTAGGTGCCGGTGCGGCCGGCCATGAAGTCGCAGAACTCGTCGGCCAGGTCCCGGTGGTCCTCGGGGCTGATGCGGCCGACGCAGGGGGCGGAGCACTTGCCGATGTAGCCGAGCAGGCAGGGCCGGCCGGTGCGGGCGGCGTTCTTGAACACGCCCGCCGAGCACGTGCGCACCGGGAAGACCCGCAGCAGCAGGTCGACGGTGTCCCGGATGGCCCAGGCGTGTCCGTACGGCCCGAAGTACCGCACGCCCTTCTTCTTGTGACCGCGCATCACCTGGACGCGCGGGAACTCCTCGTTCATCGTCACCGCGAGGTACGGGTAACTCTTGTCGTCGCGGTACTTGACGTTGAACCGGGGGTCGAACTCCTTGATCCAGGAGTACTCCAGCTGCAGCGCCTCGACCTCGGTGGACACCACGGTCCACTCCACGGACGCGGCGGTGGTCACCATGGTCCGGGTGCGTGGGTGCAGGTTCGCCAGGTCCTGGAAGTAGTTCGCCAGGCGCTGGCGCAGGCTTTTCGCCTTTCCGACGTAGATCACCCGGCGGTGCTCGTCACGGAACCTGTACACCCCGGGGGTGTCCGGGATGTCTCCCGGCCTGGGGCGGTAGCTGGAGGGATCGGCCATGTCTCACACCCTACTGGCGAGCGCCGACACCGCGTCGGGCCTGTGGACGACGCCGCCGCCGCGGCGCGCGGACCGGTCCGTTCCGGCTCCGGGGCCCGAAAGGGCCGCCCGTGGGCGCCCGCCGGCCGACGAGGGTCGGGGTCCGGCCAGTCGTACGGCGCGACCGGCCCCAAGGTGTTGTCGGGTGCTGATCAACACGCTTCAATGCGGGGGAACTCGGGGCCGGCACGTGCGAAGGGGCGCGGCGTGCGCAGCCATGGGCGTCCATGACGCCACGGGGGTGGCCCCGCACACCCGCGCAGACGGTCCGACCAGCCGTCGTGACACCTCACAGAAAGGCCCCTCGGCATGCTGCACGCCACACAGCACGCGGACCTTCCCGGCGGGGAACTGGACTCGGCCCTGCGGGGCGGCCCCTTCCACGTGGCGCTGCGGGCCGCGATCGCCGCGCGCGGCCTGCCGCTCCAGCGCGTGCAGCACCATCTCTCGCGCCACGGGGTCAAGGTCGGGGTGACCAGCCTGAGTTACTGGCAGCAGGGCGCCCGCCGCCCGCAGCGCCCGGAGTCGCTGCGCGCGGTACGCGCCCTGGAGGAGATCCTCCAGCTGCCGGACGAGTCCCTGATCCGGCTGCTCGCCGAGCCCGACCGGCATCCGGGGTCCGACCGCCGGTCGGCCCGCTCCTACCGCTCCCTGGTCGAGGCGTCGGCCGTGCTGGACCGGCTCCGGGCCGAGCTGGGCCGCCCGGCGGACGGCGGGCTGCACACCCTGGGCCACCACGAGTGCGTCCGGATCGGCGCCCGGCGCGAGCTGGCGGCCCGCGAGGCCCATCACATCGTGCGCGCCCACCGCGACGGCGTCGACGGCTTCCTCGTGGTGCACCAGGGCGATGCGGGCTGCGCGCCGCGCGACATGCGGGTGCGGGCCCTGGAGAACTGCCGCACCGGGCGTGTCCGCTTCGACCAGGAGACCGGGGTGCTGGTGGCCGAGCTGCTCTTCGGCACCCGGCTGCGCGCCGGGGACACCTTCCTCTTCCGGTACGCCGTCGAGGACGGCACGGCCGAGACGGCCCGCGAGTACCTGCGGGGTTTCGACGCGCCCGGCGGTCAGTACGCGCTCCAGGTGCGCTTCGACGCGGCGGCGCTGCCGGTTCGCTGCCACCGGTTCACCCAGCACTCCCCGGCGGCCCCGCGCGGCGGGCGGTACGAACTGCCCGTGACCGCTCCGCACCACTGCGTCCATGTGGTCGAGCCGCGCATCCGGCCGGGCATCGTGGGCATCGCATGGGACTGGCAGCGGTGAACGGGAGCGCGGCGCCCGCCGGTTGACCCGGGACCGGTCGGGTCGCCGCCGGGGTCAGGCCGCCGGGCCCGCGACGATCTTGCCGTCCTTGGTCTTCACCGACAGCTCGGTCAGCGGCACGGTGGCCGGCGACTGGACCACCTTGCCGGTCATGGCGTCGAACTGGCTGCCGTGGCAGGGGCAGATCAGGGTCGTCCCCTGGAGCTTGTTGATGGGGCAACCGGCGTGCGTGCAGATCGTGCTGTACGCCTTGAGCGCCCCGCTGTCGTCCCTGCTGACCACCACGTTGTGGTCCCGGTAGAGCTTGGCGCCGCCCTTGGCGACCTCGCTCTCGGCGCCCAGGTCCACCGGAGCGGTCGGGTTGGACGCGGAGGCGCCGTTGCCTCCCGGTGCGGAGCACGCTGCCAGGCCGAGCCCGGCGACCGGGACCACGGCGGCCCCTCGAAGGACGGTACGACGGCTCGCGGACGGTCGCGTGGGCATCTCGAACTCCACTGGTCAAGGGGTGTACGGGGCGACGATACCGGGGCAGAAGGGCCGCTCCGGGGGCGGGGTGCGGTGCGTGCGGCGGAGGGCCGGGGAGGGCCGGGGAGGTGTGCGGCGCGGCGAACGGGAGCGCGTAAACGCTTGCGCAAGCGTTTACGCGGGGCCGGTCGATGGGATACCTTCCCGGCCTGAAGACCGCACTCGCCGGGGACCGCCTGGTGGGGGCCGGGCGGGAACGGCCGGCGGACGGGCGGGGAGGGGAACGCGATGCCCACCATGGCGGACGTCGCGCGGAGCGCCGGGGTCTCCGTGGCGACCGTCTCCCACGTGCTCAACGGCACACGCCCGGTGCTGCCGGGCACCCGGCAGGCCGTCCTGGACGCCGTGGACGCCCTCGGGTACACGCCCAACACCCTGGCCCGCTCCCTGGTGACCGCCCGCACCCGGTCCATCGGGCTCGCGGTGTCGGCGATCAGCAACCCGTACTTCACCGAGATCCTCCAGGGCGTCGAGGCCGCCGCCCTGGAGGCCGGGTACGGCCTGCTCCTGGCGGACCCGCACGACGATCCCGCACACGAGCGGAAGGTCGCGCGGCTCCTCCACGAGCGCCGGGTGGACGGCATGATCGTCGCTCCGTCCGCGCAGCCGGGCGAGCTGGTCGGCTATCTGCGCCGGCACGCCGTACCGACCGTGTTCCTCGACCGGCTGATCGACGGCGCGGACGCGGCTCCCGACGCGGGCTCCCCGCGCTTCGACCAGGTGTGCGCCGAGAGCGCCGGTCCGACGGCCCGGCTCGTGGCCCATCTCGCCGGGCTGGGACACCGCCGGATCGGCCTGGTCGCGGGCCTGCCGGGGCTCAGCACGACCCGTGAGCGCGTCGCGGGCTACCGGGACGGCCTCGCCGCCGCGGGCCTGGCCCTCGACGACCGCCTCCTGGTGTCCGGCAACTCCGAGTCGGCCGGTGCCGAACGCGCCGCGGCCGCCCTGCTCGCCCTGCCCGATCCGCCCACCGCGCTCGTCACCGCCAACAACGCGATGACGCTCGGCACCCTGCGCGCCCTCGCCGGGCGCGGTCTGTCCGTGCCCGGCGACCTCGCCCTGTGCTGCTTCGACGACTTCCCCTGGGCCGACCTGTTCTCGCCCCGGCTCACCGCCATCGCCCAGCCGAGCAGGGAGCTGGGCGCCCAGGCTGTGCGGCTGCTCCTGGAACGCCTGGCCGAGCCGGACCGGCCGCCCCGCACGGTCCGACTGCCCTGCACGTTCGTGCACCGCGGCTCCTGCGGCTGCCCTGAGGGACCCGAGCGGCCCGATGCGGCGCCGGGCCCCGCGTCGTCCGCCCTGTCCGAACCGCTGCCCGAGTCCCCGTCCGAGAAGGGAACCTCCTCGTGATCGTCGTCGCCGGTGAGGCACTGATCGACCTGGTACCGCAGGGCCCCGGCGCCCTGGCGGCCCTGAAGCCGGCGCCCGGCGGCGGCCCTTACAACACCGCGGTCGCCCTCGGCCGGCTCGGCTCGCCCACCGCCTTCTGCTCCCGGACGTCCTGCGACGCCTTCGGTGAGGCGCTGCTCGACGGGCTGCGGCGGTCGGGCGTCGAGGTGTCCGGCGTGCAGCGCGGGCCGGAGCCGACGACTCTCGCGGTGGCCACGATCGACGACGGCGGCTCGGCCGCGTACTCCTTCTACGTCGACGGCACCGCCGACCGTCTCTTCACCGCTCCTCCCTCGCTCCCGGCGGGCACGCGGGCGGTGTCCTTCGGCACCCTTTCGCTCGTCCTGGAGCCGGGGGCGAGCGCCTACGAGGAGCTGCTGCGGCGGGCGGCCGGGCAGGGTCTTTTCACCGCGCTCGACCCGAACATCCGGGCGGGACTGATCCCGGACGCGGACGCCTACCGGGCGCGCTTCGCGAGCTGGCTGCCGTCGGTGGCGCTGCTGAAGGTGTCCGAGGAGGACGCGGCGTGGCTGGGCGGCACGCCGCGCGAGTGGCTGGCCGAGGGGCCGTCGGCGGTGGTGGTGACCCGGGGCGGCGACGGTCTGACCGTGTTCACCGAGGGCGGCGAGTACTCCGTGCCCGGCGAGAAGGTGGACGTCGTGGACACCATCGGTGCCGGGGACACGGTGAACGCCGCCCTGCTGCACGCTCTGGCCGCCCAGGACGCGCTGTCGCCGCGGGCGCTGGCGGCCCTGGGAGCGGAGGGCTGGACCCGGCTGCTGCGCTTCGCGGCGCGCGCGGCGGCGATCACCTGCTCGCGGGCGGGGGCGGAGCCGCCGTACGCGGCCGAGCTGGGTGATCTGTGAACCGTCTGGTTCCTCTCTGCTCTTGTCAAGGAGCGGCCGCCGGTCGGTGCGACTGACGAGAGAACGAGCGGCGCCCCGCGGGGAGTTCCCGCGGGGCGCCGTCTTCCTGATCCGATGTCAGTTCTCGTTCCGATCGAGCCGGCCGGGGTCTGATCCGGCGTCAGTCCTTGCGGGCGCGCGTCGTCTTCTTCGCCGGCGTCGCCTTCTTCACGGCCGTCTTCCGGGTGGTCGCGGCGGCCTTCTTGGTCGCCGTGTCGTCGGCCTTGACCGTCACCGTCTTCTTCGCCGCCGACTTGGCCGCGGCCGTCTTCCGGGTGGCGCGCGGCGCCTTGACGGGTTCCGCGTCGCTGATGCGCTCGGCGCCGAGGATCTCGCGCAGGAACTTGCCGGTGTGGCTGGCCGGGACCGCGGCGACCTCCTCGGGCGTGCCCTCGGCGACCACCAGACCACCGCCGGCGCCGCCCTCCGGGCCCATGTCCACGAGCCAGTCGGCGGTCTTGATCACGTCGAGGTTGTGCTCGATGACGATGACCGTGTTGCCCTTGTCGACCAGGCCGCCGAGGACCGTCAGCAGCTTGCTGATGTCCTCGAAGTGCAGACCGGTGGTCGGCTCGTCCAGGACGTAGACCGTGCGTCCGGTGGAGCGCTTCTGGAGCTCGCTGGCGAGCTTGACGCGCTGGGCCTCACCACCGGAGAGGGTGGTGGCGGACTGGCCGAGGCGGACGTAGCCGAGGCCGACGTCGTTCAGCGTCCTCAGGTGGCGGGAGATCGCCGGGACCGCCTCGAAGAAGTGCATGGCCTCCTCGATCGGCATGTTCAGCACCTCGGCGATGGACTTGCCCTTGTAGTGGACCTCCAGGGTCTCCCGGTTGTACCGGGCGCCGTGGCAGACCTCGCACGGGACGTAGACGTCCGGGAGGAAGTTCATCTCGATCTTGATGGTGCCGTCGCCGGCGCAGTTCTCGCAGCGGCCGCCCTTGACGTTGAAGGAGAAGCGGCCCGGCTGGTAGCCGCGGACCTTCGCCTCGGTGGTCTCGGCGAACAGCCTGCGGATGTGGTCGAAGACGCCGGTGTAGGTCGCCGGGTTGGACCGCGGGGTGCGGCCGATGGGCGACTGGTCGACGTGCACGACCTTGTCCACCAGGTCGTCGCCCGCGACGCGGGTGTGCCGGCCGGGGACGGTCCGGGCGCCGTTCAGCTCGCGCGCCAGGTGGGTGTAGAGGATGTCGTTGACCAGGGTGGACTTGCCGGATCCCGACACGCCCGTGACCGCCGTGAAGACACCGAGCGGGAAGGACACGTCGATGTCCCGGAGGTTGTTCTCGCGGGCGCCGTGCACGGTGAGCTGGCGGGAGGGGTCGCGGGGGCGCCGGACGTCCGGGAGCGGGATCGCCTTGCGGCCGGAGAGGTAGGCGCCGGTCTCCGACTCGGTGTTGGCGAGCAGTTCCTTCAGCGAACCGCTGTGCACCACCTTGCCGCCGTGCTCACCGGCGCCGGGGCCGATGTCCACCACCCAGTCGGCGACCTTGATGGTGTCCTCGTCGTGCTCCACCACGATGAGCGTGTTGCCCATGTCGCGCAGCCGCACCAGGGTCTCGATCAGCCGGTGGTTGTCGCGCTGGTGCAGACCGATGGAGGGCTCGTCCAGCACGTACAGCACGCCGACCAGGCCGGAGCCGATCTGGGTGGCCAGGCGGATGCGCTGGGCCTCGCCGCCGGAGAGGGTGCCGGCGGCGCGGTTGAGCGAGAGGTAGTCCAGGCCGACGTCGACCAGGAAGCGCAGCCGCTCGTTGACCTCCTTGAGCACCCGCTCGGCGATCTTCTTGTCCCGCGCGTTCAGCTTCAGCTCGCCCAGGAACTCCGCGCAGTCGCTGATCGACATCGCGGAGACCTCGGCGATCGACTTCTCCATGATGGTCACGGCGAGCACGATCGGCTTGAGGCGGGTGCCCTCGCAGGAGGGGCAGGGCACCTCGCGCATATAGCCCTCGAAGCGCTCCCGGCTGGCGTCGCTCTCGGCCTCGCTGTGCCGGCGCTTGACGAAGGGCACCGCGCCCTCGAACGGCGTGGTGTACACGCGCTCGCGGCCGTACCGGTTGCGGTAGCGCACCTCGATCTGGGTCTTGTGGCCGTACAGCAGGGCCTTCCTCGCGCGCTGCGGCAGGCCCGCGAACGGGATGTCCGTGCGGAAGCCGAGCGCGTCCGCGAGGGCGCCGATCAGGCGGCCGAAGTAGTCCTTGGTGTGTCCGTGCGACCAGGGGTGGATGGCGCCTTCGTCCAGGGACTTGTCGGGGTCCGGGACGATCAGCTCGGGGTCGACCTCCATGCGGGTGCCGATGCCGGTGCACTCGGGACAGGCGCCGAAGGGCGAGTTGAAGGAGAAGGAGCGCGGCTCCAGCTCCTCGAAGGACAGGTCGTCGTACGGGCAGTACAGGTGCTCCGAGTACATGCGCTCGCGCTCGGGGTCGTCCTCGGGGAGGTCCACGAAGTCGAGCACGACCATGCCGCCGGACAGGCCGAGGGCGGTCTCCACGGAGTCGGTGAGGCGGCGCTTGGCGGAGTCCTTCACCGTGAGGCGGTCCACGACCACCTCGATGGTGTGCTTCTCCTGCTTCTTCAGCGTCGGCGGCTCGGACAGCTGGACGGTCGTGCCGTCCACGCGCGCGCGGGAGTAGCCCTTCGTCTGGAGGTCGGCGAAGAGGTCCACGAACTCGCCCTTGCGCTCGCGCACCAGCGGCGACAGCACCTGGAAGCGGCTCCCCTCCGGCAGCTCCAGCACCTTGTCCACGATGGCCTGCGGCGACTGGCGCGAGATCGGGCGGCCGCACTCGGGGCAGTGCGGCTTGCCGATGCGCGCGAAGAGCAGCCGGAGGTAGTCGTAGACCTCGGTGATGGTGCCGACGGTCGAGCGGGGGTTGCGCGAGGTCGACTTCTGGTCGATGGAGACCGCCGGGGACAGGCCCTCGATGAAGTCGACGTCCGGCTTGTCCATCTGGCCGAGGAACTGCCGTGCGTACGAGGAGAGGGACTCCACGTAGCGCCGCTGGCCCTCGGCGAAGATCGTGTCGAAGGCCAGGGAGGACTTGCCCGACCCGGACAGGCCCGTGAAGACGATGAGCGAGTCGCGAGGCAGGTCGAGCGAGACATTCTTCAGGTTGTGCTCGCGCGCGCCACGGACGATGAGACGGTCGGCCACGCCGGTCCGCACCTTTCTTGGGAGAAGTGACAGGGGCGGGCCCCCGTCTTCTCCAGACTAGGGGGAGCCACTGACAACGCCGGTCGGATTGCCCGGTTGCATAACAATCCCCGGCCTTCCAGCATGCCCGACGCCACGCTCGACGATATAGCACGCGCATTCGATTTGCGGACGAGCTTCACGAGCTTCACCCGAACGTGTGGCACCGCTAGGGTCGGGCCCATGATTGATCACGCTCATGACCTGGCATGTGTACGTGACGCGACCGACCGGCTGCTGCGCGCGGTCGCCCGACTGGACAACGCCTCGCTCGCCGAGCCGTCACGGCTTCCCGGCTGGACCCGCGGACACATCCTCGCCCACCTCGCCCGCAACGCGGACGCGCTCGTGAACGCCCTGGAGGGCCGTCCCATGTACGCGAGCGCCGCGGCGCGGGACGCCGACATCGAGGACGGCGCGCCGCGTCCCCTGGACGTCCAGCTCGCCGACCTGCGCGAAAGCGCGGACCGGTTCCGGGCGGCAGGGGACGCGCCCGCGGACTGGACGCGCACGGTGGAGCTGCGCAACGGGGTCACCGACGCCGCGGCCCGGCTGCCGTTCCGGCGGTGGGCCGAGGTGGAGCTGCACCACGTGGACCTCGGCGTCGGCTACGAGCTGGCGGACGTCCCCGCGGAGTTCCTGGAGCGGGAGACCGGCTTCCTCGCCCAGCGGTTCTCGGGCAACCCGGACGTCCCCGCCACCCGGATCACGGACGGCACGCACACCTGGGACACCGGCAGGGCCGCGGACGAGCCCGAGGTGACCGTCTCGGGCCCGGCGGCGGAGCTGGTCGGCTGGCTCGCCGGACGGCGCGACGGCTCCGCGCTGACCGCGGAGGGCGGCGCGCTGCCGAAGCTGCCGCCGCTGTAGGACCCGGCCCGCGCGACATGGACGGCCCGCCCGGCGCCGCCCCGCTATAGGCTGATCGACATGACGTACACGGGAGAGGTCAGGGTCGGCGGACCGGCTGACGTTCACGAGCTCAAGGACCTGATGATCACCAAGATCGCGGTCGGCCCGATGGACAACAACGCCTATCTGCTGCGCTGCCGGGCCACCGACGAGCAGCTCCTGATCGACGCCGCGAACGAGGCGCACACGCTCCTGGGCATGATCGGTGACGACGGCATCGCGTCCGTCGTCACCACGCACCGGCACGGCGACCACTGGCAGGCGCTCGCCGAGGTCGTCGCCGCGACCGGCGCGCGCACCCACGCCGGCCGCGAGGACGCGCCCGGCATCCCCGTCCCCACCGATGTGCTCGTGGACGACGGGGACGTGATCCGGGTGGGCCGGGTGGAACTCACCGCGCGCCACCTCGCGGGGCACACGCCGGGTTCCATCGCCCTGGTCTACGACGACCCGCACGGCCACCCGCACGTCTTCACCGGCGACTGCCTCTTCCCCGGCGGCGTCGGCAACACGTTCAAGGACCCGGAGGCGTTCGCCAGCCTGATCCACGACGTGGAGACGAAGATCTTCGACACGCTGCCGGACGAGACCTGGGTCTACCCCGGGCACGGCAACGACACCACGCTCGGCGACGAGCGGCCGCACCTCGCGGAGTGGCGCGCGCGGGGCTGGTGACGTCCGGCGACGGCACCGAACCGCTGTCGAGAGGGCCCGCGGCCGAAGCCGGGGGCCCTTGTCGCCGACGAGAGGCGGGCGTGCCCACCGGTGGCGGGTGGTTCAGTGGTCCCGGGCCTGGATCCGTGCGGCGGCGCGGTGCAACTCGGCGAGGACCGTGCGGACGGCCCTTCGGGCGGTGCGTTCGGGCCGGTGCAGGACGTCGATGCGGCGTCGGGCGTGTACTCCGCCGAGCGGCCTGAGGACGACGTCGGGGTGCGGCCGGGCGGTCCACCGGGGCATCAGCGCGAGGCCGCCGCCGGCCGCGACGACCTCGGCGACCACGGCGAAGTCGTTGATGCGATGGACGATCTCGGGCCGGCGGTTGGCGACGCTCGCGATGGCCTCGATGGTGGACATCAGCGGGAAGCCGTCGTGCACCGTGATCCACGGCTGGTCCGCCACGTCCCGCGGCGTCAGCAGCGCCTTGGACACCAGCGGGTGGCCGGTCGGCAGGGCGACGTCGAGGGGCTCGCGCAGCAGCGTCGTGGAGGTCACGCTGCGCGGCCACGGCGGACCGTGGTCGAGGCGGTGGGCGATGACGAGGTCGTAGTGACGGGTGAGGGCCGGGAAGCGGTCCTGGGCGACGTCCTCGTCCCCGAGCGCCAGGTGGGGCAGGCCGGGGCCGACGAGGTCCCGCAGCAGGACCGGGAAGAACGCGGACGCCGCGCTGTGGAAGGCGGCCACCGACACCTCGCCGTCGGGCTGCCCGGCGAAGTCGGTGATCGTGTTCCGGGCCTGGGCCAGGGCGGTCTCGACCTTGACGGCCGCCGCGGCCAGGGCCTGCCCGGCGTCGGTCAGGACCACCCGGCGTCCGGCGCGTTCGGTGAGCGGGACGGGGATCGAACGCTGTAGCAGCCGCAGTTGCTGCGAGATCGCGGAGGGCGTCACGTGCAACGCCTCGGCGACCGCGCTGACGCTGCCCAGGTCGCCCAGTTCGCGCAGGATGCGCAGCTGCCGTTCGTCCACGCCGACAGTGTAGGGCGGCTACACCTTCGCTTTAGAAGTTGGTTCTGGCCTTCAATGTGGTGCTCGGGCAGCGTGTGGGTATGCACATCGCCCGCCGCACGGATGCGGTACTCCTCCTGGTCGCGCTGGTCTGGGGCTCCAGCTACCTCGCGGCCAAGACCGCCACCGCCGCGCTTCCGGTCCTGACGGTCCTGTTCGCCCGCTATGCGGTCTCCGCGCTCGGGTGCGGGGCCCTGGCCGCGGTCCGCCGGGGAAGGCACCGCTGGACCCGTGCGGAGGTCCGCGCCGGCTCGCTGCTCGGAGTGACCCAGGCGGCCGTGCTCGTGCTGGAGACCTACGGGGTGGCGCACACCAGTGCCGCGAACGCCGGGCTGATCATCAGCCTGACCATCGTGCTGACCCCGCTGCTGGACCGCACCGGAGGCCGCCGGCTGCCGTGGACGTTCTTCCTCGCCGCCGGAGTCTGCGCGGTGGCCGTCGGCCTGCTCGCCTCCGGCACCGGGCTGCACGCCCCGCGGCTCGGAGACGTGCTGGTGCTCGCCGCCGCGGTCGTCCGGGCCGGGCATGTCGCCCTCGTCGGACGGCTCACCGCGAGCCGCCCCATGGACCCGCTGCACCTGACGACCACCCAGACCGTCGTCGGCTCCGCGCTGTTCCTGCCCCCCGCCGTCACCGGCCTGCCCGACCTGGTGCACAGCGGTGCCACCACCTGGGCGCAGCTGATCTATCTCGCCCTGTTCTGCAGCGTGTTCGCCTTCCTCGCCCAGACCTGGGCCGTGCAAGGGACCTCCGCCAGCCGGGCCAGCCTGCTGCTGGGCACCGAGCCGATCTGGGCCGCCGCCATCGGGATCGGCGTCGGCGGCGAACGGCTCACCCTCTGGGCCGCTCTGGGCGCCGTGCTCATGGTCGCCGGAACCTACTGGGGCCAGGCCATCGAACGCGCCCACCGCACCGGCACGGCGAGAACCGGGAAAGCGACGGGCGCAGCAGGCACCCCGGTGGTCGCCGCTCATGCGAGCCCCGCGGACGGGCTCAGACAGTGAGGACGAGCTTGCCCTGGAGGTGACCGGCGTCGAGCCGCCGGTGTGCCTCGGCGACGCGCTCGAACGGGAACGTCTCCTGCACATGGACCCGGAGTTTGCCCTGTTCGACGAGATCGACGAGACCCCGCAGGGCGACCGGATCGGGGTCGACCGCGATGCCGCTGAAGCGCATGCCGGCCGCCTCGTACCTGGCGGCGAGCGCGGTGTCCTCCTCGGCGACCGCCGTCACCAGGTGACCGCCCGGGCGGAGCACGTCGAGCGACCGTTCGACCGTGTCGCCGCCGATCGTGTCGAGCACGACGTCGACGTCGCGGACCGCCTCGGCGAAGTCGACCGCCGTGTGGTCGATGACCTCGTCGGCGCCCAACTCCTCGGCGAACTCACGCTTCCTCCCGCCCGCGGTCGCGATCACGTGCGCGCCCAGCGCCTTCGCGATCTGGATCGCCACATGGCCGACCCCGCCGCCACCGCCGTGCACCAGGACGCGATCGCCCTCGGTCACGCCGCCGAGGTCGACGAGGCCCTGCCACGCCGTCAGCCCGACGACCGGCAGCGCCGACGCCTCGACGTGCGAGAGCGATGCCGGCTTGCGTGCCAGGTGCAGGGCCGGCGCCGACACGACCTCGGCGTACGCCCTCGCCGCCCGCGGGAACAGCGGCATTCCGAACACCTCGTCACCCGGCCTCCACCGCCCCGTCGCCGGTGCGTCCTCGACCACGCCGCTGATGTCCCAGCCCAGAACGAACGGCGGCCGGCCGAGCAACGGGAACTCGCCGGCGCGCAGGCGCGCCTCCAGCGGGTTCAGCCCGATCGCCCTGACGCGGACGAGGACCTCGGTCGGGAGGGGGCGGGGTTCGGGCGCGTCCACGATGGTGAGGACCTCGGGACCGCCGAGCGTGTACTGGGTGACGACGCGCATGACTCTCCTCGTTTCTGGCGGAGGGGGGAGAACCCAGGCTATGAATCCGCCGGGAACCAGCAGGTAACTCCGGCGCGGGTACCTTGGCCGCATGAGCGGTTTCCGTCCCGGTGATGCCTTTCTCGCCGACTGCCCGGCGCGTCTGGCGGTCGATCTGATCGCCGACAAGTGGACGGTGGTCGTGCTCTACGGCCTCAGCAAGGGCCCGGTGCGCCATGGCGAACTGATCGAGCTGATCGGCGGCATCTCCCGCAAGATGCTCACCCAGACGCTTCGGCGGCTCACGGCGCACGGACTCGTCCGCCGCCACGCCCGCGCCGAGGCGCCGCGCCGCGTCGAGTACGAGCTGACCCCGCTCGGCGAGACGCTGATCGGTCCGATCCACACGCTGACCGAGTGGGCGAGGGCGAACGGCGAGGCGGTGCTCGACGCGCTCGACGCCGCCCTCGAGCCGGTCGCCCACGGCGACTGATCGGCCGGGTCCGGGGCGGTGCCGGTACCGGCGGGGCCTCCTCGCCGGTCCGTGCGGTGTCAGGGCTGGGGAGGCCGCCCTGACATACCGAGGGAGCGCGACGACACCGGTGCGTACCGCACGCCCGGCGTACGACCGGCACACACGCTCGGCGTGAATGCCGTTCCGCGCGCCCCGTGTGAACGTTTCGCGCGCGCCCGGCGCACGCGCGCGCTCCCCCGGGGCGGTCCCGCGCGGTCAACTGGTGGCAGCCGCACAGGACGACGGCTCCTGAGCGGAAGGGCCGCCGGTCTTCCCATCCCGCCCTCGGCCGGCGGCCCGGGCCAGGGTGCCCGCGGGCCCCGTGGTCCCCGTTCACACGGCGGCAACACCCGCTCCCACCATGCGGACACACGTGGTCGTGACCTCGACAAAAGCCGAGTTCACTGCCACTCTCCCGCCATGCATCTCGCCCCTCGCACAGTGCGCCGCGCGGCAGCGGCCGTCACCCTCGCCCTGCTCACCACCGCCGTCGGCTGTGCCCCGCAGCCCGAGGTGCAGCCGTCGGCCGCCAGGACCGGTTCGGCCGGCGCCGTCTGCGCCAAGGGCAAGGCGGCCACCAGGACGCCCGGGAAGCTGACCATCGCGACGGACCAACCCGCCTACGAGCCCTGGTTCGAGCACGACGATCCCGCGAGCGGCAAGGGCTTCGAATCGGCGGTCGCGTACGCCGTGGCGAAGCGACTCGGCTACGGCAAGGACGCCGTGGTCTGGCAGCGGGTGCCCTTCAACAAGGCGTTCGCGCCCGGCGTGAAGACCTTCGACTTCGACATCAACCAGGTCTCCATCAGCGCCGAGCGCAAGAAGGCCGTCGACTTCTCCTCCGGTTACTACGACGTGCGCCAGGCCGTCATCGCGCTCAAGGGCGGCAAGGCCGCCGAGGCGACCGGCATCGCGGACCTGCGCGGCCTGCGCCTGGGCGCCCAGGTGGGCAGCACGAGCCTCGACTACATCACCGACGTGGTGAAGCCCGACCGGCAGCCCGCCGTCTACGCCAAGAACGACCAGGCCAAGTCGGCGCTGCGCAACGGCCAGGTCGACGCCGTCGTCACCGACCTGCCGACCGCCTTCTACATCACGTCGGCCGAGGTGACGAACGCGAAGATCGTCGGCCAGTTCGAGAACCGGGGCGGCGCTCCCGAGCAGTTCGGGCTGGTGCTCGACAAGGGCAGCGCGCTGACCCCCTGTGTGAGCCGTGCCGTCGACGCGCTGCGCGAGGACGGCACGCTGGCGCGGCTCGACCAGCGGTGGCTGTCCGACGCCGTCGGCGCCCCGGTGCTCAAGTGACCGTCACCAAGGGCGAGTCGGTCCCGGAGGGAGCGGACGGCGCGGCGGCCGTGCCCGGTGACGGCTACGTGCCCTCCGAGCGGCGCCTGGAGCGCGAGCGCCACAAGCGGGCGCGGGCCCGTCGCGCGACGGCCGTGGCGGCGCTGTCGACGCTCGTCACGGCCGCCGTGCTCTACCTGGTCGTGGTCCACGCGCCGGGCTGGCCGCGTACCAAGGAGACGTTCTTCAACGCCGGTTACGCGCGCGAGGCGCTGCCCAAGGTGCTCGAAGGGCTGTGGCTGAACGTCCGGCTGCTGGTGGTCTGCGGCGTCGCCGTGCTGGTCCTCGGCATGCTGATCGCGATCGCGCGGACCCTGCGCGGCCCGGTGTTCTTCCCGCTGCGGGTGCTGGCCGCGGCGTACACCGACTTCTTCCGCGGACTGCCGCTGATCATCAACCTGATGATCGTGGTCCTGGGCGTGCCCGCGCTGCGGCTTCAGGGGGTGACGGTCGACCCGGTGCTGCTCGGGGGCACCGCGCTGACGCTGACGTACTCCGCCTACGTCGCGGAGGTGTTCCGGGCCGGCATCGAGTCGGTCCACCCCTCGCAGCGCGCGGCGGCACGCTCGCTGGGCCTGACCAACCGCCAGGCGCTGCGGTACGTCGTGCTGCCCCAGGCGGTGCGCCGGCAGGTGCCGCCGCTGCTCAACGACCTGGTGTCGTTGCAGAAGGACACCGGCCTGGTGTCGATCGGCGGTGCGGTGGACGCCGTACGGGCGGCCGACATCATCGTGGGCCGCAGTCTGAACTACACGCCGTACATCGTGGCGGGACTGGTGTTCGTGGCGCTGACCATTCCGATGACGCGCTTCACGGACTGGGTGACCGCCCGGCTCGACCGGCGGCGGGACCAGGGAGGAACCCTATGAGCGACGCGCCTGTGCTGCGCATGGAGTCGGTCCGCAAGACGTTCGGCGGCTCGGTGGTGCTGCGGGACGTCGACCTGGAGGTGGCCCCGCACACGGTGACCGCGTTGATCGGTGCCTCCGGGTCCGGCAAGTCCACGCTGCTGCGGTGCGCCAACCTCCTGGAGGAGATCGACGACGGCGCGATCTGGCTGGACGGCGAGGAGATCACCGATCCCCGCACCGACCAGGACGCGGTCCGGCGCCGGATCGGCGTGGTCTTCCAGGCGTACAACCTCTTCCCGCACATGAGCGTGCTGGACAACATCACGCTCGCCCCGCGCCGGGTGCACGGCGTCTCCCGCGCGGCGGCCGAGGAGCGGGCCAGGGAGCTGCTGGAGCGTCTGGGGCTCGCCGGCAAGGCGGACGCCTATCCGGACCGGCTCAGCGGCGGCCAGCAGCAGCGGGTGGCGATCGTCAGGGCGCTCGCCGTGCGGCCCCGGCTGCTGCTGCTGGACGAGATCACGGCCGCCCTCGACCCCGAACTGGTGGGCGAGGTGCTGGAGGTGGTCCGGGGCCTGAAGGACGAGGGCATGACCATGGTGCTGGCCACCCACGAGATGGGCTTCGCGCGCGATGTCGCGGACCAGGTCTGCTTCCTGGACGGCGGGGTGGTGCTGGAGCGCGGCACCGCCGAGCAGGTGTTCGGGGAGCCGCGCCAGGAGCGCACCCGGCGCTTTCTGCGGCGGATCGTCGAGGCGGGCCGCCTGTAGGCGGTGCGCGGGCTACGCGGCGGCCAGCAGCGCCGCGACGCGCTCGACGCCGAACGCGTAGCCCTGCACACCGCATCCGGCGATCACGCCGTCCGCGCGCAGGGAGACGTAGGAGTGGTGCCGGAACGTCTCACGCTGGTGGATGTTGGAGATGTGCACCTCGATGACGGGCATCCCGTCGCAGGTGTTGAGCGCGTCCAGGATCGCGACCGAGGTGTGGGAGTAGGCGCCGGGGTTGATGACGATCCCGCAGTGGTCCAGGCGTGCCTCGTGGATCCAGTCGACCAGTTCGCCCTCGTGGTTGGACTGCCTCAGGTCGACCGAACCGCCGTGCGCGGCCGCCGCCTTGGCGCACAGCGCCTCGACGTCCGCGAGGGTCTCCCTGCCGTAGATCTCGGGCTGGCGCTGGCCCAGCAGGTTCAGGTTGGGCCCGTTGAGGATCATGATCGGGGCGTTGGCCAGGGTGCGGGGCACGGTTCCTCCGGTCGTTCGAGGCGGTACGACGGCGACCGCCGCTCGCCCCCGGTCTATCACGGCCCCGGCGCGCACCCCGGCCCTGTGCCCCCTCGCCCCGGGCGCGCGCTGCGGTCACTCGGTCACCCCCACACGCCCCCGTAACCCGTGATCACGGTGGGTAGTTGACGCACCATGCACGATGTACGTCCTGTCACCTCCGCCTCCCTGCCCCGCCTCGCCGCCGCCTCCCTCGCCGGGGCCGCGGTCGAGTTCTACGACTTCTTCGCCTACGGGACCGCGGCGGCGCTGGTCCTGGGGCGGCTGTTCTTCCCGTCCTTCTCGCCGCTCGCCGGGACGCTCGCGGCGTTCGCGACCTTCGGTGTGGGCTTCGTGGCCAGACCGCTGGGCTCGGTGCTGTTCGGGCACCTGGGCGACCGGCGCGGCCGGCGGCCGGTGCTCGTCGCCTCGCTGCTGCTCACCGGCGGCTCCACGGTCGCGGTGGGCTGCGTGCCCTCGTACGCGTCGATCGGCGTGGCCGCGCCCGTGCTGCTGCTCCTGCTGCGGTTCCTTCAGGGGCTGGGGCTCGGCGGCGAGTGGGGGGCCGTGCTGCTGACCGTGGAGCACGCGCCGGCCGAGCGGCGCACCCTGTGGTCGAGCCTCCCGCAGGCGGGCCCGGCGATCGGCTTTCTGCTCGCCAACGGCGTCATGGTGGCGTTGTCGGCCGGGCTGTCGGACGCGCAGTTCGCGCAGTGGGGCTGGCGGGTGCCGTTCTGGGTGGCCGCCGTGCCCGCGCTGGCGGGGCTGTGGCTGCGCTCGTCGCTGGCCGAGAGCCCCCGGTTCCTGGAGATCGACGACCCCGTGCGCATGCCGCTCGTGGAGGTCGTACGGCGCCACGGGCGGCTGGTGCTGCTGGCGGCGGGGGCGATGGCCGTGGGGTACGCGGTGTTCTACACGGTGACGACCTGGTCGCTGTCGTACGCCACGGAGCGGCTCGGAGTGAGCCGCACGGTCATGCTGACCTGTGTCATGGCCGCGGTCGTCGTGCAGGCCCCTCTCGTTCCGGCGGCGGCGCTGCTCGGCGACCGCTGCGGGCGCCGGCCGATGTGCCTGACCGGGTGCGCGCTCTGCGCGCTGTGGATGCTGCCCATGGTGGCGCTGCTGGCGACCGGCGAGCCGCTGCTGATGTTCTTCGGCATCCTGGGCGCGCTGCTCGCCTTCGTCACCGTGTTCGCGGTGATCTCCGCCTATCTGCCGGAGCTGTTCGAGGCACGGGTGCGTTGCACGGGCGCCTCGGTGGGCTACAACCTCGGCGGGATCATCGGCGGCGCGCTCACCCCGGTCGTGGCCACCGCGCTGGCCCAGGGCAGCGGGCGCGTCCCCTGGGGCGTGGGAGTGTATCTGACCGCCATGGCCCTGTTCAGCCTGGGGTGTTTCGCACTGCTGCCGGAGACCCGCCCCTCGCGCGTGCCCACGGTGGAGCCCGCCACCACGGGCTGAGCCGGGGCGCGTGCGGTGTGGCCGGGCCGGGTCAGCTCGCCGTCGCAGCCGATGGCGAGCAGATCCCGCCCGGCCGGAGCCGCGGCCTAAGGATTGATCGCCAGCTCCAGATAGGCCGCGAAGAGCACGAGGTGGACACCGCCCTGCAAGGGGGTGGCCCGCCCCGGAATCACAGTGAGGGAGGCGACCACCACCGTCAGCGCGAGCAGCAGCATGTGGACGGGTTCCAGGCCGAGGATGAGCGGTCCCGGCAGCCACAGCGAGGCGAGCGCCACCGCCGGTATGGTCAGGCCGATGCTGGCCATCGACGATCCGAGCGCGAGGTTCATGCTGGTCTGCACCCGGTCGCGGCGCGCGGCGCGCAGTGCGGCGATCGTCTCGGGAAGCAGCACGAGCAGGGCGATGATCACGCCGACGACGGCCTGGCGCAGGCCCACCGCCGCCACCCCCGCCTCGATCGCGGGCGACACGCCCTTGGCCAGGCCGACGACGCCGATCAGGGCCAGGCCGAGGAGGCCGAGGCTGATCAGCGCGGTGCGCTTGGACGGGGGGCTCGCGTGGTCCTCGGCGCTGATGACCTCACCCTGCCGGGTGATGGGCAGGAAGTAGTCCCGGTGGCGCACCGTCTGGGTGGTCACGAACAGGGCGTAGAGGATCAGCGAGGACAGCGCGGCGAACGTCAGTTGCAGGGAGGAGAACTGGGGTCCGGGCTTGCTGGTGGTGAAGGTGGGCAGCACCAGGCTCAGCGTGGCCAGGGTCGCCACCGTCGCCAGGGCGGCGCCGGTGCCCTCGGGATTGAAGACCGCCGTGCCGTGCCGCAGCGAGCCGACGAGCAGGCAGATGCCGACGATGCCGTTGCAGGTGATCATCACCGCGGCGAAGACGGTGTCCCTGGCCAGGGTGGAACTCTTGTCGCCGCCGTCGGCCATCAGTGTGACGATGAGGGCCACTTCGATGACGGTGACGGCGATGGCTAGCACCAGGGAGCCGAAGGGTTCGCCGATCCGGTGGGCGACCACCTCCGCGTGGTGCACCGCCGCGAGGACGGCCCCGGCGAGCACGACCGTCACCAGGGCGATGACCGGGGCGGGCATGGCCCGGTGCCACGTGAGGACCAGCAGGACGATCGCGATCACCGGCACGGGGATGGTCCATCGCCGGGCGAGTGATCTCAGCCAACTGATCATGCCGCGATCGTCGCAGACGGCTCCATGATTCGCATTCCGTTCCTTCTGGATGCTTCCGTACCTTTCCCGGCGGGGGCCCGGCATTGTCTCGGCCGGCCCCCGCGTGTTCGTTCCGGATCTCGTGCGCGGCGCCGCGGTCAGGCGTCCACGGCCTCCTTCCGCTCGCCCTCGGCGTCCGCGCCGGCCTCCGCGGCGGTCTGCTTCCGGGAGGCCATGAGGCTGGTGAACGTGGTGACGGCCAGGACGGCGCAGATCACCCCGAGCGACACCGGGATGCTGATCTGGGGAACCGGGACACCCGACTCGTGCAGCGCGTGGAGCACCAGCTTCACGCCGATGAAGCCGAGGATGACGGACAGGCCGTAGGAGAGGTGGACCAGCTTCTTCAGCAGGCCGCCGAGGAGGAAGTACAGCTGGCGCAGGCCCATCAGCGCGAAGGCGTTGGCGGTGAAGACGATGTACGGGTCCTGGGTCAGGCCGAAGATCGCGGGGATCGAGTCCAGGGCGAACAGGACGTCCGTGGTGCCGATGGCGAGCATCACGACCAGCATCGGGGTCATGATCCGCTTGCCGTTCTGCCGGACCCACAGCTTGGTGCCGTGGTAGCGGTCGGCCACGCCGAACCTGCGCTCCGCGGCCTTCAGCAGCCTGTTCTCCTCGAACTCCTCCTCGTCCGCGTTGTCGGCGCGGGCCTCCTGGACGAGCTTCCAGGCGGTCCACATCAGGAAGGCGCCGAAGAGGAAGAACACCCAGGAGAAGCTGGTGACGATCGCGGCTCCGGCCGCGATGAACACGGCGCGCAGCACCAGGGCTATCAGGACGCCGATGAGCAGCACGCGCCGCTGGTACAGGGCGGGCACCGCGAACTTCGTCATGATCAGGACGAAGACGAAGAGGTTGTCGACGCTGAGCGATTTCTCGGTGATGTAGCCCGCGAAGAACTCGCCGGCCGGGCGCCCGCCGCCGAAGACGAGGAGACCGGCACCGAAGAGTGCGGCCAGGGCGATCCAGACGACGGTCCAGACACCGGCTTCTTTGATCGACACCTCATGGGGCTTTCGCCCGACGAGGAAGTCGATTCCGATCAGGGCGGCCAGACCCAGGACGGTCAGGACCCACAGGGTCGTGGAGACTTCCACGGCAACCTCCGGCATGTCGAGATGGCAAGCACATATGCGTTGTCACTGCCGGAGGTCTCTTCCACCCGCGCGGGGCCGACGCCCCGGGACCGGAAACGGTCCGTACTGACGGGTGCGCCGCAGTCAGGGAGTACTCCCCTCCGTGCGGAAGACAGTACCCCAATCACCAAGCATTGGTAAAGAGAAAGGCAAAGGTAAGTTCAAATCGCCTGATCAAGACAGCTTTACTTTCTCTTGACGTCGCGCTGTCGTCCGCGCCCCGCCCCTGCGTACCGGGGTTACAGATGCGGCAGGATCGCCGGCATCAGGTCCTGGAAGGTGCGCCCGTTGGCGGAGGTGCCGAGGGCGGTCATCGTCCAGCCCGAGCCGACCCGGTGCACCTTGGCCATGATCTGCGCGGTGTACTCGCCGCCGCCCGCGAGCGTGTAGCGGGCGAGTTCCTGGCCGTTGCTCTCGTCCACCAGACGGCAGAAAGCATTCTGCACCTCCTGGAAGGTCTGGCCGGTGAAGGAGTTCACGGTGAAGACGATCTGGTCGATGTGGACCGGGACGCGCTCCAGGTCCACGAGGATCGCCTCGTCGTCACCGCCCTGGCCGGCGCCGCCCACCAGGTTGTCGCCGGTGTGGCGCACCGAGCCGTCGTCGCTCACCAGGTGCCGGAAGAAGACGACGTCGACCGGCTGCTTCTCGGCGAAGAGCACCGCCGAGGCGTCCAGGTCGATCTCCTTGGTGCGCGAGCCGAACAGGCCGCGTCGCTTCGCCGCCTGCCAGCCCAGGCCCATGCGGACCGCGGAGAGGGTGCCCCCGTCGTTCTTCTCCAGGCTGATGGCCTGACCCTTGCTCAAGTTGACGGACACGGCTGAATCCCCTCTCGAAGGTCCCCTGTTGGCCGCCGTACCGCGCGGCTGATCAAAACCCTACGCAGGGGCGCCGAGGGCGCCGAGCCCCGGCCCGCGCTTTGTGTCGGTGTTGCAACACTGCGCGCGTACGCCGGGGGTCCGGCGGCGTGCCCGGGTCAGGCGAGGCCCGCCTCCCGCATCTGCCGCAGCTCCTTCTTCATCTCGGAGACCTCGTCGCGCAGCCGGGCCGCGATCTCGAACTGGAGCTCCGCGGCGGCGGCGCGCATCCGCTCGGTCATCTCCTCGATCTGCTCGGCCAGTTCGGCCGCCGGACGGTCGGTGGGCACCGTGGCCGCGGCCTTGCCCTTCGCGCCCTTGGCCGCCTTGCCCTTGCCGGGCTTGTCCGCCGTCGGAACGGGCGTCTTGGCGCCCTTGCCGTCCTTCGACTTGCGGTAGCCGCTGCCGAGGAGCTGCTCGGTGTCGACCTCCTCGCGGGCGATCTGCGCGACGATGTCGTTGATCTTCTTGCGCAGCGGCTGCGGGTCGATGCCCTTGGCCTTGTTGTAGGCGATCTGCTTCTCCCGGCGGCGGTTGGTCTCCTCGATGGCCTTCTCCATCGCCGGGGTGATCTTGTCGGCGTACATATGGACCTGGCCGGAGACGTTGCGCGCCGCGCGGCCGATGGTCTGGATCAGCGAGGTGCCGGAGCGCAGGAAGCCCTCCTTGTCCGCGTCGAGGATGGCCACCAGGGACACCTCGGGCAGGTCGAGGCCCTCGCGCAGCAGGTTGATGCCGACCAGGACGTCGTATTCGCCGGAGCGCAGTTCGCGCAGCAGCTCGACCCGGCGCAGGGTGTCGACGTCGCTGTGCAGGTAGCGCACCTGGATGCCGAGTTCCAGGAAGTAGTCGGTGAGGTCCTCGGCCATCTTCTTGGTGAGCGTGGTGACCAGGACGCGCTCGTCCTTCTCGGTGCGCTTGCGGATCTCGTGCACCAGGTCGTCGATCTGGCCCTCGGTGGGCTTGACCACGACCTCCGGGTCGACCAGGCCGGTCGGTCGGATGATCTGCTCCACCACGCCGTCGGAGCGCGACAGCTCGTAGGCGCCCGGGGTGGCCGACAGGTAGACGGTCTGCCCGATGCGCTCCTGGAACTCCTCCCACTTCAGGGGCCGGTTGTCCAGGGCGGAGGGCAGGCGGAAGCCGTGCTCCACGAGGGTGCGCTTGCGGGAGGCGTCGCCCTCGTACATCGCGCCGATCTGCGGAACGGTGACGTGCGACTCGTCGATGACGAGCAGGAAGTCGTCCGGGAAGTAGTCGAGCAGGGTGTTGGGCGGGGAGCCGGGCGAGCGGCCGTCGAAGTGCATCGAGTAGTTCTCCACGCCGGAGCAGGTGCCGATCTGGCGGAGCATCTCGATGTCGTAGGTGGTGCGCATGCGCAGCCGCTGGGCCTCCAGCAGCTTGCCCTGCTTCTCCAGCTCGGCCAGGCGCTCGCCCAGTTCCTTCTCGATGTCGTTGACCGCCCGCTCCATGCGCTCGGGGCCGGCGACGTAGTGGGAGGCGGGGAAGACGTACAACTGCTGGTCGTCGCTGATGATCTCGCCGGTGAGCGGGTGCAGCGTGGACAGCGCCTCGATCTCGTCGCCGAACATCTCGATGCGGACGGCCAGCTCCTCGTAGACCGGGAAGATCTCGATGGTGTCGCCGCGGACGCGGAAGGTGCCGCGAGTGAAGGCCAGGTCGTTGCGCGTGTACTGGATGTCGACGAAGCGGCGCAGCAGTTCGTCCCGGTCGATCTCGTCGCCGACGCGGAGGGGGACCATCCGGTCCACGTACTCCTGGGGAGTGCCGAGGCCGTAGATGCACGACACCGAGGCCACCACGACGACGTCACGGCGGGTGAGCAGCGAGTTCGTCGCCGAGTGGCGCAGCCGCTCGACCTCCTCGTTGATCGAGGAGTCCTTCTCGATGTAGGTGTCCGACTGCGGGACGTACGCCTCGGGCTGGTAGTAGTCGTAGTACGAGACGAAGTATTCGACCGCGTTGTTCGGCAGGAACTCGCGGAACTCGTTGGCCAGCTGGGCGGCCAGCGTCTTGTTCGGCGCCATCACCAGGGTGGGGCGCTGGAGCTTCTCGATCATCCACGCGGTGGTGGCGGACTTGCCGGTGCCGGTCGCGCCCAGCAGGACGACGTCCTTCTCACCGGCCTTGATGCGCTTGGCCAGGTCGGCGATGGCCGTCGGCTGGTCGCCGCTGGGCTGGTAGGGGCTGACGACCTCGATGGGCGCCACCGTGCGTTCGATGTGGGAAACGGGCCGCATGTCATCAACCGTACGACCCCGCACTGACAACGGGTCCCGGTCAGCGGTTCTGCGGGGTGCGGGCCCCCTGCCGCACGGGGCGGCGGACCGGGTGATCTCCCTGGTGGGGGGCGGTGCGCGGGATCCGGGCGGCGGCCGGGACGCCCGGCCGGCGCTCGACCGGCACCGGTGCGGGGCGGCGCACCACGAGCATCGGGTCGAGGAGCACGACGACGCCCACGAGGACCAGCATGACGAGCGGGCCGATCAGCATGGGCACGAGCGCGGAGGCCGTCTGGGCGTCGGCGGTGGTCTCGGCGGTGCCGTCGAGGTGGACGCTGAGGGCGGCCATCGCCGTGTAGTGCATGCCGCTGACGGCGGCCCCCATCAGGAGGCTGGCGCCGACGGTCGGCAGCAGCCCGCGGGCGCGGCCGGCGGCCCACAGGGCGGCCACGGCGGCGACGACCCCTATGACGACGGAGGCGACGACCGTGGGGGTGCTGTAGACGAACTGGCCGTGGAAGCGCATTCCGGCCATGCCGAGATAGTGCATCGAGGCGACGCCCAGACCGGTGATCGTGCCGCCGGTGAACAGCGGCCCCCCGGTGGCACCCCGGTAGCCGACGATGAAGACGCCGATGCCGACCATGACGACGGCGAGCCCGAGGCTCGCGTAGGTGACCGGCTGGTCGTAGTGGACCGGTGTCCGCTCGATGCTGAACCCCAGCATGGCGATGAAGTGCATGGTCCAGATGCCGCAGCCGAGCGCGGCGGCGCCCAGGGCCAGCCAGACGGGCCGCCGGGAGTGCGGGAGCAGCAGGGACCGGGTGATGCAGCGCAGCCCCAGGGCGCCGCCGAGGCAGGCCATCAGAAAGGCCACCAACGGGGTGACGGCCCCGTAGCCGAAACCGTCGACCGTGCCCTGCATCCGCGGCTGCCCTTCGCCCTCGTCTGTCCCGGAATTCCGGGAAATGCGCGCCGTCCCGGGACCGCTCCGGCGGCCGGGGTGTCGCAGAGAGTATGACCCGCACCGGAATGGTCGAACGACTTTCCGACAAAGAAACACGCCCTTGCCCCAGTTGTGAGGCACCGGTGAGCACGCGGAGACGTCTTCACGTGAGGTGTGGCCTTCGTGCGTCCGCGTGCCGTGGCCACGGTGCTGTCAGTCTGGTGCTGCCGGTTTTCGCTCGACGTGAGGAGTACGCATGCACGCGCGCGTGGTCGCCGCTTCGGCCGTCGCCGTCCTGGCGGCGGTGGTCCTGGTGAACCCCACCTCCGACGCCCGGGCGGGCGAGGTGCGCACGCCCCTGGTGATCGGCCACCGGGGTGCCCCCGCCTACGCCCCCGAGAACACGCTGCCCTCGATCGACGAGGCGGCCCGGGTGGGCTCCACCTGGGTGGAGAACGACGTCCAGCGCACCAAGGACGGCGAGCTGGTGGTCGTGCACGACGACAGCCTGCAACGCACCACGGACGCGAAGAAGGTCTTCCCCGGCCGGGCGCCCTGGAAGGTGAAGGACTTCACCGCCGCGGAGATCGCCCGCCTGGACGCGGGGAGCTGGTTCTCGTCCGCCTACAAGGGCACCCGCGTACCGACACTGGACCAGTACATGCGCCGGGTCGAGCACAACCACCAGAGCCTGCTCCTGGAGGTCAAGAACCCCGAGCTGTACCCCGGCATCGAGCGGCAGATCCTGAAGACCCTCGGCAACGACGGCTGGCTGGACCGCCCGCACCTCAAGCGGCTGGTCGTGCAGAGCTTCAGCGCCGCCAGTGTGCGCACCGTCCACGAGCTGAAGCCCGCGCTGACCACGGCCTACCTCGGCGCTCCCCCGGTGTCGCAGCTGAAGCAGTACGCGCGTTTCGCCGATCTGATCAATCCGTCCCACGGATCGCTGTCGAAGGCCTACGTCTCGGCGGTGCACGGCGTCCGCGGGGCGCACGGCCGGCCGCTCGGGGTGTACGCGTGGACGGTGGACGACAAGGCGACCGCGCTGAAGGTGGCGGGGTACGGCGTCGACGGGATCATCAGCAGCAAGGCCGACGTGGTCCGGGCGGCGCTGCGCGGGCGGTGAGCCGGTCGGGCGGGCGTTGTCAGTGGTGGGTCGTACCGTGGGCGCATGGACAGCCATGGGCAGGACGGGCAGCGGGTCGTGTGGACCGTCGTGGAGACGGACATCGGCCCGCTGATGCTGGCGGCGACCGCGAACGGGCTGGTCAACGTCGTCTTCCACGCCACCGAAACCGTGCGCGAGCGGGCGCTGGAGCGGCTGGCGGCCCGGTTCGGCGGTGCGCCCGTCGCGGATCCGGACGCGCCGCCGCTGGCCGAGGCGATACGTCAGCTGCGGGCCTACTTCGCGGGTGAGCGGCAGGACTTCGAGCTGCCACTGGACTGGTCGCTGATCTCCGGGTTCAACCGGCAGGTGCTGCGGGAGCTGGCCTCCGGTGTGCCGTACGGCAGCGTGGTGGGGTACGGCGATCTCGCCGGGCGCGTCGGGCAGCCCGGCGGGGCGCAGGCGGTCGGCGCGGCGATGGGCGCCAATCCGCTGCCGGTGGTCGTGCCGTGTCACCGGGTGGTCGAAAGCGACGGCGGGATCGGGGGGTTCGGGGGCGGTCTGGAGACCAAGCGGAAGCTGCTCGCGCTCGAAGGGGTGCTCCCGGAACCGCTGTTCTGACCGGTCGGCGCGCGGATCCGGCCGGGGCCGCCGCCTCGTTCGGCCGTCTTCGGCCACCGCGCGGGCCGGCCGGGCCGCCCGGCGTTTAGCCGTGGCCGGCGCCCGCCAGGGATGAGGGAGGACGGGCAGGGGCCGACGGACAGGAGGCGGGCACATGGTGCTGGTGGTGTCGGAAGAGGTCCGGGAAGCGCTCGGTTCGGGGCGGCCGGTGGTGGCCCTGGAGTCCACGATCATCGCCCATGGCCTGCCCCGCCCGCGCAATCTGCGGGTGGCCCTGGAGCTGGAGGAGGCGGTGCGTGGCGAGGGCGCGGTACCGGCGACGGTCGCCGTGCTCGACGGGCGGCCGCTGATCGGCCTGGACAAGGCGCAGCTGGAGCGGGTCGCCAACGAGGACGGCATCCGCAAGCTGGGCCACCGCGACCTGCCGCTCGCCGTGGCGGCGCGGGCCAGTGGGGCGACCACGGTGTCGGCGACCGCGCGGCTGGCCGCGCTGGCGGGCATCAGGGTCTTCGCCACGGGCGGGCTGGGCGGGGTGCACCGGGAGTGGACGGTGACCCAGGACGAGTCGGCCGACCTGGGGTTGCTGGCGCGGACCGGGATCACCGTGGTGTGCGCGGGCGTGAAGTCGATCCTGGACGTGCCCGCGACCCTGCAACGGCTGGAGACGCTGGGTGTGGCCGTCGCCGGGTACGGCACCGACCGGTTCCCCGGCTTCTATCTGTCCGACTCGGGGCATCCGGTGGACTGGACGCTGCGCAGTCCGGAAGAGGTCGCCGCGGTGATGCGGGCGCAGGACGCGCTGGACGCGGCGCGGTCGGCGCTGATCGTGGCCAATCCGGTGCCGGAGGCGGACCAGCTCGACCCGGAGCTGCACGCGCGCGTGCTGGACGAGGCGCTCGCCGCCTGCGCGGAACGAGGCGTCACGGGTCAGGCGGTGACGCCGTTCCTCCTGGACTACCTGGTCCGGCACACGGACGGCGCGTCGCTGAGTGCCAACCTGGCGGCGGTGCGCGGCAATGTGCGGCTGGGGGCGCGGATCGCCGTCGCGTGGGCGCGGGGGTGAACCCGGGGCGCGCGGGAGCGTTGCTGGTCGTCGGGGACGTGGTCACGGATGTGGTGGCCCGGCACCGTGGCCCGCTCGCGGCCGGCACCGACACCGCGGCGGTGATCCGCACGCTGCCGGGCGGCGCTGGCGCCAACGTGGCCTGCTGGGCGGCTCGTTCGGGCTGTCCGGACGTACGGCTGCTGGGCCGGGTGGGCGCGGACTCGGCGGTGTGGCACGAACGGGAGCTGCTCGCGGCCGGGGTCCGTCCCCTGCTGGTGACCGATCCGCAGGCGGCGACGGGGACGGTGGTCTGCCTGGTCGACGCGGGGGCGGCGGCCGAGCGTACGTTCCTCACGGACAGCGGGGCCTCGCTGCGGCTGGAGCCCGCCGACTGGTCGGACGCGTTGCTCGACGAGGTGGGCCGACTGCATCTGTCGGGCTATCTGCTGTTCACCGAGTCGAGCCGGGCGCTCGCGCGGACCGCGCTGGCGGCGGCACGCGCGCGGGGCGTCCCGGTCAGCATGGACCCGGCTTCGGCGGGCTTCCTGGCGCGGCTGGGGGTGGAGCGCTTCCTCGCCTTCGCGCGGGGGCTGGACGCCCTGCTGCCCAGCCGGGACGAGGCGTGCCTGCTGACGGGGCTGCCGGAACCGGCGGACGCGGCGGCCAGGTTGAGCGAGATCGTCCCGCTGGTGGTGATCAAGGCGGGGGCGGAGGGGGCGTTGGTGACCGGGGCGGGCGGCACGCCCGTCCGGGTCCCCGCCGTACCGGCGACCCCTCGGGACACCACGGGCGCCGGCGACGCCTTCACCGGTGCCTTCCTCGCCGCCCTCCTGGCGGGCATGGACCCGGAGGAAGCGGCGGCACGGGGGTGCCGGGCGGGCGCGGAGGCGGTGGGCCTGGTCGGCGCCAGACCACCGCGTCCCGAGCCGGCCGGCGGGCCGCCGCCCTTCGGGCCCGCCGACAGGCCACCGCGACCATCGCAGCCGGAGCCCGCGGACTGACCACCGCACCGGGAGCCCGCCGGCCGGCCACCGACCCCGGAAGGGGACGGCCGGCCTGGAGACGCGTTACGTGCCAGGCGGTGCGGCCGGGCGGGGGGCGGGTGTCACGCCTTGCGGCACACATGGCGGCACAGGGCCGGTGGCGCGCACCTCGGCATACGTGCGGACCGGTGGCGCGCACCGCGGCATGGGTGCGGACCGGTGGCGCGCACGCGAGCCGGGATCACGCATCGCGACACGGGCGCGCGCTGGTGCCACGCATCGCGGCACCAGCGAGCCGGTGTCTCGCATCGCGGACCGGTGTCACGCCTTGCGCCCCCACGCCGAGATCATCGGTGCGGTGGTCAGGTCCATGCCGCCGGCCTCGACGTTGGCCAGGTGCTGTTCGATCTCCTCGGCGGTGGCCAGGCCCGCGTCGATGAGCCGGCCCCGGATCTGGCGGACCGTCGCGGCCTCCAGGGCGGTGCAGGCGGGTGAGGTCATGGGGAAGAAGCCGTCGGCCTCGACCTCGTGGAGACCGGCCTCCCGGAGCAGCCGCGGCAGCCGGCGTCCGTAGGCGAGGTCGGCGCCCCGCTCGGCGAGCAGCCCCCTGAAGCCCTGGCGCAGCCGGTTGGCGAGCCGCTGCTCGGGGCCGGACTCGTCGGGGCAGGTCAGCGGCTGGAGGGCGGGGTCGGCGTCCTCGATCAGCAGCCATCCGCCGGGCCGCAGCGCCTGGATCATGGACCGCAGCGCCCGGTCCCGGTCCGGGACGTGCACGAGCACCAGCCGGGCGTGGACCAGGTCGAAGCCCTCCCCCGGCGGCTCCTGCGCGCCCACGTCGTGGACGCGGATCTCCACCGGCGGCCGGCCCGCGGGGGCGAGCCGCGAGGTGTCGATGTCGGTGGCGACGACCCGACCGGCCGGGCCCGCCTTCTCCGCGAGCCAGGACACCACGGTACCGCCGGCCCCGACCTCCCAGCAGCGCCAGCCGGGCTCGATGCCGAGCGCCTCGATGTGCCGGAAGGTCGTGGGGTCGAAGAGGGTGGCGAAGGCGTCGAAGCGCTCCCCCGCCTCGCGCTGCCGGTTGTCCAGGAGGTACCCGTCGGATGGTGTCATGCGGCGATCATCCCAGTTGGAGGGCCTGTCCGGCCGGTCGGCTGCTCCTCGCGTACGGGGCCGCCCCGCGTGTCGTCCACAGGCGGGAACCAAGCGGAACGTCGCGTTCCCACAGGCTTACCCGCGCTTTGCCCTGGCCTGGCAAACTCTCGGATCACGGCGCGGAAGCGTCGTACGAGGAGATCCACCCGAGGAGATCCAGATGTCCATGGCAGGAAATCTGCGGAAGGTCACGGGGCTGAGCCCGGTGGACGGCCTGCGCAAGGTCGCGCGGCTGGCCCGGCGGCGGCCGCGCGTGGACCTGAGTCATCCGGCCCGCTCGCCCCTGGGTTCCTCGGTGGTCAACTGCGTGACGTACCAGGACGGCGTGCGCGTGCCGCAGTGCACCGATCTGCTGGAATCGGTGCGGATGGTCCGCAAGACCGGCGAGGGCTTCGTCTGGCTCGGGCTGCACGAACCGACGGACCACGAGTTCGCGGGCGTCGCCGAGCTGTTCGACCTGCACCCGCTGGCGGTGGAGGACGCGGTCGAGGCCCATCAGCGGCCGAAGCTGGAGCACTACGGCAACACGCTGTTCGCGGTGTTCAAAACGGTCTGCTACGTCGAGCACGAACGGCTGACGGCGACCAGCGAGGTGGTGAACACCGGCGAGATCATGGTCTTCGTCGGCGAGGACTTCGTCATCACGGTGCGGCACGGCAGGCACGGCTCGCTGGGCCCGCTGCGCGAAGAGCTGGAGTCCCACCCGCACCAGCTCTCGAAGGGCCCCGCGGCGGTGCTCCACGCCCTCGCCGACCATGTGGTGGACGACTACCTCGGGGTGACGGACGCGGTGCAGGCCGACATCGACCAGGTCGAGAGCGAGGTGTTCTCGGAAGAGGGCGCGCGGCTCGATCCCGGGCGCATCTACCAGATGAAGCGCGAACTGCTGGAGCTGAAGCGGGCGGTGATGCCGCTGGCCCGCCCCGTGGAGGACCTGGCCACCCGGCCCATACGGGTCGTCGCCCCCGAGATACAGGCCTACTTCCGGGATGTGCTCGACCATCTGATCCGGGCCACGGAGCAGATAGCCGCCTTCGACGAGCTGCTCAACTCCATCCTCCAGGCGCACCTCGCGCAGGTGACGGTCGCGCAGAACGAGGACATGCGGAAGATCACGGCGTGGGCGGCCGTGATCGCCGTTCCGACCATGGTGTGCGGTGTGTACGGCATGAACTTCGACCACATGCCGGAGCTGCACTGGCGGTTCGGTTATCCGCTGGCCATGGGGGCGATGGCGCTGGCGTGCCTGGCGCTGTACCGGGGCTTCAGACGCAACGGCTGGCTCTGACCGCCGAGCCCGCCGAGGCGGCACCACGGCCCCGTGCGGCCCGTGCGGGTCAGCCGTTCCAGGCGGGGTGGCGCGGGTCGTCGGCGCGCACCACCACATCCGCCGTGCCGGCCGGGTCGGTCTCCGCCTCGTAGCGCTCGAAGGCGGGGAGCGTCCAGTGGTCGGATTCCGGAGTACGACGGCGCAGGGCGCCCGGGGAGAGGAGGACGTGGACGGTCAGGTCGAAGGGGAACCAGTGCCGCAGCAGAAGGGGGCCGTGCAGCAACAGAACGCCACCAGGCGGGAGTTGGACATAGGGGCTGCGGGTGGCGCGGTCGGTGGCCGGGTCCCACAGGTCGGGTAGGACGCGCCCGCTGCCTCCGGGGTCGAGCGGGCCGAACACCTCGCGCCACAGGGCGCCGGTGTCGAACCAGCCGCCGTAGTACGACTCCGCGTCGCGCCGGCCGTGCTCCAGCCGCAGTGAGGCGGGGCGCAGAAAGCCCTCGGTGCCGACGACCAGCGACGGCCGGCCGCGCACCCGCAGCGCCTGAGCGACCAGCTCGGCCAGGTCTCCCGGGCGGGCGGCCGGGGCCCCGTCGAAGCCGACGCGCGCCCAGGTTCCGCCGTCGGCCGTCTCCAGCCCGGCCAGCCGGTCGGCGAGCCGCCCGGCGAGCCGTTCCCAGGTGATCGCTTCGAGTCGCACGGGCCCATGATGCCGGGTGCGGTGCAGCGGCGGTGCGGAGCCCTGCCGGACGGGGAAGGAAAGGGATATGGGCCAGCCCGTAACTCCCCACTCCCCGGGCCGACTTGTCGCCGTCCAGCCACTGCGGCACAAGCGTTGTGCCGCCTGCCGGCGCGGACCGCTGTCGCTGCTGGTGCTGGAGGACGGTGCGCCGCGCTGCCTGGACTGCGCCGATCTCGGGCATCTGGTGTTCCTGCCGCGCGGTGACACGGCGCTGACCCGCAGGTCGCGGGAGGAGAGCGCGCTGTCGGTCGTGGTGGTGCGGTTCAACCGGCGCAAGAGCCGTTACGAGCGGCAGGGCGTCCTCGTGGAGGAGGCGGCGCTGGCCCGTGCGGAGGAGCGCTGCCTGGCGGACGCGGAGGCCCGGCGCCGGCGACGGGCGCGGGACGCGCGGCGCCGGGGGGTGGCGGACGAGCGGTTCACGGCGGCGTTCGCGGCCGAGATCCTCCGTCTGTTCCCGGGCTGCCCGGCGGAGCGGGCCGGGGCCATCGCGGCGCACGCCTCCGCACGGGGCAGCGGGCGGGTGGGGCGCAGCGCGGCCGGGCGGGCACTGTCCGAGACCGCGGTGGTGTCGGCGGTCGTGGCCGGGGTGCGGCACGTGGACACGCCGTACGACCGGCTGCTGATGGACGGGGTGCCGCGGTACGAGGCCCGGCGCCGGATCGCCCCGGCCGTGGAGGCCGTGCTGCGGGCGTGGCGGGGAGCCGGGGAGGGTGAGGACCGGGGGTACGGCCACGGCCTGGCCCCGGGCACGCGAACGTCCCTCCCCCGCTGAGGGCGGCCGGCACCGCGCCTGGTCAGGCGTGGTGCGACGGGCACCGGCGCCCGTACTGCGCGGGTGTCGGCGCGGACGTATCGTGGCCGCAAGAGTGGCGGTATGTGCTGCCTTGTGGCGTATGGCCCGTCGTACACCCGGCGCCCCCGGTGCCCGTACGCGAGGATGAGGATCATGGCCGATCCCAAGGGGTTCATGACCACGCCGCGTCAGGAGTGGGCGCGGCGTCCCGTCGAGGAGCGGGTGCGGGACTGGGACGAGGTGTACGTCCCCGGGGCGCTGCTGCCCATCATCGGCAGGCAGGCGGACCGGTGCATGGACTGCGGGGTTCCGTTCTGCCACGACGCGTGTCCGCTGGGCAATCTCATCCCCGAGTGGAACGGCCTGGTGGCCCGGGGCGACTGGCGGGCGGCGAGCGACCGGCTGCACGCCACCAACAACTTCCCCGAGTTCACCGGGCGGTTGTGCCCGGCGCCCTGTGAGGCGGGCTGTGTGCTGGCGATCAACCAGCCGGCGGTCACCATCAAGAACGTCGAGTGCGCGATCGCCGACCGGGCCTGGGAAGAGGGGTTCGTGGCGCCGCGGCCGCCGGAGCGGCTGTCGGGGAGGACGGTCGCGGTGATCGGCTCCGGCCCCACGGGGCTCGCCGCCGCGCAGCAGCTGACGCGGGCCGGGCACACGGTCGCGGTGTACGAGAAGGACGACCGGATCGGCGGGCTGATGCGGTACGGCATCCCGGCGTTCAAGATGGAGAAGCGGCAGCTGGAGCGGCGGCTCGGGCAGATGCGGGCGGAGGGCACGCGGTTCCGTACCTCGACGGCGGTCGGACGGGACGTGGGGGCGGCGGAGCTGCGGGCGCGGTACGACGCCGTCGTCCTCGCGACGGGTGCCACGGCGTGGCGGGAACTGCCGGTGCCCGGGCGGGAGCTGGCGGGGGTGCACCAGGCGATGCGCTATCTGCCGCTGGCCAACCGGGTGTGCGAGGGGGACCTCGCGGTCTCGCCGCTGTCGGCGGCCGGGCGGCATGTCGTGATCGTCGGCGGCGGGGACACCGGGGCGGACTGCCTGGGGACGGCGGTGCGGGAGGGGGCTGCGTCGGTGACCCAGCTGGACATCTACGCGCAGCCGGGCGCGGAGCGTGACGAGTACGCGGAGCCGTGGCCGACGTATCCGAAGGTCTACCGGCTGTCGCCGGCGCACGAGGAGGCGGGGCAGCTGCGGACGGCGCCGGCGGCGGACGCGGACGCGCGCGTGTTCGCGGCGTCGACGCTCCGTTTCACCGGGGACGGCGACGGGCACGTGCGGGCGCTGGAGCTGGTGGAGGTCGACGAGCGGCGGCGGCCGTTGCCCGGCAGCGAGCGGACGATCCCGGCCGATCTGGTGCTGCTCGCGCTCGGTTTCTCCGGGCCGGACCGGGAGGACGGGCTGATCGACCAGTTGGGGCTGGCGCTGGACGAGCGGGGCACGATCGCCCGCGACGACGGGTTCGCGACCAATGTGCCCGGCGTGTTCGCCGCCGGGGACGCGGCGCGCGGGCAGTCGCTCATCGTCTGGGCCATCGCGGAGGGCCGGGCCGTGGCGGCGGCCGTCGACCGCTATCTGACCGGCACGTCGCGACTGCACGCGCCGATCTCCCCGGGGGACAAGCCGATGCAGGTGTGAGCCGCCGAGCTCCCCGGGAGGAGCCGGTGGACGGGCAGGGCAGGGGCGGTGGTGCGCGGGCGCACACCACCGCCCCTGCCGGGCGCCGCTACGCCTTCCGCGCCACCGCGCCGTACCCCGGGATCACCCCGTCGTCCTGACCCGGGACGGGTTCGCCCAGCTCGGGGTGCCACTTGTGGACGATCTCGACGCCCGGGTCGACGAGGTCGAGGCCGTCGAAGAAGCGGGTGAACTCCTCCCGGGTGCGCAGGGCGAGGGTGATGCCGGCGCCCTTGAGCTTGCCGGTGGCGGTCGCGGCGTCCTTCGGGGTGAAGTCGGCCGTGGCGTGGGTCATCACCAGGTAGCTGCCGGACGGCAGTTCGGCCAGCAGCCGGGCGACCAGCTCATGGGCGCCGTCCGTGTCCGGCACGAAGTGCAGCAGGGCGATCAGCGAGAGGGCGACCGGCTGCTTCAGGTCCAGGACCTCCCGGGCGCCGGCGATGATCGCGTCCGGGTCGCGCACGTCGGCCTGGAGGTACTCGGTGGCGCCCTGCGGGGTGCTGCGCAGCAGGGCGGCCGCGTGGGCCAGCACGATCGGGTCGTTGTCGCAGTAGACGACCCGGCTGTCGGGCGCGATCTGCTGGGCGACCTGGTGCAGGTTGGGCTCGGTCGGTATGCCGGTGCCGATGTCGAGGAACTGCCGCACCCCCTGCCGGGCCAGCCACCTGGTGGCGCGGTGCATGAAGGCGCGGTTGACCCGGGCCATCACCGGCACGCGGGGTTCGAGGGCCAGCATCTGCCGGCCCATCTCCTCGTCGACCGGGTAGTTGTCCTTGCCGCCGAGGTACCAGTCGTACATCCGCGCGGGATGCGGCTTGCTGGTGTCGATCTCGACGGCCGTCGGGTCCTGCCCTGTCATGCGGCACTCCGTAAACGTCTGATGTGAAGGATTGTCAAGTCTGTTGTCAATGCGTGAAGTCGAGCAAGTAATCAACACAGGCGACACGTGTCAGGTGAGCAGGAAGTCGGCCTCCCCCGCCTTGGCGCCTTCTATGAAGGCGGTCATCTCGTCCATGGTGTAGATCAGCGCCGGCCCGTCCGGGTCGGTGGACTGGCGTACGGCGATCCGGCCGTCGGCCAGTTTCATCGCCTCCAGGCAGTTTCCCCCGTTGCCGCCGCTCCAGGGCTTGTGCCAGCCCTCGCTGCCCAACTCCCGTGCGGGCATGCCGTTGTAGACGCGTGCGCGCGGCTTGATGCGTTCCATTCAGAGCTCCTTGCGGAGATCCCGGAGGATCTCTTTCGTGCGTTGTGCCGTGGCGGCCTGCGCCGCCATGCGGTCCATGACCTCGAGGTGGGTCGCCACCTCGGTGCGCGCGTCGAGGTAGACGGCGCCGGTCAGGTACTCGCTGTAGACCATGTCCGGCAGTTCTGACATGGCAAATCGGAACAGCACGAAGGGCCCGTAGGTTCCCGGGTGGGGCCCGTTCTCGAACGGGGCGACCTGGAGCGTCACGTTCGGCAGGCTCGCCGCCTCCAGGAGCCTGTCGACCTGGGCGCGCATCACCTCGGGCCCGCCGACCGGGCGGCGCAGGGCGGTCTCGTCCATCACGGCCCAGAACCGGGGGGCGTCGGAGCGGGTGAGCAGCTGCTGGCGCTGCATGCGCAGCGCGACATGGCGCTCGATGTCGTCCGGGCTGGTCTGGCCGATGGCACCGGATCTGAGTACTCCGCGGGCGTAGTCCTCGGTCTGGAGGAGTCCGGGGACGAAGTGGGGTTCGTAGGAGCGGATGAGGCTCGCCGCGCCCTCCAGGCTGACGTACATGGAGAACCAGCCGGGCAGGATGTCGTGGAACCGCTGCCACCAGCCGGGGCGGTTGGCCTCCTCGGCCAGCTGGACGAAGGCCTCCGCCTCGTCCTCGGGCACACCGTAGGCCTTCAGCAGCAGCTGGAGGTACGGGATCTTGAAGGCGACCTCGGCCATCTCCATGCGGCGGACGGTGGCGGGGGCGACGCGCAGTACCCGGGCGGCGTCCTCGCGCTTGAGTCCGGCGCGTTCCCGCAGGTCCAGCAGGCGCCGCCCGAGGACAACCTGTCCCACCGTCGGCGCGGACCGCGGCTCGCTCACGCTCCCACCTCCACCGAAAGCCTTCACTCAAAGGAACCCTGACAGCCCTGCGGCGCCGTTCGAAGGCTCATTCGAAGACCGGGTCGGACCTCCGGTGGACCCAATTGGCGCCGCGGGACGTGCTGTTGCGAGCAGTGTGCCACGGCGCCTGACCGAGTCACAGCGCACTCTGCAATTTTCAGAGTGACTCTTGCCAAGTGTCCGCGGCAGGGCGATAGTGGCAGGCGTGATTCCGTCCGCGCCTTTAGGAACAGACGCCGCCGCCGACCGCCCCGGTCTCGGCGCCGCAGTGGCTGCCCCGCGGGGCGGCGCCGCCGAGCGCCGGTTCCGTTTCGAGCTGGTCGCGCATCCGGGTTCCGTCGCCCGGGCGAGGCGCCTGGCGCACGCCCGGCTGACCGGCTGGTCGGTGTGCGCGGACACCTGTGACAGCGCGGCCCTGGTCATATCCGAGCTGGTCACCAACGCGATCGTGCACACCGCGAGCGAACGGGTGGTGTGCGAGTTGCACGACCACGACGACATGGTCCGCATCGCCGTGCGCGACGAGGGCTGTGCTCCCGGCGAGCCCCACCCCGCCGCGCAGCGGCCCGACGAGGAGCACGGGAGGGGGTTGCTCCTCGTCGACGCGCTGTGCCGGGCCTGGGGTGCGCAGGAGCACGGCTCCGGGCTGCTGGTCTGGGCGGAGCTGGCCCGCCGGGAGGAGCCGGCCGCCGAGCCCGCCGCGCCACGCGAGGATCTCGGCTGGGGCTCGCGCCCCAAGCCGGCCCGGCCCGGCGACTCCGGCGAGGACGAACCGGCCGAGGCCCACGACCTCGCCTCCGGTACGGGCGCCGAGCAGCCCGCGCACCGGGTGCCGGGACAGCCGCACCCACCGCACCGGGCGCCCGAAGGGCACCACCGCCGGCACGGCACCCCGGACCGCCGTCCGAACGGCGCCGCCGAGCCGTACCGGCACCGGGGCGCGGAGCAGCCTCCGCACCGGGCGCCGGAGCAGCGCCGCGACTGGGAGCGGCCGTGACCGGCGCGGCGAGCCCGGGACGGCACGGCGCGGCGGGGCGGGGCTCCGGCGGGCGCCCTGGTCCCGGCCTCGAGGTCGCGGGCGGGGAACGGGCGATGGGGATGAACACCCTGGTGCGGCTGCAACGCCGGCGTCCGGGCGCGGATCCGGGCCACCGGCTCCAGGTGCCGGAGGGCATGACCGTGCCGCTGGGCTGTGACGCCGTGGCCGTGCCCGATCGCCTCGGGCCGCCGGTCGTGGCGCGGCTGCCGCGGCTGGGGTGTGTGTACGCCGACGGGGCGCGCTGGTGGTGGATCGTGCCGTCGGACTCCGACTACGCGCTGCCCTGGCCGGCGCCCGCCGAGTACGCCCCGGGCGCGCTGGTCGGGGGCGCCGCGCGGCTGATCCACCGGCCGCGGGGCACGGTGCCGTACACCCCGCCGATCCCGCTCTACCTGGCGCTGTGCCGGGCGACGGGGACGACTCCGGAGTGGTCGCGGACGATCACCGCCTGACGGCCGCTTCGCTCCCCCGCACGATCACCAGGAAGGTGTCCGTCGCCAGGTCCATGACGACCTCGGCGGGCCGGCCCTCCAGGCGTCGCGCGTGCGCGAACTCCTCGGCGGGCCGCGATCCGCGCGGGCCGCCGGCCGGGAAGCGTCCGAGCACCGTTCGTGCGTTCACCATCGCGCACCTCCGCAAGAGCGTCGTCCTGTGTGGTCCTTCGTCGTTCTGAAGGAGAGAACGCCCGGCGGGAGGTGAACGCCTCGGCCGGTGACCGGACTGAGACATGTCCGGCACGGATTCGGCGCGGATCGCGATGGTCCGGTCACATTCCGAAAGGAAACCGCATCTTCCGGGTCAGAAGTCGTACTCGTCGTGGAGGCGCAGTTCCTCGCTTCCGGCGGGGTCCCGGCCGAGGGCGGTCAGGTCGAGGAGGGCGGTGGTGCTGCCCAGTTCGTCCAGCTCCGCGTCGTTGACCGAGTAGGTGTGGAACACCCGGTCGTGCTCGCGCAGGAAGCAGCTCAGGCCCGGCCGCTCGACCAGCTCGCCGCCGTCGCGCACGGTCGCCCCGAAGTCGGTGTTGAAGTCGCCGGGCGCCGAGGAGTACCAGGGCACCGCCCAGCCCATGCGCGCCTTGAACGGCAGGATGCGGGTGAACGGGGCCCGGGAGACGGCGGCGAACGAGGTGTTCCGGGCGCGCAGGTGCGCGAGGTGGCCGACCTGGTCGAGGAAGGCGGCGCAGCAGGGGCAGCCGGTCTCCCACTCGGGGGCGAACATGAAGTGGTGGACGACCAGCTGGGAGCGTCCTTCGAAGAGGTCGAGCAGGGTCGCCTTGCCGTCGCCGCCCTCGAAGAGGTACTCGGGGTCGACCTCGACCATGGGCAGCCGGCGCCGCTCGGCACCGAGCGCCCGGCGCGCCTGTCTGACCGCTTCCTCCCTGTGCCGTAACTCCTCGCGCGCGATGCGCCATTGCTCGCGCGAGACGATCTCCGGAAGCGACATGGGCCCTCCTGTCCGACGGTCGGTCGAGAGTGCTGACCGGCGCCGGGCCCGGAACTCATCGCCGTGCGCGGGGTTTTCTCACCCGGCCGCGGTCACGGCGCCGGTGGCAGTGCCGCCGCGACGATCTCCTCCGCTCTGGCGACGGCGCTGACCAGGGCGTCGGGAGCGGGGCTCAGCTCGCTCAGCAGCGTGTCGAACACCCGCAGTCCGGCCCGTTCCAGCAGCCGTTTCTCGTTGGTCACCCACTCCCCGCGGGCGGCGAGGACGGCGTGGGCCGCCTGGGTCGCGGCGGTGGCGACGGCGCCCGCGGTCTCGGTGAGGCGCCCCTTGGGCGCGTGGTTCGCCTTGGCGTAGCCGAGGGTGGCGCGGGCGGTGCCGTGCCAGCGGTCGGCGGCGCCCCGGCGCAGCTTGTCCGGGTAGCCGGCGGGGCGGGGCAGTTCGCCGCGCAGCACCCGGTTGACGGCCAGTTCGGCCACGATCAGATAGGTGGGGATGCCGGCGAGGTGGAACAGCAGCGGTTCCACCCGGAACCGTCCCTGCTCCGCCTCGGCCAGTTCGTGCTCGACCACGTCCAGGTCGCGGTAGTGCACATCGACCCGGCGTCCGTCGATGGTCAGCCAGGCCCCGCCGTTGAAGACGCCGCCGCCCCAGTCGCCGACTCCGCAGACCTCGCCCTGCCAGCCGACGGCGCGCAGGTCGGCCGGGTCGAAGGGGCCCCGGTAGTAGACGGCCAGGTCCCAGTCGCTGTCGGGGCGGTGGGTGCCCTCGGCCCGGGAGCCGCCGAGGGCGACGGCGCGGACGGTGGGCAGGGCGGCGAGCCGGTCGGCGGTGGCGGAGAGGAAGTCGGGGTCGCAGAGACGTGGCATGGGGCCAGCCTGCGCCATGGAGGGCCGGGTCCGCGCGCGGATTACCCCGGTGTCCGCCCCCGCGCCGGGAAATTGGGATGCGCGCGCGCCCGACGGGGGCCGATGATCGGGAGGTTGTCCGCTGACCGTCCCAGGAGCAGATCCGTGATCCAGCGCGTCACCGTTCCCACCCTCTTCCCGCCGCCCACCTACTCCCACGCCTCCGTGGTCGAGGCGGGCACCCGACTGGCGTTCCTCGCCGGGTCCGTACCGCTCGACGAGCGGGGCGAGCTCGTCGGACCCGGCGATCCCGTGCGCCAGGCCGAGCAGGTGATCGCCAACCTGAGCGCGCAACTGCTCGCCGTGGGCAGCGACTTGGCGCACGTTCTCCGGACGGAGGTGTACGTCGTGGGCGATGAGCCCGCGACCCTGTCGGCGGTCTGGCGGGTCGTGGAGGACTCCGGGCTGAGCAAGGGCCCGCACTCGTCCACCCTGCTCGGTGTCGCCTGCCTCGGGTACACCGGACAGCTGGTGGAGATCACGGCGACCGCGGTGGTGCCCGACGGTCCGGCGGACACCGGGGAACAGCGGTGACCGGGGTCGTCCTGCGGCGGGCCGTGGCGGCGGACGCCCGGGCCGCCTCCGATGTGTGGCTGCGGTCGTTCGGCGCCGCGCTGCCCACGGTCGTACGGCCGCGCACCGACGAGGAGGTCCACGACTACTTCCGGGACGTCGTCGTGCCGCTGCGCGAGACCTGGGTGGCGGAGGCGGACGAGGAGCGGATCGTCGGGGTGATGGTGCTCGACGGGGAACTGCTGTCCCAGCTGTACCTGGACCCGCGGTGGCGGGGGCGGGGGCTCGGCGACCGGTTCATGGCGGTGGCCAAGGAGCGCTGCCCGGACCGGCTGAGCCTGTGGACCTTCCAGGTCAACGGACCCGCCCGGCGCTTCTACGAACGCCACGGCTTCGTCGCCGTCGAGACCACGGACGGCCACGGCAACGAGGAGCGGGAGCCGGACGTGCGGTACGTGTGGCAGCCCTGAACGTGCCTTCCGCGACGGCGGGTTCGCCCCTCTCCGGGGCTTGCCCGCGCCGGGCACCGCGGCCGGGCCGGGGCCCCGGGCTTCAGGACACCGGCAGTCCCGCCGTCTGCGCGGCCGTGCGCAGCACCTCGCGCAGCATCGCTGGGGTCAGCCGGCCGGTGAAGGTGTTGCGCTGGCTGACGTGGAAGCAGCCGAAGAGGTCCAGGCCGTCGAGCGTGACCCGGGTGCCGTGCGCGAAGGCCGGGCGGGGCCGGGGGACGGTCCAGCCCGCCTCGGCGAACGCGGGCAGCGCCGCCTGCCAGCCGAAGGCGCCGAGGACCACCGCGGCCCGCACCGTCGGGCGCAGCAGATGCAGCTCCTGGACCAGCCAGGACCGGCAGGTGTCGCGCTCGCCGGGGGTCGGCTTGTTCGCGGGCGGCGCGCAGTGCACGGGCGCGGTGACCCGGACTCCGTACAGCTCCAGTCCGTCGTCGGCGCTGACCGAGGTGGGGCGGTTGGCGAGGCCCACGTCGTACAGCGCCTGGTAGAGCACGTCCCCGGAGCGGTCGCCGGTGAACATGCGCCCGGTGCGGTTGCCGCCGTGCGCCGCCGGGGCCAGACCGATGATCAGCAGCCGGGCGTCCGCGGGACCGAAGCCGGGCACCGGCCGGCCCCAGTACGTCCAGTCGGCGAACGCGGCTCGTTTGGTGCGCGCGACCTCCTCGCGCCACTCCACCAGCCGGGGGCAGGCCCGGCAGCCCGTGAGGCGCCGGTCCAGCCGGGCGAGGGCACCGCTGTCGTCCATACGGCCACCGTATGCCCAGGGCACCGCGACCCATGTCCATGATCTTCGGTGATGCCTCTCCTCCTTCCTTCTCTCTCTTCTCCCGACGGCTCCCGTCCGGGCCCCGGGCCGCCCCCGGGAAAACGGGTCCGGCTCATCCGGCCCGGGGCGTTAGGGTCGGAACATGGCTTCCGAGGACACGGACGAGAACGTGAACCCTGGCACCGGCGGGCCCGCCGGGACGGGCCCCGACCGGCCCGCCGAGGACTCCGGTGCCCGTGCCGGCCAACCGCTCGACCCCAAGGTGGCCGCCGCCGAGGCCGCGGGGCCGGGCAACGGCGAGACGGTCCGGATCGACAGCTGGATCTGGGCCGTGCGGCTGATCAAGACGCGTTCCCTCGGCGCCGCCGCCTGCCGTGGTGGGCATGTGCATGTGAACGGTGAGCGGGTGAAGCCGGCGTACTCCGTCCGGGTGGGCGACGAGGTGCGGCTGCGGCACGAGGGACGGGAGCGGGTGGTGATCGTCAAGCGCCTCATCCGCAAGCGGGTCGGCGCGCCCGTGGCCGTGCAGTGCTACATCGACAACTCCCCTCCGCCCCCGCCCCGCGAGGCCGTCGCCCCCGCCGGCCTGCGCGACCGGGGCGCCGGCCGCCCCACCAAGCGGGACCGCCGGGAGATGGAGCGCCTGCGCGGCCTCGCCGCCCCGGGCCCCGCCTCCGGCCCCGCCGCCGGCTTCGCCGGTCCTGGCGGGCGGCCCAAGGGCCGGTGACGGGCGGCGCCGCCGAAACGCCGACCGGTGCCCCGGCGGACGGACCTCCGCCGGGCCGGCCGCCGTCACCGTGCGCCTACGCCACCGGCACGGCCCGTACCCATGTCCCGTCCGGGGTCAGATACTCGTCCACCTCCAGTCCCGCCTCCGCGAGCGCCGCTTCGAACTGCTCCTTGGTCAGGGGCCGGGCGAGGAAGGTCTGGGTCCAGGTGCCGTCCGGGAACATGTACTCGACGTGGACGGAGTTGACCCCGTCCCCCACGGGCCGCACCGAGGCGATCCGGACCGTGAAGCCGCCGGGGTCGACCCGCTCTCTCGGCACATCGGTGTGGTAGCCCTCGCCCTCCCGCTGGATGAGGACGCTGCCCCCCTCGGCCACATGGCGGGCGCAGGTGCGCAGCAGTCCCTGGCGCACCGCCTCGTCACCGGCGTGGACCAGGAACGACGCGAGCAGCACCACGTCGAACTTCTCGTCCCCCAGGTCCAGTTCCTCGATGGGGCGGCATATCGTGCGCGCCCCGTGGATCCGGGCCAGCATCTCCGCGGACTCGTCCACCGCGGTGACCGTGAACCCCCGCTCCAGCAGCGGATGGGTCATCCGGCCCACCCCGCTGCCCAGTTCCAGGATGTGTGCCCCGGCCGGTACCGCCGCGGCGATGATGTCCGGCTCCGGCCCCGCGGGCAGCCGCGAGTAGACCTCCACCGCGCAGCCGTCCGGGGTGATCGCGCCGCTTCCCGTGCCCTCGTATCCCTCACGCATCTCGACCGTCATGCCCGGACAACGGCCCGCCTCCGACCGCCCGTTCCCGTTCGACCGTAGTTCACTCGTTCGAGCTAAGTGTCGCCGAGCGGGAACTCCGCGACGCTCTCGGCCGGCGTCCGGCGGACGCCGTTGGTGCGCCCGGTCGCCGAAGAGTACGTTGCAAGGAGGAGTGGTGAGTTCCCATGCGTACGGGCAGTGAACCGGCGACCGCGCGCAGTGCGCTGCGGGCGCGGCTGTGGCTGAGCGTGTGGGGGCTGGTCTGGGCGGTCTTCGGCACGGCGCTGTTCGCGCTGGTCGGGCTACCCGGCTGGGCGGCGGCCTGCGGGGTGCTGCTGCTGGTGATCGTCGTCGACATGGCGGTGATCGTCCGGCACATCCGGCAGGGCCCGCACTACCAGCCGGGCCGCGATGTGCCGCCGTACCAGCCGCCGCGCGTCGGGCAGCCGTACCCCCGGCCGCCGTCGCGCCACTGGCGCCCGCGCCGGCACGGACACGGGCACCCCTGACGGGAGCCCCGGTCCGTCAGCCGTCGAAGCGCGCCGCCTTCAGGTACTCCGGGTTGGGGTCGAGCGCCGCCGCCAGCCGGAAGTGACGTTTGGCCTGGTCGGGACGGCCCTGGCGTTCATAGGTGCGGGCGAGCGCGAAGTGCGCGAACGCGTTGTCCGGCTCCCGTTCCAGCACGATGGTGAACTCCAGCTCCGCGGGGCGCAGTTGCGCGGCGGCGAAGAAGGCACGCGCGCGCAGCAGGCGGGCCGCGGTGTTCTCGGGGTGCGCGGCGATGACCCCGTCGAGCAGCTTCACCGCACCCCGGGGGTCCCGCGCGCTGAGCAACTGCTCGGCGGCGCGGAAGTCGATGACATGGGTCTCCGGAGTGGGTCCGGGCGAACCGCTGGTCTCGGGCACGGCAGAGTCCTTCCCTTGTTCCGGGAGTTCAACGCCCCCGCGCGGACCGCTATTCCGTGGCCCCGTCCGCGGCGCGGGTGCCACGGGCGCGGCGCACCAGGTCGTCCCAGACCGCGTCGACGCTCTCGCGCAGCGCGTCCAACGGCACGTCGTTGTCGATCACGACGTCGGCGATCGCGCGCCGCTGCTCGCGGGTGGCCTGCGCGGCCATCCGGGCGCGGGCGTCCTCCTCGGTCATCCCCCGCAGCCGTGTCAGCCGGTCGAGCTGGGTCTCGGGGCGCGCGTCCACGACGACCACCAGGTCGTAGAGCGGCGCGAGGCCGTTCTCGGTCAGCAGGGGCACGTCGTGGATCACCACGGCGTCCGGGGCCGCGGCCTCCTCCAGCTCACGGGAGCGGGCGCCGACCAGGGGGTGCACGATCGAGTTGAGGACGGCGAGCTTGTCCGGGTCGGCGAAGACGATCGAGCCGAGCCGGGGCCGGTCGAGGCTTCCGTCCGGGGCGAGGACGTCCGTGCCGAAGGCCTCGACCACGGCCCGCAGACCGGGTGTGCCGGGCGCGACGACCTCGCGGGCGATGCGGTCCGCGTCGATCAGCACGGCGCCGTGCTCCACGAGCAGCCGCGACACCTCGCTCTTGCCGGCACCGATGCCGCCGGTCAGGCCAACTTTCAGCATGAGCGGAAGCTTAGGCCCTGCCACGGACGGCGGCAGGGCCGGCCGGTGGTCAGGCCTCGCCCTCCCGCTCCGCCAGGAACCGCTCGAACTCGCGCCCGATTTCGTCCGCGGAGGGGATCTCCACCGGCTCGGCGAGCATGTTGCCCCGGGTCTCGGCGCCGGCCGCCGCGTCGTACTGGTGCTCAAGTCCCTGGACGAGCGAGGTCAGTTCCTCGTCGCCCTCCTGGATCTGGCGGTCGATCTCGGTCTGGGTGCGGCGGGCCTCGGTGCGCAGGGAGTGCGCGATGCCGGGCAGGACCAGTCCGGTGGCCGCGGTGATCGCCTCCAGGACGGTCAGGGCGGCGTCCGGGTACGGGGAGCGGGCGACGTAGTGCGGCACGTGTGCGGCGACTCCCAGCACGTCGTGCCCCGCCTGCATGAGGCGGTACTCCACCAGCTGCTCCACGCTGCCGGGCACCTGGGCCTCCTCGAAGGGGCTGCGGTGGCCGGGGACGAGGTCCGCGCGGTTGCCGTGCGGGGTCAGGCCCACGGGGCGGGTGTGCGGCACGCCCATGGGCAGGCCGCTGAAGTTCACGGCCAGGCGCACGCCGAGCCGGTCGGCGATCTGCCGTACGGCCGTCGAGAAACGCTCCCACTCCACGTCCGGCTCGGGCCCGGACAGCAGCAGGAAGGGGGCGCCGGTGGCGTCCTGGACGATGTGGACCTCTATGGCCGGGGTCTCGTAGTCGGTCCAGCGGTCGCGTTTGAAGGTGAGCAGGGGCCGGCGGGCCCGGTAGTCCACGAGGCGGTCGTGGTCGAAGCGCGCCACGACCTGGTGGGGCAGTGAGTCGAGCAGCCGGTCGACGATCTGGTCACCGGTCTCGCCCGCGTCGATGTATCCGTCGAAGTGGTAGAGCATGACAAGGCCGGCCGATTCCTGGGCGAGCGCCATGTCGACCACGGCGAGGCCCTTCGGCTCCCATGCGTACAAACCCTGCGGATCAAGCACTGTGACCGCTCCTCCTCCTGTTCCACTCCTACAACGTGCCCCGGCACGGGACCATTCCCGCGACACGCCGTGGATCGGCGGTCGCTCTCGGGGCACCTTGACGCCCCGTCACCTGGTCCGTACCTTCACGGAGACCGTCGTTCACGATGACGGCCGTGGTTCATGTATGAGATTCGCGCCGCCCCCGAAGTATGAGACCAAGCGCCCGTACGCCAGGAAGGCAGCCCCCATGCGTCCACGCACGCCGCTCACCGCCCTGCTCGGCGCGGCCGCCGTCACCGGCGGTCTGCTCCTCGCCGCGCCGAGTCCGGCCGTCGCCGCCTCCACCGTCGAGGTGACGACCGCGGCCCAGCTGAAGACCGCCCTCGCGAACGCGCGGCCCGGCGACACGATCCATCTCGCCGACGGCACCTACAGCGGGAACTTCAACGCGACCACGCCGGCCACCGCGTCCGCCCGCATCACCCTCACCGGCTCCGCCGAGGCCGTGCTCACCGCCGGCGGCGGCTACGGCCTCCATCTGAACGGCGCCTCCTACTGGACGGTCAGCGGGCTCACGGTGGCCGGCGGCCAGAAGGGCATCGTGATCGACGCCTCCACGGGCGTGACCGTGGACGGCGTCACGGTGCACGGGCCGGCGATGGAGGGGGTGCACTTCCGCAACTCCAGCACGGACGGCGTGATCAGGAACTCGCGGATCTACGACACCGGGAACGACGGCGACGGCATGGGCGAGGGCGTGTACGTCGGCACCGCCAACACCCTGTCCGACAAGAGCGACCGCATCCAGATCCTGGACAACACCATCGGCCCGGACGTGGGCGGCGAGAACGTCGACGTCAAGGAGGGCACGACCGGTACCCGGATCATCGGGAACACCTTCGACGGCAGCGGCCTGACCGGCGCCAACTACGACGACTCCTGGGTCGACGTGAAGGGCAACGACGTCCTGGTCCAGGACAACACCGGCACCCGCACCAGCAACGACGGCTACCAGACCCACAGCCAGCAGCCCGGCTGGGGCTGCGGCACGGTCTTCAAGGGCAACAGGTCGACCCTGACGGGGGCCACGGGATCCACCCGGCTGGCCATCGACGTCACCAACTACGGCGCCGACTGCCGGACGACGGTCTACAGCTCGAACACGGTGACGGACGGCAAGGGCCTGACCAACATCCAGGTGACCGGCTGAGGGGCACGGGGAACCGGGCGGCGACCCACGGCGGACCGCCCGGGAAAACCCTGAGGGGCCCCACCTCGAAAGGTGGAGCCCCTCAGCAGCTACCTGTCAAGCCTCAGCGGCCTGAGATCAGCTCTGGCCGCCGGCGAGCTTCTCGCGCAGCGCGGCCAGCGCCTCGTCCGACGCCAGGGCGCCGGAGTTGTCCGCACCCTCGGAGGAGTACGAGCCGCCACCGGTCGCGACCGGAGCCGCAACCTCGCCGCCCTCGGCCGCGGCAGCGGCGTCGGCCTCGCGGGACTTGATGACCTGCTGCTGGTGCTGCTCGAAGCGGGACTGCGCCTCGGCGTACTGGCGCTCCCACTCCTCGCGCTGCTTCTCGTAGCCCTCGAGCCAGTCGTTGGTCTCGGGGTCAAAGCCCTCGGGGTAGATGTAGTTGCCCTGGTCGTCGTAGGACGCGGCCATGCCGTACAGGGTCGGGTCGAACTCGACGGCCGACGGGTCGGCGCCGAAGGACTCGTTGGCCTGCTTCAGCGAGAGGCTGATGCGACGACGCTCGAGGTCGATGTCGATGACCTTGACGAAGATCTCGTCGTTGACCTGGACGACCTGCTCCGGGATCTCCACGTGGCGCTCGGCCAGCTCGGAGATGTGGACCAGACCCTCGATGCCCTCGTCCACGCGGACGAACGCACCGAACGGAACCAGCTTCGTGACCTTGCCGGGCACGACCTGGCCGATCTGGTGGGTGCGGGCGAACTGCTGCCACGGGTCTTCCTGGGTCGCCTTCAGCGACAGGGAGACACGCTCGCGGTCCATGTCGACGTCGAGGACCTCGACGGTGACCTCCTGGCCGACCTCGACGACCTCGGACGGGTGGTCGATGTGCTTCCAGGACAGCTCGGAGACGTGGACCAGACCGTCGACGCCACCCAGGTCCACGAAGGCACCGAAGTTGACGATCGAGGAGACCACACCGGAGCGGACCTGACCCTTCTGGAGGGTCGTGAGGAACGTCTGGCGGACCTCGGACTGGGTCTGCTCCAGCCAGGCACGGCGGGACAGGACCACGTTGTTGCGGTTCTTGTCCAGCTCGATGATCTTCGCCTCGAGCTCCTTGCCGACGTACGGCTGGAGGTCGCGGACGCGGCGCATCTCGACCAGGGAGGCCGGGAGGAAGCCGCGGAGGCCGATGTCGAGGATGAGACCACCCTTGACGACCTCGATGACGGTACCGGTGACGATGCCGTCCTCTTCCTTGATCTTCTCGATGGTGCCCCAGGCACGCTCGTACTGGGCGCGCTTCTTCGAGAGGATCAGGCGGCCTTCCTTGTCCTCCTTCTGGAGGACAAGGGCCTCGATCTCGTCGCCGACGGCGACGACCTCGTTCGGGTCGACGTCGTGCTTGATCGAGAGCTCGCGGCTCGGGATGACACCTTCGGTCTTGTAACCGATGTCGAGCAGGACCTCGTCCCGGTCGACCTTCACGATGACGCCGTCGACGATGTCGCCGTCGTTGAAGTACTTGATCGTCTCGTCGATCGCTGCGAGGAAGGCTTCCTCGTTACCGATGTCGTTGACCGCTACCTGCGGGGTGGTGGCGGTGGTCTCGGTGCTGCTCGTCATGTGGGAAAGGGCTCCGGTACGGACATTGAAGTCGTAGGTACTGCTTACGCCGGGAGCCCGTTTCGCTCTGCAGAAGCCGGACAGCCAAGGAAGCGCCAACCAAAAGGACACCGGGTGACCAGTGGCGCCTCGACAACCGAGGGGACATACATACAGATGCGAGCGCAGCCTGCTACGTCTGAGGTGCGCAGGCCCGCAGCGCAACTTGTAGCATACGGGGGCAGCCGGACAGGGTCAATGCGCGAAGGCGGACACCCGGGACAGACGGCCGCATACCCGGCGCAAGAATGTCCCCCAGGACCGCGTGACGGGGCCGTGCGACCCCTTCTCCGGCCTACCGCCGTCCGGTGGATCGGACGGAAGATTACGACGAGGGAGCCGATCATCCAAGAGCCGGAACGGCCCGAGCCCGAGGGGTTCGAGCCCGAAGCCACCCGCCGTGACGCCGGGGTCGCGGAGAGCAGCCGGGCCAACCGCGGCTGGTGGGACCGCAACGCGGACGAGTACCAGGTCGAGCACGGCACGTTCCTCGGCGACGACCGGTTCGTGTGGGGCCCGGAGGGGCTGGACGAGGTGGAGGCCGAGCTGCTCGGCCCGCCGGAGGACCTGAAGGGCAGGGACGTCCTGGAGATCGGCGCCGGCGCGGCCCAGTGCGCGCGCTGGCTGGCCGCCCAGGGGGCGCGCCCGGTGGCCCTGGACCTCTCGCACCGCCAGCTCCAGCACGCGCTGCGCATCGGCGGTTCGTTCCCGCTGGTGTGCGCGGACGCGGGCGCGCTGCCCTTCGCGGACGGCTCCTTCGACCTGGCGTGCTCGGCGTACGGCGCGCTGCCGTTCGTCGCGGACCCGCGCCTGGTGCTGCGCGAGGTGCGGCGGGTGCTGCGGCCGGGCGGGCGGTTCGTCTTCTCGGTGACCCACCCGATCCGCTGGGCGTTCCCGGACGAGCCGGGTCCCGAGGGCCTGTCGGTGTCCGCCTCCTACTTCGACCGCACGCCCTACGTGGAGCAGGACGAGGAGGGCCGGGCGGTCTACGTGGAGCACCACCGGACGCTCGGCGACCGGGTGCGGGACATCGTGGCCTCGGGTCTGCGCCTGGTGGACCTGGTCGAGCCGGAGTGGCCGGCCTGGAACAGCTCCGAGTGGGGCGGCTGGTCCCCGCTGCGGGGCGGCCTGATCCCGGGCACGGCCATCTTCGTGTGCGAGCGGGACTGACCGGAGCGGGCAGCCCACCGGGCGTGCGGGGCCTCTCGGCCGCCGTACGACACTGGGGGGCGTGATCCGTGACGACGCCCTGGACGCGCTGCCCGTGCGCTCCGCCCTGCCCGCCCTGACCGACGCGCTCGCGGACGGCGGCACCGCCGTCCTGGTGGCGCCGCCCGGCACCGGCAAGACGACACTGGTGCCGCTGGTGCTGGCGGGGCTGGTCGGGGACGGTCCCGCGCGGCGGGTCGTGGTGGCCGAGCCGCGGCGGATCGCGGCGCGCGCGGCGGCCCGGCGGATGGCGTGGCTGCTGGGCGAGCGGCCCGGCGAGAGCGTGGGCTTCACGGTGCGCGGCGAGCGGGCCGTGGGCCGCCGCACCCGGGTGGAGGTCGTGACCACCGGCGTGCTGTTGCAGCGGCTCCAGCGCGACCAGGAACTGGCCGGGGCCGACGTCGTGGTGCTCGACGAGTGCCACGAACGGCATCTGGACGCCGACACGGCGGCGGCCTTCCTGTGGGACGTGCGGCAGACCCTGCGGCCGGAGCTGCGGCTGGTGGCGGCGTCGGCGACCACGGACGCCGAGGGGTGGGCGCGGCTGCTGGGCGGGGCGCCGGTGGTGGAGGCGACCGGCGTGAGCCATCCCGTGGAGGTGGTGTGGGCGCCGCCCGTGCGCCCCGTGCGGCCGCCGCACGGGATGCGGGTGGACCCGGCGCTGCTGGCGCACGTGGCGTCGGTGGTGCGGCGGGCGCTGGCCGAGCGGGACGGTGACGTGCTGTGTTTCCTGCCGGGGGTCGGCGAGATCGCGCGGGTGGCCGGACAGCTGGGGGAGCTGGGCGCGGTGGACGTCCTCCAGGTGCACGGGCGGGCACCGGCGGCCGTGCAGGAGGCGGTGCTGGCGCCCGGGGCGCGGCGCCGGGTGGTGCTGGCGACGTCGGTCGCGGAGTCCTCGCTGACGGTGCCCGGGGTGCGGGTGGTGGTGGACTCGGGGCTCGCCCGGGAGCCGCGGGTGGACCATGCGCGCGGGATCGGCGGGCTGACGACGGTGCGGGCCTCGCGGGCGGCCGGGCGGCAGCGGGCGGGCCGGGCCGGGCGTGAGGCGCCGGGGACGGTGTACCGGTGCTGGGCGGAGGCCGAGGACGGCCGTCTGCCGGCGTTTCCGGCGCCGGAGATCAAGGTGGCCGATCTGACCGCCTTCGCCCTCCAGACGGCCTGCTGGGGCGACCCGGACGCCTCGGGCCTCGCGCTGCTTGATCCGCCGCCGCCCGGCGCGATGGCGGCGGCGCGCTCCGCGCTGGCGGCGGTGGGCGCGGTGGACTCTGCGGGCCGGGCCGTCGACCGCGGGGTGCGGCTGTCCCGCCTCGGCGTCCACCCCCGGCTGGGGCGGGCCCTGCTCGACACCGCGGGCGCGGGGGCCGAGGTGGTCGCGCTGCTGTCGGAGGAGGTGCCGCGGGAGTACGGCGACGATCTCGCCGCCGCGTTGCGGCGCGCGCGGCGCGGGGGTGACGCCTACGCGGGGCGCTGGGCCGCGGAGGTGCGGCGGCTGCGGGCGGTGTCGGCGGAGTCGCCCGGGCCGTCCGCCGGCCGGCCGGAGGGTGCCCTCGGCGCCGGGCCGGGCACCGGTGACGAGCACCTCGCCGGGCTGGTCGCCGCGCTCGCCTTCCCCGAGCGGATCGCGAAGTGGGACGGCGGGTCGTACCTCATGGTGTCCGGGACGCGGGCCGAGGTGGCGGAGGGTTCGGCGCTGCGGGGTGCACCGTGGATCGTCGTGGCCGTCGCCGACCGGCCGGGCGGCAAGGGGCATGCCCGGGTGCGGCTGGGGGCCGCCGTGCCGGAGGAGGTGGCCCGGGCCGCGGCCGGGGCGGTGTCGGTGGAGCGGGACGAGGTGCGCTGGGCCGAGGGCGACGTCGTGGCGCGGCGTGTCGAGCGGCTGGGGGCGGTGGAGTCGGCCGTGCGGCCGCTGCGAGACGCGGCGCCGGAGCTGGTGCGGGCGGCGCTGCTCGACGGGCTGCGCCAGGAGGGGCTCGGCCTGTTGCGCTGGACGCCGGACGCGCGGGTGCTGCGGCAGCGGCTGGCGTTCCTGCGCGCCCGCCTCGGGGAACCGTGGCCGGACGTCTCGGACGAGGCGCTGCGGGCGCGCTGGGCGGAGTGGCTGGAGCCGGAGCTGGGCCGGGCCAGGCGCCGGGCGGACCTGGCGCGGATCGACGCCGGGCAGGCGCTGACGCGGCTGCTGCCCTGGGCGAGCGGGGAGGCGGTCCGGCTGGACGAGCTGGCGCCCGAGCGGATCACCGTGCCGAGCGGGTCCAGGATCCGGATCGACTACCGGGACCCGGAACGGCCGGTGCTCGCGGTCAAGCTCCAGGAGATGTTCGGGCTGGCGCGGACGCCGTCGGTGGCGGGCGTCCCGCTGCTGGTGCACCTGCTCTCCCCCGCGGGCCGGCCGGCCGCCGTGACGGCCGACCTGGCGTCGTTCTGGCGGGACGGCTACCAGAGCGTACGGGCGGAGCTGCGCGGCCGTTATCCGAAGCACCCGTGGCCCGAGGACCCGGCGGGTGCCGAGCCCACCCGGCACACCAACGCGCGGCTCAGGCGCTGACCGGGAGACCGCCGGCGGCGGCGGTTCGGGGAGTGCGGGCGGACGGGGGGGGGACGACTGCTGACGGTGTGTCACGTCCGGGCGACGGGAGGCCGCGCGCGAACGACGGCGCCCTCCCCGCCGGAAGCGGGGAGGGCGCCGTGCCGGTCCACAAGGGCCCGGTCCGTCAGGAGGAGGCGGACGGGCTCGGGGACGGGGACGGGCTCGTCGTGGCGGTGTCGTCCGCGGCGACCTTCAGCTGGACGGTGAGGGTGCCGCCGCCGGGGGTGGTGATGCGGAGCAGGAAGGTGCCGGTGGTGTCGTCGGCGTACAGCTTCGGCAGCGTCAGCAGGCCCTTGGCGTCGGTCTTCAGACCGGTGAGGGTGCGTACGGCCTTGCCGTCGGCGTCCTTGAAGTAGGGACCCTTGGTGTTCTCGGCGGGGTCGGCCGCGGAGGTGACCAGGGTGGCGGTGGCCGCGACCTGGTCCGCGACGGCGCCCTTGTAGGTCGCCTTCACCTGGATCCGGTCCGCGAACTCGCCGCCCGGGGTGCAGGTGGGCGGTGTGTCGCCGGTGGCGGTGGCGGTGAGGGCGTCGGCGGCGCGCTCGGTGACGGTCGCCTGGTAGTCGACGCCCTTGAGCGAGCGGCCCACGACGGTGGCGGTGACCTTGAAGTCGCCGGTCTTCTCGCCCGCTTGGAGCGCCGGGGCCTTGGCCACGCCCTGGGCGTCGGTGGCGACCGTGGCGACGCTCTCGCCGCCGGTGAAGGTGGTGTCGGTGTCCCCGGTGATGGTGAACCGGATGCGGACCTTCGCCACCGGCGCGCCGGCCTTGGTCTCGGCGCGGGCGCCGATCGCCCCCGTGAAGGCGTGCCCGGCCATCGCGGTGAGCCGGGTGGTGCCCGTGTCCCGGAGGTGGTCCACGGTGTCGGTGGCGGTGGGCGGCGTGGCCGGCGGGGTGCCGGGCGTCGTGGGCGGCTCGGTGCTCGGGCCGCCGTCCTTGCCGTCGCCCGGGTTCGTGGGCGACGGACTCGCCGGTGCGGTGGGGCCCTTCGGGTCCTGCCGTCCCGGCGTGTGCGGGTTCGAGGGCTTCGGGGACGTGCCGCCGTGCGGGGTGCCGTCGTCGCTGCGGTGGGCGGGCAGGCCGCCGCTGCCGTCGGGCACGGTGTAGGTGCCCTTGCGGTAGTACTCCATCCACGACAGGACGGTGTTCAGGTAGTCCTGCGAGTCGTTGTAGCCGAGGATCGCGGCGTGCAGGTCGGCCTCGCGGGACAGGTCCCGGTCGCCGCGGCACAGGTAGTGGCCGGCGGCGAGGGCGGCGTCGTAGATGTTGTTGGGGTCCTTCTTGCCGTCGCCGTTGCCGTCGCGGCCGGCCCAGGCCCAGGTGGACGGGATGAACTGCATGGGCCCGACGGCCTGGTCGTACCGGCTGTTGCCGTCGTACTCGCCGTGGTCGGTGTCCTTGATGAGCGCGAAGCCGTTGCCGTCGAGCACCGGGCCGAGGATCGGGCTCAGCGTGGTGCCGTCGGCGCTGACCTGGCCGCCGCGGGCCTGGCCGGACTCCACCTTGCCGATGGCGGCGAGGAGTTGCCAGGGCAGGTTGCAGCCGGGCTTGGAGGTGCGCAGTTCGGCCTCGGCCCTCTTGTACGCGTCGAGCACCGTGGCCGGTATGCCGGCCTCGGCCTCGCCCTGCACGACCGGGGTGCCGGTGGTCGGCGAGGGGCTGGGCTTGGGGCTGTTCAGCGGCGGCAGGTCCGTGTAGTAGGGCGAGTTGCCCGTGGCGTCGTCGCCGGCGGCGTCGGGTACGGGGGCGGAGGCGCCGGCCGCCGTCTGTCTGCCGTGGTCGTCGCCGGTCACTCCCGGAGCCTGGGAAGCGGAGAGTGCCGCGACCGCTGCCGCGGCCACGGCCGTGGTCGCCGCTCCCTTGCGGAGCCGCCTGCCGAAATGCGCCGCCATAGAGTGAACCCCTCCCGTGGACGTCGTGCGTCCGTTTCCGTCTGTGTGTCTCGCCCTGGTGTGACGGTTGACCCGGTGTTCCGGTTGCCCCTGTGCCGCCTTCCACGTGGTGATGGCTGTGCGACCGTGCGCCAGGCACGGCGCCGCAGGCGACCCTACGACAACTTGCTTTGTGCGGGCACCCGTTCATGCCCGATTTTCACCGGTTGGCCAACTGTCGTTGCCATGGCGCGCCCGGCGATCCGCCAGGACGGTGACAACGGCGCGGGAGGGGCCGGTCGTTCAGAGGGCGGCGCTCGGGCCGGGATCGCGGGGGTCGCGGTGGCGGGGGGCCGGTCGTTCGGCGGGGGACGCGACGAAGACCGTGAGGGTGGGCCGGGGGCGCGTGCGGGGGATCAGGGTGAGCGCGAGGGCGAGATAGCCGCGGGCCAGATCGGCCCACTGGCGCCAGTCGGGGGCGTGGCCGGTCCTGACCGCCCTGGCCCGGTCGGTGAGCCCGCGCCGGACGTGCTCGGCGGCCCTGCGGACGGTCGTGGCCGGGTCGGCCGGGATGCGGGCGGTGCTTGCGCCGGCCGCGAGGGCCGGGACCGGCGAGGCGGTCGGTGCCTGCGCCGAGGCGGTGTCCGCCCAGACCCGGGTGACTGCCTCGGGCGTCCGGCGGTGAAGCATGCGTATACCCATGCCCGCAGTTTTGCGGCTGCGGGGGCCGGGGGGCGTTTTGGCGGGGGCCACGTGAGTGACGGTCCCGCCGGGGGTTGGGCCGTCTTTGTGGTGCGGGCACGGAATGGGCGATCCCGGGTTGCGGCGGCCGGGCGCCGCCGCGTCCTCCGGTACCGGTGAGGGGCCGCACTCCCACGGAGTGCGGCCCCTCACCGCAGCGCGAGGCACCGCGGCGCCGGAGGCCGGTGCGCGGCGGGCTAGTGCGCCGCCGACTCCCAGTCCGGGCCCACGCCGACCGAGACGTCGAGGGGGGCGCGCAGGTCCACGGCGTGGGCCATCTCGTGGCGGACGATCTCCTCGACGGCGGTGCGCTCGCCGGGGGCGACCTCCAGCACGATTTCGTCGTGGACCTGGAGCAGCATCCGGGACTTCAGCTCCGCGGCCCGCAGCGCGTCGTCCACCTTGAGCATGGCGATCTTGACGATGTCGGCGGCCGTGCCCTGGATCGGCGCGTTGAGGGCCATGCGCTCGGCGGCCTCGCGGCGCTGGCGGTTGTCGCTGTTGAGGTCGGGCAGATAGCGGCGGCGGCCGAAGAGGGTCGCCGTGTAGCCCGTGGCCCGGGCCTCGTCCACCGCGCGGCGCAGATAGTCGCGGACGCCGCCGAACCGCTCGAAGTAGGCGTCCATCAGGGCGCGGGCCTCGGCCGCCTCGATGTTCAGCTGCTGCGAGAGGCCGAAGGCGGACAGCCCGTACGCCAGGCCGTACGACATCGCCTTGATCTTGCGGCGCATCTCCGCGTCCACGGCGGACTGCGGGACGCCGAAGACCTGGGAGGCGGCGGTGGTGTGCAGGTCCTCACCGGAGGTGAACGCCCTGATCAGGCCCTCGTCCTCGGAGAGGTGGGCCATCACCCGCAGCTCGATCTGGCTGTAGTCGGCGGTCATCAGGGACTCGAAGCCCTCGCCGACGACGAAGCCGCGCCGGATGGCCCGGCCCTCGTCGGTGCGCACCGGGATGTTCTGGAGGTTCGGGTCCGTGGAGGACAGCCGGCCGGTCGCGGCCACCGTCTGGTTGAAGGTGGTGTGGATACGGCCGTCGCCCGCGATGGTCTTGATCAGGCCCTCGACGGTGACGCGGAGCTTGGCCTGCTCGCGGTGGCGGAGCATGATCACCGGCAGCTCGTTGTCGGTCTGGGTGGCGAGCCAGGCCAGCGCGTCGGCGTCCGTGGTGAAGCCGGTCTTGGTCTTCTTGGTCTTGGGCAGGGCCAGCTCGCCGAAGAGGACCTCCTGGAGCTGCTTGGGCGAGCCCAGGTTGAACTCGTGGCCCGCGGCCGCGTGCGCCTCCTTCACGGCCTGCTGCACCGCGCCCGCGAACATCTGCTCCATCGCTTCCAGGTGGGCGCGGTCGGCGGCGATGCCGTGCCGCTCCATGCGGGCGAGCAGCGCGGAGGTGGGCAGCTCCATGTCGCGCAGCAGGTCGGCGGCGCCGACCTCGTCCAGGCGGCTCGCGAAGGCCTCGCCCAGATCCAGCACGGCGCGGGCCTGGATCATCAGGGCCTCTGCCTCGGCGGCCTCGTCGGTGCCGAAGGCCAGCTGGCCGTCGGCCGCGGCGGCCGGCGCCAGCTCGCGGTGCAGGTACTCCAGCGACAGCGCGTCCAGGTCGAAGGAGCGGCGGCCCGGCTTGACCAGGTAGGCGGCGAGCGCGGTGTCCATGCGCACGCCCTCGACGCGCCAGCCGTGCTCGGCGAAGACCCGCATGGCGCCCTTGGCGTCGTGGAACACCTTGGGGCGCTCCGCGTCCGCCAGCCAGGCCGCGAACGCGTTCTCGTCGGCCTCGTCCAGCTCGGCGGGGTCGAACCAGGCGGCCGCTCCCCCGGCCGCCGCCAGGGCGACCTCGGCGACCGAGCCGGTGCCCAGCGCCCAGGTGTCGACGGTGGCGACGCCCAGGGGCCGCGTGCCGTGCTCGCCGAGCCAGGGGGCCAGCTCGCCGGTGCGCAGCACCCTCCCGTCGATCTCCACGCCCTCGGCGGCGACCGGCGTGGTCTCGGACTCGGCGGCGCCGGGGTCCACCGCGAACAGGCGCTCGCGCAGCGACGGGTTGCGGATCTCCAGGGTGTCCAGGACCATCGCGACGCCCTTGCGGTCGTACGGCAGGCGCTCCAGGTCGGTGACCGCCCTGGGCAGCTCCACCTGGCGCTCCAGCTCGGTCAGGACGCGGTTGAGCTTGACCGACTCCAGGTGGTCGCGGAGGTTCTGGCCCGCCTTGCCCTTGACCTCGTCGACGCGCTCGACCAGCTCGGCGAAGGAGCCGAACTGGTTGATCCACTTGGCGGCGGTCTTCTCGCCGACGCCGGGGATGCCGGGGAGGTTGTCGGACGGGTCGCCGCGCAGGGCGGCGAAGTCCGGGTACTGGGCGGGCGTCAGGCCGTACTTCTCCTGGACCTTCTCGGGGGTGAACCGGGTCAGCTCCGAGACGCCCTTGGTCGGGTACAGCACGGTGGTGTGCTCGCTGACCAGCTGGAAGGAGTCGCGGTCGCCGGTGACGATCAGCACCTCGAAGCCCTCGGCCTCGGCCTGGGTGGCGAGGGTGGCGATGACGTCGTCCGCCTCGAAGCCCTCGACGGCGAAGCGCGGGGCGTTCATCGCGTCCAACAGCTCGCCGATCAGCTCGACCTGGCCCTTGAACTCGTCCGGGCTCTTGGAGCGGTTCGCCTTGTACTCGGTGAAGCGCTCCGAGCGCCAGGTCTTGCGGGAGACGTCGAAGGCCACCGCGAAGTGGGTGGGCGCCTCGTCGCGCAGGGTGTTGGCCAGCATCGACGCGAAGCCGTAGATCGCGTTCGTCGGCTGGCCCGTCGCGGTCGTGAAGTTCTCCGCGGGCAGCGCGAAGAACGCGCGGTAGGCCAGCGAGTGCCCGTCCATGAGCATCAGCCGGGGACGGGTACCGCCGGGGGTCTGGTCGGTCTTCTTCGATGCTTTCTCTGCCACGCCACCGATCCTGCCACGCCCCACCGACAGTCCGGACCGTCCGCCTTCGCCGGGCGGGCCCCGCGCGCGGTGACCGGCGTCACGGCACGGCGGGACGGCCGGGCGGAAGGAGGGCCGAGGCAGCCGTACCCGCCGTCACCCCCTCGTGGGAGGATCCCTGCGTACACGGCACACGCAGTCGAAGGGGAGCGTTGCGATGGCGACGAAGCCGCCCAAGGGCGATCCGGTGCAGGACGCGCCGCAGGTCGCGGAGCCGGAGCACGCGGCGGCGGGGCTGCCGGCCATCAAACACACCCTGCGCATCGCCCAGCAGCAGATGGGTGTGCGGCGCACCGCGCTGACGCTGCTGCGGGTGAACCAGAAGGGCGGCTTCGACTGCCCGGGCTGCGCCTGGCCGGAGCCGGACCACCGGCACACCGCGGAGTTCTGCGAGAACGGCGCGAAGGCGGTGGCCGAGGAGGCCACCAAGCGCCGGGTCACCCCGGAGTTCTTCGCCGCGCACCCCGTGGCCGACCTGGCGACCCGCAGCGGGTACTGGCTGGGCCAGCAGGGGCGGCTCACCCACCCCATGTACCTGCCCGAGGGCGCGGCGCACTACGAGCCGGTCACCTGGGAGCGCGCCTTCGGCATCATCGCCGAGGAGATCGCCGCGCTCGGCTCCCCGGACGAGGCGGTCTTCTACACCTCGGGCCGCACCAGCAACGAGGCGGCGTTCCTGTACCAGCTCTTCGCGCGCGAGCTGGGCACGAACAACCTGCCGGACTGCTCGAACATGTGCCACGAGTCCTCGGGCTCGGCGCTGTCGGAGACCATCGGCATCGGCAAGGGCAGCGTCCTGCTGGAGGACCTGTACAAGGCCGACCTGATCATCGTGGCGGGCCAGAACCCGGGCACCAACCACCCGCGCATGCTCTCCGCGCTGGAGAAGGCCAAGGCGAACGGCGCGAAGATCGTCAGCGTCAACCCGCTGCCCGAGGCGGGTCTGGAGCGGTTCAAGAACCCGCAGACCCCCCAGGGCCTCGTCCGGGGCGCCGCGCTCACCGATCTGTTCCTCCAGATCCGCATCGGCGGCGACCAGGCGCTCTTCCGGCTCCTCAACAAGCTGATCCTGGAGACCGAGGGCGCGGTCGACGAGGAGTTCGTCCGCGAACACACCCATGGCTTCGAGGAGTTCGCGCGGGCCGCCCGGTCGGCCGACTGGGAGGAGACGCTGACCGCGACCGGCCTGAGCCGCGCGGAGATCGAGCAGGCGCTGGAGATGGTGCTCGCCTCGCGGCGGACCATCGTCTGCTGGGCCATGGGCCTCACCCAGCACAAGCACTCCGTGCCGACCATCCGCGAGGTGGTCAACTTCCTGCTGCTGCGCGGCAACATCGGCCGGCCGGGGGCGGGCGTGTGCCCGGTGCGCGGCCATTCGAACGTGCAGGGCGACCGCACCATGGGCATCTTCGAGCGCCCCGCCCCCGGCTTCCTGGACGCCCTGGAGGCGGAGTTCGGCTTCGCGCCGCCCCGGGAGCACGGGTACGACGTCGTACGGGCGATCCGCGCGCTGCGCGACGGCGAGGCGAAGGTGTTCTTCGCCATGGGCGGCAACTTCGTCTCCGCCTCCCCGGACACCGAGGTGACCGAGGCGGCGATGCGGCGGGCGCGGCTGACCGTGCACGTGTCGACCAAGCTGAACCGTTCGCACACCGTCACCGGCGCGCGGGCGCTGATCCTGCCCACCCTCGGCCGCACCGAGCGCGATGTGCAGGCGAGCGGCGAGCAGTTCGTGACCGTCGAGGACTCGATGGGCATGGTGCACGCCTCGCGCGGCCGACTGGCGCCCGCGAGCGCCCATCTGCTGTCCGAGCCGGCCATCGTGTGCCGGATGGCGCGCGCGGTGCTCGGGGAGCGGAGCGTGGTGCCGTGGGAGGAGTTCGAGAAGGACTACGCGGCGATCCGCGACCGGATCGGGCGGGTGATCCCCGGGTTCGCCGACTTCAACGCGCGGGTGGCCCGGCCCGGCGGCTTCGCGCTGCCGCACGCGCCGCGCGACGAGCGCCGCTTCCCGACCGCCACCGGCAAGGCGAACTTCACCGCGGCACCGGTGGAGTTCCCCGAACTGCCCGCCGGGCGGCTGCTGTTGCAGACGCTGCGCTCGCACGACCAGTACAACACCACGATCTACGGCCTGGACGACCGCTACCGGGGCATCAAGGGCGGCCGCCGGGTGGTGCTGGTGCACCCGGAGGACGCGCGCGCGCTCGGGTTCGCCGAGGGCGCGTACGTGGACCTGGTCGGCGAGTGGCGGGACGGCGTGGAGCGGCGGGCGCCCGGGTTCCGGGTGGTGCTCTACCCGACGGCCCGGGGCTGCGCGGCGGCGTACTACCCGGAGACGAACGTGCTGGTGCCGCTGGACGCGACCGCGGACACCAGCAACACCCCGGCCAGCAAGTCGGTGATCGTACGCCTGGAGGCGCACACGGAAGGCCGTCTGGAACAATCGGCGACCGACTGAGCGTTCGCTCAGCCAGAGACAGGTGTACGACGAACGGAGCCGGCCCATGGGCGAGCAGCAGCAGGTGAGATTCCCGCAGGAGGTCATAGACGAGTACGCGGCGCTCGGCGTGGACCTGCCCGCCCTGTTCTCGGCCGGGGACCTCGGCACGCGGATGGGCGTGCAGATCGTCGAGGCCGCCGCGGACAAGGTCGTCGGGACCATGCCGGTGGAGGGCAACACCCAGCCGTACGGCCTGCTGCACGGCGGCGCCTCGGCGGTGCTGGCGGAGACCCTGGGCTCGGTCGGCGCCATGCTGCACGGCGGCAGCACCAAGGTCGCGGTCGGCGTCGACCTCAACTGCACCCACCACCGCGGCATCCGCTCGGGCCTGGTGACCGGCGTGGCCACGCCCGTCCACCGGGGCCGGTCGACGGCGACGTACGAGATCGTGATCAGCGACGAGCAGGGCCGCCGGGTGTGCAGCGCCCGGCTGACCTGCATGCTGCGCGACGTCCGGCCGCAGGACGGCGCGCAGGCGCCCACCTCCGCCTGACGGTCCGCGAGACAAAGGCCCGGTCCGCCCCCGCCAAGGGGCTGACCGGGCCTTTCTCGTTTTTTGCCGCCTTTTCTTCCCGTGCGGCGGAGAAACGGAATTCCATCGTCCGGGCCTGGTGGGCACATCGGATCAGTGCGGATATGTCGGCGTCCGGCCACCCGAAATTCCTGTATGGCGCACCTTTCTTTCTGCTCGTAACACTGCGTAACACGCATGCAATAAGCGCCCTTGCCTCCCCCGCCCGGACGAGCCCCCGGGTGATCTTTCCGGGCCGCCCCCGGCCCCCGCGGGCCCGGCGTGCCGGGCCCGCTGGTCCACGGCCAACCGGAAGTGCGCATTCTCAAAATGTGGACCTCACGGAAATTCCGCCAAACCGGCCGAGAGTATCCCCGCCGGAACTCATCCGTCCATCCCGTCATAACAAGAAAGTCACAAGCGCGCGCACGGCGATGCTCAGGTCTCCATAGCGGGCTTAGAGTCACGGCCAGTCACCGCTCCAACGGGAGTTCGGTACCGACGCGGCACTTCGCCGTCCCTCGAAGGGACCGCCCATGCCCGCGGAAAGGATCGATTGTGCGACAGCGTTCTCTGGTGATTCTTACCTCCGTACTGACGACCGGAGCTCTGACTCTCACCGCCTGCGGCTCCCGCAACAATGACGGCAAGGGCGGCGACAGTGGCAACGTGACGGTCACCATCGGCGTGGACGCGCCGCTGACCGGTCAGAACTCCGCGACGGGCCTCGGTATCCAGTACGGCGCCCAGATCGCGGTGGACGACGCGAACAAGAACAAGACGGTCCCGGGCGTCACCTTCAAGGTCAAGGCGCTGGACGACAAGGCGATCCCCGCCACCGGCCAGCAGAACGCCACCCAGCTGGTCGCCGAGAAGGACGTCCTCGGTGTGGTCGGCCCGCTCAACTCCGGTGTGGCCACGCAGATGCAGCAGGTGCTGGACACCGCCAACCTGGTGGAGATCTCCCCGTCCAACACCGCCCCGGAGCTGACCCAGGGCAAGAACTGGCAGACCAAGAAGGTCCGTCCGTTCAAGACCTACTTCCGCACCGCGACCACCGACGCCCTCCAGGGCGCGTTCGCCGCGGACTACGCCTACAACGGCCTGCACAAGAAGAAGGCGTTCGTCGTCGACGACAAGCAGACCTACGGCGCGGGCCTCTCCAAGCTCTTCAAGGAGCAGTTCGTCAAGCAGGGCGGCCAGGTCATCGGCACCGACCACGTCAGCGTGGGCGACCGCGACTTCTCCACGCTCGTCACCAAGATCAAGAACTCCGGTGCCGACCTGCTCTACTACGGCGGCCAGTACGACGAGTCCCAGGTGCTGACCAAGCAGCTCAAGGACGCCGGCGCCAAGATCCCGCTGTTCGGCGGCGACGGCATGTTCACCCCGACCTACATCAAGACCGCCGGCAAGGCCGCCGAGGGCGACCTGGTGACCTCCATCGGCGTCCCCGTCGACACCCTGCCCGCCGCCAAGGACTTCGTGGCCACCTACAAGGCCAAGAAGTACCCGGGCGACTACGGCACGTACGGCTCGTACTCCTACGACGCCACCACCGCGATCATCAAGGCCGTCGGCCAGGTCGTGAAGGACGGCAAGATCCCGGACGACGCCCGCGCCAAGGTCGTCGACGCCGTCCAGCACAACAGCTTCGACGGCATCTCCGGCAAGATCTCGTTCGACGAGTACGGCGACACCACGAACAAGCAGCTGACCGTCTACCAGGTCGTGGGCGGCGCGTGGAAGTCCGTCAAGAGCGGTACGGCCAACCCGAAGTAGTCCCGGAACACACCGCAGCACCAGGGCCGCGCGGCACCGACCACCGTCACCGCGCGGCCCGCCCTCTACCGCCACCTTGACTCTCCCCACCACATGGAGGCCATGCGGTGAACACCCTGCCGCAGCAGCTGGCCAACGGGCTGTTCCTCGGCTCGATGTACGGCCTGATCGCCATCGGGTACACGATGGTGTACGGCATCGTCCAGCTCATCAACTTCGCTCACGGCGAGATCTTCATGACGGGAGGCTTCGGCGCCCTCACGGTCTACCTCGCCCTCCCGGACGGCATATCCATGTGGATAGCCCTGCCGGCGATGCTCGTCGGCGGTGCCCTGGTCGCCGTCCTCATCGCCGTCGGCGCCGAACGCTTCGCCTACCGGCCACTGCGCGGCGCGCCACGCCTCGCGCCGCTGATCACGGCCATCGGCCTCTCGCTCGCGCTCCAGCAGCTCGTCTTCAACCTGTACCCGAACGCCAAGACCGCCCGGGTCTTCCCCCAGCTCCCCTTCGGCCCCTACCACCTGGGCTCGATCACCATCCAGAGCGGCGACGTCTTCCTGATCGTCGCCGCCCCCGTGTGCATGGCGGTCCTGGCCTTCTTCGTGCGGCTGTCGCGCACCGGCCGCGCCATGCAGGCCACCGCGCAGGACCCGGACACCGCCCAGCTGATGGGCATCGACACCAACCGCATCATCGTCGTCGCCTTCGCCATCGGCGGCCTGTTCGCGGCGGTCGCGGGCACGGCGTACGGCCTCAAGTACGGCTCGGTCTCCTACGACATGGGCTTCATCGCCGGTCTGAAGGCGTTCACCGCGGCCGTCCTCGGCGGCATCGGCAACATCTACGGCGCCATGCTCGGCGGTCTCGTCCTCGGTCTCGCCGAGGCCATGGCCACCGCCTACATCGCGGACATCCCCGGCATGCAGCAGCTCGGCGGCCAGGGCTGGGCCGCGGTGTGGGCCTTCGTCCTCCTCATCCTCGTACTCCTCTTCAGGCCACAGGGCCTGCTCGGCGAACGCGTCGCGGACAGGGCGTGAGCAGCATGACCGACACCACCACCCCGAGCCGGGCCGACCGCGGCCCGATACCCCTCCCGCCGGCCGCCGCCCGGCTGCTCGTCCCGATCGGCGCCGTCGGCACCATCGCCAGCGCCTTCATGAGCTGGACCTGGACCCCCGACTTCCCCGGCAACCTGACGATCTACGGCTACCCGGCCGGACTCCAGATCCTCGCCCTGGTCGCCGGCGCCCTCACCCTGCTGTACGGGCTGAGCCTGTGGCGGGTGAAGGGGCTCGACCGGCTGAACCCCGCGGGCGCCACCAGTCCCGTCTTCCTGGTCTCCCTGTCCGCGTTCACCGTCTGCTGGTTCACCGGCATCGCCATCGCGGTCGACCTCGGCGGCCTGGTCAACCTCGACCCCGGCGCCTGGGTGGCCATGGCCGCCTCGGCCCTGCCCGTCGTCGGCGCCCTCGCCCTGCCCCACCCGGCCCCCGGCACCGGTCCGCGCGGCTACTTCACCAAGCCCGACCAGCCGCGCGCGGGCACGCGCTCCGGGCTCGTCGAGCGCGCCGTGATCACCATCGGGACCGCCCTCGCGCTGGTGGTCTTCACCTACGGCATCGGCATCAACGACGACGACAGCGAGACCTTCATCGGCTTCCTGCTGGTGATCGTCTTCGCCTCCTGGGGTCTCATCCACGCCGGGCTCGTCGACCGCTACTCCGCCCTCTCCGCGCGGCACAAGGGCTTCGCGGCCGCGCTCGCCTTCGTCGCCGCCGTGATCTTCCCCTTCACCCAGAGCGACGACCACAACGCCAACATCGGCGTCAACATCCTGATCTTCGCCACGGTCGCCCTAGGCCTGAACATCGTGGTCGGTCTGACCGGCCTGCTCGACCTCGGCTACGTCGCCTTCCTCGGCGTCGGCGCCTACGCGGCCGCCCTGGTCTCCGGCTCGGAGTACTCCCGCTTCTCCGGGGTGCACTTCCCGTTCTGGGCCGCCGCCCTCACCGGCATGGCCGCCTCACTGGTCTTCGGTGTGCTCATCGGCGCCCCGACGCTGCGGCTGCGCGGCGACTACCTGGCCATCGTCACCCTCGGCTTCGGTGAGATCTTCCGCATCGCCGTCAACAACCTGGACGGCGACTCCGGTCCGGACATCACCCGCGGACCCAACGGCATCACGCAGATCCCGGACCTGAGCATCTTCGGGTTCCACCTCGGCGACCAGCACCAGATCGCCGGGTTCACCCTGGGCCGGTTCGCCAACTACCTGTTCCTGATGCTGATCGTGACGGCCATCGTGGTGCTCGTCTTCACCCGCGCCGCCGACTCCCGCATCGGCCGCTCCTGGATCGCCATCCGCGAGGACGAGACCGCCGCGACCGCCATGGGCATCAACGGCTTCCGGGTCAAGCTGATCGCGTTCGCGCTCGGCGCCTCCCTCGCGGGCCTGGCCGGCACCGTGATGGCGCACGTGAACTACAGCGTCAACCCGCAGCCCTACCAGTTCGCCGGCGCCGCACCGCCCAACTCGGCCTTCCTGCTGGCCGCCGTCGTCCTCGGCGGCATGGGCACCGTCAGCGGCCCGCTGCTCGGCGCGAGCGTCCTGTACCTGGTCCCGGAGAAGCTCCAGTTCCTGCAGAACTACGAACTGCTCGCCTTCGGCGTGGCGTTGATCCTGCTCATGCGGTTCCGGCCGGAGGGCATCATCGCCAACCGCCGCCAGAAGCTGGAGTTCCACGAGACCGGCCAGCTCGACGTACCGGCACAGACGACGCTGTCCGACGGGGCGACCGTCACCAAGGCAGGGGCGTAAGGAACCATGACGACACCTGTACTCGAAGCCCGTGACGTCACCATGCGGTTCGGCGGCCTGACCGCCGTACGGTCCGTGGACTTCACGGTGAACAGCGGCGAGATCGTCGGCCTGATCGGGCCGAACGGCGCCGGCAAGACCACCTTCTTCAACTGCCTCACCGGCCTGTACGTCCCCACCGAGGGCACGGTCGCCTACCAGGGCAAGGTGCTGCCGCCCAAGCCGCACCTGGTGACGCAGGCGGGCATCGCCCGCACCTTCCAAAACATCCGGCTCTTCGCCAACATGACCGTGCTGGAGAACGTCCTCGTGGGCCGCCACACGCGGACCAAGGAGGGGCTGTGGTCGGCGCTGCTGCGCGGCCCCGGCTTCCGCAAGGCCGAACGGGAGTCCGAGGCGCGGGCGATGGAACTGCTCGACTTCGTCGGCCTGGCCGGCAAGCGCGACCACCTGGCCCGCAACCTGCCCTACGGCGAGCAGCGCAAGCTGGAGATCGCGCGGGCCCTGGCCAGCGAGCCGGGGCTGCTGCTCCTGGACGAGCCGACGGCCGGCATGAACCCGCAGGAGACCCGGACCACCGAGGAACTGGTCTTCGCCATCCGGGACAAGGGCATCGCCGTCCTCGTCATCGAGCACGACATGCGGTTCATCTTCAACCTGTGCGACCGCGTCGCCGTGCTCGTGCAGGGCGAGAAGCTGGTCGAGGGCACCTCCGACGTCGTCCAGGCCGACGAGCGGGTCGTCGCCGCCTATCTGGGCGAGCCCTTCGAGGGCGAGCCGGGCGCGGCGGAGGCCGCGGAGGTCGAGGCGGCCGGAGCCGCCGACAGCACGGAGGGAGAGGCCCGGTGACCGCACTGCTCCAGGTCGAGGACCTCAGGGTCGCCTACGGCAAGATCGAGGCCGTCAAGGGCATCTCGTTCAGCGTCGAGGCCGGCCAGGTCGTGACCCTCATCGGCACCAACGGCGCCGGCAAGACGACCACCCTGCGCACCCTGTCGGGGCTGCTCAAACCGGTCGGCGGGCAGATCCTCTTCGACGGCAAGCCGCTCGCCGGCGTCCCCGCGCACAAGATCGTCGCCCTCGGGCTCGCCCACTCCCCCGAGGGCCGGCACATCTTCCCGCGGCTGAGCATCGCCGAGAACCTCCAGCTCGGGGCGTTCCTGCGCAAGGACAAGGACGGCATCGAGCAGGACATCCAGCGGGCCTACGACCTCTTCCCGATCCTGGGCGAGCGGCGCAAGCAGGCCGCGGGCACCCTCTCGGGCGGTGAGCAGCAGATGCTGGCGATGGGCAGGGCGCTGATGTCGCGTCCCAAGCTGCTGATGCTGGACGAGCCGTCCATGGGTCTGTCGCCGATCATGATGCAGAAGATCATGGCGACGATCGCCGAGCTGAAGTCCCAGGGCACCACGATCCTGCTGGTCGAGCAGAACGCGCAGGCCGCGCTCTCGCTCGCCGACCAGGGCCATGTGATGGAGGTCGGCTCGATCGTGCTGTCGGGCAGCGGGCAGGAGCTGCTGCACGACGAGTCGGTCCGCAAGGCCTACCTCGGCGAGGACTGACACCGCCGCTGCACGACGGTGCCCGCGCCCCCGGCAAGGGGGCGCGGGCATCGTCGTCGCGTACGGGGCCGCTCAGTCCTTCTTCGCGGCCTTCTTCTCCTCGTTGTCCGCGATCACGGCCTCGGCGACCTGCTGCATCGACATGCGGCGGTCCATGGAGGTCTTCTGGATCCAGCGGAAGGCGGCCGGCTCGGTCAGGCCGTACTCGGTCTGCAGGACCGACTTGGCGCGGTCGACCAGCTTGCGGGTCTCCAGGCGCTGGGTGAGGTCGGCGACCTCCTGCTCCAGCTGCTTCAGCTCGGTGAAGCGGGAGACGGCCATCTCGATCGCCGGCACCACGTCGCTCTTGCTGAAGGGCTTGACCAGGTAGGCCATCGCACCGGCGTCCCGGGCCCGCTCGACCAGGTCGCGCTGGGAGAAGGCGGTGAGCATCAGGACCGGCGCGATCGACTCCTCGGCGATCTTCTCGGCCGCGGAGATGCCGTCCAGCTTGGGCATCTTCACATCGAGGATGACCAGGTCGGGACGGTGCTCGCGGGCCAGCTCGACGGCCTGCTCGCCGTCGCCGGCCTCGCCGACGACGCTGTAGCCCTCCTCCTCCAGCATCTCCTTGAGGTCGAGACGGATCAGGGCCTCGTCCTCGGCGATGACGACACGGGTCGTCAGCGGAGGCACGTGCGACTTGTCGTCGTCGGGCGCGTCTACGGGCTGGGGCGACTCGGCGGTCACGGGGGCTCCTCGTTCAGGGCAGGGGTACTGCTGACAAGAGCCTACCTAGCTACGGTATGGTGGACGCGCGGAGGGTCGGGGGAAACCTTGGATTCTGCGAGCCCCGGTAGCCCAATTGGCAGCAGGCAACGGATTCAAAACCCGTACAGTGTCGGTTCGAGTCCGACCCGGGGCACTTTTCCTTGTGTTCCAAGGTCACCGGTTCGGTGATCACCGATTTCTGCGGGCCCCTTCGGGAAGGGGCCCTTTTCGCGTTCCGGGCCCGGCTCATTCCTCCGGGCTGTCGTCCTCGCCGATGTGGTGGACCCGGACCATGTTGGTGGAGCCGGAGACCCCGGGCGGGGAGCCGGCCGTGATCACCACGACGTCGCCCTTCGCGCAGCGGCCGTACTTCAGCAGCAGTTCGTCCACCTGGTCGACCATGGCGTCGGTGGAGTCGACGTGCGGGCCGAGGAAGGTCTCGGCGCCCCAGGTGAGGCTGAGCTGGGAGCGGGTGGCCGGATCGGGGGTGAAGGCCAGCAGCGGGATCGGCGGCCGGTAGCGGGACAGCCGGCGGGCGGTGTCCCCGGACTGGGTGAAGGCCACGAGGAACTTGGCGCCGAGGAAGTCGCCCATCTCGGCGGCGGCCCGGGCGACCGCGCCGCCCTGGGTGCGGGGCTTGTTCCGCTCGGTCAGCGGCGGCAGCCCCTTGGCGAGCATGTCCTCCTCCGCCGCCGTGACGATCTTCGCCATGGTGCGGACGGTCTCGACCGGGTACTTGCCGACGCTGGTCTCGCCGGACAGCATCACCGCGTCGGTGCCGTCGAGGACCGCGTTGGCCACGTCGGAGGCCTCGGCGCGGGTCGGGCGGGAGTTGTCCACCATGGAGTCGAGCATCTGGGTGGCGACGATGACCGGTTTGGCGTTGCGCCGGGCGAGCTTGATGGCGCGCTTCTGGACGATCGGCACCTGCTCCAGCGGCATCTCCACGCCGAGGTCGCCGCGCGCGACCATCAGCCCGTCGAACGCGGCCACGATGTCGTCCAGGTTCGCCACCGCCTGCGGCTTCTCGATCTTGGCGATCACCGGGAGGCGGCGGCCCTCCTCGGCCATGATGCGCCGCACCGCACGGGCGTCGTCACCGCTGCGCACGAAGGAGAGGGCGACGATGTCGAAGCCGGTGTGCAGCGCCCAGCGCAGGTCCTCCTCGTCCTTCTCCGAGAGGGCCGGCACGGAGACGGCGACGCCGGGCAGGTTCAGGCCCTTGTGGTCGGAGACCATGCCGCCCTCGACGACCCGGGTGCGCACCCGGGGGCCGTCGACCTCGGTGACCTCCAGGCAGACCCGGCCGTCGTCCACCAGGACGCGCTCGCCGGGGGCGACGTCGCCGGCGAGGCCGGCGTAGGTGGTGCCGCACCCGTGGCGGTCGCCGGCCACGCCGTCCTCGACGGTGATGGTGAAGGTGTCACCGCGTTCAAGCAGTACCGGGCCCTCGTCGAAACGGCCGAGGCGGATCTTCGGACCTTGAAGGTCGGCGAGGATTCCGACGCTGCGGCCGGTTTCGTCGGCAGCCTTGCGCACGCGCTGGTAACGCTCCTCGTGTTCGGCGCGACTGCCGTGGCTGAGGTTGAAGCGGGCGACGTCCATTCCGGCCTCGACCAGTGCCTTGATCTGGGCGTACGAGTCGGTGGCGGGCCCCAATGTACAAACGATCTTTGCTCGGCGCATGGTTCGAGCCTATGACTTACCCGCCGGTAGAGATTCCGGGCCGCATGACCACTCAACAACCTTTACGTGAAACCTTATTGACAAGTGTTGAATTGTGCGGACGGCCGCTCCTATGAGCAATTTCCGGGTGGCTCGAAACCGGCGGGCCGATGCGTTATCCCTCCTCGGCCAGCGGGGTGAGTTGGGGCGCGTGCCGGGCTTGCGGGACGGCGGAATGCGATTCACGCAGGCCGAAGGTGGTGAAAGCCGTACGGGACGGCAGCGGATAGGGGTCCTTTCCGGTCAGCGAGTTGAGAATGGTGGCGCCCCGCCAGGCGGCCAGGCCGAGGTCGGGGGCGCCGACGCCATGGGTGTGCAGTTCGGCGTTCTGGACGTAGACGGAGCCGGTCACCGCGGGGTCCAGGTCGAGGCGGAAGTCCGCGTCGATGCGCGGGCGGTCGCCGTCGTCGCGGCGGAGATACGGGTCGAGGGCGGCCAGCAGACGGTCGAGGGGTCGCTGGCGGTAGCCGGTGGCCAGGACGACGGCGTCGGTGGCGAGCCGGGAGCGGCTGCCCTCCTGGAGGTGCTCCAGATGGAGTTCGACCTTGCTGTTGGCGATCCGGCCCGCGGTGCGCACCCGCACCCCGGGGGTGAGCACGGCGTCGGGCCAGCCGCCGTTCAGGGTGCGCCGGTACAGCTCGTCGTGGATGGCGGCGAGGGTGCCGGCGTCGACGGCCTTGTGCAGCTGCCACTGGTCGGTGACGAGCCGGTCGCGCACCGGTTCGGCGAGGGCGTGGAAGTAGCGCGTGTAGTCGGGGGTGAAGTGTTCCAGGCCGAGCTTGGAGTACTCCATCGGCGCGAACGCGGCGCTGCGGCCGATCCAGTGCAGCCGCTCCTCGCCGACCGGGCGGTGGCGCAGCAGGTCGAGGAAGATCTCCGCGCCGGACTGCCCGGAGCCGACGACGGTGATGTGGCCCGCGGCGAGCACGGCGTCGCGGTGGTCGAGGTAGTCGGCGGCGTGCACGACGGGCAGGCCGGGGGCGTCGACCATGGGCTTGAGGGGCGCGGGTACATGGGGGACGGTGCCGACGCCGAGGACGATGTTGCGGGTGTAGGCGCGGCCGAGGGCGTCGGCCTCGCCGTCGGCGTCCAGCTGGGTGAAGTCGACCTCGAACAGGCCCCGTCCGGCGTTCCAGCGCACCGAGTCCACCTGGTGGCCGAAGCGCAGTCCGGGCAGGCTTTCGGCGACCCAGCGGCAGTAGGCGTCGTACTCGGCGCGCTGGATGTGGAAGCGCTCCGAGAAGTAGAAGGGGAACAGCCGCTCACGGGTTCTGAGGTAGTTGAGGAAGCTCCAGCGGCTGGTGGGGTCGGCGAGGGTGACCAGGTCGGCGAGGAAGGGCACCTGGATGGTGGAGCCCTCGATGAGCAGGCCGGGGTGCCAGCTGAAGCCGGGCCGCTGTTCGTAGAAGACGGCGTCGAGTTCGGGCAGGGGCTGGGCGAGGGCGGCGAGGGAGAGGTTGCAGGGGCCGATGCCGATGCCGACCAGGTCGCGGGGGGCGTCGGGGTCGCGGCGCGGGGCGAGGGTGGTCCGGGGAGCGGTGGTGGGGATCATCCGGGGGTGCTTCCTTCGACGAGTTTCAACAGGTGGGCCAGGTCGTCGGGGCGGGTGTGGGGGTTGAGGAGGGTGGCCTTGAGCCAGAGGCGGCCGTCGAGCCGGGCGCGGCCGAGGACGGCCCGGCCCTCGTGCAGCAGGTTCCGGCGGGCGGCGGCGACGGTGGCGTCGTCGGCGTCGGCGGGGCGGAACAGGACCGTGCTGACGACGGGGGTGTCGTACAGCTCGAAGCCGGGGTGGGCGCGCACCAGCGCGGCGAACTCGTGTGCCCGGTCGCAGACCTGGTCGACCAGGGCGCCGAGTCCGCGCCGCCCGAGAATCCGGAGGGTGACGGCAACCTTGAGGATGTCGGGGCGGCGGGTGGTGCGCAGGGAGCGGCCGAGCAGGTCGGGGAAGCCGGCCTCGGTGTCGTCGTCGGCGTTCAGGTAGTCGGCGTGGTGGTGGAGCACGGCGAGCTCGCCCGGGTCGGCGACGGCGAGCAGGCCCGCGGCGACCGGCTGCCAGCCGAGTTTGTGCAGGTCGAGGGTGACGGTGTGGGCGGCGTCGAGTCCGGCGAGCCGGGCCCGGTGCCGGTCGCTGAAGAGCAGCCCGCCCCCGTAGGCGGCGTCGATGTGCAGCCGGGCGCCGTGGGCGGCGCACAGGGCGGCGATCTCGGGCAGCGGGTCGATCAGGCCGGCGTCGGTGGTGCCGGCGGTGGCCGCGACCAGCAGGGGGCCGGATAGGTCGGTGAGGGCGGCGTCGAGGGCGGCCGGGTCGAGGGTGCCGCCGGGCGCCGGGACGACGACCGGGTCGGGCAGGCCGAGCAGCCAGGCGCCGCGGGCCAGCGAGTGGTGGGCGGACGCGGCGCAGACGAGGCGGACGCTGCCGCCGTACGCCTCGCGGGCGAGCAGCAGGGCGAGTTGGTTGGACTCGGTGCCGCCGGTGGTGACCAGCGCGTCGGCCAGGCCGGCCGTCCGGGCGAGGGTCCCGGCGACGACGGCTTCCAGGGCGGTGGCGCCGGGGGCCTGGTCCCAGGAGTCCAGGGAGGGGTTGAGGGCGCTGACGGCGAGGTCGGCGGCGGTGGCCACGGCGAGCGGCGGGCAGTGCAGATGGCCGGCGCACAGCGGGTCGGCGGGGTCGGCGGCCCCCTCGGCGAGGGCCGCCACCAGCAGGCGCAGTCCGTCCGGGTCGCCCTCCTCGGGCAGTACCTCGCCGAGCGCGTCGGCGACCCGGCGGGCGACGGCCCGGGGGCCGCCCGCGGGCAGCGGGCCGCCGCGGGCCCGCCGGCCCTGCGCGAGCGCCTCCAACACGGTGTCGAGGAGCGGCCGGAGGGCGTCGGGGCCGTGGGGACCCGAGGCGAGGGGCTCGATCGGCATGGGCTGGCCTCCGCTCGCGGGGCCGCCGGGGCGCGCCGCGTGGACTCCGGGTGGTACGGGAAGAGGGGCGTGTGTCCCGAATGCCCAACGAGCGGAACCCGAAAGTGGGTACTGCCGTACGGGGAAAACCTGTCGGAACGGGGATGCGGACCGGGACGCGCGTCGCTACCGTCGGCCGGATGGTGGACACGTGGATGATCGACGTGCCCGGCGAGCGGGTGCTGGTGCGCGAGCTGGGCCCCGCGGACGAGGCGCCGCTGCTGCGGTTGTTCGAGGAGTGCGAGGACTGGTTCACGGCGGCCACGGGCCTGCCGTCGGCACCGGGTGACGTGCAGAGCCTGTTCTACGCCCTGCCCGAGGGCGCGCACCCGGACGACAAGGTGCTGCTGGTCCTGGAGCGGGACGGGGTGGTCGCGGGCGTGGTGGACGCGGTGCGCGACCACCCGGGGCCGGGCGCCGTCGCCGTCGGCCTGTTCCTGCTGGCCCCCTGGGCGCGCGGGCGGGGCCTCGGCCGCGCCCTGGCCGAGGCCCTGCTGTCCCGGGCCGGGGACGCCGCCGAGGTGACGGCGACGGTCCCGCCCGGCTGGCGGCCCGGCGAACGCTTCCTCGAACGGCTCGGGTTCGCCCTGGACCCGGAGCCCCGCCCGACCGGCGCGAACCGCCGGACCGGGCCGCGGGAGGGGGGCGTACGGCGGGCGGTGCTGCGGCGGGACGCCGCTACGCGCCGAAGTCCTTCGCGTGGTCCTGGGCCCACCGGCTGAAGGGGCGGGCCGGGGTGCCGGTGATCCGCTCGACGGTGGAGGTGATCTCCGGGGGCACGCCCACGGACTCCCGGAAGGTCGCGAGCAGCCGCCCGAGCATCTGCGGGGGCACGTGCGGGAACAGTTCGGGGCCCGCCTGCTCCGGGTCGACCTCCACGAAGGTCAGGTCCCGGCCGACGGCGGCGCCGATCGCCTCGACCTGGTCGGCGTTGGTCGTCGCCGCCGGGCCGGTGATGCGGTGCACGGCGCCCTCGTGGCCGTCGTCCAGCAGGACGCGCTCGGCGACGGCCGCGATGTCGTCCTCGTGGATCGGCGCGGACCGCGCGCCCGCGAAGACGCCCCGCACGGTGTCGCCGGCGCGGATCTGCGGCGCCCACTGGAGGGCGTTGGTGGCGAACGCGTTGGGCCGCAGGAACGTCCAGCCCAGCCCGCTCTCGCGGATCTGCCGCTCGGCGGTGGCGTGCAGGACGTGGATCGGGTGGGTCTCGTCGGCGCCGTCCGCGATGATGCCGCTGGACAGCAGGACGGCGTGCCGCACGCCGTGCGCGCGGGCCGCCGCCAGCAACTGCGGGGTTACGGCCTGGGCGTAGAGGAAGAGCTTCGTCACCCCGTCGAACAGCGCGGCGGGCTCCTCCGTGCGGAACCGCACCACCTCGGCCCGCTCGGGCAGGGCGGCCCGCTCCGGGTCGCGGGTGAGCGCCCGTACCGGCTCCCCCGCGGCGAGGAGCCGGTCCACCAGGGCACGGCCGACGTTTCCGGTCGCGCCGGTCACTGCGATCACGATGTGGCCTCCAGGGCTCGGTCGATCGTTGTGGTCCACCGAGCCTAGGGAGGGGGAAGGGGCGCCGCATCGTCACCGAGGACGAGCCGCGCCCTACGCCCCGCGGCCTACTTCCGCTGCCCGCCCTCGCGCACCCGCAGGGCGCGGGCCAGGTCGTCCAGCTGGTCGGCGATGCCCCGGCGCAGGGCCGGGGTGAGGTCGGCGCCGTCCAGGCAGGCCTCGCCCAGCCGCAGGTGCCCGGCGTCGACGAAGTGGGCCGGGAAGCAGTAGCGGCCGGCGGCGGCCGCGATGGCGGGGCCGCGGCGGGCGGCGAGCGGGACCGCGTCCTCGTAGAAGCGCGGCACGTACTCCCGCACCAGCTCGGCCTGTTCGGGCTGCCAGAAGCCCTGCGCGGTGGCCGTGAACAGGTAGTTGGACAGCTCGTCGCCGGTGAACATCGCGGCCCAGGCGGCGCGCTTGGCCTCCGCGTCGGGCAGCGCGGCACGGCAGCGGGCGGCGCCCTCCTGGCCGGTGGCGCTGGGGTCGTGGGCCAGTTCGGCGGCGATGGCGGCCTCGTCGGTGGCGCCGAGCACGGCGAGCCGGGCGAGGATGCGCCAGCGCAGCTCGGGGTCCAGCTCCGGGCCGCCGGGCACCGTGCCGTCGGCGAGCCAGGCGGCGATGGTGTCCGGGTGCGCGGCCACGCCGATCAGGTGGCGCACGGCGATCAGCCGCAGGCCGGGGTGGTCGCCGTCCTCGGTGCGCCGCAGCAGATCGCGGCAGAGGGCGGTGAGGGTGGCCAGGGCGGCCGGGCGCTCCTCGGCCGGCAGGTACCGGTCGGCGATCTGGCCGGTGGCGAAGGCGAGCACGCCCTGCACGACGGCCAGGTCGGTCTCGCGCGGCAGGTGGGCGCGGGCGGTCTCCAGGTAGGCGGTGGGCGCCAGTTCGCCGTCGCGCACCGCGTCCCGCAGGGCGTTCCACACGATCGCGCGGGTGAGCGGGTCGGGCAGCCCGGACAGGCTGGTGCGCAGCGTCTCGGCGGACCCGGCGTCGAAGCGGACCTTGGCGTAGGTGAGGTCCTCGTCGTTGAGCAGGAGCAGCGCGGGGCGCTTGCCGATGGGCCGCGGGGCGTCCTGCGGGACGTCGAGGCCGATGCGTTCGCGCAGCACCAGCCGGCCCTCGTCGGCGACATCGTGGTCGTACAGCCCGGCGACGAGGTGGTGCGGGCGGCCGCCCTTGCGGTCGACGCTCAGCGTGCAGGCGCCGTCGGCGGTCTCGACCACGGGCGTGAGGGTGTCGACGCCGGTGGTGCGCAGCCAGCTGTCGGCCCAGGCGCGCACGTCGCGTTCGGTGGCGGAGGCCAGGGAGTCGATGAAGTCGGCGAGGGTGGCGTTGCCGAACTTGTGCCGGGCGAAGTGGGTGTTGATGCCGGCGAGGAAGTCCTTCTCGCCGAGCCAGGCGGCCAGCTGGCGCAGCGCGGAGGCGCCCTTGGCGTAGGAGATGCCGTCGAAGTTGAGCAGGGCGGAGGCGGTGTCGTCCACGTTCTCCGGGGCGACCGGGTGGGTGGTGGGGCGCTGGTCGGCCTCGTAGCCCCAGGCCTTGCGGGTGACGCCGAACTCGGTCCAGGGGTCGGTGAAGCGGGTGGCCTCGGCCGTGGTCTGGTAGCCCATGTACTCGGCGAAGGACTCGTTCAGCCAGATGTCGTCCCACCACTTGAGGGTGACCAGGTCGCCGAACCACATGTGGGCCATCTCGTGCGCGATGACCATGGCGCGGGTCTGGCGCTCGGTGTCGGTGACGGCGGAGCGGTAGACGAACTCGTCGCGGAAGGTGACCAGGCCCGGGTTCTCCATGGCGCCCGCGTTGAACTCGGGGACGAACGCCTGGTCGTAGGAGTCGAAGGGGTACGGCTCCTCGAACTTCTCGTGGTAGCGGTCGTAGCAGGCGCGGGTGACCTCGAAGATCTCCTCGGCGTCGGCGTCCAGGTAGGGCGCGAGGGAGCGGCGGCAGTGGATGCCGAAGGGCAGCCCGCGGTGCTCGGTGCGCACCGAGTGCCAGGGGCCGGCCGCGACGGCGACCAGGTAGGTGGAGATCGGCGGGGTGGGCGCGGCCTCCCAGACGCCGTCGGCGCGCTGCTCGGTGACGCCGTTGGCGAGCACGCTCCAGCCCTCGGGCGCCTTGACCCGCATCTCGAAGACGGCCTTCAGGTCGGGCTGGTCGAAGGCGGCGAAGATGCGCTGGACGTCGTCCATGAACAACTGCGTGTAGAGGTACGTCTCGCCGTCGCTCGGGTCGGTGAAGCGGTGCATGCCCTCACCGGTGCGCGAGTAGCGCATGACCGCGTCGAGGCGCAGTTCGTGCTCGCCCGCGGTGAGGTTCTTCAGCGGCAGCCGGTCCTCGTGCAGCGACTCCGGGTCCAGGGGCTGTCCGTCGAGCGTGACGGAGCGCAGCTCGGCGGGCTTCACCTCGACGAACGTGTCCCCGGCGGACCGTGCGGTGAACCGGATCACCGTGCGGGAGCCGAAGGTCTCGTCCCCGGTGGTGAGGTCCAGTTCGACCGTGTAGCGGTGGACGTCGAGGAACTGTGCTCGGAGCTGCGCTTCATCGCGCGTGAGTACGGACATGCACGCCATGCTGCCTGATGGGACCGACAGCGCACAGAGGGGGAGCGTTACACGGCTCTTGCCCGGATCGCCGTTTTGCTCACCGTTGTACCGGTTTCAGTTGCCGTTGGTGTCCTCGGCGATGCGCTCGTGGTGTCTGATCACCTCGGCGATGATGAAGTTGAGGAACTTCTCGGCGAACGCGGGGTCGAGCTTCGCGCTCTCGGCGAGCCTGCGCAGCCGTTCGATCTGCCGGGCCTCGCGGGCCGGATCGGCGGGCGGCAGCTGGTGCACCGCCTTGAGCCGGCCGACCTGCTGCGTGGCCTTGAAGCGCTCCGCGAGCATGTGGACGACGGCCGCGTCGATGTTGTCGATGCTGTCGCGCAGCCGCTCCAGTTCCTGACGGACCTCGGGGTCCACGGCACCGGTACCCGTGTTGCTGGTGGTCATGGGCGCCCACTGTATGTGGTCGGCGGGGCGGTTTCACGTGGTGTCCGAGGAGTGGATCGCGCAGCGGACCACCGGGCGGGGGCGGGCGCGTCACGGCTGGTCACCGGGGGTTCGGCGGGGCGGTCACGCGGGGCCGACCATGGGCGGATCGTCGGGGTCGGGGACCCGGTCGCTCCAGCCGCCGGGGACGCTGCGCCCCTGCTGGGCGCGGAAGCGGACCGGGGCGATACCGACACGGCGGGTGAACAGCCGGGAGAAGTACGCGGGATCGTCGTAACCGACCCGGCGGGCGACGGCGGCGACGGGCAGTTCGGTGGCGGCGAGCAGCTCCTTGGCGCGGCCGAGCCGGATGCCGAGCAGGTAGTCCTTGGGGGTGCAGCCGGCCGCCCGGCGGACCGCGCCGCGCAGTTCGGCGGTGGTCATGCCGTGCCGGGCGGCGTGGTCGGCGACGCTGAGCGGGCTGCAGGCGTCCCGGGCGAGGGCCTTGAGGACGTGGTCGCCGTCGGGGGCGAGGTCGGCGCGGGCGCGGCGCAGCGCGACGAGGAGTTCGTGCACGGCGGCGCCGGTCTCCACCTCCAGCAGCGGGTTGCCGCGGCGGGCGGCGCGGGCGATGCGGGCGACGACCGCGCGCGGCCCGGCGGCGTCGGACAGCGGCACCACGGGCCGGCCGGGCTCGATGTAGCCGAGTTCGGTGTAGGTGGCGGTGGCGGGCCCGGCGAAGTCCACGAAGCCCTCGTCCCAGCCGGTGTCCGGGTCGGGGGCGTAGTGGTGGGGCACCCCGGGGGTGAGCCAGAGCAGCGCGGGCGCGGTGACCGTCGTACGGCGGCCGTCGGCGCCCCGGTACCAGCCGGCGCCGGAGCCGATCACGACGGCCACGTGGTGGTCGAGGGTGCGCGGGCCGACCGTGGGCAGCGCGCCGTGCTGGAGCCCCACCCCGAGGCAGACCAGGCCGAGGCGGTGGTGCGCCGGGCCGGGGCTGAAGAACCGCATCCAGGTCTGGTACACCGCTGCTCCTCCCGGCGTCGGCGGCGGCCGGTTTTTGTCCAAGCGGTGCCGATCTTCGTCCATGGCGCGGGGCACCGGAAGGGGTGAGGCTGTGCGGCATGAGCGAGTTCACGGTGGGCGAGACCGACTTCCTGCTGGACGGGCGGCCGGTGCGGCTGCTGTCCGGCGCGCTGCACTACTTCCGGGTGCACGAGGACCAGTGGCGGCACCGCCTGGCGATGCTGCGGGCGATGGGCCTGAACTGCGTGGAGACCTATGTCCCGTGGAACCTGCACGAGCCGGCTCCGGGGAGGTACCGGGACGTGGCGGCGGTCGGCCGGTTCCTGGACGCGGTGCGCGAGGCGGGCCTGTGGGCGATCGTGCGGCCGGGGCCCTACATCTGCGCCGAGTGGGAGAACGGCGGGCTGCCGGCGTGGCTGACGGCCGGGCCGGGCACGCGCGTGCGCACCCGGGACGAGCGGTACCTCGCCCCGGTCCGCGACTGGTTCCGCCGGCTGCTGCCCGAGGTCGTCTCCCGGCAGGCCGACCGCGGCGGCCCGGTGATCCTGGTACAGGTCGAGAACGAGTACGGCAGCTACGGCTCGGACGCCGGCTACCTCGCCGAACTGGCCGGACTGCTGCGCGCCGAGGGCGTCACCGCCGCGCTGGTCACCTCGGACGGCCCCGAGGACCACATGCTGACCGGCGGCTCGCTGCCCGGGGTGCTCGCCACGGCGAACTTCGGCTCCCACGCGCGCGAGGCGTTCGCCGCGCTGCGCCGGCACCGCCCCCAAGGGCCGCTGATGTGCATGGAGTTCTGGTGCGGCTGGTTCGACCACTGGTCCGGCGGGAGTGCCGTGCGCGACCCGGACGAGGCCGCGCGGGCGCTGCGCGAGATCCTGGAGTGCGGCGCCTCGGTGAACCTCTACATGGCACACGGCGGCACCAGTTTCGGCGGCTGGGCGGGCGCCAACCGCGACGGCGAGCTGCACGAGGGCGCGCTGCTGCCGGATGTGACGTCGTACGACTACGACGCCCCCGTGGACGAGTACGGCCGCCCCACCGAGAAGTTCTGGCGCTTTCGCGAGGTGCTGGCCGAACACCGGGCGGACCCGCTGCCCGAACTCCCGCCGCCCCCCGCCGCCCTGGACCGCCCGGCCGATGTCCTCCTCACCGGCTGGGCTCCCCTCGACGCCGTCCTGGAGGCGCTGGGCGGTGCCGAGACGTGCTCCCCCCGGCCGCCCTCCTTCGAGGAACTGGGCGTCACCCGGGGCCTGGTGCGCTACCAGGTGGACGTGCCCGGGCCGCGCCGGCCGTATCCGCTCTGGGTGCGGGGGCTGCGCGACCTGGCCGTGGTGTACGTCGACGGCGAGCGGGCCGGGGTGCTCACCGAGGAGGAGCCGCGGCTGAAGGACCCCGTCGCGGGTCCGGCGCGGGTGGAGCTGTGGGTGGAGTCCCTGGGCCGGGTGAACTACGGACCGCTGGTCGGCGAGGCCAAGGGGATCACCGGGGGCGTGCTGCACGAGCGGCAGTACCTGCACGGGGTGCGCGCGCGGGGACTGGACCTGGACGCGTTCGAGGACGGTGTGTCGGCGGTGCCGTTCGGCGCGCCGCCCCCGGCGGTCGGCGGCCCCGGCCTGTACCGGGGCACGGCCACGGTGTCCGGTACGGCCGGGGACGCGCGCCTGGAACTGCCCGGCCCGACGCGCGGCTTCGCCTGGGTCAACGGCTTCTGCCTGGGACGTTACTGGTCGGTGGGCCCGCAGCGGTCGCTGTACGTGCCCGGACCGGTGCTGCGCGAAGGGGCCAACGAGGTGTGGGTGCTGGAACTGGAGGGCGCGCAGGACGGCGACGCGGGGGCGGTGCGGCTGCTGCCGGTGTGAGCGGGGGCGCGGGGCCCACGGGCGCCTACCCTGGGAAAGGGCCCGCAGGGGGCCATTCTGGGGGTGCCGACGTGGCGAACGGCGGACCGGTGGAGCACGGGTTCCCGCACCTGGAGACGGTGCGGGCCGCGATCAACGCGCTGTACCGGCGGCTGTCACCGACCACCGTGCAGACGTTCTCGGCCAGCGTGGTCCCCGCCGACGTGGCGTTCTGCGACACCGACGACCTCCATCTGGGGGCGCAGCGGGTGGCCCACGAGATCGTGCGGCACTTCCGGCTGCCGGACGCGCGGCTGATCGTCTGCTTCCGGGAGATGACCCATGCGGCGAACATCGAACTGACGGCGGGCCCCGAGTACTTCGTGGAGCTGAACGACCGTTTCCGCACCCACCGGGAGGACATCGGGGCCGCACTCGCCCACGAGGTGGCGCACGTCTATCTGCACCGGCTCGACCTCGCCTTCCCGACGACGGCGGAGAACGAGATCCTCACGGACACGGTGACGACGTACCTGGGCGCGGGGTGGCTGCTGCTGGACGCCTACCGGGAGGACGGGGTCTCCTCGCAGAAGCTGGGCTATCTCACCCCGGAGGAGTTCGGCTACGTGCTGGCCAAGCGGTCCCTGCTCTTCCAGGAGGACCCCTCGGTGTGGTTCACCAGCGCGCAGGCCTACACCGCGTACACCAAGGGCCTGGCCCGTGCGCGCCGGGACGAGCAGCAGCCGCCGCTGACGGGAGCGGGCTGGGCGGGCCGCCGCCGGTACGCCCACGACCGGCACCATGCCGTGCCGTCACCGCCGGGCAGCCCCTACTCCTTCGCCCCCGGCCCGTCCGGCGACCTGCGCGTCTCCTTCCCCTGCCCGACCTGCCACCAGCGGATCAGGCTGCCGGTGCGGGGGCGGGTCCGGGCCCGGTGCGGGTTGTGCCGCACCGTGCTGGAGTGCGACACCTGATCCCGCCCGGCCGCATCGTCCCCCTTGGGCTCCCCGGAGGCCCCGGGCTCAGGGATCAAGGACAACGGCTGTTTCGCGCCGGTCACCCCGGTTCGCTATTTTGATCGCTGCCGCCCCACCGGCCCGTTGTCATCCCCCTTCCCTCCCTTATCCGAGGAGCCGGCCCGTGGCCGCCGAGTCCGCTGTGACCACCTGCTTCCGTCATCCGCAGGTGGAGTCGTACGTCCGCTGCACCCGCTGCGACCGCCACATCTGCCCGTCGTGCATGCGGGAGGCCGCCGTCGGCCACCAGTGCGTGGAGTGCGTGAAGGAGGGCGCCCGTTCCGTCCGGCAGGCGCGGACCGTGTTCGGGGCCCCGGTCGGCACGGTGCCGCTGGTGACGTACGTGCTGATCGGGCTGAACGTGGTCGCCTACCTGGTGGAGCTGGCCCGGCCGGAGTTCGAGTACCGCTTCGCCATGCTGGGCGCCTCGCCCGCCGGCTATGTCCCCGAGGGGGTGGCGCACGGCGAGTGGTACCGGCTGCTGACCGGCGCGTTCCTGCACATGACGCCCGGCGAGGGCACGTTCGGGATCACCCACATCCTGCTCAACATGGTGGCGCTGTGGAACGTCGGCCGGGTCGTGGAGACCCAGTTGGGGCGCATCCGCTACACCGCCCTGTATCTGCTGTCCGCGCTCGGCGGTTCGGTGCTGGAGCTGCTGCTCGACCCCGGGTCGTACTCGGTCGGCGCGTCCGGCGCGATCTTCGGGCTCGGCGCCGCCTACTGGGTCATGGGCCGCCGCCTCGGCCAGGACATGCGGGCGGTCAACCGCTCCATGGCGGGCCTGCTGCTGTGGCTGGTGATCTCCGCGGGGCTGACCTCCTGGCAGGGCCACCTGGGCGGGCTGCTGGCGGGCGGCGTGGTGACGCTGGCCTTCGCCTACGCGCCCCGCGACGCGCGGCGCACCGTGGTCCAGGCGGGGGTGTGCGTGGCCCTGACGGCGCTGCTGCTGGTCCTCGCCTGGCTGAAGGCGACCTCGCTGACCGGCTGAGCGGGCCCGCACCGGGGCAAGGCAACGGCGCCTGCCCGGTCGTCCGGTCGGGGACAGTGGGCAGGCGCCGTCAGGTGTTCCGCACGCCTTTGTGCGGAAACGTCTCGTGGTGCCGTCAGACCGCGAGGGCGCGGTCCGTCGGGCGGATCGGGGCCGGCAGGTCGCTGGCCCCGGTCAGGTAGCGGTCGACTCCGCGGGCGGCCGAGCGGCCCTCCGCGATCGCCCAGACGATCAGGGACTGCCCGCGGCCGGCGTCACCGGCGACGAACACCCCCGGCACGTTGGTCTGGAAGTCGGCGTCGCGGGCGATGTTACCCCGCTCGTCCAGCTCCAGGCCGAGCTGCTCCACCAGACCGTTCTCGCGGTCGGTGCCCGTGAAGCCCATGGCCAGCGTGACCAGCTGGGCCGGGATACGGCGCTCGGTGCCCGGCTTCCGGGTCAGCTTGCCGTCCACGAACTCGACCTCGGCCAGGTGCAGCCACTGCACGTTGCCGTCCTCGTCGCCCTCGAAGCGGGTGGTGGAGGCGGAGTAGATCCGCTCGCCGCCCTCCTCGTGGGCCGAGGTGACCTTGTAGAGGATCGGGAAGGTCGGCCAGGGCTGGCCGGTGGGGTGCCGCTCCTCGTTCGGCCGGGGCATGATCTCCAGCTGGGTGACCGAGGCCGCGCCCTGCCGGTGGGCGGTGCCCACGCAGTCCGCGCCGGTGTCGCCGCCGCCGATGACCACGACGTGCTTGCCCTCGGCCGAGACGGGCGACACCACGTAGTCGCCCTCCTGCACCTTGTTGGCCAGCGGCAGGTACTCCATGGCCTGGTAGATGCCCTTGAGTTCCCGGCCGGGGACCGGGAGGTCGCGGGCGGTGGTGGCGCCGGCGGCGATCACGATCGCGTCGTAGCGCTTCTTGAGGTCACGGGCGCTCAGGTCGCGGCCGATCTCGACGCCGGTGCGGAAGCGGGTGCCCTCCGCGCGCATCTGCTCGATGCGGCGGTTGATGTGCCGCTTCTCCATCTTGAACTCGGGGATGCCGTACCGCAGCAGGCCGCCGATGCGGTCCGCGCGCTCGTAGACGGCGACCGTGTGGCCGGCCCGGGTCAGCTGCTGGGCGGCGGCCAGGCCGGAGGGGCCCGAGCCGATCACCGCGACGGTCTTGCCGGACAGGCGCTCGGGGATGCGCGGGGTGACGTGCCCGCTGTCCCACGCCTTGTCGATGATGGAGACCTCGACGTTCTTGATGGTGACCGGCTGCTGGTTGATGCCGAGCACACACGCCGACTCGCAGGGCGCCGGGCACAGCCGCCCGGTGAACTCCGGGAAGTTGTTGGTGGCGTGCAGCCGCTCGTAGGCGGCGGCCCAGTCCTCGCGGTAGGCGTAGTCGTTCCACTCGGGGATCAGGTTCCCGAGCGGGCAGCCGTTGTGGCAGAACGGGATGCCGCAGTCCATGCACCGGCTGGCCTGCTTGCCGACGATCGGCAGCAGGGAGCCGGGGACGTAGACCTCGTTCCAGTCCTTGACGCGCTCGGCGACGGGACGGGTCCTGGCGACCTCGCGGCCGTGGTTGAGGAAGCCCTTCGGATCAGCCATTGGTCGCCGCCTCCATCATCTTCTCGGTGATCTCGGTCTCGGAGAGACCGGCTCGCTCGGCGGCGTCCTTGGCGGCGAGCACTGCCTGGTACGTGCTGGGGATGATCTTGCTGAACCGGGCCGCGGCCGCGTCCCAGTCGGCGAGCAGCTTCTCGGCGACGGTCGAGCCGGTCTCCTCGGCGTGGCGGCGCACCACGTCGTGCAGCCACTGCTTGTCCGTCTCGTCCAGTTCCCGGACGGCGTCCGCGTTGCCCGCGTTGACGTTGGCCGGGTCCAGGTCGATGACGTAGGCGATACCGCCGGACATGCCCGCCGCGAAGTTGCGGCCGGTCGGGCCGAGGACGACGGCGTGGCCGCCGGTCATGTACTCGCAGCCGTGGTCGCCCACGCCCTCGGAGACGACCAGCGCGCCCGAGTTGCGCACGCAGAACCGCTCGCCGGTCCGGCCGCGCAGGAACAGCTCGCCCTTGGTGGCGCCGTAGCCGATGGTGTTGCCCGCGATCGTCGAGTACTCGGCGAGGTGGTCGGCCGCGCGGTCGGGGCGGACGATGATCCGGCCGCCGGAGAGGCCCTTGCCGACGTAGTCGTTGGCGTCGCCCTCCAGGCGCAGCGTGATGCCGCGCGGCAGGAACGCGCCGAAGGACTGGCCGGCGGAGCCGGTGAAGGTGATGTCGATGGTGTCGTCGGGCAGGCCCGCGCCGCCGAACTTCTTGGTCACCTCGTGGCCGAGCATGGTGCCGACCGTGCGGTTGATGTTGCGGATGGCGACCTGGGCGCGCACCGGCTGGGCCTCGGTGGCCTCGTTCGCGGCCAGGGCGTCGGCGGCGAGCTTGATCAGCTCGTTGTCCAGGGCCTTCTGGAGGCCGTGGTCCTGGGCGATCTGCTGGTGGCGGACCGCGCCCTCGGGCAGGTCGGGCACGTGGAACAGCGGCGCCAGGTCCAGGCCCTGCGCCTTCCAGTGGTCGACGGCACGCCGCACGTCCAGCACCTCGGCGTGGCCGACGGCCTCCTCGATGGAGCGGAAGCCCAGCTCGGCCAGGAGTTCGCGGACCTCCTCGGCGATGAACCGGAAGAAGTTCACGATGTGCTCGGCCTTGCCGGCGAAGCGCTCGCGCAGCACCGGGTTCTGGGTGGCGATGCCGACCGGACAGGTGTCCAGGTGGCAGACGCGCATCATGACGCAGCCGGAGACGACGAGCGGCGCGGTCGCGAAACCGAACTCCTCGGCGCCGAGCAGCGCGGCGATGACCACGTCACGGCCGGTCTTGAGCTGGCCGTCGGTCTGTACGACGATCCGGTCGCGCAGGCCGTTGAGCAGCAGCGTCTGCTGGGTCTCGGCGAGGCCCAGCTCCCAGGGGCCGCCCGCGTGCTTGAGGGAGGTCAGCGGGGAGGCACCGGTGCCGCCGTCGTGACCGGAGATCAGCACGACGTCCGCGTGCGCCTTGGAGACGCCAGCCGCGACGGTGCCGACGCCGACCTCGGAGACCAGCTTGACGTGGATCCGCGCCTGGGGGTTGGCGTTCTTCAGGTCGTGGATCAGCTGGGCGAGGTCCTCGATGGAGTAGATGTCGTGGTGCGGCGGCGGGGAGATCAGGCCCACGCCCGGCGTCGAGTGCCGGGTCTTGGCGACCCACGGGTAGACCTTGTGGCCGGGCAGCTGGCCGCCCTCGCCGGGCTTGGCGCCCTGGGCCATCTTGATCTGGATGTCGTCCGCGTTGACCAGGTACTCGGAGGTCACGCCGAAGCGGCCGGAGGCGACCTGCTTGATCGCCGAGCGGCGCGCGGGGTCGTACAGCCGCTCCGGGTCCTCGCCGCCCTCACCGGTGTTGGACTTGCCGCCCAGCTGGTTCATGGCGATGGCGAGGGTCTCGTGCGCCTCCTTGGAGATGGAGCCGTACGACATGGCGCCGGTGGAGAACCGCTTGACGATCTCGCTGACCGGCTCGACCTCCTCGACCGGGATCGGCGCCCGGTCCGAGGTGAAGCCGAACAGGCCGCGCAGCGTCATCAGGCGCTCGGACTGCTCGTTCACCCGGGCGGTGTACTTCTTGAAGATGTCGAACCGGCCGGTGCGGGTGGAGTGCTGGAGGCGGAAGACCGTCTCCGGGTCGAACAGGTGCGGCTCGCCCTCGCGGCGCCACTGGTACTCGCCGCCGATCTCCAGGGTGCGGTGCGCGGGCGCGATGCCGGAGGCCGGGTAGGCCTTGGCGTGGCGGGCGGCGACCTCGCCGGCGATGACGTCGATGCCGACGCCGCCGATCTTGGTGGTGGTGCCGTTGAAGTACTTCTCCACGAAGGACTCGTCCAGGCCGACGGCCTCGAACACCTGGGCGCCCCGGTAGGAGGCGACGGTGGAGATGCCCATCTTGGACATGACCTTCAGGACGCCCTTGCCGAGGGCGTAGATCAGGTTCTTGATGGCCTGCTCGGTGTCGATGCCGTCGAGGAAGGTGCCCGCGCGCAGCAGGTCCTCCACCGACTCCATCGCGAGGTAGGGGTTGACGGCGGCGGCGCCGTAGCCGATCAGCAGGGCCACGTGGTGGACCTCGCGGACGTCGCCGGCCTCGACCAGCAGGCCCACGTGGGTGCGCTGCTTGGTGCGGATCAGGTGGTGGTGGACGGCGGCGGTGAGCAGCAGCGAGGGGATCGGCGCGTGCTCGGCGTCGGAGTGCCGGTCGGACAGGACGATCAGCCGGGCGCCGTTCTCGATGGCCGCGTCGGCCTCGGCGCACATCTCGTCGATGCGGGCGGCCAGCGCCTCGCCGCCGCCGCTCACCCGGTACAGGCCGGAGAGGGTGGCGGCCTTGAAGCCGGGCATGTCGCCGTCGGCGTTGATGTGGATGAGCTTGGCCAGCTCGTCGTTGTCGATCACCGGGAAGGGCAGCATGACGGACCGGCAGGAGGCCGCGGTCGGCTCCAGCAGGTTGCCCTGCGGGCCGAGGGCGCTGCGCAGCGAGGTGACCAGCTCCTCGCGGATGGCGTCCAGCGGCGGGTTGGTGACCTGGGCGAACAGCTGGGTGAAGTAGTCGAAGAGCAGGCGCGGGCGCTCGGACAGGGCCGCGATGGGCGAGTCGGTGCCCATGGAACCGATCGGCTCGGCGCCGGTGCGGGCCATCGGGGCGAGGATGACGCGCAGCTCCTCCTCGGTGTACCCGAACGTCTGCTGGCGGCGGGTGACCGAGGCGTGGGTGTGCACGATGTGCTCGCGCTCGGGCAGGTCGCCCAGCTCGATCTCGCCGGCCTCCAGCCACTCGGCGTAGGGCTGCGCACCGGCGAGGGACGACTTGATCTCGTCGTCCTCGATGATGCGGTGCTCGGCGGTGTCCACGAGGAACATCCGGCCGGGCTGGAGGCGGCCCTTGCGGACGACCCGGGCCGGGTCGATGTCGAGGACGCCGACCTCGGAGCCGAGCACCACGAGGCCGTCGTCGGTGACCCAGTAGCGGCCGGGGCGCAGACCGTTGCGGTCGAGCACGGCGCCGACCTGGGTGCCGTCGGTGAAGGTGACGCAGGCGGGGCCGTCCCAGGGCTCCATCATCGTGGCGTGGTAGCCGTAGAAGGCGCGCCGGGCCTGGTCCATCGAGGCGTGGTTCTCCCAGGCCTCCGGGATCATCATCAGCACGGAGTGCGGCAGCGAACGGCCGCCGAGGTGCAGCAGTTCCAGGACCTCGTCGAAGGAGGCGGAGTCGGAGGCGCCGGGGGTGCACACCGGGAAGATGCGCTCCAGCTTCTCCGCGGGGCCGAACAGGTCGGAGGCGAGCCGGGACTCGCGGGCGCGCATCCAGTTGCGGTTGCCCTGGACGGTGTTGATCTCACCGTTGTGGGCGATGAACCGGTACGGGTGCGCGAGCGGCCACGAGGGGAAGGTGTTGGTGGAGAACCGGGAGTGCACCAGCGCGATCGCGGAGGCGAAGCGGCGGTCGGACAGGTCCGGGAAGAAGGGCTCCAGCTGGCCGGTGGTCAGCATGCCCTTGTAGACGATGGTGCGCGCGGACAGCGACGGGAAGTAGACGCCCGCCTCGTGCTCGGCGCGCTTGCGCAGCACGAACGCCTTGCGGTCCAGCGCGATGCCCGTGCTCTCCCCGTCGGCCACGAAGATCTGCCGGAAGACCGGCATGGTGGAGCGGGCCGTCGCGCCCAGCAGCTCGGGGGCGACCGGGACCTCGCGCCAGCCGAGGACGGTCAGGCCCTCCTCGCCGGCGATCGTCTCGATGGCCGAGACGATCTCCTCGGTGCCGTCCTCGGGCAGGAAGGCGATGCCGACGGCGTAGGAGCCGGCGGCGGGCAGTTCGAATCCGGCCACCTCGCGGAAGAAGGCGTCCGGCACCTGCGAGAGCAGGCCCGCGCCGTCGCCCGAGTCCGGCTCGGAGCCGGTGGCGCCGCGGTGCTCCAGGTTGCGGAGCACGGTGAGCGCCTGCTCGACCAGGGTGTGGGAGGCCTCGCCGGTGAGGGTGGCGACGAAACCGACGCCGCAGGCGTCGTGTTCGTTGCGGGGGTCGTACATACCCTGCGCAGCAGGGCGAGCATCCATGAACGACCAGTTCTGGCCGTTCTCGGAATGCTGGGACGGCTGGCGCGGCGTACGCATCGGCTCTCCCGTCGTCGTCATGTGGCATGTGGCGTGTGCCGAGGGACGACGTTGGCCCTCTGCGGAGGTGGCGAAATTTCGTGCAGGTTACATGATGGACCGGATCTCGGAAAGCGGAAGCTCCGTTCCAAAATGCGGACACCCCAGGGTGGGTGGCGGGGGTGCCAGGGTGCCGCGCGGGGGCGGCGGAGGCAACCGCACGAAGCGGCCGGGTGCCGCTCATGGCGGCGAACGCGTGCGGGGGCCGCTGGGTCACCGCCGGACCATCGGTCCCGCCGGTGCCCGTCGGCCCGAAGAAGCGGGGGGATCGTCGTCGGCCCACCCCGCGGGGTGCGGCAGGCGTCATTGCCCACAGCGCTTACGGCTCATGCCCCGTGGTCACACATCCGAAACCAGCGGGTAACGGCTACTTATGCGGCCCATCGCATAGGTAGCGGATGCCGTCATCCTACGGCCGTTCCGAACAGCACACCCAGGGCGTACGTCACACCGGCGGCCGCGCCACCCAGCGCGAGCTGCCGCAGCCCGCTGAACCACCAGCTGCGCGCGGTCACCTTCGCCACGACGGCGCCGCAACCGAAGAGTCCGATCAGCGCGAGCACCAGGGCGGGCCACAGCGCGGTGGCGCCGAGCAGGTACGGCAGCACCGGCAGCAGCGCGCCCAGGGCGAAGGAGCCGAACGAGGAGACGGCCGCGACCAGCGGCGACGGCAGGTCGCCGGGGTCGATGCCCAGCTCCTCGCGGGCGTGTATCTCCAGGGCCTGCTCGGGATCCTTGGACAGCTGCCGGGCCACCTCACGGGCCAGCTCGGGGGCCACGCCCCGGGCGACGTAGAGCGCCGCCAGCTCGTCCTCCTCGTCCTGCGGGTGCCGGCGCAGCTCACGGCGCTCGACGTCCAGCTCCGCCTGGACCAGCTCGCGCTGGGAGGCGACGGAGGTGTACTCGCCGGCCGCCATGGAGAAGGCGCCCGCGGCGAGTCCCGCGAGTCCGGTGATGACGATGGTCTGGTGGCTGACGGAGCCGCCGGCCACACCGGTCATCAGGGCGAGGTTGGAGACCAGGCCGTCCATCGCGCCGAAGACGGCGGGGCGCAGCCAGCCGCCGTTCACATCGCGGTGCGTGTGGTTGTCGCGGTGCGCTTCGTGCAGCGCGGCCTCGGTTTCGATGATGGCCATGAGGTTCCCCGAATTAAGCTTAGCCAAAGCTAACTTTGGACGAGTTCTACTTTTCGACTAAAGGCAATCTATGCCGTTCCGGCTCGCGCCGCCAGCAAGGGAAGGCTCGGCTAACCTGCGGCTTTACACTTTTTGCGCTCATCCGCGCCCCTTTCCGCTCAGGTGGCCGAGCGGGTGACAGGCGCCCTTCCGAGGCACGCGCACCGGTCCGTGGTGGGACACATCCGCAAAGGGTCCGCGGGCCCAGGTGGGCCCCGCCGAAGGAGACCGCCCATGGCATCGACCGCCTGCACTCCCCCACCCCCGCTCCCCTCGCCCGAAGCGGCCCCCGGGCTCCGCGACCGGGCCCGGGGCGCCCTGCTCGGCCTGGCCGTCGGCGACGCGCTCGGCGCCCCCGCGGAGAACCTGAAGCCCTCCGAGATCCGCGCCCGCTGGGGCCGCATCACGGACTTCGTGACCGACCGGCCGCAGGGCACGGACGACACCGAGTACGCGCTCTTCTCGGGCCTGCTGCTGGCCCGGCACGGCTCGGCGCTCACCCCGGCGCACGTGGAGGCGGCCTGGCACGAGTGGATCGCCGACCGGGCCGAGGGCACCTTCCGCGGCGCGGGCTTCAGCGAGCGGGGCACGCTGGAGAACCTGCGCCGGGGCCTGGCCGCGCCGGTCTCCGCGCAGCACCGGCACGCCTGGAGCGACGGCCTGGCGATGCGGGCGGCCCCCTTCGGGGTGTTCGCGGCCGGGCGCCCCGGGGAGGCGGCCCGCCTGGTCGCGATCGACGGCGCGGTCAGCCACGAGGGCGAGGGCATCCACGGCGGGCAGGCGGTCGCGGCCGGGGTGGCCGCGGCCATGGCGGGCGCACCGGTCCCGGTGGTGATCGCCGCCGCGCTCGCGGTGATCCCGGACGACTCCTGGACCGCCCGCTCGCTGCGCCGCGCCGTGGCCGTGGCCCACCGCGGCGAGCGCGCCGTCCGTTCCGCCGTCGTCATCGGCGGCTATCCCTGGACCGACCTCGCCCCCGAGGCCGTCGCCCTCGCCTTCGGCGCCTACGCCACGGCCGACGGCGACTTCCGCGAGGCGGTCCTCACGGCCGTCAACATGGGCCGCGACGCCGACACCACGGCGGCGGTGGCGGGCGCCCTGGCCGGCGCGACCCGGGGCGCGGCCGCGATCCCGCCGCACTGGGCCGAGGCGATCGGCCCGGTGCGGGGGCGGTGCCTGCCGTCGATGGCGGGACGGCGGGTGGAGGAGGTGGCGGACCTGCTGGTACCGCCGCCCGCGGAACCACCCGCGCCGCTCCGCCCCACCGAACCACTCGTGTCCCCTCTTGCCGCGGCCCTCCAACCCACCGAGCCGCCCGCGCCGTCGACCTCCCCGGCCCAGCAACCCACCAGCCCAGTCGCGTCACCCCTCCCGGCGGCCCTCCAGCCCGCCGATCCGCCCGCACCGTCGCTCCCCCCGGCCACCCTCCCCACCGACCCGCCCGCGCCCTCCCTGCCCCCCGCCCCCCAGCCCGCCGAGCTGCCCCCGGCCACGGCCCCTGCGCCCCCGCTCCGGTCCGCCGAGCCGGGTGGCAGGCGGGGGAAGGTCCGGTGGTCCAGGGTGCTCAGTCCCCTCGTCGGCGCGGACCGCGAGGGCCGGTCGTGAGGCCGCGACGGGTCGAGGGGCTGCTGCTGGGCCTCGCCGCGGGCGACGCCGCAGGCTGGCCCGCCGCCCGGCACCGCGCCGCCCGCATGCCCGAGTGGACCCGCCGTCTCACCCGGGAGCTGGACGCCTTCGCGGAACAGAACGCGACCACCACCCTCCCGGTGCCGATCGCCCTGAACCAGCCGCCCGGCCCGCTCCGCCTCGGCCCCTCCGACGACGCCGAATGGGCGGCCTTCGCCGCGGAGGCGGTCCTGCGGGCCGGCACCGACGACGCCCTCGGCGACCTCAGCCGGGACCGCCGGATGCGCGCCGCCATCGACCTCACCTGGACCGCTGTCGCCTGCGAGGTCGCCGCCGCCGCGGACCGCGCGCCGGAGATCGAGTCCGCCGTGCTCCCGCTGCGCGCCCGGATCTCGGTGCGGGCCGGTCTCGGCAACCTCGCCACCGGCCTGCGCCCGCCCGCCACCGGTCACGACAACCCGCACTACTTCGACGACGCGGCCTGCGTCCGCGCCTGCGCCCTGGCGGTGGCCCACCCCGGCGACCCCGAACGCGCCGCCGCCCTCGCCGAGTTCGACGCCCGCTACACCCAGGACGGCGACGGCGTGCACGGCGCCCGGGCCATGGCGGCCGCCGTGGCGCTCGCCCTGGCCGGCGCGGACCCCGGCGCCTGCGTCACGGCCGCCCTCGCCGAACTCCCGCCCGACACCGAGATCGGCCGCAACGCCCGGCACGCGCTCGCCCTCGCCGAGGACGGCGCGCCCGCCTTCGCCCTCGTCCCCGTGCTGGAGCACCAGATCGTGGACCACGTCTACAGCTACGGCGTCGCGGCCGCCGAGACCGTCCCCGTCGCCCTCGCGCTGGCCACCGCCGCCCGCGGCCGGATCGCCGAGGCCGTACCCGCCGCCGCCTGTCTGTCCCGGGTCGCCGACTCGGCCCCCGCGCTCGCGGGCGCCCTCACCGGCGCCCTCGGCGGCGGCGCGGCGATCCCGGAGACCTGGCGCGACGCCTGCCGCGTCCTGCCGGGCTGTGCCCTGCCGAGGCTCACCGGCACCGACCTGGTGGAACTCGCCGGACTCCTGGAAGCCGCACAACCGGCCCGCCCAGGAGGATGATTCGGGCATGACGCCCATGCAACTCAAAGGCCCCGAAGAGGAGCGCGCCGGGCTCCGCTCGCCCGGTCTGGACGACCGGATCACCGGCGCCCTCGTCGGCGCCGCCGTCGGTGACGCCCTCGGCGGACCCGTCGAGGGGTACTCCCCCGAGCAGATCACCGAACGGCACGGCGGCCGGGTGCGCGGCATCGTCGGCCCCTGGCACGGCGACGCCTGGCGCACCGCCCGCCCCTTGGCGCCTTACCACAAGGGCGACGGCCACGTCACCGACGACACCCTGATGACCCACGCGCTGATCCGGGTCTACGACCGGGTCCGGGACCACCTCGACGCCTACGCGCTGGCCGAGCACCTGGTGCCGGACCTGATGACCGAGCCCCGCTGGATCCCCGAACTGGAGGCGGAGGCACTGCCGCTGCACCGGCTGTTCCTCGCCGAGAAGTGGCTGGTGGCCCGGCTCGCCTACGGGCACGCGGACCCCCGGGAGGCGGGCGTCGGCAACATCGTCAACTGCGGTGCGGCGATGTACATGGCCCCCGTCGGCCTGGTCAACGCGGCCGATCCGCGGGCCGCGTACGCGGAGGCGCTGGACGTCGCCGGTGCCCACCAGTCGTCGTACGGCAGGGAGGCGGCCGGTGTCTTCGCCGCGGCCGTCGCCGCCGCCACCGCGCCGGACGCGACCCCGGACTCGGTGGTGGCCGCCTGCCTGGCGACGGCCAAGGACGGCACCCGGACGGCGATCGAGAAGGTCTGCGAAGTGGCCTGCGGATACGACGAGTTCGAACCGGCGCTCGGACCGCTGCGCGCGGCCGTCGCCCCGTACGACACGGTCGGCCCGGACTACCGCGCCCCCTCCCTCGCCGCCCGCCGCCCCTCCCGGCTGCACTCCATCGAGGAACTGCCCGTGGCGCTCGGCATGTTGGTGGTCTGCGGCGGCGACTACCGGCAGGCGGTGCTCGGTTCGGTCAACTACGGCCGCGACTGCGACTCGATCGCCACGATGGCCGGTGCGCTCGCGGGCGCCCTCGGTTCCCCGGTGCCCGAGGAGTGGGCGCGGACCGTGGCGCGGGCGAGCCGCCTGGACCTGTGGCGGCCGGCCCGCACCCTCGCCCGGGTCGCCCGCGAGATCTTCGCCCGCGACGTCGAGCGGCGCCGCGCCCACGAACGGGCCTTCGCCGCCCTGGGAGGTACGCCGTGCTCCGACTGACCTGGGTCCAGCCCGAGGACCTGCTCGGCCACGAACTGCGCCAGGCCCGCCTGGACGGCCGGGAGCCGTCGCGGATCGAGGAGCGCTGGCGGGCGGCGGGCGGTCCGGACGCCCCGGAGCGCGCGGGCGCCTCCGCGCACCGCGTCTCCCGCTATCTGCGGCTGCTGGCCGAGGACCTGCTGGACGAACTGGCCGATCTGCCCAGCCGGCTGGCCGACGACGAGCCGACCGAGCTGGCCGCGATCCGCGCGGCGTGCCCCGACTGGCCCGCCCCGCGGCCCGCCCCGTCGCCGGGACCGCTCGCGCTGGAGGCGTCCTGGCTGGGCCGGGCCATCGGCTGCCTGCTGGGCAAACCGGTGGAGAAGCTGCCCCTGGACGGTATCCGCGCCCTGGCCAGGGCGGCCGGGAACTGGCCGCTCGGCGGCTACTTCACCGCCCGGGGCGTCCCCGGGGAGCTGCTCGCCGCCCACCCCTGGAACCGCCGCTCGGCCGCCACCTCCCTCGCCGAGAACATCGACGGCATGCCCGCGGACGACGACCTCGACTACCCCCTGCTCAACCTGCTGCTGCTCCAGCGCCACGGCAGGAACTTCACCACCGAGGACGTGGCCCGGCTGTGGCTCGAAGAGCTGCCGCCCGGCCGGACGTTCACCGCGGAACGCCTCGCCTACCGCAACCTGCTCACCGGCGTCGAACCACCGCACACCGCCCGGCACCGCAACCCGTTCCGGGAGTGGATCGGCGCCCTGATCCGCGCCGACGTGCACGGCTGGACCAACCCCGGCGACCCGGCCGGCGCCGCCGAACAGGCCTACCGGGACGCGGTGTTGACGCACACCACCAACGGCGTCTACGCGGCCATGTTCACCGCCGCCACCCTCGCCACGGCCGCCACCGGCGAACACGACGTGCACGCCTGTCTGCGGGCGGGCCGGACGGTGGTCCCGCCCCGCTCCCGGCTGGCCGAGGCCATCGGGCACGCGCTGCGCCTCGCCGCCGCGCACGAGGACTTCGACGACGTGGTGGACGAGCTCCACGCCCGCTACGCCCCCACCCACCACTGGGTGCACGCCATCCCCAACACCGCCCTGCTGGTCGCCGCCCTCGCCCACGCCGACGGCGACTTCACCGGCTCCGTGCGCCGCGCGGTGGCGGGCGGTCTGGACACCGACTCGGTCGGCGCGACGGCGGGCAGTGTCGCCGGGCTCCTCGCGGGCTCCCCCACCGCGCTCCCCGAGCACTGGCGGGTGCCGCTGAAGAACCGGCTCGCCACCGGCGTCGCCGACTTCGACGGCAGCGGCTTCGACGCCCTGGCCCACCTCACGCACCTGGAGGCGATCCGCCCATGACCCACATCGCCGTCCTCGGCAGCACCACCATGGACCTCGTCACCCGTGCCGCCAGGGCCCCGCGGCCCGGGGAGACCGTGACCGGCCGGGAGTTCCGCACGATCCCCGGCGGCAAGGGCGCGGGACAGGCGATCGCCGCCGCGCGGGCCGGGGCCACTGTGTCGATGATCGGCGCGGTCGGCACCGACGCGTTCGGGGCGCGGCTGCGGGAGACCCTCGAACACTCCGGTGTGGACACGGACTTCCTGCGCACGGTCGAGGGCCCGTCCGGCACCGCGCACATCGTGGTGGACGACGAGGGCGGCAACTCGATCGTCGTCGTCCCGGGCGCCAACGGCACCGTCGACCACCTCTCGCCCGGCGACGAGGGGGTGATCGCCTCCGCCGACGCGCTGCTGCTCCAGCTGGAGATCCCCCTGGCGGCGGTGGTCGCGGGTGCCGAGGCCGCCCGCCGGCACGGGGTCCGGACCATCCTGACGCCGTCGCCCGCCCGGCCGCTGCCGCCCGAACTCCTCGCCTCGACCGACTTGTTGGTGCCCAACGAGGAGGAGGCGATCACCCTCACCGGACACCCCGACCCGCGGACGGCCGCCGCCGCGCTGCTGGAGGCGGTGCCGTGCGCGGTGGTCACGCTGGGCGCGACCGGCTGTCTGTACGTGACCCGCGACGCGGAGCCGCTGGTGGTGCCCGCGCCGCGGGTCGAGGCCGTGGACCCCACCGGCGCGGGCGACACCTTCGCCGGGGCCCTCGCGGTGGCCCTCGCCGAGGAGAAGCCCGTGCGCGAGGCCCTGTCCTGGGCCGCCGCCGCGGCCTCGCTCACGGTCGAGCGGGCGGGGGCGTCCGCCTCGATGCCGTACCGCCCGGAGATCGACGCGCGGTTCACCTCATGAGCGGGGAGCCGACGCCCCCCGGGAACCCGGCCATCCCCGGGGACCCGGCGCCACTCGGGGTCCCGGCGCTGGGCGGGCTGCGGGTGCTGGACCTGGCGACGCTCTTCGCCGGCCCCATGGCCGCGTCGCTGCTCGGCGACTTCGGCGCAGAGGTGATCAAGGTCGAGCATCCGCTGCGGCCGGACCCGTCCCGGGGCCACGGACCGGCCAAGGACGGGGTGGGCCTGTGGTGGAAGGTGCTCGGCCGCAACAAGCGCGCCATCACCCTCGACCTGTCCCGGCCGGGCGGCCGGGCGACGCTGCTGCGGCTCGCCGCCACCGCCGACGTGGTGATCGAGAACTTCCGCCCCGGCACCCTGGAGAGGTGGGGCCTGGGCTGGGACGCGCTGTCCGCGGCCAACCCCCGACTGGTGCTCGCCCGAGTCACCGCGTTCGGCCAGTTCGGGCCGTACGCGCACCGCCCCGGCTTCGGCACCCTCGCCGAGGCGATGAGCGGCTTCGCCGCGCTCACCGGGGAGCCGGAGGCGCCCCCGGTGCTGCCGCCCTTCGGACTCGCCGACTCGATCGCGGGCCTGACCACCGCGTACGGCGTGCTGACCGCGCTGGCCGCGCGCGAGCGCACCGGCGCCGGGCAGGTCGTGGACATGGCGATCATCGAGCCGATCCTGTCCGTGCTCGGCCCGCACCCCACCTGGTACGACCAGCTCGGCTACGTCCAGGAACGCACCGGCAACCGGTCCGCGAACAACGCCCCGCGCAACACGTACCGCACCGCCGACGGCACCTGGGTCGCCGTCTCCACCTCCGCGCAGTCGGTCGCGGAACGGGTGCTGCGGCTGGTGGGGCGCCCGGAGCTGACCGAGCAGCCGTGGTTCGCCACCGGCGCGGGCCGGGCCGCGCACGCCGACGTGCTGGACGAGGCCGTCGGCACCTGGATCGCCGCCCGCACCCGCGCGGAGGTCCTGGCCGCGTTCGAGGCGGCACAGGCGGCGGTGGCTCCGGTGCAGGACGTCCGGGACGTGCTGGCGGACCCCCAGTACCGGGCCCTGGACACGGTGACCACCGTGCCGGACCCGGAGCTGGGCCCGCTGCGGTTGCAGAACGTGCTGTTCCGGCTGTCCGAGACCCCCGGCGCGATTCGCTGGGCCGGCCGCCCGCACGGCGCGGACACCGACGCGGTCCTCACCGAGCTGGGCCTCACCCCGGACGAGATCGCCGCGCTGCGCGAGGAGGGCGCGCTGTGACCCCGCTGACCTGGCTCTACGTTCCCGGCGACCGGCCCCGGGTGATCGCCAAGGCGCTGTCGGCGGGCGCCGACGTGGTGGTGATCGACCTGGAGGACGCGGTGGCCCCCGACCGCAAGGAGTACGCGCGGGACGCCACGGCCGACCTCCTCGCGGAGCCGCCGCCGGTGCCGGTGCACGTCCGCGTCAACGCCCTGGGCACCCCGTGGGCGAGCGCCGACCTCGCGGCGCTCGCCGGGCTGCGGGGCCTGTCCGCGCTCCGGCTGCCGAAGGTGACGGCCCCGGCGGAGGTACGCCAGGTCGCCGCGCGCACCCCGCTCCCCCTCCACGCGCTGCTGGAGTCGGCCCTCGCCATCGAGCGCGCGTACGCCATCGCCCGCGCGCACCCGGCCCTGCGGGGCATCTCCCTGGGCGAGACGGACCTCCGGGCCGACCTGGGGGTGCGGGCGGACGCGGGGCTGGACTGGCCGCGCTCCCGCGTGATCGTCGCGGCCCGCGCCGCGGGGCTGCCGCCACCGCCGCAGACGGTCCACCCCGACATCCGCGACCTGGAGGGGCTGGCCGCCTCCTGCGCCCACGGCCGCGCCCTGGGCTTCCTCGGCCGCGCCGCGATCCACCCGCGCCAGCTCCCGGTGATCGAGCGCGCCTATCTGCCCAGCCCGACGGAGGTCGAGCACGCCGAGACCGTCCTCAAGGCCGCCACCGCCCAGGAGGGCGCCCAAGCGCTGCCCGACGGCCGCTTCGTCGACGCGGCCGTGGTGGCCGAGGCCCGCCGCACGCTGTCCCTCGCCCGCAGAGGGAGCTGAGGCGGGCCCACACGGATCGAGGGCCCACACGGATCGAGGGCGCCCGGAAGAGTCCGGGCGCCCTCGATGCCGTACCGCGTGCGTCAGCTCTGCTTCGTCGCCGACTCGGGTGCCCCGGCGGCCGTGCCCGGCTCGTCCGCCGGCTCGGCGGACTTCCCCGGAACGGCCTTCCCGGGAACGGCCTTCTCGGAGTCGGACTTCTCGGAGGCCGCGTCCGTCTCCTTGTCCGTGTCCCTGCCGTCCGCCGATGCCGTGACCGCGAGGGGCTCCACGATCTCCTCGCGGCCGGGACGGCGCTTCGCGGAGACGATCATGTAGGTGACCGCCAGCAGGAAGACGATCAGGGCGGTCCAGTCGTTGAGGCGCAGGCCGAGGATGTGGTGGGCGTCGTCCACCCGCATGTACTCGATCCAGCCCCGGCCCACGCAGTACGCGGCGACGTACAGCGCGAACGCCCGGCCATGGCCCAGCTTGAAGCGGCGGTCCGCCCAGATCACCAGGAACGCGACGCCGATGCACCACAGGGACTCGTAGAGGAACGTCGGGTGGTAGTAGCCCGGCACCCGGCCACCCTCGGAGGAGGTGATGTGCAGCGCCCAGGGGACATGGGTCTCCCGGCCGTACAGCTCCTGGTTGAACCAGTTGCCCCAGCGGCCCATGGCCTGCGCGAGGGCGATGCCGGGCGCGACGGCGTCGGCGTACGCGGGCATCGGGATGCCCCGGCGCCGCGCCCCGATCCAGGCGCCCAGCGCGCCCAGCGCGATCGCGCCCCAGATGCCCAGGCCGCCCTGCCACACCTTGAAGGCGTCCACCCAGTCACGGCCGGGGCTGAAGTACAGCTCGTAGTCCGTGATCACGTGGTACAGCCGGCCACCGACCAGACCGAACGGTACGGCCCACACCGCGATGTCGGCGACCGTGCCGGACTGCCCGCCGCGGGCGACCCAGCGCCTGTTGCCGAGCCAGACGGCGATGAAGACGCCGATGATGATGCAGAAGGCGTAGCCGCGCAGCGGGATGGGGCCGAGGTACAGCACCCCGCGCGACGGGCTGGGAATGTAGGCAAGTTCCATGGCAGGTCCGACGCTACCGTGCCAGGCCCCCGGGACACCAAGCCGCCTGGCCACGGCTGCGTAACGGGGGTGTGAGAATCGCTTACCCGCGGTCGCCCGCCTCCACCATCTGCTTGAGCTTGGCCGGTGTCATCGACTGGTCCTGGTAGATGTTCTTGCCGCCCAGCAGCACCGTGGGCGTGCCGGTGAAGCCGCCGCTCTGGAAGGCCTTCTGGGAGCGGTTCACCCAGCTGTCGTGCGTACCGCCGTCCACGCATGTGCGGTAGGCGGGCGTGTCCAGGCCGCTCACCTTGCCGGCCAGGGTGATCAGCTTGGCGTTGCTCGCGAAGGCGTCGTCGGTCTCCTTGGGCTGGTTCGCGTACAGCGTGTCGTGGTAGTCGCGGAACTTCCCGGCGTCCTGGGCGCAGGCGGCGGCGTTGGCCGCGCGCAGGGAGCCGGTGCCGCCGAGGTTGCCGTCGATCAGCCGGACCAGGTGGTACTCGATCCTGAGCTTGCCCGCGTCGGCCAGTTCGTGGAGCGTGGGCCGGTACGCCGCCTCGAAGGCCTGGCAGGCGGGGCAGCGGAAGTCCTCCCAGATCGTGAGCGTGGATCTGGCGCCGTCCTTGCCGACCGGGATCGCGAGGCCGTCCTTGCCCTGGGCGCCGGAGGGCGCCACGACCGGCCCCGCGCTGCTGCTGCTCTTGTTCTTGCCCGAGTTCGCGGCGACCACGCCGATCACCGCCGCGAGGCCCAGGACACAGACGACGGCAGCGCCCACGATCAGCGTGCGCCGCCGCTTCTCCGCGGCCTTCTGCTTCTCGCGCTCGACCGCCAGCCGCTCCCGGGCGGTGCGCTTTCCGTCACGGTTCTTCTCGCTCACACCCCCAGAACGAACCGGGGAGGCGCAGCGCGCCTCCCCGGCCCGAGGTCCACCCGTTCGAGTGACCGGAATGGATCGATACGGGATGTCCCGTGCGGTTACGCCTGGCCGCGCACGCCCTTCGCCAGGTCGCCGGCGAGCTCCCGGACCGCCTCGATGCCCGAGGCGTGGTCGGGGGCGTCCAGCATGCGCTTGACGAAGGCCGAGCCCACGATCACGCCGTCCGCGAAGGCGCCGACCTCGGCGGCCTGCCGCGCGTTGGAGACGCCGAGGCCCACGCACACGGCCAGCTCGGTACCGGTGGCGCGGGTGCGCTCCACCAGCTCCTGGGCCTGCGTGCCGACGGACTCGCGGGTGCCGGTGACGCCCATCAGCGAGGCCGCGTAGACGAACCCGCTGCCCGCCGCGGTGATCTCGGCGAGCCGCGCGTCCTTGCTGCTCGGCGCCACCACGAAGACCGTGGCCAGGCCGTGCTTGTCGGCGTGCTCGCGCCACAGCGCGGACTCCTGCACCGGCAGGTCGGGCAGGATGCAGCCCGCGCCGCCCGCCTCGGCCAGCTCGGCGGTGAACCGCTCGACGCCGTAGCGGTCGATGGGGTTCCAGTACGTCATCACCAGCACGGGCTTGCCGGTGGCCGCGTGGGCCTCCCGGACGGTGCGCATCACGTCCGCGATCCTGACGCCGCCGCGCAGGGCGATGTCGTCGGCGGTCTGGATGACCGGGCCGTCCAGCACCGGGTCGCTGTGCGGCAGGCCCACCTCGACGACGTCGGCGCCGCCGTCGAAGACGGCCTTGATCGCCTCGATGCCGCCGTCCACGGTGGGGAACCCGGCCGGCAGGTACGCGATCAGCGCGGCCCGGCCCTCGGCCTTGGCACCGGCGAGGGTGTCGGTCAACAGCTGGATGTTCCCGCTCACTTGGCGTCCCCCTCGATCTCGGCGGTGTCGGCGGCGTCCGCGGCCACCTCGGCGTCGGTGTCGTACAGCCCGAAGTAACGGGCCGCGGTGTCCATGTCCTTGTCGCCGCGGCCGGAGAGGTTGACGACGATCAGGCCATCGGGGCCCAGTTCTCTGCCGACGTCGAGGGCGCCGGCGAGGGCGTGGGCGCTCTCGATGGCCGGGATGATGCCCTCGGTGCGCGACAGCAGGCGCAGCGCCCGCATGGCCGCGTCGTCGGTGATCGCGCGGTACTCGCCGCGCCCGGAGTCCTTGAGGTAGGAGTGCTCGGGCCCGATGCCGGGGTAGTCCAGGCCGGCCGAGATCGAGTACGGCTCGGTGATCTGGCCCTCCTCGTCCTGGAGGACGTAGGAGCGGGAGCCGTGCAGGATGCCGGGCTCGCCCGCGGTCAGGGTCGCCGCGTGCTCGCCGGTCTCGATGCCGTGGCCCGCCGGTTCGCAGCCGATCAGGCGGACGTCCGCGTCGGGGATGAAGGCGTGGAAGAGGCCGATGGCGTTGGAGCCGCCGCCGACGCAGGCGACGGCCGCGTCGGGAAGGCGTCCCGCGCGCTCCAGGAGCTGGCGGCGGGCCTCGACGCCGATCACCCGGTGGAAGTCGCGGACCATGGCCGGGAAGGGGTGCGGCCCGGCGACCGTGCCGAACAGGTAGTGGGTGCTGTCGACGTTGGCGACCCAGTCGCGGAACGCCTCGTTGATGGCGTCCTTGAGGGTGCGGCTGCCGGACTTCACGGCGACCACCTCGGCGCCGAGCATCCGCATCCGGGCCACGTTCAGGGCCTGCCGGCGGGTGTCGATCTCGCCCATGTAGATGGTGCAGTCGAGGCCGAACAGGGCGCAGGCGGTGGCGGTGGCGACGCCGTGCTGGCCGGCGCCGGTCTCGGCGATGACGCGGGTCTTGCCCATGCGCTTGGTGAGCAGCGCCTGGCCGAGCACGTTGTTGATCTTGTGCGAGCCGGTGTGGTTCAGGTCCTCGCGCTTGAGGAACACCCGGGCTCCGCCGGCGTGTTCGGCGAACCGGGGCACCTCGGTCAGTGCGCTGGGCCGGCCGGTGTAGTTGACGAGCAGGTCGTCGAGCTCGCGCGCGAACTCGGGGTCGGCCTTCGCCTTGTCGTACTCGACGGCGACCTCGTCCACGGCGGCGACGAGGGCCTCCGGGATGAACTTGCCGCCGAACGCGCCGAAGTAGCCCTCGGCGCTGGGCACCTGACCCTCCGGGTCGGGGAAGAAGTAGTTGCTGGGCATGCCAGTACCTCACGGTGAGTGTGTGCGGAAAAGACACTGTTCGCCGTGGGGGCGGAGCCGATGGGGTGACCTCAGGCCGTGTACGGCCGGTCGCGCTCGCGCGGCGAAGCCGCGGGAGCCGATCCTGCCCCGCGCCCCCGTGGGGCGCGCTGCCATCGGCGTCCGTTCACCTGCCCCGGCTCGTCACCGATGACGTACCGCACCCTGCGGCCGTGGACACGCCGGGCAGGGGCTCGGCAGCCCCTGGGGCGGCAGCCGCGCGCCAGGCGGGCGTACCGGTCCACGGTCGTCACGGTGGAGGTAGTCATCGGGGTCAGCCTAGCGGGCGATCAGTCCCGGCCGTGCCGGAGCGCGGGGTGTTCGCCCGCGGCGACCAGGTCGGAGACGGCGGTCTTCGGGTCCCGGCCGGTGACCAGGGACTCGCCGACCAGGACCGCGTCGGCGCCGGCGTTGGCGTAGGCGATCAGGTCGTGCGGGCCGCGCACGCCGGACTCGGCGACCTTGACCAGGTGGTCCGGGATCTCCGGGGCGACCCGCTCGAAGGTGCCGCGGTCCACCTGGAGGGTCTTGAGGTTGCGCGCGTTGACGCCGATGACCTTGGCGCCCGCGGCCACGGCCCGCTCGACCTCGTCCTCGTCGTGCACCTCGACCAGCGGGGTGAGGCCGATGGACGCGGCGCGCTCGATCAGCGACTCCAGGGCCGGCTGCTCCAGGGCGGCCACGATCAGCAGCGCGAGGTCGGCACCGTAGGCCCGGGCCTCCCAGAGCTGGTACGACGTGACGATGAAGTCCTTGCGCAGCACCGGGATGTCCACGCGGACGCGGACGGCCTCCAGGTCGGCGAGGGAGCCGCCGAAGCGGCGCTGTTCGGTGAGGACGGAGATGACGGACGCGCCGCCCGCCTCGTAGTCCGCGGCGAGCCCGGCCGGGTCGGCGATCGCGGCCAGCGCGCCCTTGGAGGGGCTGGAGCGCTTGACCTCGCAGATGACCTTGACGCCGTCGCCCTTGAGCGCGGCCACCCCGTCCTTGGCGGCGGGGGCCTTGGCCGCGCGCTCCTTGAGCTCGTCGAGGCTGACGCGTGCCTGCCGCTCCGCGAGGTCGGCACGGACGCCGTCGATGATCTCGTCGAGCACACTCACGCGAGCGGCCCCCTTTCAGCGGGTCGGAATTCCTTCAGGTTGTGAAAACCGTCGGTCACTCGATGGTATCCGGAGCAGGGCGGAGCCCTCGCATCCGGTGGACGCCGGTTTCACGTCGTGGACACCCGAGCCGCTGGTCAGGGGTGCAGCCAGGCCCCGAACGGCAGGTTGCGAACGACGCTGAACACCAGCAGCAGCGCGGCGATCGACCACACCTGGACCGGCCGCAGGGCGATTCGGGGCGCGGGCCGGCCGCGCCAGGAGCGGGCGGCCCAGACCAGCCACAGCACCGCGAAGACGGCGTAGCCGGCGACGGCGGGCGCGTTGTCGTGCAGCGCGGACACCAGGTCCCCGTGCACGAACGCGTGCGCGCTGCGCAGCCCGCCGCAGCCGGGGCAGTACAGGCCGGTGAACCGGTAGAGCGGGCAGACCGGGTAGTGGCCGGGGTGGCCGGGGTCGACGGCCCCGACGTAGGCGAACGCGCCCGCCACCGCGGCGAACACCCCGGCGGGAGCGCCCAGACGCCGCCACAGGGGCACGTCCCCCTTCGCGAGGGGTCCGGCGAAGGCGCCGGGTACGCGGGCGGCGGCCGGGGCAGGCGGGGCCGCGCTCGGCGGCGGTGCGGGTGCGGCGGGATCGGCGGCGGTCACGGGAGCATTCTCGCCGAGGAGACGCCGGCGCGCGCGGGAAAGGCGCCGGACGCCCGGCCCCGGTACGCCGCGAGGGGTGGCCGGCGTCCGTCATGGACGCGGGCCACCCCTCGGGAAGCGGTGTTCGGCGGATCAGCTCTCCGCCGCGGCCGGCTCGCGCGCGACGAGGGGGGCGGCGCCGACCATCTTGAGGGGCTTCTGGTTCTGGCCGAGGCCCATGGCACGCATGATCCCGCCCACGACGGCGCCGAGGAGGATCAGCGCCATGCCGGCCCAGAAGCCGACGACCGAGCCCATCACCATGAGGGCACCCGCGACCAGGAAACCGATGAAGGAAATGATGACGCCGGTCCAGGCGGCCGGGGTGTGACCGTGGCCGTGGCTGCTGCCCGCCATGTCTGTGCTCCTCGTTGCTGTGTACGTGTCCCAGGGGAGCGTACGTTCGTACGGCTCCGAGCCCGCCCGTCACACTGTCCGAGCCGGACGCTCGTCGTCCATTGTCCCGTACGCCGGCGGGCGCCGGACGCGGGGGTGGAGTCTGGTTCGCCACACCCCGCGAAGGGTCAGGCGCCGGTGGGGTCCTCGCCCCGGTCCAGGGCCTTCCAGATCTCCTCGGGGCGCTCGGGGTCGACCGGGCGCGCGCTCCGGCGCGGGCGGTCGGTGCCGCGTTCGTAGCGGCCGGACATGGCGGGCCAGCGGCCGCCGAAGCGCAGCGCGAGCAGCCCGGCGAGCAGGATCAGCAGTCCGCCGACGGCCGCCGCGTACGGCCAGCCGGTGTGGCTCAGCGACGCGACCGTGGCGGAGGTGTCGCCGCTGGCCTGGGCCGCCTTCTCGTCCAGCGCGGTGCTGTCGGAGGCGGACACCAGGGCGGCGAGGACGATGCCGGCCCCGGACAGCGCGAGCAGCGCGGCGACGGCGACGCGACCCGCCCGGCGCACGGCGAAGACGGCGACGAGCGCGGCGAGGCCCACTATGGCGAGGGCCGCGGGCACGCCCGTGACGTCGCTGCCCTTGGCGGTCAGCGGGAAGGTGCCGCCGGCCACCGTCGCGGTGCCCTCCGCCCAGCGCTGCCGGCTGGCGAGCAGCGCCACGGCCGCGCCGAGCGCGCCGAACAGCAGGGCCACGGCGAGGCTGCGGCGCCCGGACCGGGCGGGCGCGGCGGCTTCGGAACGGGGGTCAGGAGCAGCAGTCACGTACTCCACTATCGCCTGAACCCCGGCGGAACCGTCACCCGGGGTTGTGTGACGGGCGTCCCTGGGCGCCGAGCCGGTTGGCCGTGTGCACCGCCCTGAGCACCGCGGCGGCCTTGTTGCGGCACTCCTGGTCCTCCGCGACCGGGTCGGAGTCGGCGACGACGCCGGCTCCGGCCTGGACGTACGCCGTGCCGTCGCGCAGCAGGGCGGTGCGGATGGCGATGGCCGTGTCGGAGTCGCCCGCGAAGTCCAGGTAGCCGACGCAGCCGCCGTACAGGCCGCGCCGGGACGGCTCCAGTTCGTCGATGATCTGCATCGCCCGGGGCTTGGGGGCGCCGGAGAGCGTGCCGGCCGGGAAGCAGGCGGTGAGCACGTCGAAGGCGGTGCGGCCGCCGGCGACCCGGCCGGTCACGGTCGAGACGATGTGCATCACGTGCGAGTAGCGCTCGATCGACATGAAGTCGACCACCTCGACGGAGCCGGGCTCGCAGACCCGCCCGAGGTCGTTGCGCCCGAGGTCGACCAGCATCAGGTGCTCGGCGCGCTCCTTGGGGTCGGCGAGCAGTTCCTCGGCGAGCCCCTGGTCCTCCTGCGGCGTGGCACCGCGCGGCCGGGTGCCCGCGATGGGGTGCACCATCGCCCGCCCGTCCTCGACCTTGACCAGGGCCTCCGGGGAGGAGCCGACGACGTCGAAGCCGTCGAACCGGAACAGGTACATGTACGGCGAGGGGTTGGTGGCCCGCAGCACCCGGTAGACGTCGAGGGCGCTCGCCGTGCACGGGGTCTCGAAGCGCTGGGAGGGCACGACCTGGAACGCCTCGCCCGCGCGGATGCGCTCCTTGACGTCCTCCACGGCCCGCCGGAAGTCGGGGCCGCCCCACAGCGCGGTGTACTCGGGCAGTTCGGAGGGCGGCAGCACGGCCGGGGGCTGGGCCACCGCGCGGGTGAGGTCGGCCTCCATGGCGTCGAGCCGGGCCACCGCGTCGTGGTACGCCTCGTCCACGCCGGTGTCCAGGTCGTTGTGGTTGATCGCGTTGGCGATCAGCAGGACCGAGCCCTCCCAGTGGTCCATGACGGCGAGGTCGCTGGTCAGGAGCATGGTCAGCTCGGGCAGCCGCAGGTCGTCGCGCTCGCCGGGGCCGATCTTCTCCAGGCGGCGGACGATGTCGTAGCCGAGGTAGCCGACCATGCCCCCGGTGAAGGGCGGCAGGCCCTCCTCGCGCGGCGTGTGCAGGGTCTGGAGGGTGGCGCGCAGGGCCTTGAGCGGATCGCCGGCCACCGGGACGCCGACGGGCGGGGTGCCCAGCCAGTGGGCCTCGCCGTCCCGGGCGGTGAGGGTGGCCGCGCTGCGGACGCCGACGAAGGAGTAGCGGGACCAGGAGCGGCCGTTCTCGGCGGACTCCAGCAGGAAGGTGCCGGGGCGCTCCTTGGCCAGCTTGCGGTAGAGGGCGACGGGGGTGTCGCCGTCGGCGAGGAGCTTGCGGGTGACCGGGACGACGCGGCGGTCGGCGGCGAGTTTGCGGAAGGTCTCCAGGTCCATGGCGGCGGCCCTCACCGGTCCGCGCCGGACACGGCGGCGTCCCCGTCGAGCAGGACGTCCTCGTCGAAGCAGGTGCGCGCGCCGGTGTGGCAGGCGGCGCCCTCCTGGTCCACCCGGACCAGCACGGTGTCGGCGTCACAGTCGAGCGCGACCGACTTCACCCACTGGACGTGCCCGGAGGTGTCGCCCTTGACCCAGTACTCCTGGCGGCTGCGCGACCAGTAGGTGCAGCGGCCGGTGGTCAGGGTCCGATGCAGTGCCTCGTCGTCCATCCAGCCGAGCATGAGCACCTCCCCGGTGTCGTACTGCTGGGCGATCGCGGGCAGGAGGCCGTCGGCGCCGCGCTTGAGGCGGGCGGCGATCTCCGGGTCGAGGCTGCTGGGCCGGGGCGTGCCGGGCGTACTCGTCATGGGTGCCATTGTGCCGCGCGCCACCGACAGCCCCGGCCGGGTGTCCACTGCGCGGACCGGCGGCTCATCGTAGGCTGACCCCATGTCGACCTTCGCCAAGCGTGAACGGCTCCTGCTCGCCGACCTCTTGGAAACCGTGGGCCCGGAGGCGCCGACCCTGTGCGAGGGGTGGCGGACCCGGGACCTGGCCGCGCACGTGATCGTGCGCGAGCGCCGTCCGGACGCGGCCGGGGGCGCGCTGATCAAGCAGCTCGCGTCCCGCCTGGAGAAGGTGATGGCCGAGTACACCGCGAAGCCGTACGAGGAGCTGATCCAGCTCATCCGCACCGGTCCGCCGCGGTTCTCGCCGTTCCAGGTCAAGCAGGTGGACGAGGCGGCGAACACGGTCGAGTTCTACATCCACACCGAGGACGTGCGCCGGGCGCAGCCGGACTGGAGCCGGCGGGAGCTGGACCCGGTGTTCCAGGACACCCTGTGGTCCCGCCTGGAGCGGACGGCCCGGCTGCTGGGCCGCGGTGTGCCGACGGGGCTGGTGCTGCGCCGCCCGGACGGGCAGACCGTGGTGGCCCACAAGGGCGCGCCGGTGGTCACGGCCACCGGGGAGCCCTCGGAGCTGCTGCTGTTCGCGTTCGGCCGGGACCGGGCGGCGCAGGTGGAGCTGGAGGGTGACGCGGAGGCGATCGACACCCTGCACTCGTCCAAGCAGCTGGGCTTCTGAGGCCGCCTGGTGATCAAGGTCGCGATGACCGGGGTGTACGTGGACGACGTGGCGCGGGCCCACGCCTTCTACACGGACGTCCTCGGTTTCGAGACCCGTACGCGCATGGATCTCGGCAACGGCACGCTCTTCGTGACGGTCGGCGCGCCCGAGGGCGCCCAGCCGGACCTCCAGCTCCTCCTGGAGCCGGGCCAGGGGCTCGTCGCCGAGCCCTACCGCCGGGCGCTGTACGAGGCGGGCATCCCGTGCATCGTCTTCTCGGTGGACGACCTCCCGGCCGAACACCGCCGGCTGTCCGCGCTGGGCGTCCGCTTCCCGCACGGGCCGCGGCGGCAGGGGCCGGTGCTGGCGGCGGTGCTCGACGACACGTGCGGCAATCTGGTGCAGCTGGTGCAGCCCGACGCGTGAGGGTCAGCCCGGGAGTTCGGCGCGGCGCAGGGCCGGTACGACGAGGGGGACGACCCCGCCGAGGCCGCAGACGCAGGCGCTGACCAGGTAGACGGGCCCGACTCCCCACAGGCCGATCGCGGCGGCGGCCACCGGCATGCTCAGCGGGGTGAGGCCGAGGCTGATCAGGCTGGAGACGGCGGTGACCCGGCCGAGGTAGGCGGGGTCGGCCTGGGTCTGGAGCACGGCGCCGCACAGGGCGCCGCTGAGCCCGGTCAGCAGGCCGACGAGCAGGGCGGTGCCGACGGCCACCCAGAGGGTGGGCGCGAAGGCGAGGGCGCCGACGGCGAAGGACCCGGCGAGCAGGGCGACGCCGGACAGCAGTCCGGCGCGCGGCAGCCGCCCCCGGAGGGTGAGCAGCAGCGAGGCGGCCCCGGCGCCCACGCCGAACCCGGCGAGCACCCAGCCCATCCCGGTGGCACCCCAGCCGCGGTGGTCCGCGAGCAGGGTGAGGCCGACGTTCAGCGGGCCGACGAAGCCCAGGTCGCCGAGGGCGATGGAGAGCATCAGCGGGGCGAGGACGCGGTGCCGGCGGATGTGGCGCAGCCCGGCGGCGAGGTCGGCCCGGGCGGTGCCGCGGGGGCCGTCCGCCCCGCCCGGCAGCTCCCGTATCCGCACGGAGAGCAGCAGCGGCACGGAGACCGCGATCAGCGCTCCGGCGAGGGCGAAGGCCGCCGGGGCGCCGCCGACGGCCACGCCGAGACCGCCGAGCGGGGCGCCGACGACGCTCGCGAACCGGATGGCCAGACCGCGCATGCCCTGCACCCGGGCCAGCTGGTCCGGGCCGGTGATCCGGGCGGGCAGGGCGCCCACGGCGGGTATGAACACGGCGTCCACGGTGCCGAAGACCAGTGCGAGCAGGGCGAGCGGCCACAGTCCGGGGCTGGTGAGGTACAGCAGGGCGGCCACCGCGAGGACGGCGGCGCAGCGCATGGCGTCGCTGCCGACGACGACCCGGCGGGGCCCGAGCCGGTCGGCGAGCACTCCCCCGCCGAGCATCAGGACGGCCCTGGGCACCGCGCTCACCGACATCACCAGGCCGGCCTGTGCCGGGGTCCCGGCCCGCACGGCCGCCCAGGACAGCGCGAGGTAGTAGACGCTGTCGCCGAGCATGGAGCAGGTGTAGGCGGTCAGCCAGCGCCGCACATTGGGGTCCCGGTGGGCCTGCACGGTGGCGGGTGCGAGCGACGAGGCCGGGTCGGGCTCCTCGGACGGGCGGGGCGGGGCGGCCGGGGCGCGGCGGGGCTCAGCCACGGAACGGGAACGCGTAGGTGTGGACCGCGACGTTCTCGCGGCCCCCGGTCTCGCCGGCGGCCTGCGCCGCCCGGCCGCGCTCCTCGTAGCGCCGCACGAGGGCGAGCATGTCCCGGGTCAGCTCGGCGAGTTCGGCGGCGGTGAGCCGCAGCATGGCCTCGGAGGACTCGGCGGCGTCGTTCCACTCCTCGCCCCAGTGCGCGCGCTCGTCGAGGAAGCGCTGGTACATCTCGGTCCGCTGGGCGAAGAACAGCCTGCTCGCGGCGGTGTGCGCGGCGGCCTTCTCGGGGGCGTCGCGGAAGTCCTCGTCGCTGATGCGCACGCCGTCGGACGCGGGCTGCCACCAGCGTTCCCGGCCGTCCCCGCTCTGCTGCGCGGCCTCCTCGATCAGCCCGTGCTCGGCCAGCTTGCGCAGGTGGTAGCTGACCAGCGAGACGGCCTCGTCGACCTGGCCGGCGAGCTGGGAGGCGGTCGCCGTCCGGGCCAGGGTCAGGGCGCGGTAGAGCCGCATCCGCAGGGGGTGGGCGAGCGCCTTGAGGGTGCCCAGGTCGGTGATCCGGCGGTCTCTTTCCTTCTCTGGCATGCCATGATCCTAGATGGGAAAGAAATCTTGCGCAATGAAGTTTGCGCAACTTTCCTTTCGCGTCTGTTCCGTGAAAAGGCCCCGGCGGCACCAGCCACCGGGGCCGAGCCCGCTCGCCGGGCGTCAGCGCACCGGGTGTCCCGCCCCCCGCAGCGTCTCCTTCACCTCGCCGATGCGCAGATCGCCGAAGTGGAAGACGGAGGCGGCCAGGACCGCGTCCGCGCCCGCGGCGACGGCCGGCGGGAAGTCGGCCAGCCTGCCCGCGCCGCCGGAGGCGATCACCGGCACGGAGACGTGCTTGCGGACGGCGGCGATCATCTCCAGGTCGTAGCCGTCCTTGGTGCCGTCCGCGTCCATCGAGTTCAGCAGGATCTCGCCCGCGCCCAGTTCGGCCGCGCGGTGCGCCCACTCGACGGCGTCGATGCCGGTGCCCCGGCGACCGCCGTGCGTGGTGACCTCGAAGGAACCGGACTCGGCGCGCCGGGCGTCCACCGACAGCACCAGCACCTGGCGGCCGAAGCGCTCGGCGATCTCGCGGATCAGCTCGGGACGGGCGATGGCCGCGGTGTTCACGCCCACCTTGTCGGCGCCCGCCCGCAGCAGCTTGTCCACGTCCTCGGCGGTGCGCACGCCGCCGCCGACGGTGAGCGGGATGAAGACCTGCTCGGCGGTGCGGCGCACCACGTCGTACGTCGTCTCCCGGTTGCCCGAGGACGCGGTGATGTCCAGGAACGTCAGCTCGTCGGCGCCCTCGGCGTCGTACACCTTGGCCATCTCGACGGGGTCGCCCGCGTCGCGCAGGTTCTGGAAGTTGACGCCCTTGACGACCCGGCCGTTGTCCACGTCCAGGCAGGGGATGACTCGGACCGCCAGGGTCATGACTGCTCAGGCTCCTCTGAATGCTTCAAGCTCTACTTCGACCAGGATGCGCGGGTCCACGAAGCCCTCGACCACCAGCAGGGTCGTGCACGGGCGCACGGAGTCGAACAGCTCCTTGTGGGCCCGCCCCGCCTCGTCGACGTCGCGCACATGGCTCAGGTACATACGGGTGCGGATCACGGACTCGACGCCGAGCCCGAACTCCTTCAGCGCGTCGAGGGCGTTGCCGAAGGCGACCCGGGTCTGCTCGTACGGATCGCCCTCGCCGTAGAGGACCGTGCCCTTGAAGGACGTGGTGCCGCCCACGGACACCCGGTCCCCGGCCGCGACGGCGCGCGCGAAACCGAAGCTCTCTTCCCAGGGACTTCCGCTCTGCACACGCCGCACGGCTTCGGACGTCATGACGACACAGCCTCCAGGGCCTCTTCCAGGGTGAACGCCTTCGCGTACAGGGCCTTCCCGACGATGGAGCCCTCGACACCGAGGGGCACCAGTTCGGCGATGGCGCGCAGGTCGTCCAGGGACGACACGCCGCCGGAGGCCACGACCGGCCGGTCCGTCGCCGCGCACACGTTCCGCAGCAGCTCCAGGTTGGGGCCCTGGAGGGTGCCGTCCTTGGCGATGTCGGTGACGACGTAGCGGGCGCAGCCCTCCTTGTTCAGGCGCTCCAGCGTCTCGTAGAGGTCGCCGCCGTCGCGGGTCCAGCCGCGGCCGCGCAGGGTGGTGCCGCGCACGTCCAGGCCCACCGCGATCTTGTCGCCGTGCTCGGCGATCACCTTGGCGACCCACTCGGGGCTCTCCAGGGCGGCCGTGCCGAGGTTGACGCGGGTGCAGCCGGTGGCGAGGGCGGCGGCCAGGGTGTCGTCGTCACGGATGCCGCCGGACAGCTCCACCTTGATGTCCATCGCCCCCGCGACCTCGGCGATCAGGGCCCGGTTGTCGCCGGTGCCGAAGGCCGCGTCCAGGTCGACCAGGTGCAGCCACTCGGCGCCGGACCGCTGCCAGGCGAGGGCGGCCTCCAGCGGGGAGCCGTAGGAGGTCTCGGTCCCGGACTCGCCGTGGACGAGCCGTACGGCCTGGCCGTCGCGGACGTCGACGGCGGGGAGGAGTTCGAGCTTGGCCATGGTCTACAGGGTTCCGATCCAGTTGGTGAGGAGCTGGGCACCGGCGTCGCCGGACTTCTCGGGGTGGAACTGGGTGGCCCACAGGGCACCGTTCTCCACCGCGGCGACGAACGGCCGGCCGTGCGTGGCCCAGGTGACCTTGGGCGCGGCGATCACCGGGTTGTTCGCCTCCTGCGTCCAGTCGTGGACGGCGTAGGAGTGCACGAAGTAGAAGCGGGCGTCGGCGTCGAGACCCGCGAACAGCTCCGAGTCGGCGGGGGCCTCGACGGTGTTCCAGCCCATGTGGGGCACGACGTCGGCCTCCAGGGGCGCGACGGTGCCGGGCCATTCCTCCAGGCCCTCGGCCTCCACGCCGTGCTCGATGCCGCGCGTGAACAGGATCTGCATGCCGACGCAGATGCCCATCACCGGCCGTCCGCCGGACAGCCGGCGGTCCACGATCCAGTCACCGCGGGCGGCGCGCAGGCCCTGCATGCAGGCGGCGAAGGCGCCGACGCCCGGCACCAGCAGGCCGTCGGCGTTCATCGCCCTGTCGAAGTCGCGGGTGATCTCCACCTCGGCGCCGACCCGTGCGAGGGCTCGCTCGGCGGAGCGGACATTGCCGAAGCCGTAGTCGAAGACCACGACCTTCTTCGCGGCCGCGCTCAATTCCACACCTCCAGCCGCATGACGCCCGCGACCAGGCACATCCCGGCCGCCAGGGAGAGCAGCACGATCAGGCTGGTGGGCATCTTCTGCTTGACGAAGGAGACGATGCCACCGACCAGGAAGAGGCCGACGACGATCAGGATGGTCGACAGACCGGTCATGGGTTACAGCGCGCCCTTCGTCGACGGGAGGATGCCGGCCGCGCGCGGGTCGCGCTCGGAGGCGTAGCGCAGCGCCCGGGCCAGCGCCTTGAACTGGCACTCCACGATGTGGTGGGCGTTGCGTCCATACGGTACGTGGACGTGCAGCGCGATCTGCGCCTGGGCCACGAAGGACTCCAGGATGTGCCGGGTCATCGTGGTGTCGTACGCGCCGATCATCGGCGCCATCCGCTCGGGCTCGGTGTGCACCAGGTAGGGACGGCCGGAGAGGTCGACGGTGACCTGGGCGAGCGACTCGTCCAGCGGGACCGTGCAGTTGCCGAAGCGGTAGATGCCCACCTTGTCGCCGAGCGCCTGCTTGAAGGCGGCGCCGAGCGCGAGGGCGGTGTCCTCGATGGTGTGGTGGGAGTCGATGTGCAGGTCGCCGTCGGTCTTCACGGTCAGGTCGAACAGTCCGTGCCGGCCGAGCTGGTCGAGCATGTGGTCGTAGAAGCCGACGCCGGTGGCGATGTCGGTCCGCCCGGTGCCGTCGAGGTCTATCTCGACCAGGACCGAGGTCTCCTTGGTGGTGCGCTCGACGCGCCCTACGCGGCTCATGCCTCAAGCTCCTTCTTGACTTCACGTACGGCGTCGAGGAACGCGTCGTTCTCCTCGGGCGTGCCCGCGGAGACCCGCAGCCATCCCGGTACGCCGTTGTCCCGGACCAGGACGCCCCGGTCGAGGATCTTCCGCCAGGCCTCGTGCGCGTCGGCGAACCGGCCGAACTGCACGAAGTTGGCGTCGGACTCGATGACGTCGTAGCCGGTCGCGCGCAGCTCGGCGACCAGCCGGTCCCGCTCGGACTTCAGCTGCTCGACATAGCCGAGCAGGGTGTCGGTGTGCTCCAGGGCGGCCAGCGCGGTCGCCTGGGTGATCGCCGACAGGTGGTAGGGCAGCCGGACCAGCTGGACGGCGTCCACCACGGCCGGGTCGGCGGCCAGGTAGCCGAGGCGCAGGCCGGCCGCGCCGAACGCCTTGGACATGGTGCGCGAGATCACCAGGTGCGGGCGGCCGTCGAGCAGCGGCAGCAGCGAGTCGCCGTGGCTGAACTCGATGTACGCCTCGTCCACGATCACCATCGACGGCTTGGCCGCCTGCGCCGCCTCGTACAGCGCGAGCACCGTCTCGGGCGGCACCGCGTTGCCGGTGGGGTTGTTGGGGGTGGTGACGAAGACGACGTCGGGCCGGTGCTCGGCGATGGCCTTCTCGGCGGCGGCGAGGTCGATGGTGAAGTCCTCGTTGCGCGGGCCGGAGATCCAGCCGGTGCCGGTGCCGCGGGCGATCAGCGCGTGCATCGAGTACGACGGCTCGAAGCCGATGGCGGTGCGGCCGGGCCCGCCGAAGGTCTGCAGCAGCTGCTGGATGACCTCGTTGGAACCGTTGGCCGCCCACACGTTCTCGATGCCGAGCGGGTGCCTGCCGGTCCGCTCCAGGTACTTGGCCAGCTCGGTGCGCAGCTGGACCGCGTCCCGGTCGGGGTAGCGGTTCAGCTCGCGGGCCGCCTCGCGCACCCGCTCGGCGATCCGCTCCACCAGCGCCTCGGGCAGCGGGTACGGGTTCTCGTTGGTGTTCAGCCGTACGGGCACGTCCAGCTGGGGCGCGCCGTAAGGGGACTTGCCACGCAGCTCGTCCCGGATGGGGAGGTCGTCGATCCGCACGTCGCTCACTTGCCCTCCGGTACCTTCCACCCGAACCGGGCCTTGATCGCCGCGCCGTGCGCCGGCAGGTCCTCCGCCTCCGCCAGCGTCACCACGTGGTGCGCGACCTCGGCCAGCGCGTCCTTGGTGTAGTCGACGATGTGGATGCCGCGCAGGAAGGACTGCACGGACAGGCCCGAGGAGTGGCAGGCGCAGCCGCCGGTGGGCAGGACGTGGTTGGAACCGGCCGCGTAGTCGCCGAGCGAGACCGGCGCCCAGGGGCCGATGAAGATCGCGCCCGCGTTGCGCACCCGGTCGGCCACGGCGGCGGCGTCGGCGGTCTGGATCTCCAGGTGCTCGGCGCCGTACGCGTCGACCACCTTCAGGCCCTCCTCGACGCCGTCCACCAGGACGATCGCGGACTGCTTGCCCGCGAGGGCCGGACGGATCCGGTCGTCGGTGTGCCGGGTGGCCGCGACCTGCGGCTCCAGCTCCTTCTCCACCGCCGCGGCCAGGTCCGCGGAGTCGGTGACGAGCACGGCCGCCGCGAGCGGGTCGTGCTCGGCCTGGCTGATCAGGTCGGCAGCCACGTGCACCGGGTCGGCGGTCTCGTCCGCGAGGATCGCGATCTCGGTGGGGCCGGCCTCGGTGTCGATGCCGATCCGGCCGGTGAAATAGCGCTTGGCGGCGGCGACCCAGATGTTGCCGGGGCCGGTGACCATGTTCGCGGGCGGGCAGGACTCGGTGCCGTACGCGAACATCGCGACGGCCGTGGCGCCGCCGGCCGCGTACACCTCGTCCACGCCGAGCAGCGCGCAGGCGGCCAGGATCGTCGGGTGCGGCAGCCCCCCGAACTCGGCCTGCGGCGGCGAGGCCAGCGCGATCGACTCGACACCGGCCTCCTGGGCCGGGACCGCGTTCATGATCACGGAGGAGGGGTAGACCGAGCGGCCGCCGGGCGCGTACAGCCCGACGCGCTCGACCGGGACCCACTTCTCGGTCACGGACCCGCCGGGGACGACCTGGGTGGTGTGGGTGGCGCGGCGCTGCTCGCGGTGGACGAGACGGGCGCGCCGGATGGACTCCTCCAGGGCCGCGCGCACGGCCGGGTCGAGGGCGGCCAGCGCGTCGGCGAGCGCCTGGGCCGGCACACGGACGGATTCCAGCCGTACTCCGTCGAACTTCTCCGCGAAGTCGATCAGCGCCGCGTCGCCACGATGATGCACGTCCTCGCAGATCGGACGCACCTTCTCCAGGGCGGCCTGAACGTCGAAGTCGGCTCGGGGCAGCAGGTCACGCAGGGCGGGGCCCTCGGGGAGGGCGTCGCCGCGCAGATCGATTCGGGAAATCACGGTTCCAATTCTCTCAGACCGCCGTCCTTGGTCGTCCGCGCGTATCAGTGGCTGATACAGAACGTGGACCAATCGGTGGTACATACGCTGGCCGGAACCCGGAAGATCCCCTTCACCCCTGGTGTTCCGGGCGTCACTCAGCGGGCATCAACGGCTGGACGAAACCTCCCGAACGGCGAAGAAGGCCCGGACCGCGCAGGGGTCCCGGCCGGCGACGAAAGAGGAACAGCGGTGACCGAGGTGGCCGGCCTGAGCGCCGGGGACCTGCCGGACGACCTGACCGCGGCCGAGGCGGGCATGTGGCAGGCCTTCCGCAACGGCAGTGTGTACGACCTGAGCAGCGGTGACAGCGTCGTGGACGATCCGCACGGCGGCCATCCCTGGGGGCCCGAGCGGTCCGTGCGGGCGCGCATCATCGCCTGGCTGCTGCTGGACGGACCGCCGGCGCTGGCCGGCCGGGTGTCCGCGCTGAAGCTCGCCGGGGTGCGGGTCACCGGCAGTCTGGACCTGGCGGGCGGCACCGTGCGGCCGTACGCGGAGCTGCGCGACTGCCGCTTCGACGAGCAGGTGCTGCTGCCGGAGGCCCGGTTCACCACGCTGCGCCTGGTGAACTGCTCGGTGCCGCGCCTGGAGGCGGCCCGGTTGCAGACCGAGGGCGATCTCCATCTGCCCCGCTGCCGGTTCCAGAACGGGGTCCGGCTGACCGACGCGCACATCGGCACCGACCTGCTGCTCAACCAGGCGGTCGTGTACCGGGACCGGGGCGGGCGGTCGATCGCGGCGGACGGCCTCAGCGTCGGCCAGGACCTCCAGGCGGAGCTGCTGGAGTCGCACGGCGAGCTGCGGTTGCGCGGCGCCCAGATCGGGGTCTCGCTGAGCCTGCGCGGCGCGCGGCTGTACAACCCGTACTCGCGGCTGGCCCTGAACGCGCCCCAGCTCAGCGTGGAGCGCACCCTGTACCTGACCCCGGCCGGGGTGGGCAATCCGCTGCTCAGCGGCACCACGCCGGCCCGCGGCACCCGGATCCAGCGGTTCGAGTGCCAGGGCGGGCTGCGCCTGGACGACGGGCGGTTCGGGGACGCGGTCGACCTGGAGCGGGCCAGGTTCACCCTCACCGACGACCAGGAGCTGTCGCTGCGCCGGGTGCACGCCCCCGAGCTGCGCTTCCTCGGGGACGGCCCGCAGCGCGGCAAGGTGGTGCTGTCGGGGGCCCGGATCGTCAACCTGGTGGACCGCGCGGGCGCCTGGCCGGGCGCCGGACGGCTGCACATGGGCGGCTTCACCTACGAGAACCTGGTGCCGCAGGGCCCCTTCCCGCTGACCCGGCGGCTGGACTGGGTGGCGGCGGCCACCGCCGAGTACGCCCCGGAGCCGTACGAGCGGCTGGCCGCGGTGCTGCGGGAGGCCGGCGAGGACGAGGACGCGCGCGAGGTGCTGCTCGCCAAGCAGCGCCGCCGCCGCGAGACGCTGCCGCCGGCCGGGAAGCTGTGGGGGTACGCCCAGGACTGGACGGTCGCCTACGGCTACCGGCCCGGCCGGGCCGCGGTGTGGATGGCGGTGCTGTGGGCGGCGGGCACCCTCGCCTTCTCGCACGCCGACCACCCCCCGACCAACCACGACCAGCATCCCTACTGGAGTCCGGCCCTGTTCACGCTGGACCTGCTGCTCCCGGTGATCGACCTGGGCCAGGCCGGCGAGTGGCAGCTGCGCGGCGGCTGGCAGTGGCTGTCGGCCGCGATGGTCATGCTGGGCTGGGTCCTGGCGACGACGGTGGCGGCAGGAGCGACCCGGCTGCTGCGGCGCAGCTGAGCCGCCTCGCCGAGGCGCGGCACGGGGCCTTGCCGACAGGCCGCGGTGTCCGTAAGACCCCCACCAGTCGTACAAAAATAGAACACATACCTTTTACCGCTCCTTGACCCTCGGTCGCACAACCTTCGACAACTTCCCCCAAGCCTCTGGCGCTGTCCCGACCTGCGGACTTTCAATGGTCCGCACCATGGTTCCGTTGTCCTCGTTCCTCCGCCGCACCTGGATGTCCAAGCGCCCCGCGCGCCCGGCCGGCCGGATCCCGGACGGGGACGAGGCGGTGCTCGACGCGCCCGACGACCGGCTCTCGCCCGCGCTGGTCGCGGCCGGCCGGGGCGAGTACCGGGCCGCGGCCGAACTGCTGGCCGCCACCCGCGCCGCAGCCCAGTGGGAGAACCACGACCGCTACGCACGGCGGCTGGCCGCCTTCGCCCGGCTGCGCCCCGAGTGGTTCGAGAACTGGCGCGCGGCCGACCGGGACGACCCGAACGCCCTGCTGGTCGCGGCCCAGCTGGCGGTGGACCGGGTGTGGTCGTCGCCGGCCCGCGCCGAGCTGCTGCGCGAGGTGAGCCCGCTGATCACCGCCGCCGCGCGGGCCGACGACCGCGATCCGGTGCCCTGGCGGATCGCACTGGACCACGCGCGCGGCTCGCGGGCCGGGCACCGCTACTTCGAGGAACTGTGGGCGGCGGCGCTGCGCCGCGCCCCGCACCACTACGGCTGCCATGTGGCCGCCCTGCGCTACCTGGCCGCCTACTGCTGCGTCCGGTTCGGCGACACGCCGCACGCGCCCAGCGCCGCGCACCGCGAGTGCTTCGACTTCGCCGAACTCGCAGCGCAGGACGCCCCGGCCGACTCGCTCGTCCAGGCGCTGCCCGTGCGGGCCGCCCTGGCCTGTCTGCTCGACGGCGGCGGTCCCGGGGTCGCCCGGGACCGGCTCGACGCGGCGGCCGACCGTGCGATCGCCCTGTCGGCGTGCTTCGCCCCGGCCGACCCCTGGCCCGCCGGCGTACGCAACACGCTGCTGTACGTCCTGCTGCGCCTGGACCGCCCGCAGGACGCCCTCGGCCAGCTGCGGCTGATCGGCCCGTACGTCACCTCCTGCCCGTGGGACCGGTTCTCCGACGACCCCCTCGGGTACTTCCTGGGGCTCCGCCGGCACCTGCTGACGGGGGCCGGAGCGCCCGTCCCGGCAGGTCTGCCGCCGGGTCCCGAGGACCTTCTGCCCGCCCACCGCGGACACGGCCGCGCCGCCGACCACTAGGCTGGGGCGCCGTGACCACCGTCCGTCTGCCCCTGTTCCCGCTGAACACGGTCCTCTTCCCAGGACTCGTGCTGCCGCTGAACGTCTTCGAGGAGCGTTATCGCGCCATGATGCGCGAGCTGCTGAAGACCCCGGAGGACGAGCCGCGGCGGTTCGCCGTCGTGGCCATCCGCGACGGGTACGAGGTGGCGCCGAGCGCCCCCGGCATGCCCGACCCCACGGCGCAGCCCGAGCGGGGCCCCGCCGCGGGCTTCGGCCCGGACCCGCTCAAGGCCTTCCACGGACTGGGCTGCGTGGCCGACGCGGCGACCATCCGGGAGCGCACCGGCGGCGGCTTCGAGGTGCTGGCGACCGGGACGACCCGGGTGCGGCTGCTGTCCGTGGACGCCTCGGGCCCCTTCCTGACGGCCGAGCTGGAGGAGCTGGCGGAGGAGCCGGGCGACGAGGCGGGGGCGCTCGCCGAGGGCGTGCTGCGGGCGTTCCGGCAGTACCAGAAGCGGCTGGCGGGAGCACGGGAGCGTTCGCTCGCGACGAGCGCGGAGCTGCCGGACGACCCGAGCGTGGTGTCGTACCTGGTGGCCGCCGCGATGGTGCACGACACGCCGACCAAGCAGCGGCTGCTCCAGGCGCCGGACACCGCGTCCCGGCTGCGGGACGAGCTGAAACTGCTGCGCGGGGAGACCGCCATCATCCGTACCCTGCCGTCGTTGCCCGCGTTCGAGCTGACGCGGTCGCCGACCAGCCTGAACTGAGTACGAACCGAGGGATCCGCAGACAGCGATGGCGAAGAAGTCGAAGAAGCAGCAGCAGTCCGGGGGGACGCCGGCGACGGTGGCGCTGACCGCGGCGGGCGTGGAGTTCACCGTCCACGCCTACGAGCACGATCCCTCCCACCCGTCCTACGGCGAGGAGGCGGCCGAGGCGATGGGCGTCTCCCCCGACCGGGTCTTCAAGACCCTGGTGGCCGACGTCGACGGCACGCTGGTCGTCGGCGTGGTCCCGGTGGCCGGCACCCTCGACCTCAAGGCACTGGCCTCGGCGGTGGGCGGCAAGCGCGCGACCATGGCCGACCCCGCCCTGGCCGAACGCACCACGGGCTACGTCCGGGGCGGCATCTCCCCCCTCGGCCAGCGCAAGAGGCTGCGCACCGTCCTGGACTCCTCCGCCCGCGATCACGCCACCGTGTGCGTGTCCGCGGGGCGGCGGGGCCTGGAGGTCGAACTGGCGCCGGGCGATCTGGCCGAGCTGACGGGGGCGGTGCTCGCGCCTATCGGGCGGGGGTGAAGGACTCCGGCCCCTCGCCCGGCTGCTGCGGTTCGGGGTCGCGGGGGCCGAACAACGCCGTCAGCCCCAGATGGACCAGGACGGCGGCGAACGGCCAGGACAGCAGCGCCGCCTTCGCGCCGAGCCGCAGCGGCGCCGGGAACGTGACCCCCTTGCCGACGGCCCGCGCATGCGCGATCACGTCGGAGGTGGGACCGAGCCAGACGCCGAGCCGCCACGCCAGCACCGAGCCGAGCAGCCCGCCGAGCGCCAGGCCCACGACGAGCGGTACGCCGCCCCGGCGCCGCCACAGGAACACCGCCAGCCCGCTGACCGCGCCGAACGCCAGCGCCAGCAGGGTGAACGTGCCGTCCACCCCGATCGCCTGCTCGCCCTCGCTGTCCTTGAGGTAGACCGTCCAGGTCCGGCCGGACACCTCGCCGACCAGCGGCACGTGCGGCGTCAGCCACCACCACAGCAGTCCGAGCAGCGCCCCGGCCACGGTCACCACCAGGGTGATCACTGCGGCCTCGCGTGCTTCGGTCTTCATCCCGGGGCCGTCCTCTTGGTAAGCGCCCGCGACCGGCACCCCGGCGGGCGGCGTCTGCCAGACCTGGTGCGCGGAGTCGTCGTGCGGCGGCGGTGGCGGATTCAGCGGTGCGGTCACCCTGACATCGTGCCAGGTCGGCCTGTGCGTCGCGTCATCGGACGGCGGCCCTGCGGTACGCCCACGCCGCGACGGCCAGCGAGACCACCCCGACACCCGCGCACACCCCCAGGTCAGCGAGGACGACCGCCCAGTCCGGGTGTTCCCCGAACGTGCGGGCGTACGCCTCCACGCCGTAGGTGGAGGGCAGCAGGTCCCGCGCCAGCCGGATGATCTCCGGCATCCGGTCGGCGGGCAGCACGCCCAGCAGCAGCGCGGCCGACATGCCCAGCTGCCCGAGCAGCGTGGCCAGCTCGGGCCGGGGCGCGAGCAGCCCCAGCGCCGCGCCGAGCCCGGACAGCGCGGCCCCGGCGAGCGGGACGACCGCGAGCAGCACCCACAGGTTGGACAGCGGCAGCCCGAACAGCGCACAGCCGAAGACGGCGGTCACCAGCGTCCCCGGCACGGTGAAGGAGGCGTACGCCGCCGCCGCGCCCAGCACCACCGCGGCCGGCGGCACCGGCAGGGTGGCGTAGTGGTCGAGCCCGCCGCCGGCCCGCAGCTGCCCGAAGTACTGGGCCAGCAGGTTCAGCGCGACGTAGGCGACGACCAGCACGGACGAGCCGGCCACCACGGACCGCGCCTCGAACCCGTTGTCGACGACCCCGCGCATCATCACGGTGATGCCGACGGACTGGAAGGTGGCCACGAACAGCAGCGGGATCCTGGACACCCGGGCCCGGGACAGCTGTGCCCGGTACACGGCCACCAGGGACGGCCACAGCCGCGCGGCCGGGGCGAGCGGCGCCGCGGCCGGCACCGCCTCCGGCACCGTCCGGGCTCCGTCCGGCAGAACCTGCGCGGGTACGACACTCACGACGTGCTGCTCCTCTTCCCTGCGGCGCCTGCGGTGGTCGTACCGACCCCGGTGCGTACGGCGGCCCGTGTGCTCACGCCTTCACCAGCCCCCGCCGCGCGGCGCCGCCCAGCGCGAGGTAGACGTCCTCCAGGCTGGGCGTGGCGAGGGTGAAGTCGTCCAGCGCGGCGAAGGCGGCACCGCCGGTCACCGTGGCGACGGCGGCGCGGGCCTCCTCGGGCGCGAGCCGCAGCGTCCAGCGCCGGCCGGACTCCACCGCCCGCTCGCGCAGCACGGCGACCTCGGGCACGTCCAGCGGTGCGCGCTCCCGCCACACCAGCTCCACCCGCACCTCGCCGGCGACCTGTTCCTTCAGGCCGGCGGGGGTGTCGCAGGCGATGACCCGGCCCCGGTCGAGCACGGCGACCCGGTCGAGCACGGTCTCGGCCTCGATGACGTTGTGGGTGACCAGCAGCACGGTGGTGCCGTGCTGGGCGCGGCGCCGGTCCACGGCCGCCCAGACCGCGCGCCGGGCCACCGGGTCCATGCCGGTGGTCGGCTCGTCCAGGACCAGCAGCGGGCGCTCGCCGACGAGGGCGGCGGCGAAACAGGCGAGCCGCCGCTGCCCGCCGGACAGCTTCTTCAGCGCCCGCCCGGCGATCGGGGTGAGCCCCAGCTCCTCCAGCACGGCGTCCCGCTCGGCCCGCGCCCGCGTCGCGTCCAGGCCGCGCAGCCGGCCGGTGGTCTCGGCGGCGAGGGAGACGGTCAGCTCGTCCAGGGCGGTCGATTCCTGACCCAGGTAGGCGAGGAGGCGCGCGGCGCGTTCGGGGTGGCGCACGATGTCGTGGCCGAGGATCTCGACGCTGCCGGTGTCCGGTCGCAGCAGGCCGGTGAGCTGGCGCACGAGGGTGGACTTGCCGGCGCCGTTGGGTCCGAGCAGCCCGAAGATCTCGCCGCGCCGTACGGTGAGTTCCAGGCCGTCGGTGGCCCGCACCTCGGGCGTGCCGGGGGCGCCGCGCCGCCCCTTGACGGCCGGGTAGGTCTTGCCGAGCCCGCGCACACGGACGACCTCGTCCTGCCGAAGTGCCTGCCCCACGCGCGTACTCACAAGGGGAGAGGGTACGGGGTCGGGGCCCTTTACTCGTCTTTGGGGCCGCCCGAACCGGTGCCGGACACGGGGCTCACTCCCCCGTGGCCGCCTGCTCGGCGGCGGCCGGGACGTCGAACTCGCGCCAGAACCCCGCCCGGATGGCGTAACGGTCGTGCTCGTCGATCTGGTCGTCCTTGTGCGCGAGCAGGCCGAAGCGGGCGGCGTAGCGCAGCAGCTCGCCGTCGATGCGGTGCGGGATGCGCGGGTACATCTGGGACAGCCGCTGGAGGTGGCTCTGGTCGCCGAGCCGGGACATCCAGCGGCGGGCGAAGACCTGCCCGACCTCGTAGGGGTCGCCGCCGACGGTGGTGATGTCCTCCTCGCGGTCGGCCCACCGCTGCTCGGCGGTGGTGAGCTGGGCCAGGGTGGGCATGGCGGCGGCCTCGGCGGGTTCCGAGACGGTGCCCGGCCGGTCCACCCAGCCCTTGTCGGAGGACCAGCGCAGGGTCGCGGTGGCGGGCTGCGCGGCGGACGGGGTGCCGGGGGCGCGCAGCGCGGCGAGGTCCTTGGGGGTGGGCACGCCCTTGGGGGCGGGCACCCGCTCCTGGGTGCCGTTCTCGGTGGCCGCGGCGGCCGGTCGCGACTCCCGGGCGGCGGTGCGCTCGCCGGCCGCCGCGAGCGCGGACTCGGGCAGCGGGGCGGAGAGGATCGCGGCGATCTCGGGGCGCGGCACGGGCGGCGGGGCGCACACGCCGGTCAGTTCCTTGGCGCGGACGGCCTGGGTGATCCACGCCCGGTCCAGGACGCGGCGCTCGTCGGCCTCGGCGACCAGGTCCTCGGACTGGTTGTAGTCGCCGTCCGCGGCCTGGACGGCCCACAGGTGGACGGCGACGCCGTGTTCCTTGGCGGCCATCATGCCGGGCAGCAGATCGCCGTCGCCGGTGACGAGGACGACGTCGGAGCAGGCCCGGTTGCGGGCCAGCTCGGTCAGCTCGGCGTGCATGGCGGCGTCCACGCCCTTCTGCGCCCAGCGCCCGTCGCTGCGGGTGAGGGCGCCGAGCCGGACGGTGACGCGGGGCATGACGCGCAACCGGCGGTGCTCCGGCTGGGGGACCCGGTCGGGGGCGCCGTCGAACCAGTAGATGCGCAGCAGGGGCCGTTCGGTGTCGGACTCCGCGCGGTCGCGCAGCGCCTGGATCAGTGCGGTGTGGTCGACGGTGATCCGGGACCGCGAGGGCTCGCCCGCGAGGAGGCTGGCGGCTGCGCCCAGCAGATACCCGGCGTCCACCAGGACGATGCAGCGGTCCACGCGACTCACCCTCTTCCCGGGAGGTTTTGCTTCGGACTTCCTTCGAGTCTGCCCGACCGCGCGGGGGTTAACGGCCCGAACTCGATCTTCGGCGTGGCGTTTGCGGCTGTTACTCGCCAACCTACCCTGTCACACAGGGTAATTGTCCGACATGCGATTGATGTCAGCGTATGTGAATCTGAATCCGGCCCTGGCCCCTAGATCCCCCGCAGGAGGCAGATCACCATGGCCAAGAACAAGAACCGCAAGCAGGGTGGCTCGCAGAACCGCGCGGCGCAGCAGGCCGGTCACGCCCAGGAGCAGACGCAGCACACCGCGGAGTCCCACGAGTCCCCGGTGTCGCACATCCAGGGCAGCTCCGGTGATACCGGGCGCGGCCGGAAGCAGAAGAGCTTCGGCCACAACTAAAGGGCTGTTGACGCCCGTTGTGTGAAAGAGGGGCGCACCCGCCACGGGTGCGCCCCTCTCGCGCGGACACGGGCGCGCTCAGCCCGCCAGGCAGGACGGGCCGAGCAGCACCTTCAAGTCGCCGAAGAGCGCCGGATCGGGCTTGACCCGGTGCCGGTCCAGGCGCAGCACGGTGGTCTTGCGCGGGCCCTGGAGCTTGATGCGGACCTCGCTGTCGCCCTTGTGGTGGCTGAGGATCTCGCCGAGCCGGCTGACCATCGGCGGGGTGACCCGGGTGGCCGGGATGGTGAGGACCACCGGCGCGTTGGCACCCGCGTTGGACAGGTCCGGGACCATCAGCTCCATGGCGACGAGCCGGGGCACGTCCTCGCGCTTGTCGAGGCGGCCCTTGACGAACACCACGGCGTCCTCGACCAGTTGGGTCGAGACCAGCTGGTAGGTGGCGGGGAAGAACATGCACTCGATGGAGCCCGCCAGGTCCTCGACGGTGGCGATCGCCCACGCGTTGCCCTGCTTGGTCATCTTGCGCTGCAGGCCCGAGATGATGCCGCCGATGGTGACCACCGCGCCGTCGGCGTGCTCGCCGCCGGTGAGCTGGGAGATGCCCGCGTCGGCCTTGTCGGACAGCACGTGTTCGAGGCCGAACAGCGGGTGGTCGGAGACGTAGAGACCGAGCATCTCCCGCTCCTGGGCGAGGAGGTAGGTCTTGTCCCACTCGTCCTCGCCGAACTGCACGTCGAGCCCGAAGCCGGGTTCGTCGCCGGCGTCGTCGCCCATGCCGCCGAAGAGGTCGAACTGACCCTCGGCCTCCTTGCGCTTGACCGCGACCACGTTGTCGATCATCGGCTCGTACTGCGCCATGAGGCCCTTGCGGGTGTGGCCCATGGTGTCGAAGGCGCCGGCCTTGATCAGCGACTCGGTGGTGCGCTTGTTGCAGACCACCGCCTCGACCTTGTCCAGGTAGTCGGGGAACGACGAGTACTTCCCCTTCGACTTGCGGCACTTGATGATCGACTCGACCACGTTGGTGCCGACGTTGCGCACCGCGGAGAGGCCGAAGAGGATCACGTCGTCGCCCTGGGCGGCGAAGTTGGACTCGGACTCGTTGACGTTCGGCGGGAGCACCCGGATGCCCATGCGGCGGCACTCGTTGAGGTAGACCGCCGACTTGTCCTTGTCGTCCTTGACCGAGGTCAGCAGCGCCGCCATGTACTCGGCCGGGTGGTTGGCCTTGAGGTAGGCGGTCCAGTACGACACCAGGCCGTACGCGGCCGAGTGCGCCTTGTTGAACGCGTAGCCGGCGAACGGGACCAGCACGTCCCACAGCGCCTGGATGGCCTCGTCGCTGTAGCCCTTCTTGCGCGCGCCCTCCTGGAAGAGGACGAAGTTCTTCGCCAGTTCCTCGGGCTTCTTCTTGCCCATCACCCGGCGGAGGATGTCGGCCTCGCCGAGCGAGTAGCCGGCGATGATCTGGGCGGCCTTCTGCACCTGCTCCTGGTAGACGATCAGGCCGTAGGTGACGTCCAGGACCTCCTTGAGCGGCTCCTCCAGCTCGGGGTGGATCGGCGTGATCTCCTGCTGCCCGTTCTTGCGCAGGGCGTAGTTCGTGTGGGAGTTCATGCCCATCGGGCCCGGCCGGTACAGGGCCGACACGGCGGAGATGTCTTCGAAGTTGTCGGGCTTCATCAGCCGCAGCAGCGAGCGCATGGGGCCGCCGTCGAACTGGAAGACGCCGAGGGTGTCGCCGCGCTGGAGCAGGTCGAAGGTCGTGGGGTCGTCCAGCGGCAGCGACAGCAGGTCGATGTCGAGGCCCTTGTTGGCCTTCACCATCTTGACCGCGTCGTCCATGATCGTGAGGTTGCGCAGGCCCAGGAAGTCCATCTTCAGCAGGCCGAGCGACTCACAGCTCGGGTAGTCCCACTGTGTGATGGTCACACCGTCGGTGTGCCGGACCCAGACCGGGACGTGGTCGGTGATGGTCTCGCTGGACATGATCACGCCGGCCGCGTGCACGCCCATCTGCCGGACCAGGCCCTCCACGCCACGCGCGGTGTCGATGACCTTCTTCACGTCCGGCTCGTTCTCGTACATCGCCCGGACCTCGCCCGCCTCCGAGTAGCGGGGGTGGTTGGGGTCGGTGATGCCGGACAGCGGGATGCCCTTGCCGAGGACGTCGGCGGGCATGGCCTTGGTGATGCGGTCGCCCATCGCGTACGGGTAGCCCAGCACGCGCGCCGAGTCCTTGATCGCGTTCTTGGCCTTGATGGTGCCGTAGGTGCCGATCTGCGCGACCTTGTCGGCGCCGTACTTCTCGGTGACGTACCGGATCACCTCGGCGCGCCTGCGCTCGTCGAAGTCGATGTCGACGTCGGGCATCGAGATGCGCTCGGGGTTGAGGAACCGCTCGAAGATCAGGCCGTGCGGGATCGGGTCGAGGTCGGTGATGCCCATGGCGTAGGCGACGATCGAACCGGCCGCGGAGCCTCGGCCGGGGCCGACCGCGATGCCGTTGTTCTTGGCCCACATGATGAAGTCGGCGACCACGAGGAAGTAGCCGGGGAAGCCCATCGAGATGATGACGTCCATCTCGTAGTCCGCCTGCTTCTGGCGGTCCTCGGGGATGCCGCCCGGGAAGCGGCGCTCCATGCCGCGGCGGACCTCCTCCTTGAACCAGGTGACCTCGGTGTAGCCCTCGGGGATGTCGAACTTGGGCATGAGGTCGCGCTTCTCGAACATGCCGGTGGTGTCCACCATCTCGGCCACGAGGAGCGTGTTGGCGCAGCCCTGCTGCCAGGCGTCCGAGGAGTCGATGGCGTACATCTCGTCCGTGGACTTCAGGTAGTAGCCGGTGCCGTCGAACTTGAAGCGGTCGGGGTCGGAGAGGTTCTTGCCGGTCTGGATGCACAGCAGCGCGTCGTGGGCGCCCGCCTCGTGGGCGTAGGTGTAGTGCGAGTCGTTGGTGACCAGCGGGGGGATGCCGAGCTTCCGGCCGATCTCCAGCAGTCCGTCGCGGACCCGGTGCTCGATGTCGATGCCGTGGTCCATCAGCTCCAGGAAGTACTTGTCCTTGCCGAAGATGTCCTGGTACTCGCTGGCCGCCTTGAGGGCCTCGTCGAACTGGCCGAGGCGCAGCCGGGTCTGCACCTCGCCGGAGGGGCAGCCGGTGGAGGCGACGATGCCCTCGGACCACTGCGCGATGGTCTCCTTGTCCATCCGCGGCCACTTCTGGAGCCAGCCCTCGGCGTAGGCGTCGGAGGAGAGCCGGAAGAGGTTGTGCAGACCGGTCTTGTTCACCGCCCACATCGTCTTGTGGGTGTAACCGCCGGAACCGGAGACGTCGTCGCGCTTCTGGTGCGGCTGGCCCCACTGGATCTTGCGCTTGTTGCGCCGGGACTCGGGGGCGACATACGCCTCGATCCCGATGATCGGGGTGATCCCGGCCTTCTTCGCGGAATGGAAGAAGTCGTACGCGCCGTGCAGGTTGCCGTGGTCGGACATGGCGATGTGCGTCATGCCCATCTCGTTGCAGGCGTTGAACATGTCCTTCAGCCGCGCGGCACCGTCCAGCAGCGAGTACTGGGTGTGGACGTGCAGGTGCGTGAACGGCGGCTTTGACACGGTATGGCCTCCACGGGGAACGCTGGGTGACGAGTGACGGACGGTTCTGGGGGGACAGCGTCGAAGTCTATGCCCCGCCGCCGGGCGCCGTGGGCCGTCCCGGCGGACCCCGTGCGGGAACCGGGCACTCCCGCGTGGCGTCGGCCGTTGGACACGGCGGAGGCGCCGTCGTACGGACGAGCGCTCAGTGACGCACCACTCCCGCACCAGGAGGCATCCCGCGATGTCGGTCCCCCAGCTCAGCGCCGAGCAGCGCGGTGAGGAGATCCTCGCCGTTCTCGACACCGCCTTCGGCAGGTTCCTGGCCGCCGACCCGGCCGCGTGCCGGACGGCGTTCCGGAGGATGGCGGCCTCGGCCCTGGCGTTCCACCGGGGCGCGGCGTGCCTCTTCTACCACGACCTGGCCGCCGGCAAGCGGGGCGGCCCGTACCTGGACGACCGCACCTCGCGGGTGTGGATCCACGGCGACCTGCACACGGACCGCTTCGGCGCCCGCCTGGACGCCGAGGGCCGCCTGGTCTTCGGCGCGGACGGCTTCGAGGAGGCCTACGTCGGCCCCTTCCTGTGGGACCTGAAGCGGTTCGCGGTCTCGCTCGCGCTCCTCGGTCACGCCAAGGCGCTCGGCGACGCGCAGATCGCCGCTCTGGTGACCGCCTACGCGAGCGCCTACCGCGAGCGGATCCACGCGCTGGCCACGGGCGCCAAGAGCGACGAGGTGCCGCCGTTCACCCTGGACACCGCGCGGGGTCCGCTGCTCGACACGCTGCGGGCGGCCCGCGCGCGCACCCGCTCCGGGCTGCTGGAGCCGATGACCGAGGTCCGCGACTTCGAGCGCCGGTTCACGGCGGGCGCCGGCTCGGTGGAGCTGGACGCGGCCGACCGCTACAAGGTCCTGGCGGCCTTCGACGGCTATCTGGAGAGCCTGCCGGACTCCTCCCTGGCCCGCCCGGAGTCCTACCGGGTCAAGGACGTCATGGGCCGCCGCGGCACCGGCATCGGCCCCGCGGGGCTGCCGTCCTACGACATCCTCCTGGAGGGCCACAGCGACGCCCTGGAGAACGATGTCGTGATCCGCATCGCGCCGGCCCGCACCCCGGCCGTCGCCCGGCACATCACGGATCCGGCCATCGCCGGCTACTTCCGGCACGAGGGCCATCGCACGGTGGTCTCCCGGTGCGCCCTGCAACCGCACCCCGACCCCTGGCTGGGCTGGACCGAGCTGGACGGCACGGGCCGGCTGGTCACCGAGGTCTCGCCGTACACGGTCGCCCTGGACTGGACCGACCTGGACGACCCGGAGGAGCTGGAACCGGTCGTGGCCGACCTGGGCCGGGCCACCGCGGCGATGCACGCGGCGGCGCACGACACCTCCGGCGAGTCCCTGGTGCCGTTCTCCACCGAGCGGGCCGTCGACGCGGCGATCGCCGCCGACGAGGAGGGCTTCGCACCTCTCCTGACGGACTTCGCGCTCGGCTACGGCGCCCGGGTCCGCGCGGATCACCACCTCTTCGTGGAGCTGCTGCGCGACGGCCGGATCCCGGGGCTGTAGGGCCGGGGGCACAGGCGGTAGCCTGCGGGCACTCACAGCCCCTCTTTAGGGGTCTCTTACTCCGCTTCGTGACAGACTCTCCTTTCGCTATGGACATATCCGGGACCCACCTCAGAGCCGTGCGCGCGGCGCTGTTCACGGCGTTCGTCGTGACCCTCGGCACCGCGTCGCACGTGCTGCTGTCCCGGGCCCCGCTGCCGGCGGAGACCGTGGCCGCGGTCGCCGCCGGGATCTTCGCGGGCGCGTACGCGCTGGCGGGCCGCGAGCGCGGCTTCGGCCGGATCGCGGCCCTGCTGATCCCGCTGGAACTGGCCGCCGACACCGTCTTCACCACCGGCCAGCAGACCTGCTACGGCCGGGCGGAAGGCCCGGTCGCCGGTCCCCTGCACGCCTTCGGCTTCGACCTGCTGTGCCGGGGCGGCGCCGTGGGCACCCCGCTCGCCCAGGTCGGCCGGGGCCACGCGGGCACCCTGTTCGCCGACGCCGGTCCGGCCACCGCCTGGCTGCTGCTGGCCGCGCACCTGTGCGTGGGCCTGCTGGCCGCCGCCTGGCTGCGCCGGGGCGAGCGGGCGCTGGTGCAGCTGCTGCGCGCCGTGGCCGCCGTCTCCTTCCGGCCGCTGCTGCTCGCGGTGGCCGCGGTCGCCGTGCGGCCGGCCCCGGTCCGCCGGCTGCCGCGCCCGGCCCCGCGCCCCTCGGCCGCCCGCGACCGGCTCCTCGCGCACTCCCTGGGACGGCGTGGACCGCCGTGCTCCGCCCCGCTCGCCGCTCACTGAGCGGCGGCGGCCCGAGCACCCTCCACCCGTACCCCGCGCGCGGCACGACCGCGCGCCCCCTCAGGGAGATCACCGAGATGAGCAAGCGGAACAGCCAGGCGGCGAAGACGGCGGCCCGGGAGCGGCTGCGCCAGGAACGCGAGCGCCAGGCCAAGCGCGACAAGGCCAGGCGGCAGGCGATCGTGGCCGGTTCGGTCGTGGTCGTGCTGGCCGCGGCCGGCGGCATCGGCTACGCCGTGGTCCAGGCCAACAAGCCCGGCTACTGGGAGCAGATGAAGAGCGCCAAGGTCGTCGCGCCCGCCCACACCACGGGCACGAAGGGCACCACGGTCGTCATCGGCAAGGCGAGCGCCAAGAAGACGCTCAAGATGTACGAGGACCCGCGCTGCCCGGTGTGCGCCCAGTTCGAGCAGACCGTCGGCCCGACCCTGCACAAGGACATCGACGACGGCAAGTTCAAGTACCAGTACGTGGGCGCCACGTTCCTCGACGCCCACGACAACGGCGAGGGCTCCAAGAACGCGCTGAGCGCGCTCGGTGCCGCGCTGAACGTCAGCCCCGAGGCGTTCCTGGACTACAAGACCGCGCTGTACTCCACGAAGTGGCACCCGGACGAGAACGACGACAAGTTCAAGGACGACAGCTACCTGATCAAGGTCGCCGACACCGTCCCGGCGCTGAAGAACAACGCCGCCTTCCAGGACGCGGTCAAGAAGGGCACCTACGACGCCTGGGCGATGGCCATGTCGAAGACCTTCGACGACAACAAGGACGGGGTGACCGGCACGCCGGGCTTCGTCATGGACGGCAAGCAGCTCAACGGCGGCAACATGATCTCCACGGTGGCCGACTTCAACAAGGCGGTGGACGCGGCCATGAAGGGCTGACGGCCGGACCGGGACCGACCGCGCGGTGAAGAGCGGGCGAACTTTCCACGTTCGCCCGCTCTTTTGTTCTACTGCCCGGTAACCTGTTCGGCCGTGACCAGTCGAGACAGATCACTGCCGGCCTCCCAGGGCCCCAACTCCCCTTCCCCGAGCCGCCGTACGGTCGTCAAGGCCGCGGCGGCCACCGCTGTGCTGGCCGGGCCGCTCACCGCCGCGCTGCCGGCCCGCGCCGCCGACCAGGCCCCGGCCTTCCTGCACGGCGTCGCCTCCGGCGACCCGCTGCCCGACGGCATCCTGCTGTGGACCCGGGTGACCCCCGTACCGGAGGCGACCCCCGGCTCGGGCGTCGGGCCGGACACCGAGGTCGGCTGGGTCGTCGCCAAGGACAAGGCCCTCACCCAGGTCGTCGCCAAGGGCTCCACCACCGCGACGGCCGCCTCGGACCACACCGTGAAGGCCGACATCCGCGGACTGGAGCCGGCCACCGACTACTGGTTCCGCTTCTCCAGCGGCGGCACCGACTCCCCGGTGGCCCGCACCCGCACCGCCCCGGCCTCGACCGCCGACATAGCGGGGCTCCGCTTCGGCGTGGTCACCTGCGCCAACTGGGAGGCCGGCTACTTCTCCGCCTACCGCCACCTCGCCGCCCGAAGCGATCTGGACGCCTGGCTGCACCTCGGCGACTACATCTACGAGTACAAGTCCGGCGAGTACGCGGCTCGCGGCAAGGTGGTGCGCCCGCACGCCCCCGCCAACGAGATCATCACGCTCGCCGACTACCGCACCCGGCACGGCAGGTACAAGACCGACCCCGACCTCCAGGCCCTGCACCTGAAGGCACCGGTCATCGCCATCTGGGACGACCACGAGTTCGCCGACAACGCCTGGTCGGGGGGCGCGGTCAACCACACCGAGGGCGCCGAGGGCACCTGGACCGCCCGCAAGGCGGCCGCCAAGCAGGCCTACTTCGAGTGGATGCCGGTGCGCCCGGCGATCGAGGGCACCACCTACCGGCGGCTGCGCTTCGGCAAGCTCGCCGACCTGTCCCTGCTGGACCTGCGCTCGTTCCGCTCCCAGCAGGTGTCCGGCACCAGCGGTTCGGTGGACGGCGCCGACCGCACCATCACCGGCCGGGCCCAGCTGGACTGGCTGAAGGCGGGCCTGAAGGCCTCCGACACCAAGTGGCGGCTGGTCGGCAACTCGGTGATGATCGCGCCGTTCGTCGTCGGCTCGCTCACCGCCGACCTGCTGGGGCCGCTCGCCCAGCTGCTCGACCTGCCGCAGGGCGGCATCGGCGTCAACACCGACCAGTGGGACGGCTACACCCACGACCGCCGCGAGCTGCTCGACCACCTGACCTCGAACAACATCGGCAACACCGTCTTCCTGACCGGCGACATCCACATGTCCTGGGCCAACGACGTGCCGGTGGACGCGGGCACCTACCCGCTGTCGCGGTCGGCCGCCACCGAGTTCGTCATCACCTCGGTGACCTCCGAGAACCTCGACGACATCGTCAAGGTGTCCGAGGGCACGGTCTCCGCGGTCGCCGCGCCGCTCATCGAGGCCGCCAACCGGCACGTCCACTGGGTGGACACCGACCGCCACGGCTTCGGTGTGCTCGACATCACCGCCGACCGCGCCCAGATGGACTACTACGTCCTGTCCGACCGCACCGACCCGAACGCGACCGCCGCCTGGCAGCGCTCGTACCGCACCCGCAGCGGCACGCAGAAGGTCGAGCGGACCTACGACCCGGTGTAGCGCACCCCGCGCGGGCCGCTACGCGGACGGCAGGCCGTCGAGGAAGCCGAGCGCCACGCGCCAGGTGGCCTCGGCGGCCTCCGCGTCGTAGTCCGGCAGCCCGGGGTCGGTGTACAGGTGCCCGGCCCCCGCGTACCGGTAGACCTCCACGTCGGCCCCCGCCCGGCCCATCTGGAGGTACCAGGCGCTGAGCCAGTCGTCCGTCTCGAACGGGTCCGGCTCGGCGACGTGCAGCTGCACCGGCAGCTCGTCCACGTACGCGTTCGCCGCGATGTCCGACGTGCCGTGCAGAAGCAGCAGCCCGCGCGCCTTGGCGTCGCCGAGCGCCAGGGTCTGCGCGATCGAGGCGCCCAGCGAGAACCCGGCGTACACCAGTCCCCGCTCCGAGTACGGCGCCGCCGCCAGCACGGCCCGCTTCAGCAGCTCCTCCTTGCCGATCCCGTCGCTGTACTCCATGCCCTCCTCGACGGTGTCGAACGTCCGGCCCGCGAAGAGGTCCGGCGTCCACACCTGGTGGCCGGCCGTGCGCAGCCGGTCCGCGGCGTCGCGCACCGCGGGCCGCAGCCCGTAGGTCGAGTGAAAGAGCATGATGTTCATGAGGCCATGGTGCCAGCAGCGCCCGTCCCGGCCCCAGCGCGGCCCCGACCGCCGGCGCCCCGGTCCGGCAGCGGTTCACGTCACAGGTTCACGATCGGCGCAGCCGGTTACGTTCGAATGCATGGAGACCGTACTGCGACCGGTGATCGTGGTCGGCGCGTCCGTGTTCCTGACCGTACTGATCGGCTGGTCCACGGACGTCCTGCTGCGCAAGGCCGACGAAGGCCACCCCGAGACCCCGCTGTGGGGACGGCTGCGGCGCGCCCGCGTGCCCTACCAGCTGGTGCTCTGCGCCGCCCTGCTCAGAGGCTCCTACGACCAGGCGAAGCTGTTCCAGGAGCACCGGGTCGGCGTCGGACGGACGCTGACCCTGGTACTGATCGGGGCGGCGGCCTGGCTGGTGATCCGGATCGCGGCGGCCGTGGTCGAGACGACGTACACCCGCTACGCGCGCGCCCACCACGATCCGGCGCGGGTGCGGCGCGTGCGCACCCAGGTCACGCTGATCGTGCGTGTGGTCTCGGCGATCGTCGGGGTGGTCGCGGTGGCCGCGATGCTGCTGACCTTCCCGGCGATGCGCGCGGCGGGCGCCTCCCTGCTGGCCTCGGCCGGTGTCCTCGGCATCGTGGCCGGTGTCGCCGCCCAGTCGACGCTGGCGAACATGTTCGCCGGGCTGCAGATCGCCTTCGGCGACATGGTCCGGCTCGGCGACACGGTCGTCGTGGACGGCGAGTGGGGCACGGTCGAGGAGATCACCCTGACCTTTCTGACGGTACGGACCTGGGACGAGCGCCGGATCACCATGCCGGTGTCGTACTTCACCTCCAAACCCTTCGAGAACTGGTCGCGGGGCACCCCGCAGATGACCGGGATCGTCTACTGGCACCTCGACCACAGCGCGCCGATGGACGCGATGCGCGAGAAGCTGCGCGACATCCTGCGCGAGTGCCCGGCCTGGGACGGCCGCGCCTACGGCCTGGTGGTGACCGACTCGACGCCGAACACCATCCAGGTGCGCGCGCTGGTGACCGCGAAGGACGCCGACGACATATGGACGGTGCGGGTCGCGGTCCGCGAGCAGATGATCAGCTGGCTGTCCGCCGAGCACCCCTACGCGCTGCCCCGGGTCAACACCTCGGACGCGGTGCTCCCGCCCTACCGCGTCCCCTCCCCGGACCGCGGCACCCTGCGCAAGGCCTACGAGTACCCGCGCACCGGCCGGGGCTGAGCGGGGGCCGGTTCAGTGTCCGCGCTCGGCACCTCCGTTCACCTGGATCACCTGTGAGGTGATGTGCGCCGCGGCGGGCGAGGCCAGCCAGTGCAGGGTGGCCGCCACATCGCCGGGCCGGCCCGCCCGGCCGTTGGAGGTCTCGGCGATGAGCTGCGCCCGCCGCTCCTCCGCCATGGCGTCACCGAAGAAGTCGGTGTCCTCGATGTAGCCGGGCGCCACCACGTTCACGGTGATGCCCCGGTGGCCCAGCCGGCGGGCCAGGTCATGGGCGTAGGGGTGCAGCGCGGCCTTGGACGCCCCGTAGGCGCCGCTGCCCGAGCCCCGGTAGGCGGCGATGGAGCTGAGGAAGAGCACCCGCCCGCCGGGTTCGGCCAGCCGCTCCTCCAGGGCCTCGGTCAGGAGGGCCGCGGTCAGGGTGTTGAGCTGGAAGGCGACCGTCCACGCGTGGGCCACCCGGTCGAGGGGGTCGTCGCCGGCGGCCGGGGGCTCCAGCTGCCCGGAGCCGCCCGCGCTGTGCACGAGCACGTCGACGGTGCCGAACTCCTTGGCGACGAGGCGGGCGACGCCCCGCACGTCGGCGGGGTCGGTGAGGTCCGCCGCGTGGGTGAGCGCCCCCGGCACCCCGGCCTTCTCCAGTACCTCCGCGCGCCGCCCGAGGAGCAGCACCCGGTCCCCGTCCTCGGCGAAGGCCCGGGCCGTCGCCAGCCCGATGCCCGTACCGCCTCCGCTGATCACGATGTTGCGAGTCATGATCCGAGCGTAGGAGCGTGCCGCCGCCCGCGCTTGCCTTTGTCCACAACCACGGTGTGTTCGTATGACCGCACAACTGCGCCGGCTGTGGACAGACGCCCGGTCGACCGCGGTGCGACGAGCGGGGGAAGCGGGCAGGAGCCCGGAAACCGCGGTGCGACCGCGTCACCGGCGCTAGCGCAGGCTGCGCACGTCGAGGTGGCGCAGGATGCGGTCCACGATCTCCGGGTCCATGCCCGGCTCGCTGCGCGCCGCCAGCACCTCGTGCCGGGCCGCGCTGAGCATCTCGCCCTGGATGCGCCGGATCCGCTTCAGCCGCTTGGCCCGCTGGTGCTGTGCCTCGCGCCGCTCCTCCTCGCCCATGTCCGGGCTGATCCGGATGCCGATGTCGAACGCCTGCCGCAGCATCTGCTCGGACAGCTCCTCGGGCAGGTCCTCCACCTGCTCGATCTCCCGCAGCCGGCGCTTGGCCGCCTTCGCCGCGCGCACCGCCAGCTCCTTCTCGTACTCCTTCTCCCGCTCGGAGTCGGCCTGCACCCTGAGCCGGTCGACCAGCCAGGGCAGCGTCAGCCCCTGGACCACCAGGGTGGCGACGATCACCCCGAAGGCGATGAAGACGATCTCGTCCCGGTCCGGGAAGGGCCGTCCGGCGTCGGTCTCCAGCGGAATGGCCAGCGCCAGCGCGACCGACGCCACCCCGCGCATCCCGGACCACCACATCACCACCGTCTCCCGCCAGCTGGTCGGGATCTCCTCGTCCAGGTCGCGGCGGGCGTGCAGCCGTTTGGTCAGCCAGGTCGCCGGCAGCAGCCACAGCAGCCGGACGACGATCACCACACCGGCGACGGCGGCCGCCCAGCCGATCAGCTCGCCCCAGCGGCCGCTGGCCGTGCGGATGGCGTTGTGCAGCTCCAGACCGATCAGCCCGAAGGCGACGCCCGTGACCAGGGTGTCGATGATGTCCCAGAAGGTGTGTCCGGCCAGCCGGGTCATCACGTCGTCGGCGCCGGTGGCGTACTCGGAGAGGTACAGGGCGGTGGTGAGCACCGCGAGCACGCCGGAGCCGTGCAGCTTCTCGGCGAGTACATAGGAGGCGTACGGCACCAGCAGGGTCATGCCGATCTGGAGGGTCGGGTCGCCCAGCAGGTCCATCAGCCGGTTGGCACCCCAGCCCAGCGCCAGTCCCACGACCACCGCGACCACCGCGGACAGCACCAGCTCCAGTCCGGCGTGCCACGGCGAGAACGTGCCGCTCACCGCGGCGGCGATCGCCACGTGGTAGAGCACGATCGCCGTGACGTCGTTGAACAGCCCCTCGCCCTCCAGGATGGAGACCAGGCGGCGCGGCAGCCCGAGTTGCCCGGCGACGCTGGTCGCGGCGACCGGGTCGGGCGGAGCGATCAGCGCGCCGAGCGCCACGGCGGCGGCGACCGACAGGCCGGGCACGATCGCGTTGGCGACGAAGGCGACGCACACCATGGTCACGAACACCAGGGCGACGGCCAGCATCAGGATCGGGCGCTTGTTGGCCGTGAACTGCCGCCAGGAGGTGCGGCGTACGGCCGCGTACAGCAGCGGCGGCAGCAGCCCGGGCAGGATCAGCTCGGGCGGGATGTTCACGTTGGGCACGAAGTCGGCGACCGCCAGGACCCCGCCGAACAGCGTCATCAGCACCGGGGCGGGCAGCTTGAGCCGGTCCCCCACCGGAACGCTCACCAGGGCCCCGAGCAGCAGGACGAACAACAGAGCCAACTGATTCAAGGCCGGCGCTCCTGGGTCGACGATCACACGAGAGGCTTCAAGCCTGCCACGCGACCCGGGCACCGGCCGTCCCGGCACATCGCCCCGGGGGGTCCGCCGTACCCTCGTTCACCGGCGCTTTCGCCGGCCGCTCCGGGGAACGGCTACAGGGCGCGGCGCATCGAGCGGTGCGGTATGCCCGCGTCCGGGAACTCCGGACCGTACGCCTCGTAGCCCAACCGCTCGTAGAAACCCAGCGCCTGGGTCTGCGCGTGCAGGTCCACCGCGGCGAGGCCACGCGCGCGGGCCGCGTCCTCGATGGCCCGCACCAGGGCGGCGCCGATGCCGAGCCCGCGGGCCTCCCGGGCGACGGCGAGCCGCCCGAGCGAGCCGACGGACGGGTCCGCGCCGGTCTTGGCGACGGCCGCCGCTCCGGTCAGCAGCCGGCCCGTGCCCAGCGGCACGCCGTCCGCGCGGACCGCCAGCACATGCACGGCGACGGCGTCGTACTCGTCGTACTCGATGGCTTCGTCGACGCCCTGTTCGCGGACGAAGACCTCCTTGCGGACCGCGAAACAGGCCTCCAGGTCGGCGGGGTCCTCGGCGATCCGCAGGGTGTGCCGCGCGCCGTGGTCCGCGCTCATCCGTACGTCTCCTCACGGACCTGGTCGAGGGCCCGCTGGAGGTCCTCCGGGTAGTCGGACTCGAACTCCACCCAGCGACCGTCCCCCGGGTGCTCGAAGCCGAGCCGCACGGCGTGCAGCCACTGGCGGGTCAGGCCCAGCCGCTTGGCCAGGGTGGGATCGGCGCCATAGGTCAGGTCGCCGACGCACGGGTGGCGGTGCGCGGCCATGTGGACGCGGATCTGGTGGGTGCGGCCGGTCTCCAGCTTCACGTCGAGCAGGGAGGCGGCGCGGAACGCCTCGATGAGGTCGTAGTGCGTCACCGAGGGCTTGCCGTCGGCGGTGACCGCCCACTTGTAGTCGTGGTTCGGGTGGCGGCCGATGGGGGCGTCGATGGTGCCGCTCGTCGGGTCCGGGTGGCCCTGGACCAGGGTGTGGTAGCGCTTGTCGACCGTGCGCTCCTTGAACTGGCGCTTGAGCGAGGTGTACGCGTACTCCGACTTGGCGACCACCATCAGGCCGGACGTGCCCACGTCGAGGCGGTGCACGATGCCCTGGCGCTCGGCGGCGCCGGAGGTGGAGATCCGGTAGCCGGCGGCGGCGAGACCGCCGATGACGGTGGGGCCGGACCAGCCCGGCGAGGGGTGCGCGGCCACGCCGACCGGCTTGACGATCACGACCACGTCGTCGTCGTCGTGCACGATCTCCATGCCCTCGACCGGCTCGGCGACCACCTGCACCGGGGCGGGCGCCTGCGGCATCTCGACCTCCAGCCAGGCGCCGCCGCGCACCCGCTCGGACTTGCCGACCACCGCGCCGTCGACCTGCACCTTGCCGGCCGCGGCCAGCTCGGCCGCCTTCGTGCGGGAGAAGCCGAACATGCGGGAGATGGCGGCGTCGACGCGCTCGCCCTCCAGGCCGTCGGGCACGGGCAGGGTACGGATCTCGGGAATCGTGCTCACCCGTCGAGTATGCCGGACGGGCGGACGGCCCCCGCACGAGCCTGTGGAAAACCGGCTCCGGCCCGGTGTTCCGGGCCGGCCGAGCCGTCAGTTGGTGTGGATGGTGCCGTCCGGGTCCCGGCCGAGGAAGGACAGCAGCACGATCAGGATGCCGCCGCACACGATCGCCGAGTCCGCGAGGTTGAAGATCGCGAAGCCCTTGGGCGCGATGAAGTCCACCACCTCGCCCTTGAAGAGGCCGGGCGCCCGGAAGATCCGGTCGGTCAGGTTGCCGAGCGCACCGCCGAGCAGCAGGCCGAGCGCGACCGCCCAGGGGAAGCTGTAGAGCTTGCGGGCCAGCCGGATGATCACCACGATCACGGCGGCGGCGATCACCGTGAAGATCACGGTGAAGGCGGGGGCGAAACCGAAGGCGGCGCCGGGGTTGCGGGTGGCGTGCAGCTCCAGCAGGTCCCCGACGACCTCGACCGGCGCCCGGCCCTCCAGCTTGGCCACCACCAGCATCTTGCTGATCAGGTCGAGCGCGTAGGCGAACGCCGCCACGGAGAACAGCACGGCGATCCGTCGTCCACGGCCGCTGCGCGTCTGCTCCGGCGTCCGCCGCTCGCTGTCGTCCGAAGTGTCCGGCGTTCCGATGACGCTCTCCGCCTCTGCCACGTGAGTCCCTCAACCTAGATGCCCGAGTGAGGACGAGACTACGGCACGCCCCTGCGCCGTCACACGTTCAGGAGCGGCGTTCCTGCTTCTGCTTGCACTCCACGCACAGGGTGGCCCGCGGGAAGGCCTGCATCCGGGCCTTGCCGATGGGCTTGCCGCAGTTCTCGCACAGCCCGTAGGTGCCCGCGTCCAGCCGTTCCAGCGCCCGTTCGGTCTGGACCAGCATCTCGCGCGCGTTGGCGGCCAGCGCCAGCTCGTGCTCGCGGGTGATGTTCTTGGTGCCGGTGTCGGCCTGGTCGTCGCCCGCGCCGTCCCCGGAGTCGCGCATCAGGCCGACGAGGGACGCCTCGGACGAGCTGATCTCCGCCCGCAGCCGCTCCATCTCGGACTGGAGCTCCGCGCGCGCCTCGGCGACCTCCTCCCCGCTCCAGGGGTCCTCGCCGGGGCGCACCGCCAGTTCGCCCGGCTCCGCCGCGGCGGCGCGTGCCTTGGGTACGGCGCCGTCCTCCGCCATGGCCGTGCCAGGGGTCTTCTTCGCAACCACCGTCGTGGCTCCCGTCTGCTCCGCGGCCCGCGCCGCGCCCGCCTTCTTGGCCGTGCTCCGCTCGTCCGGCGCCGCCTCGTGGGCCACGGCCTTCGCGGTGTTCCCGGCGGCGGCCTTCTCCGCCGGGGTGCTGCCGACCGCGGCGGCCTCGCCGACCGCGGCATCGTGCTTCGCCGGGGAGCCCTTCGCGGGGACGTCCTTGGCCGGCACGTCCTTGGCCGCGGTCTTCTCGGCGGCCGTCTTCTTCCCCGGTCTCTTCTCGGTGGCCTTCTCCGCGGTCGCCTTCCCGGCCACCGCTTTCCCGGTCATCGCTTTCCCGGCCACCGCTTTCCCGGCCGCCGTCTTCTTGGCCGCCGTCTTCTTCGCCACCGCCTTCTTGGCCGCCGTTTTCCCGGCCACCGCCTTCTTGGCCGCGGCCTTCTTCGCCGCTGCCTTCTTCGCCACCGGATGCCCGGCGGCCTCCTCGGCCACGCCCGGCTGCTCCACGAACGGCTTCACGGTGGCTCCCTTCTCCGCGACGGCCTTCCCCGCGGGCTTCGCGGCCGTGCTCTTCCTCGCGGGCGTGGCCTTCTTCCCGGCCGTGCCCTTCTTCGCCGCCGTCTCCCCGGCCACGGCCTTGTCCGCGGTCTTCTTCGCCACCATGGCCGCGGCCCCTTCACATATTGTGATCTTGCGCGCGAATCGTGCTGGGACGATAAATCGACTCGAGTCCCGCGGCAACGGGGCACACCGCCCGATTCGCCCGCCCGCACCCCCGCGCCGCGGGCCTGCATCCGTTGTGCCCAGCTCCCCGCCGGGTAATCCGCCGGGCCGGGCGCACCCGGAAGCCCGCGCCCCGCACCCTCGCCATTCGGGGCATCCGGCCCCGTCGCCGGCCCGCCCGCCCCCGCCGCCCCGAAAAGCGGTCGGCCGCTGTCCGTGCGGCGCCGTACACTGGGCGGAGCGAGAAGCGTGGATGGGGACGAGTAGCGGCGTACGCAGCCCAGAGCGACCCGGGGACGGTGGAAGCCCGGGGGCGAGCGCGACGTGAAGATCACCCCGGAGCCACCGGAAGAACGCCGCGGCCCGAGGGGCCGGGTCAGTAGAACCGGTTTCGCGAACCCAATGAGGGGGCTCACCGGCGCACAGGGCGCGGCGGCGGGCCAAGGAGGGTGGTACCGCGGGAGCGCGCCGCACACGGCGTGAAGGATCGAAGCTCTCGTCCCTCCGACGGAAGGCAGCAAGTCCGTTGGAGGATGCTCGCAGATGACAGCGCCGACGTACCGCCAGGTGCCCGCACAGGTCGACCTGCCCGCGCTTGAGCACGCCGTGCTCGACTTCTGGCGCGAGCAGAAGATCTTCGCCAAGACCCTGGAGCAGTCCGAGGGCCGCCCGGAGTGGGTGTTCTACGAGGGCCCGCCCACCGCCAACGGCATGCCCGGCGCCCACCACATCGAGGCGCGCGTCTTCAAGGACGTCTTCCCCCGTTTCCGCACCATGCGCGGCTACCACGTGGCCCGCAAGGCCGGCTGGGACTGCCACGGCCTGCCCGTGGAGCTGGCCGTCGAGAAGGAGCTGGGCTTCTCCGGCAAGCAGGACATCGAGGCGTACGGCATCGCCGAGTTCAACGCCAAGTGCCGCGAGTCCGTGACCCGGCACACCGACGCCTTCGCCGAGCTGACGACCCGCATGGGCTACTGGGTCGACCTGGACGACGCCTACCGGACCATGGACCCGGAGTACGTGGAGTCGGTCTGGTGGTCGCTGAAGGAGATCTTCGGCAAGGGCCTGCTGGTCCAGGACCACCGCGTCGCCCCCTGGTGCCCGCGCTGCGGCACCGGCCTGTCCGACCACGAGCTGGCGCAGGGCTACGAGACGGTCGTGGACCCCTCGGTCTACGTCCGCTTCCCGCTCACCTCCGGACCGCTCGCCGGCGAGGCCGCGCTCCTGGTGTGGACGACGACCCCCTGGACCCTGGTCTCCAACACGGCGGTCGCCGCGCACCCCGAGGTCACCTACGTCGTCGCCACCGACGGCGAGGAGAAGGTCGTCGTCGCCGAGCCGCTGCTCGGCAAGGCGCTCGGCGAGGGCTGGGAGCCCACCGGGCAGACCTTCACCGGTGCCGAGATGGAGCGCTGGACCTACCAGCGCCCCTTCGAGCTGGTCGAGTTCCCCGAGCCGGCGCACTACGTGGTGAACGCCGAGTACGTGACCACCGAGGACGGTACGGGTCTGGTCCACCAGTCCCCCGCCTTCGGTGAGGACGACCTCAAGGTCTGCCGCTCCTACGGTCTGCCCGTGGTCAACCCGGTGCGCCCCGACGGCACCTTCGAGGAGGACGTGCCGCTGGTCGGCGGCGTCTTCTTCAAGAAGGCGGACGAGAAGCTCACCGAGGACCTCAAGCAGCGCGGCCTGCTCTTCCGGCACCTGCCCTACGAGCACAGCTACCCGCACTGCTGGCGCTGCCACACCGCGCTGCTCTACTACGCGCAGCCCTCCTGGTACATCCGTACGACGGCCGTCAAGGACCGTCTCATCCAGGAGAACGAGAAGACCAACTGGTTCCCCGACACGGTCAAGCACGGCCGGTTCGGCGACTGGCTGAACAACAACATCGACTGGGCGCTGTCCCGCAACCGCTACTGGGGCACCCCGCTGCCCATCTGGCGCTGCGAGGACGACCACCTCACCTGCGTCGGCTCCCGCGCGGAGCTGTCCGAGCTGTCCGGCACCGACCAGTCGGAGCTCGACCCGCACCGCCCGTACATCGACGCGATCACCTTCGCCTGCCCGCAGGAGGGCTGCGGCAAGACGGCCACGCGCGTGCCGGAGGTCATCGACGCCTGGTACGACTCGGGCTCGATGCCGTTCGCGCAGTGGGGCTACCCGTACAAGAACAAGGAGCTGTTCGAGAGCCGTTACCCGGCGCAGTTCATCTCCGAGGCGATCGACCAGACCCGCGGCTGGTTCTACACGCTGATGGCGGTCGGCACCCTGGTGTTCGACAAGTCGTCGTACGAGAACGTCGTGTGCCTCGGCCACATCCTCGCCGAGGACGGCCGCAAGATGTCCAAGCACCTGGGCAACATCCTCCAGCCGATCCCGCTGATGGACCAGCACGGCGCGGACGCGGTGCGCTGGTTCATGGCGGCCGGCGGCTCCCCGTGGGCGGCCCGCCGGGTCGGCCACGGCACCATCCAGGAGGTCGTCCGCAAGACCCTGCTGACGTACTGGAACACGGTCGCCTTCCAGGCGCTGTACGCGCGTACGTCGAACTGGGCGCCGAGCGCGGCCGACCCGGCCCCGGCCGAGCGCCCGCTGATCGACCGCTGGCTGCTGTCCGAACTGCACGCGCTCACCGACCAGGTGACGCAGGCCCTGGAGGGGTACGACACCCAGCGCGCCGGCAAGCTGCTGTCCGCGTTCGTGGACGACCTGTCCAACTGGTACGTCCGCCGCTCGCGCCGCCGCTTCTGGCAGGGCGACAAGGCCGCGCTGCGCACGCTGCACGAGGTGCTGGAGACGGTCACCAAGCTGATGGCGCCGCTCACCCCGTTCATCACCGAGCGGGTGTGGCAGGACCTGATCGTGCCGGTCACCCCGGGCGCGCCGGAGTCGGTGCACCTCGCGTCCTGGCCCGAGGCGGACCTCGGCGCCATCGACCCGGAGCTGTCGAAGCAGATGGTCCTGGTGCGCCGGCTGGTGGAGCTGGGCCGGGCCACGCGCGCGGAGTCGGGCGTCAAGACGCGTCAGCCGCTGTCCCGCGCGCTGATCGCCGCGAGCGGTTTCGACACCCTCCACCCCGAACTGCACGCGCAGATCACCGAGGAGCTGAACGTCTCCTCGCTGGCGTCGCTGTCCGAGGTGGGCGGCTCCCTGGTGGACACCACCGCGAAGGCCAACTTCCGCGCGCTGGGCAAGCGGTTCGGCAAGCGGGTGCAGGAGGTCGCCAAGGCCATCGCCGCCGCGGACGCCGCCGCGCTGTCGCTGGCGCTGCGCCAGGGCACCGCGTCGGTGGAGGTGGACGGCGAGACGATCAAGCTGGCGCCGGACGAGGTGATCATCACCGAGACCCCGCGCGAGGGCTGGTCGGTGGCGTCCGACTCCGGTGCGACGGTGGCGCTGGACCTGGAGATCACCGAGGAGCTGCGGCAGGCCGGGCTCGCCCGGGACGCGATCCGGCTGATCCAGGAGGCGCGCAAGAACAGCGGCCTGGACGTGGCCGACCGGATCGCCCTGCGCTGGACGTCCACGGACCCGGCGGTGATCGCGGCGCTCGGCGAGCATGCCGAACTCATCGCCGAGGAGGTCCTGGCGACCGACTTCGGGCAGGGTGAGGGCGACGACGGCTATGGCGAGACCTTCACCGACGAGGGCCTGAGCCTGACGTTCCGGCTGCGGAAGGCGTAAGCGCCCACGGCCCGTGCGGAAGGGCCCGGCCTCCGGTTCGGAGGCCGGGCCCTTCCGCACGGGGGCCGAGCGCGAACTCGCGGGCGAACAACCGAAAGGAAGCGGCCCCGGACGGATGTCCGGGGCCGCTTCCTACGCGCTGCCGACGCCTATGGCGTACTACTCACCGTCGTCGGCGCTCAGTTGTCGTCCTCGTCGATCAGGAAACCGCGCATCGGCGAGGGGGCCTGGCCCATCGGGGACGGACCCTGCGGGCGGACCGGAGCCATCGGCTGGGTCATGGCGGGCGTCATCTGCTGCTGACCGCCGTAGGACGGGCCGGACGACTGCGCGGGCGAGCCGCCCATCGTCTGGTTGCCGCCGTAGGACGGGGCGCTCGCGCCGGCCGGTGCCATGGAAGGCGCCGGGGACGGCGGCAGGGACGCGGCGGCCGGGGTGCGCGGCGGGGCCAGCGAGTCGTCGGCCTGGGTCTCCAGCTGACGCAGCTGCGACTCCAGGTACGACTTCAGGCGCGTGCGGTACTCGCGTTCGAAGCCGCGCAGGTCCTCGACCTTGCGCTCCAGCGTGGCGCGGGCGGACTCCAGGGAGCCCATCGCGACACGGTGCTTCTCCTGCGCGTCCCGCTCCAGCGCGTCGGCCTTGGCGCGGGCGTCACGCTCCAGACCCTCGGCGCGGCTGCGGGCCTCGCCGACGATCTTGTTGGCCTCGGAGCGGGCCTCGGCGATCGCCTGGTCGGCGGTCTGCTGGGCCAGCGAGAGGACACGCGCGGCGCTGTCGCCACCGGGACCCTGACCGGGACCGCCCATGGGACCACCCATGGGGCCGCCCATCGGACCGCCCATGGGGCCGCCCATCTGCTGCTGCATGGGCGGCTGACCGCCCATCGGGCCCTGTCCCATCGGACCCTGGCCCATCGGGCCGGGGCCCTGCGGACCACCCTGACCGCCGGGGCCGGCGGGCAGCTGCGGAGCACCGCTGGGCAGCTGGGGCGGGCCTCCCATGGGGCCGCCCATCTGCTGCTGCGGCGGGCCCGATATCCCGGCGGGCACCGGCGCGCCGGGACCTCGCATGCCCTGCTGCTGTTGTTGCTGCTGCTGTTCCTGCTGCTCCGGAGGCTTGCGAGCGTTCTGCTGGTTCTGCGCGGCGGCACGCGTGGCGGCGGCCAGCTTCGCGCGGAGGTCCTCGTTCTCCCGGAGCAGACGGGTCAGTTCGGCTTCGACCTCGTCGAGGAAGGCATCGACCTCGTCCTCGTCATAGCCTTCTCGGAGGCGGACGGTCGTGAACTGCTTGTTCCGCACGTCCTCGGGGGTCAACGGCATCTCTTCACCTCAACGTAGTCATCGGCAGTCGGCAAGACCGGGTCGTCCACACGCTCATCTCACGAAGTTCTGCACGATGGCGATGAGAATGTAGACGATGATCATCAGTACGAAGAAGGACAGGTCGAGCGCCACGCCCCCGAGACGCAGCGGCGGAATGAACCGCCGCAGAAGCTTCAGCGGTGGATCGGTGACAGTGTAGGTGGCCTCCAGTACGACCACCATCGCCTTGCCGGGTTGCCATGAGCGGGCGAACTGGAAGACGTAGTCCATGACCAGCCGGAAGATGAGGATGACGAGAAACACCATCAGCGCGATGTAGATCACCTGCGCGAACACGCTCATGGCCTGCGGTTCCCTCTCCCCTGTTCCGTGCTCTTCCGTGCTTCGGTCCGGTCTGCGTCTCAGCTCTGGTTGAAGAACCCGCCCTCTGCGATGCGGGCCTTGTCCTCCGCCGTGACATCGACGTTAGCAGGAGACAACAGGAACACCTTCTGCGTCACCCGCTCGATACTGCCGTGAAGACCAAACACCAATCCGGCCGCAAAGTCGACAAGTCGCTTCGCGTCTGTGTCGTCCATCTCGGTCAGATTCATGATCACCGGAGTGCCCTCACGGAAGTGTTCCCCGATGGTACGGGCCTCGTTGTAGGTCCGTGGGTGCAATGTGGTGATCCGGTAAGGCTCTCGTTCCGACACGACCTTGGGCATGATCACCGGCGCGTTCTTCTCCAGGGACTGACGTTCTTGTGTGATGGACGCCACGGGCGCGATACGCGCCGGGCGCCCCGATTCCGCGGGTAGCGAAGCCGATTGGGAGACCGGCTCGCGCGGCGCCGGAGGCTGCACCACTCGCACCGATTCATCCCTTTGGGGTTGATGTACCCCGTGCGACTGATGTGACACCTCGTGTCGCCGGTGGTCCCGCTCGGGCTCCGGGTCCAACTCGGGCTCGAAATCGTCATCGGGGTCGAATCCGCGGCCGTCGTACCCATCGTCCTCCACGAGGCCGAGGTAGACCGCCATCTTGCGCATCGCGCCGGCCATGCTCTGAGTCCTCCGCTCTGTGGTGGATCGGCTGACGACTGCCAAGTGCCCGCGATCCACGCGGTCGTTGTGTCCGTTTCGCGAACACTGACCATATTTTCTGCTGTGGTCCGACTTCCTGGCGACGTTACCCGAGCCGGGGACGGACACCGAGTACCGCAGTGCCGACGCGCACATGTGTCGCCCCGGCCGCCACGGCCTGTTCAAGGTCCGCACTCATCCCTGCCGACACCATGGTTGCAGCCGGATGGGCTCGGCGCAGGTCGGTCGACAAATCCATGAGGCGCTCGAACGCCGCCTGTTCGCGCCCCGCGTACTCCCCGGTGAGCGGGGCGACGGTCATCAGTCCGTCGAGCCGCAGTCCCGGCGATCGGGCGACGAGTTCGGCCAACTCTTCGATTCCCTCGGGGGCGACGCCCCCGCGCTCACCCCGCCCGCTCGCGCCGGCGTCGAGCGCCACCTGGACCAGGCAGCCCACCTCGCGCCCGGCGCGCACCGCCTCCTTGGAGAGTGCGGTGACCAGCCGGTCGCGGTCGATCGACTGCACGACATCGGCGTAACCGACCACGGAACGCACCTTGTTGGTCTGCAACTGACCGACAAAGTGCCATTCCAGCGGCAGATCCGCGCACTCCGCGGCCTTCGGCGCGGCGTCCTGGTCGCGGTTCTCGGCGACGTGGCGCACACCGAGCTCCGACAGGATCCGCACATCGCTCGCCGGGTAGGTCTTGGTGACCACGATCAGGGTCACCTCGTCGCGGGCGCGCCCCGCCGCCGCGCAGGCGCGGGCGATGCGCTCCTCCACTGTCGCCAGGTTCCCGGCGAGTTCGGTCTTACGGTCCGTCATTCCCCATCAGTCCAGCCAGACATAGCCCGCGAGCCGCCCGGTGGTGCGGTCGCGGCGGTATGAGAAGTGGTCGCCCGACTCCAGCGTGCACACCGGCGAATGCGCCCGGTCGCACACCCCGAGCCGGTCGAGCTGCGCGTGCACCCCGGCGCTCACGTCGACCGCCGGAGTGCCCCAGCTGGTCTCGGCGTGCGCCGTCGGCTCCACGGCCGCCACCTCGGCGCGCATCTGCTCCGGCACCTCGTAGCACCGGCCGCAGACGGCCGGTCCGGTGCGGGCGACGATCCGCTCGGGTGCGGCGCCGAGTTCGACCATGGCCCGTACGGCGGCGGGGACGACCCCCTTGACCATGCCGGGCCGGCCCGCGTGCGCCGCGGCGGCGACCCCGGCGACGGGGTCGGCGAGGAGCACCGGCACGCAGTCGGCGGTGAGGACGGCGAGGGCGAGCCCGCGCCGGGCGGTGACGAGTGCGTCGACCTCCGGCACCGGGTTCCCGCTCCCCCAGGGCTCGTCCACCACGGCCACCTCGGCGCCGTGCACCTGGTTCATCCACACCACGCGGGCGGGGTCCAGAGCGAGCGTCTTGGCGGCGAGTTCGCGGTTGGCCCGTACGGCCTCGGGCGTGTCGCCGACCGCGCCGCCGAGGTTCAGCTCCTCATACGGAGCGGCGCTCACCCCGCCCCACCGGTCGGTGAAGGCGAAGTGCGCGCCGCTCACGCTCTCGCGCTGTCCTATCACTTCAGGAAGTCCGGGACGTCCAGTTCCTCGGCCGCGCTGTCCGAGTAGGCGGGACGCGGCACCGGCGGCACCGGCGGGGCGACCGGGATGTCGGCGACCGGCTCGGGGGCCGGCTCCGGCTCCTCCTTGGGCTTGACGCTGCCGAGGGAGCCGAAGGACGGACGGCTCTCCGGCTGCCGTGCCGGGGCCGGCTCCTCGCGGCGGGCGGGGGCCGAACCGGAGGTCTGGCCAAGGGCGTTGTCCCGGCGGGCCGGCGGCTGGCCGCCGTCGAAGCCGGCCGCGATCACGGTGACCCGGACCTCGTCGCCGAGGGCGTCGTCGATGACGGCGCCGAAGATGATGTTGGCCTCGGGGTGGGCGGCCTCGCTGACCAGCTGGGCGGCCTCGTTGATCTCGAACAGACCGAGGTCGGAGCCGCCGGAGATGGACAGCAGCACGCCCCGGGCGCCGTCGATGGACGCCTCCAGGAGCGGCGAGGAGATCGCCATCTCGGCCGCGGCCACCGCGCGGTCGTCGCCGCGGGCCGAGCCGATGCCCATGAGGGCCGAACCGGCCTCGGACATGACCGACTTCACATCGGCGAAGTCCAGGTTGATCAGGCCCGGGGTGGTGATGAGGTCGGTGATGCCCTGGACACCGGAGAGCAGGACCTGGTCCGCGGACTTGAAGGCGTCCAGGACCGAGACCTGGCGGTCCGAGATGGACAGCAGCCGGTCGTTCGGGATGACGATGAGGGTGTCGACCTCTTCGCGCAGTTCCGCGATGCCGTCCTCGGCCTGGTTCGCGCGGCGCCGTCCCTCGAAGGTGAACGGGCGCGTGACCACGCCGATGGTGAGGGCGCCCAGGGAGCGCGCGATGTTGGCCACGACGGGCGCGCCGCCGGTGCCGGTGCCGCCGCCTTCACCGGCCGTCACGAAGACCATGTCGGCCCCCTTGAGGACCTCCTCGATCTCCTCGCGGTGGTCCTCGGCGGCCTTGCGGCCGACGGCCGGGTTGGCGCCGGCGCCGAGTCCGCGGGTGAGTTCCCGGCCGACGTCCAGCTTGACGTCGGCGTCGCTCATCAACAGCGCCTGTGCGTCGGTGTTGATGGCGATGAACTCGACACCCTTGAGACCGACCTCGATCATCCGGTTGATGGCATTGACACCACCGCCGCCGACACCGATGACCTTGATGACTGCGAGGTAGTTCTGCGGTGCTGCCACGTCGAAGGCCTCTCGCCTCGAATTACGTCGTCGCCGCCGGGCGGTGCCCCGCGCCGGGACGACAGATGCCGAATGGGACGGTCCGTAGCGCCGACCCGAACCCTAAGCCTGAAGTTTAGGGTTACCAGTGTGTCTGTTCCCTGGAGTCTTCTGAACAGGACACTAAGTCGACAAGTGGCGCCCGTTCAACGAACACGCCGAACCTCCCGTTTTTCTTTTCACCCTATGTGATCAGGCATAGCGGTGCCCAACCAGGGTGCTGGCCTGCACTGATGCGCGTCAACTCCCCGATGACGCCGGGGCGGTGGGGACGCTGACGTCGAAGTGCCGTGCGCCGGAAGCTGCTTTCATGAGCGCGGTGAGGCTCCGTGCCTTGGCGCGGCCGTTCTCGGCGCTGCCCCAGGCGACGGTGCGGCCGTCCGCCAACTCCAGTTCGACGTCGTCGTAGGAACGGACCAGGACGGTCCGGGTGAGACTTCCCACGGGGCGCGGCAGGTCGCCGGCGATCCGGACCGCCTCCCGCGTCAGCCGGTCGGGGCCGAAGCGGCGCAGGCTCGCCGCGGCCGGACCGGTTGCGGACGCGGAGATCCGCAGCAGCGGAACGCCCTTGGGCGGCTGGGAGACCGTGGCGAACCGGACGCCCTCGCGGTCGACTTCGACGAAGCCCCGGCCCTTGCGGATCAGCAGGACCGGAGTGCGCTCGGCCACCTTCAACTCGATGCCGTGCGGCCAGGAACGCGTCACCTCGACGGTGTCGATCCGGGGCAGTTCCCGGCGCAGCCGGGCCTCGATGCCGCCGGTGTCCACCGAGACCATCGGCGCCCCGACCGGAACGGCCGCGGCCGCGCGCACCTCGGCGGGGGTCAGCACCCGGGTGCCGGAGACCGGAACCCGGGTGACCCGCAGCCAGGAGGAGCCGTACAACACCCATACGGAACCGGCTCCCACGAGCACCACGGCCACGGCCAGGATGACGATCGTACGAAGGCGTGGTCGTCCGAGTCCGCGGGCGAGCGGCGGGCCGGACGACTCCTGCTGGCGTTCCCCGCGCTGACGGGTCGTCGGTCCGGCCACGCTCACTGCCCTTTCGTCATACGGTCCTAACGGCGCGAGGCGATGGCCTCGTACACCATGCCGACGAGCAGGTCGTCGGCGTCCCGGCGGCCGAACTCGCTCGCGGAGCGGGACATCTCGTAGAGGCGGTGCGGATCGGCGAGCACGGGCAGCACGTTCTGCTGCACCCACTCCGGCGTCAGTTCCGCGTCGTCCACGAGGAGTCCGCCGCCCGCCTTGACCACCGGCTGGGCGTTCAGCCGCTGTTCGCCGTTGCCGATGGGCAGCGGGACGTAGGCGGCCGGGAGCCCGACGGCGGAGAGTTCGGCGACGGTCATCGCGCCCGCGCGGCAGAGCATCATGTCGGCCGCGGCGTACGCGAGGTCCATCCGGTCCAGGTAACTTACCGGGATATAGGGGGGCATCCCCGGCATCTGCTGCACACGCGGCAGTTCGTTCTTCGGGCCGACCGCGTGCAGGATCTGGATGCCGGCCTGCTGGAGCCACGGGGCGACCGCCTGCGTCACCTCGTTGAGCCGGCGGGCGCCCTGCGAGCCGCCGGACACCAGCAGCGTGGGCAGGTTGGGGTCGAGGCCGAAGCGGTGCCGGGCCTCGGGGCGGACGGCGGCGCGGTCCAGCGTGGCGATGGAGCGGCGCAGCGGGATGCCGATGTACCGGGCGCCCCGCAGCTTGCTGTCCGGCGTGGAGACGGCGACCTGGGCCGCGTACCGGGAGCCGATCTTGTTGGCCAGGCCCGGGCGCGCGTTGGCCTCGTGGATCACGATCGGCACGCCGAGCCGCTTGGCGGCCAGGTAGCCGGGCAGGGCGACGTAGCCGCCGAAGCCGACCACGGCGTCCGCCTTGGTGCGCTCCAGGATCTGCTCGGCGGCCTTGATGGTGCCGCGCAGCCGGCCCGGGACGGTGATCAGCTCGGGAGTGGGCTTGCGCGGCAGCGGCACCGCCGGGATCAGCGCCAGCTCGTAGCCGCGCTCCGGTACGAGCCGGGTCTCCAGGCCGCGCTCCGTGCCCAGGGCCGTGATCCCCACGGTCGGGTCCTGCCTGCGCAGGGCGTCCGCGAGGGCGAGCGCGGGCTCGATGTGGCCGGCGGTCCCTCCACCGGCGAGTACGACATGCACCGAAATTCACCGCTCTCCGGACGAACGCGCCGCCGAGGCACGCCGTCGCATCGTGTTCCATCTCCGAGGCCCCCGCTCCGCACCGGAGCCTCCCGCCCGCTTTCTACCAAAGCGAGGTTGCCGCCTCGCAAGTGCCGTCCGCGCGGCGGGCTCGTCACGCGCGAAGGCGATCAGCAGCCCGACGGCGAACATGGTCGGCAGCAGGGCGGACCCTCCGTAGGAGAACAGCGGGAGCGGGACGCCGGCGATCGGCAGCAGGCCGAGCACCGCCCCGATGTTGATCACCGCCTGAGCGATGATCCAGGTGGTCACGCCTCCCGCGGCGTACCTCACGAAGGGGTCCTTCGTGCGTCCGGCCACGCGGATACCCGCATAGCCTAGAGCCGCGAACAGGGCGAGCACCGACAGCGTCCCCGCCAGACCCAGTTCCTCACCGGTGACCGCGAAGATGAAGTCGGTGTGCGCTTCCGGGAGTTGACCCCATTTTTCCACACTCGCGCCGAGCCCGGAGCCGAAGAGTCCGCCGGAGGCGAGCGCGTAGATGCCGTGCACGGCCTGCCAGCAGTCGGCGCCCTGGGCGCGGGGCTCGGTGGCGCCGATGCAGGCGAGGCGGGCCATCCGGTTGGGGCTGGTCTCGATGAGGATCACCCCGATCACGGCCGCGACCGAGAGCACGCCCGCGAACAGCCGGGTCGGGGCGCCCGCGAGCCACAGCAGGCCGAACAGGATCGCTGTGAGAATGATCGCGGTTCCCATGTCGCCGCCGAGCATGATCAGTCCGAGCAGCAGGAAGGCGGCCGGCACCAGCGGCACCAGCATGTGCTTCCACTGGGTCAGCAGCCTCCGCTCCTGCTTGCGGGCGATCAGGTCCGCACCCCACAGCACCAGGGCGAGCTTGCCGAACTCGCTGGGCTGGATCTGGAAGGAGCCGCCCAGGGAGATCCAGTTCTGGTTGCCGTTGACCGACATGCCGATCCCGGGCACCTGCACCAGAGCCATCAGGAAGACGGCGGCGGCGAGGATCGGATAGGCCAGCGCCCGGTGCAGTTTCACCGGCATCCGGGAGGCCGCCAGCAGCAGCACCCCGCCGATCACGGCGGCCAGCAGCTGCTTGCGGAAGAAGTAGGAGCCCGGCAGCGCCATCTGGAGCGCGGTGACCTGGGAGGCCGAGTAGACCATCACCAGGCCCAGCACCGTGATCAGCGTGCTGCCGCCGGCGATCAGGTAGTAGGCGGTCAGCGGCCGGTCCCAGGCCCGCCGCGCGCGTGTGACGGCCCGCTGTACGGGGTTCTCGCGCACGGACCGGGATACGGCGGGGCGCCGGGACGCCCGCTGCACGGGGGGCTTTCCGGTACGGCTACTGGGCATCGGCGCCTCCACTGAACGTCGGCCGCCCCACGCGTCCCTCCCAGGATCCGCCCGGCGGGCGGGCCGGGGTCAGGCGCGGAGTTCGCGGACCGCGGCCGCGAACGCGTCACCGCGCTGGTTGTAGTTGGTGAACATGTCCATGGAGGCGCAGGCCGGAGCGAGGAGCACCGTGTCGCCGGCGACCGCGAGCCGCCGGGCCTCCGTCACCGCCTGGAGCATCGCCCCAGTGTCGGTCCGGTCGAGGTCGACGACGGGTACTTCCGGCGCGTGTCGCGCGAGGGCCTCGCGGATCAGGGCCCGGTCGGCACCGATCAGCACGACCGCGCGCAGCCGCCCGGCCGCGGTGGCGACCAGCTCGTCGAAGGTCGCGCCCTTGGCCAGTCCGCCCGCGATCCACACGATGGAGTCGTAGGCCGCCAACGAGGCCGCCGCGGCATGGGTGTTGGTGGCCTTGGAGTCGTCCACGTAGGCCACGCCGTCGATGTCGGCGACGTGCTCGATGCGGTGGGCGTCCGGCCGGAAGGAGCGCAGTCCGTCCCGTACGGCCGTGGCGGGCACCCCGAAGGCGCGCGCGAGGGCCGCCGCCGCGAGGGCGTTGGCGATGTTGTGCGGGGCCGGCGGGCGGACGTCGGAGACCTCGGCCAGCTCCTGCGCGTTCTTCTGCCGGTTCTCGACGAAGGCGCGGTCGACCAGGATGCCTTCCACGACGCCGAGTTGGGAGGGGCCCGGGGTGCCCAGGGTGAACCCGACGGCCCGGCAGCCCTCTTCGACGTCGGCCTCGCGCACCAGGTCCTCGGTGGCCTTGTCGGCCACGTTGTAGACGCAGGCGACCTTGTTGCCCTCGTAGATGCGGCCCTTGTCGGCGGCGTAGGCCTCCATGGAGCCGTGCCAGTCGAGGTGGTCGGGCGCGAGGTTGAGGACGGCGGCGGAGTGGGCGCGCAGCGAGGGCGCCCAGTGCAGCTGGTAGCTGGACAGCTCCACGGCGAGGACGTCGTACTCCTCCTCGCCGAGGACGGCGTCCAGCAGCGAGACGCCGATGTTGCCGACGGCCGCCGTGCGCAGGCCCGCCGCCTTCAGGATGGCGGCGAGCATCTGCACGGTGGTGGTCTTGCCGTTGGTGCCGGTGACGGCCAGCCAGGGGGCCGCGTCGGGCCCCCGCAGCCGCCAGGCCAGCTCCACGTCGCCCCAGACCGGGACGCCCGCCTCGGCCGCCGCCAGGAACAGCGGCTTGTCCGGCTTCCAGCCGGGGGCGGTGACGATCAGCTCGGTGCCCTCCGGGAGGGTCGCCCCGTCGCCCAGGCGCACGGTGATGCCGAGCGCCTCCAGGCCGGCGGCCTGCTCGCGGGCGCGGTCGTCGTCGCCGTCGTTGACGACGGTGACGAGCGCGCCGCGCGCGTGCAGTGCTTTCGCCGCCGGGACGCCGGAGACGCCGAGTCCCGCGACGGTGACGTGCTTGCCCTGGAAGTCGAAGGGCGCCGAGCCGGTGGTCACTTTTCCGCTGCCCATCCCGCGTAGAAGAGGCCGAGTCCGACGATCACGCAGATGCCTTGGATGATCCAGAAGCGGACCACGACCAGGACCTCGGACCAGCCCTTGAGTTCGAAGTGGTGCTGGAGTGGTGCCATCCGGAAGACGCGCTTGCCGGTGAGCCGGAAGGAGCCGACCTGGATGACGACCGACATGGTGATGAGGACGAACAGGCCGCCCATGATGGCCACCAGCAGCTCCGTGCGGGAGAGGATGGCCAGACCGGTGAGGACACCGCCGAGGGCGAGCGAGCCGGTGTCGCCCATGAAGATCTTCGCCGGCGAGGTGTTCCACCACAGGAAGCCGAGGCAGGCGCCCATCAGCGCGGACGCGACCACGGCGAGGTCGAGCGGATCGCGCACCTCGTAACAGGCGGCCGGGTTGGTCAGGGTCTGCGCGTTGGCGCAGGACTCCTGGTACTGCCAGACGCCGATGAAGGTGTAGGCGCCGAAGACGAGGACCGAGGCGCCGGTGGCGAGGCCGTCCAGACCGTCGGTGAGGTTCACGCCGTTCGACATCGCGAGGATCATGAACAGCGCCCAGACCACGAACAGCACCGGGCCGATGGACCAGCCGAAGTCCGTGATGAACGACAGCTTGGTGGAGGCCGGCGTGTTGCCGCGGGCGTCGGGGAACATCAGCGCCAGCACGGCGAAGGCGATGCCGACGATCAGCTGGCCCGCCATCTTCGCCTTGGCCCGCAGGCCCAGCGAACGCCGCTTGACGATCTTGATGTAGTCGTCCAGGAAGCCGACCAGGCCCATGCCGACCATCAGGCCGAGCACCAGCAGACCGGAGAACGTCGGCGGCTTGCCGGTGATCACCTTGGACAGGAAGTAGGCGGCGACCGTCGCCAGGATGAAGGCGATACCACCCATGGTCGGCGTACCGCGCTTGCTGGCGTGCTCGCGCGGGCCGTCGTCACGGATGTACTGGCCGTAGCCCTTGCGGGCCAGCAGCTTGATCAGCAACGGGGTGCCGACCAGGGTGAGGAAGAGGCCAATGACTCCCGAGAACAGGATCTGGTTCATCATCGGGCGGCAACCTCACCCTCGGCACCGGTCTCCAGCAGCGCCGCGGCGACGCCTTCGAGCCCCACCGACCGTGACGCCTTCACGAGGACGACGTCCCCCGGGCGCAACTCGCTGCGCAACAGGTCGATCGCCGCCTGTGCGTCGGACACGTGCACCGACTCCTCACCCCACGAACCCTCGTTATATGCGCCCAGTTGCAGCCAGGAGGCCTCAATCCCCCCGACGGCGACGAGCTTGCTGACGTTGAGCCGGACGGCGAGCCGTCCGACGGCGTCGTGCTCGGCGAGCGCCTCGTCCCCCAGCTCGGCCATCTTGCCGAGCACGGCCCACGTGCGCCGTCCCTTGCCCATGGCCACGAGCGCCCGAAGGGCGGCCCGCATGGACTCGGGGTTGGCGTTGTAGGCGTCGTTGACGATGGTCACGCCGTCCGGGCGCTCGGTGACCTCCATGCGCCAGCGGGAGAGGGAGCCCGCCCCGGAGAGCGCGGTGGCGATCTCTTCCGCGGACATGCCCAGCTCATGGGCGACGGCGGCCGCGGCGAGCGCGTTCGACACGTGATGCTCACCGTACAGGCGCATCGTCACATCAGCTGCACCGGAGGGTGTGTGAAGCCTGAAGGAAGGCTGTCCGGTGTCCGTGAGTCGTACATTCTCGGCGCGTACGTCCGCTTCGGCCGACTCTCCGAAAAGGACCACCTTCGCCTTGGTACGCGGTGCCATGGCCCGCACCAGCGGGTCGTCGGCGTTGAGGATCGCGGCGCCGTCCTCCGGCAGCCCCTCGATGATCTCGCCCTTGGCCTGCGCGATCTGCTCGCGCCCGCCGAACTCGCCGATGTGCGCGCTGCCGACGTTGAGGACGACGCCGATCCTCGGCGGGGTGAGGCCGGTGAGGTAGCGGATGTGGCCGATGCCGCGGGCGCCCATCTCCAGGACCAGGAAACGGGTTTCCTCGGTCGCGGTCAGGGCGGTCAGCGGCAGCCCGATCTCGTTGTTGAACGAGCCCGGCGTGAACACCGTCGGCGCCTTGGTGCTCAGCACCTGGGCGATGAGGTCCTTGGTGCTGGTCTTGCCCGCCGAGCCGGTCAGGGCGACGAGGGTGGCGCCGAGCCGGGCCACGACGTGCCGGGCGAGGGCGCCGAGGGCGCTCTGCACGTCCTCGACCACGATCGCGGGCACACCGACCGGACGCGACGCCAGTACGGCGACCGCGCCCGCCTCGACGACCTGCGGTGCGAAGTCGTGGCCGTCCACGCGCTCGCCGACGAAGGCGGCGAACAGGCTGCCGGGCACCACCTCCCGGGAGTCCCGGACGACCGGTCCGGTGACCCGCACGGACGGATCCGGTATGTCGTGCGTCTGCCCGCCGACGACAGCTGCGATCTCGGCGAGGGAGAGGGCGATCACAAGTTCATCCCTGAGTCTTCTGGATAGCTTCGCGAAGCACCTGGCGGTCGTCGAAGGGACGGACCACGCCGGCGATGTCCTGGCCCTGCTCGTGGCCCTTGCCCGCGACCAGCACGGTGTCGCCGGCCTGGGCGCGGCCCACGGCGGCGGCGATGGCGGCGGCCCGCTCCTCGAAGAGGAGCACTTCGCCGCGCTCGTGCGCGGGCACGGAGGCCGCGCCCTGGAGCATGGTCGCGAGGATCGCGAGCGGGTCCTCGGAGCGGGGGTTGTCGGAGGTGAGTACGGCCGTGTCGGCGAGCCGGGCCGCGGCGGCGCCCATCGGGGCGCGCTTGGTCTGGTCGCGGTCGCCGCCGCAGCCCAGGACGATGTGCAGCCGGCCCTTGGTGACCTTGCGCAGCGCCTTGAGCACCGACTCGACGGCGTCGGTCTTGTGGGCGTAGTCCACGACCGCGAGGTAGGGCTGCCCGGCGTCCACGCGCTCCAGGCGGCCGGGGACGCCCGGGACGGCGGCGATGCCGTCGGCGGCGGTCTGCGGGTCCAGTCCGGCCGCGGCCAGGGCGACGATGGCGGCGAGGGTGTTCGCCACGTTGAAGGGACCGGCCAGCGGCGACTTGGCCCGCACCCGTTCGCCGCGCGGTCCGAGGACGGTGAACGCCGAGTCCAGCGGGCCGACCTCGACGTGCTCGGCGCGCCAGTCGGCGTCCGGGTGGCCCTCGGCGGAGTAGGTGATGACGGGGACGGTGGCCTCGGCGGCGAGCCGGCGGCCCCACTCGTCGTCCACGTTGACGACGCCGAGTTTGCTGCGTTTCGGCGTGAACAGCTGCGCCTTGGCCCGGAAGTAGTCCTCCATGTCGGAGTGGAACTCCATGTGTTCCGGGCTGAGGTTGGTGAAGACCGCGATGTCGAAGACGCAGCCGTCGACCCGGCCGAGGACCAGGGCGTGGCTGGAGACCTCCATCGCGACGGCCTCGACGCCGCGTTCGCGCATGACGGCGAACAGGGCCTGGAGGTCGGTGGCTTCGGGGGTGGTGCGCTCGGACTTGATGCGCTCGTCGCCGATGCGCATCTCGACGGTACCGATGAGCCCGGTGGACTTCGCGGTCCGCAGGCCGCCCTCGACCAGGTACGCGGTGGTGGTCTTGCCGGAGGTGCCGGTGATGCCGATCTGGAGCAGTCCGCGGCCGGGGTGGCCGTAGATGGTGGCCGCCAGTTCGCCCATCCGGGCCCGCGGGTCGGGCACCACCAGGACCGGCAGTCCGGTCGCGGCGGCGCGCTCGGCGCCGGTCGGGTCGGTGAGCACGGCGGCCGCGCCGAGGCCGGCGGCCTGGGTGACGAAGTCGGCGCCGTGCAGGCGGGCGCCCGGGAGGGCGGCGTACAGGTCGCCGGGCCGGACGGCGCGCGAGTCGTGGGTGATCCCGGTGATCTCGGCGGCGGCGTCCGGGGCCGCGGCACCCAGCTGATCGGCCAGCTCCGCGAGGGGTGCGGCGGAGACGTGGACCGGTCGCGGCGGTCCCGGATAGGTCACGGAAGCGCCCTTCTGGGTGGTTTGGGACTGATCAGCGTGTGGCACGGCGGTGAGCGTACCGGGCGCACCACCTTCGGAGCGAAGCGAGGGCTCGGGGCCGTTCTGGTTCCCGGGTCCGGGGGTGATCGTTGTCACTGGCTGGTTCCTGGTGTTCGGTGCCGATCAGGGCTTGTAGTCGACGGGCAGGTTGGCGGGCGGCGCCCCGGTGGGCGGGACCTGGAGCGTCTTCAGGGCGAACTCCATGACCTTCTTGTAGATCGGTCCGCAGATCTGGCCGCCGAAGTAGCCTCCCGAGGTGGCGTTCTGGATGGCGCAGTAGACCGTGATGCGGGGCTTGTCCGCGGGGGCGAACCCGGCGAACGACGAGGTGTAGCCGCGGTACCTGCCGGTGGCCGGATCCACGCGGTTGGCGGTGCCGGTCTTGCCGGCCACGTTGTAGCCGGGGATGCGGGCCGAGATGCCGGTGCCCTGTTCGTCGTCCACCACGGACTCCAGCATCTCGGCGACCGACCTGGCGGTCTTCGCGCTGACGACCCTTGTCTCCTTGGGCTTCGGCGCGGGCGTGAACCGTCCGTCGGCCCCCTTGGTGCCGCGGACCAGGGTCGGCTCGATCCGTACGCCGTCGTTGGCGATGGTCGAGTACACGGAGGCGGCCTGGAGGGCGTTGATGGAGAAGCCCTGGCCGAAAGGGATCGTGTACTGCTGCGAGGTGGACCACTTCTGCGGCGGCGCGAGGATGCCCGGGGTCTCCCCGGGGAAGTGCAGCCCGGTGTAGCTGCCGATGCCGAACTTGCGCAGGTACGAGTAGAGCACCTTGTTGGCCTCCGGCTGGGTCTTGCCGAGCTGGCCGGTGGCGAGGATGGTGCCGATGTTGCTGGACTTGGCGAGCACGCCGTTGAGCGTGAGGTTCCAGGTGCGGTGGTCGATGTCGTCCTGGAAGAGCCGGTCGCCGCGGTGCAGCCGGTTGGGCACGACGACATGGGTGAGCGGGGTCGCCGCGTTCTCCTGGAGGACGGCCGCCATGGACATCACCTTGGCGGTGGAGCCGGGTTCGTAGGCGTCCTGGAGAGCCGCGTTGCCGAGGGCGTCGGGGTCGGCCTCGGACAGGTCGTTGGGGTCGAAGCCGGGCGAGTTGGCCAGGGCCAGGATCTGCCCGGTGCGGGTGTCCTGGACGACGACGTAGCCGCGGTCGGCCTTGGACTTCTTCACCTGCTCGGTGATCGCGTTCTGGGCCGCCCACTGGATGTCGCGGTCGATGGTCAGCTCGACGTCGGAGCCCGGCACGGCGGGCGTCTCGGCGGAGCCCGCGGTGGGCACCTCGCGGCCGCCGGACTGGGCGTAGCGGATCTTGCCGTTCTTCCCGGCGAGCTGCTTGTCCAGCATCTGCTCGATGCCGCCGCCGCCCTGGCCGGCGGCGTTGACCCAGCCCAGTATCCCGGCGGCCAGGTCGCCGTTGGGGTACACGCGCTGGCTGCTGGGGTCCGCGAAGACGCCGGCCAGCACGTTGACGGTGCCCGTCTTCTTGGCGAGCGCCGACTTCAGGTCCTTGATCTGCTTCCAGACCTGGGGGGTCTGCCGGGTGGCGAGGCGGGCGTAGCGGGAGTTCTTGTCGGCGGGCCGCAGCTTCTTCACCAGGGCGGCCTGGTCCTGGCCGAGGATCGGCGCGAGCAGGGCCGCGGCGCGCTCGGGACCGTCGGTGATCTTCAGCTGGCCGGGGCCGAACATCGTCGGGTCGGCCGTGATGTCGTAGGCGTCCTCGCTGACGGCGAGGGAGACGCCGTTGCGGTCGGTGATGCCGCCGCGCTCGGCGGTCAGCGTGTGGACGACATACCGGTTCTGCTCGGCCTTGGCGGTGTACGTGCCGGCCTGCACGGCCTGCACCTGGAGCAGCCGCACCACGAAGGTGAGCAGCACCAGGCCGAGGGCGAGGCCGACCAGGCGCAGCCGGGGCCGGGGGCTGCCGAGCCGGAGCGGGCGCTGGGCGGGCACCCGGCCCGCGCCGGGCCGCCGGACCGGTCGGGCGCCGGGCCCGGGCTGCCGCTGCGCGGCGCCGCGCGGCCGCGGCGGCTTCGCGGGCGCGGGCACGCGGCGCCGCGGCGGTTCCCTGTCGGACACTTCCGTCACCTGCCGGGGGTCGTCGGGGTGGGAGCGGACTGGGGGGTGGTGAGGCTCGGGGCGGCACCGTCCTGGGGGGCGGGGTCCTGGGAGCGGGCCGGGTCCTGCGGCCGGTCCGGGGTGGCGGGCAGGCCGGCCGGCGGGGTCAGGACGAGGGACTCGGGCGCGGGCGGGCCGGTGAGGGCGGCCGACTCGGGGGCGGCGACGCCGGGGACGCCCTTGACCGTGCCGTCGGGGGCGAGGAAGGCCGGGTCGCCGCCGGGCACCATGCCGAGTTCGCGGGCCCGGCGCTGGAGGGCGTCGGGGGACGAGTAGGCGTCGATGTCCCGTTGCAGGGCCTGTTCCTCGTCGGTGAGGTTCTTGGTCCGCTTCTGGAGGTCGGCCAGTTTGAAGGAGCCCTCGCTCAGCGCGGAGTTCAGCACCAGCAGCCCGATGAGGCCGCCGCCGAGGAGCAGCACGACGAGGAGCACGAACGGGGTGCGGGCCGCACGGGCCCGGCCGGCCGGGAAGAGCCGGGCGAGCCGGGCGGCCCTCCCCCTCAGTTCGGGTTTCCTAGGCACCGCTCCCCCAGTGAGTCCGGGAAACCAACCCACCCGTCTGGCTCACTCGGCGTCCTCCCTGATGCGCTCGGCGCCCCGCAGCCTCGCGGGGGCGGCCCGGCGGTTCTCGGCGATCTCTTCCTCGGTGGGAAGTTCGGCACCACGGGTGAGCAGCTTGAGCCGGGGCTGGTAGCGCTCGGGCACCACCGGCAGCCCGGGCGGCGCGGTGTTCGCCGCCCCGGCCGCGAAGACCTGCTTGACCAGCCGGTCCTCCAGCGAGTGGTACGACAGCACGGCGATCCGCCCGCCGACCGCGAGGGCCTTCACGGCGGCCGGGATCGCCCGCTCCAGGACGGACAGCTCGCCGTTGACCTCGATGCGCAGCGCCTGGAAGGTGCGCTTGGCCGGATTGCCGCCGGTGCGCTTGGCGGCCTGCGGCAGCGCGTCGCGGATCAGCTCCACGAGCCGGGCGCTGTTGCCGAACGGCTCCTTCTCGCGCTCGCGCACGATCGCCGAGACGATCCGCTTGGCCTGCTTCTCCTCGCCGTAGGCGCGCAGGATGCGCACCAGTTCGCCGGCCGGGTAGGTGTTGAGGACCTCGGCGGCGCTGATGCCGGTCGTCTGGTCCATGCGCATGTCGAGCGGCGCGTCCTGGGCGTAGGCGAAGCCGCGGCCGGCCTCGTCCAGCTGCATGGAGGAGACGCCGAGGTCGAACAGCACGCCCTGGACGCGCGGGACGCCGAGGCGGCCGAGGACGTCGGGCAGCTCGTCGTAGACCGCGTGCACCAGGGTGGCCCGCTCGCCGAAGGGCGCGAGGCGCTCGCCGGACAGGCGCAGCGCCTCCTTGTCCCGGTCGAGGCCGATCAGCCGGGCCTCGGGGAACCGGGCCAGCAGCGCCTCGCTGTGGCCGCCGAGGCCCAGGGTGCAGTCGACGACCACCGCTCCCGGGTGCTCCAGGGCGGGTGCCAGCAGGTCCAGGCACCGCTGGAGCATCACCGGGACGTGTCGACTCTCGCTCAAGGGGGCCTCTCATTCCGGCGAGGCGCCGTGCGCACCGCGGGCCCCCGCCGGCTCGTGAAGGGGGAGGCGGCCGGCGCCGGAAGCGTCTGCCGACCGGGGAGCGGAGGAGGCCGAGCCGTACGTACGCGCCGCGCACGCGGGGAGACGGTCCGGGCGGGTGCCGGGTCTCCGGGGTTGTCACCAGCGGGGAGGGCCACGCCTCCCGCTTCGCGTCACTTTAGTCCACGGTGTCTCGCGGTCAATCAACCGGCCTGCGCGTCGCGCAGCGACTCGCGGCGGGCGCCGTCTTTCGAACGGATTCACCCGTCCGGGCCACGTTTGCCGCCCCTATGGGGTAGCTCACAACAAGCCGCGATGACGTTCTTTGTCCGCTCTCACAGCGGGCCCCACCCGGGGTGACCAGTAACGTCGTGCGTATGACGACTTCCGCAGCAGCTTCCACTGGAACCGAAGGCGCCATAACCGGTGACGGCACCGTGACGGACCGCCTGGTCGACTCCAACCGGCGCTACGCCGCCGAGTTCACCGACCCCGGCATGGACGCCCGTCCGGTCCTCAAGGTCGCGGTCGTGGCCTGCATGGACGCCCGTCTCGACCTGCACGCCGCGCTCGGCCTCCAGCTGGGCGACTGCCACACCATCCGCAACGCGGGCGGCGTGGTCACCGACGACGTGATCCGGTCGCTGACCGTCAGCCAGCGGGCGCTGGGCACCCGCAGCGTCGTCCTCATCCACCACACCGGCTGCGGCATGGAGACCATCACCGAGGACTTCCGGCACGACCTGGAGATGGAGGTCGGCCAGCGCCCGGCGTGGGCGGTGGAGGCCTTCCGCGACGTCGACCAGGACGTGCGGCAGTCGATGCAGCGGGTGCGCACCTCGCCGTTCCTGCTGCACACCGACGACGTGCGCGGCTTCGTCTTCGACGTGCGCACCGGTCTGCTGCGCGAGGTCGACCCCGCCTGACCGCGGTCCCGGCCGGCCCGGCCGCTTCCGGTACCGACATCACTCGAAAACGTGGGCGAAAACCCCGTACGACCGACATCGTGCGGGCAGTTGTCCACAGGCGAGTGACACGAATCGGTAACGGCGGCAAGAATGCGGGGTGAGGCATCACGCGGAACGTTCCCGCGTGGTGTCCCGTGTTCCGGGCGGGCCGGCCACGCGACGTGCGGGCCGGCCCTGGCAGAACGGGCCGAGGAGGGCCGGGTGACGACCTATGACGATCGTGCGAACCTCAGTGAGCTGAGCGCCACGGTGGAGCGGGTGCGCGGTTCGGTGGAGGGCGTGATCGAGGGCAAGCCCGAGGTCGTACGGCTCGCCCTGACCGTGCTGCTCGCCGAGGGACATCTGCTCATCGAGGACGTCCCGGGCGTGGGCAAGACGATGCTCGCCAAGGCGCTGGCGCGGTCCATCGACTGCTCGGTGCGGCGCATCCAGTTCACTCCCGACCTGCTGCCCTCGGACATCACCGGCGTCTCCATCTGGGACCAGCAGCGCCGGGACTTCGAGTTCAAACCGGGCGCGGTCTTCGCGCAGATCGTGATCGGCGACGAGATCAACCGCGCCTCGCCCAAGACCCAGTCGGCGTTGCTCGAATCCATGGAGGAGCGCCAGGTCACCATCGACGGGCAGACCTACGAACTGCCCAGCCCCTTCATGGTGGTGGCCACGCAGAACCCGGTCGAGATGGAGGGCACCTACCCGCTGCCCGAGGCCCAGCGCGACCGCTTCATGGCCCGCGTCTCCGTCGGCTACCCGAGCGTGGACGCCGAGCTGCGCATGCTGGACGTGCACGGCGGCACCAGCCCCCTGGAGGACCTCCAGCCGGTGGCGCACGCGCACGAGATCGTGAAGCTGATCGAGGCGGTGCGCGGGGTGCACGTCGCCGAGCCGGTGCGCCGGTACGCGGTGGAGCTGGTCGCCGCCACCCGCGCCCACCCCGACCTCAGACTCGGCGCCTCGCCGCGCGCCACGCTGCACCTGCTGCGCGCCGCGAAGGCGTCCGCCGCCCTGGCGGGCCGGGAGTACGCGCTGCCCGACGACGTACGGGAACTCGCCGTGGCCGTCCTCGCGCACCGGCTGCTGCCCACCGCCCAGGCCCAGCTCAACCGCCGCGGCGCGGAGCAGGTGGTGCAGGAGATCCTCCAGCGCACCCCGGTGCCCACGGCCCCGGGCCGGCACGGCGGCCTCGACGGCGTCCCGGCCTATCCCCAGCAGCCCCCGCGGGGTCTGTGATGAGCGCCGGGGGGACGGAGCGGGCGGCGGCCGAGCAGGGGGAGGCGGGCGGGGTCCGCGCCGCGCTGGCCGGTCTGACCACCCGCGGCCGCTCCTTCCTCGCGGCCGGGATCGCCGCCGCGATCTGCGCCTACGTGCTGGGCCAGAGCGATCTGCTGCGGGTCGGGCTGCTGCTGGCCGCGCTGCCGCTGATCTGCGCGGCCGTGCTGTACCGCACCCGCTACCGGGTCTCCGGCACCCGGCGGCTCTCCCCCGCGCGCGTCCCGGCCGGCGGCGAGGCCCGGGTCCTGCTGCGCATGGACAACGTCTCCCGGCTGCCCACCGGGCTGCTGATGCTCCAGGACCGGGTGCCCTATGTGCTCGGGCCGCGGCCCCGGTTCGTGCTGGACCGGGTGGAGCCGGGCGGCCGCCGCGAGGTGTCCTACCGGGTCCGCTCGGACCTGCGCGGCCGCTATCCGCTGGGCCCGCTCCAGCTGCGGCTCACCGATCCCTTCGGGATGTGCGAACTCACCCGTTCCTTCTCGGCGTTCGACACCCTCACCGTCATCCCGCGGGTGACCCCGCTGGATCCGGCCCGGTTCGGCGGCGAGGCCAGGGGCTACGGCGAGGGCCGGCAGCGCGCGCTCGCGCTCGCGGGCGAGGACGACGTGATCCCGCGCGGCTACCGCTACGGCGACGACCTGCGCCGGGTGCACTGGCGGTCCACCGCGCGCTACGGCGAGCTGATGGTGCGCCGCGAGGAGCAGCCCCGCCGGGCCCGCTGCACCGTGCTGCTGGACACCCGGGGCGGCGCCTACGAGGGCGCGGGCCCCGACTCGGCCTTCGAGTGGGCCGTCGCCGGCGCGGCCTCGGTGCTGGTGCACATGCTCGAACGCGGCTTCGCGGTACGGCTGCTGACGGACACCGGCAGCGTGGTGCCCGGCGAGAGCGCGGACGGCTTCTCGGCCGGCGGCCAGGAGGCGGCGGACGCGGCGGGGCTGATGCTGGACGCCCTCGCGGTGATCGACCACTCCGACGGCGAGGACCTGTCCCGTGCCTGTGAGGCACTGCGCGACGGCGGCGAGGGCCTGCTGATCGCCTTCCTCGGCGACCTGGACGAGGAACAGGCCGGTACGGTCGCCCAGCTGAACCGGCGCGGCGGCGCGCTCGCCTTCGTCCTCGACCCGGACACCTGGACCCGCGAGCCCGCCGCGGCGCCTCCCCCGGACGACCCGCACACCGCGCGGCTGAGACTGCTGCGCGAGGCGGGCTGGACGGCCCTGGACGTCCCCCGCGGCGCCCCGCTGGACGAGCTGTGGCGCCGGGCGGACCGGGACCGCGCGGGCCTGGCGGCCATGACGGGGGAGGCGCGCGGATGAGCGGCCGGACGGGAACGCGGCGGCCGGGGGCGGCCCCGGGCGCCACGGCACGGAGGGCACCGGCAGGGCCGTCCCGGTGCGGGGCGAGCAGGGCGCGGGCCGCCTCGCCCGCACCCTGCCGGAAGGGCACGGGCACGGCCGTCCTGCCGCCCGGCCGGGGAGACGCGGGCGGCGCAGGCCGTGGTGAGCGGGGAGGCGGGGGCGTGTACGGGCGGGTGCGGGCGCGGGTCGTCGGAAAGGCACGGGGATGAGCGGGCGGGCGCGGTTGTCCCTGTGCGCGGCCGCGGCCACGCTGATGGCCTCGTGCGCGCTGTTGCCGCTGGTGAACGGCCCGTCCTGGCTGCTGGAGCTGATCTTGCTGGTGGTCGTGCAGACCGGGGTGGGCGCGGCGGCCCGGCGGGTGCCGCTCGCCCGGCCGCTGACCGTGGCGGCACAGGCCGTGGTCACCCTGCTGCTGCTCACCCTGGTCTTCGCCCGCGGGCACGCGCTCGCCGGGCTGATCCCCGGCCCGGACACCTTCCGGTACTTCGCCGAGCTGCTCCGGCAGGGCTCCCAGGACGTCGGCCAGTACGCGATACCGGCCCCGCTGACCGACGGCATCCGGCTGATGCTGATCGGCGGAGCGCTGCTGATCGGCCTGCTGGTGGACGCGCTCGCGGTGACCTACCGCAGTGCCGCCCCGGCCGGGCTGCCGCTGCTCGCGCTGTACTCGGTGGCGGCGGGCCTGTCCCAGGGCAGCGCCGACTGGCTGTGGTTCCTGGTGGCGGCGGGCGGCTATCTGATGCTGCTGCTCGCGGAGGGCCGGGACCGGCTCGCCCAGTGGGGCCGGGTCTTCGGCAGCGGGTCCCGCCCCGCCGAGGGCGGCCGGGACGGCGTGGTGGCCCCGGTGCGCACCGGTCGCCGGATCGGCGCGGTCGCCCTCGGAGTGGCGCTGCTGGTGCCGCTCGTGCTGCCCGCGATGCAGGGCGGCCTGCTGAGCAGGACCGGCACCGGAGTCGGCGCGGGCTCCGGCCGCGGGGGCACGATCTCCGCCGTCAACCCGCTGGTCTCGCTGCGCGACAGCCTGAACACCAGCGACGACCGCACGGTGCTGTCCCTGCGCACCACCAGCACCGACATCTCCGACCTGTATCTGCGGATCGTCTCCCTGGACGACTTCGACGGCACCACCTGGAAACCGGCCCAGCGGCACGTGGTCGACGTGCCGAACACGTTCCCGACGCCGCTCGGGCTGGGCCCGGACGTCCGGCGGGACACCGTGCGGACCACCGTCAGGGCGGCGGACTGGTACGCGCAGGACTGGCTGCCGATGCCCTATCCGCCGAGCGGGGTGCGCATCGACGGCAGCTGGCGGTACGAACCGGCCGGCATGACGCTGGTCGGCGACCACGGCCAGACCACGCGCGGCAAGACGTACCAGGTGACCAGCCTGGACGTGCGGCCCACGGCGCAGCAGCTGGCGGCCGCGCCCGAGCCGCCGAAGGCGCTGCTCCGCGAGTTCACCCGGGTGCCGTCCACGCTGCCCGGGGTGGTGGCACGGACCGCCCGCGAGGTCACGGCGGGCGCCGCCAACCACTACGAGGAGGCGGTGCGGCTCCAGGACTGGTTCTCCGTCGACGGGGGTTTCCAGTACGACACCCAGGTGGAGGCCGGCGGCGGTCCGGACGCCATAGCGAACTTCCTGAAGAAGAAGGAGGGTTTCTGCGTCCACTTCTCCTTCGCGATGGCGGCGATGGCCCGCACCCTCGGCATCCCGGCCCGGGTGGCGGTGGGCTTCGCGCCCGGCACCGCGCAGGCCGACGGCTCGGTGGCGGTGAGCCTGAAGGACGCGCACGCCTGGCCCGAGCTGTACTTCCAGGGCGTGGGCTGGACCCGCTTCGAGCCGACCCCGTCCCGGGGCGTGGTGCCGTCGTACACCCAGTCGGTCACGCCCGGCACCTCGCAGCCGGACCAGTCCCTGCCGTCCAAGCACGGCTCCGCGGCACCCTCGGCGGCCCCCTCGGCCGACGGGACGTGCGCGGGCCGGCCGGAGAACTGCGACGCGCCGTCGGCCGCGGCGGTCCCGGCGGGCGGCGGCAGCGGCCCCGGGCCGTGGTGGTTCGCGCTCGTCGCGCTGGCCGTGCTGGTGGTGCTCGCGGTCCCGTTGTCGCCGCTGCTGTGGCGGGCCCGGATGCGTTCGGTGCGGCTCGGCGGGCACGCCCGCGGGGCGCAGGGCGCGGCGGCGCACACGCTGGCCGCCTGGCAGGAGCTGACGGACAGCGCCTGGGACCTGGGCATCGCGCCGGACGATTCGCTGACCCCGCGCGGCGCCGCCGAGCGGATCGTCCGCCTGGGCCGCCTCGACCGGCCGGCCGAGGCGGCGGTGCACCGCGTCGCGGACGCGCTGGAGCAGGTCCTGTACGCGCCTCGGCCCCGGCCGGCCGGGGGCGTGGCCGAGGACGTCCGCCGGGCGACGGGGGCCCTCCACGCCGCGGCCGGCCGGGGCGCCCGCCTCAGGGCGCGCCTGCTGCCGCGTTCGGCGGTCCGGTTGCTGTGGGCGACGTCGGCCCACTGGTCCGCGCTGCGGGCCAGGGCGGCCCGGATGCGGCCCGTGGTACGGCGGGCGGCGGATCAGTGACCCGGGGTGGCGGTGGGTTCCCCCGGGCCACCGCCACCCCGGTTTCCCGTTCGTCCCCGGGCACGCTGGTCTTCGGCGTGGGGGCCGGGCGCGGTGGTCTCCGGCGTGGGGGCCGGGCGCGGTGGTCTCCGGTCCGGGGGCCGGGCACGGCGTGCCCCTGTGCTTCCCGGGCGTAGCCGGAGGCGGTGTTTTCCGGGCCGGGGCCGAGCACATCGCGCTCCTGGGCTTACCGGCCACAGCCGAGACGCGCCGCGCCCCTGGGCTTCCTGCCGTTGCCGGGCCGCCACGCCCCTGGCCGGCCGCGGCGGAGCATGCCCGAGGGGGGTGACCACCGGTGGTCACCCCCCTCGGGAGAGTCCTGTCGCAGCCGCGGGGCTAGCGGCCCTGTTGTTCGTCTCGTCGGCGCTGCCAGCGCTCCTCGATACGGTCCATCATCGAGCGCTTGGCACGCACCGGGCGCCGTACGGCGCCCGTCGGGTGCTCCCCCGGCTTCGGCGCTTTGCGCCAGCCCGTCACGGCGAGTACGGCGCAGCCGAGCATGACGAGGAAACCGACGACGCTGACCCAGATCAGCTGGGCGACCATTCCGGCCATGAGGAGCGCGATACCCACGAGGAAGCCCGCGACCGCCTGGTAGACCCGCCGCCGGGTGTACGTACGCAGCCCGCTTCCCTCAAGCGCCGACGCGAACTTGGGATCTTCGGCGTACAGCGCTCGCTCCATCTGCTCGAGCATGCGCTGCTCGTGCTCCGAGAGCGGCACGGAGTCCTCCTCATCGTGCGGTCGCCGGGGCGACCCGGGGGGTCCCTTCAGGATAGGCAGGGAATCGCCCCCGTGAAACCCGCCCCTCTACGCCAATTGACCAACCGGATTCCGTGCTGGCCGTCCCGGCTCGCCGATGCTTCCATTCCCCGGTGGCCGACCCGTCATGCCGGGTGGTGTACCTCGATCATACGGCGCAAACCCCACGATCGGGGGTCTTGTGGTGTACTCCATCCGCCGTCGACGCCCTGATCAGCGGCGCATCGGGCCGCGCACCGGGTACCGCGCTCAGAGCTCGGCCGCGCCCGGCGTCTCGCCCAGCACGTGCAGCTGGGTGGCGACGGAGTGGAACGCGGGCAGCTCGGCCGCCGCGGCCTCCAGTCTCAGCAGCGCGTCCAGGGCGGCGGGCTCGGTGTCGACCAGCACGCCGGGCACGAGGTCGGCGAAGACGCGCACGCCGTGCACCGCGCTCACCCTGAGGCCCGCTCCCTCGGCCAGCGCGGTCAGCTGGTCGGCGGTGAAGCGGCGCGGCATCGGGTCGCCGGCGCCCCAGCGGCCGTCGGGGTCGGTCAGGGCCTGCCGGGCCTCCGTGAAGTGGCCCGCGAGGGCGCGGGCGAACACGGCGCCGCCGAGTCCCGCGGCCAGCAGGCTGACGACGCCCTCGGAGCGCAGTGCGGCGACCGCGTTGCGCATGCTCTCGGCCGGGTCGTCCACGTACTCCAGGACGCCGTGGCACAGCACGGCGTCGTAGCCGCCGCGCTCCACCACGTCGAACAGTCCGTGCGCGTCGCCCTGGACGCCCTTGACCCGCTCGGCGACGCCGGCCTCGGCGGCGCGGCGCTCCAGCGCGAACAGCGCGTTGGGGCTGGGGTCGACCACGGTGACGCGGTGGCCGAGGCTGGCGAGGGGCACCGCGAAGTTGCCGCTGCCGCCGCCGGTGTCGAGGACGTCCAGCGCGTCCCGTCCCGTGGCCTTGACCCGCCGGTCGAGGGCGTCCTGGAGCACCTCCGAGACCACCGCGGTGCGCAGCGAGGCACGGGACCGGGAGGGGTCGGTGCGCAGCGACGCCGTACGCGGGCGGTCGGGGGAGACGGGCGGGCGCATCGGGTCCGACACGGCAGTTGGCTCCTCGGCAGGGCTGGACGGCTTCAGGCCACTCCACCCTATTGCCTCGGGCGCTCCGCCTGGTCATCGTGGGGGCCGCGGCCGTGTCCGTCTCGTACGGCGGACGCGGGACGCACCGCCCGTGGTCAGCCCGCGTCCGGTAGGTCACCACGGCCGCGCGGGCCGCCCCGGTCGCCGGGGTCCCGGCGGGGCTGGGGCAGGACCGGCTGGAGGACGAGCATCCGCTCCACGAGGCGCAGGAACATCCCCACGTCCCGTATCAGGTCGTCGGCGTCCCGCCGGCTCGCGGCGTCCCGGATGCCGGCCTCGGCGCGGGCGCGGCGGTCGGCGCCGGAGGCGAACAGGGCGCTCCACTCGGTGAGTTCGGGGGCGATCTCGGGGAGCACTTCCCAGGCGCTGCGGATCCGGGCCCGGCGGCGCGGGGAGGTCTCGGCGCGGCCGCGGGCGGCGAGCACGGCGGCGGCGGTGCGCAGGGCGGCGAGGTGGGCCGTCGCATAGCGCTCGTTCGGCGTGTCCAGGGCGGTGGCCTCGTCGAGGGCGGCGCGGGCCCGGGCCAGCAGGTCGAGGGCGGCGGGCGGGGCCGCGGCCCGGCGCGGGACGGGGTGCACGTCGCTCGCCGGGCCGGTCAGTGAGGGGGCAGGGCCGAGGGCGCGGCGCCGGCGGGCGGCGGCTGCGGACGAGTGGGCCATGACGAACCTCCTGTCGTCGGTGACGGCACGGGTGCCGTATGTGCCCATCGTGAGGTATGCCACTGACAATCCGTTCCGACCTGGTCTTTTGCCATGGCGGGAGTTGGGGCATAGTTTTGAACTGACCAGTCAGTGCAAAAAATGGACACGTCACACAGGGGGGCTTGTGGACGGCGCGCACGTCACGGCCGAGGGCCTCGGGCTGAAGGGACCCCGGGGGTGGGCCTTTCGCGGCATCACCCTGGACGCGGAACCCGGCTCGCTGATCGCAATCGAGGGACCGTCCGGCTCCGGCCGTACGTGTCTGCTGCTCGCGCTCACCGGACGGATGAAGCCCACCGAGGGAGTGGCCACCGTCGCCGGTTCCAAACTCCCCCGGCACATGGCGGCCGTGCGCCGTGTCAGCGCGCCGGCCAACGTGGCCGGGGTGACGGACCTCGAGCCGGCCCTGACCGTCGGCGAGCACCTGCGCGAACGGGCCCTGCTCCAGCGCCGGTTCGGCGACTCGCTGCGCGAGATGCTGCACCCCCGGGCCGGGCGCTCGCACGAGGCGCGGCTGCGGGTGGACGCGGCACTCGCCGCCGCCGGGCTCGACCTGGAGTCGCTGCCCAAGGGCTCCCGGACGGCCGTGCGCGACCTGGAGCGGGTGCAGGAGGTGCGCCTGTCGGTCGCGCTGGCCCTCGTCGGCGGGCCCCGGCTGCTGGGCGTGGACGACCTCGACATGAAGCTGTCGGACGCCGAACGCACCGAGGTGTGGGAGACGCTGCGCTCCCTCGCGCGCGCCGGGACGACGGTCCTGGCCGTGAGCCGCACCGCACCCGGGGACTGCGTCACCGTCCGCACGGACCACGGCGCCGGCCAGGGCGCCGAGGACCCCCACGAGACGGCCGCGCGGCCGGACGACCCCAAGGAGGACGCCGATGCGCTCGCCTAGGCTGGCCGCCCTCGAACTGCGGCGCTTCGGACGCGGGAAGCTGCCCCGCGCCGCCCTCGTCGCCCTGCTCGTGCTCCCGCTGCTCTACGGCGCCCTGTACCTGTGGTCCTTCTGGGACCCCTACGGCCGCCTGGACCGCATCCCGGTGGCCCTGGTCAACGACGACAAGGGCGCCACGGCGGACGGCCGGAAGATCACCGCGGGCGACGACATCGTCGCCGGGCTGCGCGACAGCCGGAGCTTCGAATGGCACGAGGTGAGCGACGCCGAGGCCCGCGAGGGCGTCGAGAACGGCACGTACTACCTGTCGCTGACCATGCCGGCCGACTTCAGCGAGCGCGTCGCCTCCAGTTCCGGCGACTCCCCGGAGACCGGCGCCCTCCAGGTGCGCACCAACGACGCCAACAACTACATCGTCGGGCAGATCTCCCGCACCGTCTTCAACGAGGTGCGCACCGCCGCGTCCACCAAGGCGTCGCGGAGCTTCCTGGACAAGATCTTCATCTCCTTCTCCGGCATCCACGACAAGACCGTCACGGCCGCCGAGGGGGCCGACAAGCTCAACTCCGGCCTGGGGAAGGCGGAAAAGGGCTCCAAGGACCTCGCCGACGGGCTCGGCGACGCCAAGAGCGGCAGCGGCAAGCTGGCCAAGGGCCTGAAGAAGCTGAACAAGGGCGCCGGTGACCTGCAGAGCGGCTCCCGCCAGGTCGCCGACGGCACCCAGGCGCTCGCCGACAAGGTCAACGGCGTCTACGCCGAGGCCGGTCCGTTCCTCAAGGACAACGAGAAGACCATCGGCGACACCGCCGGCCTGGTCGCCGACTCGGCCAAGGCCGTCCAGGACAACCTCGACGCGCTGGTGGCGCACGCGCCGCAGGCCGCGAAGAACGCCCGGCTGTCCGCCACCGTCCTCGCCGACCTCTACCACGCGCGCTGCGCGACCGCCACCGTCCCCGACCCCTTCTGCCCCCAGCTGAAGAAGGCCGAGCAGGCCGCCGAGGACGTGGCCGGTGTCGCCGACGACCTCAACACCCTGATCGCCGACCAGAACGGCGACCTGACCGCCATGCGGGCCGACCTGGGCACCCTGCGCAAGCAGGCCCGCGCCCTCCAGCGGACCGCGCCCCACCTCTCCGAGGACGTCGACGACGCGGTCAAGAAGATCAACGAACTGAACGACGGCGCGCAGAAGGTCGCCACCGGCGCCAAGAAGCTGCACACCGGGATCGGCACCGCCCAGACCGGCGCGACCGCCCTCGACAAGGGCATCGGCACCGCCGAGACCGGCGCCCAGAGCCTCAACGGCGGCCTGTACAAACTGGCCGACGGTTCCGACCGGCTCGCCGGCGGACTGCACGACGGCGCCAAGAAGATCCCCGACTACGACAAGCACGACCGCGACGAGCGCACCGGCGTGATGGCCGACCCGGTCCAGCTGGCCTCCCACGATCTGCACAAGGCGCCCAACTACGGCACCGGGTTCGCCCCTTACTTCATCCCGCTGTCCCTGTGGGTGGGCGCGATGGTGGCCTACATGCTGATCCCGCCGCTCAACCGGCGTGCCCTGGCGGCCGGTTCGCCGGCCTGGCGGATCGCGTTCGCGGGCTGGCTGCCGGTGGTCGCCGTCGGCGTCCTCCAGGTGGGCGCGCTGATGGCCGTACTGCACTGGGCGATCGGGCTGCGGATGCTGCGGGGGGCGGGCACGATCGGCTTCCTGTTCCTAGTCACCGCGTGCTTCGCGGCGATCGTGCAGTGGCTCAACGCCCGCTTCGGCGCGGCCGGCCGGATCCTGGTCCTCGCCCTGCTGATGCTCCAGTTGACCTCGGCGGGCGGCACCTATCCGGTGCAGACCAGCCCGGGCTTCTTCAACGCCATCCACCCGTATCTGCCGATGAGTTACATCGTGGCGGCGCTGCGCCGGCTGATCACGGGCGGCGGGCTCGGCCCGGTGTGGCAGGCGTGCGCGGTGCTGGCCGCGTTCACCGCGGGCGCCCTCGCGCTGACCGCGCTCGCGGCCCGGCGCCGGCAGGTGTGGACCCTGGACCGGCTGCACCCGGAGCTGAGCCTGTGACCCGCGGACGGGCCCGGCAGGGCCTCGGACCTGTGAGAATCGGTGCCATGGAAAGCAGCAGCGCCAGGTCCGGCGGCAGCACGCGCCGGGAGGCCACCCGGCAGAAGCTCTACGAGGCGGCCGTCACGCTCATCGCCGAGCAGGGCTTCTCCGCGACCACGGTGGACGAGATCGCCGAGCGGGCCGGAGTGGCCAAGGGCACGGTGTACTACAACTTCGCGAGCAAGTCGGTCCTCTTCGAGGAGCTGCTGAGGCACGGGGTCGGCCTGCTCACCGCCTCCCTGCGGGAGGCCGCGGAACGGACCGCGAGCGCGGGCGGCGGCAAGGTGGACGCGCTGGACGCGATGATCCGCGCCGGCCTGGTGTTCATCGACCGCTACCCCGCCTTCACCCAGCTCTACGTGGCCGAGTTGTGGCGCACCAACCGCGCCTGGCAGTCCACGCTGATGGTGGTGCGCCGGCAGGCCGTCGCGGTGGTCGAGGGGGTGCTGCGCGAGGGCGTGGCGGCCGGCGAGTTCAGCGACGAGATCGACGTCCAGCTGACGGCGGCCGCGCTGGTGGGCATGGTGCTGGTGGCCGCGCTGGACTGGAAGTCCTTCCAGCCCGAGCGTTCCCTGGACGATGTGCACGCGGCCCTGTCCCGGCTGCTCCAGGGCCGGGTCAGCGGGAGGGTCTGACCCGGCGGCGAGACGCGGAAGGCGCCGGTCCGCTGCCGGACCGGCGCCTTCGGCGTTCCCCCGTGCTCCCCCGTGTTTCCCCCTGGTACGGCCGGGCGGCGGGCGCCGTTCCGCCGCCCCGTGCCGGCGGTGCCGGGCCGCGCCCCCTTGCCGTGCCTCCACTGTCTCGTCCGCGCCGGGCCCGGCCCATCCGTGCGGCTACTCATCCGGGGGGCTAGGTACGGATACTCACGTCTGCGTGCGCGGGCCCAGGACGCGTGGGCCGCGGCCTGGCTACGATCGGCCGCGTGTCCGTGCTTCCCCTCGTCTTCACCAGTGGCTGGGCCAGCGGCGTCAACGCCTACGCGGTGGTGCTGCTGCTCGGCCTGTTCGGCGTGACGGGGGTGAGCGACGAGGTGCCCCAGGCGTTGCAGCGCCCCGAGGTGCTGGTCGTCGCGGGCGTGCTGTTCCTGTGCGAGGCGGCCGCGGACAAGATCCCGTACGTCGACTCGGTGTGGGACTCGGTGCACACCATCGTCCGGCCGGCCGCGGGCGCCTGGGTGGGCGCGCTGCTCGCCGGGCACGGCGGTTCCCTCTCGGACGTGGCCGCCGCGGCGGTCGGCGGTGCGACGGCGCTGGCCAGCCACTCGGTCAAGGCGGGGACGCGGATGGCGGTCAACGCCTCGCCGGAGCCGTTCAGCAACATCGCGCTGAGCATCGGTGAGGACCTGGGCGTCGCCGGGCTGGTCTCCTTCGCGCTGTTCCATCCCTGGGCGGCGGCGGTCGTCGCGGCCGCGCTGCTGGCCGCGGGACTGGTCGCGCTGTACTTCCTGGTCTCCCGCATCCGGCGCTTCCTGCGCCGCCGCGCCCGCCGCCGCCAGGCCCGCGGACCGGCTCCCCGCCCGTTCTGAGCCGCGCCGGGGCCGTGGCGGCCCGGCGCCGAGGCGCCGTCACGGAACGCGGCACCGGGCGCGGTCACATGAACGCCGGCGGCCTGCCTCCGGCGGACGGGCACGACGCCCCGGCACCAGCGCGGCCGGCGTCCCGGCGCCGGGACACGGGCGGGCGGCAGGCCGCCGCCGCCCGCCCGCGCAGCGGACTGTCGGTGGCGGTCGCTAAAGTCGCAGGCATGGCACGGATCGCGGTGATGGGCGCCGGTATGGGCGCGATGGCGGCCGCCGCCCGGCTGGCCGTCGCGGGCCACCGGGTGGTGGTGTACGAGCGCACGGACACCTACGGCGGTGCGGTGCGCCGGCTGGAGCGGGACGGCTTCGGCTTCGACACCGGCCCGGGGCTGCTGACGCTGCCCGCCGTCTACCGCGACCTGTTCGTCAAGACCGGCAAGGAGCCGCTGGAGGAGTGCGTCGAGCTGGTCCAGGTCGACCCCTCCGCCCGGCATGTGTTCGCGGACGGCACCGAGGTCGCGCTGCCGAACGCCTCGCGCGCGGGCGTCGTCGCGGCGCTGGACGAGGCGCTGGGCGGCGGCGCGGGCGCGCGCTGGGGAGACTTCCTGGTGCGGGCCCGCGAGGCCTGGGACCGCACCCGCCGGCCGCTGCTGGAGGAACCCCTGTGGTCGAACTGGCAGGTGCTGGCGGACAAGGAGCCCTACCCGGCCGTCCCGCACAAGCGTCTGCTCCGCACCCGCCGGGCCGCCACGCTGGCCGAGATCGGCGCCTGGGAGCTGCGCGATCCCCGGCTGGCCGCGCTGCTCGCCGGGTACGCGCTGGCCCACGGCGTCGATCCCGCCTCGGCCCCGGCGAGCGCTGCCGTGCTGCCGTACATGGAGCACGCCTTCGGCACCTGGTACGTACGCGGCGGGATACGGGAGTTGGCGCGCGCGGTGTACGAACGCTGCCTGGCCCGGCGGGTGGAGTTCGTCTTCGGCACCGAGATCACCCGGGTCCTGACCGAGGACGGCCGGGTCACCGGCGTCGAGCTGCGCGCCGGCGCGTCCGGGGCTTCCGGTTCCGCGGGAGCGACGGTGGCGGAGGCGGAGTTCGTGGTCGGCGCGGAGCCCTGGCGGCTGGGCGGCCAGGTGGAGGGCACGCCGTACGGGGCCGGGACGGTCGCTCCGCGGCCCGAGGACCGGTTCCCGGGGCGGATGGTGGTGTGCCTGGCGCTGCGCGGCGCCCGCGAGCCCGGCGCCGCGCACCGCACGGTCGTGCACTCGGCCGACCCCGAGGGCGAGTTGGACCTGTTCCGGCACGGCACCCCGCCGAAGCTGCCGACGGTCCGGATCGACCGGCCAAACGACGCGGCGCTGCGCCCGGACGACGCCCACGAGTCGATGGTGCTGACGGCGACGGTACCGGCGGCGACACGCTGCGACTGGGGGGCGCCGGGGGTCGCCGACGCGTTCGCCGAGCGCATGATCACCGCCGCCGAGCGCGCGGTGCCCGACCTGCGGGAGCGGACGCTGTGGCGTGAGGTGCGCACCCCCCTGGACACCGCGCGGGAGACGGGTGCCACGGGCGGTGCGGTGCCGCCGCCCGCGCTGGCCGCGCCGCAGGGCGTGCTGCACCCGGCCAACGGCACGGCGATCACGGGTCTGTTCGGCGTCGGCGGCTGGTCCCACCCGGGCGGCGGGCTGCCGCACGCGGGGATGTCGGGCGCGCTGGTGGCGGGCCTGGTCGTGGAGGGCCCGGACTTCCGGGGCTCGCAGTGACTCCGGGCTCGCGGTGAGCGGGGCCTGAGCCTCAGTAGCGGTACTGCTCGTCGTACCCGGCGTCCGGCTGCCGGCCGTGTCCCTGGTACGGGTACGGCTGCTCCTGCGGGAGTTCGCCGCCGTGCCCCTCGTCGGTGCGCTGCTGCGGGACCCACACCCCGCCGGGCGGCGTCTCGCCGTAACCGGCGGTGTACGGGTCCTGGGCGTAGCCCTGCTGGCCGTACTGCTGCTGGGCGTAGCCGGGGTCGTAGCCCGCGCCGCCGTAGGACTGGCTGCCGATGTAGGGGTCCGAGTAGTTGGCGTAGCCCTGCTGGGGGGCGGCGTCGTAGCCGTATCCCTGCTGTGCGTACCCGGAGTAGTCGTAGGTCTCCTGGCCCTGCTGCGGGACGGGGTGGCCGGCGGTGTCGCCGTACACGCCGTAGTTGCCGGTGTCGTCGGGCAGCGGCTGCGGCTCGTAGACGGCGGTGGTCTCGGCGGCCGTGGGGCGCGCGGGTGAGAAGACGTCGTCGTAGTCGTCGTAGACGTCGTCGGCCGGGGCGGGGGCGCCCGCCTCCTGACCCAAGTCGGCCTGGGGCGGGGCCTGTTCGTCGCCGGGTCCGGCGGGGGGCCCCGCCACCGGTCCGGGCCGGCCCGCCCGGCCGCGGCGGCGCTTGCTGCCGCCGGACGCGGCGGCCGCGTCGGCGCCGGGGCGCCGGACCGCCCAACCGGCCACGAAGCCGCGGCGGAAGGAGAGGGTGACCAGGGTCTGGCCGACCGTGAAGGCGATCGCGCCCGCCCCGATCACGAGGACGGACGGCATCATGACGCCGGCCACCACGCCGAGGAACCCGGCGAAGGCCAGCAGTCGCCAGCGCAGCCGCGCCTTGTACTGCAGCAGCACCTCGCCGAGCAACCACAGCGCGACGACGCCGAACGCGATGTAGAGGACCGTCCAGCCCATGTACGCCCCTCTCCCAGTGGCCGTTACGCAGTGTGTCGCACCACGGTGCGGCAGGTCTAGGCCTGCGGGGGGTGGTGCAGGCCCAGGTTCTCGTAGATCTCCAGGGTCGCCGTGGAGTTGTTGAGCGTGATGAAGTGCAGTCCGGGCACGCCTTCGGACAGCAGCCGCGCGCAGAACTCCGTGGCGAAGTCGATACCGATGGAGCGTACCGCCGCCGGATCGTCCTTCGCCGCGAGGATCCGCTCTTTCAGGGCGTCGGGGACATCGGCGTTGCTGAGTTTCGGCAGTCGTTCCAGCATCTTCACACTGGTGACCGGCAGGACCTCGGGGATCACCGGGGTGTCGCAGCCCGCGTCCGCGACCCGGTCGCGCAGCCGCAGGTAGGACTCCGGCCGGAAGAACATCTGGGTGATGGCGTAGTCGGCGCCGGCGCGGCACTTGTCCACGAAGTGGGCGACGTCGGTGTCCCAGTCCGAGGAGCGGGGGTGCATCTCCGGGAACGCGGCGACGCCCACGCAGAAGTCGCCCGACTCCTTGATGAGGCGCACCAGTTCGGCCGCGTAGGTCAGGCCCCGGGGGTGCGGCACCCACTGGCCCATGGGGTCGCCGGGCGGGTCGCCGCGCACGGCGAGCATGTTGCGGATGCCGGCGTCCGCGTACTGGCCGATGATGTTGCGCAGTTCGGCGACGGAGTGGTCGACCGCGGTGAGGTGGGCGACCGGGGTGAGCGTGGTGTCGGCGACGATCTGCTGGGTCTCCTTGACGGTGCCCGCGCGGGTGGACCCGCCGGCACCGTAGGTCACGGAGACGAAGTCGGGCGCGACCGCCTCGACCCTGCGCAGCGCGCTCCACAGGTTTCGCTCGCCCTTGGGGGTCTTCGGCGCCGAGAACTCGAACGAGTACGTCTTCTTGCCGCCGGCGAGGATCTCGCGCACGGTGCGTGCGCGATCAGTCCTGGTGGATGCGGTTCCGAGGGCCATACCCGCAGGTTAGCCAGGTGATGACGGTCCCCCAACCAAACCGGGGAAAATTGCCCGATTTGTCGATTTGCCGTCCATCCCTTGGGACGGACCGTCCGAAACGGTGCCGCGGGAGCCCGCTCAGACCTGCCGCAGCCGCTTGGCGAACTCGGCCGCCGCGGCGCCCGGGTCCTCGGCCTCGGTGAGCGCGCGGACCACGACCACCCGGCGGGCCCCGGCGTCCAGCACCTCGTCCAGATTGCCGAGGTCGATGCCGCCGATGGCGAACCAGGGGCGGTCGGTGCCGAGCGCGGCGGTGTACCGGACCAGGCCGAGACCGGGGGCGGGGCGGCCGGGCTTGGTCGGGGTGGGCCAGCAGGGGCCCGTGCAGAAGTAGTCCACGCCTTCCTGGACGGCGGCCGCGGCGGCCTCCTCCTCGGCGTGCGTGGAGCGGCCGATCAGCACGTCGTCGCCGAGGATCGCGCGGGCCGCCGGGACCGGCAGGTCGCCCTGCCCGAGGTGCAGCACGCCGGCGCGGGCGGCGTGCGCCACGTCTGCCCGGTCGTTGACCGCGAGCAGCTTGCCGTGGCGGGCGCAGGCGTCGGCGAGGACCTCCAGGTGGGCCAGCTCCTCGGCGGCCTCCATGCCCTTGTCGCGCAGCTGCACGATGTCGACACCGCCGGCCAGCACCGCGTCCAGGAACTCGGGCAGGTCGCCCTGGCGCTTGCGGGCGTCCGTGCACAGGTAGAGGCGGGCGTCGGCGAGCGCGGCGCGGGCGGTGTCGGACATGCGTGGTCCCCCCGGGGGTCGGTGTGTTCGCTGGGTCGGCGGGTGGCGTACGGGCGCGGGGCGCCGTACGCCACCCCCTCAGGCGGTCGGGCTCAGACGGCCAGCGCCTGGGCGCGGCGCTTCACCTCCGTGCCGCGATTCTCGCTGAGGGCCTGCGCGGGGGTGCCGGGCAGGGTCGGGTCGGGGGTGAAGAGCCATTCGATCATCTCTTCGACCGTGAAGCCGTCGTCCCGCAGGAGCGTCAGGGTCCCGGACAGGCCCTTGACGACCTTGTCCCCGTCGATGAAGGCGGCGGGGACGTGCAGCGCGCGGTTCTCACCTCGGCGTACGGCGATCAGCTGGCCCTCCTTGACCAGCTGCCGCACGCGCGTCACCTCGACGCCGAGCTGTTCGGCGATGTCGGGGAGGGTGAGCCAGGCGGGGACGAGAGCATCGATCTTTGCGTCAATCTCGGTCACGGGTACTAGCGTAGGCGTTCGGCCGGGGGTGGTGCCTTATGTGGTGGTTCGACCGCGGGTCCGCCGGGGCCGGTCGCGCTCGCGCCGCCCGGACCGGGGCCGTGCCCCCGCCGGGGGCCGGTCAGCCGGCCGTGGCGTCCTTCAGCGGCCTGCCCGGGTCCGCCAGCGCCCGCGGGTCCATCGCGCGGCCCGCCTCGATCAGCCGCCGGCCCTGGGCCAGGTCCCTCGGGCGGCCCACCGCCAGGAGGGCGACCAGGCGGTCCTCGCGCAGCCAGCAGACCGTCCAGGCGGGGCTCGCGGGGTCGCCGCGCCAGACCAGGCGGTCGGCGGCGGCGTGGTGGCCGGCGTACTGGACGAAGCGGCCGAACTGCTCGGACCAGAAGTACGGCACCGGGTCGTAGACGGCGTCGGTCTCGCCGAGGATGTTCGCGGCGACCGTGCGCGGGCCCTGGAGGGCGTTGTCCCAGTGGTGGACGAGCAGCCGCTCGCCGTAGCGGGCCGAGGGGAAGGAGGCGCAGTCGCCGACGGCGTACACCCCGGGCGCGGAGGCGCGCAGCCGGGCGTCGGTGACGACCTCGCCGAACGCGCCCAGCTCGATGCCGGAGCCGGCCAGCCAGCCGGTGGCGGGGCGGGCGCCGATGCCGACGACGACCGCGCCCGCGGGCAGCCGGGTGCCGTCGGCGAGCACCACCGCGCCGGGCTCGACGCGCTCCACGCGGGCGCCGGTGCGCAGTTCGGCGCCGCTGTCGGCGTACCAGCCGGCCATGGGCGCGGCGACCTCGGCGGGCAGCACCCCGGCGAGCGGCCGGTCGGCGGCCTCGACGACGGTCACCGCGCAGCCCGCCTCGCGGGCCGCCGTGGCGAACTCGGCGCCGATCCAGCCCGCGCCGACGACCACGACGTCGTGCTGCCGGGCGAGCACGGGCCGCAGCCGTTCGGCGTCGTCCAGGGTGCGCAGCAGATGCACGCCGGGCACGCCCTCGGTGCCGGGCAGGGTGACCGGTTCCGCGCCGATGGCGAGGACCAGGACGTCGTACGGCACCGGGCCCGCCTCGGTGTCCAGCTCCCGGTCGCCGGGGCGGACGCCGCGGGCCTCGCAGCCGAGCCTGAGGTCGACGCCGAGCGAGTCGAAGTCGAGGTCGAAGGCGGAGCCCTCGGCCTTGCCGAGCAGCACGGCCTTGGACAGCGGGGGCCGGTCGTACGGCTGGTGCGGTTCGGCGCCGATGACGGTCACCTCGCCCGCGAAGCCCTGTTCCCGCAGGGCGACCGCGGTCTGCACCCCGGCCATGCCCGCGCCGACGACGACCACGCGCCGCGTCCGTGCCGTGCCCTCTTGCGCTGTCTGCTCGCTCACCCGCCCACCATAGACACGTGACGATCAGTCAGTCAGCGTGCGTCCTCGGTGAGCTGTTCCACAACGCTCGTGCCGGAGCCGGGCCCGGACTCCCACTCCCAGGTCTCCTCCAGGCGCACCCGGCCGTCGGGCAGTTCCACGACCGTGGAGACACAGTGCCCCGAGGCCGTCGTCCCGTCGGTCCGCAGCTGCACGTACCGGAAGTCCAGCCGGTCGCCCTCGCGGGTGCCGACCAGATGGCCGCGGACGATGTCGCCGCCCCGGTACTCGGCCCAGACGGCGCCGTCCTCCTCGTGGTACGCGAACCGGGTGCGGGTGCCCACCTGACCCGCGGACTGGTCCGCGACGGGGGCGAGATGGAGTCCGTCCAGTGAAACGGCCATGGGCGAGGGCTCCCTTACGGGTGAGGAGGGGGTCGGGCTAGGGTGGCCACCGTACAAGCACTCGCGGGAGCCCGGACGCACCGGGCTGAGAGGGAGGCTGGCGGCCTCCGACCGTACGAACCTGATCCGGGTCATGCCGGCGAAGGGAGGGGCTGGACGCCCATGCCGTCACGTACGTCCGACACATCCGACGTCCTTGTCGTCGGAGGCGGGATCATCGGCCTGGTCACGGCCTGGCGGGCCGCGCAGCGCGGGCTCGCCATCGCCGTGGTGGACCCCGCGCCCGGAGGCGGGGCCGCCCAGGTCGCGGCCGGGATGCTGGCCGCGGTCACCGAACTGCACTACGGCGAGGAGACCCTGCTCGCCCTGAACCTGCGCTCGGCGCGCCGCTACCCGGAGTTCGCGGCCGAGCTGACCGAGGCGAGCGGCCGGGACCTCGGCTACCGCCGGTGCGGCACGCTCGCGGTCGCGCTGGACGGCGACGACCGCGCCCATCTGCGGGATCTGCACGCCCTGCAGCAGCGCTGCGGCCTGGAGTCGCAGTGGCTGTCCGGGCGGGAGTGCCGCCGCCTGGAGCCGATGCTGGCGCCCGGGGTGCGCGGCGGGCTGCGGGTCGACGGCGACCACCAGATCGACCCGCGCCGGCTGGCCGCGGCCCTGCTGACCGCGTGCGAGCGGGCCGGGGTGGTGTTCCACCGGGTGTGGGCCGAGCGGCTCGACGTGGCGGGCGGCCGGGCCGCCGGGGTCACCACGGCGGACGGCACGGCGCTCGCCGCCGGGCGGGTGGTGCTCGCGGGCGGCAGCCTCAGCGGCCGGCTCGCGGGGGTGCCCCGGGAGGTGCTGCCGCCGGTGCGGCCGGTGAAGGGGCAGGTGCTGCGGCTGACGGTGCCGCGGCGGTCGGCGCCCTTCCTCAGCCGTACCGTGCGGGCCGTGGTCCGCGGCGGGCAGGTCTACCTGGTGCCCCGGGAGAACGGCGAGCTGGTCGTCGGCGCCACCAGCGAGGAGCTGGGCTGGGACACGACGGTCACCGCGGGCGGGGTCTACGAGCTGCTGCGCGACGCCCACGAGCTGGTGCCGGGCATCACCGAACTGCCGCTCACCGAGACCCGCGCCGGGCTGCGTCCCGGCTCCCCGGACAACGCGCCGCTGCTCGGCCCGTCCGGCCTCGACGGGCTGCTGCTCGCCACCGGGCACCACCGCAACGGGGTGCTGCTCACGCCGGTCACCGGGGATGTGATGGGGCAGCTGCTGGCCGACGGCGAGCTGCCGCAGGAAGCCCGTCCGTTCACACCGCAGCGCTTCGGCGCCGTCCTCATGGAGCAGCCCGCATGACCGCCCAGCCGTTCACCATCTCCGTCAACGGGGAGCGCCGGGAGGTCTCCCCCGGCACCGCCCTCGACACCGTCGTACGGTCGCTGGTCCGGTCTCCCTCCGGGGTGGCGGCCGCCGTCAACGAGACCGTCGTCCCGCGCACCCGGTGGGCGAGCACCGCGCTCGCCGAGGGCGACCGGGTCGAGGTCCTCACCGCGGTGCAGGGGGGCTGAGCCATGACGGACGATTCCCTGGTCATCGGCGGTACGGCCGTCGGGTCGCGGCTGATCATGGGCACCGGCGGGGCGCCCAGCCTGGAAGTACTGGAGCGGGCGCTGGTCGCCTCCGGGACGGAGCTGACGACCGTCGCGATGCGGCGGGTGGACCCCTCGGTGCACGGCTCGGTGCTGTCGGTGCTGGAGAAGCTCGGCATCCGGGTGCTGCCGAACACGGCGGGGTGCTTCACCGCCGGGGAGGCGGTGCTGACCGCGCGGCTGGCGCGGGAGGCGCTGGGCACGGACCTGGTGAAGCTGGAGGTCATCGCCGACGAGCGGACCCTGCTGCCCGATCCGGTGGAGCTGCTGGACGCGGCGGAGACCCTGGTGGACGACGGCTTCACGGTGCTGCCGTACACCAACGACGACCCGGTGCTGGCGCGGAAGCTGGAGGACGTGGGCTGCGCCGCGGTGATGCCGCTGGGCTCGCCGATCGGGTCCGGGCTCGGCATCCGCAACCCGCACAACTTCCAGCTGATCGTGGAGCGGGCCGGGGTGCCGGTGATCCTGGACGCGGGGGCCGGCACGGCGTCGGACGTGGCGCTGGCGATGGAGCTGGGCTGCGCCGGGGTGATGCTGGCGTCCGCGGTGACGCGCGCGCAGGAGCCGGAGCTGATGGCGGCGGCGATGCGGCACGCGGTGTCGGCGGGCCGGCTGGCGCGGCTCGCGGGGCGCATCCCCCGGCGGTACTGGGCCCAGGCGTCCTCACCCGAGGAGGGCCTGGCCGCGCTGGACCCCGAGCGCCCCGCGTTCTGAGCCCGCGGGCGGCGTGACCGGCCCGTCACACACCGCGGAGCCCGTGGTGGGAAGCGTCACAGCCCCGCTGCAATACCGGGGCGGGGGCCGCCGGCGGGGCGGTGCCGGCCGTGCGGGCTCGTAGACTCGCCGATGTGGATACGACCCTTCAGGACGCTCTCGTCGGGCAGGTGCTCGACGGTCGCTATCGCGTGGACGCGCGGATCGCGGCCGGCGGGATGGCCACGGTGTACCGGGCCCTGGACACCCGCCTGGACCGGGTGCTCGCGCTGAAGGTGATGCATCCGGCGCTCGCGGCCGACGGGGCGTTCGTGGAGCGGTTCATCCGGGAGGCCAAGTCCGCGGCCCGGCTCGACCACCCCAACGTGGTGCAGGTCTTCGACCAGGGGACCGACCGGTCCTATGTGTACATGGCGATGGAGTACGTCCCCGGCTGCACCCTGCGGGACGTGCTGCGCGAGCGCGGTGCGCTGCGCCCGCGCGCCGCGCTGGACATCCTGGAGCCGGTCCTCGCCGCGCTCGGCGCCGCGCACCGGGCCGGGTTCGTGCACCGCGACATGAAGCCCGAGAACGTGCTGATAGGCGACGACGGCCGGGTCAAGGTCGCCGACTTCGGGCTGGTGCGCTCGGTGGACACGGTGACCAGCACGACCGGTTCCGTGCTCGGCACCGTGGCCTATCTCGCGCCCGAGCAGCTCGACCAGGGCACCGCCGACCCCCGCGTGGACGTCTACGCGTGCGGTGTCGTCCTCTACGAGATGCTGACCGGCGCCAAGCCGCACTCCGGGGACACCCCCGCCCAGGTGCTCTACCGGCACGTCAACGAGGACGTGCCGCCGCCGTCGGCGCTGGTGCCGGGGCTGCCGCCGCAGCTGGACGCGCTGGTCGCGGCGGCCACCGCCCGCGCCCCCGAGGTGCGCCCGGGCGACGCCGTCGCGCTGCTCGCCCAGGCCCGCGAGGCCCGCGCCGCGCTGACCGAGGAGCAGCTGGACGCCGTACCGCCGCAGGCGAGGTCCGTGGAGCACGACAACGCGGACGACCGTACGAGCGTGATCCCGCGCGCGCTGACCGTGCCCCGGCCGCTGCCCGTCGACGGGGACCCGGGCGACGGCGTCGGCCACACCGCCCGGTTCCAGGGCACCCCGCTCCCGCCGCGGCGCCGGCCCCGGCGGCTGATCCTCACCGTCGCGGTCGCCGTGCTGCTGGTGCTCGGCGCCGGCACCGGGGTCTGGTACATCAACTCGGGCCAGTTCACCAAGGTCCCGCCGCTGCTGACGAAGACCGAGGCACAGGCCAGGGACCGGCTGGAGCAGGCCGGGCTGCACGTCGGGAAGGTCGAGCGGGCCTACGACGACACCGTCGCGCGCGGCGCCGTGATCGGCACCGACCCGAAGCCCGGGGCCCGCATCCGCGACCACGACGCGGTGACGCTGACGGTCTCGCTCGGACCGGAGACGGTGAAGGTGCCCGACCTCGCCAACCTGCCGCTGGCCAAGGCGCGGGCGCGGCTGAAGGCGGCCGGTCTGGAACCGGGCATGGTCACCCGGCGGTTCAGCGACGAGGTCGACCAGGGCGCCGTGATCGCGACCACCCCCCGCACGGGCACCGAGCGGCACGCGGGCTCCGCGATCGCGCTGACCGTCAGCAAGGGCAGCCCCGTCGACGTACCGGACGTCACCGGCGACGACCCGGCCGACGCCCGGCAGGAGCTGACCGACGCCGGGCTGAAGGTGAGGATCGCGGGCACGCAGGTCAACTCCGAGTACGACAAGGGCAAGGTCGCCCGGCAGAGCCCCGGCGACGGCGGGCAGGCGGCCAGGGGCGACACGGTGACGCTCACCCTGTCCAAGGGCCCGCAGATGATCGAGGTCCCGGACGTGACCGGCGACAGCGTGGACGACGCGCACCAGGCACTGGAGGACGCCGGGTTCAAGGTGAACGAGGACCGCGGGCTGCTCGGGCTGTTCGGCGACACCGTGAAGAAGCAGTCGGTCGAGGGCGGCCGGACCGCGCCCAAGGGGTCCACCATCACCATCACCATCCGGTGACCGGGTTCACCCGGGACCGCGGTCCGGGGACACCGGCGGACATGACACCCTGAACGGGTGAGTCCCGTTCAGTCCTCCCCGCCCCGCAATCCCGTCGGCGGCCACGTCCCGGTGGCCGGCGGCCTGCACTCCGTGGGGCTGTCGTACGCCCGCGCGCTGGAGGCGGAGACCGTGCAGGTCTTCGTGGCCAATCCGCGCGGCTGGGCCACTCCGGCCGGGAACCCGAAGCAGGACGAGGCGTTCCGCGCGGCCTGCGCCGAGGAGTCCGTCCCGGCGTACGTGCACGCCCCCTACCTGATCAACTTCGGCTCGCACACCGAGGCGACCGTGGAGCGGTCCGTGGAGTCGCTGCGGCACTCGCTGCGGCGCGGGCGGGAGATCGGCGCGCTGGGCGTGGTGGTGCACACCGGCAGCGCCACCGGCGGGCGGCCCCGGGAGGTGGCGCTGAAGCAGGTGCGCACGCACCTGCTGCCGTTGCTGGACGAGCTGACCCATGACGACGACCCGTTCCTGCTGCTGGAGTCCACCGCCGGCCAGGGCGCCTCGCTGTGCTCGCGGACCTGGGACTTCGGGCCGTACTTCGAGGCGCTGGACGCCCACCCCAGGCTGGGCGTCTGCCTGGACACCTGCCACATCTTCGCGGCGGGCCACGACCTGACCGGCCCGGCGGGCATGCACCGGACGCTGGACCTGCTGGTGGAGACCGTCGGCGAGGGCCGGCTGAAGCTGATCCACGCCAACGACTCCAAGGACGTGGTCGGCGCGCACAAGGACCGGCACGAGAACATCGGCTCCGGCCACATCGGCGAGGAGCCCTTCCGCGCCCTGATGACCCACCCGGCGACCGCGGGCGTCCCGCTGGTCATCGAGACCCCGGGCGGCAAGGAGGGCCACGCGGCGGACGTGGCCCGGCTCAAGCGCCTCAGGGACGGCTGACAGGCGGTCGGCGGCCCCTCACAGCTCCGGGCCGTCGCCGGGTTCCTCCTGGTAGGAGTAGCGCTGTTCCTTCCAGGGGTCGCCGATGTTGTGGTAGCCGCGCTCCTCCCAGAAGCCGCGGCGGTCGGCGGTCATGTACTCCACGCCCCGCACCCACTTGGGGCCCTTCCAGGCGTAGAGATGGGGCACGATCAGGCGGACCGGGAAGCCGTGCTCGGCGGTGAGCAGCTCGCCGTCCTTGTGGGTGGCGAACAGGGTGCCCTCGGCCAGGAAGTCCGTCAGGCGCAGGTTGGAGCTGAAGCCGTACTCCGCCCAGACCATCACATGGGTGACGTCCGGGGCGGGCGGGGCCAGGTCCACGACGGCGCCGGCCGGCACGCCGCCCCACTCCGCGCCGAGCATGCTGAACTTGGTCACGCAGTGCAGGTCGGCCACCACGGTGGTGTACGGCAGGGCGGTGAACTCCTCGTGGGTCCAGCCGTGCTTGTCGCCGTCGGCGGTGGCGCCGAAGACCCGGAAGTCCCAGCGCTCGGGCCGGAACTTGGGGACGGGCCCGTAGTGCGTGACGGGCCAGCCGCGCTGGAGTCGCTGCCCCGGCGGAAGCCCGGACCCTGCCGCTGCTCCAGACTCTCGTTCCACCGGATGACCCATGTATCCATCCTGACAGACCTTGGACGGTGCCCTCGCCCCACCCTCCCGGAAACGGGCAAACGGCGTCATTTTCGGGCACATTTACTAAGTCCACACTTACTGGACGATCTTCGCCGCCGATGCAATCATGCGGCGCACACCTCCCCGTTCTCCCCGTGTGGAAGGAGCCGCTGCGATGCAGGGCGACCCCGAGGTCATCGAACTGCTCAACGAACAGCTGACCGCCGAGCTGACGGCGATCAACCAGTACTTCCTGCACTCCAAGATCCAGGACCACAAGGGGTGGTCGAAGCTCGCCGAGTACACCCGGCGCGAGTCGTTCGACGAGATGCGGCACGCGGAGATCCTGACCGACCGCATCCTGCTGCTCGACGGGCTGCCGAACTACCAGCGGCTCTCCCACGTCGAGGTGGGGCAGACGGTGACCGAGATGTTCCGGGCCGACCGGCAGATCGAGGTCGAGGCGATCGACCGGCTGCGCCGGGGCGTGCAGATCATGCGTGACAAGGACGACATCACATCCGCGAACATCTTCGAGGCGATCCTGGCCGACGAGGAGCACCACATCGACTACCTGGACACCCAGCTGGAGCTCGTGGACAAGCTGGGCGAGGCGCTGTACCTCTCGACGGTGATCGAACAGAGCCAGCCGGACCCCTCGGGGCCGGGCACCGGCGGCTTCTCGGGCTGACCCTACGCGGCGTCGTCCAGCCGGTCGAGCGTCGCCGGAGCGCGCTGTCCGATCAGCTCACGGCGGGGGCAGGCGCCCCGGCCGAGCAGGGCCTGGATGCGCCGTACACAGCGGCCGCAGTCCGTGCCGGCCTTGCACGCGGAGGCGATCTGACGCGGTGTGCAGGCGCCGTCCTCCGCATGTCGCATGACCTCGGCGTCGGTGATGCCGAAGCAACTGCAGACGTACACGCGGCCCACCTCCCGACGGGATCGTCGTATCTCTGCCGTCCCGTTCCCGGTGAGGCAAACCTAACCTTACCCGTCGCTTCGCGACCGCAAAAGAGCGAGGGGCGCGGATCGCATGTGATCCGCGCCCCAGCACAGCCTCGGGAGCCGCCCTACTGGTCCCGGTACATCTCCGCGACCAGGAACGCCAGGTCCAGCGACTGACTGCGGTTGAGCCGCGGGTCGCAGGCCGTCTCGTAGCGCTGGTGCAGGTCGTCGACGAAGATCTCGTCGCCGCCGCCCACGCACTCGGTGACGTCGTCGCCGGTCAGCTCGACGTGGATGCCGCCCGGGTGGGTGCCGAGCGCCTTGTGCACCTCGAAGAAGCCCTTGACCTCGTCGAGCACGTCGTCGAAGCGGCGGGTCTTGTGCCCGGAGGCCGCCTCGAAGGTGTTGCCGTGCATCGGGTCGGTCACCCAGGCCACCGTCGCGCCGGACGCCGTGACCTTCTCCACCAGCTCGGGCAGCCGGTCGCGGATCTTGTCGGCGCCCATGCGGACGATGAACGTCAGCCGGCCCGGCTCCCGCTCGGGGTCGAGGCGGTCGATGTAGGTCAGCGCCTCCTCGGCCGTGGTGTTCGGGCCGAGCTTGATGCCGATCGGGTTGCGGATCTTCGAGGCGAACTCGATGTGCGCGTGGTCCAGCTGCCGGGTGCGCTCGCCGATCCACACCATGTGCGCGGAGACGTCGTACAGCTTGCCGGTGCGGGAGTCGACCCGGGTCAGGGCGGACTCGTAGTCCAGCAGCAGCGCCTCGTGCGAGGAGAAGAACTCGACGGTCTTGAACTCCTCCGGGTCGGTGCCGCAGGCCCGCATGAAGTTCAGCGCGTTGTCGATCTCACGGGCCAGCTGCTCGTAGCGCTGGCCGGAGGGCGAGGTCTTCACGAAGTCCTGGTTCCAGGCGTGCACCTGGCGCAGGTCGGCGTAGCCGCCGGTGGTGAAGGCGCGCACCAGGTTCAGCGTGGACGCCGAGGCGTGGTACATCCGCTTGAGCCGCTCCGGGTCCGGGATGCGGCTGGCCTCGGTGAAGTCGAAGCCGTTGACGGAGTCGCCCCGGTACACCGGGAGGGTCACGCCGTCGCGGGTCTCGGTCGGCTTGGAGCGCGGCTTGGAGTACTGCCCGGCGATCCGGCCGACCTTCACCACGGGCACCGAGGCCGCGTAGGTGAGGACGGCGCCCATCTGGAGCAGCGTCTTGAGCTTGGCGCGGATCTGCTCGGCGCCCACGCCGTCGAAGGACTCGGCGCAGTCGCCGCCCTGGAGCAGGAACGCCTCGCCCTTGGCGACGGCCGCCATCCGGGCGCGCAGTTGGTCGCACTCGCCGGCGAAGACGAGCGGCGGATACGACTCGAGGTCCGCGATCACTGCGCGCAGAGCCTCGGCGTCGGGGTACTCGGGCTGCTGCGCCGCGGGCAGGTCTCGCCAGGTCGCCTCGGCGGCGACGGCATGGGAATCAGCGTTCACGGTCACCTCGTAAACATTACGGGGTCATGTCCCGAGTTCCACGAGTCGCCCGAAAAGTGAGACGCGACGACTGCACCGTGGACAGCCGCCGGGTGCGGTAGGGTCTCCCGCATGTTCGCGCCTTCCAACCAGAACTGGTGGTGGACCGCTCACCCGGCGGCCCGCTAGATCGCGCGTACCCAGACTTCGCGAAGGCCGCCCGAGGGGCGGCCTTCGGCGTTCGCCGGGTCGTTCCTCTCCTCATCCGACCGAGTAGGAGACCGACCCGTGGACCTGATGGACCTGCTGTCCGACCCCCGCCCCTTCGCCCTGCTGCGCCGCCGTGTCCCCGGCCGCGCCGAGCACCCGGTGGAGGTGCTGATCGGCCCGGTGAGCGGCCGGGAGCGGCTCGCCGAGCTGCCGGACGAGGGGCTCGCCCTGGTGCCGTTCCGGCAGATCCGCGAGCGCGGCTTCGACGTCCGTGACGACGGCACCCCGCTGCTGGTGCTGACCCCCGAGGAGACCTGCGAGATCCCGCTGGACGAGGCGCTCGCCCAGCTGCCCGGGCACGCGGTGCGGGTCGAGGGCGGCGGCTTCGACGTCGGCGACGAGGAGTACGCCGGGATCGTCGGACGGGTGCTCGCGGACGAGATCGGCCGGGGCGAGGGCGCGAACTTCGTGATCCGGCGCACGTACGAGGGCACGGTGCCCGGCTTCGGCCGCGCCGACGCGCTGGCGCTGTTCCGGCGGCTGCTGGCGGGCGAGCGGGGCGCGTACTGGACGTTCGTGGTGCACACCGGGGACCGGACGCTGGTCGGGGCGAGCCCCGAGGTGCACGTGCGGATGTCGGGCGGGACGGTCGTGATGAACCCGATCAGCGGGACCTACCGCTATCCCGCCGAGGGGCCGACCCCGGAGCGGCTGCTGGACTTCCTCGCCGACGGCAAGGAGACCGAGGAGCTGTCGATGGTGGTCGACGAGGAGCTGAAGATGATGTGCACCGTCGGCGACATGGGCGGGGTCGTCGTCGGGCCCCGGCTGAAGGAGATGGCGCACCTCGCGCACACCGAGTACGAGCTGCGCGGCAGGTCGTCGCTGGACGCGCGGGAGGTGCTGCGCGAGACCATGTTCGCGGCGACGGTCACCGGGTCGCCGGTGCAGAACGCGTGCCGGGTGATCGAGCGCCACGAGGCCGGAGGCCGGGGGTACTACGCCGGTGCGCTGGCCCTGCTCGGCCGGGACGCGGGCGGGGCGCAGACCCTGGACTCCCCCATCCTGATCCGTACCGCCGACATCGACGCGGCCGGACGGCTGCGGGTGGGGGTGGGTGCCACGCTGGTGCGCGGTTCCGATCCGGCGGGCGAGGTGGCCGAGACCCACGCGAAGGCGGCGGGCGTGCTGGCGGCCCTCGGGGTGCGCCCCGGCCGGCCGCGCGCGGAACGGGAGCTGCCCCGGCTGGCCGACGACCCCCGGGTGCGGGCCGCGCTGGACGGGCGGCGGGCCTCGCTCGCCCCGTTCTGGCTGCGGATGCAGCAGCCGCCCGCCGAGGTGACCGGGCACGCCCTGGTGGTGGACGGCGAGGACACCTTCACCGCGATGCTGGCGCATCTGCTGCGCTCGGCGGGGCTCGAGGTGACGGTGCGGCGGTACGACGAGCCGGGGCTGCGGGCGGCGGTGCTCGCGCACGAGGGCCCGGTGGTGCTGGGCCCGGGCCCCGGCGACCCCGGCGACCCGGCCGATGCGAAGATGCGGTTCCTCGGGGAGCTGACGGCGGCGGTGCTGCGGGAGCACCGGCACGGGGTGCTGGGCGTGTGCCTGGGCCACGAGCTGATCGCGGCGGAACTGGGCCTGGGGATCGTCCGCAAGGAGGTTCCGTACCAGGGCGCGCAGACGCGGATCGAGCTGTTCGGACGCCCGGAGACGGTCGGCTTCTACAACAGCTTCACGGCCCGCTGCGACGAGGAGACGGCGCGGGAGCTGGCCGCGCGTGGCATCGAGGTGAGCCGGGCGGCGAACGGCGAGGTGCACGCCCTGCGCGGGCCCGGGTTCGCCGGTGTGCAGTTCCACCCGGAGTCGGTGCTCACGCTCGACGGGGCGGCGATCGTCGGGGAGTTGCTGGGCCGGCTGCGCGGCGCGAGCGCGGTGTGAGGCGGCCGCTCCCGGGGCCGCGGGCCGGATGCCGGCCCGCGGCCCCGGGGCGTCCGCCGGACTCAGCCGAAGAACACCCCGACCTCGGCGTACAGCTTCGGGTCGACGGTCTTCAGCTTGGCGGTCGCCTCGGAGAGGGGCACGCGCACGACGTCGGTGCCGCGCAGGGCGACCATCTTGCCGAAGTCGCCGTCGCGCACGCAGTCCACGGCGTGCAGCCCGAAGCGGGTGGCGAGCCAGCGGTCGAAGGCGCTGGGGGTGCCGCCGCGCTGGATGTGCCCGAGGACGGTGGTGCGGGCCTCCTTGCCGGTGCGCTTCTCGATCTCCTTGGCCAGCCACTCGCCGACCCCGGACAGCCGGACGTGCCCGAAGGAGTCCAGCGTCTCGTCCTTGAGCACCATCTCGCCGTCCTTGGGCATGGCGCCCTCGGCGACCACCACGATCGGGGCGTACGACGCCTTGAAGCGGGAGGTGATCCAGGCGCACACCTGGTCGAGGTCGAAGCGCTGCTCGGGGATGAGGATGACGTTGGCGCCGCCGGCGAGGCCCGAGTGCAGGGCGATCCAGCCCGCGTGCCGGCCCATCACCTCGCAGACCAGGACCCGCATGTGGGACTCGGCGGTGGTGTGCAGCCGGTCGATGGCCTCGGTGGCGATGTTGACGGCGGTGTCGAAGCCGAAGGTGTAGTCGGTGGCGGACAGGTCGTTGTCGATGGTCTTGGGCACGCCGACGCAGGGCACGCCGTACTCGCCGGACAGCCGGGCGGCGACCCCGAGGGTGTCCTCGCCGCCGATCGCGATCAGCGCCTCGACCTCCTGCTTGGCCAGGTTGTCCTTGATCCGGCGGATGCCGTCCTCCTGCTTGAGGGGGTTGGTCCGCGAGGAGCCGAGGATGGTGCCGCCGCGGGGCAGGATGCCGCGCACGGCGGGGATGTCGAGACGGACGCTGCGGCCTTCGAGGGGGCCCCGCCAGCCGTCCCGGAAGCCCACGAACTCGTAGCCGTACTCCTGTACGCCCTTGCGTACCACGCCCCGGATGACGGCGTTCAGCCCGGGGCAGTCGCCGCCTCCGGTGAGTACTCCGACCCGCATGGAAATGTCCCTTCGCCCGCATTGCCTGACGCTTCGTCACGCTAATGGTGATGCGCGTCACATCGGGAGAGGCGGGACGGGTGAATCGGGAGCATTGCGCCCCGATCCGGACTACCCCGCGTCCAGGCCGCGTTCGATCGCGTACCTCACCAGTTCGACCCGGTTGTGGAGTTGGAGCTTGCCGAGGGTGTTCTGGACGTGGTTCTGCACCGTGCGGTGGGAGATGACGAGGCGTTCGGCGATCTGCTTGTAGCTCAGTCCCTTGGCGACCAGCCGCAGCACCTCCGTCTCCCGCTCGGTCAGCCGGGGCGCGCCCGGCTCGTCGGTGTCGGGCGCGGGCGCCGGTTCGGCGGCCAGGCGCCGGTACTCGCCGAGCACCAGTCCCGCCAGGCCCGGGGTGAACACCGCGTCGCCGGCGGCCGTGCGGCGCACCGCGTCCAGCAGTTCCCCGGTGGAGGCGGACTTCAGCAGATAGCCGGTGGCGCCGGACTTCACCGCCTCCAGCACATCGGCGTGCTCCCCGCTCGCGGACAGCACCAGGACGCGCAACGCCGGGTTGTGGGCGACCAGTTCCTTGCACACCTGGACGCCGGGCTTGGCGGGCAGATTGAGGTCGAGGACCAGGACGTCGGGACCTGCGGCCTTGGCGCGGCGCACGGCCTGCTCGCCGTCGCCCGCGGTGGCGACCACCTCGAAGCCGGACTCGGTCAGGTCCCGGGCGACCGCGTCGCGCCACATGGGGTGATCGTCCACCACCATCACCCTGATCGGGTCCTGCCGCCGTGTCATCGCTGCTCCGCCTTCTTCTTCCCCCGCGCCGCCAGGGCGCCCTTCGGTACCTTCAGTTCGACCTCGGTGCCCTGCCCGGGCACCGAGATCAGCTCGGCGCTGCCGCCGAGGTCGCGCAGTCTGCCCCGGATGGACTGGGCGACGCCGAGCCGCCCCTCGTCCTCGGCCTCGGCGAGCCGGCCCTCGGGGATGCCGGGTCCGTCGTCCCGGACGGTGACCACGATCTCCTCCGGCTCGTCCTCCAGCAGGATCCAGGCCCGCGCCCCCTCGCCCGCGTGCCGCTCCACATTGTCCAGGGCGGCGCCGACCGCCGCGGCCAACTCCCGTGCCGCGGACGGCGGCAGGGGCACCGGGGCGCCGGGCTCGGCCAGGGTCACCCCGTCGCGCGCGAAGGGCGCGAGGAGGGTGCGCAGATCGACCGGGCCGCGCTCGGCCGGCTCCTCGCGGACCGGTGCGGCGCCGTCCGCGGCGATCCGGGCGACGGGCAGCAGTCCGCCGGAGACCAGGGTGCGCAGGGCCACCTCCTGCTCCCCGGCCAGCCGGCCCAGCTCGGCCGCCTCGCCGCCGAGGGCGGTGCCGCGCCGCTTCACCATCGCCAGGACCTGGAGCACGCTGTCGTGGATGTCCCGGGCCAGCCGCTCCCGCTCCCGGGTCGCCGCCTGGATCTCCAGGGCGCGGGCGAGGGTGCGCTCGGAGGCGCGGGCCACCTCCACGACGTAGCCGATGCCGACGGAGGCGATGCAGACGAGGATCAGGCTGTGCAGGGTGTCCTTGGCGACCTGGCCGCGCTCGGCCAGGTTGGCGGCGGCCACCACCAGGGAGGCGGCGGCGGCCCAGCGCCAGCCGCCCTTGACGGCGAAGGCGAGCACCGCGCCGCCGGTCCATATGGTCGGCAGCGTGGGGCCGCCCGCGGTCCGCTGGTGGGTGTCGGCGAACGCGGTGAGCAGGATGCCGGCGAGCGCGATGGCCAGGTCGACGGCGAGGAACGTCCTGGTGCAGCTCGCCGCGTTGCGCACCCGGGGCAGGGTGGCCAGCGTCCACACGGCCAGCACGGCGTCGTAACAGACCGCGATCCAGGGGCGGGTGTAGTCCTCGTACGAGGTGACGCACAGGCCGGCCGCGTACAGCATGGTCAGCACGCGGTACCCGGCGAGCGCCCGCCACAGCGGCAGCTCCACCGACATCCTCAGCACACGCTCGCGCCCGGCCATGTCCCCCCCCTTTTTTCGCACTGTCCCCCGGCCCCCGCCGGGCCCCCGCCGGGCCCCCGGCTACCCGGCCTTCCCGGCTTCCCTGGCGTTCTTCTCCGCTTCCTTGGCCGCCTTCGCCGCCTCCGCGATCTGCCGCTTGGCGGCGGTGGCGTACATGTCGACGTACTCCTGGCCGGAGAGCTTCATGATCTCGTACATGACCTCGTCGGTCAGCGCGCGCAGGACGAAGCGGTCGTGTTCCATCCCCTGGTAGCGGCTGAAGTCGAGGGGCTTGCCGATGCGGATGCCGGGACGCATCAGCTTCGGCATCACCTTGCCGGGCGGCTGGATCTTCTCGGTGTCGATCATGGCCACCGGGATCACCGGGGCGCCGGTCGCGAGCGCCACGCGGGCCAGGCCGCCGGGCTTGCCCCGGTAGAGCCGGCCGTCGGGCGAGCGGGTGCCCTCCGGGTAGATGCCGAACAGCTCACCGCGTTCCAGCACCTCTATACCGCTCTTGATCGCGGCCTCGCCGGCGCCGCGGACACCCGAGCGGTCCACCGGGAGCTGGCCCACGCCTTTGAAGAAGGCGGCGGTCAACCGCCCCTTCACCCCGGGCGTGGTGAAGTACTCGGCCTTCGCGATGAAGGTGACCTTGCGGTCCAGCATCGTCGGCAGGAAGAACGAGTCCGAGAAGGACAGGTGATTGCTGGCCAGGATGGCGGGACCCTCGGCCGGAATGTTCTCCAGGCCCTCGACCCAGGGCCTGAAGGCGAGCTTCAACGGCCCCCCGATGGCGACCTTCATCGTGCCGTACAACACCCGTGTGCCTCCCGTTTCCGTCGAACAGACCTTAACCCCCGGGGCGCCCGATGGACCCGACGGCCCTGGTCGGTGTCCGTGCGGTCGCGTACGGTGAAGCACATCCGCGAGTTCTCCACGCCCCGGCCGGCCGACGGCGGGGCCCTTCCCCGGAACAGGAGCGTCGAAGGTGCCGGTTCTCCCTGGAGCCGAGCCGTACCGCCACGCAGGCGGGGAGGTGGGCGTCCTCTTCTGTCACGGCTTCACCGGTTCGCCCCAGTCGCTGCGCCCCTGGGCGGAGCACCACGCGGCGCACGGCCTGACCGTCTCGCTGCCCCTGCTGCCCGGCCACGGCACCCGCTGGGAGGACATGCAGCTCACCGGCTGGCAGGACTGGTACGCGGAGGTGGACCGCGAGCTGCGGCTGCTCGCCGGGCGCTGCTCCAAGGTGTTCGTGGCGGGCCTGTCGATGGGCGGGGCGCTCGCGCTGCGGCTGGCCGCGCTGCACGGCGAGCGGATCGACGGCGTGGTCGTCGTCAACCCGGCCAACAAGATCCACGGCCTGTCCGCGTACGCCCTGCCCGTCGCCCGGCACCTGGTGCGCACCACCAAGGGCATCGCCAGCGACATCGCCCTGGGGGGCGCGGCGGAGACCGGCTACGACCGGGTGCCGCTGCACGCGGCGCACTCGCTGCGCCGGTTCCTGACCCGGCTCGACGGTGAGCTGCCGCGGGTCACCCAGCCGTTGCTGCTGTTGCGCAGCGCCCAGGACCATGTGGTCCCGCCGGCCGACTCCGCCCGGGTGCTCGGCCGGATCTCGTCCACGGACGTCCGCGAGATCGTGCTGGAACACAGCTACCACGTCGCGACGTTGGATGTGGACGCGGACCGGATCTTCGAGGAGAGCCTCGGTTTCATCGGCCGGCTCGCACCGAGTCTCGGCGAGGAAGGGACGGCCGCAGTTGGCTGAGCACGAGCCCGGTCCCGAGGGCCGCGAGGACCACGAGGGCCGGAGCGAGCCCGACGGGAAGGGCATGCCCTTCGACGAGGACGCCGCCTGGCGGGCCATCGTCGCCGGGTACGGCGAGGAGCCGCCGGACCCGCCGGGGGCCAAGCCCTTCAAGCCGGTGGAGGACCTGGCGCTGCTGGAGAAGGACGCGCCCGCGGAGAAGGAGGCGCAGCCCGGGAACGAGGGCTCCGGGGAGCAGCGGCCCGCCAAGCCGCTGGGCAGCTCCGTCTCCTTCGCGCCCGGCGTCGGCCCCCGCGACCACCGTCCGCCCGAGCCGTCCGAGGGCGACTTCGACGAGGGCGACGAGGGCCACTTCGTACCGCCCGAGCCGCCACCGCTGCCCGACGCCGACACCACCGCGAAGTTCGCGTGGCTCGGTGTGGTCGGCGGACCCGTCCTGCTCCTGCTGGCGGTGCTGCTCGGCTGGGAGATGACCTGGTGGCTGGCGACCGCCGGCATCGGCGGTTTCCTCGGCGGCTTCGCCACGCTGGTGGCGCGGATGCGGACGGACGACGACGAGGACGACGACCCGGGGCGCGGGGCCGTCGTCTAGGGCCTCCCGTTCCGATCAGGCCGGGACGCGCAGGGCGGTCAGCACCGGGAGGTGGTCGGTGGCGGCGGCCAGATCGGCGCGGGTGACACCGGGCTGGTCCAGCGGGACCCCGCAGCCGAGCACCTCGACGCCCTTGGTGGCGAACACCGCGTCGATACGGCGGTGGGGCTCGCCGTGCGTCCAGGTCTCCTCGCCGCCCCAGGGGGCCACCTCGCGGCAGTCCTGGAGGGCGCCGGCGAGCAGCCGGAAGGTGCGGCCCTCGGGGCCCTCGTTCAGATCGCCGCCCGCGACGGCGTGCTCCACGCCGAGCTGGTCGAGCCGGTCCAGGAGCAGCCCGCCCTGGGCGTAGCGCTCACGGCCGTCGAGGCTGAGGTGGCAGCTGATCACGCCGAGGCGGGCGCCGCCGAAGCGGACCACCGCGGTGGCCAGGCCCCGCCGGTGCAGACCTGGGGTGAGCGGCAGCAGCACGTCCTCGGTCCGCTCCACGGTGGCCCGCAGCGAGCAGAGGACCGCGGGTCCGGCCGCGGTGCCGCCCCCGGTGAGGAGGACCAGCCCGGAGGCCGCGGCCAGCCGGGTGAGCTTCTTGCGCCAGCGGAAGAAGCGGGGCGCCTCCTGGATCAGGACCAGGTCGGGGGCGCAGGCGGTGATCACCCTCGCGAGGGCGTCGGTGTCGTCGCGCAGTGAGCGGATGTTGTAGCTCAGGACGCGGATGACTGCTGAACCGTCGGGTTCGGTGTGGGAGTTGGGGAGCGGCGCCATGTGGATCAATGTACGCCGCGCCCTCCGGCGCGGGCGACGGAGGGCGCCCCGGGGCGGGGGGCCGTACCGGGATACGGCCCCGCCGCCGAGCCGGGTGGCTCCTTACATGACCGGGTCGGGCTCACGGGCCAGGTCGGCCGCGCCGACCATGCCCGCCTTGTTGCCCAGCTGCGCGGCGATCACATCGGCGACCGGCCGCCAGTTCCCGCCGACCAGCCACCGCTTGTACGACTTGCGGATCGGGTCGAGCACCAGGTCGCCCTCGTCGGAGAGGCCGCCGCCGACGATGAAGGCGGAGGGGTCGAAGAGGGAGGCGAGGTCGGCGAGGCCGGCGCCGGCCCAGCGGGCCAGCTCGCGGTAGGAGTCCACCGCGACCTTGTCGCCCTGGCGGGCGGCCATGGAGATGTGCTTGCCCTCGATGCCGTCCGGGGTGCCGTCGCCGAGCGAGAGCAGCAGTTCGGCCCGCTCGGGGGTGGCGTTGGCGCGCTGCTTGGCGTAGCGGACCAGGGCGCGGCCGGAGGCGTACTGCTCCCAGCAGCCCTGCGAGCCGCAGCCGCACAGCAGGCCGTCCGGCACCATCCGGATGTGGCCGAACTCGGCGGCCACGCCGAAGTGACCGCGGCGCAGCTTGTTGCCGATGATGATGCCGCCGCCGAGGCCGGTGCCGAGCGTGATGCAGATGACGTTGCGGTGGCCCTTGCCGGCGCCGAACCTGTACTCGCCCCAGGCGGCGGCGTTGGCGTCGTTCTCGACCACGACGGGCAGGCCGGTGCGCGCCTCGACCTTTTCCTTCAGCGGCTCGTTGCGCCAGTCGATGTTGGGCGCGAAGTAGACGGTGGAGCGCTGCCGGTCGACGTAACCGGCCGCACCGATGCCCACGCCGACGATCTCGTGCCCGGCACGCGCGCCCTCCACCGCGGAGGCGATGGCGTCCACGATGGCCTCGGGCGTGGTGGGGGTCGGCACCTTGAAGGTCGAGAGGATGTTGCCTTCCTCGTCGACCACGCCGGCCGCGATCTTTGTGCCGCCGATGTCGACGCCGATGGTGAGTCCCATGAATCCCTCAGTTTCGGTCGAGCCCCGCTACGGCCAACCGTACCCGAGGCCCTTGCCGACGAGGGCTTCAGTCCAGGTCGATGCGCTCCGAGGACCCGGTGCCCTCGCCCCGGTCGCCGCCGTCGCCCGGCCGGTCCGGGCGCCATTCGTCCGCGGGGCCGGACGTGCCGGACGTCCAGCGGTGCTCCTGGGACCGGACGGCGGAGCGGTAGGCGGCCAGCAGTTCGCCGCCCGCGGCCGCGAGGTGGTCGAAGACGTCGGGGTTGCGCTCCATGACGGGCTCGACGGCCGCCTTCGCCTGCTGGACGGCCTGCCTCACCATCTGCTGGGCGGCCGGACCGGCGAGGCCGAGCAGGGGGGACTGGAGGCCGGACAGCTTGTCGGCCACCGTGTCCACGAGCCTCTTCAGCTCCTCGGCGGCGGAGCCGGGCGGCGGGCCGTAGGTGATACGCCGGCGGGCCTTCTCGGCCTCCAGGTCCTCGGCGCAGGCCGTGGCCCAGGCGTCGGCGTCGCTCAGCCGCGGCTCCTCGTGCGGTTCTGCGGGGCGCTCTTCGCTCATGGCGGCCTCCTGACTGCGGTTCGCCCTTACGACGTTACCCGAACGGGCGGCCCCGGTTCACCGTGCCGCGGCGGGCCACAGACCGGGGTCGGGGGCGAAGCGCACCCGCAGCTCGCCCTCGCGCAGCCCGGCCCCGGAGACGGTGCAGCGGCGCAGGGCGGAGGGCAGCGCAACGATCCGGCGGAAGGGGCCGGTGGTGATCACCAGTTCGTCGCCGCGCCGGATCAGGTCGAGTTCCTCCCGTATCGCGCCGGGCAGCGGGATGTGCCAGACCAGCACCCCGTCCTCGGCGATCCGGTCGGCGACGGTCCACTCGACGGGTGCGCGGGCGGGCCCGGCGGCGGGGACCGCGAGGGCGGTGAGGTCGTCGGTGCCCCGCGGGTCGCGGCCGAGGTGCGGCACGGGGTGGACGTCGTACGTGTCCCGCCACTCCTCGAGGGCCTCGCGCTGCTGGGCGAGGAGTCCGGCGAGCCAGGAGCCGGGGGCGGCGTCGGGCAGGGTGCGGTTGGCGATCAGCGCCTCGGTGCGCAGTCCGCGCAGTGCGAGGCCGAGGCGGGCGGTGCGCAGCGCGGCGGCTCCGGCCGGGCCGGGCTCGGCGACGAGCCGCACGGCGGTGTGCCGGTCGTTGAGCACGGCCTCGACGGCGGCGAGTTCCGTGTCCCAGCGGGCGGCCGTCTCGTACAGCCAGTCGGCGGGCATGGGCACGCCGGCCAGTCGGCCGAGGACGGGGCGCAGCGCGCGGGCGGCCTGGCGCTCGGGCGGCAGCAGGCGGCGCAGGTAGCGGCGCAGTTCCTCGGGAAGGGCGAGCAGCGCGAGGGCCTCGGGCAGGGCCGGCAGGTCGACGACGAGGAGGTCGTGGTCCTCGGACAGCGCGGCGTCCCGCAGCGCGCGCAGGAAGGTCAGCTCCTCGGCGCCGGGCAGCGGGGTGACCTCCTCGGCGTCCAGCCGTGACGCGCCGAGCAGGTCGAGGACGCTCGCGGCGCGGGCCTGGAAGTCGGCGAGGTCCTGCCGGAAACCGGCGGCGGCGTCCGGACGCCAGGCGGTGAGGCCCGGCCGGACCTCGACGGGAGCGGCACCCGTCTCCGTGCCCAGCACCGCGCCCGGGGTGTCGGTGCGGTCGGCGCTCAGCAGCAACGTCCGGCAGCCCTCCCGGGCGGCCCGCAGCGCGGTCCCGGCGGCGACGGTCGTACGGCCGCTGCCGCCCGGCCCGGTGATCAGGATGGTACGCATGAGGCTGAACCGTAACGGAAAGCCCCCGCGCGGCGGTTCGGTCCGGCCGCCCGGGAGCACGGGGGCGCTCCGCGGCCCCGTGCGTCCCGTTCGCGGACGGGGAAGGTCAGGCCGACTCGACGCGCTTCTTCAGACCCGCCAGGGCGCGGTCGATGACGACCTTCTCGGCCTTGCGCTTGATCATGCCGAGCATGGGGATCTTGACGTCGACGGTGAGCCGGTAGGTGACCTCCGTGGCGCCCGCGCCCGCCGGCTTCAGCAGGTAGGACCCGTCGAGGGAGCGCAGCATCTGGGACTTCACCAGCGTCCAGGAGACCTCGTTCTCCCCGCTCCAGGTGTACGCCAGCGTCTGGTCGTCCTTGATCGCGCCCGCGTCCATGACGAGCCGCACCTGCTCGGCACGCCCGCGCTCGTCGGTCTTGAGGACCTCCGCCTCCTTGACCTCGCCGGTCCAGTCCGGGTAGCGCGCGAAGTCGGCGATCACCGCCATGACGTCGGCCGGAGCCGCCTCGATCGTGATGCTCGAACTGGTGTGTTCCGCCATCGCCGTGGCTCCTCCAGATGCGGACCGAAGAGACTCTTGCGTGCGCTCGCTGCGCACGTGTGTGCAGCGTGAAGGCTACCGTGCGCCCGACCTGCCCCCTTCACCCCGTCGCCGCTCGCCGCCCGTCACCACTCCAGGACCCAGGGCCTCCCCGTCGCCGCGAAGTGGCCCACGTTCACGCACTCGGTGGAGCCGACCCGCATCCGCCGTGCCAGCGGCTGGTGAACATGGCCGAAAAGCGCATAGCGGGGCCGGGTGCGGCGAATGGCGTCCAGCAGGGCCCGGCTCCCCCGTTCGAAGCGGCGCGCGACCGTGTCGTAGACCAGTTCCGGCACTTCCGGGGGGATGTGCGTGCACAGCACGTCGACCTCCCCGACCGCCTCGATCTTCGCGGCGTACTCCTCGTCGTCGATCTCGTACGGCGTCCGCATCGGCGTGCGCAGCCCCCCGCCGACGAAGCCGAAGGTCCGGCCGCCGATCTCCACCCGCTCCCCGTCCAGCACGGTGGTGCCCGCGCGGGCGTACTCCCGCCACAACGGCGGCATGTCGACATTGCCGTAGGTGGCGTACGTCGGCGTGGGGAACGCGGCGAACAGTTCGGCGTACTGCTTGCGCACCGCCTTCTCGATGGCCGCGTACCGGTCCCCGTCGATGCCGGACCACAGCCGGGCCCCGAACGCGCGGGCCTCCTCGAAGCGCCGGGCGGTGCGCAGTTCCACGATGCGGTCCGCGTTCTCCTCGCCGAACAGGTCGGGGAAGATGCCGCGCGAGTGGTCGGCGTAGTCGAGGAAGAGGACGAGGTCACCGAGGCAGATCAGGGCGTCGGCACCCTCGCCGGCCCGCGCCAGGTCCCGGGCGTTGCCGTGCACATCGCTGACCACGTGGACGCGGGTGGGGGCGCTTCGAGGTGGTGTGGATGCCATGGCGATCAAGCGTAGGCGTGTGCGGTGCACGTGAACAGTGCAGGTCTTGGCCTGCGGTTACTCGCCGGTCGGAGTGGCCGTGGACTACTGTGCGCGAAGGAACGCCCACCTGTGTGACACAAGGAACATCTCCCCGGGACCCCCTGTCGGGAACGCCATACCGGCGGGTAACGTCCGGGCAGTCCAGTCGTGCTCAGGGTTTCGGCCACCGCGAACCCGAGCACCAGCCCGAGCCTTGGACCGCACCGTCGCATCACACAACGTCGTGGCGCCGGCGCCCTATGAGGAGCAGCAGTCTTGCGCGAGTTCAGCCTTCCGGCTTTGTACGAGGTCCCTGCGGACGGAAATCTGACCGACATCGTCCGCAGAAACGCCGCGCAGCATCCCGACGTCGCCGTCATCGCCCGCAAGGTGGGCGGGGTGTGGCAGGACGTGACGGCCCGGGAGTTCCTCGCCGAGGTGCACGCGGCCGCCAAGGGCCTGATCGCCGCCGGGGTGCAGCCGGGCGACCGCGTGGGCCTGATGTCCCGGACGCGCTACGAGTGGACGCTCCTCGACTTCGCGATCTGGAGCGCGGGCGCGGTCACCGTGCCGGTGTACGAGACCAGCTCCCCGGAGCAGGTGCAGTGGATCCTGTCCGACTCGGGCGCGACGGCGTGCGTGGTGGAGCTGGACACGCACGCGGCGGCCGTGGAGACGGTGCGCGACACGCTGCCCGCGCTGAAGAACGTCTGGCAGATCGAGGCCGGCGCCGTCGAGGAACTGGGCCGGCTGGGGCAGGACGTGTCGGACGCGACGGTGGAGGAGCGCTCCTCGCTCGCCCGCGCCGACGACCCGGCGACCATCGTCTACACCAGCGGCACCACGGGCCGCCCCAAGGGCTGTGTCCTCACCCACCGCAGCTTCTTCGCCGAGTGCGGCAACATCGTGGAGCGGCTGCGTCCGCTGTTCCGCACCGGCGAGTGCTCGGTGCTGCTCTTCCTCCCGCTGGCGCACGTCTTCGGGCGCCTGGTGCAGATCGCGCCGATGATGGCGCCCATCAAGCTGGGCTGCGTACCGGACATCAAGCACCTGACCGACGAACTCGCCGCGTTCCGGCCGACGTTGATCCTCGGTGTGCCGCGCGTCTTCGAGAAGGTCTACAACGCGGCGCGCGCCAAGGCGCAGGCGGACGGCAAGGGTGCCGTCTTCGACAAGGCGGCGGCCACCGCGATCGCCTACAGCAAGGCCCTGGACTCGCCGTCCGGGCCGTCGTTCGGGCTGAAGCTCAAGCACAAGGTCTTCGACAAGCTGGTCTACGGCAAGCTGCGCGCGGTCCTCGGCGGCCGGGGCGAGTACGCCATCTCCGGCGGCGCCCCGCTGGGCGAGCGGCTCGGCCACTTCTTCCGCGGCATCGGCTTCTCGGTGCTGGAGGGCTACGGCCTGACCGAGTCCTGCGCGGCGACCGCGTTCAACCCGTGGGACCGGCAGAAGATCGGCACGGTGGGGCAGCCGCTGCCGGGCTCGGTGGTGCGGATAGCGGACGACGGCGAGGTGCTGCTGCACGGCGAGCACCTGTTCAAGGAGTACTGGAACAACCCGGCCGCGACGGCCGAGGCGCTGGCCGACGGCTGGTTCCACACCGGGGACATCGGCACCCTGGACGAGGACGGGTACCTCCGGATCACCGGCCGCAAGAAGGAGATCATCGTCACCGCGGGCGGCAAGAACGTGGCGCCGGCCGTGATCGAGGACCGCATCCGGGCGCACGCGCTGGTCGCGGAGTGCATGGTGGTCGGCGACGGGCGGCCGTTCGTGGGCGCCCTCATCACCCTGGACGAGGAGTTCCTGGGGCGCTGGGCCGCGGAGCACGGCAAGCCGGCCGGCTCCACGGTGGCCTCGCTGCGGGACGACCCCGAGCTGAACGCCGCGATCCAGGAGGCCGTGGACGACGGCAACGCGGCGGTGTCCAAGGCGGAGTCGGTGCGCAAGTTCCGTGTCCTGCCGGGCCAGTTCACCGAGGACTCCGGTCATCTGACGCCGTCGCTGAAGCTGAAGCGGAACGTGGTCGCGAAGGACTTCGCGGACGACATCGAGGCGATCTACGCCAAGTGACCTGCCCGGCGGGGCTCTTGGGGAACGCGCGGAACACGCGTCAGAGCAGTGTCCGCAGGCGCTCCGCCAGCAGGTCCCACCGCCACTTCTCCTCCACCCACCGGCGGCCCCGCTCCCCCATCCGCCGCCGCAGGGCGGCGTCCTGGAGCAGCGCGGTGATCCGGTCGGCGGCCTCCTGCGGGGCGCCGCCCCGGACCACCCAGCCCGTCTCGCCGTCGAGCACGGCGTCGGGCGCGCCGCCGGAGTCGCCGGCGACGACCGGCAGGCCCGTCGCGGAGGCCTCCAGGTAGACGATGCCGAGGCCCTCGACGTCGAGGCCGCCGCGCCGGGTGCGGCAGGGCATGGCGAAGACGTCGCCGGCGCCGTAGTGGGCGGGCAGCTCGGACCAGGGGACGGCACCGGTGAAGCGGACCGAGGCGGCGACGCCGGTCTCCCGGGCGAGCCGGCGCAGGTCCTGCTCGTAGGGGCCGCCGCCGACGATCAGCAGCACGGTGTCCGGCTCGGCGGCGAGGATCCGGGGCAGGGCCCGGATCAGCGTGTCCTGGCCCTTGCGCGGCACCAGCCGGGAGACGCAGACGACGACCGGGCGGTCGGTGAGGCCGAGGCGGGCGCGGACCTCGTCCCCGCCGGAGTCCGGGTGGAAGGTCTTCTCGTCGACGCCGGGCGGCAGTTGCACCATCCGGCCGGCCGCCTCGGGGGTGAGCGCGGCGGCGATGCGGGAGCGGGTGTACTCGCCCAGATAGGTGATCGTGTCCGTGGATTCGCCGATCCGGCGCAGCAGCTGCCGGGCCGCGGGCAGCTGGGCCCAGCCGGCCTCGTGCCCGTGGGTGGTGGCCACCAGCCGCTCGGCCCCGGCGCGGCGCAGCGCGGGCGCCATCAGGCCGAGCGGTGCCGCGGCCCCGAACCACACCGAGGTGCAGCCGTGCTCGCGCAGCAGCGCGGTGGCCCGCCCGGTCGCCCCGGGGGTGGGCAGCAGCATCGTGGTGCGGTCGCGTACGACGGTGAAGGGCTGCTCGGCGTCGAAGGCCGCGGTGGCCAGGACGCCCTCCCGGCTCCGCTTCCAGGTGGAGGCGTAGACGACCAGCTGCCCGGGGTCCAGCCGGAGGGCCATGTTGTGCAGGAAGGCCTGGATGCCGCCCGGCCGGGGCGGGAAGTCGTTGGTCACGATCAGGGTCTTGTGCATCGTGGCCGACCCTACCGAATCGGCCGTACGGCCCGGATACGGGCGGCCGCGTTGGCACGGCCGCGGGCGGTCGGGACATCATGGTGCCGCGACGGCGGGACTCGAAGCGCAATCGAACGGCAGGGGATCACGTGGAGACCAAGGACGCCCGGCGGTCGCCGGCGTGCCTGCTCGCGACCTGGGGCGTCACCCGTGCGGTGCTGCTGCTCTTCGTCTTCGGGGTGTACGTCTTCCCGGGCCCGGACGTCACCTCGGACGTGTCGGTGATCTACCGGGGCTGGTACGAGGTGCTGCGCGGCGGGACGTTCCCGCTGGACGACGTCACCTGGCAGTACCCCCCGGCCGCCGCGCTGGCGATCCTCTCCCCGGCCCTGCTGCCCTTCCTGTCGTACGCGCACGCCTTCTTCGTCCTGGCGTTCCTCGCGGACCTGGTGGTGCTGGCGTTGCTGCTGTGGCGCTCGGGGCGTCCGGGCGGGTCGCGGCGCGGGGCGTGGGTGTGGGTGGCGGGCGTCCCGCTGCTCGGCCCGACGGTGTACGCCCGCTACGACGTGATGGTGACCGCGGTGGCGGTGGCGGCGCTGGTGGCGGGGGCGCGGCACCCGCGGCTGATGGGCGCGCTGGCGGCCTTCGGGGCGCTGCTGAAGGTGTGGCCGGCCCTGCTGCTCGCCGGGGCGGTGCGACGGCGGGCGTGGGTGTCGGCGGCGGTGACGGGGGCGGGGCTCGCGGCGGTGTTCGCGGTGTCGATGCCGGGCGCGTTCGCGTTCCTCACCTTCCAGCGGGAGCGGGGCACGGAGGTGGAGTCGCTGGGCGGCCTGGTCTTCCATGTGGCCCGGCACTTCGGCTGGAGGGGCGAGGTGCTCTTGAACTACGGCTCGATCGAATTCCTCGGCCCGTACGTGGCCGAGGTGAGCACGGCGGCGCTGGCCCTGACCGCGGCCGCGTTCGGCTGGCTCCTCCTGTGGCGCCTGCGGGCCCGCCGCTTCACCCCCTGCACCCTGGCGGACGCGGCGTTCACCGCGGTCCTCCTGTTCACCGTGACCAGCCGGGTGATCAGCCCCCAGTACCTGGTCTGGCTGATCGGCACGGCCGCCGTCTGCCTGACCCACCGCGCCTCCCGGATGACGCCCCCGGCCCTGCTCGTCCTCGCGGCCTCGTTCCTCACCGTCCTGGAATTCCCCGTCGGCTTCGCCCACGTGGTGGCGAGCGACTGGTACGGCACCACCCTCCTCCTGCTCCGCAACGCCCTCCTCGCCACCGCCGCCCTCCTGTGCGCCCACCGCCTGTGGCGCGCCACCGCCGCCCCGGCCCCCACACCCCTGCACCCACTGCACCCGACCAGGACCTCGGTGCCCTCCTAGACGGACTCAGCGGGCCTCGGCCGACAGGGCCCGCGGCCCCCGCACCCGCCGCAGCAGCACCGCCACGGCCCCGCACTGCACGGCCATGGAACACACGAGCGCAAGCACGACGCCGGGCAGCCCGAGGCCCGACAGGACGGCGGCGAGCGGGAGCTGCACGGCGGTGCCGAGCAGGGTGATCCGCAACAGCGCGGGCGCTCCCCCGCTGCCTTCGAAGACCCCGCCGAGCGCGATGAACCCGGCCATCAGCAGCAGGTAGGGGCCGACCCAGCGGAGGAAGAGCACGCCCTGGTGGGCGACGGCGGGCCCGGCGCCGAACGCGGCCATGAGCCACGGGGCGGTGAACGCGAACAGGACGGCCGCTGCGAGGCCGGCCGCCCCGGAGACCAGCACCGTCTGCCGGGCGATGTCCCGGCGGGCGTCCGTCCCCGCACCCCTGGTGTGCGCGGTGTGGATCGCGGCGGCCTGCCGTACGGCGTAGAAGGCCATGGTGGCGAGGTAGAGCACCTTGTAGGCGATCGCGTAGGCGGCCACCTCGGTGACACCGAGTCGGCCGACGATCGCGACCAGCACCAGCGCCCCGCTCTGCCGGACGGTGAAGTCGGCGGACATGGGCAGTCCGGTGGTGAGGGTGCGCCGCACGGAGGTCCGCAGCCGTTCGGCCGGACGTACCCGGGCGGCCTTGCGCAGCAGGTTGTCGCGGCGGACGACGGCGAGGCCCGCCACGAGGGCGGCGCCCCGGCACAGCACGGTGGAGACGGCGGCGCCCCGGACGCCGTGGAGGTGGATGAGGAGCGGGTCGCAGACCAGGATCAGCCCGTTGGCGAGCAGCGCGAGGCGCATGGGGGTCCGGGTGTCGCCGGCGCCCTTGAGGAGGCCGTCGACGAGTTGCTGGGCGAAGAAGACGGCCATGCCGGGCAGGGAGACCGCGAAGTAGGCGGCGGCCAGGCGCAGGGCCGCGGGGTCGGAGCCGCCCAGCACCAGGCGGGCCAGCGGCTCGCGCAGCAGCAGGCCGCCCACCGCGACCGGCGGGGTCACCAGCGCCCACAGCACGGTGCCGCCGCGCGCCGCGGCCCGTACGGCGGCCGGGTCGCGGGCGCCCCGTGCGTGCGCCACCAGCACGGTCGCGCCGGAGGCGAAGACCAGGGCCACGCCGAGCAGCACGTTCTCGGTGTTGGTGGCCACGGCCACGGCGGCGACGGCGGCACCGCCGAGCCGGGAGACCCAGACGGTGTTGACGATTCCGGAGGCGACCGAGGTCAGCAGGGACAGGTAGACGGGGCGGGCGAGCGAGACGAGCTGGGCACGGTGGGCGTTCACCAGGGCTCCGGGTATCTCGAAACGAGCTACCTCGATTCGAGGTAGCTCGAAAAGAGCTAGCATGGCGAACGGGCCTGTCGCAAGGAGGAGTTGGCGTGCTGGAGTTGTCGATCCTCGGCTTCCTCGCCGAGGGACCACTGCACGGATACGAGCTGAAGGACCGCATCAAGGCGCTCACCGGGCACATCCGTCCGGTCAGCGACGGCGCGCTCTACCCCGCCATCAACCGGCTGCTCGCCGCCGGACTGATCGACCGGCACACCGAGCAGGGCGCGAGCGCCGCGCCGCGCCGGGTGCTCTCCCTGACCGATGCGGGCCGCGCCGAGCTGCTGGCGCGGCTGCGCCGTCCGAAGCAGGTGGAGATCACCGATCAGGTCCGGTTCAACACCGTGCTGTCCTTCCTGCGCCACCTGCCCGAGCCTGCCGCGCAGGCCGAAGTACTGCGCCGCCGACTGGAGTTCCTCGAGACGCCGTCGAGCTTCTTCTACCGGGACGGGGAGCCGGTGCAGGCCGAGGAGGCCGGGGATCTGTTCCGGGCGGGGATGCTGCGGGTCGCACGGGCCACGGGCGCAGCCGAGCGGGAGTGGTTGCGGGAGGCCGTCGGGGTGCTCAGCGCAGTTGGTCGTCCAGGTACTGCCGCCACGCGGCGGTGAAGGCCCGCGGGGTGGTGCCGAGGACGGTGCGCAGGGCGTCGGTGAGGGCGGCGGGGTGGGCGGGGTGGGCGCCGAGCGAGCGGTAGAAGGCGGTGAGGCGGGCGGGGCCCCAGCGGTCGGCGATCATGCGGCAGGCCAGCCAGCCTCCCTCGTAGGCCTGGGCCAGCTCGGTGGGGTCGCTGGTGAAGCCGAAGTCCTTGTCGGTGGGCAGGGCGGCGGGGACCCGGCCGCCCTGGACGGCGCGGGCCAGTTCCGGGGCGGCCTCGGTGGGGGTGCGGTCGGTGCCCAGGTAGCCGATCCAGTCCGCGTACCCCTCGGAGAGCCACAGGGGGGTGGCGGAGGTGGTGCGGGTGCGGGTGGCCACGTGGGTCGTCTCGTGGGTGAGGACGACCTGCTTGCCCAGGGTGCCCAGGGCGGCGTAGGCGTCGGGGTTGATCACCACCCGGTCGGCCGGGGTCCGGCCCGCGCCGCCCGCCTCGCCGGTGGTGACGGCGGCGATGCCCCGGTAGTCGGCGGCCGGTGAGCCGAGCAGGCCCGCCATGCCGTCCAGGGACTTCGGCACCACGACCACCACCTTGCGGGTCCAGTCCGTGCCCCACTCCGCCGAGACCGCCGGGACCGCCCGGTCGGCCATCCGGGCGTAGGCCCCCAGGTCGGCCGGGGACTGGCCGGCGCCCAGGACCAGGCTGTGCGCGCCCGGCACGGCGGTCACCGTGCCCTGGTCCCACAGCTGCTGCCCGGCCCCCCCGGCGGGCCGGTCGGCGGTGACGTACCAGGTGCCCTGGGCCGTCCGGGACAGGGTGACGGTGCGCCGGGTGTCGACGGGGGCCCGGTCGTAGCCGGCGACCCGGTACGTCAGCTCGGCGTCGGCGGTGGCGCCCGCGGCGGTGCGGCGCAGCCCGGTGACCCGGTAGGCCCAGGAGGCCAGCGGCAGGGCGCGCAGCCTGGTGTACTCGGCGCGGGCGCCGGTCGCGTCGTACGCCCCCTCGTCGTGCCGCAGCAGCGCCGCCGAGCGCATGTCCAGCAGGCGCTGCACCTCGCTCCGGGCGGAGTCGGCCGCCGTCCGTCCGGCACAGCCGGCCAGCGGCAGCAGCAGGCACAGGGCCACCGCCCCGACCCGTCTCACCCTCCCGTCACCGGCCATCCGACGATCGTACGGCGCGTCGCGCGGGCGTCAGGGCCGGGTGACCGAGGAGATGGGCATCATCCCGACCGGGTCGTAGCGCACCGCCGCCCCCGGGTGGGGCGCGTGGATGACCCGGCCACCGCCGACGTACATCGCCACATGGCTGGCGTCGGAGCGGTAGACGACCAGGTCACCGGGGCGGGCCTGGGAGAGCGGGACGTGCCGGCCGGCGAAGCGCTGCTCCTGGGAGGTGCGGGGCAGATGGACGCCGGCGTGCGCGTACGACCACTGCATCAGGCCCGAACAGTCGAAGCCCGCGGGCCCGTTGGCGCCCCACACATAGGGGCGGCCGAGGGCGGAGCGGGCGGCGGCCAGGGCGGCGGCGGCCCGCCCGTCGGGGGCGATCGACGCACCGGCCGGTCCCGGCAGCCCGAGGCGGTCGGGCCCGGCCGAGCGGGAGGAGCGCTCGTAGGCGGCGCGGTCGGCCGCGGACAGGGAGTCCAGCAGCTGCCGCGCCCGGGCGAGCTTGCGTTCCACCGTCCGCTTGTGCGCGGCGACGGCCCGGCGGCTGCGGTCCAGTTCGGCGAGTTTCCCGGCCGTCTCCGCACGCTCCTGGTCGAGTTCGCGCAGCGCGGACCGCAGCTCCCGCAGCCGCCCGGACTGCTCGGCGCCGATGCGGTCGAGGGTGGCGGCCTTGTCCAGGTAGTCGTCGGGGTCGGCGGAGAACAGCAGGGCGACGGCCGGGTCGATGCCGCCCGAGCGGTACTGCGCCCCGGCCAGCGAACCCAGCTCCTCGCGCAGGGTGTTGACCTCCTGCTGGCGGCGGGCGATCCGGTCCTGGGCGTACCGGACCTCGCGGCGCAGGCCGTCCGCGCGCTCCTCGGCCTCGTCGTAGGCCTGGGTCGCCTGCTCGGCCTCCGTGTAGAGCCGGTCCACCTCGGCGCGGGCGTCGGCGTGCGGCGCGGCGTGCGCGGGTGCGGCGCCGAGCGCGGCGGCGGCCGACAGCGCGCACAGGGCGGCGGCGCCCAGGGCGAGTCCGGACGGTGCCCGGCGGTGACCGGACGGTGCACGGTCGCGGCCGGACGGTGCAAGGCGGCGATGGGACCCCACGGGTTGCCGAACCCCTTCCACTGGCTGACAAAGGACGTCCCCCGGCGCCGGGGACGGGGAGGCCCGGGCGCCGGGGAAACGCGGCAGACAGTAGCCGTGCGGAAGGGTCGCGGCCAAAGACCTCGACGGCGACAAAGAGTGACGCCCCGCCGCTGACGCAGGTCACCGGCGGGGCGTGGAGTCAACCCTCGTCCCACGGGTTCGCCCGTTCGGGCGCCCTCGTGAGGTTTGCGGCGGGTCTCAGACCCGCACGCCGAACTGGAACGGCATGTCGGACATCGCCTCGTAGCGCACCACGGCACCGGTGTGCGGGGCGTGCAGCACCTGGCCGTTGCCCGCGTACAGGCCGACGTGGTGGATGTCGCCGTAGAAGAACACCAGGTCGCCGACCTTGAGGTCGCTCTGGTTGTAGATCCGGGTACCGATGGTGGCCTGCTCCTCGGAGGTGCGCGGGATGGAGACGCCGGCCTGCGCGTAGGCGTAGGAGGTCAGACCCGAGCAGTCGAAGGAGGAGGGGCCGGTGGCGCCGTAGACGTACGGCTTGCCGATCTGGCCCTGGGCGGCGGCGAAGGCGGCCGCGGCCCGGCCGGAGGCGGGCGGGGCGTCGCCGAGGTTCACGCGCTGGCTGGAGGAGCGGTCGGCGCGCTGCTGCTGTGCGGCCAGGTCCGCCTTCTCCTTGGCGGTGAGGCTGTTGAGGATCTTCTGGGCCTCGGCCAGCTTGGCCTGGACTTCCTTCTTCTTGTTGCCCAGTTCGGTCCGGGTGGCCGAGAGGTCCTTGAGCTTCTCGGTGGCCTCGGAACGCTCCTGGGCGAGTTCGCGCTGCTTGTCCTGGATCTTGCGCAGCGCGTCGACCTGCTGGCCGCTCAGCTGGTCGAGGGTGGACGCCTTGTCGAGGTAGTCGTCCGGGTTGGAGGAGAGGAAGAGCTGGACCGAGGGGTCGATACCGCCGTCGCGGTACTGCGCGGTCGCCAGCGAACCCAGGCCGTCGCGCAGCTTGTTGAGGTCTTCCTGACCCCGCGCGACGTTGTCCTGGATCGTGGATATCTCCTTCTGCAGCTTCTGCTGCTTCTCCTTGGCGCCGTTGTACTTCTCGGTGGCCTGCTCGGCCTCCTCGTACAGCTTGTCGACCTTGGACTTGACCTGGTCCTTGCTGAGCTTCGGACTCGGCGCGGCGTTCGCGGCGTTGGCGCTGAGCACGACGGCAGCGGCGGCTGCGGTGGTCAGCACGGTCACGCGTGCGCGGCTCTGCTGTTTGGGTCGACGGTGGGACGCCACGGAGGACGAACTCCTTCTTGTGAGTGTTCACCCGTTCGGAGGTTCGAGCCCAGACCCTAGTGACACAGTTGTGATCATTCAAATCCTCACGACAAAAAATGCCGTGACGCAATGTATTTTTTGCACACAACACACGAGCAGTGATGCGCGATTGACCCTATGTCGCGTCACGGTGCGCCCAATTCGGGCATTGCGTACGCTCGTCGGGCCTTTCAGGACAGTCGCTTCAGAAGCATCGCAGACGCCACCGGCCGGGCACCCGCCCGCGCCACCCCGTCGGCCACCTCGCGGTCGGTGGACGCCACGATGACCGGACGACCCGGCGGTTCCGCGCGCACCAGCTGGCGGATCAGCTCGTCCGCGGTGACGCCCGGCTTGGAGAACAGCACCCGCACCCCGCGCGGCGGCGCGAGCAGTACCGGCGCGGCCAGTTCGGCACCGTCGAAGACGCAGGTCACCTCGGCGCCGGTCTGCGCGGCGAGCGCGGACAACTGCCCGAGCAGCCGCAGCCGCTGCTTCTCCAGCGGCATCTGCGGATAGCCGGTCTTGGTGACGTTGTAGCCGTCGACCACCAGATGCGCCTGCGGCAGCGCGAGCAACTGGTCGAGGATCGCGGGGTCGTGCTCGGACAGGGCGCGCGCCGCGATGTCCTTCGGGGTCATGCGGCCCGGCTCCACCGCGTCGACCGTCTCGGCCGGGCGCACGGACACCGGCGGCAGCGCCAGCTCCCGCCGCAGGCCCTGGGTGGCCTCCAGCAGGGTGTCCAGCAGCAGCCGTACCCGCATGTCCTCCACGCTGCGGCCCTCGCGGGCGGCCTTGCGGGTGGCCTCCAGGGCCGCCTCCGCCTCGCCGAGGCGCGCCTTGAGCCGCCGGGACTCGCTCTCCGCGGCCGACACCTGGAGCTGCGCCTCGGCACGGACGGCGTCCATCTCGGCCTGCGCCTTGCGCAGCGCGGCCTCGCCGCGGCGCACGTCGCTCAGCGCGGCGCGCAGCTTGCGGTGCAGCGACTCCGCGTCCCGCTTCGCCGACTCCAGCTCCGCGCGCAGCCGTTCGGTCTCGGACCGGGTGTGCTCGCGGGCGTGGTCCAGTTCGACGCGCAACCGCTCCAGCTCGGCCCGGCTCTCCTCGCCGGCCCGCTCGGCGTCGGCGCGCTGGGCCTCCTCGCCGGCCGCGGTGATCAGCTTCACCCAGCCCGCCGGGCGCAGCACATAGGCCGCCGCCGCCACGTCCAGCGGATCGGCGGCCGGGGGCGCCGAGCCGGAGTCGAGGGCGCCGGCCAGCTCCGGCTGGGCCTCGCGGAACTTCTCGCCGATCCGCTGTCTGAACAGCGTGTCGGTCTCCAGCGCCGCCGCCATCGCGTTCCCGGCGAACTTCACCCGGCGGTTCGGGGCGAACCGGGCGTACTGCCGCAACTGGGCGGGCAGTTCGGTCACCGTCAACTGGCCGAAGCCGTCCGAGACGATCCCCACGACCCTGCGGCGCACCCCGTCGGGCAGCGGACGGTCAAGCACCTCAGCGGTGCCGTCGCCCGGCCCCCCGCCTGCGCTCTCCACCATCCGTCACACCCCACTACCGATTGCCGACATCCCCTGGCGGGCCCGCTCCGTCAGGAGCCGGTGCCCGGCCTGTCCACGAGTTCCACCTGGTCCACCGCGTTGCACCAGCGGCAGCGCACCGACTCGATGGTCTCACTGACCACCTGGCGCTCCTCCACCGTCGGCTCGCCGGCCAGGTCGAGGTGGACGTACTCCACGACCTTGGACGAGCGGGTGACGTCGAAGCGGGTGAGGTTTCCGCAGAGGGTGCAGCGCCATCGCGTCGTGGCGGTCGGCAGGGGAACCGTCATCGTGCCTGTTCGCTTCCTTCTCGGGTCGGACCGCGCCGGCGGCCGACGCGTGTGGCTCGTAACCCTACGGCCTGGCGGGTGCTCGCCGCCCGTCCGTTCACGGCGGCGAGGCGGTATGTCAGCTTGCGTCCGTTACGTCATGCTCTGTATTCATGATCAGCGAGTGGAGCACGGCGGCCGGCAGGACCTTCAGGGCGCTCAGGGCCGCGCCGACGACGTACGGCCTCATCGCCCTGTGCTGCCTGATCTTCGTACTGGGCCCGGCGTCCGGGATCGTCCCCGGATACGGCTCCGGGTATGCGCTGCTCGACACGGAGCGGGTGTACTTCCGCCACTGGGGGGTGGTCCCGGCGGAGCTGTTCGCCGCCCCCGCGGCACACGCGCTCTCCCCGGTCACCGCCCTGTTCCTGCACGGCAACTGGGTGCATCTGCTGGGCAACATGCTCTTCCTCCTCGTCTTCGGCGTGCTGACCGAGGAGCGGATGGGCCGCGTGGAGTTCACCCTCTTCTACGTCGGCTGCGGCTACCTGGCGCTGCTGGGGTACGCGGCGGCCAACGCCACCTCCGAGCAGTCGCTGGTGGGCGCGTCGGGGGCGATCTCGGCGGTGCTCGGTGCGTTTCTCTTCCTGTTCCCGCGCGCCCGTGTCACCAGTCTCCTGCCGTTCCTGTTCTTCCTGCCGCTGCGGTTCCCGGCGTGGGTCGTACTGCCGTTCTGGGTGGCGTTGCAGTGGGTGGCGGCGGGACGGTCGGTGCAGGGGCCGGGGGTGGCGTACCTGGCGCACCTGGTGGGGTTCGGCGTGGGATTCGGTTACGCGTGGGTGCGGTACGGGGGTCGGCGGGACCGCGAGGGCGGTCTCGGGAGGGCGGCGGCGGGAGACGGGCGGGCTAGAGTGAAAACCGCACCCGCTCCGGCACCCGAGGGAGAGAACCAGCCGTGATCACCGCGATCGTCCTCATCAAGACCAGCGTGGACCGGATCCCCGAGATCGCCGAGCAGATCGCCGCGCTGGAGTCGGTGAGCGAGGTGTTCTCCGTGACCGGCACGTACGACCTGATCGCCATGGTGCGGGTGCGGCGCCACGACGACCTGGCCGAGGTGATCCCCGGCCGGATCAGCAAGATCCCCGGTGTCGAGGGGACCGACACCCACGTGGCGTTCCGTACGTACTCCCAGCACGACCTGGAGGCGGCCTTCGCGATCGGGCTGGACTCCTGACCGCCTGAAAGCCGCCCCGCCCGGTCCTCACACGGCGGGGACGCAGCGGCCGTCCTCGGTGCGGTACGTCCACTTGGCACCCTCGGTCACCAGCTCCCGCACCGCCGTCAGGAAGCGCTCGACGTGCTCGTCGGGGGTGCCCGCGCCGAAGCTCACGCGGATGGCGTTGAGGGACTTCTCGCCGGGGGCGGCCTCGGGGGCGCCGCACTCGCCCTGGGTCTGCGGATCGGTGCCGAGCAGGGTGCGCACCAGCGGGTGGGCGCAGAAGAGGCCGTCGCGGACGCCGATGCCGTACTCGGCGGACAGGGCCGCCGCGAAGTGGGAGCTGTTCCAGCCCTCCACCACGAAGGAGATCACGCCGACCCGCGGGGCGTCGTCCCCGAACAGGGACAACACCCTGACCTGCGGAATCCCGGCGAGGCCCGTGCGGACCCGGTCGATCAGCCGCTGCTCGCGCGCGACCAGGTCCGCCCAGCCGGCCTCGGTGAGCGCCTTGCAGGCCGAGGCGACGGCGTAGGCGCCGATGACGTTCGGGGAGCCCGCCTCGTGCCGGGCGGCACTCTCGTGCCACTCCACGTCCACTCCCCCGTCGGCGCGCCGGGTGACCCTGCGGCTGGCGCCGCCGCCCGCGAGGTACGGCTCGGCGGCCCGCAGCCAGTCGGCGCGGCCGGCCAGCACGCCCGCGCCGAAGGGGGCGTACAGCTTGTGCCCGGACAGGGCGACCCAGTCGACGTCCAGGTCGGCGATGTCCACGGGGTGGTGCGGGGCCAGCTGGGCGGCGTCCAGGACGATCCGGGCGCCGTGTGCGTGCGCGGCGGCGGCCAGCTCGCGCACCGGCCACAGCTCGCCGGTGACGTTGGAGGCGCCGGTGACGCAGACCAGGGCCGGGCCGTACGGGTCGCGGTCGGCCAGGGCCCGCTCCAGGGTCCGCACCGCCTGCTGCGGGGTGCGCGGTGCGTCGAGGTAGGTGACCCGGGAGTCCTGCCAGGGGAGCAGGGAGGCGTGGTGCTCGGTCTCGAAGACGAAGACGCGGCAGTCGGCCGGGAGCGCCCGGGCCAGCAGGTTCAGCGAGTCGGTGGTCGAGCGGGTGAAGACCACCTGGTCGTCGGCCCGGCAGCCGAGGAAGCCGGCGACCGTGCGGCGGGCGTTCTCGAACAGGTCGGTGGAGAGCTGGGAGAGGTAGCCGGCGCCCCGGTGGACGCTGCCGTAGTAGGGCGCGTAGGCGGCGACGTCGTCCCAGACGCGCTGGAGGGCGGGGGCGCTGGCCGCGTAGTCGAGGGCCGCGTAGGTGACTTCGCCGCCCGTGACGAGCGGGACGGTGACATCTCGTCCCAGAACGGGCAGCGGGGAGCAAATCGACGGGTCGGCGACAACGCTGGAGTGAGACATGGGGTGACTCCCGTGAGGACGTACGCCGAAGGGACGTACGGGAAAAAGGTGAAAGGGGTACGCGGAGGCGGGGCTCTGCGGCCCTAGCGCATTCGCTTGCTCACGGAAGGCTCCCTCGTACGACCAGGACCCCTGGGTTCGAGGGGTCCGCGCTTGCCGTAGACCTCGCTGCCTACGACCTGGTCCTCACCCGGGGCACCCCGCCACGGACGGAGGGTTGCCGGACAGTCGGCCGGGGCCTCATGACTGTCACTCATGACCTGCCACGGAAATTACGCGAAGGGGTGATCGCCCCGCAACCCGTGTCCGGATCGCGGGACGATCACCCCCGCGTCTCAGGCGTTGCTGGCCGCCACCCAGCGCTCCAGCGTCCGCTTGGCCGCGCCCGAGTCGATGGACTCGGCCGCCCGGGCCATCTGGGCGCGCAGCTGCTCGGTGAGCGAGGCGTCGGACGGCTCCAGGGCGACCAGGGCCGCCGCCGAGTTCAGCAGCACCGCGTCGCGCACCGCGCCCCGCTCGCCGTCGAGCACCCGGCGGGCCACCTCCGCGTTGTAGGAGGCGTCCGCGCCGCGCAGGGCGTCCACCGGGACGAGGTCGATGCCGACGTCCCGGGGGTCGAAGACCTCCTCGGTGACCTTGCCGTCCCGCACCACCCACACCCGGGAGGTGTCGGTGACCGTCAGCTCGTCCAGGCCGTCGTCGCCCCGGAAGACCAGCGCGGAGTTGCCCCGTTCGGCGAAGACGCCGGCCACCACGGGCGCCATGCGCGGATCGGCGACGCCCACCGCCTGCGCGCGCACCTTGGCCGGGTTGGTCAGCGGGCCGAGCACGTTGAAGGTGGTGCGGATGCCCAACTGCCCGCGCGCGGCGGCCACATGACGCAGCGAGGGGTGGAACTTCACCGCGAAGCAGATGGTGATGCCGGCCTCCTCGGCGACCTCGGCCACCCGCTTCGGGGTCAGCTGGAGGTTGATGCCCAGCTTCTCCAGCACGTCGGAGGAGCCGGAGGCGGAGGAGGCGGCGCGGTTGCCGTGCTTGACGACCTTGGCGCCGGTGCCCGCGACGACGATCGAGGACATGGTGGAGATGTTGACGGTCTTGGCGCCGTCGCCGCCGGTGCCGACGATGTCGACGGCGGGCCCCGGCACCTCGATCACGTTGGCGTGCTCGTACATGGTGCGCACCAGGCCGGAGATCTCCTCCACCGTCTCGCCCTTGGCGCGCAGCGCGACCATGAACCCGGCGATCTGGGCGTCGGTCGCCTCGCCGCGCATGATCAGGTCCATCGCCCAGGCCGTGTCGTCGGCGGACAGGTCCTGGCCGGTCAGCAGGCCGTTCAGCAGGGCGGGCCAGGAGCGGCCCGCCGCGGTGTCGCCTCCAGCGGGGGTCACAGCGATCATCAGCCGCTCCTCGTACACAGTGGTGGTCCTACGTACCCCACCCTATCGAGCCGGGACACGGGGAAGGGCCCCGTCCGCGGTGCGGACGGGGCCCTTCGGTGGCGTGGCGACGCGGGATCAGTGGTGGCCGTGGCCGCTCGTGATCTCCCTGTACTCCTCGACGGACGGCTTCGGGATCTGGTTGTCCTCGCCGTAGTAGGCGTTGGACAGCTTGACCCGGAGTCGCTCCGAGGCCTTCACCTTGCGCTCGACACCGTTCTCGTCGACCGTCGGGCCGATCTCGGCCGGCTGGTACTGGTCGTGCGCGGTGAGCGTGTGCAGCTGCTCCTGGCTGAGCGGCTCGTGCACCTCGATGAACTCACCGTGCGGCAGCCGCTTGATGATGCCGGTCTCGCGACCGTGCAGCACCTTGTCGCGGTCGCGGCGCTGGAGGCCGAGGCAGATCCGCTTGGTGACCAGGAACGCGATGACCGGGCCGACGAAGAAGAAGATCCGGACGAACCAGGTCACGGCGTTGATCGACAGGTGGAAGTGGGTGGCCCACAGGTCGTTGCCACCGCCGACCAGGGTGACCATGTAGATCGTCACCCAGGCGACACCGAACGCGGTACGGGTCGGGGCGTTGCGCGGGCGGTCCAGGATGTGGTGCTCGCGCTTGTCGCCGGTGACCCAGGACTCGATGAACGGGTAGACCGCGATGGCCGCCAGGACCAGCGGGAAGAGCACCAGCGGGATGAACACGCCCAGGACGAGCGTGTGGCCCCAGAAGTTGATCTCCCAGCCCGGCATGAAGCGGATCAGACCCTCGGCGAAGCCCATGTACCAGTCGGGCTGGGCGCCGGTGGAGACCTGGTCCACCCGGTAGGGGCCGATGGCCCAGATCGGGTTGATCTGCGCGACCGCGGCGATGGCCGCGATGACACCGAAGACCAGGAAGAAGAAGCCTCCGGCCTTGGCCATGTAGACCGGCAGCAGCGGCATGCCGACGACGTTGTTGTTCGACTTGCCCGGACCCGCGAACTGCGTGTGCTTGTGGTAGAAGACCAGGATCAGGTGCGCCACCATCAGGCCGAGCATGATGCCCGGCAGCAGCAGGATGTGGATCGAGTAGAACCGGGCGACGAAGTCGTGGCCGGGGAACTGCCCGCCGAAGAGGAAGTACGACAGGTACGTGCCGATGATCGGCACGGACAGGATCGCGCCCTCCATGAAGCGGACACCGGTGCCGGAGAGCAGGTCGTCGGGGAGCGAGTAACCGGTGAAGCCGGTGAACATGCCGAGGACGAACAGCAGGAAGCCGAACAGCCAGTTGATCTCACGCGGCTTGCGGAACGCGCCGGTGAAGAACACGCGCATCATGTGCACGAACATGCCGGCGAGGAAGATCAGCGCGGCCCAGTGGTGGATCTGCCGGATGAGCAGACCACCGCGCACGTCGAAGGAGATGTGCAGGGTCGAGTTGAAGGCCTCCGACATCATCTGCCCCTGGAGCGGGACATAGCTGCCGTGGTAGACGACCTCGTTCATCGACGGGTGGAAGAACAGCGTCAGATAGACACCCGTCAGGATGATGATGATGAAGCTGTACATGCACACTTCGCCCAACATGAACGACCAGTGGTCGGGGAAGATCTTGCGCATGTTGGCCTTGGCCAGGGAGTAGATCCCGAGCCGGCCGTCGGCCCAGTCGGCGATGCGCTCGCCGGCCGGAGCCTTCCCGCGAGAGCGGGCGGTCTCGTTCGCTGCAGTACTCATCCGCGCTCCCAGAATGCAGGACCGACGGGCTCCTCGAAGTCGCCGAGCGCCTGGAGGTAACCCTCACTGTCCACACCGATGCGCAGCTGCGGCAGGGCGTGGCCGGCGGGACCGAAGATCACTCGGGCACCGTCGGAGAGGTCGAAGGTGGACTGGTGGCACGGGCACAGCACGTGGTGCGTCTGCTGCTCGTACAGCGAGATCGGGCAGCCGACGTGGGTGCAGATCTTGGAGAACGCGACGATGCCGTCGTGCGACCAGTTCAGCTCGCGCTTGTCCTTGATGTTGTCCGGCTGGAGCCGGACGATCATCAGAGCCGCCTTGGCCAGCTCCGTCTGGAACTCCTCGTCCGTCTCCTCCAGGCCGTCCGGCTTGGCGAAGGTCAGGGAGCCGACGGCGACGTCCTCGGGACGCAGCGGCTGGTTGGTGTTCATGTTGACCAGACGCTTGCCCTTGGCCCACAGGGTGTGGCGAAGGGACGTGCCGGGCAGCGGACCGAGGTCGCGCAGCAGCATGACACCGGAGAGCGGCACCAGGGCCAGCGCGCCGAACATCGTGTTGCGGATCAGCTTGCGGCGGCCGAGCGCCGACTCCTTGGCGCCCTGGCGGAAGTCCGCGTGGACCTTGGCCCGGACCTCGGGAGCGGCCTCGATCGGGTGACGCTCGTCGGCGACCTCGACGTCGGACATCAGGGTGCGGGCCCAGTGGACCGCGCCCGCGCCGATGCAGAACAGCGCCACGCCCAGGGTCAGGCCCAGCGCGAAGTTCAGCGCGCTGATGTGCCCGATCGGGAAGACGAAGATGTTCTTGTCGTGCGGGATGGTCACGTACGAGACGATGAAGCCGACGGTGGCCAGCATCGACACCGTGAACAGCAGGGCGACGACACGCTCGGACCGCTTGGCGGCCCGCTCGTCGATGTCCTGGATCCGGTGCTCGTGGGGCGGCAGCCCCGGGTCGGCGAACGGGTTCTCCTCGTCCGCGACCCCTACCGCGCCGTGCGCGTGGTCCTGCTCTGCGGGCAGGTTCTCTTCAGGAATGTCTTGGCTACTCATGACTTCTTGGCCTTTGCGGTCCGAGCGGCGACCCAGACGGCGACGGCGATCAGCGCGCCGAGACCGAAGATCCAGGCGAACAGGCCCTCACTGACCGGCCCGAGGCCGCCCAGCTCCAGACCGCCCGGGTTCGTCGTCTCGCTGCTGTCGACCGCGTGCAGGTACGCGATGATGTCCTTCTTGTTCTTCGAGGACAGCGTCGTGTCCGGGAAGGACGGCATGTTCTGCGGGCCCGTCTGCATGGCCTCGTAGATGTGCTTCGGGTCGACGCCCTCCAGCGTGGGCGCGAACTTGCCCTTGGTCAGGGCACCGCCCTTGCCGGTGAAGTTGTGGCACTGCGCGCAGTTGGTGCGGAACAGCTCGCCACCCTTGGCGATGTCCGCGCCGGCCGGACCGTACTGCTGCTTGGTCGGCACGACCGGACCGGCGCCCAGCGACGCGATGTACGCGGCGAGCTGGTCGATCTGAGTCTGCGTGTACACAGGCTTCTTGCGCGGGACCTGGGCGCCCTGCGAGGTCGCGGCCGGCATACGGCCGGTGCCGACCTGGAAGTCGACGGCCGCGGAGCCCACGCCGACCAGGCTCGGCCCGTCGGAGGAGCCCTGCCCACCGGTGCCGTGGCAGCTGGCGCAGCCGACCTCGTAGAGCTTCCTACCCTCCTTGATGGTCAGGGACTGGGAGGTTTCATCGGCCTGCGCCTTGCCCGCGGGCGCGAACGCGGCGTACAGCCCCCCAGTGGCCGCCAGCGCGAGGAGTAGGACGACGACCGCCGCCAGCGGATGGCGTCGTCGTGCGGAGAGCTTTTTCACGGATTACCCCGGTGTCAGGATCTTCTGCGTCGGTGCTTCTGGACTTAGCGGGAGCGGTCCCGGCTACTTGATCAAATAGATCGTGGCGAAGAGGCCGATCCAGACGACATCGACGAAGTGCCAGTAGTAGGACACGACGATGGCGGCGGTCGCCTGCTCGTGGGTGAACCTCTTGGCCATGTAGGTGCGGCCGAGGACCAGCAGGAAGGCGATGAGACCGCCCGTCACGTGCAGGCCGTGGAAGCCGGTGGTCAGGTAGAACACCGAGCCGTACGGGTCGGAGGAGAGCGAGAGGCCCTCTTCCTTCACCAGGCTCGTGTACTCGTAGATCTGACCGCCGATGAAGATCGCACCCATGATGAAGGTGAGGATGAACCAGCCACGGAGCTTCTTCACGTCGCCGCGCTCGGCAGCGAAGACGCCGAGCTGGCAGGTGAGGGACGAGAGCACCAGGATCGTGGTGTTCGTCGCGGAGAAAGGCACATTGAGCGCTGAGGCCATGTGCTTCCAGTGAGCCGGTCCGGTCACCGACCGGAGGGTGAAGTACATCGCGAAGAGGGCCGCGAAGAACATCAGCTCGGAACTCAGCCAGATGATGGTTCCGACGCTGGTGAGGTTCGGCCGGTTGACCGACGGGTGCGCGTGCCCGGTTTCTACTGTCGTTGCTGTCGCCACGACCGACATTATGTCGGTCGCTTATCTCGCCCTCACTCCGGGGGGTGCCGTTCGGAGTGTTGCAGCCCTGCGAACCGGTGTTGACGTGGTGTTCATGGGAGTAACATCCGCCCAAACGGCCCCGTCCGTCCTGTCCGTCCAGTCCGTACGACGCCGACGATCCGGAGGAACAATGCAGCCGACCGCCACCGTGCTGGTCTACAGCGACGACTCCAACACCCGTGAGCAGGTACGGCTGGCCGCAGGGCGCCGGCCCGCCCCGGACGTGCCCCAGGTGGAGTTCGTGGAGTGCGCGACACCCGCGGCGGTGCTGCGGGAGCTGGACCGTGGGGGCATCGACGTGTGCGTGCTCGACGGCGAGGCCGTGCCCATGGGGGGCATGGGGATGTGCCGGCAGATCAAGGACGAGGTGTTCCGCTGCCCGCCCGTGCTGCTGCTCATCGGCCGCCCCCAGGACGCCTGGCTGGCCACGTGGAGCCGGGCCGACGCCGCGGTGACGCTGCCGGTGGACCCGGTGGAGTTCGCCGCCTCGCTGGCCGCCGTGCTGCGCCGCAGGAGCCTGGCGAGCGCCTAGCGGCCCGGGGCGCGGGGTTCTGGGGCGGCCGCCGGCGGGCGGCCCGTCGCAGGGTTCCCCGCGCCCCTCCAGGGCGCTGCTCACACGGCTGCCGGCTGGAGGCGGACCGTGTCCGGCGCGGTCTGGCCGCCGTTGGGCAGGCCGTTGAGGGCGGAGCCCGTACGCCACTTCTTCCAGTCGACGTTCCAGTCGCCGAACCCGTTGCCGAAGGGTTCCATCGCCTGGCCGTTGGAGTTGACGACCTTCACCACGTCGCCCTCGTGGACGGTCTCGAAGAACCAGCGGGCGTTGGCCGTGCTCATCCCGGTGCAGCCGTGGCTGACGTTGGCGTAGCCCTGCGAGCCCACCGACCAGGGCGCCGCGTGCACGTATTCGCCGGACCAGGTCACCCGGGTGGCGTAGTAGACCGGCAGGTCGTACGAGTCCCGGCTGCCCTCGGCGATGCCGACGGTGATCCCGCGCATGCGTACGAAGTACTGCTTCTCCAGGACCACCTTGACGCCGTTGCGGGTCTCGTAGCCCGGCTTGCCGGTGGTGACCGGAATGGAATTGATCACGGCGCCGTCCTTGTACACCGTCATCTCGTGCGCCGCGGCGTCCGTGACGGCCTCGACGCGGTCGCCCGTGGTGAGCTTGAGCGCCTTCGTCCTGTCGCCCCGCAGCCGGTCGCTGATCTTGACGCCGTCCAGGTTGCTGTGCACCTGGATCGTCGCGTGGGCCGGCCAGTAGTCCTTGGGGCGGTAGTGGAGTTCCTTGCCGCTCACCCAGTACCAGGAGCCGGTCACGGCGGGCACGGAGTCCACCCGCAGGCCGCGCTCCACGACGGCCCGCTGGGCCTTGTCGTCGACCGCCTGGCTGAGTTGGGCGGTGATGACCTGTCCGACGCCGTACTCGCCCGCGTCGGGCCCGAAGGTGACGCCCAGCCGCTTCTGGTCGGTGGGCTTGGTGGTATCGAAGGCGAGGACCTTGCGGCCGGGTGCCCCCTCGTCGTCCTCGGTGCTCACGGTGACCGTGTAATGGGCGCTCGCGGCCAGCGGGGAGGTGCTGTGCCAGCGGCTGCCGTCGGCGGTGAGTTCGCCCGCCACGTAGCGGCCTGTGGAGTCCTGGGCGGTGACGTCGGTGATGCGCCCCTCGTCCTTGACCGTGACCTCAAGGGGCTTGTCGGGGTCGGCCCGCTTGCCCACGTCGGTGGGGGCGTTGAAGGAGATCAGGCCCGCCGCGTCATACGGCTTGGCCGACAGGGGGTCGCCGTCCGAACCGCAGGCGCTGGTGCCCGCGCCCAGGGCGGTCACCAGCACAGCGCAGCTGACGACGGTACGGGTCCGCGGAGAGTAATTCATACGATCACGCTATGAGATGAACCCATTACTGGCGCGGCACGTAACCCATACGAGGGACGACACACCGGCAGACGACCGTCTCGCCGCGCGGATCGCGAAAACACCCTGAAAAACACCGGAACGCGGAAAGCCGGGAGCCCGGACTCTCCTGACGGAGGGTCCGGGCTCCCGGTGGTGCTTTTCGTCCTGCTTACTGGGTGCGGTTCTCACCGTGGTAGTACTCGAACACCCAGCCGAACAGACCGATCACGATGAACGGCGCGGAGAAGTAGATCAGCCACCAGCCGACCGCGATGCTGAGGAAGGCGATCGCACCGCCGAAGCCCAGCATGAGCGGCTGCCAGCTGTGCGGGCTGAAGAAGCCCAGCTCGCCCGCGTCGTCCGCGACGTCGGCCTCCTTGTCGTCCTGCGCACCGGCGTCCACCCGGCGGGCGGTGAAGCCCAGGTAGAAGCCGATCATGATCGACAGGCCGAAGGCCAGGAAGAGCGCCGTGGTACCGGCCGGCTCCTTCGACCACACGCCGTACACGACGGCCATGATCAGGATGAAGAAGCTCAGCCAGATGAACATCCGGCCCTGGATCTTCACTTGCCGGCCTCCTTGCTGCTGCCCGCGACGGCGGTCGCGTGACCGGCGTGCTCAAGCTGCTCGAGCGCGGCGATCTCGGGGTGGTGCAGGTCGAACGCCGGGGATTCGCTGCGGATCCGCGGCAGGGTGGTGAAGTTGTGCCGCGGCGGCGGGCAGGAGGTCGCCCACTCCAGGGAGCGGCCGTAGCCCCACGGGTCGTCCACCTCGACCTTCTTGCCGTACTTGGCGGTCTTCCAGACGTTGTAGAGGAACGGCAGGAAGGAGAGGCCGAGAACGAACGAACCGATGGTGGACACCGTGTTCAGCGCGGTGAAGCCGTCGGCCGCCAGGTAGTCGGCGTAACGACGCGGCATGCCCTCGGCACCCAGCCAGTGCTGCACCAGGAAGGTGGTGTGGAAGCCGATGAACAGCGTCCAGAAGGTGATCTTGCCGAGGCGCTCGTCCAGCATCTTGCCGGTGAACTTCGGCCACCAGAAGTGGAAGCCGGCGAACATGGCGAAGACGACCGTACCGAAGACCACGTAGTGGAAGTGGGCCACCACGAAGTACGAGTCGGAGATGTGGAAGTCCATGGGCGGCGAGGCCAGGATGACACCGGTCAGACCACCGAACGTGAAGGTGATCAGGAAGCCGGTCGCCCAGAGCATCGGCGTCTCGAAGGACAGTGAGCCCTTCCACATGGTGCCGATCCAGTTGAAGAACTTCACACCGGTCGGTACCGCGATCAGGAAGGTCATGAAGGAGAAGAACGGCAGCAGCACACCGCCGGTGACGTACATGTGGTGCGCCCACACCGTCACGGACAGACCGGCGATCGCGATGGTCGCGGCGATCAGGCCCATGTAACCGAACATCGGCTTGCGGGAGAAGACCGGAATGATCTCCGAGATGATGCCGAAGAACGGCAGGGCGATGATGTACACCTCTGGGTGGCCGAAGAACCAGAAGAGGTGTTGCCAGAGCAATGCGCCGCCATTGGCCGCGTCGAACACATGCGCACCGAATTTGCGGTCCGCCTCCAGGGCGAACAGCGCGGCGGCCAGCACCGGGAAGGCCAGCAGGACGAGCACACCGGTCAGCAGCACGTTCCACACGAAGATCGGCATGCGGAACATCGTCATGCCCGGAGCGCGCATGCAGATGATCGTGGTGATGAAGTTGACCGAGCCGAGGATGGTGCCGAAGCCGGACATGGCCAGACCCATGATCCACATGTCGGCGCCGGCGCCCGGCGAGCGGACCGCGTCCGACAGCGGGGAGTAGGCGAACCAGCCGAAGTCGGCCGCGCCCTCGGGGGTGAGGAAGCCACCCACCGCGATGAGCGAGCCGAACAGGTACAGCCAGTAGGCGAACATGTTCAGCCGCGGGAACGCGACGTCCGGCGCGCCGATCTGCAGCGGCATGATCCAGTTCGCGAAGCCCGCGAACAGCGGCGTCGCGAACATCAGCAGCATGATCGTGCCGTGCATCGTGAACGCCTGGTTGAACTGCTCGTTCGACATGATCTGCAGGCCCGGACGGGCCAGCTCGGCGCGCATGAGCAGCGCCATCACGCCGCCGATCAGGAAGAACGCGAACGACGTGACGAGGTACATCGTCCCGATCGTCTTGTGGTCGGTGGTCGTCAGCCACTTCACCACGGCATTGCCGGGCTGCTTACGCCGAACCGGCAGCTCGTCCACGTACGAGCCTTCAGCGGCCGCGGCACCCTGGGGTTCGTTGAGGATGCTCACAGGTTGTTCGTCTCCCGGTTCTTCTCGTGGCTCGTCTGCGCGATGCCGGCGGGAATGTAACCGGTCTGCCCCTTCTTGGCGAGGTCCTTGAGGTGCTGCTCGTACGCCGCCGGGGAGACGACCTTCACGTTGAACAGCATCCGCGAGTGGTCGACGCCGCAGAGCTCGGCGCACTTGCCGAGGAAGGTGCCCTCCTTGTTGGGGGTCACCTGGAAGGCGTTGGTGTGGCCCGGGATGACGTCCTGCTTCATCAGGAACGGCACCACCCAGAAGGAGTGGATGACGTCACGCGAGGTCAGAACGAAGCGGACCGTCTTGCCCTTGGGGAGCCAGAGCGTCGGACCAGGGTTACCGGTCTGCGGGTTGCGCGTACCCGGGGTGCCGACGTCGTAGACGCCGCCGGCGTTCGCCGGGAAGGCGGCCTTGAACCGGTCCGGAATCGCGGACAGGTTGGTGTCCGTCTTGGCGTCGCCGGAGACTCCGGGGACGTTCTCGATGTAGTTGAAGCCCCAGCTCCACTGGAAGCCGACCACGTTGACCGTGACGTCGGGCTTCTTGTCGAGGCTCATGAGCTTCGTCTCGTCCCGGGCCGTGAAGTAGAACAGCACCGAGATGATGATGATCGGGACCACCGTGTACAGGGCCTCGATCGGCATGTTGTACCGGGTCTGCGGAGGTACCTCGACCTTGGTGCGGCTGCGCCGGTGGAACATGGCGCTCCACAGGATCAGGCCCCACACCAGCACGCCGACGGCGAGCGCGGCAGCCCAGGAACCCTGCCACAGGGAGAGGATCCGCGGAGCCTCTTCCGTGGTCGGGGTGGGCATGCCAAGGCGGGGGAAGTCCTTGTATGTGCAACCGGTTGCGGTCGCCAGGACCAGGCCCGCGGTCAGTGCCTGCAGCAGCTTCCGCCGCATCGGGCGCCGCGGCGAGCGGTCGGAGCCGTTGGGACTCACGTAGCGCCTTCCCGAGAGTCTCGCCCGCGCGGTCGGCTGCGGCCTTCTCGCTGGTCGGTCGCCGCCCTGCGTCGGGCAGGGGTTTGGATGTTTATGCGGACCAAACCCTAGCCGACGCCCTCCGGGGGTTCGCGGGGAGGGGGGCATACGCGTTGCCTGTCACTCGGTTGGGGTGGGAACGGGCGCCTATTAGCTCGGGTTGTGGCGTTTTGGGGGCGGTCACGGGTGACTCTTCGCTGGTCGCGCCCACCCCCCGCGACCTCGGACGGAAGGGCCCCGCCCCCGTGTCCCGCGCCGCCGGGGGTTCTACCGTTGACCTGTGCCCTACTTCGACGCCGCATCGGCCGCACCTCTCCATCCGGTAGCCCGCCAGGCCCTGTTGGCCTCCCTGGACGACGGGTGGGCCGATCCCGCGCGGCTGTACCGGGAGGGGCGCAAGGCGCGGATGCTGCTGGACGCGGCGCGGGAGGCGGCGGCCGAGGCGGTCGGGTGCCGGGCGGACGAGCTGGTGTTCACACCGTCGGGGACCCGTGCCGTACATACGGGCGTCGCGGGGGCGTTGGCCGGAAGGCGCCGGGTCGGACGCCACCTGATCGTGTCAGCGGTCGAACACTCCTCTGTCCTCCATTCGGCGGAGGTGTTCGAGGCCGAGGGGGGCGAGGTGACACGGGTGCCGGTGGACCGGACGGGCGCGGTGGCCCCCGCGGGTTACGAGGCCGCCCTGCGCGCGGACACCGCGCTGGCCGTGCTCCAGTCGGCCAACCACGAGGTCGGCACCGTGCAGCCGGTGGCCGAGGTGGCGGAGGTGTGCCGGACGGCCGGGGTGCCGCTGCTGGTGGACGCGGCCCAGTCGCTGGGCTGGGGGCCGGTCGAGGGCGGCTGGTCGCTGCTCGCCGCCAGCGCGCACAAGTGGGGCGGGCCCTCGGGGGTCGGGCTGCTCGTCGTGCGCAAGGGGGTCCGGTTCGCGCCCCAAGGGCCTGCGGACGAGCGGGAGTCGGGGCGGGCACCGGGCTTCGAGAACATTCCGGCCGTCGTGGCGGCCGTGGCGTCCCTGCGCGCGGTGCGGGCCGAGGCGGCCCAGGAGGCGTCGCGGCTGCGGGAGCTGACGGAGCGGATCAGGACACGGGTGCCGCGGCTGGTGCCGGACGTGGAGGTGGTGGGCGATCCGCGGCGGCGGCTGCCGGGCATCGTCACCTTCTCGTGTCTCTATGTCGACGGAGAGACCCTGCTGCACGAGCTGGACCGGGAGGGCTTCGCGGTGTCCTCCGGCTCCTCGTGCACCAGCAGCACGCTGACGCCCAGCCATGTGCTGAAGGCGATGGGCGTGCTCAGCGAGGGCAATGTGCGCGTGTCGCTGCCGCCGGGCACGGCCGGGCAGGACGTGGAACGGTTCCTTGACGTGCTGCCGGGCGTGGTGGCGGGGGTGCGGGAGAAGCTGGGGGCGCCCTCCGCCGCGGTGGTCGCCGAGGAGGACGTCCTGGTGGTGGACGCCCTCGGCAGGCGCTGCCCCATCCCGGTCATCGAACTGGCGAAGGCGTTTCCCGGGGTGCCGGTGGGCGGCACCGTCCGCGTCCTCTCGGACGACGAGGCGGCCCGCCTGGACATTCCGGCGTGGTGCGAGATGCGGGGCCAGGAGTACCTGGGCGAGGAGCCGGCGGACGGCGGTACGGCGTACCTGGTGCGCCGGCTCGGCTGAGGCGTCCGGGCCGCCGGCGCGGCGGGCCCGGGCGCTCCTGGGCCGGCGGGGCCGTCAGCGCAGGTGGGACCGGACCTCCTCGGCCGCCTCGTCCCCGTACGCCTTGGTGAACCGCTCCATGAAGTGCGCGCGCCGCAGCTGGTACTCCTGCGTGCCCACGGTCTCGATGACCAGGGTCGCCAGCATGCAGCCCACCTGCGCGGCCCGCTCCAGCGAGACGCCCCAGGCCAGGCCGGACAGGAAGCCCGCGCGGAAGGCGTCGCCGACGCCGGTGGGGTCGGCCTTGCGCTCCTCCTCCGGGCAGCCGACCTCGATCGGGTCCTCGCCGACCCGCTCGATCCGCACGCCCCGCGACCCGAGCGTGGTGACGCGGTGGCCGACCCTGGCGAGGATCTCCTCGTCGGTCAGACCGGTCTTGGTCTGGATGAGGCCCTTCTCGTACTCGTTGGAGAACAGGTACGTCGCGCCGTCCAGCAGTATCCGGATCTCCTCGCCCTCCATGCGGGCGATCTGCTGGGAGAAGTCGGCCGCGAACGGGATCGAGCGGGAGCGGCACTCCTCGGTGTGGCGGAGCATCGCCTCCGGGTCGTCCGCGCCGATCAGCACCAGGTCGAGGCCGCCCACCCGGTCGGCGACCGTCTTCAGCTCGATCAGCCGGGCCTCGCTCATGGCGCCGGTGTAGAAGGAGCCGATCTGGTTGTGGTCGGCGTCGGTGGTGCACACGAAGCGGGCGGTGTGCAGGGTGTCGGAGATCCGGACGGACTCGGTGTCGACGCCGTGCCGGTCGAGCCAGGCCCGGTACTCGTCGAAGTCGAAGCCGGCCGCGCCGGCCAGGATCGGCCGGGTGCCGAGCTGGCCCATGCCGAAGGCGATGTTCGCGGCGACGCCGCCGCGGCGCACGTCGAGGTTGTCGACGAGGAAGGAGAGCGAAACCGTGTGCAGCTGGTCCGCGACGAGCTGGTCGGCGAACCGACCCGGGAAGGTCATGAGGTGGTCGGTGGCGATGGAGCCGGTGACTGCGATGCGCACGACGGGGAATCTCCTGCGGACTGAGACGGGAGGGCAGGTTGACAGTTCACGCTACCCGGTCGGGCGCGCCCACTGAAGCTGGCGAAACTACCCGATAGTAGATCTTTCTTCGCAGGCGCCCACATGCCTACGGTTCCGTCATGACGAACCCCAAGGGCCCTGCCACCACCGAACCGCCCGCCCCCGGCGACCTGGAGGGCGGCCTCGACACGCTGCGCGGCGACTGCGCCCGGATGGCCCCGCGCTGGCCCGCCCCCGAGCGCACCGAGCCCCGGCCGGTGTCCCCGTCCCGCATCCACCGGGTCGCGGTGCCGGAGCGGTCCGCGCGACTGCTGGACGGCATGTCCGACTACGGCGACTGACCGGTCCGGCTCACCCGTACGGCCCAGTCCGGGAACCCGGCGCTCCCCCGCTTCGTCCCATGGCCGTCCCCCGGCGGGAGACACGGGACAGGACACGGCGAGGAGCGATGCGGTGAACACGGAGCGGCCCGGGAACTGCGGGAACGGAGACGCCCCCGAGGTGGCGCACGAGCAGGCGGCGCGGGACGAGGCGGGACGGACCGGGCGGCGCGGCCCGCGCGCCGTCGTCCTGTCCGTGGCGGCCGCGGTGCTGCTGGTCGGCGGCGGCGGCGCGTACGTGGCGGCGAGCGACGGCCCGGACCACCGTGCCGCCCCGGCGGCGTCCGGGCGGGACGCCACCCCTCCCCCGCCGCTCGCCCTGGACGAACAGCCGGACCCCTACGGCGCCCACTACGTGGCGCGCGGCGCTCTGCCGGACGGCCCCGCCGCCGCGCCGGTGTACGGCCCGGGGGCCGAGGTCGGCGCGGACCGGGTGGTCCGGCTGGCGAAGGCGCTCGGGGTGACCGGGACGCCCGTGGCCGAGGGGCGGTTCTGGCGGATCGGCGGCAAGGACGGCTCGGGTCCGACGCTGCGGGTGAACCGGGACGCGCCGGGCGACTGGACCTTCAGCCGCTACGCGCCCGGCACCGACGACTGCCGCAAGGGCCCGCGGTGCAACCCCGGCCCGGTCGGTCCCACGGGGGCGCCGGTCGGCGCGGCGGCGGCCCGGAAGGCGGCGGCGCCGGTGCTGAGGGCGGCCGGTCTGGACGGCGCGCGGACCGACGCGAGCCAGGTCATGGGGCTCCAGCGGGTGGTGACCGCCGATCCGGTGGTGGGCGGGCTGCCCACCACCGGCTGGACCACCGGGCTGACGATCGGCGTGCGGGGCGACGTGGTCGGCGGGCACGGCCTGCTGGCGACGCCGGTGAAGGGGGCGACGTACCCCGTGCTGAGCGCGGAGAAGACCCTCGCCCGGATGAACGCGGCGCCGAAGGGCGACCACCGGATGGGCCCCGGCGGCTGTGCGGGTCCGGGGCGGTTCGCGACGCGGCTGGAGCAGCCGTGCGGCGCGGACCCGGGGACGGCCGGGCCGGTCACGGTGGAGAAGGCGGTGTTCGGCCTGGCCGCCTACCCGGTCGGCGGCCGTCAGACCCTCGTACCGTCCTGGCTGTTCGAGACCCGCGGCTCGGGGACGGTGTCGTACCCGGCGGTGGACCCCGGCCGGCCGACGTCCTCGCCCGCCGGCTCGGTGAAGGTGAACGGCTACACGGCCGACGACCGGTCCCTCACCGTCGGCTTCTACGGCGGAGTGTGCGCCGACTACACGGCGGCGGCCCGGGAGAGCGGCGACCGGGTGGAGGTCACGGTCACCGAGCACCGGCAGGAGGGCAGGGTGTGCCCGATGATCGCCAAGGAGCTGGTGCGCACCGTACGGCTCAAGGCGCCGCTGGACGGCCGGACGGTGGTCGGCGCCGACGGGCGGACGATCCCCCGCGCGAAGCCGGGCGCGCTGCGGCCGCAGACGCAGACCCGTTAGCCGACGACGAAGGCGGCGGCCCCCCGGCATGGGGGCCGCCGCCTCGTGCATCAGGCCGTCGGGCCGGCTCAGCTGAAGGAGTCGCCGCAGGCGCAGGAGCCGGTCGCGTTCGGGTTGTCGATCGTGAAGCCCTGCTTCTCGATCGTGTCCACGAAGTCGACGGTGGCGCCGCCCAGGTACGGGGCGCTCATCCGGTCGGTGACGACCTTGACCCCGCCGAAGTCCTTCTCCACGTCGCCGTCGAGCGAGCGCTCGTCGAAGAACAGCTGGTACCGCAGACCGGAGCAGCCGCCGGGCTGGACGGCGACACGCAGCGCGAGGTCGTCACGGCCTTCCTGGTCGAGCAGGGCCTTGACCTTGGCCGCGGCGGCGTCGGTCAGGATGATGCCGTCGCTGACGGTTTTGGTCTCGTCCGATACGGACATCTACATCTCTCCCGGGTTGTACGGAGACTGCTTGCCGACGAGTGCAACCGGCGCTTCCGAGGATTCATTCCGGGCCGGGCGTCACGTGGTCGCGATTTTGCCTTCTGACTCTTCATGCTCGCACATGCCCGCCCGCGCGGACAGCGGCCCGACGAGGGATCCGGGACACCTCCGGGACGCCCCTCAGGGATTCACGTCACATGGACGCGATGACCATCGTCAAACTGACGTGAAGCGGTTATGATAGATAACGTCAGATAGACGAAAAGTAGAAAGGGTGCGTGCCGTGACCACCGCCCAGACCCCGGAGCTCGACGTGCAGCCGACTCCGCTCGCCCTGCTGCTGCTCGGCCGTGAGGCCGACCCGAAGAGCGAGCGGGGTGTCGAGTGTCCCGGCGATCTGCCCTCGCCGTCCGACCCCGCCCTGGTGGAGCGCGCCCGTGCCGCCAAGGAGAAGCTCGGCGACAAGGTGTTCGTGCTCGGTCACCACTACCAGCGCGACGAGGTGATCCAGTTCGCCGACGTCACGGGCGACTCCTTCAAGCTCGCCCGGGACGCGGCCGCGCGCCCGGAGGCCGAGTACATCGTCTTCTGCGGTGTGCACTTCATGGCCGAGTCGGCGGACATCCTCACCTCCGACGACCAGAAGGTCGTCCTGCCGGACCTCGCGGCCGGCTGCTCCATGGCCGACATGGCGACGGCGGAGCAGGTCGCGGAGTGCTGGGACGTGCTGACCGAGGCCGGGATCGCCGAGCAGGTGGTCCCCGTCTCGTACATGAACTCCTCCGCCGACATCAAGGCCTTCACCGGCAAGCACGGCGGCACGATCTGCACCTCCTCCAACGCCAAGCGCGCGCTGGACTGGGCGTTCGAGCAGGGCGAGAAGGTGCTCTTCCTGCCGGACCAGCACCTCGGCCGCAACACCGCCGTCCGTGACATGGGGATGTCCCTGGACGACTGCGTGGTCTACAACCCGCACAAGCCCGACGGCGGGCTGACCGCGGAGGAGCTGCGCGCCGCGAAGATGATCCTGTGGCGCGGCCACTGCTCGGTGCACGGCCGCTTCAGCCTCGACTCGGTGAACGACGTGCGCGCCCGCATCCCCGGTGTGAACGTCCTGGTCCACCCGGAGTGCAAGCACGAGGTCGTCGCCGCGGCGGACTACGTCGGCTCGACCGAATACATCATCAAGGCCCTGGAGGCCGCCCCGGCCGGCTCCAAGTGGGCCATCGGCACGGAGCTGAACCTGGTCCGCCGTCTGGCGAACCGTTTCGCTCCGGAGGGCAAGGAGATCGTCTTCCTCGACCGCACGGTCTGCTTCTGCTCCACCATGAACCGCATCGACCTCCCCCACCTGGTGTGGACCCTGGAGTCCCTCGCGGAGGGCAACCTGGTCAACCACATCCAGGTCGACAAGGAGACCGAGGCGTTCGCCAAGCTGGCGCTGGAGCGGATGCTGGCGCTTCCGTAGCCACCGGCATCCCCGTACGACGACGCCCCGCACCCGGTTCCTCACCGGGTGCGGGGCGTCGCGCCGTCGCGGGTCCGTGCCCGACTGGTGCTCAGACCTGGGCCAGGTCCGGCTCGGCCGCGGCCGTCCGCTGCTCCTTGGCCGCCTTCTTCCCGGCCCGGCGCTCCTTGCGGAGTTCCAGCATCGCGTAGAGCGTCGGGACCAGCAGCAGGGTCAGCAGGGTGGACGTGATCAGACCGCCGATCACCACGACCGCCAGCGGCTGGGCGATGAAGCCGCCCTCGCCGGTGACGCCCAGGGCCATCGGCAGCAGGGCGAAGATCGTGGCCAGAGCGGTCATCAGGATGGGCCGGAGCCGGTGCCGGCCGCCCTCGACCACGGCTTCGACGACGCCGTACCCCTGGGACCGGTACTGGTTGATCAGGTCGATCAGGACGATCGCGTTGGTGACCACGATGCCGATGAGCATCAGCATGCCGATCATCGCGGGGACGCCCATCGGGGTGCCGGTCAGGATCAGCAGACCGATGGCGCCGGTGGCCGCGAACGGGATGGAGACCAGCAGGATCAGCGGCTGGGCCAGCGAGCGGAAGGTCGCGACCAGCAGCATGAAGACGATCGCGATGGCCGCCAGCATGGCCAGGCCGAGGTTCTTGAACGCGTCGTTCTGGTCGGAGGTGACACCGCCGATCTGCGCCGTGGCGCCCGCGGGAAGCTTCAGGGCCTTGATCTTCGACTGGAGCGCGGTGCTGACCGCGCCCGTGTTGTCACCGGTCGGCTTGGCCGTGATCGTGGCGGCGCGCCGGCCGTCGATGCGGGTCAGCGAGACCGGGCCGTCCACCAGCTTCACCGTGGCGATGTCGCCGAGCTTCACCGGGCCGAGGCGCAGGTTCCGCAGCTGGGCCAGGGTGGTGGCCGGCTCGGCGGACCTGATGACGACGTCGCGCTCGGTGTCGTCCAGCGTCGCCTTCGCGGCCGTCGTACCGCGCACCGCCTGGGCCACCGCGGCGCCCAGTTTCTGGTTGTCGAAACCGGCCGCCGCCGCCTTGGCCCCGGCGGTCACCGAGATCCGGGGCACGCTGGTGGCGAGGTCGCTGGTGACGTCGGTGACGCCGTCCAGGCCGGCCACGGCGGAGCGGACCTGCTCGGCGGCCGTGCGCAGCGCCACCGGGTCGGCGGCCTTCACCACGACGCTGAGGTTCTGGCTGCCGAAGCCGCCGCCGGCGGACACCTGGGTCGTGCCGATGCCCTTGAGCTTGCGAAGCCCGTCCTCCAGGTGGCGCTGCACCGCGTCGGAGGACTTCGAGTCCTCCAGCATCACCTGGTAGGACGCCTGGTTGGTGTCGGTGCCGCCGCCGAAGGCCGCCATGAAGCCGGAGGAGCCCACGGTGACCTGGTAGTCCTTGACGCCGTCGGTGGCGGCGAGCAGCTTCTCGACCTTCTTCGCCTGCGCGTCGGTCGCCGCCAGGCTGGTGCCGGGCTTCAGCTCCTGCTTGATCGTGAGGACCTCCTGCTCGCCCTGGTCGAAGAAGTTCGTCTTGAGCAGGCCGGACATGCCGAAGGTGACGACCAGGACGACGATCGCGATCAGCACGCTGGTGAGGCGGCGGCGGGTGGCGAACCGGAGCACGGGGACGTAGGCGCGCTGGAGGCGGCTGCCCGCCTCCTTCTCCTCGGCCCGGCGGCGGGCCTCCGCCGCGTCCTCGGGGGTGCCCTTGGGGGCGCGCAGGAACCAGTACGACAGGACGGGCACCACCGTCAGCGAGACCAGCAGCGAGGCCAGCAGGGCCGCCGTCACCGTGATGCTGAACGAGCCGAACAGGGCGCCCACCATGCCGCCGACCAGGCCGATCGGCAGGAACACCGCGACCGTGGTGAGGGTGGAGGAGGTGACCGCGCCGGCCACCTCGCGCACCGCCTCGACGATCGCCGCCCGGCGCTCCTCGCCGTAGCCGAGGTGCCGCTTGATGTTCTCCAGGACCACGATCGAGTCGTCCACGACCCGGCCGATGGCGATGGTCAGCGCGCCCAGCGTGAGCATGTTCAGGGACAGTCCGTCGACCCACAGCACGATCAGCGTGAGCACCACGGACAGCGGGATGGAGACGGCGGTGACCAGCGTGGAACGCAGCGACCCGAGGAAGAGCAGGATGACCAGCACCGCGAAGAGCAGGCCGAGCGCGCCCTCGGTGGTCAGGCCCTTGATGGACTTGGAGACGGCCGGGCCCTGATCGCTGACGACCGTCAGCCGGGCGCCGGAGCCGAGCTGTTCGCGCAGGTCGGGCAGCTTGTCCTTGACCGCGTTGGAGATGGTGACCGCGCTGCCGTCGTGGTCCATGGTCACGTTGACGGCGAGGCTCGGCCGGCCGTCGGTGCGGGTGAGGGAGTCGGCCGGGGCCGGCTGCTCCTTGACGGTGGCCACGTCACCGAGGCGTACGGGCTTGCGGGCGCCCTCGCCGGTGAGGCCGAGGTCCCTGATCTGCTCCAGCGTCGTGAAGCCGGCGCCGACCTGGACGCTGCGGTTGGCGCCGTCCTCGTCGAAGGAGCCGGCCGGGACGCCGACGCCGCCCGCCTGGAGGGCCTGGGCGAGGGCGGCGGTGGTCAGGCCGTTCCTCGCCAGCTTGCCCTCGTCGGGGGTGACGGTGACCTGGAGGTCGCGGACGCCGGTGACCTGGACGCGGCCGACGCCGTCGATGTCCTTCAGGGCCGGTACGACCGTCTTGTCGAGCTGGTCGGCGAGGGCCTGCTGATCCTTGTCGGAGGTGGCGGCGAGCACCACGGTCGGCATGTCGTCGGTGGAACCGGAGATCACCTGCGGGTCGACCTCGGACGGCAGCTGGTTGCGGGCCCGGTTCACGGCCTGCTGCACATCGCCGACGATCTGCTTGGTGTCGTTGCCGTAGTCGAAGGACGCCATGATCACGGCGTTGCCCTCGCCCGCGGTGGAGGTGACCGAGGTGACGCCGTCGACGCCCTGGAGGCTGTTCTCGATCGGCTCGACCACCTGCTTCTCGACCGCGTCGGGCGCGGCGCCCTGGTACGGCGCGATCACCGAGACCATGGGCAGGTCGATGGTGGGCAGCAGCTGCTGCTTGATCTGGGGTATCGCGATCAGCCCGAAGACCAGGGCGACGATCGACACGAGCCCGATGAGGGCCCGTTGGGCGAGGCTGAATCTGGACAGCCAGGACATGGGTCGGGGTCTCTCTTCTGTGAGCGGCAGGGCGCTTCCGTTCACAAAGGACGCACAGGAAGCGGCGACGGGACGTACAGGAGCGTCCACGTCACCACCCTGGTCCATCCGGGACGGCCGGACCGTAGGCCCCCGGTTCCATTTCCCCGGCGGGCCCCTACTCCGCGCGCAGTACACGCGGGTGGAGATCACTCCATCCGCGGACGGACCAGCCCCGACTCGTACGCGATCACCACGAGCTGCGCCCGGTCGCGCGCGCCCAGCTTGGCCATGGCCCGGTTGACGTGCGTCTTCACGGTCAGCGGGCTGACCGCGAGGCGTTCGGCGATCTCGTCGTTGGAGTGCCCGCCCGCGACCTGCACGAGCACCTCGCGCTCACGGCCGGTGAGCGCGTCGAGCCGCTCGCAGCCGGCCGGGGCGCGGCCGTCGTCCCCGCCGCCCTGGGCGAGGAAGCGGGCGATCAGGCCCTTCGTGGCGGACGGGGACAGCAGGGCGTCGCCGGCCGCGGCGACCCGGATGGCGTTGAGCAGCTCCTCGGGCTCGCTGCCCTTGCCGAGGAAGCCGGAGGCACCCGCGCGCAGCGACTGGACCACGTAGTCGTCCACCTCGAAGGTGGTCAGGATGACCACCTTGACCTGGGCCAGCTCGGGGTCCTCGCCGATCAGCCGGGTGGCGGCGAGGCCGTCGGTGCCGGGCATCCGGATGTCCATGAGGACGACGTCGGGGCGCCGCTCCCTGGCGAGCCGGACCGCCTGCGCGCCGTCGGACGCCTCCCCCACCACCTCCATGTCGGGCTCGGAGTCGACCAGCACCCGGAACGCGCTGCGCAGCAGTGCCTGGTCGTCGGCGAGCAGGACACGGATCGTCATACGGGCTCCCCCGGTGCCGTCGTACCGCCTTCGATGCGGTTGTCGGTGGTGCTGACGGGCAGGATCGCATGCACGCGGAAACCGCCGCCGTAGCGGGGTCCGGTGGTGAGGGTGCCGCCCAGGGCGCCGACGCGTTCGCGCATGCCGAGCAGTCCGTGGCCGCCGCCGGCCTCGGGGGCGGTGTTCCCGGGAGCGCTCTCGCCGGAACCGTTGTCCACCACGGTGACCTCGATGTGCGGTCCGACGCGGACGACGCTCACCTCGGCCCTGGCACCGGCGCCCGCGTGCTTGCGCACGTTGGTCAGCGCCTCCTGGACGATCCGGTAGGCGGCGAGGTCCACGGCCGCCGGCAGCCGGGTGCCCTGGTCGGCGCGGGCCACCTCCACCGGGAGCCCGGCGCTGCGGAAGGTGCCGGCCAGCTCCTCCAGCAGGCTCAGTCCGGGGGCGGGCTCGGTGGGGGCCTCCGGGTCGCCGGACTGGCGCAGCAGTCCGACGGTCGCCCGCAGTTCGCTGAGCGCGCTGCGGCCGGCCGCGCGGACGTGGGCGAGCGCCTCCTTGGCCTGGTCGGGACGCTTGTCCATGACGTGCGCGGCGACGCCGGCCTGCACATTGACCAGGGCGATGTGGTGGGCGACGACGTCGTGCAGGTCGCGGGCGATGCGCAGCCGCTCCTCGGCGACGCGGCGGCGGGCCTCCTCCTCGCGGGTGCGCTCCGCGCGCTCGGCGCGTTCCCGCATGGCCCGCACGACCGCACGGCGGCTGCGGACCGCGTCGCCCGCGGTGGCGCCGATGCCGGTCCAGGCGAGCACGCCCAGGTTCTCCTGCGCGTACCAGGGCAGCGGGCCGAAGAGCATCGCGGCGGCGGTCAGCACGGTCATGGTGAGCAGGCCGACGCGGAAGGTGGTGGTGCGGTCGGTGGTCGAGGCGACGGTGTACAGGGCGATGACGGCGGACATCGCGACGGGGGCGCGGGGGTCGCCGGTGACGCATTCCGCGACGGAGAGGGTGCAGGTGAGCGCGAGGACCGTGCGCGGGGCGCGGCGGCGCGGGACGAGGGCGGCGGCGGCGAGCAGCATCAGCAGGAGGCTGAGCGGGGCGGGGGTGCGGATGCCCCAGGTGACGCCGTCGGTGCCGTGCGGCAGCGCGAAGGAACCGGCGACCATGCACACGAGGACGCCCGCCGCCAGGCCCGCGTCCAGGGCGAGGGGGTGGGCTTTCAGCTCGCGGCGGGCGCGTTCCAGAGGGGTCACCTGAGGAACAGTACGGCGAGCGGGGGCCGGGCCGCGGAGGTGCGGGTGCCCTCACCGCGATCCGGGATCAGTCCGGGATCAGTCCGTTCTCGCCGAGCATCGTACGGACCTCCTCCAGCGACGCGTCCGGTGCCGGGAGGATCAGGTCGGAGGGCTCCAGCTCGTCGGCGCCGAGCGGCGCCCCGAGCCGTCGTACGGCGTCGAGGAGGGTGGCGAGGGTGCGGCGGAAGCCCTCCTCGTCGCCACCCTCCATCTCGGCCAGCAGTTCGTCGTCCAGCTCGTTCAGCTCGGCGAAGTGGGAGTCGTCCAGCCTGACCTGGCCCTCCCCCATGATCCGTACGATCACGTCGGCCTCCTCGGCTCGTCCCGGCGCCGTCCTGCCGCTGGTCGGAGGACCTACTGCTTGTCGAAGCGCGGGGTGTCCTGCGGCTGCTGCCGGCCCTGGGACTGCCCCTGTCCGGTGCCGCCCTCGATGGCCTGCTGCTGGGTGCCTCCGGCCAGCTCGGCCTTCATGCGCTGAAGCTCCAGCTCTACATCACTACCACCGGAGAGCCGGTCCAGCTCGGCGGCGATGTCGTCCTTGGCCATGCCGGTCGGGTCGTCCAGGGCGCCGGAAGCGAGCAGTTCGTCGATGGCGCCGGCGCGGGCCTGGAGCTGCTGGGTCTTGTCCTCGGCGCGCTGGATCGCGAGGCCGACGTCGCCCATCTCCTCGGAGATGCCGGAGAAGGCCTCGCCGATCCGGGTCTGGGCCTGGGCGGCGGTGTAGGTGGCCTTGATGGTCTCCTTCTTGGTGCGGAAGGCGTCCACCTTGGCCTGGAGGCGCTGGGCCGCCAGGGTGAGCTTCTCCTCCTCGCCCTGGAGGGTGGCGTGCTGCGTCTCCAGGTCGGTCACCTGCTGCTGGAGCGCGGCGCGCCGGGACAGCGCCTCGCGGGCCAGGTCCTCGCGGCCGAGCGCCAGCGCCTTGCGGCCCTGGTCCTCCAGCTTGCCGGACTGCTGCTGCAACTGGTTGAGCTGGAGTTCCAGGCGCTTGCGGCTGGTCGCCACGTCGGCGACGCCGCGGCGCACCTTCTGGAGCAGTTCGAGCTGCTTCTGGTACGAGTAATCGAGGGTTTCGCGCGGGTCCTCGGCCCGGTCAAGGGCCTTGTTCGCCTTCGCGCGGAAGATCATCCCCATACGCTTCATGACACCGCTCATGGGCTTCGCGCGCCCCCTTCTGACGGACTCCAGCTCACCGATCCTGCGACAAGACCCACAGTACGGGCCCTGCCTCCATTACCGCACTGTCCGGGGCGTGATGCGCTCATCCCCAAGAACGACTGCGGAGAGTGCCGCTCCGGCGCAGGGAGGAGACGACCCCCGAGCCGGGCCCGGATCGGGCCCCGTCCGGCTGCTTCTCGCATCCACGGGAACGTCCCCTCTGCGTCGTACAGACGCTCGGTGTTGCGGGATCGTTCCCGTTCGGGCTGCGGTCCATGCCGCCGGAGCCCTTACCCTTGGTCTTTGTGTTCCGTAGCCGTGCCAAGGATGAGAAGCCCCAGGCCGACAAGCCGGTGAACTTCTCCAAGCAGCCCCGCGACCCGCAGGCCCCCAAGGGCAGGCCCACTCCCAAGCGCAGTGAGGCCCAGTCCCAGCGCCGCAGCGTCGCCCACACCCCGACGAACCGCAAGGACGCCGCCAAGCGGTCGCGCGAGGAGCGCCGGCAGGCGCTGGAGAGGCAGCGCCAGGCGCTGGCCAGCGGCGACGAGCGCTATCTGCCGGCCCGGGACAAGGGGCCCGTGCGCAGGTTCGCCCGTGACTGGGTGGACTCCCGGTTCAACGTGGCCGAGTTCTTCCTGCCGCTCGCCATCGTGATCCTCGTGCTCAGCGTCGTGCGGGTGCCCGCGCTGCAGAACATCGCGCTGCTGCTGTGGGCCGTGGTGATCGTCCTGATCGTGCTGGACGCGGCGGTCAGCGGCTTCCGGCTGAAGAAGCGGCTCAAGGAGCGCTTCCCGGACGGCAACACCCGTGGCGCGGTGGCGTACGCCCTGATGCGCTCCCTCCAGATGCGCCGGCTCCGGCTGCCGAAGCCGCAGGTCAAGCGCGGAGAGCGGCCCTGAGCGCAGACGCTTTCACCTCAGGTGCGGCCCACTCCTGGCTGGACAAGGTGGGCGGGCTGCGCGACGTCGTGCGCCAGGAACTGGTGGCGCGGCAGCTCGACGAGCAGATAGCCGGGCGGTTCCCGGTCGGGCGGCGGCTGCGGGTGCTCGACGTGGGGATCGGCCAGGGCACGCAGGCCCTGCGGCTGGCCCGGCTCGGCCATCAGGTGACCGGCGTCGAGCAGGACCCGGTGATGATCGCCGCCGCGCGCGAGGCGCTGGACCGGGAACCGGAGGGCATACGGGAGCGGGTCCGGCTGGTGCAGGGCGACGGCCGGGACACCGGGGTGCACTTCCTGCCGGGCAGCTTCGACCTGGTGCTCTGCCACGGCGTGCTGATGTACGTCGAGGAGCCCGACCCGCTGGTGGCCGGCCTGGCCCGGATGCTGGCGCCCGGCGGGCTGCTCTCCCTGCTGGTGCGCAACGGCGACGGGCTCGCCATGCGGCCCGGCCTGACCGGCGACTGGGCGGGTGCCCTGGCCGCCTTCGACACCACCGCCTACACCAACCGCCTGGGCCTGAACGTGCGGGCGGACCGGCTGGCCGAACTGACCGGCACCCTCGCCGGCATCGCCGCCCCGCTGCACGCCTGGTACGGCGTCCGGGTCTTCACGGACACGGCGGCGGACGACGCGGCCCCGCCGGCCGATCTGGAGACGCTGCTCGCGGTCGAGGAGCGGGCCGGCCGCACGGACCCCTACCGGGGGGTCGCGGCACTGCTGCATCTGTGCGGGGTACGGGGCTGAGCCCGTTCGGGGCAACACGACGGGCCCGCTGATCACCGCGCGGCCAGACTCGGGGCATGGACGCTTCCCGTACTCCTGTCCTGCGCCGGGTGATCACGGTTCTGCTGCTGGTGTGCGGCACGGCGCTCACCGGCTGCGAGGGTCCGGCCGCACCGGGCGCGCGGCACGACGCGGCGACGGGGAGCCCGGCGGCCGTACCGATGGCGGCGGGCGATCTCCAGAGCGCGTACCAGCGGGTCATCCGGCAGGCGCTGCCGTCGGTCGTGCAGATCGAGGCGAGCCGTGACCTCGGTTCCGGGATCGTGTACGACGACCGGGGGCACATCGTCACCAACGCGCACGTGGTCGGCGACGAGAAGACCTTCCGGGTGACGACGGCGGGCAGCGAGGAGCCGCTGACGGCGACCCTCGTGTACTCCTACCCCCAGCAGGACCTGGCGGTGATCAAGCTGGACCGGGTGCCGGACGGGCTGCGGCCCGCGGTGTTCGGCGACAGCGAGAAGGTGGAGGTCGGCCAGATCGTGCTGGCCATGGGGTCGCCGCTCGGGCTGTCGTCCAGCGTGACCCAGGGGATCGTCTCGGCGACCGGGCGGACGGTGAGCGAGGGCAGCGGCGGCGGGGGCACCGGCGCCACGATCGCCAACATGGTGCAGACGTCGGCGGCCATCAATCCGGGCAACAGCGGCGGCGCCCTGGTCAACCTGGACGGGCAGGTCATCGGCATCCCGACGCTCGCCGCGGCCGACCCCAGCCTCGGCAGCGCGGCGGCCGGGATCGGTTTCGCCATCCCGGCGTCGATGGCACGGACCATCGCCGGGCAGATCGTGCGCGAGGGCCGGGTGGTGGACTCGGGGCGGGCCGCGCTCGGCATCACCGGGCGGACCGTGGTGGACGACCGGCTCCAGCCGGCCGGGGTGGCCGTCGTCACCGTGCAGAGCGGCGGCCCCGCGGACCGGGCCGGGCTGCGGGTCGGCGACATCATCACCCGGGTCGGCGACCGGTCCGTCACCACCATCACCTCCCTCCAGGAGGCCCTGGCCGCGGGCCGGCCCGGCGGGCGCACGCCGGTGACCTATCTGCGGGACGGGACGCGGCGGACGGCCCAGGTGACGCTGGGCGAGCAGTGAGGAGGGGTACGGCGCCGGAGTGCGGCTCCGGGGGCGCGCCCCTCCTCACCACGGGTCAGGCGGCGTCGGCGTGCAGGCTCATCGGCCCGTAGACCTCGGTGCCGTCCTCGAACAGCCGCACCTGGTCCGCGCCGCCCTCCAGCAGCGCCTTCCAGTGCTCCCCCACCCAGGACTCGGCGTCCCCCTGGGTGCCGAACTCCTCGGGCTGGACCGCGGGCTGGACCTCCGTCCCGTCGGCCTTCTCGAACCGCCACGTCCATGCCGTCATGTGGGCCTCCTTGTGCTCCGACGCGTGCTGGAAGAGTAGACGGAAGCGCAATACCCGATCGGACAGGCGAAAATCGTTCCGTGGAAGTGACTCTGCTCGGTACCGGCGCCCCCGCCGGACTGCCCCGCCCCGACTGCCCCTGTGCCGCCTGCGCGACGGCGCTGGGGCCGGACGCGCGGGCGGCCACCGCGCTGCTGGTGGACGGCGCACTGCTGCTTGACCTCACGCCGGGCGCGGCCTTCGCGGCGGCCCGGGCCGGGCACTCGCTGGCCGGTGTGCGCCAGGTGCTCCTGTCCCATCCGCACGACGGGCCCCCGGTGGAGGTGCCGGCCGGGCTGCCGCAGCCGGGGCGGGTGCCGGACGGGCGGGAGCTGGCGCTGCTGACGGGGCACCGGGTGCGGGCGGTGGCGATGGACGCGGGCGGCACCGGGTACGCGGTGACCGGTCCGGACGGGCAGCGGCTGCTGTACCTGCCGCCCGGTGGGGCGCCGGCGGGTCTGGAGACGGGGACGGCGGAGTCGTACCACCTGGTCCTCGCGGACGTGGTGGGCCGCCCGGACGCGCTGGCCCGGCTGCGCGCGGTGGGCTCCGCGGGGCCGACCACGGACGTCGTCGCGGTCCACCTGGACCACGACGTGCCGCCGGGGGCGGAGTTGCGGCGGCGGCTGGCCGCGGCGGGGGCGCGTGCCGTGCCCGACGGTACGACGCTGGTGGTCGGGGCGTACGAGGAGGTGCCGGACGTGCCGCGGCGGACGCTGGTGCTCGGCGGGGCGCGCTCGGGCAAGTCGGTGGAGGCCGAGCGGCGGCTGGAGTCCTTCCCGGACGTGCTGTACGTGGCGACCGGCGGCACCCGGGGCGGGGACACCGAGTGGGCGGCGCGGGTGGCCGCGCACCGGGAGCGGCGGCCGGGGTCGTGGCGCACGGCGGAGACGACTGACCTGGAGCCGGTGCTCCGCGAGGACGGGCCGCCGGTGCTGATCGACTGCCTGTCGCTGTGGCTGACCGATGTCATGGACGAGGTCGGGGCGTGGGACGACGCGGAGTGGGCGGGCGGGGGCGAGAAGGCGCTGCGGGAGCGGGTGCGCTCGCTCACGGAGGCGGTCCGCCGCACCCGCCGTACCGTGGTCGCGGTGTCGAACGAGGTCGGCTCGGGGATCGTGCCGGCGACGGCGTCGGGCCGCCGCTACCGCGACGAACTGGGCCGGCTGAACGCGGCGTTCGGCGCGGAGTGCGAGCAGGTGCTGCTGGTGGTCGCCGGGCAGGCGATGGTGCTGCGCGGGTAGGGGACGGCACCGCCGGGCGCGGGTCCCGGGCGGCCGAGGAAGGGCAGCCGCCAGGTGGGCGGCAGGACCGTGCACGAGGGGGTGCCCGCGGCGATCCGGGCCCAGCCGCGGTGCAGGACGACGTGGCCGCCGGGGCGCAGGACGGCGAGGGCGGCCCGCAGTTCGGCGTCGGGGGCGTCGGACGGGGGGCGCAGGATGGTGACGACGTCGTAGCGGGAGCGGAGGCGGTCGGTCAGTCCCGGGGTCGTGAGCCGGCCGCGGTACGCCTCCTCGATCCGGTCCGCCGCCAGGGCCCGCTCCAGGCCGTCCGTCGGGTCCAGCCCGTCGAAGCTCGTGTAGGGGAAGTGCTTCCTCGCCGCCTCGGGGAAGCGGCCGTCGCCGGTGTCCACGTCCAGCCAGCTCTCCGGCTCCGGCAGCGCGGACAGGGCGCGGGCGGTGAGCCGGTGCCGGAGCTGTTCCGTGCGGCGTTCGTGGAAGGTCGGCATGGACGGCGACTCCCTGTGCGACATTTCGCTGCAAAACGGAACGTATGGGATGCCGATCCAGGACGCAATGACATCGCGCCGATGTGGCGCCGGGACGTTCGCTCCCGGGCGGTACTGTTCGGCGAATGAGCAGGATTGATCTGGACGACTTCACCGATCTGATCGAGCGCCCGGACGGGGGCGTGCGCCGCGACGCCGAGGCCCGGCGGGAGCGCCAGATCGTGCCGGCCGGGGCGCTGGGGCGCCTGGACGAGCTGGGCGAGTGGCTCTCCGCCGCGCAGAACGCCGTACCGGTACGGCCCGTCGAGCGGCCCCGGCTGGTCCTCTTCGCGGGTGACCACGGCATCGCCGCGCTGGACGTCTCGGCGCGGCCCGCGGGCGGCGCCGAGCGGCTGGTGCGGGACGTGCTGGAGGGCGCGAGCCCCGCCGCGGTGCTCGCGCGCCGGCTCCGGGTGCCGGTACGGGTCGTGGACATGGCCCTGGACTGCGACCCGGGCGCCTTCCCCGAGGAGGTCACCCGGCACCGGGTGCGGCGCGGCAGCGGCCGTATCGACATCGAGGACGCGCTCACCCTGGACGAGGCGGAGGCCGCGGTGCGGGCGGGCATGGCCGTGGCCGACGAGGAGGCGGACTCCGGCACGGACCTGGTGGTGCTCGGCGACGTCAGCGTGGGCGGCACCACGGCGGCCGCGGTGCTGGTCGCGGCGCTGTGCGGGACCGACGCGTCGGTGGTGACCGGGCGGGGCGGGCACGCGATCGACGACCTGACGTGGATGCGCAAGTGCGCCGCGATCCGGGACGCGCTGCGCCGGGCGCGGCCGGTGCTCGGGGACCAGTTGCAGCTGCTGGCGGCGGTGGGCGGGGCGGACCTCGCGGCGATGACCGGGTTCCTGCTCCAGTGCGCGGTGCGGAAGCTTCCGGTGATCCTTGACGGGGTGGTGACCACCGCGTGCGCGCTGGTCGCGCAGCGGGTCGCCTTCCGGGCGCCGGACTGGTGGCTGGCCGGGCACGACAGCGGGGAGCCGGGGCAGGCGAAGGCCCTGGACCGGATGGCGCTGGAGCCGCTGCTGGCGCAGGGCGTGAAGACCGGCGAGGGCCTGGGCGCGCTGCTGGCCCTGCCGCTGGTCCAGGCCGCGGCGGCGCTGGCCGCGGAGCTGCCGGAGAGGCCGGACGACGAGCAGGAGGCCGAGGACGGGAAGGACGCCGACGGCGAGCAGGAGCCGGAGGCCGGCGAGCGGCCGCAGGGGTCCGCGGAGTAGGGCGCGCCACCCCCGCCCAACTGGCCGGTTTTACAAGCGGTTCACCGGATAAGTCCGGTTCGCCACGGCAGCCCCCCATAAGATCCTTGGCTATGGGAGATGCCCGGATTGCCGTGTCGCAGCGCGTGGAGGCGGGGGGTTCGGTCGAGGAGGAGCGGCGGGGCGGCGGGGCCTCCCGGCGGGCCGCCGCCTTCGCCGTCTGGTACCTGCGCACCGTCGCCTTCGTCAACTTCCTCACCGCGGTGTGGGTCTCGCTCTACCAGGACGTGCGCCGGCACAACCAGGACGACTTCTTCACGCCGTACCTGCTGACCGCCGGCTTCGCCTCCGGGGTGTTCACCGCGTTCCTGGCGATCACGATGCGGCGCCGCAAGCGCGCCGCGTGGATCCTCAACCTGGTGCTCAGCGGCGCCTTCCTCGCGCTGTTCGCGTTCGCCATGGCGTTCCCGGAGATCCACCGGTACGCGCAGAACTGGGTCTCGCTGGTGCTGACGGCCGCGTTCGTCGGGGCGCTGCTCGTGGGGCGGCGGGAGTTCTACGCCAAGGGCGACCGCGCCAACCCCCGGCTCGCGGCCACGGTCGCCGTCTGCGGCGGGGCGGCCGCCTCCCTGCTGGCCGGGCTGCTGGTGACGGTCACCAACGAGGCGCCGGACGCGGCCCGTTCGACCTTCTTCGAGCGCTGGCACTTCGGCGCCCTGCGGCTGGTCTCGGTCTCCGCCGACGAGCACCACTTCCCCGGCATCGCCCCGCCCAACTGGGCCAATGTCGCGATCAACGTGCTCAGTACGGCCCTGGTGCTCGCCGTCTTCTACGCCGCCTTCCGCTCCCGGCGGGCCGTGGACCCGCTCACCGCGGACGACGAGAAACGGCTGCGGGCGCTGCTGGAGCGGCACGGCGAGCGTGACTCGCTGGGCTACTTCGCGCTGCGCCGGGAGAAGAGCGTGGTGTGGTCGCCGACCGGCAAGGCGGCCGTCGCCTACCGGGTCGTCGGCGGGGTGAGCCTCGCCTCCGGGGACCCGCTGGGCGATCCGGAGGCCTGGCCCGGGGCGATCGTGCCGTGGCTCGCGAAGGCGCGGGCGCACGGCTGGATCCCGGCGGTGATGGGGGCGAGCGAGGAGGCGGGCACCGTGTACGCCCGGCACGGCCTGGACGCGCTGGAACTCGGGGACGAGGCGATCGTGGAGGTCGCCGACTTCACCCTGGAGGGGCGGGCGATGCGCACCGTGCGGCAGGCCTACAACCGGGTGAAGCGCGCGGGGTACGAGGTGCGCGTCCGGCGCCACGAGGACATCCCGGCGCACGAGATGGCGCTGCTCGTCCAGCGCGCGGACGACTGGCGGGACGGCGCGACCGAGCGCGGGTTCAGCATGGCCCTCGGCCGGCTCGGGGACCCCGAGGACGGGCGCTGCGTGATGCTGGAGTGCACGGACGCCCGGGGCCGGCCGCGGGCGCTGCTGTCGTTCGTGCCCTGGGGACCGAACGGGCTGTCGCTGGACCTGATGCGGCGCGACCGGGACGCCGAGAACGGGCTGATGGAGTTCATGGTCATCGAACTGCTGCGGCGCGCCCCGGAGATCGGGGTCACACAGGTCTCGCTGAACTTCGCGATGTTCCGCTCGGTCTTCGAACGGGGGGCGCGCCTGGGTGCCGGACCGGTGCTCAGGCTGTGGCGGTCGCTGCTCAGCTTCTTCTCCCGCTGGTGGCAGATCGAGTCGCTGTACCGCGCCAACGCCAAGTACCGGCCCATCTGGGAGCCGCGGTTCCTGCTCTTCGAGAAGAGCGCGGACCTGCCGCGCATCGGCCTCGCCTCGGCCCGCGCGGAGGGCTTCCTGGAGGCGCCGGGGCTGCCCAGGTGGCTGCACCGCAGGCAGCTGGGCGGCCGTCGATGACCGTACCGGGGTAGGGAAGACCGCATGGGATCGTTCGCCCGCTGGGCCCGCGCCGAGTGGGGACCGCTGTACGGCACCGTACGCGGGCCCCTGCCGGGGCCGCGCCCGCGGGCGATGCCGGTGACCGCCGCGGCGGTGTCGCTGACGGCGCTGCTCCAGTTCGCGCAGAACCGGCCGTGGGGGTTCCGGCTGGTGCAGGACCTCGGCGCGGTGCGGGCCGAGGACCCGCTGTGGCTGGGGCTGCTGCGCACCCCGCTGTCGCTGTTCGTGCCCGCCCTCGACCTGCCGGTGTGGGGCGCGCTGGCGCAGATCCTGCTGGTGTTCGGGATCGCCGAGCTGTGCCTGGGCTGGTGGCGGACGCTGGTCATCGCCTACCTCGCCACGCTCGCCGGGACCCTGTACGCGCGCATCGGCATCGCGCTGGGCGCGCACGCCCCGTTCGGGCTGCCGTGGACGGACGCGCAGGTGGTGGACACCGGCCCGTCGGCGGCCGTGGTGGGCCTCGCGGTGTTCGTGGCCTGGCGCCACGGCGCCTATCACACGGCGGGCGCGGTGACCGTGGCGATGGTCGCCGAGGTGCTGCTGAAGGAGAACCTGGCAGGCAAGGAGCACCTGGCCGCCCTGATGGCCGTGGGCTCGCTGTGCCTGGCGGTGGCGGCCCGCCGCGCCCGCCCCGGCCTGCCGAGGCGGCAGCCCCCGCCCGGCCGGCCCCGCGCCGACGCCGGGCCGCCACCGATCGGGTCCTGAGCGGCGCGGGTACGACGGCCTCAGCGGAGCTCTTCGGGCGGCCGGGGCGTCTTCGGGTCGGGGCGGCCGCCGATCCAGTCCTCCAGGGCGCGGCCGGGGCGGGACCAGCGGCGGTCGTGGCGGTAGGCGCGCAGGGTGGCGCGGGCACGGGCGCGGGGGCGGCGGCCGTAGCAGCGGCGGGCCCACGGGGAGTACGGGCGGGCCAGCCGGACCGCGCCGAACAGCGCGACCAGCGGGACGATCGCGCCGAACACCGCGAGCCGGGCCTTGCCCTTGCTCAGGGCGATCAGCGAGAGCACGAAGTTGGCGCAGATGTTGGCGATGACGGTGCCCCGGTCGGCGAGTTCCCGCGCGGTGAGGTCGTTGACGCCGAACGGCGCGAACCCGGCGAGCAGCAGGGCCACGAGGGCCGCGGTGAGCACCACCGCCTCGACGCTCTTGCGGCCCTCCTCGGTCCAGTACACGTCGTCCAGGTGCAGGATCAGCGCGAACTCGTCCAGGACCAGTCCCGCGCCGGCACCGAACACCACGGCGGCGATCGCCTCGCCCGCGCCGTGCCGGTCGCCGGCGAACGCGCCGAAGCCGCCCACGACGACGAGCACCACCCCGAAGACGGCGTGGTGGATGTGCAGGCCGCCCGCGCTGACGTTGCGGAACGGTCCCCTGCCCGCCCGGATCAGACGGGTGATCGCCCGGGTGACGGCGAAGGTCAGGACGAAGGCGGCGAGGGCGAGCAGCAGCGGAAGCTTGCCCGGTTCGACGATGTTCCGCACCCACCAGTGCCCCATGTGCGCACTTTATCCCCGGTGCCTCGCCCCGGGCGGCCCGCGGCCGCCGGGTAACCTGCGCCGATGCGCACGTCCTCCCCGTTCGACGGTCTCCGTTTCGCCTTCGGCACCCTGACCGTGCTCCCCGTGCGGGTGCACCGCTGGGACCGCGGGGCGGCACGCGGGGGCATGCTCGCCGCCGCCGCCGTCGGCCTGGTCGTGGGCGCCCTCGCGGCGGCCCTCGGACTGGTCCTGCTGTTCCTCGGCGCGGGCCCGCTGCTCGCCGCCGTCGGCTCGGTCGCCGTCCCCGCCGCGCTGACCCGGGGACTGCACCTGGACGGGCTCGCCGACACCGCCGACGGGCTGGGCAGCGGCAAGCCCGCCGCGGACGCGCTGCGCATCATGAAGCAGTCGGACATCGGCCCGTTCGGGGTGCTCACCCTGGTCCTGGTGCTGCTCGCCCAAGTCGCCGTGCTGGCACAGCTGTTCGGCGACTCGTGGGCGCGGGGCGCGGCGGCCGCGGTGACCTCCGCGGTGGCCGCCCGGCTCGCGCTCACCCTGGCCGCCCGCACCGGGGTGCCGGCCGCCCGGCCGGAGGGGCTCGGCGCGGCGGTCGCCGGGGTGGTGCCGGTGCCGGGCGCGCTGGCGCTCACGGCGCTGTGCACGGCCGCCGCGGCCGGCTGGGGGGCCGCCCTCGGCCCGCACGGCGGCTGGCGCGCCGCGGCCGCCGTGCTGCTCGCCCTCGCCGCCGCCGAACTCCTGCTGCGCCGCTGTGTACGGCGTTTCGGCGGGCTCACCGGAGACGTGTTCGGCGCCCTCGCGGAGACGGCCGCGACGACGGCACTGGTGGTGCTGGCCTTCGCGCCCTGACCGCTCGGCGACGCCATCGGCCGGACATCCGAAACACCCTCAGGCGTGAGCAATCGGGCGCACACGCGTAACCTCGTGCCGGGTGTTCGCCGACAGGGTGAAGACCCCGGATGCCATGTGTCCCCAGGCCTGGACCTAGGGTCGGCTCTCGGGCCCGGTCGACCCACACCATTTCGGCCACAGCAACTTCACATCGGAAGCGAGAATTCACCACCGTGACTGCTCTGACTCTCAGCACCGCCGCGGCGCCCGGCCTGCGGGCCGACGCGATCGTGATCGGTGTCGCCAAGGGCGCCAAGGGACCCGTCGTCGCGCCGGGCGCCGAAGCCGTGGACCAGGCGTACGACGGCAAGCTGGCCGGCGTCCTGGAGACCCTGGGCGCCTCGGGTGCCGAGGGCGAGCTGACGAAGCTGCCCGCCCCGGCGGGCTTCAAGGCCCCGCTCCTGGTGGCGGTGGGCCTGGGCGCGGAGCCGGACGCCGAGGACGACGAGCCCGGCTTCGACGCCGAGACGCTGCGCAGGGCCGCCGGTACGGCCGCCCGTGCGCTCGCCGGCCGCAAGAAGGCCGCGTTCGCCCTGCCCGTCGACGGCCCCGGTGCCATCGAGGCGATCGGCGAGGGCGCGCTCCTCGGCGCGTACTCCTTCGACGCGTACAAGGAGAACGGCGGGGCCAAGGGCGCCCGCGCCAGGAACGGCAAGGCCCCGCTGGCCGAGGCCGCGCTGCTCGGCGGCAAGCCGCGCGACGCCGCCCACAAGGGTGCCGTCGCCCGCGCCGTCGCGGTCTCCGAGGAGCTGAACCGCGCCCGCGACCTGGTCAACACCCCGCCGAACGACCTCAACCCGCAGGCCTTCGCCCAGATCGTGCAGGCCGCGGCCAAGGAGCACGGCCTGAAGGTGCAGGTGCTCGACGAGAAGGCGCTGACCAAGGGCGGCTACGGCGGCATCCTCGGCGTCGGCGGCGGCTCCGCGTCGGCTCCGCGCCTGGTCAAGGTGGCCTACACGCACCCGAACGCGGAGCGGCACCTCGCCTTCGTCGGCAAGGGCATCACCTACGACTCGGGCGGCATCTCCCTGAAGCCGGCCGGTCACAACGAGACGATGAAGTGCGACATGGCCGGCGCCGCCGCCGTGTTCGCCGCCGTCGTCGCCGCGGCCCGGCTCGGCCTGGAGGCCAACGTCACCGGCTGGCTGGCGCTGGCCGAGAACATGCCGTCCGGCTCGGCGGTGCGCCCCGGTGACGTGCTGCGCATGTACAGCGGCAAGACGGTGGAGGTGCTCAACACCGACGCCGAGGGCCGGCTGGTGCTCGCGGACGCGCTGTGGGCGGCCTCCCTGGAGGAGCCGGACGCGATCGTGGACGTCGCCACGCTGACCGGCGCGATGATGGTGGCGCTGGGCACCCGGACGCTGGGCGTCATGGCCAACGACGACGCGTTCCGCACCACGGTGTACGAGGCCGCCGAGGAGGTCGGCGAGCCGGCGTGGCCGATGCCGATGCCGGAGCACCTGGCCAAGGGCCTGGAGTCCCAGGTCGCCGACATGACCAACGTCGGCGAGCGGTGGGGCGGCGGACTGCTCGCCGGTGTCTTCCTGCGCGAGTTCGTGGGCGAGGGCATCGCCTGGGCGCACCTCGACATCGCCGGCCCGGCGTTCAACGAGGGCGGCCCCTTCGGCTACACGCCGAAGGGCGGCACGGGCACCGCGGTGCGCACCCTGGTCCGCCTCGCGGAGCTGACGGCCGAGGGTGACCTGGGCTGACGCCCGCCCACCGGCCCGGTCGCACGGCTCGCGGCCCCGGCAAAAGGGGCGCGGGAGACCGCCCACGCGGTCTCCCGCGCCCCTTTTCCGTCCGCTTTCCGTGCGCGTTCCGTCCACGCGTTCCCGTACGTTTCCCGGGAACGTGGGACGTCTCACACACCGGCCCGGCGACTCGTACACCTCCAACAAGTGCAAAGATGGAGCCCGGCAGGACAGGGCCCCCACCGAAGGGCCGAAGCATCAAGCGGCCGGACACCAGCCGCCCGCCGGTCATCGGAGATCGGCGCAAGGCGCACATGCATGGAGGACGTGACGTGGCGAACGACGCCAGCACCGTTTTCGACCTAGTGATCCTCGGCGGTGGTAGCGGTGGTTACGCCGCGGCCCTGCGCGGGGCGCAGCTGGGCCTGGACGTCGCCCTGATCGAGAAGGACAAGGTCGGCGGCACCTGCCTGCACCGGGGTTGCATCCCCACCAAGGCCCTGCTGCACGCGGGCGAGATCGCCGACCAGGCCCGCGAGAGCGAGCAGTTCGGCGTCAAGGCCACCCTCGAGGGCATCGACGTCCCGGCCGTCCACAAGTACAAGGACGGTGTGGTCGCCGGCCTCTACAAGGGTCTGCAGGGTCTGATCGCGTCCCGCAAGGTGACGTACATCGAGGGCGAGGGCCGGCTGTCCTCCCCGACCTCCGTCGATGTGAACGGCCAGCGCATCCAGGGCCGCCACGTCCTGCTGGCGACCGGCTCCGTGCCGAAGTCGCTGCCGGGCCTGGAGATCGACGGCGACCGGATCATCTCCTCCGACCACGCCCTCGTCCTGGACCGCGTGCCGAAGTCCGCGATCATCCTGGGCGGCGGTGTCATCGGCGTCGAGTTCGCCTCCGTGTGGAAGTCCTTCGGTGCCGACGTCACCGTCATCGAGGGCCTGAAGCACCTCGTCCCGGTCGAGGACGAGAACAGCTCCAAGCTTCTTGAGCGCGCGTTCCGCAAGCGCGGCATCAAGTTCAACCTCGGCACCTTCTTCCAGAAGGCCGAGTACACGCAGGACGGCGTCAAGGTCACCCTGGCCGACGGCAAGGAGTTCGAGGCCGAGGTCCTCCTCGTCGCCGTCGGCCGCGGCCCGGTCTCCCAGGGCCTCGGCTACGAGGAGCAGGGTGTCGCCATGGACCGGGGCTACGTCCTGGTCGACGAGTACATGCGGACCAACGTCCCGACCATCTCCGCCGTCGGTGACCTCGTCCCGACCCTCCAGCTCGCGCACGTCGGCTTCGCCGAGGGCATCCTGGTGGCGGAGCGTCTGGCCGGTCTGAAGGTCGTTCCGATCGACTACGACGGTGTCCCGCGGGTGACGTACTGCCACCCGGAGGTCGCCTCCGTCGGCATCACCGAGGCCAAGGCCAAGGAGATCTACGGCGCGGACAAGGTCGTCGCTCTGAAGTACAACCTGGCGGGCAACGGCAAGAGCAAGATCCTCAACACCGCGGGCGAGATCAAGCTCGTCCAGGTGAAGGACGGTGCCGTGGTCGGCGTCCACATGGTCGGCGACCGCATGGGCGAGCAGGTCGGCGAGGCCCAGCTGATCTACAACTGGGAGGCGCTGCCGGCCGAGGTCGCCCAGCTCATCCACGCCCACCCGACGCAGAACGAGGCGCTCGGCGAGGCCCACCTGGCCCTGGCCGGCAAGCCGCTGCACTCCCACGACTGACCTTTGGTCAACGGGCGCGACGACACAGACTTCCGCAATTCGTAAGGAGCAACCGAAACCATGGCGGTTTCCGTAACCCTTCCGGCGCTCGGTGAGAGCGTCACCGAGGGCACTGTCACCCGCTGGCTGAAGGCCGAGGGCGAGCGCGTCGAGGCCGACGAGCCGCTGCTCGAGGTCTCGACCGACAAGGTCGACACCGAGATCCCCTCCCCTGCCTCCGGCGTGCTGGCCTCCATCAAGGTCGCCGAGGACGAGACGGTCGAGGTCGGCGCCGAGCTGGCCCTGATCGACGACGGCACCGGTGCCCCCGCCGCCGCCCCGGCCCCGGCCGCCGCCGAGGCCCCGGCCGCCGAGGCTCCGGCCCCGGCCGCCGCTCCGGTGGCGGAGGCCCCGGCCCCCGCCCCGGCCGCCGAGGCCCCGGCCGCCCCCGCCGCTCCGGCCGGTGGCGCCCAGGGCACGGACGTGGTCCTGCCCGCGCTCGGTGAGTCCGTCACCGAGGGCACCGTCACCCGCTGGCTGAAGTCGGTGGGCGACTCCGTCGAGGCCGACGAGCCGCTGCTCGAGGTCTCCACGGACAAGGTCGACACCGAGATCCCGGCGCCCGCCTCCGGCGTGCTGCTGGAGATCGTGGTCGGCGAGGACGAGACCGCCGAGGTCGGCGCCAAGCTCGCCGTCATCGGCGCCCCGGGTGCCGCCCCGGCCGCCGCTCCGGCTCCGGCCGCCCCGGCCCCGGCCGCCGCTCCCGCCCCGGCTCCGGCCCCCGCCGCCCCGGCGGCCCCGGCCGCTCCGGCTCCGGCCGCCCCCGCGGCTCCGGCCCCCGCCGCCCCGGCGCAGCCCGCCGCCCCGGCGCAGCCCGCCGCCCCGGCCCCGGCCCCGGCTCCCGCCCCGGCCCCGGTCACCCCGGCGACCGCGCCGACCTCCCCGACCGCCACCCAGGCGACCGACGAGGGCGCGTACGTGACCCCGCTGGTACGCAAGCTCGCCGCCGAGAACGGCGTCGACCTGGCCACCGTCAAGGGCACCGGCGTCGGCGGCCGCATCCGCAAGCAGGACGTCATCGCCGCCGCCGAGGCCGCGAAGGCCCCCGCCGCCGCTCCGGCTCCGGCCGCCGCGGCCGCCCCGGCCGCCAAGAAGGCCCCGGCGCTCGAGGTCTCCCCGCTGCGCGGCCAGACCGTCAAGATGACCCGCATCCGCAAGGTCATCGGCGACAACATGGTCAAGGCGCTGCACGAGCAGGCCCAGCTGTCGTCGGTCGTCGAGGTCGACGTCACCCGCCTGATGAAGCTGCGCGCCCAGGCGAAGGACTCGTTCGCGGCCCGCGAGGGCGTCAAGCTCTCCCCGATGCCGTTCTTCGTGAAGGCCGCCGCCCAGGCGCTGAAGGCCCACCCGGTCATCAACGCCCGGATCAACGAGGCCGAGGGCACGATCACCTACTTCGACACCGAGAACGTCGGTATCGCGGTGGACTCCGAGAAGGGCCTGATGACCCCGGTCATCAAGCACGCCGGCGACCTCAACATCGCGGGCATCGCCAAGGCCACGGCGGAGCTGGCGGGCAAGGTCCGCGCCAACAAGATCACCCCGGACGAGCTGTCCGGCGCGACCTTCACCATCTCCAACACCGGTTCGCGCGGCGCGCTGTTCGACACGATCATCGTGCCCCCGAACCAGGTCGCGATCCTCGGCATCGGTGCCACGGTCAAGCGTCCGGCCGTCATCGAGACCGAGGAGGGCACGGTCATCGGCGTCCGCGACATGACGTACCTGACCCTCTCCTACGACCACCGCCTGGTCGACGGCGCCGACGCGGCCCGTTACCTGACGGCCGTCAAGGCGATCCTGGAGGCCGGCGAGTTCGAGGTCGAGCTCGGCCTGTAATCACCGGTCACCGCGCACACGCCGGTGCCCCCGCCCGGAACTTCCGGGCGGGGGCACCGGCGTTTTCCGTGGCTGGGAGCGTATGCGCCGTTTGCGCCCCCGCACCCCGTGTAAGCCTTGTCTCACCTGCGCAAAAGCACCCCCACGCGCCCTACCCGCGGAGCGAAGCCGCCGTATTGTCTAAATGTCTGCCCCCGGGAGGAGCCCTCATGACCGCGCCCGTAGTCCACTCGCTGCGCGAACAGATCCGCGAGCACATCGTGGAGGGAATCGTCAGCGGGCGCTGGCAGCCGGGCGAGCGGATCGTGGAACGGCGGATCGCCACCGAGCTGGAGGTCAGCCAGACCCCGGTGCGGGAGGCGCTGCGGGAGCTGGAGTCGCTGCGGCTGATCGAGTCCGCGCCGAACAAGGGCGTGCGGGTGCGCAATCTGACCGCGGCCGACCTGGAGGAGAGTTACCCGGTCAGGGCCGGTCTGGAGGCCATCGCGGCGGAGCTGGCCGCGGACCGCCTCGCCCGGGACTGCTCGGCCCTGGAACCCCATGTGCTGGCCCTGTACGAGGCCGACAGCGCGGCCGACGGCACCGCCCAGGTCCGGCACACCGTGGCCTTCCACCGCGAACTGGTGCGCGCCGCCGACAACTCGGTGCTGCTGCACACCTGGGAGGGGCTCGGCATCGAGGTCTTCACGGCGCTGTCGATCCGCTGGCTGGGCACGGTGCAGCAGTCGTACGCCGAGGAGCACGACGAGCTGGTGCAGGCCTTCAAGCGCCGGGACCCGCGGATCGCGGAGCTGGTGAAGGCGCACGTCCTGGGCTGCGCCCCGCGCGCCTGAGACACCCCGGGGCGCCCGCGGGCATACCGGGCCGGCCGCGCCGCGTACCCGAGCGCGTCCCCGCTCACCTGCGAATTCCCTGATCAAAACCGGCACCGGGTGCCCTCTTCCAAGGCACCGGGTGCCGACTTTCTTGAAATCGAGAGATTTTCCCTCTCCACCCTTTGATCGATCATCGATCAGGGAGTTACAGTCACGGACGGACTTCCACCCGAAGTCCTCTGCCCTGTCCTGCCAAAGACCTAGGGCACCCCCGAACCCTTGCCTGTGAGGGAACCCCCTTCGACTGAGGAAGGCGGCGACATGACCGACCCCAACGCCATCCAGCCGAGCGAGCTGGACCAGCTCCCGGACCGCGACCCCGAGGAGACCGCCGAGTGGCAGGCCTCCCTGGACGCCGTGGCCAGGGAGGCAGGCCCGCATCGCGCCGCGTACCTGATGCGCCGCACGCTGGAGCGCGCCGAGGCGGGCGGCATCGCGCTGCCGAAGCTGCTGGAGACGGACTACGTCAACACCATCCCCACCTCCGCCGAGCCGGGCGTGCCCGGTGACCCGGAGCTGGAGGCCCGCATCACCGCCTGGAACCGCTGGAACGCGGCCGCCATGGTGACCCGGGGCAGCAAGCACGGCGTCGGCGGCCACATCGCCACCTTCGCCTCCGCGGCCTGGCTCTACGAGACCGGCTTCAACCACTTCTTCAAGGGCAAGGAGGGGGACGGCTCCGGCGACCAGCTGTACATCCAGGGCCACGCCTCCCCCGGCATCTACGCCCGCGCCTTCCTGGACGGCCGCCTGTCCGAGGCGCAGCTGGACAACTTCCGCCAGGAGGCCGGCGGCAACGGCCTGCCGTCCTACCCGCACCCGCGCCGGCTGCCCTGGCTGTGGGAGTTCCCCACGGTCTCCATGGGCCTCGGCCCGCTCTCCGCGATCTACCAGGCGCGCTTCAACCGCTACCTCACCAACCGCGGCATCAAGGACGTCTCGTCCTCGCACGTGTGGGCGTTCCTCGGCGACGGCGAGATGGACGAGCCGGAGTCGACGGCGGCCCTCGCGCTCGCCGCCCGTGAGGAGCTGGACAACCTCACCTTCGTCATCAACTGCAACCTGCAGCGCCTGGACGGCCCGGTCCGCGCCAACTTCAAGATCGTGCAGGAGCTGGAGGCCCAGTTCCGCGGCGCCGGCTGGAACGTCGTCAAGACGCTGTGGGGCACCGCCTGGGACGAGCTGTTCGCCCTCGACACCACGGGCGCGCTGGTCCGCCGGCTGCGCCAGGTGCCGGACGCGCAGGTGCAGACGTACCAGACCCGCGACGCCGCCTACATCCGCCAGGACTTCTTCGGCGCCGACCCGGCGCTGGTCGAGATGGCGAAGCTGCTCTCGGACGACAAGATCCTCGAGTGCTTCCACGTCTCGCGCGGTGGTCACGAGGCCCGCAAGGTCTACGCCGCGTACAAGGCGGCCGTCGAGCACAAGGGCGCGCCGACCGTGATCCTCGCCCAGACGGTCAAGGGCCACACCCTCGGCCAGGGCTTCGCGTCCAAGAACGCCAACCACCAGATGAAGAAGCTGACGGTGGACGAGTTCAAGGCGATGCGCGACCTGCTCGACCTGCCGATCAAGGACAGCGACTTCACCGACGGCGTGGTGCCCTACGGCCACCCGGGCGCCGACTCCCCCGAGGTCCGCTACCTCCAGGAGCGCCGCGCGGCCCTGGGCGGTCCCGCCCCGGCCCGTCGCACGCACCCGCTGGCCCCGCTGCCGGCCCCCGCCGAGAAGGCGTTCGCCTCCTTCGACAAGGGCTCCGGCTCGCAGAACGTGGCCACCACCATGGCCTTCGTCCGCCTGGTCAAGGACCTGGTACGCGACAAGGAGACCGGCAAGCGCTGGGTGCCGATCGTCCCCGACGAGGCGCGCACCTTCGGTATGGAGTCGCTCTTCCCGTCGCTCGGGATCTACTCCCCCAAGGGCCAGACGTACGAGCCGGTCGACCGCGACCAGCTGATGTTCTACAAGGAGGCCAAGAACGGCCAGATCCTCAACGAGGGGATCACCGAGGCCGGGTCGATGGCCGACTTCATCGCCGCGTCCACCGCGTACGCGACGCACGGCGAGGCGATGATCCCGTTCTACATCTTCTACTCGATGTTCGGCTGGCAGCGCACCGCCGACCAGATGTGGCAGCTCGGCGACCAGCTCGGCCGGGGCTTCCTGGTCGGTGCGACGGCGGGCCGGACGACGCTGACGGGCGAGGGCCTGCAGCACGCCGACGGCCACTCGCCGGTGATCGCCGCGACCAACCCGGCGGCGCTGTCGTACGACCCCGCGTTCGCCTACGAGATCGCGGTGATCGTGCGCGAGGGTCTGCGCCGGATGTACGGCGAGGCGCAGCCGGGCGAGGACCAGAACGTCTTCTACTACCTGACCGTCTACAACGAGCCGCTGCCGCAGCCGGCGAAGCCGGGTGTCGCGGGCATCGACGAGGGCATCGTCAAGGGCCTGTACCGCTTCAACACCGCGGAGTCGGCGGGCGTCACCGTCCCGGCCAACGCCCCGCGCATCCAGCTGCTGGGCTCCGGCACGGCGATCCACTGGGCGCTCCAGGCGCAGAAGCTCCTCGCCGAGGAGTGGGGCGTCGCGGCCGACGTCTGGTCGGCGACCTCCTGGTCCGAGCTGCGCCGTGACGCGATGGAGGCGGACGCCGCCCTGCTGCGCGGCGAGGAGCGCGTGCCGTTCGTGCGCCGGGCGCTCCAGGGTGCCGAGGGCCCGGTCCTCGCGGTCTCCGACTACATGCGCCAGGTCCCGGACCAGATCGCGCAGTGGGTGGAGCAGGACTGGTCCTCGCTGGGCACGGACGGCTTCGGCCTCTCCGACACCCGCCCGGCGGCCCGCCGCCACTTCGGCGTGGACGCGGAGTCCATCGTCGTCGCCGCCCTCGCCCAGCTCGCCCGGCGCGGCGAGGTCAAGGCGACGGCGGTGAAGGAGGCCCGGGAGAAGTACGGCCTGTAGTCACCGGTCGGCAGGATGCGGGGAAGGGGCACGGCGGTTCGCCGTGCCCCTTCCTTGTCGGTGCCACCCGGCATGATGTCCCCATGCGTGCGGCGCGGCTCATCAAGATGGTTCTGCTTCTCCAGGCGCGGGCGTCCATGACCGCCGGCGAACTCGCGCGGGAGCTGGAGGTGTCGGAGCGGACGGTGACACGGGACGCGGTGGCGCTGTCCGAGGCGGGGGTGCCGGTGTACGCGGACCGGGGGCGGGCCGGCGGGTACCGCCTGGTCGGCGGGTACCGGACGCGGCTGACGGGGCTGGGCCGCAGCGAGGCCGAGGCGCTGTTCCTCAGCGGGGTGCCGGGCGCGCTGCGGGACATGGGGCTCGCGGACGCGGCGTCGGCGGCCCGGCTGAAGGTGTCGGCTGCGCTGGTGCCCGCCCTGCGGGACGCCCCGCGCACGGCGGCCCAGCGCTTCCACCTGGACGCGCCCGGCTGGTTCCGCGAGCCCGAGACCCCCGCGCTGCTGCCGGCGGTCGCCGAGGCGGTGTGGGACGACCTGTGCGTCACGGCCCGCTACCGGCGCGGCGACGGCGAGGTGGAGCGGCTGCTGGAGCCGTACGGGCTGGTGCTGAAGGCGGGTGCCTGGTACCTGTGCGCCCGGGTGCCGGACGCGGACGCCTTCCGTACGTACCGCGTGGACCGCTTCACCGCCGTCGTGCCGGCCGACACCGGCTTCCGGCGCGACGAGGACTTCGACCTGCCCGGCTACTGGGCGGCGCAGGCGGAGCGGTTCGCACGGTCGATCCTGCGCGCCGAGGCGGTGGTGCGGCTGTCCCCGGAGGGCGTGCGCAGGCTGCCGTACGCCGTCGAGGCGCTGTCGGCGCGCGAGGGGCTGGCCGGTGCCGGGGAGCCCGACGCGGCGGGGTGGGTGACGGTGACGCTGCCCGTGGAGTCGGAGGAGGTCGCGCACGCCCAGCTGACCGCGCTCGGGCCGGAGGCGGAGGTGCTGGCGCCGCGGAGCCTGCGGGAGCAATTCGCGCGGGACGCGGCCCGGCTCGCGGAGCTGTACCGGGGCGCGGGGGCGTGAGCGGCGGTACCTCCGCGTGCGTCCCGGGGGCCGAGGCCCGATGCTGGAGCGGTGATGGACGAGACGGAGTTCTGGGCGCTGGTCGACACCACCCGTGAGGCCGCCGAGGGCGATCCCGAGGACCAGGCCGAACTTCTGGTGGACCGGCTGGTCCGGCTGGACCCGGAGCAGGTCCTGGACTTCGCCCGTCACTTCGAGGCCCGCTACAACCGCGCCTACCGCTGGGACCTGTGGGGTGCCGCCTGGGTGCTGCTGGACGGGGCCGGCGACGACGCGTTCGACTTCTTCCGGTGCTGGCTGATCGGCCAGGGCCGGGAGGTGTTCGAGGGCGCCTTGCAGGACCCGGACGCGCTGGCGGAGCTGCTGGACGACTTCGACGAGGAGGTCGACGGCGACGGCGAGGAGCTGGGCTACGCGGCCGACGAGGCGTACGAGCGGCTCACCGGCACCGTGGCGGCCGACCTGGGGCTGCCGCCCGCGCCCGCGGAGCCGGCCGGCACCCCGGTCGACTTCGAGGACGAGTCGGCCCTCGCGGCGCGCTACCCGCGGCTGTGGGACCGGTTCAGGGACTGAGGTCCGGTCCGGCCCTGGAGGCGCGCGGCCGTCTGTCTGATCTCGGGCAGGCGGGCGGTGAGGGCGGCGCCGGGGCAGCTGGTCATGAAGCCGGCGTCGTGTCCCGCCACGGCGGGCAGGGTGGCGGTGGTGCCGGCGCGGAAGCGGCTCAGGCCGTTGCTGGAGACCAGGCGCACCCGGGCGCGCGGATCGACGTCGGAGAGGCCCAGCTTCCAGGCGGCCAGCGCGGCGATGGCGTCGGTCAGGGCGTGTGGCACCGGCACGCCCGCGGTGAAGGTGCCGATGGCGGCGATCCCGGCGGTGCGGTGGTTGAAGCCCTGCGCGTGGGCGCCGACGACGGGCCGGTCGGCGCCCCCGGCGCGGCCCTCGTAGACGGTGCCGCAGCGGTCGACGAGGAAGTTGTAGCCGATGTCGTCCCACCGCCGCCGGCCGGTCTGCCCGGCGTACAGGCGGCGGATGATCTCGGGGGTGTCGGCGCACCGGTAGCCGTTGGGCGAGTCGGTGTGGTGCACGAAGACCGCGATCACCTTGTCGTCGTAGCGCGGCGGCGGCTGGGAGTGCCCGGCGGTGGTGCCGGCCCAGACGGAGCGGGGCACGATGAGCGGCCGGCCGGCGCGGTGGACGGCGGCCGGGCGCCCGAGGTCGAGGGCGGCGGGCCGGTCGGGCGGCACCCGGGTGGGACGGCTCCCGCCCCACGCGTACAGGGCGAGCACGAGGAGGGCCAGGAGGCCGGGCAGGGAGCCCAGCAGCACCAGCGGCGGGCCGGGAAACCGCGGCGGTCGCGCCGCGGGCACCGACCGGGTTCCCCGGGCCCTCCGGGGTCTCCGGTCTTCCCGGGCCGTTCCCGGGGCCGTTCCCCGGGCCGTTCGGGCTCTTCGGGCGAGGGACATGGCCCCCACTCTCGGCCCGCCCGCGCCCGCCCGCGATGTGCGCTGTGCCACCTGGCGGAACCATCGTCCCGGTCCGGGACGTTTCCGGTGGTACCGGCACGCGTGGCCGGTTCGCCTCCGGCGGCCGATCATGTACCTGTGACCGTTCGACGGGCCCGACGGCGCGTGCCGGTGCCCGAGAGAAAGGCGGCTCCGTGGACCTGCTCGACCTGCTGCTGGTGCTGGTGATCCTCCTGTACGCCGCGTCGGGGTACCGGCGTGGCCTGGTGGCCGGCTGCGTGTCGCTGGCCGGGTTCGTCGGCGGCGCGGTCGTCGGCGTGTGGGCGCTGCCCTGGGTGACGGGCCACGTGGCCCGGGGCTCGGCGGCGGCGACGGTGCTCGCGGTGCTGACCGTGCTGGTGCCCGCGGCGGTGGGGCACGAGCTGGCGGGCCGGCTCGCGCTGCGGCTGCGCGGCGGCCTGGACCGGGGCCCGCTGCGGGTGGTGGACGGGATCGGGGGCGCGGCGGCCAACGCGGTGGCCGTGCTGATCGTGGCCTGGGTGGCGGCGAGCGTGCTCAGCGCGGCCCCCTCGCCCGCGCTGACCACGGCGATCCGGGACTCCTCGCTGCTGGGCGCGGTGCAGCGGACGATGCCGGACACCACCCCCGCCTGGTTCTCCCGGGCCACCTCGGCGCTGACGGACGCGGGTTTCCCGCAGGTCTTCAACCCGTTCGAGAACGAGTCGACGGCCCGGGTGCCGCGCCCCACCGGCGACAGCGTGACGCCCGCCGCGACGAACGCCGCCAAGCTGAGCACGGTGAAGATCGAGGGCATCTCGGGCAGCGAGGGCCGGGAGGGCAGCGGCTTCGTCTTCGCCTCGGAGCGGGTGATGACCAACGCGCACGTGGTGGCGGGCATCGCGCACCCGAGCGTGCGGGTGGGCGGGGTCGGGGTGGCGTACCCGGCCCGGGTGGTGCTCTTCGACCCCGACCGGGACGTGGCGGTGCTGTACGTACCGGGGCTGCGCGCGCCGGTGCTGCACTTCGACACCGGTGCCTCGCGTGGGGACTCGGCCGTGGTGGCGGGCTATCCGCAGGACGGCAGCCTGAACCTCCAGGCCGCGACGGTGGGGAACCTGGTGCGGGCGACCGGGCAGAACATCTACAGCGACGGCGCGGTCACCCGGGAGATCTACTCGATCCGTTCCACGGTCCGGCCGGGCAACTCCGGCGGCCCGCTGCTGACCACGGACGGGCGGGTGTTCGGGGTGGTCTTCGCCCGCTCCACCTCGGACGCCGAGACGGGGTACGTACTGACGGCGGCCGAGGTGGCGCCCGACGCCCGGCGGGCGGCCACGGCGACCGAACCGGTGGACACGGGCGCGCTGGTGGGCTGACGCGGCGCTCAGGGCGTCACAGGGAGCGGCCCATGCAGACGTCGTCCACGTAGGCGCCGTCGAGCAGGAACTCGCCGGGCAGGACGCCCTCCACGGCGAAGCCCTCGGACTCGTAGAGCCTGCGGGCCGGGGTGTTGTGGCCGAGCACGCGCAGGGTGAGGCGGCGCGCCCCGCGCGCGCGGGCCTCGGTGACGGCGGCCCGGATCAGCGCCCGGCCCACTCCCCGGCCGCGGGCCTCCTCGGCGACCGCGAAGCCCTGGATGCTGAGCACGTGGGCGTGGGAGGCGAGCGGGATCGTCTGGGCGAGGCGGACGTAGCCGGCCACGCGCCCGTCCACCTCGGCGACGAGGAAGTCCCCGACGGGGTGGCGCTCGCCGAAGAACGGCGGGTACGGCGGCTCGGGGCGGGGCGTGACCGCGTGCAGGGTGGACCAGAGGGACCCGTCGAGGAGGGCGAGGTGCTCGTCGTCGTCGGGCACGGCGGGGCGTATGTGCGGCTCGGGCATGGTGATCACCTTACGGCCGCGGTTCGGGGCGGCCCAGCGGGTTTCCGCGAAGGCGGCGGGGGGCACTCTGCGAGGGCTCCGCCGTGGCGCGTGGGGGTGCTCTGCGGCCCGCGGAACGGATGTGACTGAATGCGACCTCTATGCGACCGTGCCCTGTCGATGCGCGACTCCTTACGACCAATCACGGCACTGATACTCGACGCGAACTCGGGTATCCCTGGGGCCGGTCGGGGCGTGACGCCTCCACCGGCCGCGCAACCACAGCAGGAGGGGCCTCGTGCTTGAGCCCGCGAACCAGGTGGACGTCGTCATCGTGGGAGCCGGAATCGCCGGCCTCTCGGCGGCACACCGGCTCATCAGCGCAGGAGTAACGACCGCAGTCCTGGAGGCCGCCCCTTACGCGGGCGGCCGTATGTCGACGGAGAAGGTCGACGGCTTCCGGCTCGACCGCATCGGACAGCTGCTGTCCACGTCGTATCCCGCACTCCGGCTGACCCCGGGGCTGGACTCCCTGGTCCTGCGGCGCTTCGCGCCGGGCGTCCTGCTGCACCGCGACGGGCGCGTGCACCGGGCGGGCGCGCCGGCGGGCGGAGGGAGCGCAAGGGGCGCACTCCATGTGGTGCGCGCCCTCGCGAGCGCCCCGAGGGGCGCCACGGCGCCGCCCGGCCGGGGCGGGGCGCCGGTGGGCGGGGCGATGGACCAGGCGCGGCTGGGCGCGGCACTGAGCCGGATCGCCGCGACGCCGGTCGAACGGCTCCTCGCCCGTCCCGAACTGCCCGCCGCCCAGGCGCTCGCGGCCCGGGGCGTGCCGGCCCGCACCGTCGACGGCTTCCTGCGGCCGCTGCTCGCCGCGCTGCTGTGCGACCCGGGGCTGACCACCTCCAGCAGGTGCGCCGACCTCGCGCTGCGCGCCTTCGCGAGCGGGCGGCTGTGTGTGCCCGAGGGCGGCGCGGAGATGCTGCCGGAACTGCTCGCGCGGGCCCTGCCGCCGGGCACCGTGCACACCGGGGTGCGGGTCACCTCGGTCTCCACGACCTCGGTGGCCACCGCCGAGCACGGGGAGATCCGCTGCCGGGCGGTGCTGCTGGCGACCGACGCGCGCGCCGCGGCCGAACTGCTGCCGGGGCTCAGGGTGCCGGAGTTCCACCCGGTGACCGTGGTCCACCACACCACGGACGAGCCCGCGGCGGCGTTCGCCACCGGGTCGTCGCTGCTGCTGGACGCGGACCGGGGCGGGCCGGTGGCGCACACCTCGGTGCTCAGCAACGTGGACCCGAGCCGGGCGCCGGCCGGGCGGGTGCTGATCTCCTCGACGGTGCTCGGCACGCCGCCGGAGGGCGTGGACACCGCGGTGCGCATCCACCTCTCGCGGCTGTACGGCACCTCCACGCGCCGCTGGGAGACGCTGGCCGTGCACCACACCCCGGAGGCGATACCGGTGATGCGCCCGCCGCACGACCTGCGGCGCCCGGTACGGCTCCTGGCCGGCCTCTACGTCTGCGGCGACCACCGCGACACCAGCACCGTCCAGGGCGCCCTGCACTCCTCCCACCGGGCCGTGCGGGCCCTGTTGACCGATCTGGGCGCCGCCGGCTCCATCCACCGGGCCGACCCCGCGCCCACGCTGCCCGAGGCGGCCTGAGCCGGCGGCGCCTCAGCCCAGCACCGCCGCCTTCTCCCGGTAGGACCTGACCGGGGCGGCGTCCTTGTGGGGCTCCAGGCGGCGTTCGAAGTCGCGGATGTACTCGATGGCCCGGGCGCTGCGCATGTCGGCCGCCTGGGCCGCGGCCTCGGCCGCCAGCGCACAGGCCTGGTCGAGTTCGCCGAGGCCGAGCCGGGCCGTGGCGAGCACGACCCGGCAGAACAGCCGGCTGCGGGCGTACGCCGGGGACCGCAACTGGAGGGACCGCTCGGCGTGCTGGGCGGCCGCCCGGTACTGCTGGAGGTCCCGGTGGCAGTGCCCCAGCTCGTCCGCGAGCTGCGCCTCGTCGAAGAACCGCGCCCAGTACGGCACGTCGTCCCCGGGCCGGGCCGCCTCCAGCGCGCGCTCGGCCCGCACCAGCGCCGCGGTGCACGCCCGCACCTCCCCGAGCACCGCGTGCGCCCGGGCCTCGGCCGCGTGCAGCAGCGACTGCACCGCCGGCGGCCCGCCGGTGCCGATCCCCTGCTGGGCGACCCGCGCCAGCTGCACGGCCTCCCTGCCGTGCCCGAGGTAGACGGCCTGCCGGCTCATGGTGACCAGCACGAAGGAGCCGTAGGGCCGGTCCCCCGCGGCCTGGGCCAGCCGCAGGGCCTGCACAAAGTACCGCTGGGCCAGCCCGTGCGCGGCGATGTCGTACGACGTCCAGCCCGCGAGCCGGGTCAGATCGGCGGCGGCCGCGAACAGCCGCCGCCCGGTCTGCTCGTCGTAGCTGCCGCGCAGCATCGGCTCGCACTCGTGCTCCAGGTAGCGCACCAGCGCCTGCCGGGCGTGCCCGCCCCCGAACCGGTCGTCCAGGGCGCGGAACAGCTCGCCCACCGAGCGCAGCGCCGCGATGTCGCCGCCGCCGACCCGGTGGCCGGGGACGCGCTCCAGCGGTCCGCGCGCCCGCGTCCGGGCCACCGGCGCCGCCGGGCCGCGCGCCGGCGCACCGAGCCCGGCCGGCCGGCCCTGCGCGGGCACCCGGGGCGCCGGTTCCCGGGCCACCCGGTCGTCGGGCCGGCCGATCAGCCAGTCCCGGCTGGGCACGACGAGCCCAGCCGGGGTGAAGGCGATCTTGCGCAGCTCCGCATGGCTGCCGGAGTCCTTGCGCCACAGCCCGCCGACGATGTCCACGGCCTCCTCCGGGGTGGCCGCGAACTCCAGCCCGGCGTACACCGGCGCACACGCGTCCAGGCCGAGATCCTGCGCCGTGAGCCGGCGTCCGAGCCGGCGGGTGAAGACCTCGGCGATCAGGGCGGGGGTCGTGCCCCGGGGCTGCTGACCGCGCAGCCAGCGGGTGACGGAGGTCTTGTCGTATCTCAGGTCCAGCCCGTGTTCGAGGCCGAGCTGGTCGACGCGCCGGGCCAGACCCGCGTTGGAGAACCCCGCCTCTGCGATGAGCGCGGCGAGCTGACGGTTGGGGGTGCGCTGCGCGGGTCGGTCCGTCATCTGTGGTGCGGTCTCCTGCCTCCGGGCCAGTGAAGTGCCGGGATTGCCTGTGAGCAGCCCATTTGGCCGTACGAACGGCGCGAATGTAGCGGAGAGTGAACACCGGCTCGGATGCTTCAGCGTTCATTCATCCGTTCGTGTGAGGGCCGCCCGCAGGGCTGACGCGCCACGGACGGACGTACAGTGGCGTGGGCGCGTGACATGCCTGACACCGAGGGAGGCGCTTGCCGTGAGTGAGTTGCGGTTCGTCCGCATGGGGTTCGGCGCGGATGCCGTCGACTACCAGGAGGCCTGGGACGAGCAGCGCCGCGTGCACGCGGCCCGGTTCGCCGGTGAGATCCCGGACACCGTGCTGCTCCTGGAGCACCCGCCGGTGTACACGGCCGGGCGGCGCACCGAGGACAGCGAGCGTCCGCTGGACGGCACCCCGGTCATCGACGTGGACCGCGGCGGCAAGATCACCTGGCACGGCCCGGGCCAGCTGGTGGGCTACCCCATCCAGCAGCTCCCGCGCCCGGTGGACGTCGTCGCGCACGTGCGGCGCCTCGAGGAGGCCCTGATCCGCACCTGCGCCGAGTTCGGCCTGGAGACCACCCGGGTCGAGGGCCGCAGCGGCGTCTGGGTGCTCGGCGACCCCCTCGAGCAGCGGCCCTCGCTCGGCGGCCTCTCCCTCGACTTCGACCCGCGGCTGACCGACGAGGAGTTCGACCCCCGGCTGAACGGCCCCGAGTACGCCCCGTCCAACGCGGGTCAGCGCCGCGAGGACCGCAAGATCGCCCAGATCGGCATCCGCGTCGCCAAGGGCGTCACCATGCACGGCTTCTCGTTCAACGTGAACCCCGACATGAAGTGGTTCGACCGCATCATCCCGTGCGGCATCCGCGACGCGGGCGTGGCCTCCCTCGCCGGGGAGCTGGGCCGCGAGATCACCGTCGAGGAGGTCGTACCGGTGGTGGAGAAGCACCTGCGCGAGGTCCTGGAGAACGCGGACCTGCGGCCGAGGCCGATCGAGAAGGCGTCGGCCTGACCGACCCCGCCGAGGGGAATGTGCCCTGCGGTCATGAGGTTGTCTCATCGCCAGGGCGTGAAGAACACGGGCGTACCCTGGGGAACGCCGAAGAATCAAAGCTGAGGGAGCCGGTCGTGTCCGCAGTCGCACCCGACGGACGCAAATTGCTGCGCCTGGAGGTCCGCAACAGCCAGACCCCCATCGAGCGCAAGCCCGAGTGGATCAAGACCCGGGCGAAAATGGGCCCCGAGTACACCAAGATGCAGAACCTCGTGAAGAGCGAGGGCCTGCACACGGTCTGCCAGGAAGCCGGCTGCCCCAACATCTACGAGTGCTGGGAGGACCGCGAGGCGACCTTCCTCATCGGCGGCGACCAGTGCACCCGGCGCTGTGACTTCTGCCAGATCGACACCGGCAAGCCCGAGGCGCTGGACCGCGACGAGCCCCGCCGCGTCGGCGAGTCCGTGGTCACCATGGACCTCAACTACGCCACCATCACCGGCGTCGCCCGCGACGACCTCGACGACGGCGGCGCCTGGCTGTACGCCGAGACGGTGCGCCAGATCCACCGGCAGACGGCCGGGCGCGAGGGCGGCCGCACCAAGGTCGAGCTGCTGGCCCCGGACTTCAACGCGGTCCCGGAGCAGCTGGCCGAGGTCTTCGACTCCCGCCCCGAGGTCTTCGCGCACAACGTGGAGACCGTGCCCCGGATCTTCAAGCGGATCCGCCCCGGCTTCCGCTACGAGCGCTCCCTGAGGGTGATCACCGAGGCCCGCGACTTCGGCCTGGTCACCAAGTCCAACCTGATCCTCGGCATGGGCGAGACCCGCGAGGAGATCAGCGAGGCGCTGAAGCAGCTGCACGAGGCCGGCTGCGAGCTGATCACCATCACCCAGTACCTGCGCCCCTCCGTGCGCCACCACCCGGTGGAGCGCTGGGTCAAGCCGCAGGAGTTCGTGGAGCTGAAGGAGGAGGCCGAGCAGATCGGCTTCTCCGGTGTGATGTCCGGCCCGCTGGTGCGCTCCTCGTACCGCGCCGGCCGCCTGTACCAGATGGCGATCGAGAAGCGGGGCAGCTACGTCGCCAGCCAGGCGGTGTGAGCGGCGCCCGGTTCCGGACGTGTGAATTCGCGCACAAGTGATTACCGGCCAGTAGTGGCCGACTCGACGCGGTCCTGACCGTCCTCGCTGATGAGGGCGCCCGTCAGGGCCGCGTCGGCGTTCGCGGCCGCCCCATCGAGGTTTCACCGGCGTTTGACCGGTCGGACACGCCCTGGTAACACCGTTCAGTGACGCTCTTATCACGATTCGTACACCGCCCGCTCCCAGGGGGTATCCCGGTCATGCAGGCCCCGCCGGTACGCGCCACCGCCCTCCCGTCCCTCACCGACGCCCTGCGCGCCGTCGAGTCGCTGCTGATGAGCGGCGGCCAGCGCACGGCCCGCCGCAACGCCTGGAACTCCGTCCTGGAGGACCGCCGCCGGGCCAGGGACCGGGTGGAGGCGCAGCGCTTCCTGGAGCGGTCCGCGGACCGCCGGTAACGCCCCGCGCGCACGAGCCGCCCGCGCGGGCACTGCCGTCGTCCGCGCTCCCGGGGCCACGTAGACTTCGTGGCATGGCGAGGAAGGAAACCGCGGCGGACGCCGCGAATGCCGGGCGACTGAAGCAGATCGCCCTCACGTACCGGATGACCCGCAAGGTCGACACCAAGATCGGCCTGGTGCTCGCGGCCGTCGGTCTCGGCACGCTCGCGGTGTTCCTCGTGATCGGCTTCTTGATCGGCCACCCGGTGTACCTGGGCGTCTTCGGTCTGCTGGTCGGCCTGCTGGCGACGGCGGTGGTGTTCGGCCGCCGGGCCGAGCGGGCGGCCTTCGGTCAGATGGAGGGCCAGCCGGGCGCCGCGGCGGCGGTGCTGGACAACGTCGGCCGGGGCTGGACCACCACCCCGGCGGTGGCGATGAACCGCAGCCAGGACGTCGTGCACCGCGCGGTCGGCAAGGCCGGCATCGTGCTGGTCGCCGAGGGCAACCCGAACCGGGTGAAGAGCCTGCTGGCCGCCGAGAAGAAGAAGATGAACCGCATCGTCGCCGACGTCCCGGTGCACGACATCATCGTGGGCACCGGCGAGGGCCAGGTCGAGCTGAAGAAGCTGCGCACCACCATGCTCAAGTACCCGCGCGTGCTCACCGGCCCCCAGGTCACCGCCACCAACGACCGGCTGCGCGCCCTGGGCGACCTGATGAGCAACATGCCGGTGCCGAAGGGCCCGATGCCCAAGGGCATGAAGCTGCCGAAGGGCGGCCCGCGCGGCCGCTAGGCCCCACGACGCGCTACGACGAAGGGGGCGCCGGTGTGACACCGGGCGCCCCCTTCGTCGTACCCGCGCGGTACGGCCGCTCAGGCGCGGACCTCGACGGTCTTGGCGAGCCGGTCGTGCAGGCCGCGGCCGTCGCGGTCCCAGACCAGGGCGGGGATGGCGAGGCAGAGCAGGACCGTGCGCAGCAGCGAACGCAGCGGGTTGACGGTGCCGGTCTCCAGGGCCACGACCCGGATGCCGAACAGGCGCTTGCCCGGGGTGAAGCCGATGGTGCCGACCGTCAGGACGCTCATCACGAAGAAGACGCCGAGCGCCCAGTTGCTGGTGGCCTGGCTGTAGCCGTGCGTGATCAGGCTGTATGCGATCAGGACGCTGAGGCCCCAGTCCACCGCGATGGCGCCGAGTCGCCTGCCGGGCCGGGCGAGGGAGTTCGGCCCGTCCTCCGGCAGACCCAGCTGTTCGCCCCGGTACCCGAAGTCCGCGCCGGCCTCTTCCATGGCCGCGCGCGGGCCGGAGAGCCACGATCCGATTGCCTGCCTGTTGTCCACCCGACCACGGTACTGCGTCCGTATATGACCGGGGGACGCCGGGGTATCCGGGGGCTACGGTGGGAAGCGTGGCCGGTTAACTTCTGCGAAACAATCGGGTCACGCCGGAGAAATCACCCGTCCCTAGGGTCAGGACGAACGTGCGCCACCGCACTGGCCGCACGAACGATCTACCACCCCGGCGAGGACGGTCGGGAGTAGGAGGAGCTGGATGTTCCAGAACGCCGACGAGGCCAAGAAGTTCATCGCGGACGAGGACGTCAAGTTCGTCGACGTCCGCTTCTGCGACCTGCCGGGCGTCATGCAGCACTTCACGGTGCCCGTCGAGGCGTTCGACCCGGACGAGGAGCTGGCCTTCGACGGATCGTCGATCCGCGGTTTCCAGGCCATCCACGAGTCGGACATGGCGCTGCGTGCCGACCTGTCCACGTCCCGTGTCGACCCGTTCCGCCGGGACAAGACGCTCAACATCAACTTCTTCATCCACGACCCGATCACGGGCGAGCAGTACTCCCGTGACCCGCGCAACGTGGCCCGCAAGGCCGAGGCCTACCTCGCCTCCACCGGCATCGCGGACACCGCGTTCTTCGGCCCCGAGGCCGAGTTCTACGTCTTCGACTCGGTGCGCTTCCAGACCAGCGCCAACGAGTCCTTCTACCACATCGACTCCGAGGCGGGCGCCTGGAACACCGGTGCGGTGGAGAACAACCGCGGCTACAAGGTCCGCTACAAGGGCGGCTACTTCCCAGTCGCGCCGGTGGACCACTTCGCGGACCTGCGCGCGGAGATCTCCCTGGAGCTGGAGAAGTCCGGCCTGAAGGTGGAGCGCCAGCACCACGAGGTGGGCACGGCCGGCCAGGCGGAGATCAACTACAAGTTCAACACGCTGCTCGCCGCCGCCGACGACCTCCAGCTCTTCAAGTACATCGTGAAGAACGTCGCCTGGCGCAACGGCAAGACCGCGACCTTCATGCCGAAGCCGATCTTCGGTGACAACGGCTCGGGCATGCACGTCCACCAGTCGCTGTGGAGCAACGGCGACCCGCTGTTCTACGACGAGGCCGGCTACGCGGGCCTGTCGGACATGGCCCGCTACTACATCGGCGGCATCCTCAAGCACGCCCCGTCGCTGCTGGCCTTCACCAACCCGACGGTGAACTCCTACCACCGCCTGGTGCCGGGCTTCGAGGCGCCGATCAACCTGGTGTACTCGCAGCGCAACCGCTCCGCCGCGATGCGCATCCCGATCACCGGCTCCAACCCGAAGGCCAAGCGCGTCGAGTTCCGCGCGCCCGACTCCTCCGGCAACCCGTACCTGGCCTTCTCGGCCCTCCTCCTCGCGGGCCTGGACGGCATCAAGAACAAGATCGAGCCGGCCGAGCCGATCGACAAGGACCTCTACGAGCTGGCTCCCGAGGAGCACGCGAGCGTCGCCCAGGTCCCGACCTCCCTCGGCGCCGTCCTCGACGCGCTGGAGGCGGACCACGAGTTCCTGCTCCAGGGCGACGTCTTCACGTCCGACCTGATCGAGACCTGGATCGACCTCAAGCGCACCCAGGAGATCGCCCCGCTGGCCCTGCGCCCGCACCCGCACGAGTTCGAGCTGTACTTCGACGTGTGATGTGGCCCCGGGCCGGAGCGGGCAGCCGCTCCGGCCCGGACCGTCCGTGGGCCGTCGGCCGTGTTCTTCCCGCGTGGAAAGGCACGGCCGACGGCCCGCGCGCGTGTGCGCATGCGTCGACGGCACAGGTGCCCGCACGCACCGGGGCCGCCTCCCGTGGGAGGCGGCCCCGGCCGTGTCCGTGCGACGGTTCGGTGCCGGTCAGGGCACCACGACCACCACGACCGGCGTGTTGCCGTAGCCGAAGCGGTTGAAGCCGTTGTTGAAGAAGAAGCCGCCGCGGTCGAAGCCCCGGTTGAAGCCGAAGCAGTTGTGGCCGTAGCAGCCCCGGTTCGTCGTCACGTGGGTCTGGGTGGCCGCCGACGCGGACCCGGCGGTGGCGATGGTGGCTCCGCCTGCCAGCAGAACGCCGACGGCGGACACCGCGGCGAGACGCCTCGCGCGCTGTGCTTTCATCGAACTGCCCTCCTTCCATTCCTCCCGCGCCGCCTCGGGCGCGGAAAGACGGCCGCGGCTCCGCCGTGGGCGGGACGCGGTCTGGGTGGTGCCGCCTGGATTCAGGAAGCAGGGCTGACGTTCCCCTGGTCGGCGGGGATGGCGCACGTCCGGCGCACCCTGCGGCGCGGCTCTGCTGAAAATGCTAGCGGCCGGGTGCGGACCCGGCATCCGGACGCGGGGCGGCCCCGGCCCGGGGAGGCTGTGCAACCTTTCGGCCGTCCCGTGATTCCTACTTCCGGGGATCATGCTCCCCGCACGCGCCGAACGAGAGAGGTCGACCGGGCAATGGCAGAACAGGACGAGTGGGAGCGGGAGTTCGATCAACGCTGGGCGAACTCCGCCGAGCACAAGGAGCCCTCCGCCCGGGCCCGGATGCTCGCCGCCCGCTGGAAGGAGAACCCTCCGGACCCGGCCCCGTTCCGCGCCGACCCGGACAGCGCCCGCCCGGAGCGTCCCTCCTGGGTGTCGACGGCGGTGGTGCTGGGCTGCGTGGCCGCGGTGATCCTGCTGCTGGGGTACGCCCGGATACGCAACGGCTACTGAGCGCGCCGGCTTCCCGGTGGGGCCCGGGACCGCTCCCACCGCTCCCACCGGGAAGCTTTGCCCGCAACAGGGACGTACGGGACCTGTTCATGGGAGGCGGCAGGTGCACACTGGACAGCGGGACGAGTGCCTGACTGCGGGGTGATGCGAGATGCGGAGCCGCTTTAGGAGCGACCGGCGACTGACCGTGCGGATGACGGTCACGATGTTCCTGCTCGGACTGCTGTACGTGGCCTTCATCGCCGCGCTGCTCGTGCTGCTGAAGTCCTGGCTGCTGGTCGTCGTCGTGATGGGCGCGATGTTCGTGGCCCAGTTCTGGTTCTCCGACCGGATCGCGATGTTCGCCATGCACGGGCAGGTCGTCGAGCGCGAGGAGTATCCGGAGCTGCACGCGGTGGTGGACCGGCTGTGCGCCATGGCCGACATGCCCAAACCGGTGGTCGCCGTATCCAACATGGACATGCCGAACGCCTTCGCGACGGGACGCAACCCCGATCACGCCGTGGTCTGCGTGACCACCGGCCTGCTGCGCCGCCTGGAGCCCGCCGAGCTGGAGGGCGTGCTCGCGCACGAGCTGTCCCACGTGGCGCACAAGGACGTCGCCGTGATCACGATCGCCTCCTTCCTGGGCGTGATCGCCGGACTGATCGTCCGCTTCGCCTTCTACTCGCAGCTGTTCGGCGGGGGCCGCAGGGACCAGAACACGGCCCTGGTCTTCGCCGGCGTGATGGGTGTCTCGGCGGCCGTGTACGCGATCAGCTTCCTGCTGATCCGGGCCCTGTCCCGGTACCGGGAGCTGGCCGCCGACCGCGCCGCCGCGCTGCTGACCGGCCGGCCCTCGGTGCTGGCGTCGGCGCTGACCAAGGTCACCGGGGACATCGCCCGCATCCCGACCAAGGACCTGCGCACGGCCCAGGCGTTCAACGCCTTCTACTTCACCCCGGCCACCGGCAAGGAGCCCGGCATCGAGCGGTTCTTCTCCACCCACCCCACCCTGGAGCAGCGGCTGGAGCAGCTGGGCCGGATCTCGGCCGAGCTGGGCGAGGCGGCCGTACCCGGGGAGGCCGACCGGGCATGAGCACGGCACAGGACAGGCCGGAAAGCGGCACGGTACGGCGGAAGGCGGGCTGAGCGTTGGGGCTGCTGGACATCCTGCTGGGGCGCACCAAACCCGTCGCCCCCGATCTCGACCAGCTCTTCGCGCTGCCCTCGGCCGCCGTCACGCTCCAGGCCGCGATGGGCTTCACCCCGACCGGGACCGGGGCGGTGTGCTTCGCCACGGTGGAGGGCGCGGCCTTCGAGCAGACCCACCGGGAGGTGCAGGCACTGCTGGACGCGGACGCCGACCGCGCCGGTTCGCCGGTGGAGCTGCGCCGGGACGACTACGGCTACTCGTGGCTGGTCTCCCGGCGCTCCCCCGACCAGCTGCCGCAGCTCGTCAACGATCTGCACGCGGTGAACAGCTCCATGGAGGTCAACGGCTTCGGCCCGCAGCTGCTGTGCTCGCTGGCCGGCTTCACCGACGACTCGGGGCGCCGGCTGGCCCTGGTGTACCTGTACAAGCGAGCCGCCTTCTATCCGTTCGCCCCGCTGGCCGGGAGCGGTGAGCGGCGGGACAACGCGCTGGAGCTCCAGGTGAGGTCCACGCTCGCGAGCGATCTGCGGATCGAGCAGGATCTGGGCCGCTGGTTCCCGGTGTGGGGCGCGCCCGGGTTGTGAATCCGCCGCTCCGGTGTGCCGGCGGCGGCTGTCACCGCCGCGGGGCCGACGACGCGTACGTCTTCTCGTCGGCCTCGACCGTGTCCGTGGGCGCACCGTGGGCACGGATGCAGAGCGACAGCAGGGCGGCGCTCGCGCAGGCCGCGCCCAGGGCGAGCCAGACGGGGTCGTAGCTGCCGAACGTGTCACGGGCCACGCCGCCGAGGAAGGAGGCCGACGCCGCGCCGACCTGGTGTGCCGCGTTGGTCCAGCCGAAGACGATGGCGCTGTCCTCGCCGTAGAAGGTCCGGCACAGGGCGATGACCGGCGGCACGGTCGCCAGGTCGAGCAGGCCGAAGGCGACCACGAAGACCATCATGGGCGGACTGACGGTGGCCGTCATGATCAGCGGCAGGCTGACCATGAGCAGGCCCCGCAGCAGGAAGTAGACGGCGAGGAGCCGGCGGGCGTCCCGGCGGTCGGTGAGCCAGCCGGAGAGGATGGTGCCGGCCACGTTGAAGACGCCGATGAACGCCAGCAGGGTCGAGGCCGTGGTGACGGGCATGCCGTGGTCGTGGGCCGCGGGGGCGAAGTGGGTCCACATGATGCCGTTGGTGGACGCTCCGCAGATGGCGAACGTAGCGGCGAGCAGCCAGAAGGGAACGGTTCGCGCGGCGCCGCACAGCACGGTCACGGTGCGGCGGGCGGCGCCGGGAACGGGGTCGGGTCGGGGGGTGAAGGTGTCGCTGCCGTAGGGGCGTCGTCCGATGTCGGCGGGGTGGTCGCGCAGCACGAGGTGGACCAGGGGGGTGACCGCGACGGCGGCGAGGGCGAGGGTGACGAGGGCGGGCCGCCAGTCGTAGTGGTCGATGGTCCAGGACAGTGCGGGCAGGAAGACCATCTGCCCCAGAACGCTGCCGGAGGAGAGGATGCCGGTCACCAGGCCGCGGCGGGCGGTGAACCAGCGGTTGGTGACGGTGGTGCCGAGGGTCATCGACAGTGATCCGGTCCCGAGGCCGACGAGGAAGCCCCAGAAGAGCGTGAACTGCCATGCGGCGCTCATCATCGTGGTGAGGACCGCTCCGGCGGCGACGGTCGCGAGCGCCGCGACGACGACCCGGCGGATGCCGAACCGGTCCATCAGGGCGGCGGCATAGGGGGCCGTGAGTCCGTAGAGCAGCATGTTGACCGAGGCGGCCAGGCCGATGGAGCCGCGGGACCAGTGGAACTCCCCGCGCAGGGGGTCTTGCAGAATGCCCGGCATGGTGGAGAAGGCGCCCGCGACGACGATCGCCACTCCGGCGACGGCGGCCACCCACCAGGCGCGGTGCCCGGCATCCTTCGTGTGTCGGCCGATCATGTCATCCATGTCTTCATCCTTCGGCGAGAGGGAGCCCGGGAACCACTGGCCGTTTGGCCGACTAGTGAAAGAATCTGGACATGACGGTGGGTGATGAGTCTCCGCACAGGGTGGCGGTTCTGGTGCGGTCCGGTCTCCTGCCCATGGAGCTGGGGATCGTGCACCGCCTGTTCGGGACCGCGACGGATGCGGCCGGCCGGCCGCTGTACTCGGTCGTGACGTGTGCCGTGGAACCGGGTGAGGTGCGCACGGACGCCGACTTCACGGTCAACGTGCCGCTGGGACCGCAGGCGCTGCGCGACGCGGACACGGTGATCGTGCCCGCCGCGATCGAGGACTACCGCCCGCAGCGGCGTGGCGAGTTGAGCCCGCTGGTGCGGGCGGCGCTCGCGGAGATCCCCCCGACAGCGCGTCTGGCCTCCATCTGCACCGGGTCGTTCGTGCTGGCGGCAGCGGGCCTGCTCACGGGCCGGCGGGCGACCACGCACTGGAAGTCCTGTCCCGAACTGGCCGCCCTCTACCCGGAGATCGACGTGGACCCCGACGTGCTGTACACCGATGACCAGGGTGTGCTCACGTCCGCGGGTGTGGCCGCGGGGATCGATCTGTGCCTGCACATGATCCGCAGTGACCACGGCGCCGACGTCGCCAACACCGTCGCCCGCGGCACGGTGGTGCCGCCGCACCGCGAGGGCGGCCAGGCCCAGTACATCGACCGTCCCGTGCCCGAACCCGGCGACACTTCCACCGCCGCCGCCCGCGCCTGGGCCCTGGAACACCTCGGTGAGGGCCTCACCCTGGAGGACCTGGCGCGCCGGTCGGCGACGAGCGTGCGGACGTTGACGCGCAAGTTCCGGCAGGAGACGGGGCTGCCACCGATGCAGTGGCTCGCCCAGCAGCGTCTGCAGTACGCCCGGCGGCTGCTGGAACGCACGGACGAGCCGGTGGACCGGATCGCGGCCGAAGCCGGCTTCGGCACGGGCACGGCGATGCGTCAGCACTTCCGGGAGGCGCTGGGCGTGTCACCGCGCGCGTACCGCAACACCTTCCGCGGGGAAGCGTGAGGGCACGGGCGCGGTGACACCGCCTCGGCGGAACCGCGTGCCGGCTCAGCCGGGAACCGGTTCGATGGGGCCGATCCGGTAGAGCACCTCGTCGTGGTGTGCCTCGGGGAAGAGGGAGGCCGGGAACAGCACTTCGGTGTGCACGGGGGCCCGGTACCGCTTGGCGCACTTCTTCAGCACCATGATGATGGCCTTGTTGTCGGCCGACACGGTCGCCTCGATGTAGCGCGCGCCCTGGGCGACCGCGCGCTCGGCCGCCCGCTCGAAGAGCTGCACCCCGAGCATCGGGATGCCGTGCCGGGGCTTGGCGGCCTCCTGCCAGACCAGATAGGTGTCGGGCTGCTCGGGGCGGAAGTAGCCGGTCAGCATGCCGACGATCTCGTCGCCGAGGGATGCCACGAGAGAGGTCTCGGCGAAGTCGCGGCACCACAGGGCGTAGTAGTACGGGCTGTTGTCGTCGAGTTCGTCGGACTCGTGCACCATCTGCCACATGGCCTGGGCGTCCTCGGCACGCGGCGGGCGGTACTCGGGGCGGACTCGGGTCGCGGTGGCGTCGGACACCGGCGCGGTCATGCGGTGGCCTCCTCGGTGAGCAGCGGGTAGACGCCGTTCTCGTCGTGGTCCTCGCGGCCGGTGACCGGCGGGTTGAACACGCAGACGAAACGGGAGTCCACCTTCGGGCGCAGCGTGTGCTTCTCGTGCCCGTCCAGCAGGTACATGGTGCCGGGTGTGATCAGGTGCTTCTCGCCGGTCTCCTCATTGGTGAGTTCGGTCTCGCCCTCGACGCACAGAACGGCCTCGATGTGGTTGGCGTACCACATGGTCGTCTCGGTGCCGGCGTAGACGGTCGTCTCGTGCAGGGAGAAGCCGACTCCCTCGCGAGCGAGGACGATCCGCTTGCTCTCCCATGTGCCGGAGCGGGACTTGACGTGCCTGTCGGTGCCTTCGACGTCCTGGAACGAGCGGACGATCATGTGCGGCTTTCCTTTCTCGAATCGGCCTCGTGCCTGACGTCCCGTGCGGCTTCAGGGGACGCGAGGGCGCGGCCACCGGTGTGAGAGGTCGGTGGGGTGGGTTGTTCAGGCCGCGCTGCGGGTCTCGAGCTGGGTGATGGCGAAGTCGGTGAACGTGTCGACCGTCTCGAAGTCGTCGGCTTCGAGTTCCTCGGGGTCGACCTCGAGGCCGAGGGAGTCCTCCAGTTCCATCAGCATCTCCAGCATCGTGGTCGAGTCCAGGTGGAGATCGTCGAAGAGCCTGGTCTGTCCGGAGAGCCCGGTCACCGGCCTCTCCAGCACGCTGCTCAGCGCGGTCTCCATGGCGGCGGTCACGTCGGTGCGCTTGAGGGTCATCGTGCGTGCTCCTTTCACAGGTGTGCGGGGTCCTGAACGAGATCGGTCAGGGCCTGTCGGTCGACTTTGCCGTTGTTGTTGGTGGGCAGTCCGGGCACCGGGACGCAGCGGCGGGGGATCTTGTAGTCCTCGATCAGGCCGTGCATCCGGGCCAGCACGTCGGAACCCTCCAACTCGGTCACCGCGGCCAGGACCGCGGTCTTCCCGGTCCTGGGGCCGGGGGGCAGCACGGCCGCGGAGGTCACGCCTTCGACGCGGCGGGCGGCGGCCTCCACCTCGGTGGCGCTGACGCGGAAACCGCGTTCCTTGTAGAGGTCGTCGCGGCGGCCGGAGAAGTAGAGGTAGCCGTCGTCGTCCATCCAGCCGTAGTCGCCGGTCCGCAGTTCCGGGAAGAGGCCGTCCCGCCGGTGGAAGCGCTCGGCGGTCAGCTCCGGACGGCGCCAGTAGCCGGCCATGACGTGCGGGCCGCGGACGACGAACTGGCCGACCTCTCCGGCGGGCAGCCGCTCGCCGTCGTCGTCGACGGTGAAGACCTCCGTGCCGGGTAGCGCCCGTCCGGACGCGCCGGGCCGCAGGAGGTCTCCGTCCGGGGGCATGATCGTGGCCCGCTTGCATTCGGTGAGTCCGTACATCAGCTGCACGGACAGGCCGGGTATCGCCTCGCGCAGGTCGGCGATGGTCCGGTCGGACAGGGCCGCCCCCGTGTTGGTCAGAAGACGCAGCTTGGGCTTGTTCTTCGCCCGCCGCACCAGCCAGGCCAGGCGGTCGGAGACGGAGGGAACCGCAGCGAGCACGGTCGCCTCGCTCTCCTGGAGGGCGCGCAGCAGCGGCGGTCCGGCCTCCGCGACGTCGCCCACGCGCAACTGGGCACCGGCCAGGAAAGTCAGGAACAGCTGGTAGAGGCCGTAGTCGAAGGACAGCGGCAGGGGGCTGAAGACGATGTCGTCCGCGCGGTAGCCCAGACAGTCCTGGATGGCGCGTGCGGCGAAGAGCATCTGCTGGTGGGTGCTGACGACGGCCTTGGGCAGCGACGTGGTGCCCGAGGTGTAGATCAGGCATGCCCCGTCGACCCCGAGCGGAGCGGGCATCGTCTGCCCGTCGGCATCCGGCCCCGGCTCCGGGGCGTGGCGCAACTCCCTGGAGGAGATGACGCGTACGCCATGTGCCTGCGCGGTGGTGGACACACCGGGGTCGTCTGTCACGATCGCGGTCGGCTCGCAGTCGCCCAGGACGTGTTCGAGCGGGCGGTCCCGAACGTCTTGGTGCAGGACGCTGAACATCGCACCCGCGCGGGAGGCGGCGTGCACGGCGACCGCGACGGCGATGGCGTCGGGCGAGGAGACGACGACTCGGTCACCGCGGCGAACACCGCACGCCCGCAGCAGGTGCGCGGCTCGGCGGGAGGCGAGCGCCAACTCTCCGTAGGAGATGGCGTCCGACCCGGTGCTCAGGACACACCGGTCACTGTGCACGGCGGCGGCGTCGTCGAGCAGGGAATGGAGGGTGAGCGGCTGGGTCACTGGCGTCCTCCCATCGGTACGGCTTCCTTCTCGCCGGGGCTCCGGACGCTGTCGGACGATCCGGTGCGCTTCGGCTTGGGAACGACGGTCACCGCGTTCGCCGTGCAGACGACGACCGGTTCGGCGAGCACCTGTGCCGCGCTGGTGCTCGTGTCGTGGGAGGCGATGACCTTCCGGGCCTCCAGTGCGACGAAGCGGCGCAGTCTGGTGCTGCGGGTGAGCCTGGCGGTGGCCTCGATGTAGTCGCCAGGGCGGACGGGTGCCGTGAAGCGGACGTCGGAGTACGCGGAGAGCAGTCCCTCGTCGCCGTCGGTGCGGATGGTGATCTCGGTGACGAGGTCGCCGAAGAGGCGCAGCAGCCTTGCGCCGTCGACGAGTTCACCTGCGTAGTGGGCCTCTTCCTGACCGATTCTGACGCGCAGCCGCGCTGTGACGTGCGCGTCGCCGTCGGCGGAGCCTTCAGCGATAGTCATGGGCATGTCATCCCTTCTTCCGTTGCCGTGGGAGGCTGACGAGCGTGCTGACGGGCGCGTCCCTCATTCGGGCTGCACGAGCAGAGCCGCGGCGGCGACCACGGTCTTCTTGTGCGTGATCGAGACACGCACGGTCCGCCGCGACGCGACCCGGGCGGCCTCCCCACGCAGTTCGACGCGCGGGGACCCGTCCGCGGCGCGTTCGACGCGGATGTTCCGAGGTGCGATCCCCTGCAGCAGACCCCTGCCCAGCGCCTTGAGGACGGCCTCCTTGGCGGCGAAGCGGCCGGCCAGGTACTCCAGGCGCCTGACGCCTTGGAGAGCCCGTGCCTGCTCGATCTCCTCCGGCGCGTAGCAGTAGCGCAGGAACCAGCCGCGCGTCACGAGCCTCTTCAGTTCGTCGCGGTCGAGAACGTCCAGACCGACGCCTACGGGCCGCCCGGATGTCACGAGGCGTCCTTGAAGACCGCCAGCCGCTGCCGGGACAGCAGTTCCTCGGGCGTGTCCCGCTCCCGCACCAGGGTCACCTGTCCGTCGTGCACGAAGACTTCCGCGGGGTAGCCGTGACCGAGGAACAGCCCGGGCGAGGCGGTGGGGCCGTAGGCGCCGGACCGCTCGATGCCGAGCAGGTCGCCGGGCCGGACTTCGGGAAGCCTGACCTTCTTCACGAGCGTGTCGTTCGGGGTGCACAGCGGTCCGGTGACGGTGTAGGTGCCGGTGGGCTCGGCCGAGGGGCTGCCCAGGTGGACGACGGGGAAGTTCCGTTTCACGAAACTCCCGATGCCCACTGCGGCCATATGGTGATTGGTGCCGCCGTCCGCCACGACGAACAACTCCCCCATCGACTCCTTCACATAGACGGCCCGTGTCACATAGATACCGGCGTCGGCCGCGAGGAACCGGCCCAGCTCCATGATGATCCGGCAGGACGGGTGCCGGGCACGGAATTCGCCCACCGGACCCCGCATACCTTTGCCGAGTTCGGCGGTGTCGAGGTCCGACTCGTTCTCGAAGTAGGCCACACCCAGACCGCCCCCGAAATCCACGAAGGAAAGGTCTACACCCAGCTCCGTGGCGAGGTCTTCCGCCATCCGGAGAATGCTCTCCGTGTTCGCGACGACGTCCCGGTGATCGAGAAAACGGGTACCCATATAGGCATGGAAACCCTTCACCTCGACGTGCCTCAAGGCGTCGAGCAAGGGCCGCGCCTGACGGACTTCCTTCTCGTCCACACCGAATTGCCGCGGCTTTCCTCCCATCGACAGCCCGGACCCCTTGCTGTGGAAGCTCGGGTTGACCCGCAGCACCGCGGGGAACGGGGCGGCCCCCCGCGCGGCCGCGACCTCGTCCAGGAGCCGGAGTTCCGCGAGCGACTCGCAGACCACGGCGGAGATGCCGGCCGAGACACACGCCTCGAGGTCGGCCCGGCTCTTTCCCGGCCCGAGGAAGATGATGTCCGCCGGGTCCACCCCGGCCCGCATGGCGGTCATCAGTTCCGTCAGCGACGACACTTCCGCGCCTGCGCCCTGGGCTCCGAGAAAGCCGCACACGCTGATGTTCGGATTCGCTTTCAGGGAATAGAGGACTTCCACTCCGTCCGGCAGCGCTTCCGCAAGCCTCCGATACGTTTCGCTGAGAACTTGCGCGTCGTAGATGAATAGAGGTGTTCCGAACTCGTCCACGATGTCTTCGACAGGAAGGCCCTGGATGTGCGCCTTCGGATTTTCGGGCAAGTGCACCCCTCCCGCTGTCTCGGCTTGCTGTTCCCAAAACCGTAGGGGAGGAGCCGAGCGGCGTCATATCGCGCACCGGGGAATCCGGCCAACTTGGGACGGCGTGCGATGGATGAAGGGCGGCCGTGTATCCCCGAGGTTCCCGACGTCATGCGCCATCGACCGACAGTTGTGACCCACGCCACACGGCAACTATCCATCTTCGTAACTAAAGGTTCATAAAGGGCTATACAGACATACAGTGACAATCGCACGGCAGGCCGGGCTGCAGCGTGGCCAGAAGTCATCGAAGCCCAGGAGGACTCACCGCCGAACAGGCATACGGGTGTGAGGTCTGAGGCATGGGCAGCGCAAGGGGGCCAAGCGGATACGCGGTATCGGACCGCGGTGATTCCAGACGGCTCGCGGGGCAGCCACCGGCCGGCTCCTGGCCCTCACGCACCGACTCCCGGCCGCACGGCCCCGGTCTCCCGTCCGGCGCATCCGCTGGTCTCACCACCGGTCCGCCGAATCAGTCCTGACGTCACTGCCGTTGAGGAGTAGGCATGACCATCACCCAACCGGACCTGAGCACCTTCGAGAGCCTGGAGTCCGAGGTGCGCAGCTACTGCCGTGGCTGGCCCACCGTGTTCGACCGCGCGCAGGGCAGCCGGCTGTACGACGAGGACGGCCATGCGTACCTCGACTTCTTCGCCGGTGCCGGATCACTCAACTACGGCCACAACAACCCGGTGCTCAAACGGGCGCTGATCGACTACCTGTCCCGGGACGGGATCACCCACGGCCTGGACATGTCGACCACGGCCAAACGCTCGTTCCTGCAGACCTTCCAGGACCTGGTGCTGCGCCCGCGCGATCTGCCGTACAAGGTCATGTTCCCCGGCCCGACCGGCACCAACGCCGTCGAGTCGGCACTGAAGCTGGCCCGCAAGGTCAAGGGCCGCGAGGCCATCGTGTCCTTCACCAACGCCTTCCACGGCATGTCCCTGGGCTCGCTCGCCGTGACCGGCAACGCCTTCAAGCGGGCCGGCGCCGGCGTCCCCCTGGTGCACGGCACCCCGATGCCGTTCGACAACTACTTCGACGGCACCGTCCCCGACTTCCTGTGGTTCGAGCGGCTCCTGGAGGACCAGGGCTCCGGCCTGAACAAACCCGCCGCGGTGATCGTGGAGACCGTGCAGGGCGAGGGCGGCATCAACGTCGCCCGCCCCGAGTGGCTGCGCGCCCTCAAGGAACTGTGCGAACGGCAGGACATGCTGCTGATCGTCGACGACATCCAGATGGGCTGCGGCCGCACCGGCGCCTTCTTCTCCTTCGAGGAGTCCGGCATCACCCCCGACATCGTCACCGTCTCCAAGTCGATCAGCGGCTACGGACTGCCGATGTCCCTGTGCCTGTTCCGGCCCGAACTCGACGTCTGGGAGCCCGGCGAACACAACGGCACCTTCCGCGGCAACAACCCCGCGTTCGTCACCGCCACCGCGGCCCTGGAGACCTACTGGACCGATCCTCATATCACCCGCCAGACGGCCTTACTCGGCCGACAGGTGGAGCAGTCCCTCCTGGCGATCTGCGACGAACACCGCGCCGCCGGTGCCCGCTACCGGGGCCGCGGCCTGGTGTGGGGCCTCGAGTTCCACAACAAGAGGCGCGCCGGGCTGATCGCGCGACGCGCCTTCGAACTCGGCCTGCTCGTCGAGACGTCCGGCCCTGACAACGAGGTCGTCAAGCTGCTCCCGGCCCTCACGATCCCCCCTGAGGAACTGGACGAAGGACTCGGCACGCTGGCCCGCGCCGCCCGGGAGGTCGCGGACTAGAGGGTCCCGGTCCGGCTCTCGCCCGCGCGTCGTCAGGAACCGGTGGGCCGTCTCGGTGCGCTCCACGAGCGTGCGCGCGCGTGAGTGAATGGCCCCCATGGGCGAACTCAGCGGCTTCACGGGGCAGTACGACGGCGAGCGGCTCAGCGGGGTGTGCGGCGGTCCTCGCGGGCGGGCCACGGTGGTGCTGCTGCACGGGGCGGGCAACGGGAGCAAGGAGCGGCTGCTGCCGCTGGCGGGCGAGTTCGCCGCCGCCGGCTGTCACGCGCTGGCGTTCGACTTCTCGGGTCACGGTGAAAGCAGCGGCACGCTCGCGCGGTTGAGCCTGCGGCGCCGGTTCGAGCAGGCGGTGGCGGTGATCGACGCGCACGCGCCGGCGGCCGATCCGCTGCTTCTGGTCGGCTTCAGCATGAGCGGGCAGACGGTCGCCGACCTGGTGCGCCACTACGGCGGCCGGGTGGCGGGACTCGCCCTGTGCGCGCCCGCCGTCTACGCGCCGGACGCCTGGGACCTGCCCTTCGGGGACGGCCGGGGCCGGTTCACCGAGATCCTGCGCACTCCGGACAGCTGGCGGGACTCCCCGGCGCTCCGGGTGTACGGGGCGTACGCGGGCCGGGCGGTGCTGACCGTGCCCGGCACCGACACGGTGATCCCGGCGGCCGTGACCCGGGCGCTGCACGAGGCGCTGTCCGCGCGCGCCGACTACACCCGGCTCGAACTCCCGGACGCCGACCACAAGCTGGGCCTGTGGTTCCGCGAGCACGCGCGGGACCGGCGGCGGCTGGTGAGCGCGCTGCTGACGGCGCCGGGCGGGCCGGCCGGCGAAGTGCCCGGCGCCGTCGTGGATCAGCGGTTGTAGCGCATGAACGCCCGCACCATGTGGCACGTGATGTCGGACGGCGGGCGCATGCCGATCGTCTCGGCGGTGGCGCGGATGGTGTCGTTGCCCGCCTGGTCCGGCAGATAGGTCCCGGAGTCGAGCAGGGCGATGGCCAGGCGCATGGCCTTCAGGCGCCGGTTGTGCGTGACGTACCACTCCCGGGGGCGGCCGGCCGGCAGGGGCCGCTTCGTCAGGGGCTCGTACGGCGAGTCGAACAGCACGGGACGCTTGGCGGTGGACTGGGTCGGCGAGGGCTTCGGCTGTAGGGCGGCAGCGGGCACGGGCATCCTCCTGACGCGATCAGGGCACCGGCCGGCGAGCCCGGCGGCACCCTCGAACACTGCTTCTATTCTACGGCCGACCACTGACAAAAGCCCCTGGCCACAAGGGCTTTCGGGGCGCCCGGGACGCGGGTGACGGACGGTTTCTCGCGTACCGTTAGGGCATGGAGATCTGGATCAATCCGGCCTGTTCGAAGTGCCGCAGCGCGATCAGCACGCTCGACGCCGAGGGGGTCGAGTACACCGTGCGGCGCTATCTGGAGGATGTGCCGAGCGAGGACGAGATCAAGGCCGTGCTCGGGCGGCTGGGACTGGAGCCCTGGGACATCACGCGGACCCAGGAGGCGGTCGCCAAGGAGCTGGGCCTCAAGGACTGGGCGCGGGACGAGGGGTCCCGGGACCGCTGGATCAAGGCGCTCGCCGAGCACCCGAAGCTGATCCAGCGGCCCATCATCACCGCGGACGACGGGACCGCCCTGGTGGCCCGCACGGACGAGGCCGTCCAGGAGGCCATCGGCCACGGCCGGACCTCGTCCTGACCGACCGGGCCCGCCCGGGGAACCGGCGCGCCGGCCTCGTCCCGGTCAGTCGCGGGCGTCCAGGAAGCCGGTGAGCCGGGCCGCCAGGGCGGGTGGGGCCGACTGCGGCAGGGCGTGGTGGGAGATGCCGGGGAGCACGGCGGTCGTCACGCGCGGCAGCAGGGCCTCGGCGCCCGCCGTCACCCGGAGCGGATCGTGGGCCCTGCCGCGCCCGGCCACGAGCACCAGCACCGGCACCGTAAGGGCGCGCAGCGCGTCCGGTGCCGGGCGCGGGCCGGTGACCGGCTTGGCGGCCGGGAAGCCGGCGGCGGCCTCCTGGAGGCGCAGCCAGTCGGGGTCGGGGGCCGTTCCCCCGGTCTCCCACTCCAGGAAGGCGCGGACCCGGCCCGGCGTGGGCCGCAGCAGCATCGGCAGGGCGTGCAGCACATAGCCCGGCCGGTACCCGGTGAAGCACTGGGTGGGGTCCAGCAGGAACAGGCGGCGGACCCGGCCGGGGGCGCGCAGGGCGTGGTGCAGGGCGATCCAGGCGCCGTACGAGTGCCCGCCCACGTCGGCCGAGGCCAGGCCCAGGCCGTCCAGGACCGCGTCCAGCCAGCCGGTCAGGTCGGCGACCGTGCGGGGGTGCCGGCCCGGCGGCGGCACGCTGAGTCCGGGGGCGCCGGGCAGGTCGGCGGCGTAGACCCGGCGGGCGGCGGACAGCGGCCCGGCCTGGGCGTACCAGGTGAGGGAGGTGGCCCCGCCGCCGCCCGGCAGCAGGAGCAGCGGGGGCGCGTCGCGCGGGCCGCAGGCGTTGACGCGGGTGGTGCCGTGGGGTGTGGGTATGCTCAGCGCCTCGCGGTCGGCGGGCCACTTCGCCCAAACCGCCTCGTACGCGCTCCGGAAGGCGTCACTGTCGTAACCGGTCACCGTACGGCCCCCTGATGTCTCGCCGGTACCACCACTTCGTGATCCGCGACACAATACGCCCAGGTAACACGGGGTTCACACAAGGGCAATGGCCGGGAAACGGCCTGTTGACAGTCTCCGGGCAGATCGAGGCGGCGCCGTCGCGCCGCAGCGCCCGCGAGTGCGCCCGAACCACCCGAAGGAAGTGCCCCCCGTGACCTTCAAGGCCGAGTACATCTGGATCGACGGCACCGCGCCGACGGCCAAGCTCCGTTCCAAGACGAAGATCATCACGGGTGCCCCGGCCGGTCTCGACGCGCTGCCGCTGTGGGGCTTCGACGGGTCGTCCACCAACCAGGCCGAGGGCCACGCCTCGGACCGCGTGCTCAAGCCGGTCTTCAGCTGCCCGGACCCGATCCGCGGCGGCGACGACATCCTGGTGCTGTGCGAGGTCCTGAACACGGACATGACCCCGCACGCCTCCAACACCCGCGCCGAACTGGCCGAGGTCGCCGAGCGGTTCGCCGCGCAGGAGCCGATCTTCGGCATCGAGCAGGAGTACACCTTCTTCGCCGGCACCCGCCCGCTGGGCTTCCCCGAGGGCGGCTTCCCGGCCCCGCAGGGCGGCTACTACTGCGGTGTCGGCGCCGACGAGATCTTCGGCCGGGACGTCGTCGAGGCGCACCTCGACAACTGCCTGAAGGCCGGTCTCGGCATCTCCGGCATCAACGCCGAGGTCATGCCGGGCCAGTGGGAGTTCCAGGTCGGCCCGCTCGCCCCGCTGGAGGTCTCCGACCAGCTGTGGGTGGCCCGCTGGCTGCTCTACCGCACCGCCGAGGACTTCAAGGTCTCCGCCACCCTCGACCCCAAGCCGGTCAAGGGCGACTGGAACGGCGCGGGCGCGCACACCAACTTCTCCACCAAGGCGATGCGCGAGGGCTACGACGCGATCATCACCGCCTGCGAGTCGCTGGGCGAGGGTTCCAAGCCGCTGGACCACGTCAAGAACTACGGCGCCGGCATCGACGAGCGCCTGACCGGTCTGCACGAGACCGCCCCCTGGGACAAGTACACCTACGGCGTCTCCGACCGCGGCGCCTCGGTCCGCATCCCGTGGCAGGTCGAGCAGGAGGGCAAGGGCTACATCGAGGACCGCCGCCCGAACGCCAACGTCGACCCCTACGTGGTGACCCGCCTGCTGGTGGACACCTGCTGCTCGGCGCTGGAGAAGGCCGGCCAGGTCTGATCCGCCCCGGCTCGCGAAGGGGCGCCCGCCGTCACGGCGGGCGCCCCTTCCGCACGCCCGGCGGACACCCCTCCCACAGGCTCACGCCCGCCCGTCGCCCATGCCCGCGGGTGCCTCCGGCGCACGCCCACGAGTGCCCTTCCCTCACCCGGTGTCCGCATGCCGAGACAGCGATCCGGCCGCATTCGGGCCCGCAACCCGCTGATCAGGGCCGCCACCACGGCCCCGGCGGCTCCCGTGACGCCGACTTCACGCCACGGTCACGTCCACCTTGTGAGAGAACCCTCGTGCCCGGCGCGCGCCTCTGCTTCAATGGGCGCATGGCCAGCTTCCAGAAGATCACCGCGACGGGTCGCCATGACCTCGAGCCCTTCTGGCCCTCCCGCCAGCACCACGACTTCGACCGGGTGTGTTGTCGCGCGATGACCGCGCGGGCCCTCTGAAGCCGTACACCCCGGCCTTCGGCCAGCGCGGAACGACGTACGTCCCCGGCGCGCCCCGACCACGAATCGCGGCCGTCGCCCCTCCCGACGAACCTCTCGCGCGAAAGAGCTGACCTCCCATGGCGACCACCCGTTCCGTCACCCCCGCCTCCCCGCCCGCCGCTCCCGCCCGGCACCGGCTGCGCGCCGTCGACCGGGACGAGGTCGTGGACGTCGCGGACTTCCTGCCGCCGGGCGCCACCTGGCTGCCGGCCCCCCAGCACACCCTGCCCGTCCTGCCCGGCCGGCCGCCGATGGTCGGCTACCTGGTGCTGGTCCCGGCGGACCAGCGGCCGCCGTTCGCGCCGGTCGCGGTGCCCGACCGGGCGGACCGTACCGAACAGGCCCCGGACCGGGCCCCCGAGCCGCTGGTGCGGATCGACCCGGTGCGCCGCACCGCCGCCGTCGACGGCCGTGAACTCGACCTGACCTACCTGGAGTTCGAACTGCTCGCGCACCTGGTGGCGCACCCGCACCGGGTGCACACCCGCGACCAGCTGGTCACCACGGTGTGGGGGTACGGCCATGTCGGCGACGGCCGCACCGTGGACGTGCACATCGCCCGGCTGCGCCGCAAGCTGGGCGCCGAGCACCGCCGGACGATCCAGACCGTGCGCCGGGTCGGCTACAAGTACATTCCGCCGACCGCCGGTTGACCCCTTTCCGCCCTCGGCGGACCGTGGTGCGCTCCGTGCCCGGACCGGGCAGGCTGCCCGGCATGAGACTTCTCGTGCTGGGCGGAACGGAGTTCGTGGGGCGGGCCGTGGTGGAGGCGGCGCTCGGGCGCGGCTGGGAGGTGACCGTGTTCCACCGCGGACGTCACGAAGCGCCCCCCGGCGCACGGGTGTCGACCGGTGACCGCACCGCCGAGGGCGGCCTGGCCGCGCTCGCCGAGGGCGACTGGGACGCGGTGGTGGACACCTGGTCGGCGGCGCCCCGCGCGGTCCTGGAGGCGGCGCGGCTGCTGCGGGGCCGCGCCGGGCGGTACGCATACGTCTCCAGCCGGTCGGTGTACGCCTGGCCCCGCCCGCCCGGGGCCGGCGAGGACGCCCCGGTGGTCGAGGGCGCGGCGGACGCCGGGGCGACGGAGTACGCCCAGGACAAGCGGGGCGGCGAACTGGCCGTCCTGGAGACCTTCGGCGCCGAGCGCTCGCTGCTGGTGCGGGCCGGGCTGATCCTCGGCCCGTACGAGAACGTCGGCCGGCTGCCCTGGTGGCTGGACCAGGTCGCCCGCGGCGGTCCGGTCCTGGCGCCGGGCCCGCGCGACCTGCCGATCCAGTACGTCGACGCCCGCGACCTCGCCGAGTGGCTGCTCGGCGCCCTGGAGCAGGAGTTGAGCGGACCGTACGACCTGGTGAGCCCGCCCGGGCACACCACCATGGGCGCACTGCTCGACGCGTGCGTCGCGGCGACCGGCGCGGACGCGGAGCTGTGCTGGGCCGAGCCGGAGCGCATCCTGGAGGCCGGGATCGAGCCGTGGACCGAGCTGCCGGTGTGGGTGCCGCCGGGCGGCGAGACGTACGACGCCGTCCACCGGGCCGACGTCGGGCGGGCGCTGGCGACCGGACTGGTGTGCCGGCCGGTGTCGGAGACCGTCTCGGACACCTGGCGGTGGCTGACCGCGATCGGCGGTGTGGCGCCCCGAAGGCCCGACCGCACGACCCCGCGGCTCGCCCCCGAGGTGGCGGCGAAGGTGCTGGCCGGCCTGCGCGGGGGTGTACCTGGCACCACCCCCCGAGAGGGGGCCTCGGGCCAGTGACCCCCGGCCGGGGGTCGGCGAGACTGGCCGCATGAACAGCGAAGACAAGAGCGGCCACGCCCGGCGGGTACTGCTGGCCGCCGTCCGGGGGCTGGTGCTGTCCCTCATCGTGCTGCCCTTCGGCGTGGCCTTCCTGGTACTGATCCCGCTGTCCCTCGCGCTGATACCGCTCGGCATCGGGCTGGTGACGACTCCGGCCGTGCTCACCGGGCTCAGGGCGCTGGCGGACGCGCGCCGCAGGCTCGCGGCCGAGTGGTGCGGGGTGCGCATCCGGGCGGCCTACCGGCCCGTCCCGCGCGGCGCCAATCCGTGGACCCGCACCTTCACGATGCTGGGCGACCCCCAGACCTGGCGGGACGTGCGCTGGCTGCCGGTGGACACCACGGCCGGCTTCGTCACCGCGCTGCTCCCGGCCCTGCTGCTGCTCTACCCCGTCGAGGGGCTGCTGCTGCCGGCCGGCCTGTGGCGGGCGTACGCACACGGCGGCACCTACTGGTACGCGTTCGTCCCGGTCACCGGGGAGGCCGGCGCCCTCGCCGCGGGCGTGCTCGCCCTCATTCTGCTCGCCGTCTCCTGGCGCGTCACCCCGCTCCTGCTGACCGCGCACTTCCGGCTCACCCGGGCGATGCTGGACAACGGGAACGGCGAACTCGCGGAACGGGTGCGGGTGCTGACCGAGACCCGGCGGGACGCGGTGGACACCTCCGCCGCCGAGCTGCGCCGCATCGAACGGGACCTGCACGACGGGGCGCAGGCCCGGCTGGTCGCCATGGGCATGGACCTCGGCACCATCGAGATGCTGCTCGACAAGGACCCGGCGCAGGCCCGGACGCTGCTCGCGCAGGCCCGCCGCAACTCGGCCGACGCCCTGGAGGAGCTGCGCGGCCTGGTGCGCGGCATCCATCCGCCGGTCCTCGCCGAACGCGGACTCGGGGACGCGGTGCGGGCGTTGGCGCTGCGGCTGCCGCTGCCCGCCGAGGTCACGGTGGAGCAGACGGGCCGCGCCGACGCGCCCGTGGAGTCGGCCGCCTACTTCGCGGTCAGCGAGGTGCTCACCAACGCGGTCAAGCACTCCGGCGCCGACCGGATCTGGGTGGACCTGCACCACGGCGAGGGCCGGCTGCGGATCACGGTCACCGACAACGGCAGGGGCGGCGCGGCGATCGGCGCGGGCACCGGGCTCGCCGGGGTGGAGCGGCGGCTCGGTACATTCGACGGCGTCCTGGCCGTCAGCAGTCCCCCGGGCGGCCCCACCATGGTGACCATGGAGATCCCGTGCGTGTTGTCCTAGCCGAAGACCTCTTCCTGCTGCGCGACGGACTGGTCCGGCTGCTCGAGGCGTACGGCTTCGAGATCGCGGCGGCAGTCGAGTCCGGCCCCGAACTGTCCCGCGCGCTCGCCGAGTTGCGGCCGGACGTGGCGGTGGTCGACGTACGGCTGCCGCCCACCCACACCGACGAGGGCCTGCAGTGCGCGCTGGCCGCCCGGCGGGCGCGGCCGGGGCTGCCGGTGCTGGTCCTCTCCCAGCACGTGGAGCAGCTGTACGCGCGCGAGCTGCTCGCCGACGGGGACGGGGCGATCGGCTATCTGCTCAAGGACCGGGTCTTCGACGCGGACCAGTTCGTGGACGCCGTACGGCGGGTGGCGGCAGGGGGTACGGCGATGGATCCGCAGGTCATCCAGCAGCTGCTGGCCCGGGGCGGCCCGGCCGGCGACCGGCCGCTCGACCGGCTCACCCCACGCGAGCGGGAGGTGCTGGAGCTGATGGCGCAGGGCCGGTCGAACGCGGGCATCGCCGCCCAGCTGGTGGTCACCGAGCGGGCGGTGGCCAAGCACACCTCCAACATCTTCGGCAAGCTGGGCCTGGAGGTGTCGGACGACGACAACCGGCGTGTCCTCGCGGTGCTGGCGTATCTCGACGGCGGCCACCGCTGAGACGGGAAACCGCTGTGCTCGGCGGCACGGGTGTGCGAGGGTGACGCGGTGAATGAGGACTGGGAAGACCGTGCGGCCGCCGCCTGGGCCGCCTTCGCGCGTGACGAGTACCCGCAGGAGCGGGCGGCGGAGTTCCGCGCGCTGATCGACGGACTCGTGGCCGAACTGCCCGACGACAGCCCGCTGGGACCCTTCGAACGGGCCTGCGCCTTGGACTCGACCGGGCACTCCGACCGCGCCGTGCCGCTGTACCGGGAGGCACTGGCGCGCGGCCTGGACGGCTACCGGGGGCGGCGGGCCAGGATCCAGCTGGCCAGCTCGCTGCGCAACACCGGGCAGGCGGAGGAGGGCGTCAAGCTGCTCACCCCCGAACTGGACGCGCCGAGCGACGAGTTGGACGACGCCGTGCGGGCCTGTCTGGCGCTGTGCCTGTCCAGCCTCGGCCGGGACCGCGAGGGGCTGTCGCTCGTGCTCGGCGCGCTGGCTGCCCATCTGCCGCGCTACCAGCGGTCGATGGCCAACTACGCCCGCGCCCTGGTCGATCCGGAGGCATGAGCGCGCCGCTTGACGGTGACCTACCAAGGGCTCGCTCGTTTTCCCGGACGTGCAGTCACAGGATGTAGCCCAGCGTCACGCCCCCGCCTCCGGCCGCCCGGCCGGCCTGGAGCAGGCCGAGGCCTCGCTCGTGGAGCACTACCCACGGCTGGTCCGGCTCGCCTATCTGGTGCTGCCGCCGGACCTCGGCCGCGAGCGCCGGGTGCTCACCGCACACGCCCTCGCCCAGCGCGCCCTGCCCCGGGGCCGCAAGCAGGCGTCCCTGATCCCGGCCCAGACACCGCGCCGGACGCCCGCGGCCGGCGAGGCCCCGGACGACGACCCCGGGTACGCCTACCTCCGCGAGCGGGTCCTGCGCGCGGCCCTGGCGGCGGCCCGCCCGCGCACGGGCCGGCCCCGGCCGCTCCCCCGGGTGTGGGGCCTGCGGCTGGCCCCGCGCACCGGCGGCGCGGACGAACGCGCCCTGGAGCAACGGCTGTCGAAGCTGTCCGGGCCGGCCCGCGCGGCCTATGTGCTGCGCGGTCTGGAGCGGCTGCCCGACGCCGCCGTCCGCAAGGTCCTCAAGGCCGCCGGGGTGGCCGACCCGGGCGGCGCGCTGGCCTCGGCGAACAGCGTGCCCGCGCAGCCGGGGCTGCTCGCCTCCCCCGAGTTCGACCCGTGCGCCCTCCAGGCCCGGCCCACCGATCTGATGCGCCGCCGCCAGCACACCAGGGCGGCGCTGGGCGCGCTGGCCGCCCTCGCGGTGTGCGGGGCGCTGGTCGCGCTGCCGGGCGGCGGCTGGGGTCCGGACGGCGCCGCCGCGCCCGTCTACGCCGGCAACCCGGCCGCCGAGGCCGCCCTCGACCCGGCCAAGCTGGCCCGCGTCTCCCCCACCGCCTGGCGCTCCGCCGCCCGCACCGACTTCTCGGCCTGGCCGGCGCGCGGCGCGCTCACCGGCGACCGGGACCTGCTGCGCCGCGCGCTGGCCGTCTGGGCGCGGCCCGGCGGGAACGTCCGGGTCTCGGCCACCCCCGGCACCCAGACCGGCGGCCCGGCGGGCCCGCCCCAGCTGCTGTACGCGGGCCGGGTGGACGCCGCCCGGGTGGTGGTCTTCTACGACGGGCTGCGCATCGCCCGCTACGCCGAACCGGCGGACGGCACCGCGGGCGCGGCCCTGGACTTCGCCCGGGTGGACGGCGCGACCGGCGCCGAGGCGAGCGCGCTGGTGCTGGGCCGCTCGGACGGCAATGTGCAGTACCTGCTGGCCCCCTGGGTGAAGACGGCGGCCACCCGGGACCTGATGAAGCCGGCCTCCGCGCCGAGCGCCCTGAAGGTCGCCGACGGCGTCACCGCCCCGCTGACCAGCCCCGCCCTGTCCACCGGCGACTGCACCTCGTGGACCGTGCTCCAGCTGTCCGACGGTGCGGGCACCCAGCTCTCCACCGACCTCGGCGAGCTGGTCCCGGCGCATCTGACCGCGGGCCGGCCGGGCGCGGTGGGCGAGGCCGCCGGGCCGGAGGGGCTCCAGGCGTGGGCGCCGTTCGCCTGCTCGCTGGCGACCGAGCGCTCCTCGGGCGTGCGCGGCGTCAACGCCTGGGAGTTCGCGGAGCAGCCGCTGCCCGACGGCAGCGGGGCGGGCCAGTGGGTGTGCACCCGGGCCGAGACCTGGCGCGGCGACGGCACCGCGGCGCTGGCCCAGTTCCGCACGCCCGGCGCGCGGTACGGGGCGGTCACCGCCAAGGGCACGGACGTCACCGCGTGCGGTCCGCGTGATCCGCACGTGCTGGCCGGGGTGCTGTGGAAGTCCCGGGGCGGGCACTGGTACCTGCTGGCTGCGGGCGGCCCGGACACGGTGGCGATCCACGCGAGCGGCGGGATCACCGCCTCCGCGCCGGGCTCGTTGCTGATCGCCAAGGCCACGCGGGGGGCGCGGGCGGAGCTGAAGGGCTCGCTGGCGGGCGGCCGGGAGATCGACGGGCTGCACTGACCGACTTGCGTGACATCCGCGTCAACAAGAGGCACCGAGGGGGTTCTCACCCGCCGTACCCGTCAGTACATTGACGCCATGTCTAATACGCAGGCCCGGCCGGTGGAGTCCGAGCGCGTGCCGCTCAAGGCCCGCAACGTGTCCTTCTCGTGGGAGGACACGCCGCTGCACTGGGTGCCCGGCGATCCCTTCGCCACACACACCATCAACGTGCTGCACCTGCTGCTGCCCGCCGGGGAGCGCTGGTTCGTGCACGTGTACAAGCAGGCGCTGCCGCTGATCGAGGACGAGCGGCTGCGCGCGGACGTCATCGGGTTCATCGGCCAGGAGGCCGTGCACTCCCAGTCCCACGACGAGGTGCTGCCGCACCTGCGCGAGCAGGGCCTGGACCCGACGCCGTACACCGCGCAGGTCGACTGGTTCTTCGAGAAGCTGCTCGGCGACCGCACCCTGCCGCCGGGCCGGGCGCGCCGCTGGTGGCTGCTGGAGCGGGTGGCGCTCATCGCGGCCATCGAGCACTACACCGCCTTCCTCGGCGACTGGGTGCTGGGCGCGGCCGAGCTGGACCGGCGCGGCGCCGACCCCACCATGCTGGACCTGCTGCGCTGGCACGGCGCGGAGGAGGTCGAGCACCGCTCGGTCGCCTTCGACCTCTTCCAGCACCTCGACGGGAGCTACCGGCGCCGGGCCCGCACCTGGGCGGCCGCCTTCACCGCCCTGGTCTTCCTCTGGCAGCGCGGGGTGCGCTTCTTCATGGAGAACGACCCGACGCTGACCGCCCCCAGGTACTCCGTGAAGGACTTCCACGACCGCGGCCGGCAGGGCGTGCTGCCAGCCACCGGCGCCATGCTGAGGTCCATCCCGCGCTATCTCGCCCGCGGTTACCACCCGTCCCACGAGTTCTCCACCGCCCAGGCCGTGGCCTATCTGGAGGCCTCCCCCGCCGCGCTCGCCGCACAGCGGGCCGAGCCGTCCGCGCGGGAGGCCGCGTGATGCCGAGGCTGCCTGCCGTCGCCCTGGTCGCGGGCGCCGCCCTGCTCACCCGCCGTGCCCTCGCCCGCCGGGTCCGGGTCTCGCCGCTGTGGCCGCTGCCCGCGCTGGACCCGCCGCTGTCCGGCCGGCCGCGCCCCCGGGCCCTGCGGCTGCTGCTCACCGCGCACGAGACGATCGCCGACGGCGTCGTCCGACTGTGTCTGGAGGGGGACGACTTGCCCCGCTGGACGCCCGGGGCGCATCTCGACCTGGTGCTGCCCTCCGGGCTGGTGCGGCAGTACTCGCTGTGCGGGGACCCCGGGGACACCTCGTCGTACACCGTCGCCACCCGGCTGGTCGAGGACGGCCGGGGCGGCTCCCGGGAGGTCCACGAGCAGCTGGCCGAGGGCATGGAGCTGGAGGTGCGCGGGCCGCGCAACCGCTTCCCGCTGGCCGAGGCGGAGTCGTACGTCTTCGTCGCGGGCGGCATCGGCATCACCCCGGTGCTGCCGATGCTGCGCGCGCTGCCGGAGCACGCCGGGTGGCGGCTGCTGTACTGCGGGCGGACCCGGGCCTCGATGCCCTTCCTGGAGGAGCTGGGCGAGCTGGCCGGGGACCGGCTGACGGTCGTCGCCGAGGACGAGGAGGGGCGGCCGGACCTGGACGCCCTGTTCGAGGGCGTGGCGGCGGGCACGGCGGTGTACTGCTGCGGCCCCGAGGGGCTGATGGACGCGGTCGCCGAGCGGGTGCCCGAGGGTGCCGCGCTGCATCTGGAGCGGTTCGCGCCGCGTGCTCCGGCGGACGGCGACGCCGCGTTCGAGGTCGAACTGCGGCGCACCGGGCGGACGGTGGCCGTGCCCGTCGGCACCACCGTGCTGGACGCCGTGCGCCGGGAACTGCCGGACCTCGCCTACTCCTGCGAGCAGGGCTTCTGCGGGACCTGTCAGCAGCGGGTGCTGGAGGGCGAGGTGGAGCACCGGGACGAGCTGCTCTCGGATGCGGAGCGTGCCGACTCGATGCTGATCTGTGTCTCCAGGGCCCGGGGGGAGCGTCTTGTCCTGGACCTGTGACCCAGCGATGTGAACACCCATTCGGGTCCGGACCGTTGGCGGCCGGATCCGCTCGGTAAGGTGTTCGCATGAGTACCGGGGTTCGCCGCAGGATGGGCGTCGAGGAGCGGCGGCAGCAGCTGATCGGTGTCGCCCTCGACCTGTTCAGCCGCCGCTCGCCCGACGAGGTCTCCATCGACGAGATAGCGGCGGCCGCGGGCATCTCGCGGCCGCTGGTGTACCACTACTTCCCCGGCAAGATGAGCCTGTACGAGGCCGCGCTGCAGCGTGCCTCGGAGGAGCTGAAGGCCCGCTTCACCGAGCCCCACGAGGGTCCGCTCGGGACGCGGCTGCTGCATGTGATGGGCCGCTTCTTCGAGCACGTGGACGAGCACGGCCCCGGCTTCTCGGCCCTGATGCGCGGCGGCCCCGCGGTGGGCTCGACGACCACCAACGCGCTGATCGACTCCGTGCGGCAGGCGGCGTACGACCAGATGCTCGCCCATCTCGGGATCGCCGACGCGCCGCCGCGGCTGGAGCTGGTCATCCGCTCCTGGATCTCGCTGGCCGAGTCCACCGCGCTGATCTGGCTGGACGGCCGGCGCATTCCGCGTGCGGAGCTGGAGGTCCAGTTGGTGCACGACTTCGCCGCGCTGGTCGCCGTCAGCGCCGTCCAGGACGAGGGCATGGCGGACGTGCTGCGCGCCATGCTCAAGGACGAGCCGGCCGACGGCCCCTTCGCGGAGCTCGTCGGCCGGCTGTCCACCCTGGCTTCCCCGCCTCTCTAGGGTCTTTCGTTTGGATCAGCACCCAGCACGCGTGTCACCAACGTCCCGGGACAGCACACCTAGGACCGGGTGAACACCGCCACGGTCCGGGCCGGCACGGTGAAGGTGCCGCTGCCGGCGGCGTAGGCGGAGGTCTTCACCACCGGGTCCGCGCCGGTGGCCTGCACCGGGTGCAGCCGGTAGTGCGCCCCGGCCAGGGCGGCGACCTTCTGCTCCTGGCGCTGCGGGGTGGCGTTGAAGACGACGACCAGATCGCCGAGCCTCATGGTGATCACGCCCGGCGTCTCGTCCTTGCCGGACAGCGGGAAGGACAGCCGGTCCTGGACCTGTCCGGCGGTGTCGAGCGAGAACGCCTTCTCCGTCGTGCGGATGCGCAGCAGGTCCTGGTAGGCGGCCGAGGCGCCGGTGATCTGCGGGCAGCCGACCTTGACGGAGGTCAGCAGCGGCTCGGCGTACGGCCACTTGTCCTGGTTGTCGGCGGCCATGGGCAGTCCCCGGCCGAAGCCGTTGCCGTCGGCGCAGTTCCAGTGGATGGCGTTGAACCAGTCCCCGCTGTCGAAGGAGTTGCGGTCCAGCGACTTCGAGCGCAGCAGGTCGGTGCCCGCCTGGGAGAGGGACGGCCCCTGCGAGAGGGTGGCCGTGGCCATCGCCAGGACCTGCATCCGGGCCCGGTCCGCCGCGGACGTGCCCCGGGGCAGCTTGTAGGTGAGCGCGTCGAACAGGGACTCGTTGTCGTGCGCGTCCACGTAGGCGAGGGCGTCGCCTGGCGCGGCCGCGTATCCGGCGGGCGCTCCGTTGTAGTCGACCTCCGCGCCGGTGACCTCCTTGCCGTCGGTGTCCGTGAAGCGGTACTTGGCGAGGTTGCCGGTCAGCCCGACCTTGATCAGGTCCTGGTAGTGCAGCAGCCGGGCCTTCTGCTCGGCCGCGGTGCCGCCCGCCGCCGAGCCGTTGGGGTCGGTGAACAGGCCGGAGGCGAAGCCCTGGACGCCGGGGTCGGCGTCGAAGGGGCTGCCGCCGCGCACCGCGTCCCGGGCCCGGTCGGAGAAGGTGGCGATGCCGGTGCCGGCCATGTTGGCCTGCGTGGCCTGCACGAAGCGGGCGTCGTTCGCCACCTCGCCGAAGTTCCAGCCCTCCCCGTACAGGATGATCTTCTTGCCGTCGACGCCGTCCTTCTCGAGGGTGAGCGCGTCGAGGGCCTTGCGGACCGCGAGGATGTTGGCCTTCGGGTGGTGGCCCATGAGGTCGAAGCGGAACCCGTCGACCTTGTACTCCTTGGCCCAGGTGACGATCGAGTCCACGACCAGCTTGCCCATCATCGCGTTCTCCGGCGCGGTGTTGGAGCAGCAGGTGGAGTTGGCGACCGAGCCGTCGGCGAGCAGCCGCTGGTAGTAGCCGGGCACGATCTTGTCCAGGACTGAGGTGTCCGCCTGACCACTGGCCGAGGTGTGGTTGTAGACGACGTCCATCACGACCCGCAGGCCGTCCTGGTTGATCCCCTGCACCATCTGCCGGAACTGCCGGGTGCGCGCGGTGCCGTCGGGGTCGGTGGCGTACGAGCCCTCGGGCACCGTGAAGTGGTACGGGTCGTAGCCCCAGTTGTAGGCGTCCTGCGCGGCGCTCTTCGCCACGCACGCCTGCTGCCGGTCGGAGTCGGCCGGGTAGGAGGCGAGATCGCAGTCGGGGCTCCGCTGGTCGGCCTTCTTCTCCGGCACGGTGGCGAAGTCGAAGACGGGCAGCAGGTGCACGTACGACGTCCCGGACTTCGCCAGTTCCTTCAGATGCTTGGAGCCGTCGCTGTTCTTGTCCGTGAAGGCGAGGTAGGTGCCCCGGTCCTTCGCCGGGACGGTCTTGTCCGCGACCGAGAAGTCCCGGACGTGCAGCTCCTGGATCTGGGCGTCCTTCAGCGGCACGGCCTTGGGCTTGCGCAGCGCGGACCAGCCGCCCGGGGCGAGGGACGCGTCGTCCAGGTCGGCGACGACGCTGCGCTCGGAGTTCGCGGTGAGGGCGACCGAGTAGGGGTCGGTGACCTTGTTGGTGACCATCCTGCCGACGCTGGGCGCCCAGACCTTGACCACGTACCGGTACCGACCGCCCTTCCAGGACGCGGGGCCGGTGACCGACCAGACGCCGGTGGTGTCGTCCCGGTGCATGGCCCTGAGCGCGCCGTCCAGTTCCAGGGACACGCTCTGGGCGGTCGGCGCCCACACGGAGAGGGTGGGCCTGCCGTCGTGGAAGACCGGGCCCAGCCGGGCCTTGGTGGCGGCCGGGTAGAGGTCGTCCAGCACGCCCGCGGTCTGCACCCCGGTCGCGGCCAGCACGGCCCCGTTCGCGGCGCGCTGCGAGGCGACCAGCTGACCGGTCAGCGCCGCGCGCACCCGGTCGCGGTCACGCGGGTCCACCGACCAGGCGGTGTAGTCCTTCAGGTACGGGAACTTCGCCTTCTGCGCGTCGGTCAGGGTGGTCTTCTCCAGCCGCAGCCAGCGCTCGTCGTCGCTGGTCAGCGTCCCGTCCTTGACGGTGATCGAGCCGTCGCGGGAGGACAGGAGCTGGGTGGAGACGGCGCCGTCCACGCCGTTCCAGGCGACCGTGTCCCGGTCGATCCAGACCGCCTTGGAGGTGGTCAGGTCGAGGGCGGCCGCGTTGCCCGCGGGCTGCGGCAGCAGGTGCTCGTCCTGGCCGTTCAACAGCCACACCTCGTAGCCGTCCGCCCCGAGGTCCAGGGACTGGTCGGCGGCGAGGTCCTTCTCGTCGCCCTTGTGGATGATGTAGCTGAGGCTGGTGGCACCCGCGGCGAGCGGGACCTCGAAGACCGCGCCATAGGCATCAGTCTTCACCGGCTTCAGCGGGGCCGACCAGTCGGTGGGGTTCGCGGCGCCCGTCCAGACGTGCAGGCCCCAGCCGTCGTAGTTCCCGTCCGCGCGGTGGTAGTGGACGACCGCCTTGGTGGTGTCCGGCGCGGGATACGCGGGCCGCTGGGTCAGCGTGTCGGTCTTGCCCTGCTCGACCCAGACCTCACCCGTCTTGGTGACGTCGATGGTCCGGTCGGCGGAGACGTCCTTGTTCCCGTTCTTGTCGACCACCAGGAAGCCGACGCTGGAGGCGCCCGGCTTGAGCTTGACGTAGGCGAAGGCGCCCCAGGCGTCGCGGCCGACGAAGGGGTGGCCGGCCGGCCAGGTGGTGGCCTCGCCGTCGGCGAGGTCGCCCCACGCGTACAGGTTCCAGTCGGCGTAGTCGCCGTCGGTGCGCCGGTAGTGGACGATCGCGTAGTCGCGGGAGGACGCGGTGGGCGGCGCGGGCGCGGGCGGGGTGCCGGTGGTGCTGCTCGCCAGGGCGCTCGCGGTGTGCCCGGCGCTGTCGATCACGACGGCCTTGTAGCGCAGGGCGGTACCGGCCGGGACCTTGGCGTTCAGGGTCTGGGTGACCTGGTAGGGCGCGTGGTCGGCGGAGCCCAGGACCTGCCACTTGCCGTTGCCGGTCTGGGCGGCGAAGACCACCCGGTTCAGGCCGCCGCCCTCGACGCCGGCACGGACCGTCACGGTGCCGGTGGCCCCGGCGGCCGGGGCGTCCAGGGTGAGGGACGGCTTGGCGGCCGGCTTGTCGAGGGGACGCGACGCCTTGTAGACGACGGCGGACTCGGCCGGGACGGTGACGGTGACCTTGTGGTCGCCGTCGGAGGTCAGGGTGCCGTCGGCGCCGTAGACGCCCCGGTAGGGCATCCGGGCCGAACCGGTGGCGAAGGTCGCGGACTTGGCCTCGGCCGCGTTGTTGAACGCGACGACGTACTCCTGGCCGGTGCGCGCGTCGGTGCGGGTGAAGGCGTAGATCCCGGCGCCGTCGGCCGCGTACCGCTCGGTCTGCACGCCGTCGGCCAGGGCCGGGTTGGCCTTGCGCAGCGCGGACAGGGCGGCGATGTCCTTGTAGAGCGGGGCGCTCGTGTCGTAGGAGTCGCTCGCGGCCGTGCGGTCGGTGCCGATCTCGTCGTCCGCGAGGTAGTCGGGCACCCGGGAGGCGAACATGGTCTGGCGGGCGTCCTTGTCGCCGCCGGAGCCGGTGAAGCCCTGTTCGTCGCCGTAGTAGACGACCGGGTTGCCGCGGCTGAGGAACATCACCTCGTTGGCGAGCCGGTCCTTCTTCAGCAGTTCGGCGTCGGAGGCGCCGGGGTTGTCCTGCTTGAGGAAGTATCCGATGCGGCCCATGTCGTGGTTGCCGAGGAAGGTGACCTCCTCGTACGCGTTGGCCTTGTCGGTCGTGTACTTGTAGTCGTCACCGAGGACGTTCGCCAGCTTCCGCGCGCTCGCGCCCTGGGAGGCGTAGCCGCGGGCCGCGTCTTGGAAGGGGAAGTCGAGGGTGGCGTCGAGCCGGCCCTGGGTGACGTACGGGGCGGTGACCGAGGTGTCGGTGTCGTAGGTCTCGCCGAACAGGAAGAAGTTCTTGCGGCCGTGCGCCGCCGCGTAGGTGTCGAGCGCGGTGGCCCACTGGGTCCAGAAGGGCATGTCGACGTTCTTGGCGGTGTCGATGCGGAAGCCGTCGACGGCGAAGTCCTTCACCCACCGCTCGTAGATCCGCTCCATGCCGTGGACGACCTCGGGCCGCTCGGTCCACAGGTCGTCCAGGCCGGAGAAGTCGCCGTAGGTGCCGGACTCGCCGGCGAAGGTCGAGTCGCCCCGGTTGTGGTACATCGTCGGGTCGTTGAGCCAGGCCGGGACCTTGGTTCGGGCGGTGACACGGGGGGTGTACGGGAAGGAGGCGGCGGAGACGGCGGGGAACGTCCCGCCGCCGCCGGCGTAGTCGGCGTCGTCGAAGGGCCTGCCGTCCTCGGTGAGGTACGGGTAGGCGCCCTTGGTGCGGTAGTCGGAGGAGTTCTCCTCGTTCTTCACCACGTCGGCGGTGTGGTTGGTGATGACGTCGAAGAAGACCTTCATGCCCTTGGCGTGCGCCGTGGAGATGAGGTGCGCCAGGTCCTGGTTGGTGCCGAAGTGCGGGTCGACCTGGGTGAAGTCGGTGATCCAGTAACCGTGGTAGCCGGCCGAGGCGTTGGCCCCGGTGCCCTGCACCGGGATGTTCTTGAAGATCGGCGCCAGCCACAGGGCGGTGGTGCCGAGCCCCTTGATGTAGTCCAGCTTCCGGGTCAGGCCCTTGAGGTCGCCGCCCTGGAAGAAGCCCTTGTCGGTGGGGTCGTAGCCGGTCGTCATGCGCGAACCGGTGAGGCCGCCCTGGTCGTTGGCCTTGTCGCCGTTGGCGAAACGGTCCGGCATGACGAAGTAGAACTGCTCACGGGTGTCGTCGTGCCGGGCCGGCTGGGCGGCGAGGGCCGCGTCCGACGGGGGCGGGGGCGGGGCGGCGGCCTGGTCGGCGTGGGCCGTGAGCGGCTGCACGAGGGCGGCCGCGAGGGCGGCGACGACGAGGGCCGCGGCTCTCTTGCGGCGGGTGGTGCGGCGCCCGGGGGACGCCGGCCATCTCGGTATCACAGGTGGGAACTCCTTGCGATGACGGCTCAGTTCGGGTCCGACCCCACGCCTCGGCTCGGCATCGATGCCGGGCGTCCGCGCGACCGTACCGCCCGCGAAAGGGTTGCAGCAAGAGTCCTGAAAACATCGGCAAGGGATTTCAGGAGGGTGGGCCCGCACCGCCATGGGGGTGCGGTGCGGGCCGGGTTCCGGTTCAGCAGGAGGACTTGCCGGCGTAGATCGCCAGCGCGGTGTTCGGGGCCACCGACGCCGTGAACCAGCCGGTGGAGTTGACCGTCACCGTGGTGTTGTTCTGCACGTTGCAGTAGGTGCCGGCGGGCAGCGAGGTCTGGAACGAGCGGTTGGCCGTCGTGCCCTCGTGGTTGATCACCACATAGCCCTTGCCGCCGCGGCCGAACGCGATCAGGTTGTCGCCGTCGTCCCACCAGTTGGCGACCGCCTGGCCGCGGGTGGCGTTGCGGAAGGCGACCATGGACTTGATCTCCGGCCAGGCGTGCTGGCACTTCCAGCCGTCCTGCCAGCAGGCGTTGACCTGGCCGTTGTTGGGCGGCCCGGCGTCCGCGTCGCTCCACTCGTACCCGGAGTTGATGTCGGGCGAGCCGTAGGGCCAGGCCAGCATGAAGACGTTGGCCAGGGTGTAGTTGGCGCCGTCCTTGTAGTTCAGGGTGGCGCCGTTGCGCTCGGTGTCGTGGTTGTCCACGAAGACGCCGGCCACGTTGCCGGGCAGGTAGCCCCAGCCCTCGCCGAAGTTGTTCAGGTAGGCGAGCTTCTCGCTGTTGAAGACGCGCTTGAGGTCGTAGCCGTAGCGGAACTCCTGGACGTCTCCGTCGCCCGTGTACTCGGTGGGCTGGACGGCCTCGCCCGCGCCGTAGATGACCTCCTGCTTCCAGTAGGCGTTCGGGTTGGTCAGCCGGCTCTTGATGTTCGCCAGGTCACTGGCGGCGATGTGCTTGGCCGCGTCGATCCGGAAGCCGTCGGCGCCGAGCGACAGCAGGTCGTTCATGTACCCGGCGATCGTCGCGCGGACGTGCTCCGCGCCGGTGTCCAGGTCCGCCAGGCCCGACAGTTCGCAGGTCTGGACGTTCGTGCGGTCCTGGTAGTTGCTGATCGACGTCCTACAGGTGTGGAAGTCGGCATCCGAGTACACGCCCGGGTAGTTGTACTTGGTGTACTGCGTGCCGCCGGTGCCGGTGCCGCTGCCCGAGGTCATGTGGTTGATGACGGTGTCCACCACGACCTTCACCCCGGCCGCGTGGCAGGTCGAGATCATGTTCTTGAAGGTGGTCCGGTCACCGAGCCGGCCCGCGATCTTGTACGACACGGGCTGGTACGAGGTCCACCACTGGGAGCCCTGTATGTGCTCCTCGGGCGGCGAGACCTGCACGTACCCGTAGCCGGCGGGGCCCAGGGTGTTGGTGCACTCGCGGGCCACCGAGGCGTAGTTCCACTCGAAGAGGACGGCGGTGACGTCCTTGGTGCCGGGCGGGGAGGCGTCGGCGTTAGTCGGGGTCATGACAAGGGCGGCGGCCGCGAGGGCGACCGCTCCCGAAAGGATTCTGCGCACCATGTGGGGGTTCCTTCGTCGCTGAAGGGGATTGCGCAAGGTTGCTGAAACCTTGCGGTCACGCAGATGTTAGAGGCCCGCTGCCGGAAAAGGCAGCGGGCCGCCGAGAAGTTGTTGCAAGAAAACTCACACGGCCGTCAGACCGCCGTCGTCCACCAGACGGTGGTGTCGGCGGGCGTCTTCGCCTCGTCGCCGGCCCGGGCCACCTCGTCGCTGGCGAGCAGCACCCGGCCGTACGCCGGGGTCGTCACCGACTCCCCCGTGGTGTTGGTGACGCAGACGAACTCGCCCCGGCGGAAGGCCAGTACGCCCTCGGGGGCGCGCAGCCACTCCACCGCGTCCCCGGCGCCGAGGTCCGGCTGCGCCCGGCGCGCGGCGAGCGCGGCGCGGTACAGCTCCAGGGTGGAGCCGGGCCGCCCGGTCTGCGCGGCCACGCTCAGCTCGCCCCAGACCTCCGGCTGCGGGAGCCAGCTGCCGCCGTCCCCGAAGCCGTACGACGGCCCGGTGCGGGTCCACGGGATCGGCACCCGGCAGCCGTCGCGGAAACCGTCCTGGCCCGCGCCGCGGAAGTACGCGGGGTCCTGGCGCACCTCGTCGGGCAGGTCGACCACGTCGGGCAGGCCCAGTTCCTCGCCCTGGTAGAGGTAGGCCGAGCCGGGCAGCGCCAGCATCAGCAGGGTGGCGGCGCGGGCCCGGCGCAGGCCGAGGTCGCGGTCGCCGGCCGTGCGGATCTGGGTACCGAGCCCCGGCGGGTTGGCGAAGCGGGTGGCGTGCCGGGTGACGTCGTGGTTGGACAGCACCCAGGTGGCCGGGGCGCCGACCGGGCGCATCGCCTCCAGCGTGCCGTCGATGACCGCGCGCAGCTCGGCCGCGTCCCAGGCCGTCGACAGGTACTGGAAGTTGAACGCCTGGTGCAGCTCGTCCGGGCGGACGTAGTTGGCGGTGCGCTCGACGGTCGGCGTCCACGCCTCCGCCACGAAAATTCGCTCCCCCGCATATTCATCGAGGATGGTCCGCCACTGCCGGTAGATCGCGTGCACGCCGTCCTGGTCGAAGAACGGCATGACATCGTTGCCCAGCAGCTTCACCTGGTCGCCGGAGCCGAGGTCGGGCAGGCCCTCGGCCTTCACCAGGCCGTGGGCCACGTCGATGCGGAAGCCGTCGACGCCCATGTCCAGCCAGAAGCGCAGGATGGAGCGGAACTCGTCGCCGACGGCCGGGTGTTCCCAGTTGAAGTCGGGCTGCTCGGGGGCGAACAGGTGCAGGTACCACTCGCCGGGCGTGCCGTCGGGCTCGGTGACCCGGGTCCAGGCCGGGCCGCCGAAGATGGACTCCCAGTCGTTGGGCGGCAGTTCGCCGCTCTCGCCCTTGCCGGGGCGGAAGTGGTAGCGCTCCCGCAGCGGGGAGCCGGGACCCTCGGCGAGGGCGCGCTTGAACCACTCGTGCTGGTCCGAGGAGTGGTTGGGCACCAGGTCCACGATGATGCGCAGGCCGTGCCCGTGCGCGTCGCGGATCAGCGCGTCGGCGTCCAGCAGGGTGCCGAACATCGGATCGACCGCGCGGTAGTCGGCGACGTCGTAGCCGGCGTCGGCCTGCGGGGAGGCGTAGAAGGGGCTCAGCCACACCGCGTCGACGCCGAGGTCGCGCAGGTACGGCAGGCGGGAGCGCACGCCCTCCAGGTCACCCATGCCGTCGCCGTTGCTGTCGGCGAAGCTGCGCGGGTAGACCTGGTAGATGACCGCCTCCCGCCACCAGTCGCGGCGGCGCGCGGCGACGGTGGCGGTGGCGGAGTCGGTGGCCGGGGCGGCAGAGTGCTGCTGGCTCATGGCTTCCTTGGTGGTGACGGGAAACGGGTCATGGACGCGTGGGTGCCACGGGCGCCCGCGGTGGCGGGCCCGTGGGGTGCGGCGGTGCCGGCGGACCGGAGGCGGAAGGAGGCGGCCGCGGTGTCGGCGGGGTCGGATGGGCACCGCGGCCGCCTGCCCGCGCGGTGGAACGCGCGGGAGCCTCGTGTGCTCAGGGCGTCAGCCCTTGGTGCCGCCGGAGGTGAGACCGGTGACCAGGTTCTTCTGCACGAGGTAGAAGAACACCGCCACGGGTATCGCGATCAGCACCGCGGTGGCGGCCATGTAGTTCCACTCGGCGTCGTGCTGGCTGACGAAGGTCTGCAGGCCGACGGAGAACGTGTACTTGGAGTCGTCCAGCATGAAGGTGGTCGCGAAGGCGACCTCGGCGACCGCGGTGATGAAGTTGTAGAAGGCGGCGACGGCCAGGCCCGGGCGGGCCAGCGGCAGGATCAGCCGGAAGAAGGTGCCGAACGGCGTGAGCCCGTCGACCCGGCCGGCCTCGTCGATCTCGAAGGGGATCGTGTCGAAGTAGCCCTTGAGCAGCCAGGCGCTGTACGGCACCGCGGTGGTGCAGTTCACGAGGATCAGCGCCCAGTAGGAGTCGATGAGCCCCAGGTCGCTGAAGATCTGGTACATCGGCACGATCAGCACGGCGATCGGGAAGGCCTGGGTGAGCAGCAGGATCCACATCAGCTGCTTGTAGCCGGGGAACCGCATCCGGGAGACCGCGTAGCCGGTGGTCGCGGCGAGCAGCACGCCGACCACGGTGGTGCCGAGGGCCACGATCATCGTGGACTTGAACCAGTCGAAGAACTCGGTGTGCTCCAGCACGAAGCTGTAGTTGGAGAAGCTCATCTTCCCGGCGATCTTGCCCGGGTGGAGGTAGTCGTCCTTGGCCGGGCCGAGCGAGAGGTAGATCAGCCAGGCCACCGGGGCCAGCGCGATCAGGCTCGCGACGACGAGGCCCGCGTGCAGCAGGGCGGTTCCGAGGGGGCCGCGCTCGCCCGGCCGGCGGCCCCGCGGGGCGGGCTCGGCGGCGGGGGCCGGTGCGTCGGCCGGCGTGTCGAGGGTGGTGGTGCTCATGGCGGCGGCTCCTGCGGCGTCAGACGGCGAGCTGGTCATTGCGCTTCAGCCAGCGGAAGTAGAAGGAGGTGAAGACGGTCACGATGGACAGCAGCAGCACGCCGTAGGCGGCGGACTGGGCGAAGTCGCGCGGCTGCTGGCCGAAGCCCAGGTAGTAGGACCAGGTGACGAGGATCTGCGCGTCCGGGGCGCTGGTCGGCCCGAACAGCAGGAAGATGATGGCGAACTGGTTGAAGGTCCAGATGACGCCGAGCAGGACCACGGTGGAGCTGACCGCGCGCAGACCGGGCAGGGTCACGTGCCGGAAGCGCTGCCAGGCGTTCGCGCCGTCCATCTTCGCCGCCTCGTACAGGGAGGTGTCGATGGACTGGAGCCCGCCGAGCAGCGACAGCATCATGAACGGCACACCGCACCAGGTGTTGACCATGATCGCGGCGAAGCGCTGCCAGAAGGTGTCCTCCAGCCACTGCGGCTGCGGCAGGTGCAGCGCGTGCAGGACCTGGTTGAGCGCGCCGGAGTCGGCGAGCATGATCCGCCAGGAGAACACGGTGACGAAGGTCGGCACGGCCCAGGGCAGCACCAGCAGCACCCGGTAGAGGGTGCGGCCGCGCAGCTTCTGGTTGAGCATCATCGCGAGGCCGAGACCGATGGTGTAGTGCAGGGTCACACAGGCGGCCGTCCAGACGACCGTCCACAGGAAGTGGGACCAGAACCGGTCGTAGGACAGCGGGCCGAACAGGATTTCCTTGTAGTTGGACAGCCCGACGAACTTGTAGGTCGCAGCGATGTGGTTGACGCCGATGGTGCGCGCCGAGTTGAGGCTGTTGGCGTCGGTCAGGGTGAGGTAGAAGCCCCGCACGAGCGGATAGCCGACGAGGACGGCGAGCACGACGACCACCGGGGCGATCATCGCGTAGGCGTACCAGTACTTCTGGTAGCCGTTTCTGATGCGCTGCCCCAGCCCGGGCCGAGGCGCGCGGTCACCGCGGCGCTTGCCGGTCGCGCGGTCGATGGCGACTGTCATGGTTCGACACCTTCAATGGTTCAAGAACGGGGGGCCGGGCACAGGGCGGCGGCCGTCGGTTGCCCCCCTCGTGGGTGGGGGCAACCGACGGCCTGCCGGGCTCACTTGCTGAAGTCGGGGACCAGCTTGCCGATGGCCACACCGGCGTTGTTCAGGCCCGTGTCCAGCGACTCCTTGCCACTGGCGATCTTCGGCAGCTCGGTGTCCAGCGGAGCCCACAGCGAGCCGTACTCGGGCAGCGCCGGGCGGGGCTGGGCGGCGGACAGCACGCCCTGGAAGCCGGCGATGCCCGGGTCGGCCGTGACCTTCGCGGTGTAGGCGTCGGAGCGGGTGGGCAGGGTGGCGTTCTTCAGGGCGATGGTCTCCTGGGCGGAGGCCGACGTCATGAACTTCACGAACTTCAGGGCCGCGGCCTGGTGCGCCTTGTCGGAGCCGGCGTAGACCGAGAGGTTGTGGCCGCCGGTCGGGGCGCCCGCCTTGCCGGTGGAACCGGCCGGGACGACGGCGATGCCCAGGTTGGACTTGTCCTTGAAGGCGCTGCCCTTGTAGATGTTCGTGACCTCCCAGGGACCCTGGATGATCGAGGCGACCTTGCCGTTGATGAACGCGTCCTCGATGTGGGCGTACGCGTCCGGGGTGGTGTCGGCCTTGTGCAGGCCCTTGCCCGAGAACAGGCTCAGCCAGGTGCCGAACGCCTTCTTGGCGGCCGGGGTGTCGATGGTGACCTTCTTGGCGGCGGCGTCGACGGTGTCGCTGCCCTCGCCGTACAGGAACGGCTGGCCGTAGTAGCCCTGGGTGGAGCCCCAGTAGCCGTAGGCACCGGTCTTGTCCTGCACCTTGGCGGCGTCCGACTTCAGCTCGTCCCAGGTCTTGGGCGGCGTGGTGATGCCGGCCTTCTTGAACAGGGCCTTGTTGTAGACGAGGGCCAGGGTGTCGGTGACCAGCGGCACGCCGTAGGTCTTGCCCTCGTACTGGGCCTGCTTGATCAGGTTCGGCTCGAACTTGGACTGGTCGGCGAGGGCCTCGGTGCCGTCCAGCGGCAGGAAGTAGCCCTTCTTGGCGAAGGCGGGGGTCCAGCCGACCTCGGAGCGCAGCACGTCCGGGGCACCGGTGGCACCGGCGGCCGTGTCGAACTTGTTCTGCGCCTGGTCGAACGGGACGTTGACGTACTTGACCTTGATGTTCTTGTTGGCAGCCTCGAACTGCTGCACCAGGGTCTTGTACGTCGGCGCCTCGTTCGTGGCGTTGGAGGTGTCCCACCAGGTGATGGTCACCGGCCCGTCCGACTTGCCGTCGCTGCTCCCGCCGCCGCACGCCGTCGCCGCCAGGGCGAGGGACGCCACCAGCGCGGAGGCCGCTATGCCACGCCGCATGAGTTCTCCTTGAGGGTAAAGCCCGAGTGGTACAGGGGGCGGTCCCGCCCGCCCCTGCGACTTGCCGACTGCGCCGTTGCCGCGGCCGGGCGACCAGGAACGTAACAGCGTTGTAAGCGCTGCGAAAGACCTTGCAGAAAAAAAGTGCAAGGGAACACGATGGTTATCGCGCCGTAACCCGGCCTCGACCGGCTCGCAACCGTGCAATGAAGCCGGTGAGGCGGCGGCAGCCGACTTGTGCAAGACTCTGCAAGCTCTTGCCACCACCAACACGAGGGAGTGCGATGAGGCAGCAACCCGCAGCGGGACGTCCGACCGGACGTGCCCGGCGTCCGGGCGGTGGGCAAGGCGAGAGACGACCGGTACAGTCCGGTGGCGTGACCACACGGCTTGCCGACATCGCTGCGCAGGCGGGGGTGAGCGAAGCGACCGTCAGCCGGGTCCTCAACGGGAAACCGGGCGTCGCCGCCACCACCCGCCAGTCCGTGCTCGCCGCCCTCGACGTGCTGGGCTACGAGCGCCCGGTCCGGCTGCGGCAGCGCAGCGAGGGCCTGGTGGGCCTGATCACGCCGGAGCTGGAGAACCCGATATTCCCGGCCCTGGCGCAGGTCATCGGCCAGGCGCTGACCCGCCAGGGCTACACCCCCGTGCTCGCCACCCAGACCCCCGGCGGCTCCACCGAGGACGAACTCACGGAGATGCTGGTGGACCGCGGGGTCGCGGGCATCATCTACGTCTCCGGGCTGCACGCGGACACCACCGCCGACATGCAGCGCTACGAGCGACTGCGCGCCCAGGGCGTGCCGTTCGTGCTGGTGGACGGCTTCTCGCCGTTGGTGCAGGCGCCGTTCATCTCCCCCGACGACCGGGCCGCGATGACCCTCGCGGTGACCCACCTGGTCTCTCTCGGCCACACCCGGATCGGGCTCGCGCTCGGACCGAAGCGGTTCGTGCCCGTGCAGCGCAAGATCGAGGGCTTCGTGCGGGCCGTGCAGGACCAGTTGGGGCTCGCCGCGGAGGTCGTGGAGTCGGAGCTGGTGCAGCACTCGCTGTACACCCTGGAGGGCGGCCAGGCGGCCGCGTCGGCGCTGATCGACCGGGACTGCACCGCGGTCGTCTGCGCCAGCGACATGATGGCCCTGGGCGCCATACGGGCCGCCCGCCAGCGGGGCCTGGAAGTGCCCACGGACTTCTCGGTGGTCGGCTTCGACGACTCCCCGCTGATCGCCTTCACCGACCCGCCGCTCACCACCGTCCGCAAGCCCGTCCCGGCGATGGGCCAGGCCGCGGTGCGCACGCTCCTGGAGGAGATCGGCGGTACGCCCGCCCCGCACAGCGAGTTCGTGTTCATGCCGGAGCTGGTGGTGCGGGGCTCGACGGCCTCGGCACCGCACGCGCTGCGGGCCTCCTGACGGCGCGGGCGCCGCGCGGCCTCGTCCGTGCGTCGTAGAAGGTGCGGTGCGGACCCGACCTTGGGATGATCGGGCGAAGAAGTCTTTTCTGGCAGACTTGATGCCTATGAGTGACTCGACCGTGACGCAGTGGGAAGGTCGCGAGGAACAGGCCGGTCCGCAGGCCGTCACGGACAGGGACAGCCGGGGTGCGCTGGGCAGGCTGCGGCGGCCGCGCAGACCCCGGCTGTGGTTCGAGATCCTTCTGATCGCGGTGAGTTACTGGACGTACTCGCTGATCCGCAACGCCGTCCCGGAGCAGAAGGACAAGGCGCTGCGCAACGCGGACTGGATCTGGTCCGCGGAGGGCGCGCTCGGCATCGACGTCGAACGCTCGGTCAACCACGCCATGAACTCGGTGACTTGGCTGATCGTCGGCATGAACTACTACTACGCCACACTGCACTTCGTCATCACCATCGGGGTGCTGGTGTGGCTGTACCGGTGGCATCCGGGCCGGTACGCGGCCGCCCGGCTGGCGCTCTTCGCGACCACGGGGGGCGCGCTGGTGGGCTACTACCTGTTCCCGCTCGCGCCGCCCCGGCTGATGCGGGGCGGGCACTTCGTGGACACCGTGATGGTGCACCACACGTGGGGCTCGATGGCCTCCGGGGACCTCAAGCACATGTCCAACCAGTACGCGGCGATGCCGTCCATGCACATCGGCTGGTCGCTGTGGTGCGGGCTGACGGTCTTCGCGCTGGCGTCGGTGCCGTGGGTGCGGGTGCTGGGGCTGCTCTACCCGGCGCTGACGCTGCTGGTGATCGTCTCCACCGCGAACCACTTCTGGCTGGACGCGGTGGGGGGCGTGCTGTGCCTGTCGTTCGGGTTCCTGGTGGCCCGCGCCTGGTACGGCGCCGTGCCGTACGCCCTGCCGCGGGCGGTGGCGGGCGGGCCCGCGCCCGAGCCGGCCCGGGCCTGACGTCCCGGCGCGGCTCAGGGCTGGTCGTCGTAGAACAGTTCCTCCATGACGGCGCGGGCCCTGCGGGTCGTACGGCCGTAGTCGTCCAGCATGTCGCCGACGTGGCCCTCGCCGTAGCCGAGGTAGCGGCCCACCGCGGCCAGTTCGCGGGGCTGGGTGGGGAAGGTGTCCCCCGCGCGGCCCCGGACCAGCATCACCGCGTTGCGGACCCGGGTGGCCAGCACCCAGGCCTCGTCCAGGATCGCGGTCTCCTCCTCGCCCAGCAGTCCCGCGTCCCGTGCCGCGGCCAGCGCCGCCCTCGTCCGGGTCGTGCGCAGGCCCTCGATGTCGTGGCCGTGTCTCATCTGGAGCAGCTGGACCGTCCACTCCACGTCCGACAGGCCGCCGGGGCCCAGCTTGGTGTGCAGCCTCGGGTCGGCGCCGCGCGGCAGCCGCTCGGACTCCATCCGCGCCTTCAGCCGCCGGATCTCCCGTACGGCGTCCTCGGTCAGGCCCCGCGCCGGGTAGCGCAGCGGGTCGATCAGCTCGGTGAAGCGCCGGCCCAGTTCCGGGTCGCCGGCCACCGGCTCCGCCCGCAGCAGCGCCTGGGACTCCCAGACCAGGGACCAACGGCGGTAGTACGCCTCGTACGCCTTCAGGGTGCGCACCAGCGGGCCCGACTTGCCCTCCGGGCGCAGATCGGCGTCGATCAGCAGCGGCGGGTCGGCACTGGGCAGCTGGAGCAGTCGGCGCATCTCGGAGACGACCTTGCCCGCGGCCGCGGCGGCCTCGTGCTCGTCCACGCCCTCCTGCGGCTCGTGCACGAACAGGACGTCCGCGTCGGAGCCGTAACCCAGTTCGTGCCCGCCGAAGCGGCCCATCCCGATGATCGCGAACCGGGTGGGCAGGGTGTCGCCCCAGCCGGAGCGGACCACGGCGCGCAGCGTGCCGGCGAGGGTGGCGGCGGTGAGGTCGGAGACGGCCGCGCCGACGAGGTCCACCAGGGCGCCCTGGTCGGCCTCGACCGGGCTGGCCTCGGTGCCGTACGAGCCGACGATGTCCGCGGCGGCGGTGCGGAACAGCTCGCGGCGGCGCACCCCGCGGGCGGCGGTGACGCCCTGTTCGCCGTTCTCGGCGCGGCCCACGGCGGCGAGGATCTCCTGCTCCAGGGCCGCGCGGCCCCGGGGGGCGAGGCCCGCTCCGTCGCCGTCGCCGAGCAGCGCCACGGCCTCGGGGGCGCGCATCAGCAGGTCGGGGGCGAGGCGGCCCGCGGACAGCACCCGGGCCAGGTTCTGCGCCGCGGCGCCCTCGTCGCGCAGGAGGCGCAGGTACCAGGGGGTCTTGCCGAGGGCGTCGGAGACCTTGCGGAAGTTGAGCAGGCCCGCGTCCGGGTCGGCCGAGTCGGCGAACCAGCCGAGGAGGACGGGCAGCAGGGTGCGCTGGATGGCCGCCTTGCGGGTCACTCCGGAGGCCAGCGCCTCCAGGTGGCGCAGGGCGGCGGCGGGGTCGGCGTAGCCGAGGGCGACCAGGCGTTCACGGGCGGCCTCGGGGCGCAGCCGGGCCTCGCCGGGGGCGAGTTGGGCGACCGCGTCCAGCAGCGGGCGGTAGAACAGCTTCTCGTGCAGTCGCCGGACGACCGAGGTGTGCCGCTTCCACTCCCGGGTCAGCTCGGTGACCGGGTTGACGCGCAGGCCGAGGGAGCGGCCGAGGCGGCGCAGGTCCTCCTCGGCTCTGGGCACGAGGTGGGTGCGGCGCAGACGGTAGAGCTGGATGCGGTGTTCCATCGCGCGCAGGAAGCGGTAGGCCTCGTCGAGGCGGGCGGCGTCCTCCCGGCCGACGTAGCCGCCGGCGGCCAGCGCCTGGAGGGCCTTGAGGGTGGTGCCGCTGCGCAGCGTGGCGTCGGCGCGGCCGTGCACCAACTGGAGGAGCTGTACGGCGAATTCGACGTCCCGGAGGCCGCCGGGGCCGAGCTTGAGTTCCCGTTCGACCTCGGTGGGCGGGATGTTGTCCACGACGCGGCGGCGCATCTGCTGCACGTCGGCCACGAAGTTCTCCCGGTCCGCCGCCTGCCAGACCAGGGGGTGCAGGGTGTCCAGGTAGGCCTGGCCGAGGTCCTGGTCGCCGGCCACCGGGCGGGCCTTGAGCAGGGCCTGGAACTCCCAGGTCTTGGCCCAGCGCTGGTAGTAGGCGAGGTGGGAGGAGAGGGTGCGGACCAGGGGGCCGTTGCGGCCCTCGGGGCGGAGGTTGGCGTCCACCGGCCAGATGGAGCCCTCGACGGTGGTCTCCGAGCAGATGCGCATCAGGTGGGAGGCGAGGCGGGTGGCGGCGGTGAGGGCCTTGGTCTCGTCGGTGCCCTCCGCCGCTTCCGCCACGAAGATCACGTCCACGTCGGAGACGTAGTTCAGTTCGTGGCCGCCGCACTTGCCCATGCCGATCACGGCGAGACGGCAGGCGGCGGCGTCGGCCGGGGCCTCGGTCCGCGCCATGGCCAGCGCGGCGCGCAGGGTGGCGGTGGCGAGATCGGCGAGTTCGGCGGCGGTCTCGGCCACGTCCGTGGTGCCGCAGACGTCCCGTGCGGCGATGGACAGCAGGCAGCGGCGGTAGGCGATGCGCAGGGCGACGGGGTCGGTGGCCCCGGCCAGGCCGCGTTCGAACTCGCCGAGGCCGGGGTGGAGGTCCTGGGACTCGTAGGTGACCAGGGCCTGCCAGTCGCCGGGGTGGCGGGCGAGGTGGTCGGCGAGGGCGGCCGAGGCGCCCAGCACGCCGAGGAGGCGGTCCCGCAGGGGCTTGGCCGCGATCAGGGTGTCGAGGAGTTCGCGGTGGGCGGCGGGGGTGGGCTGGGCCTCCAGGAGGCGGACCAGGCCGTGCAGGGCGAGGTCGGGGTCGGCGGTGGCGCCCAGGGCTTCCAGCAGGAAGGGGTCGTCGCGGACGGGGGCCAGTTCGGGGGTGTCCAGCAGCCGCTCGGCGGCGGTGGCGTCGGTGAAGCCGTGTCGGAGCAGGCGCGTGAAGGTGCTGCTTCTGCGGCCCGGCGTCATTCTGGGGCTCCCCTCGGGTCACTGGTCCTGGGTGGAGCGTAGTCGCCCGCGCCGGGCCGTGCCGGGGGAGGTGCCGCGCGTGGTGATCACGGCCGGTGCCGTGCCCCCCGGATTCGCCCCCGTCGGCCCGGGTCCGGAGCCATGGGCGCAGCATGGGCACCGCGTGCCGCGGACCGTCACGCGGGGTCCGCCCCCGCGCGGGCACCCGGCCCTCGGCGTCGTGGGCGGCACGGGTCGGGGAACGACCCCCGGAGAGTACGTGGGTGCCCGTCCGGGGCGCTCCGCGTGCGCGCCGGCGGCCCGGGATCACGCCGGGCGTCCAGACCGCGCCCGCCGGGCGGAGGCAGCCCTCCAAGGGCCGCCCCGGTCGGCGGGCGCACGTCTTCCACGGCACGGCGACGGTGGCGGTGACCGCCGCCGTGCGGAGACCTCTCCTAGTACGCGAGCTGCCCGATGCCCCCGTCGACGCGCAGCACGGTCCCCGCGGTGTACGCGGATTCGTCCGAGGCGAGGTAGACCGCCGCCTTCGCCAGTTCGGTGGCGGTTCCGAGGCGGTGGAGGGGCACGGTCCGCCGGAGTTCCTCGTAGAGGGCGGCCCGGCGCTCGGGCCCGAGGGACGCGAACACGTTGGTGATCGTCGGGCCCGGGCTCAGTCCGTTGACGCGGATGCCCCGGTCCTTCAGCTCATGGGTCAGCCCCCGCGTGTAGGAGAGCAGGCCCGCCTTGGCCGCGCCGTAGACCGTCGCGTTGTCGTGTCCGATGTACGCGGAGACCGAGCCGACGAGGATGACCGACGACTGCCGGGAGAAGAGTGGCAGCAGGTCTCTGATCAGGAAGAACGGCGACTTGAGATTGGTCGCGAGGAGCCGGTCGAACGCCTCCTCGGTCCATGCCTCGATCGGGAGGTGGGTGACGTCGGCGGCGTTGCTCATCAGGATGTCCAGCTTCGGCCACTCCTCCCGCAGCCGCGCCGCGAGCACCGCCTGGCCGGGTACGTCGCCGGCGTCGCTGACGATGGTCAGCAGCGGGCCGTCCAGCTGCCGGGCCGCCTCGTCCAGTCGCTCCCGGGAACGGCCGGTGATGGCGACGGTCGCCCCCTCGGCGAGGAATTCCCGGGCCGTCTCCAGACCGATCCCGCTCGTCCCCCCGGTGATCAGCGCGTGCTTTCCCGCAAGACGTTCCATGGTCCTGTCCCCCCTCAGATCGCGGTGCGGCCGCCGTCGGCGGCCACGACCGCCCCGGTCATGTAGCTCGCCCGGTCGCCGGCGAGGAAGGCGATCACGTGGGCCACCTCGACCGGGTCGGAGGTGCGCTTGAGCGCGGTGGTCAGGCCCATGCCCCCCATGTCCGGGCCCATCGCCGCGACCACCTTCGCGGTGCGCATCGGGCCGGGAGCGACGGCGTTGACCCGTACGTTCGACTCGGCGAATTCCGCCGCCCAGGTGCGGGTCAGCGATTCGAGCGCCGCCTTGGTGGCGCCGTAGACGGCCATGCCCGGCATGCCGAGACCGGCCGCGGTGGAGCTGACGTTGACGATGCTGCCGCCGCCGCGCGCGGCCATCTTCTCCGCGAACAGCGCGGTGAGCAGGAACGGAGCACGCACGTTGACCGCGAAGGCCGCGTCGTAGTCCGCGAGGTCCTGCCCGGTGGTCGGGGAGAACGTCATGACGCTCGCGTTGTTGACCAGGATGTCGACGGCTCCGGCGTCCTCGGCCAGCTGTCGCACGCCCGCCACGTCGGACAGGTCGGCGGCGACGAAGCGCACCGTCGCGGCGGACTCGCCCCCGGCCCCGCGGAGGTCTTCCACCACCTGGGCACCGCGCTCGGGATCGGTGCCGGTCAGGACCAGGTCGGCTCCGCCCGCGGCCAGCACCTTGGCCGTCGCGTGCCCGAGTCCGCCGATCGCGCCGGACCCGGTGACGAGTGCCCTCTTGCCTGCGAATTCCATCGCTTCGCCCTTCACGCCGGCCTGCGCGGCCGACTTTTGTGCGTCCGTTCAAGAAGTACCCGAGGAAGCTACGACTTCTTGAACGACCAGTCAAGAAGTCGTAGGATCAAGCACGTGGCACGAACCGGACGCCCCCGCGAGTTCGATCGGGAACAGACGCTGGAGCGCGCACTCGAACTGTTCTGGTCCCGGGGATACGGGGCGACGTCGATCCAGGACCTGGTCGACGCACTGGCCGTCGAACGCGGCAGCCTCTACGGGGCGTTCGGCGACAAGCGCCGCTTCTACCTCGAAGCCGTCAGGCTCTACTGGGAGGTGTACGAGCGGCACCTGACCGCCGCGCTCGACACCAGCCCGCTCCTGCCCGCCCTGCGCGAGATCCTGTCCCATCCCGTGCGGCTGGACGAACTGGTCTCCGACGCGGGCGTGCCGCAGGGCTGCCTGGTCGGCAACACGACCGCCGAACTCGTCCCCCAGGACGGCGAGGCGACGGAGATCGTCACCCGCTCGTACCGGCGGTTCACCGACATCGTCGCCGACGCGCTCCGCCGCGCCCAGGCCGCCGGCGAGGTCACGGACGGCGCCCGCCCCGAGGCCCAGGCCCGGATGCTGCTCTACCTGGTCCAGGGTCTGTCGCTCGTGTCGAGGGCGGGGCTCGACAGGACCGCGGCCCTGGCGGCGGTCGACGCGGCGGTGGACGGGTTGCGGGCGTGACCGGACCTCCCGCAAGGCCCCGGACGGCCCGGCCGTCCCCCATGCACCAGTCCTGAACACCTACTCGGCACGGTGGCCCCCGGCAAGCGCGCCGACCTGCTCCTGCTGAACGCCGACCCCACCGCGGACATCGGTGGCCTCCGCGACCTGCGCATGGTGATCCTGAACGGCGAACTCGCCGTCGACAAAGGCTAGATCGGCCCAGGCGTCTCGAAGGAGCGGATCTCCGTTCGCGGGGCCGGCAGCGCGCCGGTGAGGAGGGTGCGCATCGTCTCCGCCGCGCGGACGGCCGCGTCCCCGCAGCAGTTGTTGAAGAGCAGGTGGAGTTCGTCGGTGCGGTCGGCCAGCCGGCGGATGCGCGGCAGCCATTCCGCCAGTTCCGCCGCGGAATAGGTGTGGCGGAAGCGGTCCTCCTTGGTGCCGGTGCCCCAGCGCGGGCTGCGGCCGTGGAAGCGGACCAGGCCGAGCCGGGGCGTGGTGACGGGCGCGTCCGGGGGCAGCGAGCCGGAAAGGCCCCGGACGGTGTCCACGGCCACGGCGGTGGCGTCCAGGTCGGCGAGGAAGGGGGCGGTGCGGTCGCTGTGCCACCAGGCGGGGTCGCGGAACTCCACGGCGAAGGGCCAGTCGCGGGCCCGTTCACGGGCCGCGCGGACGAATGCCTCGGCGCGGGGGCCGGGGGTGAGGGAGGGCGGGTACTGGAAGAGGAGCGTGCCGAGGCGGCCGGCGCGGCGCAGCGGCTCCAGGGCCTCGGCGTAGCGGGACCACACCTCGGCCAGCAGGGCGTCGTCGCGGGCCCGGCCCCGCAGGTCCGCGGGGAGCGCGGCGGGGCGGGTCGGGTGGCCGGTGAGCAGGGCGTGCGCCTTGACGTCGAAGCGGAAGCCGTCGGGGGTGCGCTCGGCCCAGCGGGCGGTGGTGGCGGCCGTGGGCAGGGCGTAGTACGGGGAGTCCGCCTCCACCACGGGGAAGCGGGTGGCGTAGTGGCGCAGACGGCCCTCGGTGTCGCGCCGGCCCGGCGGGTACCAGCCGGAGGCGAGGAGGGCGCGGTCGGTCCAGCCGCAGGTGCCGATGAGGATGTTCGCCATGGGAGCGGGGGTACCCAGTAGTTCATCCGGTCTTCACGCGCGGGGTTCGGACACGGCAGGAGAAGGGAATCTTGGCGTGTGCATGCTTAGTCGGTACCGCCAGCCCCGCTTCCCCCCGGAGGTCGATGTGTCCGGCAGTTCCCCGTTCCGCCGCGCCCGCACCGTCGTGACGGCCGCCGCCGCCCTCGCCGCCGCGGCCGGCCTGTGGGCCGGGCCCGGCGGCGCGGCCGCGCAGGCCGCGGGCGCCGTGCCCAGCCCCGACCACGTGGTCGTCGTGGTCTTCGAGAACCACTCGTACAGCCAGGTCATCGGGTCCTCCAGCGCGCCGTACATCAACTCGCTGAAGTCCGGCGGCGCCAATCTCACCCAGTCGTACGCGCTGACGCACCCGAGCCAGCCGAACTACTTCGACCTGTTCTCCGGTGCCACGCAGGGCATCACGGACGACAGCTGCTACACCCCCGGCTTCTCGTCCGCCCCCAACCTGGCCTCGGAGCTGATCGCCGCCGGGCGCAGCTGGGCCAGCTACAACGAGTCGCTGCCGAGCCAGGGTTCGACCACGTGCAGCAGCGGATCGTACGCGCGCAAGCACAACCCCTGGTTCGGGTTCGGCAACGTGCCGACGTCGAGCGCGAAGACCTTCGCCCAGTTCCCGACCGACTACTCGACCCTGCCCCAGCTGTCGTTCGTGACCCCGAACCTGTGCAGCGACATGCACGACTGCTCGGTGTCCACCGGTGACACCTGGCTGAAGAACAACCTGGGCGGCTACGCGAGTTGGGCCAAGACCCACAACAGCCTGCTCGTGGTCACCTTCGACGAGGACGACTCGAAGAGCGGGAACCGCATCCCGACCGTGCTCTACGGCCAGCCGGTGACCGCCGGGTCCTCCAGCTCCACCACCTACAACCACTACGACGTGCTGCGCACCCTGGAGGACACGCAGGGCCTGAGCACGCACGCGGGCAACGCGGCCTCCGCCAAGGACATCAGCGGCATCTGGGCCTCCTGAGGCGGCCGGTTCAGCTCCGCCGCGCCGGGAACTCGCCCACGCCCCGCAGGAGTTCGAACAGTTCCGTGGACGACCTGGCCACCCCGTCCCCGCCGGCCCCGGTGATCTCCGCGCGCTGGGCGAGCGCGCGGGGGGTCGCGTAGACGAAGACCGGGACCGTGTCGCCCTGGGCGCGCAGTTCCCGGATCAGTTCGAGGCCGGCGGCGCGGTGGGTGCGGCCGCGTTCCCTGCGGCTCAGGTCCGAGACGACCGCGCCGAAGGGGCGACGGGCGCGGGCGAGGGCCCGCAGCCCCTCGTCGGTCGACTTCACCGAGGTGACCTCGACGCCCAGCTCGCGGAGTTGGGCCACCTCGGTGGCGTTGTTCTCGGGGCGGTCGTCCACCCAGAGCACCGAGTCCAGGGTGTGCGCGGCCGCCGGTGCGCCGACGGCCGCCAGCCTGCCCTGGATGTCGGCCGTGGTCCGGATCAGGCTCTCCGAGTACTCCTGGACCGACAGCTGCGCCTCGCCGACCTTGATCGTGAACCCCCGTGACCTGGCTATCTCCTTGATCAGCGGGAAGAGCCGCCACAGCACCAGGCCCGCCATGAGCGGCCAGGCCAGTCCCGTCAGGGCCTTGATCAGCTCCGTCGCGTCCTTCACGGCACTCCCTCGGGATCGGTGGCGTGCCGCGATTGTCGCAGGGGCGGACGGCCCCGGGCCGGTAATTCCCGGGCGACGATCCCCAGGGGCATGAGAAGGTGCGGTCCGGCCCGGCGAAGGGGGAGGACATGGGACTGACCTACGGCTACGACATCCATCTGCCTCCCCGGAACGTCGCCAGGGCGCTGACCGACCTGGCCGGGCTGGCGCCGCCTTCCCGTGACGTGCCGCCGCTCGCGCTCACGCTGCCCGGGGGCGACCGGCTCGCCCTCCCGTTCACGTCCCGCTTCGAGAGCGAGCCGGTCGACTGCTCCGCGGGCGGCACGCTCGAACTCGACACGTCCCTCCTGTTCGGCGTCGACGACGTGGTGCGCGAGTACGCGGAGCACTGCGGCCACGAGCCGGAGGCGGACGGGCGGGTCGCGATCGGGTACGTCTATCTGACGGTCCGGTTCGAGTCCCCGCTGCACCCCGATTACGCGTCGATGGAGTTCTGGGCGGCGACGTCGACGATGAGCCGCATGTTCGAACGGTCGGCCACCGTCCGGGAGGTGTTCACCGGCCTCACCGCCGCCGCCGGCGGAGCGTGCTGCCTGTTCGACACCGGGGACGGCGGCACCCAGCGGGTGTGCTGGCTGAACGGCGAGCCGGCCGACGAACCGGTCCCCGGCCCCCGCTACCCGGACCTGCGAGCCCTCGTGGACACCTGGCCCGACCCGGGCCGGTGAGCACCGGCCCGGGTAGCGGGTACCGGAAGCCCGGAAGCACGCGCGCGCCTGCGGAGGTGGGAATTCCCGGCGGCCCGTCGCGCAGCCGGCCCGGACGAGACCGGTGACGACCTCGGCGCGCTCCTCGGCGTTGCCCCCGGTCAGCGCATAGGGCAGAAACTGCCAACTCCAGGCTGCCAAGCGCCGAATGCTCCGCAACCGGGGCTGCCACCGAGCGGCAGTAGCCCCGTATCACCGGCCTTCAGGCGACCGCGAATTCGGAAGGGACGGCGACTCCGGCGTCGTTGGCCGCCACGACGACGTCGTGCACCACCGCCGGGTTCTGGTCTGTGCCCGTCTGCGCCAGCAGGTCCCAGACGGTGCTGCCGGTCGCGGCCAGCAGACACCCGGCGACCGCGCCGGCGTACGCGGCGGCCGTGACGGCCCCCGCTTCCGCCGCGACGGTGCCGAGCCCGGTGAATCCCGCCGCTTCCAGCGCCGTCAGCGTGACGTCCGTTCCCCCGGCGAGCTCGGCGGCGTTGTGGAACTCCTCAAGGAAGTGAAGCACCTCTTCGGCAGAGGTCAGCGCCTCCGCGGGCGTCGGCAAGCCGGCGCCGTGCATGCAGAACGTGAACTCGCTCTCGAAACTCATGGCGTTCCTTTCTCCACCCCTCCGGATCTCGTCCCCCGTTGCCTCATGGGCGACTTACTCCTCCAGCTTCCGCTCGAAGCCGTGTTCTCCGGGTTCTCCGGGTCCTCCGGGCTCCCCAGGTCCTCCGGGTTCTCCGGGTCCTCCGGGCTCCCCAGGTCCTCCGGGCTCCCCAGGTCCTCCGGGCTCCCCAGGTCCTCCGGGTTCTCCGGGCTCTCCGGGTTCTCCGGGTTCTCCGGGTTCTCCAGGTCCTCCGGGTTCTCCGGGCTCTCCCGGTTGGCCGGGCTCTCCGGGCTCCCCTGGTTGTCCGGGCTCCCCAGGCTCCCCCGGTTGGCCGGGCTCCCCGGGCTCGCCAGGTTCTCCGGGCTCCCCCGGTTCTCCAGGCCCCCCAGGCTCCCCCGGTTGGCCGGGCTCCCCGGGCTCGCCAGGTTCTCCGGGTTGCCCTGGTTCTCCCGGCTCTCCCGGTTCGGACGTGGCCTCAATCGCGTTCACGGCAGTCGTGACCGTCTCGGCGGACTGCTGCATGGTGGTGTCGGCAACGGCGACGGCCGCTGCGAGCGGAGCGGCACCGCTCAGCCCCAGGAGGGCGCCTCCCAAGTCGACCGCCACGCGGCCGATCGCGATGAACGCGTTCACGATCGCGCTCAGCGCGTCAGCGATGGTCGAGGAGTTGCTGAGGTTGACATTGCCGATCGCATTGAATGCGTTCTCGACCGCGGTTTCCGCGTCCAGCGCGTGTTGGAGTATCCCGGATGCCGCGGTGGTGAGGACGTTTCCGTTCTTCGCGAGCGAGCTCTGCAGATCTTGGACGCGGGCCTTCACCTCCTGCATCGACTTCCCCTGGGAAATCGAACTGAATACGTTCGACAATGCCGTACCGATGTCGGTGACCCGTGGGTCGGTGACGCCTTGAGCGGCCGATCTGATCTGACTGGAGAGCTGGCCGGACTGGTTCAACTGGTTCTGGATCGCTTGCGCCTGAGGCTCCGGAACGGGGACCTCAAACAGCGCCATGCTGCCGTTTCCGTTGGACATGTTCCACACCCTCCTTTCTTTCTCGTATCCAGGTCGAGCATTACTCTATTTTCGATCGACCACTCGGACCTCGCCGGTGGCGGATCCGGAATCCAAGTCGCACACCGTCGCGAGCACCTGCTCGACGCTGACGATTGCCGGAAAGGTGTTGGGGGCGACGACATTCACCCGGACTCCCGCCGGTCCGAGCTCTGACGCCAAATGCCGGCTCGCCATGATGAGCGCCGCTTTGCACGAGCTGTAGCCGAGCTGGCCCAAGTCGGGATACACGTGGAGAGCGGCGACCGAGGACAGGTTGATGACATTCCGACGGGAACGTCGGTTCTCCTCCGGCGTCGACTGCCAGGATTGCCGGTACACTTCCACGGCCACCTGGAGAGGCCGCACGGCATTGAGGGTAAATTGATAAGGGAGACGTTCGAGAAAATCGACCGAGGTGGCGGGGCCCAGATCGTAGTGCACGGCGCCGTTGACGATGAGATCGATATGCCCGAAGGCCGCAAGGGCGAGTTCGGCGATGCGCTCGGCACTGTCCGGAGTGGCCAGGTCGGCGACGATCGGATAGAAATAGGTCCGCATGTCGGGGGATTGATGCGCCGGAGCGAGAGGATCGACCACCCGTTCCTGGTGCCGCACGATGCCGTCGCCGTCTTTGTGGTACACAGCGGCGATGCGATAGCGTGTGCCGAGGTAGCGGCAGAAATTCCGCCCCAGTCGTCCTCCGGCGCCCAGCAGCAGACATACCCTCGTGTCATCCGGGGATTGCTGGTCGGTCATTTCCGCTGCCCTCTCAGCCACGGCACGATCGCCTTTTCGCCCCACCGGGCCACCGCGTCCTCCTTGGGACGGTGCCACCACATGATCAATGAATTGCGTGGCACACGGCTCTCCAGGTAGGTGTGAAAAGACCGAGGCGTGCACTCGAATGCGAGCAGCGCATTGTCCTTCGGAGGGGCCACGAGGAAAGGTTCCGCGACGGGGCCCGTCCTGTCGAGATACAGTCCTGTTTCGCCCCCGTTCCCCGGAACCCACGGCCCGTTGTGCAGGTAGTAGAGGAGCGCCACGGCGCGCACCCGCTCCACTACCTCCAACCCGGCTTCCCCGGTCTCACCGAACCGGTAATCGCAGCGTGAGGGATCCGAGAGATTCACGGCGGAGTCAGGCGAATCCTGGGGCCGGGCCGGGAACCAGCCTGGATTGAGGTCATTGTGTATATGGCCGCTTCGGGCGCCCGGCTCGTGATGATGCAGGCTCGCATCCACGTCGCATGTGAGAGGTGCGTCGAAAACGGATGACATCAGCCGGCGGAACTCCGCGGAGAAGAAGATGTCGAAGGCTCCCCGGTAGCCCGGACGGAAGCCGTGCCCTGTCGCCTCGAAGCCGCGCATGTTCCGCTCGAACCCGTGCCCGCCGGACGCGTCGAGGAGGTCACCCAGTTCGGCTGTCAACTGCTCGTGCAGCGCTGGGGTGAAAACGCTGTCCGCGAGGACGTGGCGGAAGGGGAACGTGCGTACCAGCCAGCGGCGACCGCAGAGAGAACGGTTTAAATCGGTATGCATCGGAGTACCTCGCCTCGAACAAGCGCGAGCGAGTAGATGCAGGAAGAAGCTCTGTAATCACTGTCTTGCGGTACTGGCGGATTCGCAAGTCGTAGGAGCTGGTCGCCAATCACATCGACAACTGCCCTTTTACAGACAGGAGTTGACGGACAGTCCGACCGACGTTCGAGGACAACCCCTAGGACAGGGACCACTTCATGGCGGGGGTGTCATCGGTGCTGTAGATCGCCTCGACCGGTCGCTCGCCGCCCGGCACGGGATAGACGATCTTCCCCCGTGAACAGTCGCCCGCGGTCACGTCGGCGTCCTCGATGTACTCGGGCTTGGGGAAGTCGTCGTAGGTGGTCCTGCTCGGTTCGATGCGGGCGCCGTCGGCGTACGCCAGCGTCCAGGGCTGCGACGAGGTGGTGAACTCGCCATCGGTGGCGCAGATCTTCACTTCCAGCGCTCCCCACACGTAACCCGCGGCTCCGACCTCCTCCGCGGCGGAGACATGTGAGGGGACGGGCTGCGTGTAGGACAGGACGGTGACGGTGCCCGCCGCGGCCTCGTACTCGTCGTCCCCCGGGGAGCTGAACTTCCGCACCTCCCTCAGCGCCGCACTGCCCGGCCTCGCGTCGCCCGCCCGTGGAGTGGCGCTTCCCGTCCGGGCCGTGCTTCCGGGTGTCACGGTCTCCGTGACCGTCACCCGAATCTTTCCCGGCTCGCCGCTGCCACCACAGCCGACGAGGGTGGTCGCGAGTATGGCCATGACCGCCACGGCGGTACCGCGAGCGCGCATGTTCCCCCCTGAGATTGCGAACAGAAGATCATCATCCGCCATGTGGGGGGTGTGTGAAAAATACGGGGGCATCGTGGGGCGCTGACGCCCGCCCCGGACCGGGCCTGCGGCCGGGGCAGCGACCTCACGGAATCAGTACCGACGCAGGGCTGACCTGCGATCGAAGGGCCATCGTTGGTCGTTGTCGGTCACTGCGGGCCACCCTTCGACGGCCCACAGACGGCCCGGTGGTGCCATCGCCGACCTCTTCGTCCCGAAGCAGCCGACCTCGTGTCCGCGGCAAGCCGTCAGTGAGCGTGAGGCGGTGTGTTCCCACGGGAGCAGGGAAGGAGGCAGAGCGGGAGGGAGGACAGGAGACAACCGTGACCGTCCTCGCGATCTTTCTCCTCATTATCGGGACGCTCTTGGTCCTGCTTGGGGCACTTCTGGTCCTTATCGGGACATCCTTGATCACTATCGGGGTGGCCTTGATCCTTTTGGGGGCGACCTTGATTGCCGTGGGCACGTACTTGCTGATCCGGAGACTTCTCGGCCGCGATCGGGGACGATCTCACTTCTGGTGAATCCGAGGACAGGCCCTCAGCGCAGCCACCTCAGAATCGGATCGATGGATCACGGCTGGGTCAAGGCGGCGGGGGTCGGCCAGCGGTCCGTCAATGACGACCAACCGCGCCTGCGCCCGGGCGATCGTCCACTGAGGTCCGACGCCGACCGCTGCTGTTCGTCCTTGTTGGTGTCAGCCGGTGATGTCAGGCGCCGCACGCTCGTCGCTACTCTCGAGGGCACCGCTCCGGCGCCGGACGGCCCAGGTTCAGTGAGAGACGGCAGGGCCGACGGTCCACGACCATCGGCCCCACCCGTCGAATCAATGGGAAACCCGCCCTGACCTTCCCCTACAGCACCGGCAGGTTCTTCCGCAGCTCGAACGCGGTCACCTCACTGCGGTACTCCTCCCACTCCTGCCGCTTGTTGCGCAGGAAGAAGTCGAAGACGTGCTCGCCCAGGGTCTCGGCCACCAGGTCGCTGCGTTCCATGAGGGTGAGGGCCTCGCCGAGGTTCTGCGGGAGGGGTTCGATGCCCATGGCCCGGCGCTCGGCGTCGGAGAGGGCCCAGACGTCGTCCTCGGCGCCCGGCGGCAGTTCGTAGCCCTCCTCGATGCCCTTGAGGCCGGCGGCCAGCAGGACCGCGTAGGCCAGATAGGGGTTGGCGCCGGAGTCGAGGGAGCGGACCTCGACGCGGGCCGAGCCGGTCTTGCCGGGCTTGTACATCGGGACGCGGACCAGGGCGCTGCGGTTGTTGTGGCCCCAGCAGATGTACGAGGGGGCCTCGCCGCCCGCGCCGGCCGTGCGCTCGGAGCCGCCCCAGATGCGCTTGTAGGAGTTGACCCACTGGTTGGTGACCGCCGAGAGCTCGGCCGCGTGCCTGAGCAGGCCGGCGATGAAGGAGCGGCCGACCTTGGACAGCTGGTACTCCGCGCCCGACTCGTAGAACGCGTTGCGGTCGCCCTCGAAGAGGGAGAGGTGGGTGTGCATGCCGCTGCCCGGGTGCTCGGAGAACGGCTTGGGCATGAAGGTGGCCTGGACCCCCTGCTCCAGCGCGACCTGCTTCATGACCAGGCGGAAGGTCATGATGTTGTCGGCCGTGGAGAGGGCGTCCGCGTAGCGCAGGTCGATCTCCTGCTGGCCCGGCGCGCCCTCGTGGTGGGAGAACTCCACCGAGATGCCCATCGACTCCAGCATGGTGATCGCCTGCCGGCGGAAGTCCATGCCGACGCTGGTCGGCGTGTGGTCGAAGTAGCCCGAGTTGTCGGCCGGGGTCGGGCGGGAGCCGTCCAGCGGGCGGTCCTTCAGCAGGAAGAACTCGATCTCCGGGTGGGTGTAGAAGGTGAAGCCCAGGTCGGAGGTGCGGGCCAGGGCGCGCTTGAGGACGTAGCGCGGGTCGGCGAAGGAGGGGGAGCCGTCCGGCATCAGGATGTCGCAGAACATCCGGGCCGTGCCGGGCGTCTCCGCGCGCCACGGCAGCATCTGGAAGGTGGACGGGTCCGGCTTGGCGATCATGTCGGACTCGTAGACGCGGGCGAAGCCCTCGATGGCCGAGCCGTCGAAGCCGATGCCCTCGTCGAAGGCCTGCTCCAGCTCGGCGGGGGCCACCGCCACGGACTTCAGGAAGCCCAGCACGTCCGTGAACCACAGGCGTACGAACCGGATGTCGCGCTCCTCCAAGGTCCGGAGCACGAACTCCTGCTGCTTGTCCATCTTCCGATTCCCCATCCTTGCTGGTCAGGAGCATCCCACCACAACCGCGTTTCGTGCGTGTTGCGGACCTTGATCGCCCCGGCGTCCGCGTTCTGAACGCCTCCTCTACGGCAGGTGTACTGCCCTGTCGCCCATCTTGCCTGCCTGCGCCGGGATACGTCATGGCCGGGCCCGGTGACGGAGTGAGGCAGAACACGCCCATTTAATTTGCATCCAAGATGCAAATTTCCATAGCGTTTGACCAGTCGAGATCGTCAAGGAGTCCGCGATGCTGTCCGAGCAGTCCGCCGCCATCGTCCGCGCCACCCTCCCCGCCGTGGGCGCGGCCATCGAACAGATCACCGACCGCTTCTACTCGCGCCTCTTCGCGGCGCACCCGGAGCTGCTGCGTGACCTGTTCAACCGGGGCAACCAGGCCTCCGGCGCCCAGAAGTCGGCGCTCGCGGGCTCCATCGCGGCGTTCGCCGGCCACCTGGTGCAGCACCCGGACGAGCGTCCGGACGTGATGCTGAGCCGCATCGCCCACAAGCACGCCTCCCTGGGCGTGGTGCCCGAGCAGTACCCGGTCGTCCACGAGCACCTCTTCGCCGCCATCGCCGAGGTCCTCGGCGACGCCGTCACCCCCGAGGTCGCCGAGGCCTGGACCGAGGTCTACTGGCTGATGGCCAACGCGCTCATCGCCATCGAGAAGCGCCTCTACGAGGAGAGCGGCTCCAAGGAGCTGCACGCCTGGGAGGTCGTGGGCCGCGAGGAGGACACCGCCGACGTGGTCACCTTCCGGGTGCGCCCGGTCGACGGCGCCCCGGTGCGGGAGTTCCGGGCCGGGCAGTACGTCTCCGTCGGGGTCAAGCTCGCCGACGGCGCCCGCCAGATACGCCAGTACAGCCTGTCCGGCGCCCCCGGCGAGTCGGTGCGGCAGTTCAGCGTCAAGCGGGTGCACGGCGGGGCGACCCCCGACGGCGAGGTCTCCAACCACCTGCACGCCGACGTCCGGGTGGGCGACGTGCTCGAACTCTCGGAGCCGTTCGGCGACCTGGTGCTCGACGACATCGCCGGGCGGCCCCTGCTGCTCGCCTCCGCCGGCATCGGCGTGACCCCCATGGTCGCGATGCTGGCCGCGCTCGCGGCCGACGGGCACGACGCCCCGGTCACCGTGGTGCACGGCGACCGCTCCCCCGCCGACCACGCGCTGCGCAACGACCACCAGGCCTACGCCGGCAAGCTCGCGGACTGCGCCGCCCACTTCTTCTACGAGCGCGACGCCGAGCCCGGCACCCGCACCGGTCTGGTCGACCTGTCCGGCATCCCGGTGGCCTCCGGCACCCGCGCCTACCTGTGCGGCCCGCTGCCCTTCATGCGCGCCGTGCGCGCCCAGCTGATCGAGAAGGGCGTGGCCCCGGCCGACATCCACTACGAGGTCTTCGGGCCCGACCTGTGGCTCGCCTCGGGCAACTGAGCACACCGCGCGGGGGCCGTCCACCGGTGAGACCGGTGGGCGGCCCTTCGCCTTGCCCGCGCGCCGGGCGACGGCGGGGTCTCAGGAGAGAGGGGTGCCGGAGGGGCCCATCGTGATGCCCAGCAGGACCGGGCCCGTGGGGTCCTTGACGATCTGGTCCAGGGTGATCGGGTCCAGGTAGGAGTAGAAGGCGTCCTGCGCCCGGCGCAGGGCACCGCGCAGGCGGCAGTCCGAGCGCAGCGGGCAGGGGGTGGGGCCCTCGCACTCCACCACCTCGTCCTCGCCCTCGAAGCTGCGGACCACCGCACCGACCGACGCGGTACGGCCCCGCTCGGTGAGCGCCAGACCGCCGCCACGGCCGCGGCGGGCGTCGACCAGACCCATGTGCTGGAGCTCGGCGACCACCTTCGCGGCATGCGTGTAGGGCACGCCCATGTCCTCGGCGACCTTGCGGGTCGCGGGCGTGTCATCGGTGGTGACGGCGAGGCGCATCAGGATGCGCAGGGCGAGGTCGGTGGAGCGCAGCAGCCGCATATCGCGAGCGTAAATAATACGCATCCGCGGTGCAAATATTCCCGATTGTCGCACGCGGTCTACGGCAGCCCTCCACCGCGCCATTACGATCAGCGGGCCCCACCCCCCGTCCGCCCCTTTCCCCCAGAAGGACAACGCCTCATGGGTTCCGCCAACAACAGCAGCAACGCGGCGCGCAAGGCGCGCATCGAGGAGATGCGGCGCGCCGAGCGCTCCCGCGAGCGCCGCAACCGGGTGCTGATCGTCGCCGCGTCCGTGGTGGTCGTCGCCGGGCTCGTGGTCGGCGGTGTGGCCCTCGTGGACTCCGGCTCCGACTCCGGCAAGAAGGACTCCGCGGCGGCCGCCGGCGACAGCGGCAAGAACGTCGACAGCAAGAGCTCCGGGGACTCCGGCCACTTCACCACCGGCAAGGACGGCGTGCGCGTCTGGAAGGGCACGCTGGCGCGGACCCATGTGACGACCAAGGTGTCGTACCCCATGCACCCGCCGGTCGGCGGCAACCACAACCCGGTGTGGGCCGACTGCAACGGCGACGTCTACAACCAGCAGCTGCACGACGAGAACGCGGTGCACTCGCTGGAGCACGGCGCGGTCTGGGTGACGTACACGGACAAGGCGAGCAAGGCCGATGTCGAGGCGCTGGCGGCGAAGGTGAAGCAGACGCCGTACTCGCTGATGAGCCCGTACGAGAGCCAGTCCGCGCCGCTGATCCTGTCCGCGTGGGGCCACCAGGTGGCCGTCAAGAGCGCGAAGGACCCCGAAGTGGACAAGTTCTTCTCGGACTTCGTCCAGGGGCCGCAGACGCCCGAGCCGGGCGCCTCCTGCACCGGTGGAGTGATGAAGTGAGCCGGCGCGTCATCGGCTGGGCGGCGGGTGCCGCGGCGGCGGCGCTCGTCGCGGCCGGCGGGATCACGTACGCGGTCGCCGATTCCGGTGACGGCCCGGCGGCGCCGAGGACGCCGGGCGCGGACTCGGCGGACGCCGGGTTCGCGCGGGACATGGCCGTGCACCACCAGCAGGCCGTCGAGATGTCGTACATCGTGCGGGACCGCACGAAGGACGAGGACGTGCGGCGGCTCGCCTACGACATCGCGCAGACGCAGGCCAACCAGCGCGGGATGCTGCTGGGCTGGCTCGATCTGTGGGGGCTGCCGAAGGTGTCGGCCGATCCGCCGATGACCTGGATGGGCATGGGCGGCATGGTCACCGCGAAGGACGGTTCGCTGATGCCCGGCATGGCGACCAACACCCAGCTGGAGAAGCTGCGGACGCTCAGCGGGAAGCAGGCCGAGATCTTCTACCTCCAGCTGATGACGAACCATCACAAGGGCGGCATCCACATGGCGGAGGGCTGTGTCGCCAAGTGCACCGTGGGCGTGGAGAAACGGCTGGCCCAGGGCATGGTCGACGCGCAGCAGTCGGAGCTCCAGGTGATGGCCGGGATGCTCAAGGAGCGCGGTGCCGAACCGCTTCCGTGACCAGGGAACAAGTCAGTTCGTAACACAGCCGTAAGGAAAAACTGCCCAAATCCCCCTGCGTAACGGTTACTTGAGTTTCTCTTGACCATTACGTTCCCCTGGCATGAACGGTTCATCGGCCAGAGTTGCCCCCATCGTGTGATCCATTCGCCGGCCGACACCACCGCCGCGGGCCGGCGCACGGAGCCGCGATGCACCTACCTACTACGTGCATGCGTATCGCATCGCAGGGGGTTCTATGAGATCCAACCGCGCCAAGACGCGCGCCGTGAGCATGGCAGCGACACTGCCCATGATCGCCGGTGCGCTGGCGCTGGGCATACCCGCGGCCCACGCCGCGGACAGCCCCGCTCGTGACGTACTGAAGGGCACCAAGCCGCTGTGGGCCACCGCCAAGGCGGACAAGGGCGCCACCTCGAACGGCGCCCAGGTCAAGGCCCGGGTCTACCTCGCCGGCAAGGACGCGTCGGGCCTCGCCGCCTACGCGAAGGCCGTGTCCGACCCCAGCTCGCCCCAGTACGGCAAGTACCTGAGCGCCAAGCAGGCCCAGTCCCGCTTCGGCGCCACCAAGGCCCAGGTCGCGGCCGTCAAGTCCTGGCTGACGGCGTCCGGTCTGAAGGTCACCGAGGTCACCCAGCACTACGTCGCCGTCTCCGGTGACGTGGCCGCCGCCGAGAAGGCGTTCGGCACCCAGCTGCACAACTTCGCCAAGGGCTCGAAGACCTACCGCGCCCCGGCGCAGACGGCCTCCGTCCCGGCCGCCCTGAAGGGCACCGTCCTGACCGTCACCGGTCTGGACAGCGCCCCGCACAAGGCGAACCACGACGACACGCTGCCGCCGCCGGACGCCGTGTTCAAGAACGCCGGGCCGTTCTCCACGTACTACGGCTCCAACATCGCGAGCACGCTGCCGAGCGCGTACGGCCAGAAGCAGCCGTACGCCGTCAAGGGTTACACCGGCAAGCAGCTGCGCGCCGCCTACGGTGCCGGCAAGTACACCGGCAAGGGCGTCCGCGTCGCCATCACCGACGCCTACGCCTCGCCGACCATCGCCTACGACGCCGGCAAGTACGCGGCGAACAACGGCGACAAGGCGTGGAAGACCAGCCAGCTGCACCAGGTGCTGCCGAACGCGTACACCAAGACGGACGAGTGCGGTGCCGCCGGCTGGTACGGCGAGGAGACCCTCGACGTCGAGGCCGTGCACGCGGTCGCGCCGGACGCCGACGTGACCTACGTCGGTGCGGCGTCCTGCTACGACGACGACCTGCTCGACTCGCTGAGCAAGGTGGTCGACAACCACCTGGCCGACATCGTCTCCAACTCGTGGGGCGACGTGGAGGCCAACCAGACGCCGGACCTCGCGGCCGCCTACGACCAGGTGTTCCAGCTGGGCGCGGTGCAGGGCATCGGCTTCTACTTCTCCTCCGGTGACGACGGCGACCAGGTCGCCAACACCGGTGTGAAGCAGGTCGACACGCCGGCCAACTCCGCCTGGGTGACCGCCGTCGGCGGTACGTCCCTCGCGGTCGGCAAGAACGACAAGTACCTGTGGGAGACCGGCTGGGGCACCGAGAAGGCGACCCTGTCCGCGGACGGCACGAGCTGGACGAACTTCCCCGGCACCTTCAACTCGGGTGCGGGCGGCGGCACCAGCAGCACGGTCGCCGAGCCGTACTACCAGAAGGGCGTCGTCCCGGACGCGCTCGCCAAGGCGAACAACGCCTCCGGCAACCGCGTCGTCCCGGACATCGCGGCCATCGCCGACCCGAACACCGGCTTCCTGGTCGGCCAGACCCAGACCTTCCCCGACGGGTCGCAGCAGTACAGCGAGTACCGCATCGGCGGCACCTCGCTGGCCGCGCCGACCATCGCGGGTGTCCAGGCCCTGGCGCAGGAGGCGCGCGGCGGCGCGGCGATCGGCTTCGCCAACCCGTCGATCTACGCCAAGTTCGGTGAGAAGGGCGTCTACCACGACGTCACGGACAACCCGACGGGCCACGGCCTCGCGGTCGTCCGCGTCGACTACGCCAACAGCGTGGACGACAGCAAGGGCCTGCTCTACTCCGTCCGCAGCCTCGGCAAGGACAGCTCGCTGTCCGCGACCAAGGGCTACGACGACGTGACGGGCGTGGGCTCCCCGGCGGACGGCTACGTCACGTCGTTCACGAAGAGCGCCCAGAAGCAGCACTGACACGCTGCCGCCGGGCCTGACCGGCCGGGCGGAAGGGGGCGTGGGGTCCTGGCGGGCCCCGCGCCCCCTTCGCGTCGGCGGGTCAGCCGGCGGGCCAGGTGCCGAGGGCGCGGGCCAGCCGGTCGTTCTGCTCGCGGGTGATGCCCTGGGCGAGGCGGACGCCGCACCGCGGGCTCATCGGCTCGTCGCAGTGCAGGATGCCGAGGAAGGACTCCTGGCCGCCCGAGAGGGGCGAGGCGGCGGAGGGCGTCCACGCGGCGGGCTCCCACAGCGGGTGGTCCGCGAGGAGTGCCTCCGCGAGGCCCGGGGCCAGTTCGGCGGGGATGCCCGCCCGCTCCAGCGCGTCGGCGACGACGTCCGCGGCCTCCTCGGGCAGGTCCTGGTCGCCGAGGGCGGGCAGCAGGAGGAGCAGGCGCGCGTGCTCCGCGTGGATTCCCGGGGCGCCGTGGTCCGGGGTGCGGGCGATGTGGACCAGCTCCCGCCAGGACAGGCCCGGCCCGGCCTGGTGGCCGCCGACGGAGGCCAGGTGGCCGGTGCGGTCCCACTCGGGGTGGGTGACGAGGTACTCCGTGCCCGGGTCGTCGGGGATGTTGCAGCCGAGGACCACCGCGGTGTGGCCGCCGCCGAAGGGAATCCGGAACACCGGCCACCGGTCCTCGTCGGTCAGCGCGAGCCACGCGGCGTCGGTGTCGGCACCATCGGCACCGAACCACTCCGGGACGGGGTCGTACTCCTCCGTCTGGCTCAGCCACAGCAGGTACGCCGCCCAGAACCCGGGCAGCGCCGGCAGCTCCTCCCCGTCGACGAGGGGAGCGTTCTCGAAACCGTGTATCAGCACGGGTCCAGAGTGCCAGCCGCCTGTGACAGTCCGTCCGCGCGGGACGGCCACCGGCGCGGGCTCGCCGCGGCCGGTGGCCGGTTTCCGTGCCGCGTCCGGGGCTAGCGGACGTGGACCGTGACGACGTCGGAGGCGTGCAGCCGCACGGGGTGGCGGTCGTGCTTGTCCTTCAAGCCGTAGAGCACCGCACGGAATTGCAGGTCGCCGCGGTGCGCGGCGGAGCCGTGCGCGGTGAGCCGCGCGCCGGCCTTGGCCGCGGTGGTGCAGTTCTCCTGGTGCCACGGCTGCTTGCCGGCGCGCTCCTCCAGGCACAGCTGGTGCAGGTAGCCGGCGCTGTCGTCGTCGCCGTGCGCGGTGATCGTGAACGTCTTGCCGACGTGCGCCGTCCGAGGTGCCGTGATCTCCACGTCCCCCTTGGCGAACGCCGGCACGGCGGCCAGCGTCACCGCGGCCAGCCCCAGCGCGCCGATCACGGCCCCCCGGACGCCCCGCGCCCTCGTCTTCTTCGTCCCGTTCATGGACTTCCCTCCCCTGGGTCCCCCGGCGTCCGGCGAGACCCGCTTCGATCCCAAAGCGCCCGATTGCGCCTCGCTGGTCCTTCAGATGGGTGGGCCGGTGGGTCGGGTTGGGTCTCGACCGGCGTCTTTACGAAACCCTGCCAAACCCCCGGAGTGCCCACCGGGACGGGAGGCACGGTCAGGTGGCGGGGAGGCCCAGGGCACGCAGCACGCCCGGAGGTACGTCGACGCCTTCGAGGGCATCGGCCAGGCGAAGGGCCAGATCGGCGACGCGGAGGTCCGGGGGCGTCTCGGGCACGTCGTCGCCGATGCGGGCCAGCCATGCGGCGATCTTGCGCCAGGAGTAGAACTCCGTTCCCCCCACGCCTGGTTCGGGGGCCGGAAACCCGGCGGACTCCTCCGGCCGCCGGGACAACTCCCGTCCGGAGCGCTGGGTGGCCTCCTCCAGGGTCACGATGTCGTCGTACCGGACACCGACCGCCCTCAGGCCGGGAACGAGTCGGAGGTCGCGGGCCACTTGGGCGACGGCGTCCAGGAGCGTCGGAGCGTCGATGTCGCACGACAGTTCCCTCAGCGCGCTCGCATCCGGAACACGCGCGAAGTCTCCTGGGTTCTCGGGGCCCAGTGTGTAGGAGACGGACCCGTCCGCGAAGGCGTCACAGTGGTCGAAGACATCCGCCTGCTCGGCGGTGAGAGGCTGGTTGACCAGGAGGGTGAAGCTCCACTCTGGCACGGCGGCGGGTCCTTTCAGTGCTGGTGCTCCCGGACGAAACGATCGATGCGTTCGCCTAACAGCACACCACCCAGCCCCATCGGTGTCCGTTCTTCACCACCTGACACCCGGCTCGCTTCGCCCGTTCCAGGGCTGCCGCGACATCCCCGTCTTGGTGCCGCCCCTTGGAAGATGGACTGCGTGCCCTCGACCGGCCAGGGAGGCACCCGGACGTACCCCGGACGGAGTTCTACTTCAGCGAGGCGACGAAGGGCGCCCAGGCGGTGGCGGAGAGGAGGAGGGCGGGGCCGTGGGGGACCTTGGAGTCCCGGACGGGGACGAGGCCGGGGATGTTGTCGGCGACTTCGAGGCAGTTACCGCCGCTTTCGTTGCTGTAGCTGCTCTTGAACCAGATGGCTTCATTCAAGTCGGTCTGGTTGCTTGCCATTTCGGTAATCCTCCGTCGCAGCCTTGATCATGGCGAGGGACGTGTCCGGGGACAGCGCCACGGCCCTGAGGCGATCGTATGCCTTGCGGTACTGCGCCACGAGGGCCGGATCATCGACAGTGCCTCCGCTGTGGGACGCCTCCATGTAGATAAGCGGTGGGGCGTCCGCGAAGGTCATACTCATGACGGAGGCGGCCATGAGGGGGTACGCCGCGCGCATCCGCGGAACGATCTGCGGAGTGATCCGGCGCCGTTCAGCCAACTCCACGATTCGGTGCAGCTGTTCGGCCATCCCCTGGTCCGTCAGAATCGGATCGGTGATCAGCGACTCGTGCAGGATCACCCAATACTCGGGCGTTCGGTGGTCCACCTCGAAGAGTTCAGCACGCGCCATTCGACCGCTGACCTTCTCGTCCACCTCGGCGTCGGGTGACAGGGGAAGACCGGCCAGGATCACGGACCGCGCGTAGGCCGGGGTCTGAAGCAGCCCTGGGAGGAGCGTTGGGCACCACTCCTCGATAGTGAGGGCATACTTCTCCGCCTCCAGGACCTTCTCGAAGTACTCGGCGTGCCCGGCCCGCCTCGCCTTCCGCACATCCTCGCAATGCCTCTCGAAGAACCCGTCCGTCCCCAGCACCCGGTCCGCGTGCCGCGCCAGGTCCAGTGGCATCCGGCGCTGGCCGTGCTCGATGTCGCTCAGGTAGGACTTGCCGTAGAAGCTGCCCTCCAGGAACGCCTCCAGCGACAGGCCCGCCGCCTCCCGCTTCCACCGCAGCTCCTTGCCGTAGAAGGTCGGGACGCTCATCGAGCCGTCGATGTCCTTACGCCGAACCACGCGCTCACCGCCGTAACTCACCGTGCTGATTCCGCTGTTCGCGTCGTGGACGCGAAACCGCTTCCACGGTAGCGAACCGGGCGACACTCTGTGAGGTGTTCGTCACGCAACGCACAGAAGGCAGAGCAACTTCATGTCGGACCACTCCCCCACGGCCTACGACGTCACCCTCTGCGTCGAGGAACTGCGCGCGGCCCTCGCCCTGCACGGCATCACGCTGCCGTCCCTCGGCCTCCACCTGCCGAGCTTTGCGGCCAGGTACGGCGAGACCACGGGGCTCCTCGCGCTGGGCAACTGCAACACGACCACGGCGCGGGCGCTCGCCGCCGTGCTCAGGAAGGCGGCGGGCGAGTGACGCGGCCCGTCGAACTGCACGTGCGGGCGACACCGAGGGCCGTGCCGGAGGTGCGTCACCGGCTGCGGGAGTACGACTACGACGTCCGCCTGTGCGCCACCGAACTGCTGACCAACGTCGTCGAGCACGTCGGCGAGGGAGCGCCGGTCAGGATCAGGGTGCTCGGCGCGGCCGAACCGGGCCGGGTCCGCGTCGAGGTGACGGACCCGGACCCGTGCGCCGTGCCCACCGTGCGCTCGGCGGCGGAGACCGCGGAGGGCGGGCGGGGGCTGGTCCTCGTCTCCGCGCTGGCGGACCGATGGGGGGTGGAGCAGGGGCCGGGCGGCAAGACGGTCTGGTGCGAGCTGGTGCCGGACCGGGAGCCGGCCGGCCTGGCCGGCCGGTGCGGGGCCTTCGAGAGGTGAGCCGGAGGGCGCCGGGGGTTCACACGGCTGAATGACGATTCAGAGCTGTTCGGGTGACATGGGGCGTGTCACCGTTTGTCGCCCGATGGGCTGGAAAACAACGCATCGGCCCAGCCTGTGGGTCGCTCAACCCGCTGGTGTGAAAGGTGATGCCTCATGACCCTCGGACTGCGCAAGACCGTCGCCGCGGCGATCGTCGCGCTGACGGCTTCGTTCCTGCCGGCCGTCAGCGCCACGGCCGCGGAACCGGGCTCCGACGCCCGCGCGGGCAACTACTGTCTCGCCAACACCTGGAACACCCCGGAGGTGCGCACCCGGCAGTGCGACAGCTTCGACCGCGGCCAGTACTGGACCGTCGACGGAGACATGATCAAGCTCACCTACGCCCCCGACTACTGTCTGGCCAACACCTGGAACACCCCCGAGGTCCGCACCCGGCGCTGCGACAGCTTCGACCGCGGCCAGCACTGGACCGTCCGCGGCCAGCAGATCAGCCTGACCCACGCGTCCGGCTACTGCCTCGCGAACACCTGGAACACCCCCGAGGTCCGCACCCGGCAGTGCGACGGCTTCGACCGCGGCCAGCACTGGACGATCAACGACCGGCAGATCAGCCTGACCTACGCCTGATCCGCGGGGAGCGGGCCCGCCCCGGCCTCGCGGCCCAGGTCGGGGCGGGCCGGCCGGAAAAACGGGACGTCAGCGGTGCACCGCCGTCGCCCCCTCCGGCACGTGCGTGGTGACCACCCGTCCCGTCGACGGAGTCGCCCGGCGGCGGTCCACCGTGTACGCCGCCGCCGCCACGCCCAGGCCGAGCACCGCGAGCGCCGCTCCGGCCAGGGCCGGGGAGGTCGTGCCCCAGCCCGCCGCCAGGGTGAGCCCGCCCACCCAGGCGCCGCCCGCGTTGGCCAGGTTGAAGGCGGCCTGGTTGGCGGAGGAGGCCAGCGAGGGGGCGGCCGAGGCCTTCTCCATCACCATCAGCTGAAGGGGGGAACCGGTCACGAACGCCGCCGTGCCCAGCAGCGTCACCGCCAGCGCCGCGCTCCACTCCGTCCGCATCAGCAGCGGGAACAGGACCAGGACCGCCGCGAGGGAGGCCAGACCGCCGAAGAGGGTGCCGCGCAGCGAGTGGTCCGCCAGCCGGCCGCCCAGCAGATTGCCCGCCGTCGCGCCCACGCCGAACAGCGCCAGCAGCAGGGTCACGCTCGTCTCGGCGTACCCCGCCGCCCCGGTCAGCATCGGCGTCACGTAGCTGTACGCCGCGAACAGCGCGCCGAAGCCCGCCACCGTCGTACCGAGGGCCAGCCACACCGGCAGGGACCGCAGCGCGGCCAGTTCGCCGCGCAGGCCCGTCGAGGGGGCGTGCGTGTGGTCGCGGGGGATCAGGAAGGCCAGGGAGGCGATCGCCACCAGGCCGATCGCGCTCACGCCCAGGAACGTCGCGCGCCACCCCAGGTGCTGGCCCATCAGCGTGGCCGCCGGGACGCCCGCGATGTTGGCGACCGTCAGGCCGAGGAACATCAGCGACACCGAGCGGGCCTTGCGCTCCGGCGGGACCATGTTCGTCGCGACGACGGCGCCCACCCCGAAGAACGCCCCGTGCGGCAGGCCGCTGACGAAGCGGGCCGCCAGCAGGGAGCCGTTGCCGGGGGCGCACGCCGACAGCGCGTTGCCCGCGACGAACAGCGCCATCAGCGCGATCAGGACCGTGCGCCGGGACATCCGGGCCGTGGCGGCGGCCAGCAGCGGGGCGCCGACGACGACGCCCAGCGCGTACGCCGAGACCAGATGGCCGGCGGCCGGGATGGAGACGTGCAGGTCGTCCGCGACGTCCGGGAGCAGTCCCATCATCACGAACTCGGTGGTGCCGATACCGAAAGCGCCGACGGCCAGGGCGAGCAGGGCCAGGGGCATGGAGGGGCCTGTGCCTTTCAAAAGCGAAGGGGGGAGCAGCTGAATTGTTCAGCTGATGAACAAAGTCTCCCAGGCCCGCTATTCCAGCAGGTTACGAGCGCGTGTCCAGGTTCACACGGGCCGCCACCGGGAGGTGGTCGCTGCCTGTGCGCGGCAGCGTCCAGCTGCTTTCCGGGGCCATGCCCTTGACCATGATCTGGTCGATCCGCGCCATCGGGAACGACGCCGGCCAGCTGAACCCGAAGCCGCTGCCCGCCGCGCCCTGCGTGGAGCGCAGCTGGGAGGTGACGCCGTTGAGCGAGCGGTCGTTCATCGTACCGTTGAGGTCGCCGAGCAGGACGACCCGCGGCAGGGTCTCGTCGGCGACGGCCTCGCCGAGCGCGTCGGCGCTGGTGTCCCGCTGCCGCGCGGTGAACCCGGCCTTGAGCTTCACCCGGACCGAGGGCATGTGGGCGACGTACACCGCGACCGGACCCTCGGGCGTGGCCACCGTGGCGCGCATCGCCCGCTTCCAGCCGAGCTTGATGTCCACGGCCCGCACGCCGCTCATCGGGTACTTGCTCCACAGCCCGACCGTGCCCTCGACCGCGTGGTACTTGTACGTCGGCGCGAGCGCCCGCGCGTAGACCGGGACCTTGCCGGCGGGGACCTCCTCCAGCGCGAGGACGTCGGCGCCCGAGGAGGCCACCTCACGGGCGGTGCCCGCCGGGTCGGGGTTGTCGGCGTTGACGTTGTGCGTGGCCACCATCAGGTCGCCGCCGCCGTTCGACTTGTCGGTGAGCAGCCCGCCGAAGAGGTTGAGCCAGACGATCGCCGGGAGGAGTACGGCGATGAGCGTGATCGCCGACTTCCGCCACAGGCCGAGCAGCAGCAGGACCGGCACGAACACGCCGAGCCAGGGCAGGAAGGTCTCGGTGAGGCTGCCGAGGTTGCCCACGGTGTTGGGCACGTGCGCGTGCAGCAGCATCACCAGCGCGAGGAGCAGGGCGGCCCCGGCGAGGACGGCGCCCCGGCGCCAGATGCCCGCGTCGCCCCGCCAGGGAGCGATCAGACGGTGCATCAGACGCCGCAGCCGGGACCCCGGGCGTTCGGGTCCCGAACCGCCGTCAGCCGTCTCCGTCATGTACGCCTGCTGCGCCATACCGTCTGCCTCACTGCCTGCCGTGCACACCGTTCGCCCCCCTGGGTTCGACCCTAGGGGATGATCGGCTCCGTTCCGCCGTCCCATGACGGCCGTACGCAAGACGAGGACGAACAGGCGGTGCGGGGAGTTCCGGTCAGGCGCCCGGTGGCGGGCGTCTGTGACAGAACGGGCACATTAGTGCGATCTCGTACCGGAGCTGACGGGGCGTAGCCCTTCGAGGGTCGCGTCGACGATCCGCTCCGCCAGGTCCTCGGGGAGGTCGCCCTGGGGACGCATGGTGGTGCGCACCAGCATGGCGCCGACGAACATGTCGTTGGCCAGTTCGAGGTCGATGTCGGTGCGCAGCTCGCCGTCGCGCTGCCCGCGCCGGAGCACCTCCAGCATCAGGACGCGGCGCGGCGCGACGACGCTCGCGTGGTAGGCCGCCCAGATCCGGGGGCTGGACTTCATCTGCACGTAGACGTTGTGCAGGATCGCGGAGGCGCGGCTGACCAGGCCGCGCCGGCGCAGGGACTCCAGCAGGACGATCAGGTCGTCGCGCATGGAGGTGCCGGGGAGCTCGGGGTCGGGCGGTTCGGCGGCGCGCAGGACGTCGACGAACAGCTCTTCCTTGCCGCTCCAGCGGCGGTAGATGGTGGCCTTGCCGACCCCTGCCGTGCGGGCGATGCGCTCGATGGAGATCTCGGCGAGCGGTACGCCGTCCTCCAGGAGCTGCATCACGCCCTCCAGGATGGCCTGTTCCACGGCCTCGCTGCGGGGCCGGCCCCGGGCGGGGCCGGCCGCGCCCGGCTGGTTGTCGGCAAGGCTCACGTCATTCCGTCCTCTCGGTGTGCTGCGGGAATTGTCCCGCAGCCGCCTCCTCCCCCCGTTGAGCCTCGGTGGACACCGGGTCGTCGGCCGTGTGGCCGGCGTCTCAGTCCATCGCGGCGACCAGTTCCGCTTCCTCGTCGCGCCGCTCGTCCTGCTTCGGCCTGCCCGGCAGGAACAGGGCCGTGACCAGGGCGCCGATCAGGGCGACGCCGGTGCCCCACAGGGCGGTGACGTGCATGGCGTGCAGGAAGGCGTCGTCGGCCGGGCCGACCAGGAGCTTGCCCTGGGGGCCGAGCTTCTCGGCGATGCCGAGAGTGGCCTCGATGGAGTCGCCGGCCTTGTCGCGCAGGGCGGCGGGCAGCGGGCCGAGCTTGTCCTCGATGCCGTTGCGGTAGGCGGTGGCCAGCACCGAGCCGAGGACGGCGATGCCGAGGGCGCCGCCGACCTGGCGGAAGGTGTTGCTCAGCGCGGAGGCGGAACCGGCCTTCTCGCGCGGCAGCGCCTGCATGATGACGACCGAGGTCGGCGTCATGATGTGCGCCATGCCGGTGCCCATCAGGAAGAAGATGACCTCCAGCAGCCAGATCGGGGTGTCGGCGTCGAAGGTGGCGAAGGTCGCGAGCGTGCCCGCGATCACCACCAGGCCGACGGTGGTGGTGGCCTTGTTGCCGAACCGCTGGACCACCAGGCGGGCGCGCGGCGCGAAGATCATCTGCGCGGCGGCCAGCGGCAGCATCAGCAGGCCCGACTTGAGCGGCGAGTAACCGCGCACGCTCTGGGTGTAGAAGACGGAGAAGAAGGTGACGCCCATCAGCGCGAAGAAGACCAGCGCGATGGCGGCCATGGCGGCCGAGAACACCTTGTTCTTGAAGTAGCTGACGTCCAGCGACGGGTGGTCGCTGCGCTTCTCGAAGACGACGAAGGCGGCGAGCACGACGACGCCGGCGGCGATCGTGGCGAGCACGGTCGGGTCGGTGAAGTCGGCCAGCTGGCCGCCCTTGATGATGCCGTAGACCAGCAGCACCAGGCCGACGACGGACAGGACGACGCCGATCGGGTCGAGGCGGCCCGGGTTGGGGTCGCGCGAGTCGGGGACCAGCCAGAGCATCAGGCCGAGCGCGATGATCACGATCGGCACGTTGACGAAGAAGACCGAGCCCCACCAGAAGTGGTCGAGCAGGGCGCCGCCGGTGATCGGGCCGATGGCGATGGCGAGGCCGACGCCGCCGGCCCAGATGCCGATGGCCTTGGGCTGCTCGTCGCGCTCGAAGACGTTCATCAGGACGGCGAGCGTGGCCGGCATGACGAAGGCGGCACCGAGGGCCATCAGGGCGCGGTAGGCGATCAGCTGGCCCGGGGAGCCGGACTCGGCCGCGAGGGCGGAGCCGATGCCGAACAGGGCGATGCCGCCGAGCAGCACCTTCTTGCGGCCGAGGCGGTCGCCGATGAGTCCGGCGGTGAACAGCAGGCCCGCGAAGACGAGGGTGTAGGAGTTGATCGCCCACTCGATCTGGCTCTGCGTGGCGCCCAGGCCGGTCGGGGCCGGGGTGGAGATGGTCTTGATGGCGACGTTCAGGATCGAGTTGTCGAGCACCACGATGAGCAGGCTCAGCATCAGCACACCGAGGATGGCCCAGCGGCGGCGGTGCACCGCCTCGGGTATCCGGGAGGCAGGGACGGAAGTAGTCATGTGTTCGAGCCTAATTGGATTCCGATACGGAACCGTCTCGTATCTTAATTAATTTACCGAGAACTTACCCGTCCGGAGGGTTGACTTCGCCGTAAACGGAAGGACGGCTTCGGGCGACGGCAAGGATCACAGGGGGTGCTCTGGCCCTGGATGGCACGAGGTGCCACCATGGACTCGATCCGGAGACGCCGTACGGGCGCTTCGAGATGACTGAAGGAGCCGTTGCCATGACGCAGCTTTCGGCTGCCCAGAACAAGCCTTCCGACGGCAGCAAGGCGCTGTACGGGGGGAAGGGCACCCGCCGCATCACGGTCCGCGACATCGCCCTCGCCAAGGAGCGGGGCGAGAAGTGGCCCATGCTCACCGCCTACGACGCGATGACCGCGTCCGTCTTCGACGAGGCCGGCATCCCGGTCCTCCTGGTCGGCGACTCGGCGGGCAACTGTCACCTCGGGTACGACACCACCGTGCCCGTCACCCTCGACGAGATGACGATGCTCTCGGCGGCCGTCGTCCGGGGCACCAGCCGCTCCCTGATCGTCGCCGACCTGCCCTTCGGCTCCTACCAGGAGGGCCCGGTGCAGGCGCTGCGCTCGGCCACCCGGCTGGTCAAGGAGGCCGGGGTCGGCGCGGTCAAGCTGGAGGGCGGCGAGCGCTCGCACGAGCAGATCCGGCTGCTGGTGGAGTCCGGCATCCCGGTCATGGCGCACATCGGTCTGACCCCCCAGTCCGTCAACGCGATGGGCTACCGCGTCCAGGGGCGCGGCGAGGAGGCGGCGGCGCAGCTGCTGCGCGACGCGAAGGCCGTCCAGGACGCGGGGGCGTTCGCGGTGGTCCTGGAACTGGTGCCCGCCGAGCTGGCGGCCGAGGTGACCCGGACGCTGCACATCCCCACGGTCGGCATCGGAGCGGGTCCCGAGACGGACGCGCAGGTCCTGGTGTGGACGGACATGCTGGGGCTCACGTCCGGCCGGGTCCCGAAGTTCGTCAAGAAGTACGCGGACCTGCGCGAGGTCATGGGGTCCGCGGCGAAGTCCTTCGCGGAGGACGTCGTCGGCGGAGCGTTCCCCCTGGAGGAGCACTCCGTCCACTAGCCACCACGGCACCACCGGCAGCCCCGTCGATCTTCCCCCGTCGGCGGGGCTGTCCTGTGTCCGCCGCCGGGCGGGGCCGGCGCCGGCGGTCTGTCGGTGGGCTGTCGGCCGGTTGTCGGTGGTTTGTCGGTGGCGGCTGACATGGTCCTTCCCATGACGCGAATCGATGAGAACCCCGGCGGCGGACGGAACGCCGTGAGCGTGCGGGGGCTGGTCAAGCACTACGGCGAGACCAAGGCGCTGGACGGCGTCGACCTGGACGTGCGCGAGGGCACCGTGATGGGCGTGCTGGGCCCGAACGGCGCCGGCAAGACGACCCTCGTCCGCATCCTGTCCACCCTGATCACCCCGGACGCCGGCCGGGCGACCGTGGCCGGCTACGACGTCGTGCGCCAGCCCCGGCAACTGCGCAAGGTGATAGGTCTCACCGGGCAGTACGCCTCGGTCGACGAGAAGCTTCCCGGCTGGGAGAACCTGTACATGATCGGCCGGCTGCTGGACCTGTCCCGCAAGGACGCCCGCGCCCGCGCCGACGCACTGCTGGAGCGGTTCTCCCTCACGGAGGCCGCCAAGCGCCCGGCGAGCACGTACTCCGGCGGCATGCGCCGCCGTCTCGACCTCGCCGCCTCCATGATCGGCCGCCCGGCGGTGCTGTACCTGGACGAGCCGACCACCGGCCTCGACCCCCGCACCCGCAACGAGGTGTGGGAGGAGGTGCAGGCGATGGTCGGCGACGGCGTCACCGTGCTGCTCACCACCCAGTACATGGAGGAGGCCGAGCAGCTCGCCTCGGAGCTGACCGTGGTGGACCGCGGCAAGGTGATCGCGACCGGCGGCATCGAGGAGCTGAAGGCCCGCGTCGGCGGCCGTACGCTGCGCGTGCGCCCGGTGGACCCGCTGGAGCTGGGCCCGCTCGCCACCATGCTGGACGAGCTGGGCATCACCGGCCTCGCCACCACCACCGTGGACAACGAGACCGGCACCCTGCTCGTCCCGATCCTCAGCGACGAGCAGCTGACGGCCGTGGTCGGCGCGGTCACCGCGCGCGGCATCACCCTCTCCTCCATCACCACCGAACTGCCCAGCCTGGACGAGGTGTTCCTGTCCCTCACCGGCCACCGCGCCGGTGCCCCGCAGGACACCACGCCCGCCGACGCCCGCCAGGAGGCCGCCGTATGAGCGCCGTCACCACCAACGCCACACCGGCCGCCGCCGACGTCCGCATCCCGCTGCGCGGGCACCTGCGGCACACGGGTGCGCTCATCCGCCGCAACCTGCTGTGGATCCGGCAGGACCCGGAGTCGATGTTCGACGCCCTGCTGATGCCGATCGTCTTCACCCTGCTGTTCGTGTACGTCTTCGGCGGCTCCATCGGGCAGGCGCTCGGCGGCGGCCAGGAGCGGTACGTCCAGTACGTCATCCCGGGCATGCTGGCGATGATGAGCATGACCCTGTCCCAGGGCGTCGGCACCGGCTTCAGCCAGGACTTCAACAGCGGCGTGATGGACCGGTTCCGGTCGCTGCCGATCGGGCGCGGCTCGGTGCTCTTCGCGAAGATCGCCGTGGAGCTGGGGCGGATGCTGTTCGCGACCGCCGTGCTGATGGTCGTCGCCGTGCTGGTCGGCTTCCACATCACCAGCTGGCCCGGACTGTTCGCGACCGTGGGCCTGTCGGCGCTGTTCGCCTCCTCGATCATGTGGGTGTTCCTCACCCTCGGCGTGATCCTGAAGAGCGCGCAGTCGGTGCAGGGCGTGGGCTTCCTGGTGCTGTTCCCGCTCCAGTTCGGCTCCTCGATCTTCGCGCCGACCGCGTCGATGCCGGGCTGGCTCCAGGCCTTCACCGACTACAACCCGCTGTCCACGCTCGCCGACGCGGCCCGCGGCCTGATGGTGGGCGGCCCGGTGGCGCACGACCTGTGGGTGACCGTGGGCTGGTCGGTGGCGATCACCGCGGTGATGGCGCCGGTCGCGATCCACAAGTTCCGTACGAAGAGCTGACGTCCGCCGCGGCTCAGAGCAGGGCGGTGGCCTCCACGAGGGAGAGGCCACCGCCCTCCGCGTACGCCGCCCGGTACGCCCGCTCGTCCAGCGCCTCCCGGATGCGCTCCTCGGCCATGGTGCGGGCCCGCTGCTCCATGCCGGACAGGATGTGCCCGGTCGGCAGCAGGGCGTCGGCGGCGGCCAGCGCGCGGGCGGCGTCGGCGGCGCGGGCACCGGAGCCGGCCCGGGCCAGCGCCATGGCGCCGGCGGTGAGGGCGATGGAGGGCAGCTGCGGGGTGACAGCCTCGGCGAGCGGGTCCTCGGCGTGCCGGATCGCCGTGCGGACCCGGCCGAGGGCCTCTTCCTCCCGGCCGTCCAGCGCGTCCAGCAGGGCCTCCTGGCAGAGGATCACGGCATCGAAGACGACGAAGTTGGAGACCCTGAACTCCTCGCGCAGCAGCCTGAGTTGTTCCCTGGCCTCGCCGGTCCGGCCGGTCAGGCCCAGCCAGCAGGCGAGGAAGAGCCGGGCGGCGGGCATGGCCTCGCTGTGCGTGTTCTCCTGGCTCGCGACGACCTCCCGCAGCAGCCGCTCGCCCTCCTCCAGCTCGCCCGACTCCATGAGCACGCTGCCGAGGCGGGCGGAGAGCACGGCGGTCTGGGCGCGGGCGCCGAGCCGTTCGGCGTGTTCGACGGCGGCCCGGTAGTCGAGGGCGGCCTCCTGGTAGGCGCCCTTGCGCTCCCGGGCCTCGCCGCGCGCGGACAGGGCCTCGGCGGTGCCCCAGTCGTCGCCGAGGCGGCGGTAGAGGGCGAGCGCCTCGTCCGCGTCGCGGGCGGCGTCACCCGCCCAGGCGGAACGGTTGGCCAGGAGGTTGGCCCGCCACTGGAGGGCGCCGGCCAGTTCCCACTCGAAGCCGGGGGTCTCCCGGCAGGTCCGCACGTTGGCGTCGACGATCGTCCGCATCCGCTCGGCCCCGCCGGTGAGCATCACCGCGAAGAACCACACCATGCCGGGCGCCCGGCAGGTCTGCGGCATCCCCGGGCTGTAGACCTTCGCGACGGTGCGCAGCTTGGCCAGCGCCTCGGGGCTCTGCCAGGCGTCCAACTCGGTGTCCATGCAGGCCATGTGGGCGAGGTGGAGACCGCGCCGGGCCTCGTTGAGCAGTTCCCCGGTGTACGGCGGCGGGTTCTCGGTGCAGCGCTCCCACACCGGTTCCGCGCGGCGCACCGGCTCGGTGAACGGGTCCGGGCCGAGCGTCATGACCTCGCGGCACCAGGTGCGGGCCTCGATCCGCTGGTCGCGCATCTGCCAGAACCACACCAGGGACAGCACCAGGCACAGCGCCTCCTGCTCGTCGCGCGCGGCGACGGCGTGTCTGAGGGCGGTGCGCAGGTTCTCGTACTCCAGCTGGATCCGGGCGATGGCGGCGCGCTGTCGCGGGCCGCGCAGCAACGGGTCGGTGGTGCGGGCGAGTTCGCGGTAGTACGTCAGATGGGCGCGCTCCGCCTCGGTGCGCCGGCCGGCCTCGGCGAGCCGTTCGGCGGCGTACTCTGCGACGGTCTCCAGCAGCCGGTAGCGCATCGTGCCGTCGGCCGAGGGGGCGGCGACCACCAGGGACTTGTCGACCAGGGAACCCACGGCTTCCAGGGCGACGGGCCCGCACACGGCCTCGGCGGCGGCCAGGTCGCAGCCGCCCGCGAAGACGGACAGCCCGGCGAGGACGTCGCGCTCGTCGGCGTCCAGCAGGTCCCAGGACCAGTCCACGACGGCCCGCAGGGTCTGCTGGCGGGGCAGCACGGTGCGGCTGCCGGAGGTGAGCAGCCGGAACCGGTCGTCGAGGCGGTCCGCGATCTGCCGGGGCGACAGCATCCGCAGCCGGGCGGCGGCCAGTTCGATGGCGAGCGGCAGTCCGTCCAGGCGGCGGCAGATCTCGGCGCACGCCTCCGGGTCGTCCTCGACGCGGAAGCCGGGCCGGGCCGCGGCACCCCGGTCGGCGAACAGCCGGAGCGCGACGGGCTCGGGCAGCGGCTCCACCGGGCGCACCAACTCCCCCGGCACGCCGAGGGGTTCGCGGCTGGTGGCGAGGACGGTCAGCCCGGGGCAGCGGGCCAGCAGCCGCTCGGCCAGCCGGGCGGCGGCGTCGACGACGTGCTCGCAGTTGTCGAGGACGATCAGCATCCGGCGCCGGGCGCAGTGCTCCACCAGCCGGTCCAGCGGGTCGTGCCCGTCGACCACGGCGCGCATGCCCTCGGCGCCGGCGCCGTGCAGCACGGTCTCGCGGGCACCGATGGCGGTGAGCACGGCCTGCGGTACGGCGTCCGGGTCGTCCACGGGGGCGAGTTCGGCCAGCCAGACCCCGTCGCGCACGGAGTCCCGCACCGCCTCGGCGGCCTCCTGGGACAGCCGGGTCTTCCCGGCACCGCCGGGCCCGAGCAGGGTGACCAGGCGGGCGGTTCCGAGGTCGGCCCCGATCGCGGCGAGGTCGGCCTCCCGGCCGACGAAGGAGGTGAGCCGGGCGGGAATGTTCCCCTGTCCGGACCCACCGGCCCGCCCGCCGTGGCCGCCCGGCCCCCGGGACCACCACGACCGTCCCGGCCACCGTCGCCGTACCGGCCGTCGGGGCCGTCGGACTCGTCCCGGCCACCCGGGGCTCCCTCGCCGTACCGGTCACCCGGGCCGCCCGGACCACCATCGCCGTACCGGCCCGACGAGCTGCCGAAATCACCGAAGCCGCCGTCACCGCCGGAGTCGCCGCGACCGCCCCGGTCGCCGTCCCCGTACCGGCCGGTGGACCCGTCCGGACCGCCCTCGCCGTACCGGTCGCCCCAGCCGTCCCGGTCGTCCACGCCGCTCCCGGCGTCCATGCCTCTCCGGTCGCCCGTGCGGCCCCGGCCGGGGTTCGTGCCCCGGGCGGTCCGTGGGGGGCCGGGATGTCCGTCGTCGTCCGGGTCCAGCAACCGGGCGTGCAGGGCGCGCAGTTCGGGGCCGGGGTCGGAGCCCAGGCGGTCGGCGATCAGCCGGCGGACGTCCTCGTAGGCGGCGAGTGCCTGGGCCGGGCGGCCGAGGTCGCGCAGGGCGCGCAGGCGCAGCGCCTGGAGCGGCTCGTCCAGCGGGTGGGCGTCGCACAGGGCGGTCAGCTCGGGCAGGGCCGTCTCCGCCTGGCCGAGGGCGAGGGCGGCGGTGAGCCGGGCGCGCCGGGCGTCGAGACGGCGGGTCTCCCAGCGGGCGGCCTCCGCGGTGCGGTCGGGCAGATCGGCGAGGGCCGGTCCGTGCCACAGGGCGAGGGCATCGTCCAGGAGGGCGGCGGCCTTGGGCGCGTCGCCCTCGGCCAGGGCGGCGAGGCCGTCGCCGGTGAGCCGGTCGAAGCGGGTGAGGTCGACGTCGTCCGCGGCGGCGGCGAGCCGGTAGCCGCCCTCGGCGGAGGCGACGGCGTCCGCGCCGAGCGCCCGGCGCAGCCGGCCCACCAGGGCCTGGAGCGCCCCGGCGGCGTCGGCGGGCGGGTCCGCGCCCCACACCTCGTCCACCAGCACACCCGTCGGCACGGTCCGCCCGGCGCGCAGCGCCAGCACGCTGAGCAGCGCACGCAGCCGCGCCCCGCCGACCGGAACGGCCGTGCCGTCGGGGCGGAGCGCCTGGGTGGGGCCGAGCAGGCGGTAACGCACGGGGTTCATTGTCTCCGAGGCTCGGGAAGCGGTCAGGGGGCGGTCACCGGCCGGGGCCGGCCGCCCCGTCGAGGTCGAGGGTGACGAGGACGCCAACGGTACGACGGACGCGGCGCGCACCGTCCGCCGTGCCGAGATCCCGCTCCTGGAAGGACCGCGGGCAGCGGTCGACGGGTTCCCGGGTCACGGAATCGGGCACCGGTTCGGGCCCGCGGCCCGCGGCACGAGCCCCCGCCCGGTCCCGGGGACTTGACGGCGGCGGGACGGCAGGTTCTCGTAGAACACCTTCTCGCGTGGCATTCGTCCACTGTCCAGGAACCGGACGGCGCGGGCGAGACGTTTTCCCCGTGTCCGCCGGGGTCTTCCCGGACCCGCCCGCCCGTCGCAGCAGCAGGAGCCGCCCATGACCACCGCCACCATCCGACCCGGCGACCGGAGGATCAGTCCGGTGTTCGTCGGGATCCTGGCCGTGACGGCGGTGGCCGGCTGGGCCACCTGGACCGGCTACGCGGCGCGGCCGGGCGTCGCGGTGTTCCTGTTCGTGACGGCCGCCTGGGTCCTCTCGCTGTGCCTGCACGAGTACGCGCACGCGCGCACCGCCCTGCACGGCGGCGACATCACCGTCGGCGCCAAGGGCTATCTGACGCTGAACCCGCTGAAGTACACGCACGCGCTGCTGAGCGTCGTGCTGCCGGTGCTGTTCGTGATCATGGGCGGGATCGGGCTGCCGGGCGGCGCGGTGTTCATCGAGCGGTCCCGTGTCCGCGGCCGTGTGCGGCTGAGTCTGATCTCGGCGGCGGGCCCGCTGACGAACGCGCTGTTCGCCGCCGTGTGCACCGCGCCGTTCTGGCTGCACGCGCTGGACGGCGTGCCGCGCGACTTCCGGTACGCGCTGGCGTTCCTCGCGCTGCTCCAGGTGACCGCGGCACTGCTGAACTTCCTGCCGGTGCCGGGTCTGGACGGCTACGGCGTGCTGGAGCCCTGGCTGTCGTACCGGGTGAAGCGGCAGGTGGAGCCGTTCGCGCCGTTCGGGCTGCTGTTCGTGTTCGCGCTGCTGTGGGTGCCGTCGCTGAACACCGCGTTCTTCTCGCTGATCGACACGGTCCTGCGCGGGCTGGGCGTGGACACCGCGTTCTCCGACTGCGGTTACTGGCTGTACCGGTTCTGGAACGGCACCCCCGAGGTGTGCACGTTCAGCCCGTGACCGGCCGGTCCTGCGCGGCGGCGCGGGCCCGCTTGACGTAGTACCAGGTCATGTTGGACGACAGGCCCGCCAGCAGCACCCACACGATCCCCAGCCAGCTGCCCTGGACGAAGGAGACGACGGCCGCGGCCACGGAGAGCACGCAGACGACGAGGGTGTAGAGGGCGATGCGGGGCATGACGGGTGGCTCCTGTCGGGGGACACTGCTACGGCGAACAGTGTCCCCCATGGCCGGCGGCGGCTCACAGGAAGGTCGGCCCGGACTCGCGGGCCGGAAGGTCACACGTCGGTGAGCCGCAGCCCCGCGTGCGCCTTGTAGCGGCGGTTGACCGAGATCAGGTTGGCGACCAGCGACTCGACCTGGTGGGCGCCTCGCAACCGGCCCGCGAAGACGCCCCGCATGCCGGGGATGCGCCCGGCCAGCGCCTGCACGATCTCCACGTCGGCGCGCGCCTCGCCGAGCACCATGACGTCGGTGTCGATCCGCTCGATCTCCGGGTCCTGGAGCAGCACGGCCGACAGGTGGTGGAAGGCGGCGGTGACCCGGGAGTCGGGCAGCAGCGCGGCGGCCTGCTCGGCGGCGCTGCCCTCCTCGGGCTTGAGCGCGTAGGCGCCCTTCTTGTCGAAGCCCAGCGGGTTGACGCAGTCCACGACGAGCTTGCCGGCCAGCTCGGCGGCGAGCGACTTCAGCGTGTCGCCGTGGCCGTCCCACGGCACGGCGACGATCACGATGTCGCTGCGGCGCGCGGCCTCGGCGTTGTCGGCGCCCTCGACGCCGTGCCCGAGTTCCTCGGCGGCGGACCGGGCGCGGTCGGCGGACCGGGAGCCGATGATCACCTTCTGCCCGGCCCTGGCGAGCCGGTAGGCGAGTCCCTTGCCCTGCGGCCCGGTGCCGCCGAGCACGCCGACGACGTGTCCGGAGACGTCGGGCAGGTCCCAGGGGTCCTTGGCGGGGGCCTTCTGTGCGCTGTCGCTAGAGGTCATGGTGTGACTCTACGTCGCCGGGTGCGGGCGGACGGCCGGGACGGAAGGCGAGGGCGCGGACGGCCGGGAGCGGAAAAGGGGTTGCCGCCGCACCGCCGCCGCCCGAGCATGCCCGGGTGACCTCCGCCCTGCTCCCCGACCTCTCCCCCTGGAAGGCGTCCGCGGACTTCCGACGGCTGTGGAAGTCCGGGCTGATCAGCAACTTCGGCAGTTTCCTCACCTTCGTGGCCCTGCCCGTTCAGTTGAAGGACCTCACGGAGTCCACCGCCGCCGTGGGCGCCGTCGGCGCCGTCGAGCTGCTGCCGCTGATCGTGTGCGGGCTGTACGGCGGCGCGCTCGCCGACGCGCTGGACAAGCGGCGCCTGATCCTGTGGACGGAGGCCGGTCAGGGCCTGCTCAGCGCGGCGCTGCTGCTCAACGCCCTGCTGCCGGACCCCGCGGTCTGGCCGCTGTACGCCGTCGCCGCCCTGTCCTCCGCCCTCGGCGCCGTGCAGCGTCCGGCCCTCGACTCGCTGTGGCCGCGGATCGTCGCCCATGCCGACATGCCCGCCGCGGCCTCGCTGAACTCGCTGCGCTGGACGGTCGGCGGGGTGGCGGGCCCGGCACTCGCCGGGGTGGTGGTGGCCTACGCGGGCCTCGGCTGGGCGTACGCCGCCGACCTGCTGACCTTCGCCGTCTCGCTGGCGTACATCGTGCCGATCGCCGCCTCCCCCGCCGCCCACGAGGCCGCGAAGCCGTCGCTGCGGGCCGTCGCGGAGGGTGCCCGGTACGCGTGGAGCCGCAAGGAGCTGCTCGGCACCTACGTCGTGGACCTCGCGGCGATGTCGCTGGCCATGCCGCTCGCGGTGCTGCCGTTCCTCGCCGACGACCTGGGCGCCGACTGGGCGCTCGGACTGATGTACGCGAGCATCCCGGCGGGCTCCCTGCTGGTGAGCCTGACCAGCGGCTGGGCCTCGCGGGTGCGCCGGCACGGTCTGATGGTGGTGCTGTCGGCGGCCGGTTTCGGCCTCGCGGTCGCGGGGGCGGGCCTGGCCCGGAACGTCTGGCTGGTGCTGTCCCTGCTGGCGCTCGGCGGCGCCTTCGACATGGTCAGCGGCATCTTCCGGTCCGCGATGTGGAACCAGACGATCCCCGACGAGCTGCGCGGCCGGCTCGCCGGGATCGAACTGCTGTCCTACTCGGTGGGGCCCCAGCTGGGCCAGGTCCGCGCGGGCGGCCTCGCCGCCCTGACCGGGCTGCGGGCCTCCGTCGTCTCCGGCGGCCTGGCCTGCGCGGGCGCGGTGGGCCTGCTCGCGCTGTGCCTGCCGGGGCTCATGACGTACGACGCGCGGACGAACGTCCACGCGGTGCGGATGCGGGAGCGGCGGGCCGCGGCCGTGCCCGGGGAGGCGTGATCACTCCTCGTCGGCGTCCGTCCCGGCCGTGTCGTGCCAGCGCGGGTCGTTCTCCCACTGGAGGTTGCGCTCGGCGGCGAGGTCCATCGCCCGCTGGGCCTCCTGCGGGGAGGCGTACGGCCCGAAGCGGTCCTTGCCCGGGCAGTCCGGGCCCTCCTCGACCTTCTTGTGCTCCAGGCAGTAGTACCACTCACCCGGCTTGCCCGCGGTGCGCTTCTTGAACAGGGGCATTGGATCAGCTCCTCTCGCCAACGACATGTTCCCCCATGTGCGCTCGATAGACTCGCCGGCATGTCTGGCCAGTCGCTGCTCGTACCGGGGGAACAGTCCCCCATCCGTTCCGTCCCGGGCAACATCCGTCGCCCCGAGTACGTCGGCAAGCCCGCGCCGGCGCCGTACACCGGGCCGGAGGTGCAGACTCCGGAGACCGTCGAGGCGATGCGGACCGCCGGCCGCATCGCCGCGCGGGCGATGGCGGAGGCCGCGAAGATCATCGCGCCCGGCGTCACCACGGACCAGCTGGACAAGGTCGCCCACGAGTACATGTGCGACCACGGCGCCTACCCGTCCACGCTGGGCTACCGCGGCTTCCCGAAGTCGCTGTGCACGTCGGTCAACGAGGTCATCTGCCACGGCATCCCGGACTCGACCGTCCTCAGGGACGGCGACATCGTCAACCTGGACGTGACCGCGTACATCGGCGGGGTGCACGGCGACAACAACGCCACCTACCTGGTCGGGGACGTGGACGAGGAGTCGCGGCTGCTGGTCGAGCGCACCCGCGAGGCCCTGAACCGGGCCATCAAGGCGGTCAAGCCGGGCCGGCAGATCAACATCATCGGCCGCGTCATCGAGTCGTACGCCAAGCGCTTCGGCTACGGCGTGGTCCGGGACTTCACCGGGCACGGCATCAGCACCTCGTTCCACTCCGGGCTGATCGTCCCGCACTACGACAGCCCGCACGCCACCACGGTGATGCGCCCCGGCATGACCTTCACCATCGAGCCGATGCTGACGCTGGGCACCCACGAGTACGACCTGTGGGAGGACGGCTGGACGGTGGTGACGAAGGACCGCAAGCGGACCGCGCAGTTCGAGCACACGCTGGTGGTGACGGACGACGGCGCCGACATCCTGACCCTGCCGTAGGCGTTCCACCTTGCACGCAGAAGGGCCCGCCCCACCCGGGGGCGGGCCCTTTCGCATGCCCACCGGCCCTCTCCTGGTGTGTTTCCGACACGCTGTCGGTAAACTTGCCGACACCACGTCGGCAAACCGAGGAGTGTTCCATGGAGTCGTTCTCGACGCTGATCCGCACCGCCACCCATGAGCAGCACGCGGCGGCGGAGGCCTCGGCCTTCATGAGCGACCTGCTCGGCGGCCGGCTGGGGGTGGACGCGTACACGCGCTACACGGAGCAGCTGTGGTTCGTCTACGAGGCCCTGGAGGGCGCGGCCGGGCGGCTGGCGGCGGACCCGGTGGCGGGGCCCTTCATCCGGCCGGAGCTGCACCGGCTGGCCGCGCTGGAGCGGGACCTGGCGCATCTGCGCGGGCCGCGGTGGCGGGCGGGGCTCGACCCGCTGCCCGAGACGCGGGCGTACGCGGAGCGGATACGCGAGTGCGCCGAGCGGTGGCCGGGCGGTTACGTCGCCCACCACTACACCCGCTACCTCGGCGACCTCTCCGGCGGCCAGGTCATCCGGGACCGAGCGGAGCGGACGTGGGGCTTCGACCGGAAGGGCGACGGGGTGCGGTTCTACGTCTTCGAGGAGATCGCCAACCCGGCCGCGTTCAAGCGGAGTTACCGGGAGCTGCTGGACGGGATCGCGATGGACGACCTGGAGAAGCAGCGGGTCGCCGGGGAGTGCGGGCGGGCGTTCGCCCTGAACACGGCGGTGTTCGGGGCGCTGGGCGAGGAGTTCCGGCTGAGCGCCTGAACGCCGGGCACCCGGCGCCCACGACCGGCGCCCGGCGTTCAGGGCTCGGCGCCCGGCACTCAGCGTTCAGCGTTCAGCGTTCGAGGAAGACCCGGCCGCCGACCTCCACCCAGCCCTCCGGCTGGGGCGCGGTGAGCAGCTGGGAGCCCCTGCCCTGGGTGATGTTGAGGGCGCGGCCCAGCCGGGCGGTGAGCTGGAGCGCGGCCGCGCCCGTCGCCTCGTCCTCCGCGATGCCGTCGCCCCGGCCGGGGAAGGCGCGGGCCCGCACCCGGCCCGCGGCCTCGTCCTCCCAGGCCCAGGCGTACACCCACTCGCCGGGCGGCGGCACGTCGAGCGCGTCGACCTCGGCGGGGGTGGCGTACTGGCGCAGGGTGCGCGGCTCGGGCCACTCCGGGCGGGCCTCGACCCAGCAGAACTCGCCGTCCTGGCGGGCGCCCACCACGCCCGCGGGGACCACGAGTTCGGGGACGTCCAGCAGCCAGGCGGTGCCGACGCAGGGGTGCCCGGCGAACGGCAGCCGCACGGAGGGCGTGTAGATGTCGATCACTCCGCGCTCGGGGTCGTCCACGAACACGGTCTCGCTGAAGCCGAGTTTGGCGGCGAGCGCCTGCCGGTCGGCACGCTCGGGCAGCGCGGAGCCGTCGCGGACGACACCCAGCTCGTTGCCGTAGCCGCCGGTCGGGCCGCAGAAGACGCGCAGTACGTCGTAGTCAGTCACCCGGGCATTGAAACACCGCCCGCGCGGCGAGCGCGTCCCAGGCGGGGGCGCCGCCGGCGAGGGGCCAGGAGCGCGTGCGGGCCTCCTGGAGGGGCAGGCCCCCCAAGGTATCGCCGTAGGCCCGCAGCACGACCTGCCGTCGCCGCTCCTCACCGGCGGCGGGCCGCTCCACCAGCAGCCGGTACGCCTCGGCGATCCCGTCGGCCTCCCGGCGCCAGTCCTCCTCGTCCGACAGCCGGGTGAGCACCACACAGGGCGGGGTCAGCCCCTCGGCCAGCGCGGCCACCGCCCGGTCGTGCCCGTCGAGCAGCAGCCAGCCGTCCAGGCAGCTCACCCACCACAGCAGCACGGGCGCGAGCGTGCCCGCACGGGCGTGCTTGCGGTAGGCCTTCACGCGGGCCGCGTCCGGCGGGGACAGCCGGCGCAGGGGCACCACACCGTTCCAGCCCGCGGCCGACCAGTCGAGGTGACAGGCGGGCCACTCCCGGACGAAGTCCTCCCCGTGCCAGACGTAGGGCGGGAACCAGTGGCGGACGCCGAGGTGCCAGCGCGCCTCGTACAGGGGGCCCTCCGGCGCCTCCTCAAGACGGCGCGCGTAGGTGTGCGCCCAGTCGCCCGCCTCCCGCATCAGCGCCGACCGCACCGGCGGCAGCGGCGAGCGGTAGCCCTCGTACCGGCGCAGGCGCACGCCCTGGTTCCCCTCCGTCACGCGCCCGAGCAGCAGGATCCGCGCGCCCTGGCGCAGCAGCAGGCGCCCCGCGTCGGCCACTTCGAACCGCAGCGGCGGCGGGTCCGCGCGGCCCCGCACCCGCAGCACCACGCCCTCCCGCCCCAGCGGTTCCCTGTGCGCCCTCCCCATGGCCGCAGCCTCCCCGGCGTGAGATCCGGATCACGCACCCCGAAGGGTATGAGAAGGGTAAGGCTCAGGTAAGTTAGGGCAGCCTCACCAAACTGGATCGCAGGGAGCCCGCATGCGTGCCGTCCGTCTGACCGTCGCCGCAGCCGCCACCGCGGCAGCACTGACCGCCCTGTCGGCCTGCACCGCCAAGAGCGAGGCCGAGGACGGCAAGGCCATCCAGGTCACCGCCGCGGACTCCGCCTGTGACACCTCCGCGAAGTCGGTCCCCGCGGGTCAGGTCACGCTGAAGATAGAGAACAAGGGCTCGAAGGCCACCGAGGTCGAGATCCTGTTCCCGGACGACCGGATCGTCTCCGAGAAGGAGAACATCGGCCCGGGCACCAAGTACACGCTGACCGCCGAGGTGAAGGCGGGCTCGTACGAGATAGCCTGCCGCCCCGGCATGAAGGGCCACGGCGTCCGGCAGCCGCTCACCGTCACCGGCGGCGCCAGCGCCGCCCGGCGCGACCCCGCGCTGGACAAGGCCGTCGCCGAGTACCGGCAGTACGCGCAGGACCAGGCCGACGCCACCGTGCCGCTCGCCGGGAAGTTCGCCGACGCGATCAAGGCCGGCGACCTCGACGCCGCGAAGAAGGCCTACGCCCCCTCCCGCCTCGGCTGGGAGCGCACCGAGCCGGTCGCCGAGTCCTTCGGTGACATCGATCCGAAGACGGACACCCGCGCCGACGGCCTGGAGAAGGGCCAGAAGTGGACGGGCTGGCACCGGCTGGAGAAGGCCCTGTGGGCCGACAAGAAGATCGGCGCCGAGGAGAAGACCCTCGCCGGGCAGCTGGTGACCGACCTGACGGACTGGCAGAAGCGGGTCGGCACCGCCGAGATCACCCCGACCTCCATGGCCAACGGCGCCAAGGAGCTGCTGGACGAGGTCGCCACCGGCAAGGTCACCGGCGAGGAGGACCGCTACTCGCACACCGACCTGGTCGACTTCAAGGGCAACGTCGAGGGCGCGCGGAAGGCGTACGAGCTGCTCAAGCCGGTCGCCGTGAAGAACGACCCGGCGCTCGTCAAGGAGCTGGACAAGCAGTTCGCCGCGCTCGACGGCGTGCTGGACAAGTACCGCGCGGACAAGACCTCGTACGAGTTCGTCTCCTACGACAAGGTCACCGGCGAGCAGCGCAAGGAGCTGTCGGACGCGGTGAACGCGCTCGCCGAGCCGCTGTCGAAGCTCGCCGCCGCGGTCGTGAAGTAGGAGCGGGAGTCGATGACCGAGGCTCAGGAGACCAGGCCCTCGCGCCGGGCGCTGATCGGCTGGGGCGGGGCCGGGATCGCGCTCGGGGCCGTGGCCGCCGGGGGCGCGGTGGCGCTGACCAACGCAGGCTCCGGCAGCGCGGAGGCGGCCGGGACGGACGGCGCGGTGGAGTTCCACGGCGCCCACCAGGCCGGTATCGCCACCCCCGTGCAGGACCGGCTGCACTTCGCCGCGTTCGACGTGAAGACCGACGACCGCGCGGAGTTCGTCCAGCTGCTGAAGGACTGGACGGCCGCGGCCCGGCGGATGACCGCGGGCAAGGCGGTCGGCGAGGGCGCCTACGGCGGGCTCGCCGAGGCCCCGCCGGACGACACCGGCGAGGCGCTGGGCCTCAGCCCGTCCCGGCTGACCCTGACCATCGGCTTCGGGCCGTCCCTCTTCGACCGGTTCGGGCTGCGCGAGCAGCGGCCCGCCGCCCTGGCCGACCTGCCCCACTTCCCCGGGGACAACCTGGACAAGGCCCGCACCGGCGGCGACCTGTGCGTCCAGGCCTGTGCGGACGACCCGCAGGTCGCCGTGCACGCGATCCGCAACCTGGCCCGCATCGGCTTCGGCAAGGTCGCCGTGCGCTGGTCCCAGCTCGGCTTCGGCAAGACCTCCTCCACCACCCCGGACGCGCAGACCCCGCGCAACCTGTTCGGCTTCAAGGACGGCACCCGCAACATCGCGGGCACCGAGACCGACCGGCTGAAGAAGTTCGTGTGGGTCGGCGAAGGGGACGGCCCGGACTGGATGACCGGCGGGTCGTACCTGGTCGCCCGGCGCATCCGCATGAACATCGAGACCTGGGACCGCACCTCGCTCCAGGAGCAGGAGGACGTGTTCGGGCGGGACAAGCGCGAGGGCGCGCCGGTCGGCAAGGCGGGCGAGCACGACGAGCCGTTCCTGAAGGCGATGAAGCCCACCGCGCACGTGCGCCTCGCGCACCCGGACGCCAACGGCGGGATCACCATCCTGCGCCGCGGCTACTCCTTCACCGACGGCACCGACGGCCTCGGCCGTCTCGACGCGGGCCTGTTCTTCCTCGCCTACCAGCGCGACGTGCGCGAGGGGTTCATCCCGCTGCAACGCAGGCTGGCGGCGCACGACGCGCTGAACGAGTACATCCAGCACGTGGGTTCGGCGGTCTTCGCGATCCCGCCCGGGGTCCGGGACGCCACCGACTGGTGGGGCCGTTCACTGTTCTCGAAGGAGGCGTAGCCCGTGTTCTCCAACTACCTGATCGGCCTGCGGGAGGGACTGGAGGCGTCGCTCGTCGTCTGCATCCTGATCGCCTACCTGGTCAAGACCGGCCGCCGGGACGCCCTGCGGCCGATCTGGACCGGCATCGGCATCGCGATCGCGCTGGCGATGGGCTTCGGCTGCGCGCTCGAATTCGGCTCGCAGGAGCTGACGTTCCAGGCGCAGGAGGCACTGGGCGGCTCCCTGTCGATCATCGCCGTGTGCCTGGTGACCTGGATGGTGTTCTGGATGCGGCGCACCGCCCGGCACCTGAAGTCGGAGCTGCACGGCAAGCTGGACGCGGCGCTCGCCATGGGCACCGGCGCGCTGGTCGCCACGGCGTTCCTCGCGGTCGGCCGGGAAGGTCTGGAGACGGCACTGTTCGTGTGGGCCTCGGTGCACGCGGCCAGCGACGGCACCCCGCGCCCGCTGATCGGCGTCGCCCTCGGCATCGCCACGGCCGTCCTGCTGGGCTGGCTGTTCTACCGGGGCGCGCTGCGGATCAACCTGGCGAAGTTCTTCACCTGGACCGGCGGCATGCTGGTCGTGGTCGCGGCGGGCGTGCTGGCGTACGGCGTGCACGACCTCCAGGAGGCCGACTGGATCCCCGGCATCAACCGGCTGGCCTTCGACATCAGCGGCACCATCCCGCCGGACAGCTGGTACGGCACGCTCCTCAAGGGCGTGTTCAACTTCCAGCCGGACCCGACGGTCGTCCAGGTCACGGTGTGGGCGCTGTACTTGGTCCCGGTGCTCATGGTGTTCCTCGCCCCGGTAGGGTTCGCCTCCGGGAAGGGGAAGGTGAAGGAGCCCGATGACCAGGGAACGCAGTCCTCGACGGCTTCGCCGGCGCGGCCGTGACGCACTGATGGCGGCCACGCTGGCCGCGATGTCCTTCACGGCGAGCGGGTGCGTGGTGGTGCACGGGGAACGCGAGGTGCTGCCCGGTGCCACCCGGGCCGAGGCGACGAAGGCGGTGGCCGCCTTCACCGACGCCTACAACAAGGCCGACAAGGCGTACGACCGCTCCCTCGACGCGCCCTACGTCACCGGCCCGCTCGCCGACATCGACGGTGCCCGGCTGAAGGCGGGGCACGTCAACAGCCCGTCGGGCAACGCGAGTCACGTCCCGCTGAAGCTGACGGACGTGAAGATCACCATCCCGAAGAAGGCCGGCTGGCCCCGCTGGTTCGTGGCGGACGCGCGCGGCAACAAGGGGGGCGGCTACCGCTGGCTGCTGGTGTTCACCCGGGGGGACCTGGGCGAGCGCTGGCGGGTGGCGTACCTGACGCTGGTCGCGCCGCGCGACGTACCGGAGTTCAAGAAGGACGAGGCCGGCTGGGCGGAGGCGGTCCCGGCGCGATCGCCCGGACTGGCCGCGGAACCGGCCGAGTTGAGCCGCGCCTACGTCTCCTACCTGAAGAAGGGCGGCGACGGCTTCGCCGACGGGCCGAGCACGAGCACGCTGCGCGCCTACCGCACGAACATGGCGCGCAAGCCGGGTCTGGTCCGCCAGTACATCGACCAGCCCCTGACCCACGACGACTACGCCCCCCTCGCCCTGCGCACGGCCGACGGCGGCGCGCTGGTCTTCTTCACCACCCACCACTACGAGAAGCAGACGGCCGCCGCGGGCACCTCGGTCCCCGCTCCGAGCAAGGCGGTCCAGGCCCTGACCACCGGCGACATCCACCAGTCGCTGACCCTGGAGTCGATAGCCGGCGAGGTGGCCCTCGACCCGGCGGGCAAGGGGAAGATCTCGATGCTGGGACGGGTGCAGGGGCTCACCGCCGCCAAGGGGGAGTAAGCGGCTCAGTGGCGCAGCGGCCAGGCCGGGTCCATGTGCGGGGAGCCGTCGCCGGCGTGGCGGGCGCAGGCGTCGGTGAGCGCCTCCAGCAGGGTCAGCGGCTCGGGGAGCGGGTGCTCGGGACCGCGCACCCAGCGGACCCCCTGGCCGTCGCCGGGGAGGCGGGCCGGGGGGACGAGGACGTAGGAGCCCCGGCAGTGCCAGCGCAGCCCCGGGTGCTCGGCCATCGTCTCGGGGTGGCAGTCCAGCTCGCAGGGCCACCACTCGTCCTCGTCCTCGGGGGTGCCCCGGGTGAGGGTGAAGAACAGCATCCGGCCGTCGTCGCTCTCGGCCACCGGCCCGACCTCGACGCCCTCCGCGAGCAGCCGCTCCAGCGCCTCCCGCCCGGCCTGGAGCGGTACGTCCAGGACGTCGTGGACCATGCCGGTGGCGGTGATGAAGTTGGCCTCCGGCTGGTGCCGGGCCCACCGCTCGATCTGGGCGCGGTCGGTCGTGGACTGGGTCTGCCAGGCGAACGACACCGGGTGCCGGGCCGGGGTGGGACAGCCCACCCGGTCGCAGGAGCACCCGTAGCCGGGCGCGGGGTGCGCGGCGGGCGCGAGCGGCAGTCCCGCGCCGCCGGCGGCGAGCAGCAGGGCCTCACGGCCGCCGTCGTCGGCGGCTTCCTTCGGGCGGCGTCCACGCAGCCACTGGGAGAGTCTGCCCTGTCGGCCGCCCCGGCCGCCGAACGTCCCGCTCATCTATCCCCTCGCCTCGCTGGTGTGCGGACAGCATGCCTCATGGTCCCACCTTCGTGCCCTTCGGGGGGTCGCAGGCGGATACGGGAGGGATTCCGGCGAGACGCACCTCACACCGGGTGACGGCCCGGACGCGCCGGCGCACGCCCCCGGGACGGAAGTGCGCCGCCGCCCGCCGCACCGGCTGGGCGCCCGGCCGGGAGGGTCACCGCGGGGGCCAGGCCGCGCCCCAGTCCGTGTCCCGCGCCGCCCGGTACAGGTCGCCGTGGCGCTTGGTGACCGTGGTGCGGCGCAGCGCCTCGTCCCGCTCGCACAGGTCCAGCAGCACCTGGCCCTTGCGGATCTGGGGGCGCCGTACCACCCGGGCGTCGGCGGGCTCGGCCGGCAGCCGGGTCGCGGCGACGTAGGAGAACTTCTCGTCCTCGTACGCCAGCGAGCCGCCCTTGACCCGCCGGTGCAGGGAGGAGCGGCCGACCCGCGCGGCGAAGTGGCACCAGTCGCTGCCGGGCACGATCGGGCACGCGGCGCTGTGCGGGCAGGGCGCGGCGACCCGGAACCCGGCCCGGACCAGCCGGTCGCGGGCCTCGATGACCCGTGCGTACCCGGCGGGCGTGCCGGCCTCCACGATCACGACGGACCGGGCGGCGCGCGCGGCGGCGTCGACGAGCGCCGCGCGGTCGGCCTCGGTCAGTTCGTTGAGCACGTACGACACGGTGAGCAGGTCCACCGGCTCCAGGTCGAGCCCCGCGCCGATGCGGGCGCGCTGCCAGCGGGCGCCGGCGAGGGCCGGATTGGCGGCGGCCAGTTCCCGGCCGAGGGCGAGCGCGGGCTCGGCCCAGTCGAGCACGGTCACCGGCCGCTTTCCGGCCCAGGTGTCGGTCACCGCCCAGGTGGCCGCCCCGGTGCCGCCGCCGACGTCCACGTGGCTGCCGGGCACCCAGCCGGGCACCGCGTCCGCGAACGCCGCGAGGGCCGAGCGCACCGCCTCGAAGGTGGCCGGCATCCGGTAGGCGGCATAGGCGGCGACGTCGGCGCGGTCGCGGAGGATCGGCGCGTGCGTCGGGGTGTCGCCGCGGTAGGTCGCGATCAGCCGGTCGACGGCGCCCGCGGCCTGGGTGGGCGGCAGCCCGTCGAGCAGCTCGGCGAGACTCCTGCGCAGGGCTTCGGCCGGTTGTACGGGGTCGTTCACCCGGTGATTCTATGGCGCCCGCCGCGCGCGCCGGTCCGCCGTGACCCGCTCACACGACGGCTCTCGCCAGCCATGTCGCCATCCGCGCCCGCGGCAGGCTGTCCGCCGGCCGCCTGCGCGGGTGCACCGTGTTGGCCAGCAGCACCAGGAAGGTGTCCGTCGCCCGGTCGACGACCAGGGAGGTGCCCGTGAACCCGGTGTGCCCCGCCGCGTCCGGGCCCGCCAGCTCGCCCATGAACCAGGGCTGGTCCACGGCGAAGCCCAGTCCGGGCGGGGAGAGCAGGAGGTCCACGAAGTCGGGGCCGAGGATGCGCGCGGTGCCGTAGGAGCCGCCCGCGAGCAGGGTGCGGCAGAAGACGGCGAGGTCGCCCGCGGTGGAGAACAGCCCGGCGTGGCCGGCGACCCCGCCGAGCGCCCAGGCGTTCTCGTCGTGGACGACGCCCCGCAGCATCCCGCGGTCGGCCTTGGCCCACGGCCGCCACTGGTCCTCGGTGGCCGCGGCCCCCGGGCAGGGTCCGAACCGGGTCGCGGTCATGCCGAGCGGCCGGGTGATGCCGTGGTGCACGAGGACGTCGAGGGGGCGTCCGGTGACGCGCTCCAGGACGAACTGGAGCAGCAGCATGTTCAGGTCCGAGTAGCGGTAGCCGCCCCGCGTGCTCGTCGGCGCCTCGGCGCGCAGCATCGCCAGCCGGGCGGCGCGGTCCGGGCAGTCGTACAGCGGGAGTTCGGGCCGCAGGCCGGAGGTGTGGGTGAGCAACTGCCGCACGGTGATGCCGTGTTCGGCGGCGGCGCGGAACTCGGGCAGGTAGTGGCCGACCTGGGCGTCCATCCCCAGGGTGCCGCGCTCGATCTGCTGCACGGCGGCGACCGAGGTGAACAGCTTGGTCAGCGAGGCCAGGTCGAAGGGGGTGGCGACGGTGACCGGGACCCGGTCGGCGGCCGGCAGTTCGACGCCGGCGCCGGTCTCGGGGTCGCAGGCGGAGTACCGTACGGCCCAGCCCGCGGCCTCCGCCACGGCGATCACGGGTCCGCGTCCGGCCAGGACGACCGCGCCGGATGCCCAGGGGCGCGGCCCCTCGGTGAGGGCGTGCACCTCGCCGACCAGGTGGCCGAGCGCGGCGGGGTCGAGCCCGGCCCGTTCCGGTGTGCCGGCGCGCAGTCTCGGGGCGCTCAGTTCTCGTCTCCTTCCGACCCCGCACGGGTGTGCTCCCGCGTGTTCCAGGGACGGCACATTCCCACGAAGCAGGCTCCCGCGACCAGTGCGCCCGCCAGTTGGACGACGGCCATCGGGACGGCGGTGCGTTCCCCGGCGATCCCGACGAGCGGTGAGGCGACCGCGCCGACGAGGAAGGAGGAGGTGCCGAGCAGCGCGGAGGCGGACCCGGCGGCGTGCTTGGTGCGCAGCAGGGCGAGGGACTGGGCGTTGGGCAGGGTGATGCCCATGGCGGACATCAGGACGAACAGCGCGGCGGCCACGGGGACGAGTCCCGCCTGGCCGAAGACGCCGCCGGCCATCAGCAGCAGCGCGGTGGCGGCGAGCGCGATCACGGCGAGCCCGGTGGCCAGCACCTTGTCCAGGCTGACCCGGCCGACCAGCACCTTGCCGTTGACCTGCCCGGCGATCACCAGGCCGACCGAGTTGAGGCCGAACAGCAGGCTGAAGGTCTGCGGGGAGGCGCCGTAGATCTCCTGGATCACGAACGGCGAGGCCGATATGTAGGCGAACAGCGCGGCGAAGGCGAAGCCGCCGGCCAGCATGTAGCCGGTGAAGGGCAGGTCGGCGAGGAGCGCCCGCATCGAGCGCAGCGCGTGGACCGCTCCCCCGCCGTGCCGGTCGCCCGGCGGCAGGGTCTCGGGCAGCCGCAGCCAGACCAGTGCGCCGAGCAGCACCCCGACCACGGTGAGCACCATGAACACCCCGCGCCAGTCGGTCACCCGCAGGATCTGCCCGCCGATCAGCGGGGCCACGACCGGTGCGACGCCGGAGATCAGCATCAGGGTGGAGAAGAAGCGGGCCATGGCGACGCCGTCGTAGAGGTCGCGGACGACGGCCCGCGCGATGACGATGCCGGCCGCGCCCGCGAGGCCCTGTGCCAGCCGGAAGGCGACCAGGGTCTCGACGTTGGGGGCGACGGCGCACAGCGCGGTCGCGACGACGTTGACGGCGAGCCCGGCCAGCAGCGGCCGGCGGCGGCCCCAGCGGTCGCTCATCGGGCCGACGACCAGTTGGCCGAGGGCCATGCCCAGCAGGCAGGCGGTGAGGGTGAGCTGGACGGTGGCCGCGGGCGCGTGCAGGGACCGGGTGACCTCCGGCAGCGACGGCAGGTACATGTCCATGGCCAGCGGGGGCGTCGCGGTGAGGCCGCCGAGGACGAAGGTCACGAGGAGACCGGTGCGGCGGGCGGCGGGGGTCGCGGGCGGTCCGGCGGTGTCCTGCGTCTGCGGTGTCGGTGCCGCCGCGTGCTCGGGCATGAAGTCCCCTCCCGTGTCTGTCGTCCGGCCACCATGTTCCCAGCTCGCACGGCCGCTCGGGGAACGCGTGAGCGAGAGGGGGGACACGGGCGCGCGCGGCAACCGTATGACGGACAGGCGATTCCGTATGACGGATATCAGCCCTACCCTGCGGTGGCATGACCGATACGCAATCGAAGATCGCGGTGGTGACCGGCGCGGGTTCCGGGATCGGCCGGGCCGTCGCCGTCGAACTGCTGCGCGCCGGCTGGTCGGTGGCGCTGGCGGGCCGGCGCGCCGGAACGCTCCGGGAGACGGCGGCGCTCGCGGCCGGGGCGCCCTCGCTCGTCGTGCCCACCGACGTCTCCCGGCCCGAGGAGGTGGCGGCGCTGTTCACGGCGACCGTGGACCGCTTCGGCCGGGTGGACCTGCTGTTCAACAACGCGGGCACGTTCGGGCCGGGCGGGGTCCCGGTCGAGGACCTGTCCTACGACGCCTGGCGGCACGTGGTGGACACCAACCTCAACGGGGCGTTCCTGTGCGCGCAGACGGCGTACCGGACGATGAAGGAACAGGACCCGCGCGGCGGCCGGATCATCAACAACGGCTCGGTCTCGGCGCACACGCCCCGCCCGCACTCGGTCGCCTACACCGCGACCAAGCACGCGCTGACCGGCCTCACCAAGTCCCTTTCCCTGGACGGGCGTCCGTACCGGATCGCGGTCGGGCAGATCGACATCGGCAACGCGGCCACCGACATGACGCGGCGGATGCGGTCCGGCGTGCTCCAGGCGAACGGGGAGACGGCGCCCGAGCCGATGATGGACGTGGCCGATGTGGCGCGCACCGTACGGCACATGGCGGAGCTGCCGCTGGAGGCGAACGTGCAGTTCGCGACGGTGCTGGCGACGGGGATGCCGTACATCGGGCGCGGCTGACGATCCGTCCGACCGGAATTCCGACGTCCGCGGTATTGCGGCTGGTCGAGCCTTCGTGTTCCACTCTTCTCCACGAAAGCTCCACAGTTGGAGCACGTGGGTTCCAGAGCCACATCGAGGGGGGAGACGGCGGCCGTTCCGCATCCGAGGCGGAACGGCCGCCGTCCGGCTCAGCGCCGGTGACGGCCGCCGGGCGGCTCCGTCGGGGCCGGGGGCTCCTCGGGGCCGGCGTCCGCCTGGTGCGGCACCTGCGGCACACCGGTCGCCGCGCTCGCCCCGCGGACCGCGAGGGCCCGCCGGCGACGCCGTACCAAAAAGCCGCCCGCGACGGCCAGCAGCGCCGCCGTGCCCGCGGCGCCCTCCACCAGGCGCCCGGTGGAGGGACCCTTGGCCGGTGCGCCCGACGCGCCGGCCGCCGCCTGTCCGCCCGCGTGCCCGGGCGCCGGGGTCGCGGGCGCGCCGCCCTCGCTGAGCGGCTTGACCAGGGTGCCCACCGGCTGGACCGAACCGCCGTGCGTGAAGCCCCAGTCGAGCAGGGCGGCGGTCTGCTCGTACACGGCGTTGCTGCCGGTGGCCGGGTGCATGACCGTGACCAGCAGGGTGCGGCCGCCGCGGGTGGCGGCGCCGGTGAAGGTGTTGCCGGCGTGGCTGGTGTAACCGTTCTTCACGCCGATCAGGCCGTCGTACGTCTTCAGCCCCCACGCGCCGGTCAGCAGGCGGTCGGTGTTCTGGATCTGGAAGGTCTTCTTGCCGCCCGCCGGGAAGTCCGCGACGCGCGTGCCGCAGTAGCCCCGGAAGTCGGGGTCCTGCAGCCCGTGCCGGGCGAAGAGCGTGAGGTCGTACGCCGAGGACAGCTGGCCCGGGTGGTCGAAGCCGTCGGGGCTGACCACATGGGTGTCGAGGGCCTGGAGGTCCTGCGCCCTGGCCTGCATCTCGGCGACGGTCTTGGCGATGCCGCCGTTCATGTGCGACAGGACGTGCACGGCGTCGTTGCCGGAGCGCAGGAACACGCCCTGCCACAACTGCTCGACGGTGTAGGTGATGCCGGCCTTGATGCCGACGAGGCTGGAGCCCGCCGGGACGTCCGCGATGTCGGAGTCCTTGACGGTGTACTTCTCGGTCCGGTCGAACTTCTTCAGCACGGTGTCCGCGAACAGCATCTTCAGCGTGGACGCGGGCGCGAGGCGCTGGTGGGCGTTGCAGGAGGCGAGCACCTCGCCCGTCGTACCGTCGGCGATGAGCCATGCGCGGGCCGTGAGCGACTTGGGGAGCCCGGTGGCGCCGTTCGTCTGGACTCCGCGCCGGGCCAGCCGGGCGCCGCCGACGGCGGTGGGTTCGGCGGAGGCCGGGGCGGCCGCGGACAGGGGGAGGGCGGCGGCCGTCAGCCCGAGGACGGCACGCCGGCTGAGCCGGGAGGATTCGCGCACCCCGGGACGGTACACCGCGCCGAGCAGCGGATTCCGCACCATCGGCCGGTGACCGGCAGGGAATTTGCCACGTTATGAAAATCTGACCGGATAACGTGAGCTGCGCGACGTGAGCGACCTCACGCCTGGCCGGTCTCGAAGCGCGAGATCCGCCCTTCCTCGTCCACGGTGAAGCTCCACCGGGTGCGCATCTCGCCCCACGCGTCGTTGCGGTAGCGGGCCACCAGCGAGCGGCCGTCCCGGCCCTCGCTGTCGACGTCCAGGTGGCCGTTGGACGAGAAGATCTCCCGGTCGATCCAGTCGTCGAGATCGCGGTCGGAGCCGTCGTCGGACATGGTGGCGTCCGGCGCGAGCAGGGCCAGGAAGCCGTCACGGTCATGCGCGTTGACGGCGCTGACGAAGGCCCGGACGGCCGGATCGCTGAGTTTGGCCGGCTGAATGGTCATGGCGCCAGGCTCACACCGCCGCCCGGACCCCGCCACCCGAGCGGACGCGGGAGGTGTCCGATGGTGTGACCGCCGTGACGGTGGTAACACGGGGAGGGCCTTGTACTTCACATCCCGTTGGGGAGTCACCGTGACCTGTTACGACCGACGTGATCTGGGCCTGCTGCTGCTCCGGCTGGGGACGGGCGGGGTACTGGCGGCGCACGGCGCGCAGAAGCTGTTCGGCTGGTTCGGCGGACACGGCCTGGAGGGCACCGGCCAGTTCATGGAGTCCGTCGGCTACTCCCCCGGCAAGGCCAGCGCGACGGCCGCGGGCCTCGCAGAGGCGGGCGGCGGCGCGCTGCTCGCCCTGGGCCTGGCCACGCCGGGGGCGGGCGCGGCGGCCGCGGGCGCGATGGCCGGCGCGGCGGCGGTGCACGCGCCCAACGGCTTCTTCGCCCAGGAGGGCGGCTACGAGCACGCGGCCACCCTGGGCCTGGCCGCCGCCGGTCTCGCCGTCACCGGCCCGGGCCGGCTCTCCCTCGACCACGCCCTCGGCCACGTCCTCGACCGCGGCTGGATGGTCCCCGCCGCACTCGCGGCCACGGCGGCGGGCACGGCCCTGGTGGTGGGGGCCCGCACCAGGCGGGTGCGGGCGAAGGCGGCGGGGGAACAGGAGGCGCTGTTCGAGGAGGAGAGCCTCAAGGAGGACTAGGGCCTCTCGTTTGGACCGGGCGGACCGGGCCGGACCAGGCCGGATCGGCGGCGGGAGAAGCGTCGTGCCGCCGGGGCGTGGGACCCTGCGGGGCATGACCGACCAGCTTCCCGCCCCGCTCTGGCCCACCGTCGACGAACTCTTCTCCCGCATGGAGGCCACCCGCGTCCACACCGGCCAGGAGGGCCTGCTGCTGCGCATCCTCAAGCTGTCCGAGGAGGTCGGCGAGGTCGCCGAGGCGGTGATCGGGGCCACCGGGCAGAACCCCCGCAAGGGCTTCTCCCACACCTGGGACGACGTCCAGGCGGAGCTGTGCGACGTGGCCATCACCGCCCTGATGGCCCTGCGCACCCTGACCCCCGACGCCCCCGCGGTGTTCGAACGGCATCTGGCGGGCGTGCGGGACCGGCCGCAGAAGCCGTCGGCGTAGGGCCTCGCACGGCACCAGACCCCGCTCCCTGATCCGGCCTGATCCAAACGAAAGACCCTGGGGCCGTCAGGTCAGCGGCACGCCCGCGCCTGCCAGCCGGCGGAGCTCGTCGGGCGTGAACGTCGGCCCGTCGGTCAGCGGACGCCGGGGCCCGAGGGCCGCCGCGAGGAGCACGTCCGGGCGGACCAGGACGGTCGGCGGGGCCTGGAGGGTGAGCACCTCGGTGAGGGCCGTGGCGACGCGGAAGCTGCCGATCGCGGTGTACGACAGCCGGCTCACGTAGCGGTGCAGCAGCCGGTCGCCGAGGTTCGGCCGCCTGCCCTCGGTGGTGGGGTAGTGCACGTCCTGCCCGACGGCGAGGGACCAGGCGACGTCGACGGGCCGGGCGATGGCGCGCTGGGCCCGCCGGGCCAGTCCGTCCGTGAGTCCGCCGGCCGCCAACCGCCGCAGCGCGAGGGCGCCTTGGGCCGCCACCGACATGCCCTGCCCGTAGATCGGATTGAACGCGGCCACCGAGTCGCCCAACGCGACCAGTCCCTCGGGCCAGTCCCGCAGACGCTCGTAGTAGTGGCGCCGGTTGGTCGTGGTGTGGGTGACGGTGACGTCGGTGAGCGGTTCGGCGCGGGCCAGCAACTCCGCGACCAGGGGGTGGCGCAGGCCGCGCGCGTACGCCTCGAACGCGTCGGCGTCCGCGGTGGGCTGGTTGCCCGGCGGCCCGTAGAAGCTCACGTGCCAGCGGTCGCCCTCGATGGGCACGATGGATCCCGCGCCGCCCGGACGCCGCGGGTCGGCCAGCACGTTGACCACCGGCCAGTCGTCGGTGGCGACCGGGGCGCGGTAGATCCTGCTCGCGTACGCCAGTCCGGACTCGATGCGGTCCTCCGCCAGCCCGGTGACGCCGAGGCCGGCCAGCCAGCGCGGGGTGCGGGTGGACCGGCCCGAGGCGTCGACGACGAGGTCCGCGGCGAGTTCGGTCTCGGTGCCGTCGGCGGTGCGCAGCCGCACCCCGGTGACCCGTCCGCGGCCGCCGAGCAGCCCGACGACCCGGCAGCCGGCACGCGCCCCGACCCGGGGGTCGGCGAGCACCTGCCGGCGCACCACGTGGTCGGTCAGATCGCGGCCGGCGGCGATCAGGTACTGGGTGGTCCTGCGCCAGCGCCGGTACCAGCCCTCGGCCGAGAGGTAGACCATGTTCGTCGTCATGGGCACCCGGTTGGCGCCCGCCGCCACCAACTGCTCGACGGTGCCGGGCAGCAGGGCGTCGATGGCGTCCGCGCCGCCGGACAGCAGGGGGTGGACGTGCGCGGCCTGCGGCACACCCGTGCGGGGCTCGGGCCCGGCGGGCAGCTCGTGCGCCTCGATGATCTCGACGGCGTCGACGGCGTCCTTCACGGCGGCCGCGGCGAGCATGCCGGCGAGACTGCCTCCGATGACGACGGCACGGGTGGGCTGCTGACGGGGCTCAGTCACGGTGGCTGCTTTCTGCCTGGGCGGCGCGGGAGCGCTCGCGGAGGGCGGACAGGACGGGCGAGGACAGGGCCCGGGACAGGGGGATCAGATCACGCGGCTGCCGGGGCGGTGGGTCCGCGGGCCGCCCGGGAACGGCTCCCGCCCGGGACCGCCGGGTGCGGGCCGCGATGACCATGGCCGCCTCCGCCGTCGCCTCGGCGGTGGCCGCGTCGTCGCCGCGGTCGAGTGCGGCGCGCAGCGCCCGCTCGCGCACGGCGGGGTCGTAGTGCGGGGCCAGCGCGAGGAGCGCGTCGTAGATGCTGGTCCTGCGGCGGGTGAGCCGTACGGCGGGAGAGGACCACCAGGGCAGGGAGGTGCGGACCGCGCCGGGCGTGGGCACGTCCCGCAGTTCCTCCCACAGGGGCGTCAGCCGGCGCAACTGCCGCAGCGAGCGGACCGATTGCGCGAGCGGCGGGCCGGCGAGGGGCACCCCGAAGCCGCAGACCACGAAGGCGGCGGAGGGAGCGGCGGTCTGCGGGGCCACCTGGTCGATGAGGAAGTCCCACCGGTGCCCGGCCCAACGGCCGCCGATGGCGACGAGCTTGACGACGTCGTAGCACACGTGCAGCAGATAGCCGGGCGCCAGGATGCGCAGTCCGGCCCGCAGCGAGCCGTGGACCTGCTTGGACCAGCGCCAGCACAGGACGCTGGTGGCCATCGTGCCCACGCCCTGGGCCACGAGGTAGGTCAGGATCATCTCGCGGATGAACGGGGTGCTCGCGTAGTACCCGTCGAACAGGGTGAGTTGCTCCACCGGGGCACGCCCCGCCCAGAACAGCACGTTGACGGCGACGACGACCAGGCCGTAGACGAGGACGCACACCCGCGAGGCGCGCCGGGTCCGTTCGGCGGGTGCCGGCCGCCAGTTGATGATCAGCAGCAGGCTGGCGCCGCCGAAGACGGCCAGCGCCGAATAGGCCAGCGGCGCCGCGAAGTTGGGCACGCCGGTGACCCGGTTGATCTCGGCGATCGAGTCCGGTGCGGCGAAGAAGAAGACCAGCGCGCCGTCGAAGAGCAGCAGGACCACGGAGCCGAGCAGCAGGTCGCGGCGGTGGCGCAGCAGCGCCGGCACCTTCAGCAGACAGATCAGCAGCAGCAGCGTGCCGCAAAGGTAGAAGACGGTGTTGTCGGGTCCGTGGCTCACGGCGGTGAGGGCTCCTCGGGCGGCTCGGTCGTGTCCGGGGTCAGGAGCCGCGGATGCGATGCACCAGCGACACCCGGATACGGCCCTCCAGCCGAGCGGGGTCGGCGAGCGACCGCGCCTCGGCCAGTGCCTCGCGCACTCCGGTGGCGAACCGGTACCCGAAGAACTCGGCCTCCTCCTCCTGGCGGACCACGGCCGGGTCGTCGGCCCGCAGGGCGATGTGGAACCCGAGGTCCATCCGCTCCCCGGGCGTCCCGGCCGAACCGTCGTCGCAGACGTCGGCGACCAGGTCGCGCAGGGCGTCCGGCATCCCGTCGCCGAGCGCGCGGGAGGCGGCCGGGCCGTGCGCCGTCAGGGAACCGCAGTGCCCCTCGAACATGTGCCAGACCTCGTGCCCGATGATGACCAGCTGGTGGTCGAGGTCGGTGTTCCGCTCGTACGCGATCACGTCCTGGCCGGCGCGGTCGATCCACAGCCCGCTGGCGAGTTCGGGCGGAAACGCCACGGCGTGCAGCCGCACGGGCCGCCCCCGCACCTGTGTGACGGCCCTGCCGACGGCGGGCAGGAGGGTGTCGTCACCGCCGGGCACGTCGAGCGCGGCGAACAACCGCGAACCGAGCCTGCGCATCGCCCTGGTCCCGGCGCTCACCGCACTCCTCGGCAACGACGGAGAAACGCCGTCGGAAGAGACGGGACGGACTCCACCGGCGTACTCCCAGAATGTGCAACGACTCCAGTTGACGTGCGCACGGCACCCTACCGGAGGGGGTGAGCGGGCTCAACGGTGGTTTGTGGCCAGGTGGGGTGGGTTCCTGGCGGAGGGACCGGCTTGCGGGCGCGCATGATGCATCTCAGTCTTCGGAGAAGGCCCAGAAGACTCCGACTTCGGAGTCGGAGACGACGACGAGACCGCAGTCCGTGGTGAACTCGGACAGGCAGTTCCACTCGGTGTCGGGGTTCGTCAGATCGGCGTTCGGATCGTCCCGGGCCTCGGCTGCGTTCGTATAGTGATCAGCCTTGTCGCCGAACCGGGAAAGGACTCTCCCGGCGCATTCGAAGAGCCGGTCCTTGCGCCTGACGAAATCCGGGATGTTGGCCGACTGGTAGAACTCCCCTTGCAGGGCCACCAGTAGCTGCGTGGCGGATTCCCTGCCCACGGGGTGGAGGAGCCTGTCGAATTCATCGAGACGGAGATCAGCGAACGGCTTCTCGTCGGCCCTCGCCGCGCCGCTGGCCGGCGGGGTGGAAACCAGGGTGTTCCACCTACGCGGATCCTTAGCCCGGAGCGTCATGACCGCCTGGACATCGCGCCGCCAGTCCTCGTGGGCTCGCGGCCCTGCCGCCGCGAAGGCGAAGGTCCCCCCGAACAACTCCAGCAGACCGGCCTGCCAGGAAGCGGAGTCGAGCACTCGGTCTCCTTTCACGGCGACTGCTGAACCGTGTCATTCTGCCCACGCCGGCCGGTCGCCATGGCCAAGGTGTGGATGACCCGGGCCAGCGACGCGGCACCAACGGCATCGTCCGCGTACCTGCGGATCTGGATGGGGCCCACTTCCTCCAGGAAGACGTTCTCCCGTGCCAGCACGAAGCCCAGTGCCAGCAGAGCGGCGCGACCGTTGCCGTCGTGGAACGGATGAAAGAAGCAGACGTCGAGGTACAAGCGTGCGGCGCGTGCGGCCAGGGGAACGTCCGAGGCCCCACTCTCGGCCAGGCAGGCATCGAAGAGCAGTGGGGTCTCGGCGCCGAGTCCGTACCGTTCCCTTCCCTTCTTGGCGAAGGCGGGCAGCATGCGAAACGAGACCTCGGGGAGGCCAAGGACGAGTTTCTGCCACTCGCTGAGCAGACGGAATTCGAGGAGCGCTCCGGCCGCTGCGTCCGAACACGCTCGCTGCCAGGCGGCCCGCAGTCTGTCACCACGCGTGGTGTCTCCCGGCCTGTCACGCAGGGCGGCCGCAGCCAGGATCCCGTCGCGGCGCCCACGGATCGGACCGGTCACATCCTTCACGTCACCCCAATCGACCTCCTCACGGACGCGAAGCCAAGCCTGTAGATCGTCACGCACCATGCTTCCCGATGATGTCGCGTGCCTTGTCCACTGCCTCGGCATCAGGCGCGATCCAACTTTGGAACTCCCCGTCGACGACGTCGTCGGCAAGCTCCTCCGCGTCTTCGGGGGCCATGCCCGTCGATTCGAGGTACCAGGTCAGTGTCCGCGCGCACGCGGCACGCCAAAGTTCGCCCGCACTGGTGCGTTCCACCACAAGAGCCACCACGGGGGCCACACCGCGCTCGCGGGAGCGACGCTTTTCTTCTTCGTCTGCGTCGGTGTCGGGAGCGGAGTCGGCGAAAACCGCGGACAAGGTCTCGATCCACGAACGCCACTCCAGCAAGATCTCTGTATAGCGCCGAGCCTGAGCGTCGAGATCCTCGGCAGTGTCACACAGAGGTTTCCTGATGAGCGCGCCCGCGTCGGGGTCCTGATCCACGTTCCCCAACCAGCCGAATGCCCAGGAACCATAGTGCTCGGCCAAACCACAGGCCACCGAATGGGCAGACCACAGTCCTCGCGGTCTGCCGGTTCCCGGATCCGGGGAGAAAACCACATCGCGTACTACGGCGAGCGCTTGCTCGGGGTCGAATGGGTGCGTGGTCGGATCCACATCCTTCCACGTCATTGACTCGGGATACCAGAGGCTGTTGATCGCTGCTCCTGAAGTGGCGTGTGGATCAGGGAGTCGGCATGGACGTCAGAACAACGAACGGCGGAGTGAGCGAGGGATCGTACTTGAGGATGGTCCGCACGTTCTTGACCGGGATCGCCCGGGCATCCAAGCCCTTGTTCTTGAAGCCATCCCCGTTCACGTTGTTCGCCTGCTTGGTGACGCTGCGCCCGCTGTCCTCGCCATCTGGAGCGGCACATTCGACAGGCAGTTTCAGATCGTCATTCGCCGCCGAGGGTGGGCGTCCCAGCAAGATCTCGGCTCCGACTTCGGCACCTTTTTCCAAGAGGCCGCCGAGGAGTCGACCGACGGTCTTGACTCCCGCTTTGACGTCTTCCATGTCGAATCCGTCGCTGAAATCGATACTCTTGACCGCCTGTTTCACCGCATCGAAATAAATGTTCCAGACTTTGTGGTTGAGGTCGACCGCAGCCTCCGCCAGTTCCCGGAGAAGGTCACTGATCTTTTCAGCGCTGTCGAAGAGGACCGACATGACCGGGTGCGTCGCGGTGGGGCTGGACGCCTTGTCGTGCTGCCACTGGTAGGGGGAGCCGCCGGGATTGTTCTTGCCCCAGGCCGTCGTTCCCCACAATGCGCTGCAGAACTGACGCATAGCGTCGTACCACTCACTGTTGCTCTGCTGCGTGATGCCGCTCACGTAGCCGGTCAGCATGCTCTCCGTCGTGGAGAGCGCGATGGTCATGTCCGCCCACGCCTGCGACAGGGAGTTCAGGTAGTGCTGCTGCGGGGGGTCGGCGTGGTCATCAGGCGGCTCCCCAGCCACGGAGCACCGCCCGGTGCGCGGCGGCGTAATTGGCGTGCCCGGTGGTGACGTACGCGTGCAGCCACTTCTGGGCCGCCTGGAGGTCCTGCGCGGAGCGGTCCCATTCGTCCAGTTTCTCGACGAAGACCTCGCGGGCCTCGCCCTTCCAGGACAGTACGACCGGTTCCACGCGGTGGTAGAGATCGCCCAGTTCGCCGTTGAGCTTCTTGAGGATGTCCTCCAGGTCCATGGCGAGTTCATGGAGCGTGGCGAACGAGACAGTGATGTGGTCGCCGTCGGCACCGGTCGACATGTTTCCCCCTTGGTGTCGGTCGCCTTGATGGTGAGCCGGTCACGTCGCGCCGGAAGTGTCAGAAGCCGTCCAGGCTGCTGTGCGGACGCGTCGACGCTCACCGGCCCCGGTATTCGGCGTGGACAGCTTGTCGGCCTCGCTGCCGATGTCCACGTGGATCCGTCGCATCTGGTCGTACCACCCGTCATCGGCGCCACCAAGGGCCCACCGGCGGGGTCATTCTACGGCGGACCCGCCGGAAGGCTTCCTGAGCGCTTCCCGTAGTCAACTCCCGTTCCGCGCAGGCGAACTGGAAACACCACGGTTGCCGACGGCCGGCCGGTTGATCCATGGGCGCCTCGACGGGCCCGTGAGGCCCCCACCTGGCTGGACCGAGCGGAGTTCCGACGGCGGACCGGCTCCTCGGTCGCTTTCGTTTCGAGCGTGCTTGTGTGCAACGGCTCCACAGGCACTGCGCGAACCGCGCTCGGTGGGATCCACATGCCTGACCGCCGGCCGGGACGGAGACGGAGAAGGCAGACGAGTCGGGCTGTACGCCGGGTTCTGTTCCCCGGGTCCCTCGCGGGGCCCGGGGCGACGGCCATCCATCTAGGGCCGGTGTTGCCACCGGCCTCGTGCGGTCTACCCGCGGACTCGGGCGGGCAGCCCTCGGTCGTCCGCGCAGAAACACCGGGGTGTTTCCTTTTGACCTTGCTCCGGGTGGGGTTTACCTAGCTGCCCAGGTCACCCTGGGCACTGGTGGTCTCTTACACCACCGTTTCACCCTTACCGAGGACCGAGGTCCCCGGCGGTCTGCTTTCTGTGGCACTGTCCCGCGGGTCACCCCGGGTGGCCGTTAGCCACCACCCTGCCCTGTGGAGCCCGGACGTTCCTCGGGAAGCCCCCTAGGGGACTCCACGCGGCCGCCCGCCCGGCTCGTCTGCCGTGCCGACCATGGTACCGGTCCGCGCCCGGGGCCGTGGACCGGCGGTGAGCCGGGGCCGGGCCGAGGGGCGGGCGTCGGTGATCACGCCGTTCCTCGTGCGCTTCGCGCCGAGTTGCCCTCGGCTCGGGGCCGAGGCCGTGCGCAGTGCGCTACGTATGGTGAGCGGAGGGGAGGACGGATGAGGACGGTGCGCCGGCTGGTGCTGCACGAGGCCCGGGTCTTCGGGAGCCTCGCGCTGTGGCTGGGGCGGCGCAGTCAGGGGACCGCCGGCGGGCGGGCGTTCGGATACGCGCGGGGGCAGGGCTCGACCCTGCTGGGGCTGGCGTTCGTGTGCGTGATCGAGACGGTCGGCGTGGCCGCGATGCTGCGCGACTGGCCCGCCGCGCACGACGTGATGCTGGTGCTGGACGTCTACACCGTGCTGCTCGTCCTCGGCCTGCACGCGGCCGGTGTGGTGCGCCCGCACGTGCTGACCGGGGACGCGCTGCGGGTGCGGTACGGGGTCCGGGTGGACGTGCGGATACCGCTGGGCGCGATCGGGGCCGTACGGCGGGAGACCCGGATGACCCACGCGTACGCGGCGGGGGAACTCGATCTGCCCGTCGGCTCCCAGACCTCGGTCACCCTCGAACTCGCCGAACCGGTTCCGTACGTGACGTTGCTCGGCCGTCGCAGGGAAGTGCGCGTGGTGCGGCTGTACGCCGACGATCCCGGCGCGCTCGTCCAGGCCCTCACACGGGCGTGAACAGGGGCTTCGCCCTGCCGGGGGCGGCCTGGGCCAGGCGGACCCGCAGGGGTTCGCCCAGGGGCAGGCCGGGGCCCTCGACGCGGCCGATGACCGCCGGGGAGGCCAATTGGACGGTGCCGGTGTCCGGCCGGCGCTCGTCCACATCGACCACGCAGGCGTCGAAGACCTCGCCGACCCGGTCCTTCAGCAGGGCCGCCGCCACGATGTCGATGGCCTCGTGCTCCACCGTGCCCGCGCGCTGCGCGCCGTCGGCCATCCGGTGGGGCAGGGCGTCGAGCGCGGCGAGGACCCAGTCGGGCGCGGGCTGGTCGGACACCGCGCTCAGGCAGAGTTCCAGGGCGTAGCGGTCGGCGAGGCGCCGCAGGGGGGCGGTGCAGTGGGTGTAGGGGGCGGCGACGGCCGCGTGCGTGGTGATCGCGGGCAGGGCGCCGTCGCGGAAGACCGTGTAGCCGGCGCCGCGCAGCAGGGTGGTGCACTCCTGGAGGAAGGCCGCGTGGTGGGGTTCGCGCGGGTCGAGGGCGCTGATCACGGCCGCGTACGGCACGTGGTGCGGCCAGTCGATGCCGAGGGCCCGCGCGGTACGGCGCAGCCGGGCGACGGCGCCGTCCGGGGCGGCGGGCAGGGTGCGCAGGATGCCGGTGCCCAGGGCGAGCATCAGATCGGCGGCGGCCATGCCGGTGAGCAGGGAGAGCTGGGCGTTCCAGCCCTCGGCGGGCAGTGGCGCGCGGTACGACAGCGCGTAGGTGTGGTCCCGTTCGGTGATCCGCTGCTCGGGCACGGACAGGGAGATGCCGCCGCGCTCGGCCTCCTGCCGCTCCCGGGCCCGGCCGATCTCCGCGAGCAGGGCGACCGGCTCCTCGGCGGTGCCCGTGTCGATCGCCCGCTGCACGCCCGCGTAGTCGAGCCGGGCGCGGCTGCGGACCAGGGCCCGGCGCACGTCGACGGCGATGGTCCGGCCCAGCTCGTCCAGATCGAGCGTCCACAGCACGGCGGGCCGGGTCCGGCCGGGCAGCAGGCTGGCCGCGTCCTCGCTGAGCACGACGGGGTGCAGCGGCACCCGCTCGTCGGGGAAGTACAGGGTGTTCACCCGCCGGTGCGCCTCCGCGTCCAGGGCGCCGCCGGGTGCGACGAAGTGGGCGACGTCGGCGATGGCGTACCGCACCCGGTAGCCGGTGCCCTGCCGGGAGAGGTGGGCGGCCTGGTCGAGGTCCGGGGAGCCGGGCGGGTCGAGGGTGAAGAACGGGATGTCCGTGGCGTCGTACGACGGCGGGGGCGGGGCCTTCGCGGCGCGCTCGGCCTCGGCCCTGGCCTCCGGCGGGAAGTCCTCGGGGATGCCCAGGCCGGTGCGCAGGGCGGCGAGCGCGGCCCTCAGGGGTGCCTCGGGGGCGCCGGTCACGCGGATCTTGCGCGGGGGCATGTGTCGAGCGTAGGGCGGGGGGACGCGGGCGGCACTCCGTACGGGGGGCGGGAAGCATCCCTTACGGGGGCGGGGAGGATCCCTTACGGGGACGGGAAGCATCCTTTACGGGGGCACGCGGCGTCCGTGCACGGGCCGGGAGCCCCGCGCCCCCTTCCCCGGCCGTGCCCCGCCGACGAGCCCGTACGCTGGCCGCGAGCGCAAGAGAAGGAGTACGTGTTGCTGGTCCTGCTGCCGCCCTCGGAAGGTAAGGCCGACTCGGGCAAGGGTGCCCCGTTGCGGTGGGAGTCGCTGTCCCTGCCGGGGCTGACCGCCGCGCGGGAGGCCGTGCTCGGGGAGTTGGTCGCGTTGTGCGCGGGCGACGAGGAGAAGGCGCGCGAGGTGCTGGGGCTCAGCGAGGGGCTGCGCGGCGAGGTCGCCAAGAACGCGGCCCTGCGCACGGCCGGCGCCCGTCCCGCCGGGGAGATCTACACCGGTGTCCTGTACGACGCCCTCGGCCTGGCTTCCCTGGACGCGGCGGCGAAGCGGCGGGCGGCGCGCTCGCTGCTGGTGTTCTCCGGGCTGTGGGGCGCGGTGCGGGTGACCGACCGCATCCCCTCCTACCGCTGCTCGATGGGGATCAAGCTGCCCGGGCTCGGGGCGCTGGCCGGGCACTGGCGGGCGCCGATGGCCGAGGTGCTGCCGGCGGCGGCCGGGGACGGACTGGTGCTCGACCTGCGCTCGGCGGCGTACGCGGCGGCCTGGAAGCCGAAGGGCGAGGTCGCGGAGCGGACGGCGACGGTACGGGTGCTGCACGCGCCGACGCGGAAGGTGGTCAGCCACTTCAACAAGGCGACGAAGGGGCGGATCGTGCGGGCGCTGCTGTCGTCCGGCGTGACGCCGGCGGACCCCGCCGAGCTGGTGGCGGCGCTGCGGGAGCTGGGGTACGCGGTGGAGGCGCAGGCGCCGGAGCGGGCGGGGAAGGCGTGGGCGCTGGACGTGCTGGTGGAGGAGGTCCACTAGGTCCACTACGGCCACTACGGCCACTACGGCCACTACGGCCCCGTTAGGGGCGACCACTACGGGGGCAGCGTTGCACGGTGCGCAACGGTGATTGCGAGTGGTGCAGCGGCTCGGCACGATGAGGGCATGATCTCCGTGCTGGACCTCTCGCCGGTCGTGCCCGTGGTGGTGCTGCCGGACGCCTCCGTCGCCGTACCGCTGGCCCGGGCCCTGGTGGCCGGGGGGCTGCCCGCGATCGAGGTGACGCTGCGCACCCCCGCCGCGCTGGACGCGATCCGGGCGATCGCCGACGAGGTGCCGCGGGCGGTGGTCGGCGCGGGCACGGTGATCACACCGGAGCAGGTGGACGCGTGTGTCGCGGCCGGGGCGCGGTTCCTGGTGAGTCCGGGGTGGACGCAGGCGCTGCTGGACGCCATGCGGGGATCCGGGGTGCCGTTCCTGCCCGGGGTGTCGACCGCCTCGGAGGTGGTCGCGCTGCTGGAGCGCGGGGTGCGGGACATGAAGTTCTTCCCGGCGCGGGCGGCCGGCGGCACCGAGTATCTGAGGTCGCTCGCGGGGCCGCTGCCGCAGGCCCGGTTCTGTCCGACCGGCGGGATCGGCCCGGCGACCGCGCCGGAGTATCTGGCGTTGCCCAACGTCGGCTGTGTGGGCGGGAGTTGGATGGTGCCGGCGGACGCGGTGGCCGAGCGGGACTGGGCCCGGATCGAGGCGCTGGCGCGCGCCGCGGCCGGGCTCAGCGCAGGTGGGACGTGTCGTTGAAGAGGCGGACGCTCGCGTTGCCGTCCGCGTAGTACGCCACCGCGGACAGGGAGGCCGCCGACAGTTCCATGCGGAACAGGGACTCGGGCGGGGCGCCGAGGGCGAGGCGGACGAAGGTCTTGATCGGGGTGACGTGGGTGACCAGCAGGACGGTGTGGCCCGCGTGCGCGGTGACCAGCCGGTCGCGGGTGGCCTCGATACGGGCGGCGGTCTCGGCGAAGCTCTCGCCGCCGCCGGTGGGGCGCGCCTGCGTGTCGGCGAGCCAGGCGTTCAGGTCGTCCGGGTAGCGGTCGCGGACCTCGCCGAAGGTCAGGCCCTCCCAGGCGCCGAAGTCCGTCTCCCGCAGGCCGTCCTCGAGGTGGACGTCCAGGTTCAGCCGGGCGGCGACGATCTCGGCGGTCTCCCGGGTGCGGGCGAGGGGGGAGGCGAGGACGGTCTCGATGGTGCCGCGCGCGGCCAGCGCCTCGGCCACCCGGTGGGCCTGCTCCCGGCCGATGTCCGAGAGGGGCGGGTTGGTGCCGCCGCTGCCGGAGAAGCGCTTCTGCGGGGTGAGGGGGGTCTCGCCGTGCCGGAGCAGGACGAGGGTGGCGGGGGCGCCGAGGTCGGGGGCGGCGGACCAGCCGCGGGCGGTGGCACCGGGGGTGCGGGCCTGCGCTTCGGTCCCGGCCGGCTCCGCCGGACCCACGGCTGCCGACACCTCGACCCCACCCGCGCCCGCATGCGCCGCCACGTCGGCCGCCCCCGGCTCTCCCGGACGCGCGGCCACGTCGGCTGCCCCCGGCTCCGCCGCGCGTACCTCCGCGTCAGCCGCGTCCAGCTCCGCCGTCGACGTCGTCGCCGACCACTGCTCGCCGCGCGCCCCCGCGTCCATCGCCTCGTTGGCCAGGCGGTCGGCGTGCTTGTTCTCGGCGCGCGGGATCCACTCGTAGGTGACCTGGTCCGCCGGGAACACCCCGCGCGCCTGCGTCGCCAGTGGCTTTATCGCCGGGTGCTTGATCTTCCAGCGGCCCGTCATCTGCTCGACGACCAGCTTGGAGTCCATCCGCACGTGGACCCGCGCGGCGGGGTCCAGGGTGTGGGCGGCGCGCAGGCCGGCCAGCAGGCCCCGGTACTCGGCGACGTTGTTGGTGGCGAGGCCGAGGTACTCGGCCGCCTCCAGCAGCGTCCGGCCCGTCGCCGCGTCACGGACCACCGCGCCGTAGCCCGCGGGCCCCGGGTTGCCCCGTGACCCGCCGTCCGCCTCGACGATGAACTCCCGCACGCCGCGCGCCCCTTACAGACCGGACTCGGCCGTGCGCACCAGGATCCGGCGGCAGTTCTCGCAGCGCACCACCGTGTCGGGCGCGGCCGCGCGGACCTCGTTCAGCTCGGTGATGGCCAGCTCCTGGCGGCAGCCCTGGCAGGTGCGCGCGTACAGCTTCGCCGCGCCGATGCCGCCCTGCTGCTCGCGCAGCTTGTCGTACAGCTTGAGCAGGTCCGCGGGGACGGAGGCCGCCACGACCTCGCGCTCCTTGGTCACCGCCGCGGCCTCGCGGTCGATCTCCTCGAACGCGGCGTCCCGGCGCCCGCTCGCGTCGTCGATCTTCGACTGGACGGAGGCGACCCGCTCGGTCAGCTCGTTCACCCGCTCCTGCGCGGACTCGCGGCGCTCCATGACCTCCAGGACCACGTCCTCCAGGTCGCCCTGCCGCTTGGCGAGCGAGGCGATCTCGTGCTGGAGGTTGGCGAGGTCCTTGGGCGAGGTGACGGCGCCGGAGTCGAGGCGCTGCTGGTCGCGGGTGGCGCGCTGGCGCACCTGGTCGACGTCCTGCTCGGCCTTGGTCTGCTCGCGGGCGCAGTCGCTCTCCTCGGTCTGCGCGGCCACGAGCAGGTCGCGCAGCTGGGTGAGGTCCTTGGTCAGCGACTCGATCTCGGCGTGCTCGGGCAGGGACCTCCGCTTGTGCGCGAGCTGCTGCAGGCGGACGTCGAGGGCCTGGACGTCGAGGAGTCGGATCTGGTCTGCGGGCGCGGCGTTCAGTTGGGGGCTCCCATTAGCTAGTGGTGACGGAGGACGCCGCGTGGGCGGTCCAGGGGTCGGTGACCGTCTTGGAGACGTGGACGCGAAGGTCCCAGCCGTGGCGGTCGGAGATCTCGTCGAGCTGGCTCGCGGCCAGTTCGCACCAGGGCCACTCGGTGGCCCAGTGCGCGGCGTCGAGCAGCGCGAGCGGACTGTGCGCGACGGCCTCGGAGGCCGGGTGGTGGCGCAGGTCGGCGGTGAGGAAGGCGTCCACTTCGGCCGCCCTGACCTGGTCGAAGAGGCTGTCGCCCGAGCCGCCGCTGACGGCGATGGTGCGGATGACGGCGTCGGGGTCGCCGGCCACCCGGATGCCCTGCGCGGTGGCGGGCAGCCGCTCGGCGGCGCGTGCGGCCAGCTCCCGCAGGGTGAGCGGGTGGTCGAGGGCGCACACCCGGCCGAGGCCCCGACGGCCGTTCGGATCGGTGGGGTCCGGGACCAGGGGGCGCACGACCCGCAGGTCGAGCGCGCCCGCGAGGGCGTCGGAGACGCCCGGGTCGGCGGTGTCGGCGTTGGTGTGGGCGACGTGCAGCGCGATGTCGTTCTTGATCAGCGTGTGGACGACCCGGCCCTTGAAGTGCGAGGCCGCGACCGTGGTCGTGCCCCGCAGATAGAGCGGGTGGTGGGTAACGAGCAGGTCGGCGCCGAGCCGTACCGCCTCGTCGACGATCTCCCGCACGGGGTCGACGGCGAACAGGACCCGGGTGACCTCCTGGTCGGGGTCGCCCACGACCGTGCCGACCGCGTCCCAGGACTCGGCCCGCTCGGCGGGCCACAGGTTCTCCAGCGCGGCGATGACTTCAGACAGACGGGGCACGGGAAAAGGCTACCTGGCTGTTCGGCGGGGCTGAACCGCATCCGCCGGTCCCGGTCCCGCGCAGCACAGTCGCCGCCGCTTCCTCGGAGGAATCGCTTTCGCGCCACCCGTATGTGTGAAGCGGCGGGCGGCCCCCCGCACGGCCGTGCGCGGAAAACTAGCTTCGTCGCCGGAGGTGACCGAAGAATGACGGTCTGTGCCATCGAATCCCGGTCCGTCGGCGAGGACGACCGCTCGCCGGGTCGCGGTTGCGTGCTCACGGCGGACGGCGCGTACGCCGCCCGGCTCGCGCGCAGCGGTGACTCCTGGTTCCCGGAGCGCTGGACGCTGGACGGCCCCGAGCCGTACGCGGTGCCGCTGCCCGGGAACCAGCCGGAGGAGCCCGGCACCGAGTTGCAGCCGCTGGGCGACGGCCGGGTCCTGATCCACCGGCGGGCGGCGCGGCGGCACCTCTTCGCGCTGCTGTACCCGACGGGCCCCGGCACCGGGGAGCTGCCGCTGGGCGCGATGGAGTGCGCGACGCCCGGCACCCGGCTCACCCTGCTGCCCCCGGCGCCGGGCGGGGCGCGGGCGTACGCCGTCTCGGTCGGCGCGCGGTCCAGCGCGGTGTGGCAGGTGGCGGGCGGGTCGTCCGGTCCGGCGCGGCTCGCCGAGGTGCCGGGGCGCTGCTCGGGCGGGGTCTGGCTGGACCGCGCCGGGCGGCTGCTGGCGCTGGACCGGGAGCTGGAGGGCCGCACCAAGACGGTCGTGGTGGACCTGGAGCGGGGCGAGGTCTCGCCGCTGCTCCAGATCGCGCCGGACAGCGACGACCGGCTGCTGCTGGCCGACCTCGACAGCGGGCTGCTGCTGATCTCCTCGGACGCCCCCTCGCCGGGGCAGGAACGATTGGGCTGGGGCATCCTCGGCTCCACCCTGCCGGTGCGTTTCCCCACGTCGCTGCGGCTGCCGGAGTGTACGGCGGTGCCGTTCGCGATCCAGCCCGGGCAGGTGCTGGAGCCGGAGGACTGCGCGGTGGCGCTGCGCATCGACGGCCCGGTGGGCACCTGGGTGGGCCTGTGGCGGCCGGCCGAGCGCCGGGTGCGGCACCTGCCCGCGCCCGAGGGCTGGCTGACCGGGGCCGGGCTGTGGACCCCGGACGGAGTGCTGCGGCTGCCGTACGCCACCCGGGAGACGCCGTGCGGGGTGGCGGAGCTGCGGATGCCCGAGCGCGAGCCGCGCGCGGAACGGCCGGCGGGCGCGGCGGCCGGGCGGCCGGGCGAGGCGGGGCAGCCGACGGGCCCGGGGCGGGCGGGCCCGGACCCGGACGGCACGGCCGTCCGAACGCCCGGCGCGGTGTCCCGGCAGGCGGCGGAACCGGCCTCTTCGGACCCGGTGGCGACCCCCGGGGAGCCCGCTTCGCACCGTCCGGTGCCGTTGCAGCAAGCGCCTCTGGAACGTCTTGTAACGAACTAGTGCCGGTTGGCGTGTACGCCTGGATTCGCCCGGCGGTGGGCCGGTTAAACTCGCCCGGCTGTACGAAAGATGATGTTGACGGGGTGAATACGTCCGATGAGCGACACCAGCACGACGAAGCAGCTGTCTGCCGACTCTGAGAACGCCGGCCACGGCCGGCACCGCGGTGAGGTCGCGGCCAAGGAGAGCGACACGGCTCCCCACGGCCGGCACCGCAGGACCGCCGAGGAGACCACCGAGGCGGCCGCCTGAGGCCGAACAGCGGGAAGGGAAGAGGGGGCACCGGCCGGTGCCCCCTCTTTCCGTCGCTCCCCTCGTCGGTCCGGTGTCAGGAGTGCTCCACGACGGTGTCGGCGAGCACGGGCGCGTCGTCCCGCCCGGCGACGCCCACGGCGACCCGCACCCGGCCCGCCTCCTCGCGCCACATGCGGACGCGCAGCGTCTCGCCGGGGAAGACCACGCCGGCGAACCGGGCGGTGTACGACCGCACCCGCCCCACGTCGCCGTCGAGCAGGGTGTCGACCACGGCCTTGAGCGTCATGCCGTACGTGCACAGGCCGTGCAGGATGGGCCGGTCGAACCCGGCGAGCCGTGCGAACTCGGGGTCGGCGTGCAGCGGGTTGCGGTCGCCGGACAGGCGGTAGAGCAGGGCCTGGTCCGGGCGGACGGGTCGCTCGACCACCCGGTCCGGCGGTCCGGCCGGCTCCCGGGTGCGGGCCGAGGGGCCCCGCTCACCGCCCCAGCCGCCCTCCCCCCGCACGAAGATCCGGGCGTCGTTCGTCCACAACGCCCCCTGCTCGTCGGCCACTTCGGTACGCAGGACGAGGACGGCGGCCTTGCCCTTGTCGTACACGGCGACGATGCGGGAGGTGGCGGTGGCGGTGCCGGCCACCGGGACGGGCCGGTGCAGACGCAGGGTCTGCCCGCCGTGCAGGACCTTGGCCAGGTCGACGTCGACGCCCGGCATGGACAGCCCGCCGATCACCCCGGGCGCCCCGGCGCCCGCCACGGTGGCGAAGCTCGGCAGCACGTGCAGCCGGGACTCCAGGGTGTAGCGCAGCTCGTCCGGGTCGGTGGCGGGGGTGCCGGCGCCGATGCCCAGGTGGTAGAGCAGCACGTCCTTGGCGGTCCAGGTGATCGGTCCGGAGCGGGGTTCGGCGGCGAGGGCCTTGGCTGCGTCGATGGGCATGGGGCTCCTGGGAGGTTTCGGGACCTCGGCGCGGGCCGTCCGCAACCGTCGGCCGCACCGGGGTCGTCCACGGGACGGGGAACGCGTTCCGGTCCGGCGCCCCTGTATAGCCGAGCCCTCCCTACCCGTGAAGGCCGCTGACGGCGCGTCGGTTGCGCCGGGCCGTGACATCCGTACTGCCCGGATCCGTACATCCGCATCTGCCGGGCGGCCGGTCCTGCTCGTACTGTCATAGCCATGACGGAGAAGGACGAGGACACCGCCGTGTCCTTCACGGGGGCGGTCCGGGCATACGGGTCCGTGCGCGCCGTGGACGGGGTGGATCTGCGGATCGGGCGCGGCGAGACCGTGGCCCTGCTGGGCCGCAACGGGGCCGGCAAGTCGACCACGATCGGCCTGCTGCTGGGGCTGTACCCGCCGGACGCCGGCCGGGTGGAGCTGTTCGGCACCGAGCCGGAGCGGGCGGTGCGGGCCGGGCGGGTGGGCGCGATGCTCCAGGACGCCCGGCCGGTGCCCCGGGTCACCGTGGGCGAGCTGGTCGGCTTCGTGGCCTCCCGCTATCCGGCGCCGATGCCGGTGCCCCGGGCGCTGGAGCTGGCCGGGATCGCCGCGCTGGCCGGGCGCCGGGTGGACCGGCTGTCGGGCGGGCAGGTGCAGCGGGTGCGGTTCGCGGTGGCGCTGGCCGGCGATCCGTCGCTGCTGGTGCTGGACGAGCCGACGGCGGCGCTGGACGTGGAGGCGCGGCACGTGTTCTGGGAGGCGATGCGCGGCTACGCCCGGCGCGGCCACACCGTCGTCTTCTCCACCCACTACCTGGAGGAGGCGGACGACTTCGCCGACCGGATCGTGGTCATGGACCGGGGCCGGATCGTCGCCGACGGCACGGGCGAGGAACTGCGGCGCGCGGCGGGCGGCAGCCTGGTCACGGTGTCCCTCGCGGGCCGCGACCCGGACGGGCTCGCCCTGCTGCCCGGCGTCCGCTCCCTTCAGGTGCACGGCGACCGGGCCCGGCTGCGCACCGACGACTCCGACGCGACGGTGGTCGCGCTGGCGCAACTGGGGGCGATACGGGGGCTGGAGGTCGCGCCCGCGTCGCTGGACGACGCGTTCCTGGCGCTCACCTCGTCGGCCCGCGACGACGGCCCCGCCGGGCCCGGCGCGCCCGCACCCCTCGACCACTCCCCCACCGCGAAGGCTTCGTGATGCTCGCCTACGTCCGTCTGGAGATCCGCCGCACCCTGCGCGACCTCGGCTTCGTCATCGGCGGCATCGGGATGCCGGTCATGATGTACCTGCTGTTCACCAACGTCGGCGGCGCCGACCGGGCCTGGCGCACCGCCGCGATGGTCGGCATGGCGGCGTACGGCGCCGTCGGCTCCGCGCTGAACACGGGCGGCGCGGTCGCCGAGGACCGCGCGGTGGGCTGGCTGCGCCAGCTGCGGGTGACGCCGATGACCCCGCGCGAGGTGGTGTGCGGGCGCGCGCTGACCGGTGTGGTGACGGTGCTGCCCGCGATCGTGGCCGTCCTCGCGGCGGGCGGTCTGGTCAACGGGGTGCGGCTGGCGCTCTGGCAGTGGGTGCTGATCGCGCTGCTGCTGTGGGCGGGCTCGGTCCCGTTCACGCTGCTGGGTCTCGGCAACGGCTACCGGCTGACCGGGCCCGCGACCGGGGTGGTCAACATGGTGTGCAACCTGGGGCTCGCGGTGCTGGGCGGCCTGTGGTTCCCGGTCGCGCTGTTCCCCGGCTGGCTGCGCGCGGTGTCGGCGTACACCCCCACCAACCGGTTCGCCGAACTGGGCGAGGCGGTCGCGCGCGGCCACGCCCCGGGGGCCACCGCCGTCATCGTGCTGACGGCCTGGCTGCTGCTGTTCGGCACGTACGCCGTGCTGTCGTACCGCCGTACCGCGGGCACGATCTGATCGGGGGACGAGGGATGACGCGGGCCCGGCAGCAGGGGTGGCGGTGAGCCGCCGTCACTTGTGCGCGAGGCGGCGCGGCAGCCACAGCAGCATCAGCAGCGCCCCGGCCAGCAGGACGGCCGCGGAGGCGCGGAAGGCCAGGGCGTAGCCCTCGGTCAGGGACTGCGGGTCGGTGCCCGTGCCGGTACCGGTCGCGGCGACCGTCGACATCACCGCGAGGCCCAGCGAACCGCCCATGGTCCGGGAGGTGTTGATCAGGCCGGAGACGACGCCGGCCTCGCCGCTCGCCGCGCCCGAGGTGGCCAGCGCGGCCAGCGGTGTCGTCGCCAGGCCGCCGCCGAACATCATCAGGATGCCGGGGCACATGATCGCGGTGACGTACGGCTCGTGCGCGCTCATCGTCGACTGCCAGCCGAACCCGGCCACCGCCACCAGGGTGCCCAGCACCGCCACACGGCGCGGGCCCGCCGTCCGCATCAGGCGCGGCGCCAGCTTGGAGCCGACGACCACCGCGAGCGAGCTGGGCACCAGCGCGGCACCGGCCTCCAGCGGGGAGTAGCCGAGCACGTTCTGCGCGTACAGGGTCATGAAGTACCACATGCAGAACATCGCCGAACCGGACACCAGCATGGCCGCGTTGGCCGACGCCACCGCGCGCCGCCGCAGCAGTCCGAGCGGCATCAGCGGGGCCGCGGTGCGCGCCTCGGTCAGCAGGAACAGCGCGATCAGCAGCACCCCGGCCGCCAGCGGCACCAGGGTGGCCGCGGACGTCCAGCCCGCCTCCTGGGTGCGCGAGATGCCGTACGCCAGCGTGCCGAGGCCCGCCGTGACCAGCAGCGCGCCCGGCAGGTCCAGGCGCCGCCCGTCCCCGGCCCGGCTCTCGGTGAGCCAGCGCGCCGAGCCGGCCAGCACCACCGCGCCCACCGGCACGTTGATCAGCAGCACCCAGCGCCAGGACAGCGCGTCCACCAGCACCCCGCCGACGAGTCCGCCCGCGGCGCCGCCGCCCGCTCCCACCGCGGCCCAGGTCGCGATGGCCCGTGCCCGGGCGGCGCCCTCCGGCACCGCGGCCGTCAGCAGGGTGAGCGTGGAGGGCGCGAGGACCGCCGCGCCGAGGCCCTGCGCGGCGCGGGCGAGCAGCAGCTGCCAGCCCTCCTGGGCGAGGCCGCCGCCCAGCGAGGCGAGGGTGAACAGGCCGAGGCCGACGAGGAACATCCGCTTGCGGCCGTAGAGGTCGCCGGCCCGGCCGCCGAGCAGCATGAAACCGGCGAAGGCGATCGCGTACGCGTTCACCACCCATTGCAGTCCGGACGGGCTGAGGCCGAGGTCCGCGCGCATCGACGGCAGGGCGACGTTCACCACGGAGACGTCCAGCACCACCAGGAACTGTCCGGCGCAGGCCAGCGCCACCACCAGCCAGGTGGGGGGTGTCGTACGGCGGGATATGAGGGGTGGGGTGTCGGCGGTCTCCAGCATGGGTGTCATGGTCCCAGGCCGCTTGCGGTCCTTGCATCGGCATTTCGGACCACGGGACCTACTCCGCGCGGACTACGTCGCGGACCACCCCGGACGGTCCCCGCGGCCGCCGGACCGGCTCGAACCGCGGCTGACGCAACGTCAGAAACCAATAGGATGGTCAAATAAACATTAGAAGCCCGAAGCAACGGAATAGTTGCGCGTGCATACGAGGTTTACCCGGCACTTATGTCTACGGGAGGCCGCACTCAATGACCCACACGACGACCGAGGAACCGCGGGGCAAGGCGAGCGGGGCCGTCGTCCCGGTGCTCGCCTTCGCGGGCATCGTGGTCGCGGTGATGCAGACCCTGCTCGTGCCGGTCATCAAAGACCTGCCGCAACTGCTGCACACCGCGCCCAGCAACGCCACCTGGGTGCTCACCTCGACCCTGCTGTCCGGCGCCGTCGCCACCCCGATCATGGGCCGGCTCGGCGACCTGTACGGCAAGCGGCGCATGCTGATCGCCAGCCTCGCCGTGATGGTGATCGGCGCCCTGGTCAGCGCGCTCACCAGCCAGCTGCTCACCATGATCGTGGGCCGTACCCTCCAGGGCTTCGCGATGGGCGCGATCCCCCTCGGCATCGGCCTCATGCGGGACATGCTGCCGCGCGAACGGCTCGGCTCCGCCATGGCCCTGATGAGCTCCTCCATAGGCGTGGGCGGCGGCCTCGCCCTGCCCGCCGCCGCCCTGGTCGCCCAGCACACCGACTGGCACGCGCTGTTCTACGGCGCCGCCGGCCTCGGCGTGCTCGCCATCGCCCTGACCCTGCTCGTCGTCCCCGAGTCCCCGATGCGCGCACGGGGCTCCTTCGACCTGCCCGGCGCGCTCGGCCTGTCCGCCGGCCTGGTGCTGTTCCTGCTGCCCATCACCAAGGGCAGCGACTGGGGCTGGGCCTCCGGCACCACCCTCGGCCTGTTCCTCGCCGCGGTCGTCGTGCTCGCCCTGTGGGGCCTGTACGAGCTGCGCGCCGCGGCGCCGCTGGTCGATCTGCGCACCACCGCCCGGCCCGCCGTGCTCTTCACCAACCTGGCGTCGATCATGGTCGGGGTCGCGTTCTACGTCGTCTCGCTGGTCCTGCCCCAGCTGCTCCAGCTCCCCGAGGCCACCGGCTACGGCCTCGGCCGGTCCATGGTCGTCGCCGGTCTGTGCGTGGCCCCGCTGGGCCTGACGATGATGTTCACCGCGCCGGTCTACGCCCGCCTCTCCGCCCGCTACGGGCCCCGGACCACCCTCATCATCGGCCTGCTGGTCATCGCCGTCGGCTACGGCGGCGGGCTCGGCCTGATGAAGGCGCCCTGGGAGACGATCCTCACCTCCGTGATCCTCGGCGCGGGCATCGGCCTCGCCTACTCCTCCCTGCCCGCCCTGATCGTCGGCGCGGTTCCCGCGTCGGAGACCGGCGCGGCCAACGGCCTCAACACGCTGATGCGGTCCATCGGCACCTCCGTGTCCAGTGCCGTCATCGGGATGGTGCTGGCCAACACGGCGCACACGGTCGGGGGCGTCGCGATCCCCACGATGCGCGGGTTCCGGGTGTCCTTCCTCATCGCCACGGGCGCGGTGGCGGTCGGCCTGGTGATGGCGCTGTGCCTGCCGAGGACCGGCCGCGCGGCCCAGCAGCACGTGCAGCTGCGCGCGAGCAGCGAGGAGGACGCCGCGCTGGAGCGGGCCGAGGACGTGCTGCGGGGCTTCCGGGGGCGGGTGCTGGACCCGGCCGGGGTCCCCGTGGCCCGGGCCAAGGTGACGCTCATCGACCGGCGCGGCCGGCAGGCGGGTTCGGCGGTCTCCGCCGACGACGGCGCCTACGAGCTGGCCGTGCCCGGGCAGGGGGCGTACGTCCTCGCCGCGCGGGCGGCCGGGTACGGGCCGCTGGCCTCCGCCGCCACGCACTCCGGCGAGGAGGGAGCCGTCGAGGTGGACCTCTCCCTGCCGGGTGAGGCGGTGAGCGTGTAGCGCACGCCGTGTGGGGGCGCCCCCGTGCGCCCCCGCGCGACCGGGTGCGGCAGCATGGGGGCCCGCATGCTGCCGTGTCCCTGAACTGGAAGGCGTCCCCCATGGCCACCGTCCCCAAGCCCGAGATCCTCGCCGCGTTCGAGGCGGCCAAGGGGTTCATGCCCGTGGACGAGGGGCTGGCCCTGTACGCGGCGGCGGTCGAGGCCGGGGCGCTGGGACTGCCGTTGCTGGAGGTGGGCACGTACTGCGGGCGGTCCACCGTGCTGCTCGCGGACGCGGCCCGGTCGGCGGGGGTGACCGCGCTGACCGTGGATCACCACCGGGGCAGCGAGGAGCAGCAGCCGGGGTGGGAGTACCACGACCCGCAGACCGTGGACCCCGAGGTCGGTCTGATGGACACGCTGCCCACCTTCCGGCGGACGCTGTTCAAGGCGGGCCTGGAGGACCACGTGATCGCCCTGGTGGGACGGTCGCCGCAGGTCGCGAGCGTGTGGGGCACCCCGCTGGGGTTCGTGTTCATCGACGGCGGCCACACCGACGAGCACGCGGGCGCCGACTACGAGGGATGGGCGCCGCACGTGGCCGAGGGTGGCCTGCTGGCCATCCACGACGTGTTCCCCGAGCCCGCGGACGAGTTCACCGGGCAGGCGCCCTACCGGGTGTACCTGCGGGCGCTCGGCTCCGGCGCGTTCACCGAGGTGGCGGTGAACGGCTCGCTGCGGGTGCTGCGGCGCACGGGGGCGGGGATCTGAGGCCCCGGTTAGAGTCGCTGACGTGTCATACACAGGCCCGGAGTTCGAACCCCCGCGGCAGCGCCGCCCCCGGCGCGGTCCGCTCGTCGTGACGCTCGCCGCGCTGGTGGTGGGCGCGCTGGCCGGCGGGCTGGCGTACGAGACCGCGGGCGGCGGTGGCAAGCACGCCGACGCCGCCCCCTCGCCCTCCCCCTCCGCTCATGCCTCCGCGTCCGCGTCGTCCGGCGCCGACGGCAAGGCCGCCGCACCGCTCGAGGGCAAGGTCGTCGTCATCGACCCGGGGCACAACCCGGGCAACTTCCGGCACCCGGCCGAGATCAACCGCCAGGTGGACATCGGCAGCAACCGCAAGGAGTGCGACACCACCGGGACCGCCACCGACGACGGTTACGCCGAGGCGTCGTTCACGCTCGACGTGGCGCACCGGCTGCGGGCACTGCTGGAGCGGCAGGGTGCCACCGTGCGGCTGACCCATGACGACAAGGGCCCGGACTGGGGGCCGTGCGTGACCGAGCGGGCCGCGATCGGCAACAAGGCGCACGCGGACGCGGCGATCTCGATCCACGCGGACGGGGCGCCGGCGGGCGACCGGGGCTTCCACGTGATCCTGCCGGGGGCGGTGCACGCGGGTGCCGCCGACACCCGGCCGATCGTGGCGCCCTCCCGCGATCTCGGCAAGCGGGTCGCGGGGAGCTTCCTGCGGGTGACCGGCGAGCCGCCGTCCAACTACATCGGCCACGGCACCGCGCTGGACACCCGCACCGATCTCGGCGGTCTCAATCTGTCAACGGTTCCCAAGGTGTTCATCGAGTGCGGCAACATGCGCGATACCAAGGACGCGGCACTGCTGACCAGCGGCAGCTGGCGACAGAAGGCCGCGCAGGGGATCTCTGAGGGAATCGTGAGTTTCCTGCGCGAGTCCTGACCAGGGCCGTGACCAGCCGGACAGCCGGATCTCGCGGACGGTAGTGTCTAGCGACGACGAGACGACTCACGAAGGACCTGAAGTGAACATCCGCTCCCTCACTAGAGGCGACGGCGTGGTGATCGGAGCAGCGGTGTTGCTGTTCATCGCGTCGTTCCTCAATCTCTACTCCTACTCGGCCTCCGGCTTCTCGGAAAGCCAGAGCGTGTGGGACAACCTGGGGACGGGCCTCGGCACGTACATGGGGGCCGTCATCGGTGCCGCGCTGATCGTCCTCAACCGCTGCATGCCGCAGCAGCGCAAGGTGCTGGGCCTCGACCTCGGCATGGTGGGCACGGGATTCACGGTTCTCGCCGCGTGGACCCTGTTCTGGACGCTGGTGGACGTGCCGGACCACATCGACGCGGGCGCCGGCCTGGTGCTCGGCTTCATCGCGGCCCTGGTCCTCGCCGCCGCCGCCATCGCCACCCCGCTGGTCCCGCCCCTCCAGGGCGCGCTGATCCCGGCCCCCAAGCCGGTCGCCCCGCAGCCCTACGGCGCGCAGCCGCCCGCGGGTTACGGGTACCCGGGCGCCCAGCAGCAGCCGTACGGCGCCCAGCCGCAGCAGCAGGGGCAGCCGTTCGGGCAGCCGCAGCCGGCCGCCGCGCAGGCCGCCGCGCCGCAGCCCGCGCCGGCGGACTTCTCGCCGTTCTGGTTCGCGGTGCCGGTGACCCGGCCGCTGTTCGCGGAGGACGGCTCGCCCACGCCCGTCGCCGAACTGGCGCCGGGGACCTGGTACTTGGCGGTCGAGCAGCGCGGTGCCGCGCTGGTCGCGCAGACCCAGGACGGCCGCCGCGGCGTGCTCCAGGACACCTCGGGCATCCAGCGCGGCTGAGCCCCGGAGCGTAACGGCCCCCCGCCCTTCCGGGCGGGGGGCCGTCGTCGTAAAGACGCCTCCTGGCAGACATCTGACGGAGCGTCAACTCAGGAACCGCTCCGGAGCTGGCTCGCGCTCGGCACCTTGTTCTGGACCGGGGCGCCCGCGCTCTTGCCCGCGTCCTTCACGTTGTTGATGACGTCGTCGAAGCTGTTCGCCGCGTTGGTGTCGCCACCGCGCAGCTTGGCCGGCAGGTCGCGCAGGTTCTCGATGCTCTTGCTCAGCGGGGCGAGCGCCTTGGACAGCGTGGGGTCGCCCTTGGCGTTGCGCTCGGCGGCCTTGAGCCGGTTGTAGGTGAACAGACCGGCGACACCGGCCTTCACCAGGGCCGTCCTGCGGCCGTGCGCGCCCTTCTTGAACTTGCCGGCCTTCCACGGCTTCACGATCCACTGGTAGGTGGCTCCGGCCGCGAGACCCGCGTTGGCCACGAACCGGGTCTTGGCGAACTTCTGCCGCTCGGCGGGCGTGGTGGGACTGGGCGTGGCCGCGCGCTGGTCGAGCGCCGCGGCGGTGACGGTCTTGGTGCCGGCGTGGGAACCGGCGTTGGTGTTTCCGCAGGCCGTGGCACCGGCTACCAGCGCACAGCACAGGGTCAGCGCCACGCAGAGGCGCCGTATCGGTACAGGCACGGGGTCCTCCCGGCGTGTCTTTCCGAGTAGGGGGCTTCCTACGCCAGCGTCACTCCGCGCGGGCGGTTACGCCACTCGGGGGACACGGCCCCGGCCCGCCGCCGCGGTCAGCGGCAGCAGTCCGGGTCCAGGCCGGACGGGAGGCGGTCGCCGCCGAACACCGCGCAGGTGGCCTCGTGTCCGCCCAGCGCGGCGACCGCGAGCAGCAGGGAACCCGCCGTCCAGGTGGTCAGTTCCCGCGGCCAGACGACGTCGTCCTCGAAGACGTAGCCGGTCCAGTACAGGCCGGACTCCGGGTCCCGCAGGTGCTGGATGGACTTCAGGATCTCCAGCGCCCGGTCGGACTCGCCCACCGCCCAGAGCGCGAGCGCCAGTTCGCTGGACTCGCCGCCGGTCACCCACGGGTTGGGCACGACACAGCGCACGCCGAGGCCGGGCACGACGAACCGGTCCCAGTCCCGGGCTATCCGCGCCGCGGCCTCCGCTCCGGTCAGGGCGCCGCCGAGGACCGGGTAGTACCAGTCCATCGAGTAGCGGTCCTTGTCCAGGAAGCGCTCCGGATGCCGGCGGATCGCGTGCCGCAGCGCGCCCGCCGCCAACTCCCAGTCGGGCTGCGCCTCTTCGCGCTGTTCGGCGATGGCGAGGGCGCAGCGCAGCGCGTGGTGCACGGAGGAGCTGCCGGTCAGCAGGGCGTCGGCGGTCGGCGTGCCGTCGTCCTCGCGCCGCCAGCCGATCTGCCCGCCGGGCTGCTGGAGGGCGAGCACCCACTCCACGGCCGCGTACACGCACGGCCACATGCGGTCCAGGAAGGTGTCGTCGCCGGTGGAGAGGTAGTGGTGCCAGACCCCGACGGCTATGTACGCCACGAAGTTGGACTCGCGGGCGCGGTCGGTGACCTCGTCGTGGGCGCCGTCGGCGTAGGCCGCGTACCAGGAGCCGTCCTGGTTCTGGTGCCGGGCGAGCCAGAGGTAGGCACGCTCGGCGGCCTCGTGCTCGCCGGCCGCGTCCAGGGCCATGGCGGCCTCGGTGTGGTCCCACGGGTCCAGGTGGTGACCCCGGAACCACGGGATCGCGCCGTCCTCCCGCTGACCCGCCAGGATGCCGCGTACGGTCGCGGCGGCCTGCTCGGCGGTGAGGACCCCGGGCAGGACGAGGTGTTCTGTCCGGGGGGTGGTCACCGGGCGGCCGCCTCCTCGGCGAGCCGGGGCAGGTGCGGCTTGGTCGCGTAGACCACGAAGCTCTTGCCCATCACCGGGTTGAGCGTCCGCTCGGCCAGCCGGGTGGCCAGCGGCTTCTTCATGATGTCCCAGACCAGGAGCTTGTGGTACGCGCGCACCGGCAGCGCCTTGTCGTTGTCGACGCCGAAGGCGCACTTCAGCCACCAGTAGGGGGCGTGCAGGGCGTGCGCGTGGTGGCTGCCGTAGGGCTTGAGGCCGGCCTCGCGGACCTTGGCCACCAGTTCGTCGGCCTTGTAGATGCGGATGTGGCCGCCCTCGACCTCGTGGTAGGCGTCGGACAGCGCCCAGCAGACCTTCTCCGGGCCGTAGCGGGGCACGGTGATCGCGATCCGGCCGCCCGGCTTGAGCACGCGCACCATCTCGGCGAGCACGCCCTTGTCGTCGGGGATGTGCTCCATCACCTCGGAGATGATCACGACGTCGAAGGACTCGTCGGGGAAGGGCAGTGCGAGCGCGTCGCCCTCCATGGCGGTGGCGGTGGCGCCCTCGGGGGCCTCGCCCTCCTGCTCCATCGCCGCGAACCACTTGGCGACCTCGCGGATCTCGTCGGCGCTGCGGTCCAGGGCCACGACCCGGGCGCCGCGCCGGTAGCACTCGAACGCGTGCCGGCCGGCCCCGCAGCCGAGGTCCAGGACACGGTCGCCGGGGGCGAGCGGGAACCGGGAGAAGTCGACGGTCAGCACGTGGCCCTGCTTTCGGAAGAGACGCCTGCGGTGTTTGCCGGGGCCGCGGAGCGGCCGGGAGTCTGGGGCGCGGAGCCGTCGCCACCGGACGCGAGGGGCTCGGGGGCCACGGCGGGTGCGCCGGGCGCGGAACGGTCCTGCGCGGGCCCGGGGCGCCCGGCGGCGCCCGGGGAGCGCGCGGGGCGGTCGGCGCGGGCCCGGTGCGCGGAGCGGGCGATGGCCTCCCGGTACCGGGCGACCGTGCCCTGGGCCGCGCGCGCCCACGTGAAGTTGGCCAGCACCCGTTCGCGGCCCGCGTCGCCGAGCCGCAGCCGCAGCTCGCGGTCGCCGAGCAGCCGGCCGAGCGCGGCGGCCAGCGCCCCCGCGTCGCCGGGCGGCACGGCCAGGCACGTCTCGCCGTCCCGTCCCGCGACCTCGGGGATCGCGCCCCCGGTGGTCGCCACCAGCGGTGTGCCGGTCGCCATCGCCTCGGCGGCGGGCAGCGAGAACCCCTCGTACAGCGAGGGCACGCAGGCGACCTCGGCGGACCGGATCAGGTCGACCAGTTCGGCGTCGGAGATGCCCTTGACGAACTCCACGGCGCCGTCGAGGCCGTACCGCTCGACCGCCTGGGCGACCGGCCCCTCGGTGGGTCGCTTGCCGACGACGACGAGGTGGGCGGCCGGATGCTCGGTGCGCACCTTGGCCAGCGCCTCCACCAGGAACACCAGCCCCTTGAGCGGGACGTCGGCGCTGGAGGTGGTGACGATGCGTCCGGGCACCTGCGGGACGGCCGGATCCGGCGCGAACAGGTCGGTGTCGGCGCCGATGTGGACCACGTGCACGCGGTCCCGTCGCACCCCGAGGTGGTCCACGATCTCCTGCCGGGAGCTGCCGGAGACGGTGAGCACCGAGGGCAGCCGGCGGGCGACGCGCTTCTGCATCCGGGTGAAGGCGTACCAGCGGCGCACCGAGTACCGGCGCTGCCAGCCCTCGGCCGCGTCCAGCTCCAGCTGCCGGTCGACGGTGATGGGGTGGTGGATCGTGGTGACCAGGGGCGCGCCGATGTCGCCGAGCAGGCCGTAGCCGAGGGTCTGGTTGTCGTGGACGACGTCGAACTCGCCGCGCCGGGCCCGCAGATGGCGGCGGGCGCGCAGCGAGAAGGTCAGCGGTTCGGGGAAGCCGCCGGTCCACATCGTGCCGACTTCGAGGGCGTCGATCCAGTCCCGGTACTCGTCGCGGCCCGGGGTGCGGAACGGGTCGGGCTGGCGGTAGAGGTCGAGGCTGGGCAGCTCGGTCAGGGTGAGCGCCGGGTATCCCTCGTCGAGCACCGGATAGGGCTGGGAGCCGATGACCTCGACGCGGTGTCCGAGGCGGGCCAGTTCGCGCGAGAGGTGCCGTACGTAGACGCCCTGCCCGCCGCAGAACGGGTTCCCCTTGTAGGTGAGGAGCGCGATGTCGAGCGGTTTCCCGCCGTCGGCGGCCGAGTCCTCGCGGGCACCCGCTTCCCGGGCCTCAGCGGTCACTCCGTGCCCCCTTCTGCCAGCACTGTCCCGCGAGACTACGACGGGACGCTAATCTAGAACAAGTTTCAGACTTGATCGTTCAAGAGGCTCTGAATCTACCGGCAGGTAGGGGTGCTGTGAGCCGTGGATCAGGTGATTCGCGCCACGACGCGCGGCCCCGCCGTGCTGCCTGATCACGTGCCCTGTCGGCACCCTCACCGATTGTCACGGAACGGGGACCCATGCCTGCGCAAGCCAGTACCTCGCGTCCCGCCTCGCCACCCCTCACCGCACGGCAGGAGGACCGCCGCCGCCGCATCCTGCGCGCGAGCGCGCGGCTGGCCGGCCGGGGCGGCTTCGACGCGGTGCAGATGCGCGAGGTGGCCGAGTGCTCCCAGGTGGCGCTCGGCACGCTGTACCGCTACTTCCCGTCCAAGGTGCACCTCCTGGTGGCCACCATGCAGGACCAGCTGGAGCGCATGCACGGCACCCTGCGCCGCAGGCCGCCCGCGGGCGAGGCGCCCGCCGAGCGGGTGGCCCGGACGCTGATGCGGGCCTTCCGCGCGCTCCAGCGCGAGCCGCAGCTGGCCGACGCCATGGTCCGCGCCCTGACCTTCGCGGACCGCAGCGTCAGCCCGGAGGTGGACCAGGTCTCCCGCCAGACGACGGCGATCATCCTCGACGCCATGGGCGTCGAGGACCCCACCGACCGGCAGCTCTCGGTGGTCCGTGTCATCGAGCACACCTGGCACTCGGCCCTGATCACCTGGCTGTCCGGGCGGGCCTCCATCGCCCAGGTGCGGATCGACATCGAGACGGTCTGCCGGCTGATCGACCTGCCGGACCCGGCCGCGGCGGACCGCTGACGGCGAGCGCGGCCGCGCGGAGCCGGGCCGGGGAGCGAGCCCGTGACGTACGCGGCGGTGTGCGCCGCGGTGGCCACGACGGGCCGCGGGCTGGTACACAACAGCCCCATGGACCCCATGCGGCGGCTGCTCGTCGAACGCGCCTGCGAGCGCCTGATCGTGGATTTCGTGCACCGCCTCGACCTCGGCGAACCCGCCTCCGTGGCCGAGCTGTTCACCGAGGACGGCAGCTGGGAGTGGCCGCCGCCCGGGGACGGGCGCCGGGTGCGGGGGCGGGCGGCGCTCGGGGAGTACTTCGGCGCCCGCCCCGCCGACCGGCTCTCGCGCCGTCTGATGTCCAACATCCTGGTCACGGTCGTCTCCGAGGAGACGGCGACGGCGGTCTCGTACTTCTCGACGCACCGCGTCGACGGCTACACCGGCGGCCTCGTGCCCGCCGGGCCGCCGGTCCAGGTCGGGCACTACGAGGACACCTTCCGGCGAACCGGCGACGGCTGGCTGCTGGCCTCCCGGGTGCTGCGCCTGCCCTTCGGCGGCCCCACCCCCGCGCTCCGCTGAGGCCGCGCGGGACGGCCCGGGTCAGCCGATGCCGGCCAGGAAGGCCCGTTCGGCGGCGGTCAGCGGCGGCCCGGCGAGGGCGGGCAGCGGGGGCCCGGCGAGGCTGTGCAGCAGGGCGTCCGGGCGGAACAGGCGGGACGGCGGGGTGCGCAGGGTGGTGACGTCCCACAGCGCGGCGGCCGCGGCGTACGACCCGGTGGCCGCCCGCGTCAGCCGCTGGGAGTAGGCGGCGGCCACCCGGTCCCCGGGGGTCGCCCGGCCGCCCTCCACGCCGGGGTAGAGGACGTCGGTGCTGACCGCCATCGTCCAGGCGCCGTCGGCGGCCCGGCCCACCGCGCGCTGGACCCGGCGGGCCAGTCCGGGCGTGCCGATGCCGTCCTCGCGCAGTGCCCGGGCGAGGGCCAGGGCGCCGTGCGCCGCGACCGACATGCCCTGCCCGTAGATCGGGTTGAACGTGGCCGCCGCGTCCCCGAGCGCCACGAAGCCCTCCGGCCACACGGGCGCGTCCTCCAGGTACCGGCGGGAGTTGCTGGTGCTGCGGCTGACGTGCACCGGGCCGAGGGGCTCGGCGGCCCGGATCAGCCGGCCCACCAGGGGGCTCGGCAGGTCGAGCGCGTACCCGACGAAGCCCTCGGGGTCCTTCGGGGGTTCGCTGCCGCGCATCCCGCCGAGGCTCACCATCCACCGGTCGTCCTCGATGGGCACGATCATGGCGCTGCGGCCGGGCCGCCCGCTCCACGGGTCGGCCTGGATCAGGGTCATCGGCCAGTCGCGGGCCCCGTCCGGGACCCGGTAGACCCGGGTGGCGTTGGCCAGGCCGCTGTCGACGCCGCGCTCGCGGATGCCGTGCACGCCGAGGGTGTCGAGCCAGGCCAGCAGCCGGGTGCCGCGGCCGCCGGCCTCCACCACCCAGTCCGCGTCCAGGTCCTGCGCGGGCCCGCCGTCCGGGCCGGCCAGCCGCACCCCGGTCACCCGGCGGGCGCTGCCGCGCAGCCCGGTCACCCGCGCGTGGCGCACCCGCACGTTCTCGCCGCAGCGCAGCACCGCCCGGCGCACCACCCACTCCAGCAGCGGCCGGCTGGAGGTGATCGTGACGTGCGAACGGTGCCGCCAGCGCCGGAACCAGCCCACCGGGGTGAGCGCCACCATGTCGCGGCTCAGCGCCGTCTCCCGGGCGCCCGCCGCCAGCAGCTCGGCGCGCAGACCGGCCCGGGGCAGCAGCTCCTCCATCGCGTCCATGCCGCCGGGCATCAGCAGATGGGCGTGCCGGGACTGCGGCACCCCCGTGCGGTGCTCGGGCCCGTCGGGCAGCTCGTCGCGATCGACCACCACGACCTCCTCCACGGCCGGCGACAGCGCCGCGGCGGCCAGCAGACCGGCCGGTCCGGCCCCGATGACAACGGCTCTTCGTGCGTTCACGCTTCCTCTTCCCTCCGCTCGGACGTCCGCCGCGCGGGCGGCCTCAGCCGCCCGCGGTCCGTGCCGCGCCCTGCCGAGCCGCCTCGACGACGGATGATCCGGCCAACGCCCGGGCGAGCCGTACGAGTTCCCGGGTGTCCGAGAAGAGGGCCGTGTGCAGCCGGTCGGTGCCCTCCGGTCCGGCGCTCTCGGCCGGGCGGGGCCGCCGGGCCTGCCGGGCGGCGTCCACGACCATGGCGGCGGCCGCGATGAAGTGCGCCTCGCCGGGCGGGCTGCCCTGGGCCCGGGCCCGCTGGTACGCCGTCTCGCGCACCCGGCCGTCGCAGCGGGACTGGAGGGCGAGCAGCGCGTCGAGGATGCGCAGCTCGCGGTAGTACAGCCGGCCGCGCGGCAGCAGCCAGCGCGGCGGCGCGGGCTTGGGGGCGGTGGGCACGCTGCGCAGCTCCGCCCACAGGGGGCCGAGCGCCCGGTAGTCCCAGACGCTGTGCCACTGGGCGAGGGCCGCGGGCAGCAGCCGGGGCAGCACGAAGCCGGCGGCGCACAGCAGGGCGCCCAGGGCGGCGGCGCGCGGGGCGAGACCGGTGGACAGCCGGTCCAGGTCGTGCCCGGCCCACCGGGCCGCGACCGCCGTCAGCTTGGCGCCCTCGAAGCCGGTGACGTCCACGGCCAGGCCCGCCATGATCAGCCGCAGCCCGACCCGGAGGATGCCGGTGACCTCCCGCGACCAGCGCAGGCACACATAGATGGTGATCAGCGCGCAGGCACCGTGTCCGAGGAGGTACAGCACGATCATCTCGCGCATGTACGGGGTGTTCGCGTAGTAGGTGTCCAGGTCCCGCAGCCGCTCGGCCGGCGCGTCGGCCAGCGCGAACAGGGTGATCACGGCGGTGATCACCAGGCTGTACACGGTGATCACCCGCACCGCCTGGCGCCGTACCCGCTCGGCCGGTCCACCGCGCCAGTTGATCAGCAGGATCAGCAGCGAGGCGCTGTAGGCGGAGATGACGCTGTAGGTCATCGGGGCGCCGAAGTTGGGGACGCGGGTGAGGTGGTTGACCGCGCCGAGGGTGACGGGGGCCGAGCAGAAGAAGCACAGCCCGCCGAGGAAGATCGACACGCAGGTGGAGGCGGTCAGCGGGTCCCGCAGGGCGAGCCGCGGTCTGCGGAAGACCAGCAGGGCGGTCGCGGTGAACAGGCTCGCCACCGTGTAGACGATCAGGCTCATGGCGCGACGGCTCCCTTCAGGCCACGGCCAGGGCGCGGTCGCCCGTGCCGTCGGCGAGCGCGTCGGAGATGCGCAGCAGCGCCGGCAGGTCGGGGCGGTCGGCGAGCGGTACGGCCGCTTGCGCCGGCCGCTCGTGCGGCGCCCGGGTGGCGGCGGCGATCGCCGCGGCCCACGCGGCGGCCTGGGCCTCGTGCGGGTCGCCGCCCGCGCGCAGCCGGTCGGCGTAGGTCTGCCGGTACAGCCCCTCGTCCAGGTAACGCCCCAGATAGTGCAGCCCGTTGTAGATGGAGCTCTGCCGCCAGGTCAGCCAGCGGGTGGCGGACGGCCACCGGGGGCGCGGCACCCGCAGGGCCTCGCGGGTGAGCAGCCCGGTGAGCGCCCGTTCCAGCGGGCCGAGCCGCGCGTACGTCCGCCAGCAGCACACCCGCTCGGCCAGGAAGGGCGCGAGGAGCGGGATCACGATGCCGACGACGGTGAGCGCCGCGCTGAGCCCGGCGCAGGCCGACGCGAAGGTCGTGCCGAGCGCGGGCCAGTCGTGTCCGCCCCAACGGCCGCCCACGGCCGCGAGTTTGGCGGCGCTGTAGCCGCACCCGGCCACGGTGCCCGTCCCCATGGTCACCAGACCGGCCCGCAGCGACCCGCGCAGCCGCCGGGCCCAGGACAGCGAGCGGTGGGCGGTGACCAGGGCGGCGGTCAGGTGCGCGGCGAGGTAGAGGACGATCATCTCGCCGATGTAGGGCGTGGTGGCGTAGTACGTGTCGAAGTCCGTGCGGCGCTCCACGGAGGCGTCGCCGAGCACGAACAGGGCGGCGATGCCCGCGAGTACGGCGGTGTAGCCGAGGGTCCAGCGGCGGATCGCGCGGGTGGTGCCCGGGCCGCCGCGCCAGCGCGTGACGAGCGCGAGGGAGGCGGCGCCGTAGGCGGTGATGGTGCCGTACGTCAGCGGGGCGGCCAGGTTGGGCACGCCGCTGACGTCGTTGACGAAGCCGACCGTGTCGGGAGCGCCGAACAGGAAGCACAGCGAGGAGAGGGCCAGCACGGTGCTGAGGGTGAGCAGGAAGGGGTCCCGCCAGCGCCGCGCCAGGTCGGGCGCCTTGGTCAGCAGGCCCAGCCACAGCAGTCCGCAGCTGACGTAGTTGATCAGGTCGCTCACCTTCGGGCCCCGCGGTAGTTGAGGGCCGCGCCGATGCGTCCGGCGAGGTCGTCGTGGCCGGAGGTGTGCGCCGCGTACACGGAATCGGGGGAGGCTTTCAGCCAGGGCCGCAGCCGGTCGCCGATCAGCATGCCGAACAGGTCGGCCCGCTGCTCGGCGGCCTCCAGGAAGCGGGTGCGGGCGGCGGTGGGCGGCGCGTCGTCGGCGCCGGCCGGCGCGAGGGCGCCCTCGGCGTGCGCGGCGCGGTGCGCCGGGTCGTCGTCGGCCATGTGCCACAGCTCGTGACCCAGGATCACCAGCTTCATCCAGGGCGGGGCGTCGGCCTCGATGACGATGTCGTCGCGGGTGCCGCGGTCGATCCACAGCCCGGTCGCGGAGGTCTGCGGCGGGAAGTTCGCCAAGTGGACGGCGATGGGCCGGCCGCGCCAGCGGGTGGCGGACTCGACCAGCGCGTCCAGCAGGTCGCCGGGGTCGGCGGGGATCGGCACTCGGAGGGGATCGATCAGCTCGTTGGCGAACCGGCGCATCTTCCTGGTTGTTCGCACCATTCCCCCGGAGGCTGCAAGCGGTCACGTCTGACCGCAATATGCCAACTCCGCGCCGCTTCAGCCAGCTTCACCGATCGGGCACGTACGTCACGAAAGGGATGTACGTCAGAAACGGGCCGCCGGCCGTCCTGCCGACTGGCCGAAAGGAACGCCTCGGGTGTCGCGGCCCCCGGTTTTTTCAGCCAACAGGAAAGCGGGCTCAGGCCAGTTGCCCGACCTCGCGTACCAGCCTCCCCGCCTCCCCCAGCAGCCCGGTCTCCGCCGCGCTCATCGTCGGATTGTCCGCGCGCCGCCGCAGCGCCCGCGCCAGCCCCTCCCCGGTGAGGCCGGAGGGGTCGGCCAGCAGGGCGTCCAGCATCGCGCGGGCGGGTGCCGCGAGGGCGCCGGGGGCCACGGCGACCTGGGCGAGGATCACCGCGGACATGCCCCAGTCCAGTCCCGGGTGCCCGTCCTCGGCGTTGGACCAGTCGATGACCCGGGGCCCGTCCGGGGTGAGCATCACGTTGTCGGGGTGCAGGTCCAGGTGCAGCACCCGCGCGTCCGGGTCGCGCGGGTCCCGGCCCGGCACGGCGTGCAGCCGGCGCAGCAGCCGGGCGAGCAGCGCCCCCGCCTCCGCCGGCTCCACCCGGCCCCGCGTCAGGGCGCCGAGCAGGGTGGGGCCGGACAGCCGCTCCAGGACCAGGTCGGTGCGGGAGCCGGTGGGGCGCACGCGGGGTGCCGGATAGCCGTGCCGCCGTACGTACGTCATCACGGCGCCCTCGGCCGCCGCGTCCCCCCAGCCCTCCCGGTCACGGCGCAACACCCAGTCGGCGTCGATCTCGTAGACGTCCGCCGAGCGGCCGGAGCCCAGCAGTCTTCCGGTGGTTGTCATGACCGTGACCCTAATCACCGGGGCCTCGTGCCGGCGGCCGCTCCTCGGGGCCGCGGGGCTGCCGGTAAAGTGGCGGGGTCGTCATCACACCCGTACGGGGGAAAGCCGGTGCAATTCCGGCGCTGACCCGCAACCGTGAGCCGTTTCCCCGCGGAGCGGCGAGCCGGAACGCCCCGGGGGGCACGTTGACCGGCTCGTGTGCGCCGGCCGCCGCCGCGCACAGCACCGTCGAGGTTTACGGAGTCGAGCCGCCCGGGGCCCTCCCGTGCGCTGCCCGGCTCCCCGCAGGGAGAGGCAGTCGCCGACCATGAACGTCCGCCGCAACGCCGCGGCTCTCGCCGCCATAGGCGTGCTGGCAGCCGCCGCACCCGCCGTGGCCGCCGGCCCGTCCCCTTCCCCGAAGGTCTCGGTCCCCGCCGGGCTCTACGGCAAGTCGGACCCCACCTACGACGGCGTCTGGCGCCAGTCCCTGGCCCTGACCGCCCTGCACACGCTCGGCTACCGGCCGGCCCCCGGCGCTGTCGACTGGCTCACCGGCCAGCAGTGCGCAAGCGGCGCCTTCGCCGCGTTCCGCGCCGACCCCGGCAAGGACTGTGACGCCAAGACCACGGTGGACACCAACAGCACGGCCGCCGCCGTACAGGCGCTGCACGCCGTCGGCGGCCACGACGCCGCCGTCACCAAGGCGGTCGGCTGGCTGAAGTCCGCGCAGAACGAGGACGGCGGCTGGGGCTACAACCCCGGCAGCCCCAGCGACGCCAACTCCACCTCCGTCGTCATCGGCGCGCTGGCCGCGACCGGCACCGACCCCGCGCACGTCGAGAAGTCCGGCAAGTCGCCCTACGACGCGCTGGCCGGCTGGTCCATCCCCTGCGACCAGGACGGCGGCGGCGCGCTCGCCTACCAGCCCGACAAGAAGGGCAGGCTGGCCGCCAACGCGGACGCCACCGCGGCCGGTGTGCTCGGCGCGCTCGGCAAGGGCTTCGTGGCCGAGGAGGGCAAGCCCCCCGCGCAGGACGCCTGCGCGGGTTCCGGCCACCCCGGCCCGGCCCAGGTCGCCGACAACGGCGGCGCGTACCTGTCCGCGGCCGTCGCCCGCAGCGGCCACCTCACGTCCGCGCTGCCCGGCGCCGAGGACCAGCCCGACTACGGCAACACCGCCGACACCGTCGTGGCGCTCGCCGCGGACGGGCGGATGGAGCCGGCCAAGAAGGCGTACGCCTGGCTGGAGAAGAACGCGGGCCCCTGGGCCACGCAGACCGGCCCGGCCGCGTACGCCCAGCTGATCCTCGCCGCGCACGCGGTCGGCGCCCAGCCCGGCGACTTCGGCGGCACCAGCCTGGTGACCTCCCTCGCCGCCCTCGGCCCGGCCCCGGTGGTGGCGGGCCACACCGAGAACCGGACCAAGGCCGCCGACGGCACCTCGCACGCCGGGGTCTGGTGGAGCGTCGGCATCTGCCTCGTCGCGGGCATCGGCATCGGCTTCCTGCTCAGCACCCGGAAGAAGCAGCAGTCGTGACCGCCGTCCGCCGTGCCGTGCCGGTGCTGCTGGCCGCCGTGGCGCTGCTGCTGGGCGCGGGGGCCGGGCAGGCCCAGGCCACCGGCTACCGCTACTGGTCCTTCTGGGAGCGCTCCGGCGACCACTGGACGTACGCCACCCAGGGCCCCTCGCTCGCCCGCCCCGACGACGGCGCCGTGGAGGGCTTCCGGTTCTCCGTGAGCGCGGACTCCGCAGACGCGAGCAAGCCGCGCGGCACGGCGGACTTCGGCACCATCTGCGCCGACACGCCCGCGAAGCCGGGCACCAAGCGGGTGGCGCTGGTCATCGACTTCGGCGTCGAGGCCGACGCGCCTTCCGGCGAGACCCCGCCGGCCCGCCGCACGGCCTGCGCCCGCGTGGCGCCGTCGGCGTCCGCCGCGCAGGCGCTGGCCGCCGTGGCCGAGCCGCTGCGGTACGACACCAACGCCCTGCTGTGCGCGATCTCCGGGTATCCCCGCACGGGGTGCGGCGAGCAGGTCGCGGCGAACGGCTCGGCGGGCTCCGCCGGTTCGGCCGCCGCCGAGAAGCCGGCCGCCCCGTCCGGCGGCCCGTCCCTGGGGCTGCCGATCGGCGCGGGTGTCGTCGTGCTGCTCGCGGGCGCGGCGGTGTGGCAGTCGCGACGGCGACGCGGATGACTCCGCCGAAGGGCCGGGCCGGGACCGGCCGCGCGGTTCCCCGCGGGCGGACGCCGGGCGACGGCGACCGTCCCACCCCGGCCGCCGCACCCGGCCGGGTCCCGGCCGGGACCTGGTCCGGCCCGGCCCCGGCCGCTCGCGCGGTTCCGCCCGCCCCGGGGCCCTCGCGGTCCCGGCGGCCCGGCGGTGCCACCGTGCACCCCGGCGCCTGGTGGCTCTGGGCCGTATCCCTGGGCACCGCCGCCACCCGCACCACCAACCCCCTGCTCCTCGCCCTGCTCATCGCCGCGTCGGCGTACGTCGTCGCCACGCACCGCTCCGCGGCCCCCTGGGCCCGCTCCTACACCGCGTTCGCCCGGCTCGCCCTCGCCGTCCTTCTCATCCGCCTCCTCTTCGCGGTGGCGCTCGGCTCCCCGATCCCCGGCACCCACACCCTGCTCACCCTCCCGGAGATCCCCCTCCCGCACTGGGCGCAGGGCATCCGCCTGGGCGGCGAGGTCACCGCGGAGGCCCTCGTCTTCGCGGCCTACGACGGCCTGAAACTGGCCACCCTGCTGATCTGCGTGGGCGCCGCGAACGCCCTCGCGAGCCCGTCGCGCCTGCTGAAGTCCCTCCCCGGCGCCCTGTACGAGACCGGCGTCGCCGTCGTCGTCGCGCTCACCTTCGCCCCGCATCTGATCGCCGACGTACAGCGGCTGCGCGCCGCCCGCCGTCTGCGCGGCCGCCCGGACCGCGGCATCCGGGGCCTGCTCCAGGTCGGACTCCCGGTCCTGGAGGGCGCGTTGGAGCGCTCGGTCGCCCTCGCCGCCGCGATGGAGGCGCGCGGCTACGGCCGCGCCGCCGAGGTCCCCGCCCGGGTCCGCCGCACCACCGCCGCGCTCACCCTCGGCGGGCTGCTCGGCGTCTGCGCCGGCACCTACGGGCTGCTCACCGCCGAGGGCGGGGGGTACGGCATCCCGCTGCTGCTCGCCGGGGTCGCCGCCGCCCTGGCGGGACTGCGCCTGGGCGGCCGCCGCTCGCTGCGCACCCGGTACCGCCCCGACCGCTGGGACGCCCGCGCCTGGCTGGTCACCGGCTCCGGCGTCGCCGTCGCCGCGCTGCTCACCCTCGCCTCGGCCCGCGCCCCGGAGGCGCTGCACCCGGGTGTGGTCCCGCTGTCCGCGCCGACCCTGCCCCTGTGGCCCGCCGCCGCGGTCCTCCTCGCCCTGCTGCCCGCCTTCGCCGTCCCCAGGGAGCACTCGTGATCCGCTTCGAGGATGTCAGCGTGACGTACGACGGCGCCGCCGAACCCACCGTCCGGGGCGTCGACTTCGAGGTGCCGGAGGGCGAACTCGTGCTCCTCGTCGGCCCGTCCGGGGTCGGCAAGTCGACGGTGCTCGGCGCGGTCAGCGGCCTGGTCCCGCACTTCACCGGCGGCACCCTGCGCGGCCGGGTCACCGTCGCCGGCCGCGACACCCGGGCCCACAAACCGCGCGAACTCGCCGATGTCGTCGGCACGGTGGGCCAGGACCCGCTCGCCCACTTCGTCACGGACACCGTGGAGGACGAACTCGCCTACGGCATGGAGTCGCTGGGCCTCGCGCCCGAGGTGATGCGGCGCCGCGTGGAGGAGACCCTCGACCTGCTGGGCCTGGCCGGACTGCGGGACCGCCCGATCGCCACCCTCTCCGGCGGCCAGCGCCAGCGCGTCGCCATCGGCTCCGTCCTCACCCCGCACCCCCGGGTGCTCGTCCTGGACGAGCCGACGTCCGCGCTGGACCCGGCCGCCGCGGAGGAGGTGCTGGCCGTGCTCCAGCGCCTGGTGCACGACCTGGGCACCACGGTCCTCATGGCCGAACACCGCCTCGAACGCGTCGTCCACTACGCCGACCGGGTCGTCCTCCTCCCCGCTCCCGGACGGCCCCCCGTCACCGGCACCCCGGCCGACGTCATGTCCGTCTCGCCGGTCCACCCCCCGGTGGTGGCCCTCGGCCGGCTGGCCGGCTGGTCCCCCCTCCCGCTGACCGTCCGGGACGCCCGGCGCAGGGCCGGGGAGCTGCGGGAGCGGCTGTCCACGGCCGCGGACAGCCGTACGGCCGGACCGGCGGGGAGCACGGCGGCACCCCGCCCGGCCGCGCGGGCGATGCCCGCCCGGCCCGGCCGGGGCGCGGGCCGCCTGTTCGGCCGCCGCCCCAAGGCCGCCCCCGCGGCCGGGCCCGCCCCGATGGCGGCGGCCGCCTCCCTCACCGTCCGCCGCGCCCACGTCACCGCCCTCGACCGGCTCTCGCTCACCGTCTCCCCCGGCGAGACCATCGCCCTCATGGGCCGCAACGGCGCCGGCAAGTCCACCCTCCTCAACACCCTCGTCGGCCTGCTCGAACCCACCTCCGGCACGGTCACCGTCGGCGGCGCCGCCCCGCACCGCACCGCGCCCCGCGAGCTGATCCGGCACGTCGGCCTGGTCCCGCAGGAACCGCGGGACCTGCTGTACGCCGACACGGTGGCGGCCGAATGCGCCGCCGCCGACCAGGACGCGGGCGCGGACCCCGGCACCTGCCGCGCCCTGCTGTCCCGGCTGCTGCCGGGCATCGCCGACGACACCCACCCCCGCGACCTCTCCGAGGGACAGTGCCTCGCGCTGGCGCTGGCCGTCGTGCTGGCCGCCCGTCCGCCGCTGCTCCTGCTGGACGAGCCCACCCGCGGCCTGGACTACGCGGCGAAGGCCCGGCTGGTGACCACGCTGCGCGGCCTCGCCGCCGAGGGGCACGCGATCGTGCTGGCCACGCACGACGTGGAGCTGGCCGCGGAGGTCGCGCACCGGGTGGTGCTGCTGGCCGAGGGCGAGGTGATCGCGGACGGGCCCACGGCGGAGATCGTGGTGTCGTCGCCGTCCTTCGCCCCGCAGGTGACGAAGATCCTGGCCCCCCAGCGGTGGCTGACCGTGGCCGAGGTGCGGGAGGCGCTGGGATGAGCCTCTCCCCCGAGGCCCGGGGCCCCCGGGTCCGCGCCGTCCGCCTCGGCCCCCGGTCCGTCGCCGCCCTGGTCCTGGTCACCGCGGTCGGTGTGATCGCCTTCGGCTGGCCCTTCCTCGCCCCGCCCGCCTCCCGGCTCAGCGCGCACGCCCAGGACGCCCCCTGGCTCTTCGCGGGCCTGCTGATCCTGCTGGTGGCGGTGGTCGCGGCAACCATCTCGGAGTCGGACCTCGGTCCCAAGGCGGTCGCGACACTCGGCGTGCTGGCCGCGACCGGTGCCGCGCTGCGGCCGATCGGCGCGGGCACGGCCGGGATCGAGCCGATGTTCTTCCTGCTGGTGCTCAGCGGCCGTGTCCTCGGCCCCGGCTTCGGGTTCGCGCTGGGCTCGGTGACGATGTTCGCGTCCGCGCTGCTGACCGGCGGGGTCGGCCCCTGGCTGCCGTTCCAGATGCTGTCGATGGGCTGGTTCGCGATGGGCGCGGGCCTGCTGCCGGGCCCGGTACGGCTGCGCGGCCGGGGCGAACTGCTGCTCCTGGCCGGATACGGCTTCCTCGCCTCCCTCGCCTACGGCACCGTCATGAACCTGGCCGGCTGGCCCTTCATGGGCGCCACCGCGTCGGGCATCTCCTTCCACCCGGGCGACTCGGTCGCCGCCAATCTGGCCCGCTTCGTCGCCTACTGCCTGGCCACCTCCCTCGGCTGGGACCTGGGCCGGGCCCTGTGCACGGTGGTGCTGACCTTCGCGCTCGGCCCGGCGGTGCTGCGCGCGCTGCGCCGGGCCACGCGCCGCGCCGCCTTCGAGACCCCGGTCACCTTCGAGCGCCCCGGGGGGTGAGGGGCCGTACCCGTGCGGTGAACGGGCCGGTGAGGCACCCCACATGACGCAGTTCACCTACGAAGGACGGCCGTACCTCCGTTCGGCGCAGGAACATCGGCCCGCACCCCCTTTGACCTGCGGTTTGCGGCCTGCGCCACATAGCGGACAGGGCACACCCATCCGGCCTCAACTAGTAAATGCGGTGATTGCGGGCGGTTGTCCGGGCTGCTTATCTGGTCGGCGTCGCCAGGCGCCACGGGCCCCCAGGGTCGCGGCGCCGACGCATGCCGGTCGCGGAAACGCGGCCCGCCCCCAGGGGCTCGTGCGCGGCGATTCCCTGTCCCCGACGCAAGAGGTTCTCCGTGTCCGTTTCCGTGATCCGTCGCATCGCCTCCCCGAAGAAGGCCCTCACCGTCGCCGCCGTGGCCGCCGCCACCACCGGCATGGCGCTGTCCGCGGCTCCCGCCCAGGCCGCCCCCGCCTCCGCCTCCTCGGCCCAGGCGATCGCGCACAAGATGATCCCGGACGCCGCGCAGTTCAACGCGTTCAGCAAGATCGTCGAGCGGGAGAGCGGCTGGAACCCGACCGCCACCAACAGCTCCTCCGGCGCCTACGGCCTGGTCCAGGCCCTGCCGGGGTCGAAGATGGCCTCCGCGGGCGCCGACTGGAAGACGAACCCGGCCACCCAGATCAAGTGGGGCCTGGACTACATGAACTCCCGCTACGGCAGCCCGGTCAAGGCCTGGTCCTTCTGGCAGGCGAACGGCTGGTACTGAGCCGGTCCCACGGCCACCGGACCGCTCACCGCGCTCCGGCGCCGAACCAGCGCGCCACCCCGGCCAGCGCGCCCCGTCCCGACCCCTGGTGGTCGACGGCGCCCAGGTCGAGCAACCGCACCCTCGCCCCCCGCGCGGCGAGGGTGCGTTCGCATGCCCGGGCGTTGCCGATCGGCACGTCCGTGTCGCCGTCCCCGGCGTACAGCCGCACCGGCACGCCGGGCTTCCAGGCGCAGGCGCCGTCGTTGGCCCGCAGCGCCTCGGCGAAGCCGCCCGTGGGGTGGCCGAGGCCGCGGTAGAAGTCGGCCGTCACCAGCTCCTTCACGTTCGGCGCGAGCTGCCGGACGATGTCCTCGTCCTCGTGCCGCCCGTCGAAGAGGTGCTCGACGCGGTCGGCGTACGGCTGCCGGAACACCTCGGACGGGTCCCTGTAGATGGCGTGCAGCCGGTTCTGGGCGACGAGGAAGTAGGAGAGGTAGAACACCGCGCTGATGTCGTTGACCCGGCCGTCGGTCATCGCGGGCACCTGGGTGCCGAGCAGGTCGTAGGGCCCGGAGACCGGGGCGAGCGCCTTCAGCCGGAAGCCCGGCGCGTCCCCCGCCTGCACCGCCCGGCCCAGTGCCATGGCGACCTGGCCGCCCTGGGAGAAGCCGCTGACGTACAGGTCGCCGTCGATCGTCCGGCCCAGCCCGCGCGCGGCCGTCCGGGCGGCGCGCAGCATGTCCACGGAGGCGGTGACGGCGGACCGCGTGTCCATGTAGGGGTGCGGTCCGGGGCCCTCGCCCAGGCCCAGGTAGTCGGGCGCGGCGACCGCGCGGCCGGTGGCGGCGAAGAGGTACGAGGGTGCCCGCGCCGCCTCGGCGACGGAGGGGGCGTAGGCGCGGTCGGACATGGTGCCGTGGGTGTCGGAGACGAGCGCGAGCCGGCGGCCGCCGCCGTCCGGGAGGGTGAGCAGTCCGGTGGCGGTGGTGGGCCCGCCGTACGGGTCCACCGTGCGGTACGTCAGCCGGTAGGCGCGCACGCCGTGGCGGACCGGGTCGGTGCCGATGTGCTGGTCGGCGAGTTCGCGGACGACCTCCGCCCGGTCGCGCGCGGCGACCGGGACGACGGAGAGGAGCCGCCCCCTGCCGTCCCCGCCGGGTGCGCCGGCCGCGAGGGCGGCGGGTGCCGCCGCGGCCCCGGCGCCCGCGAGCAGCAGTGCGGCGAGCCCGGCCGCCGCCGCCCGCCGGGCCCCTGCGGTGCGCCGGCTCGTCCGTCGCGTTCCTGTTCCGTGCGTTCCCCGTGTCATGGCCCACACGCTAGGCGGACACGCCTTCCGCGCCCATGCAGTTCGCCCCCGCTCCCGTGGTGGAGTTGTCCTCACCCTGTCCGTCCGGCGAACCGGAGGAACGATGACGACGCCGAAGACAGCGGGGCCGGCGGGCACCGGGCCGGACCCGGAGGCCCGCGGGGTGCGGCTGGTCGTCGTCCTGCTCGCGCTGACCGTGGTGAGCGGTCTGATCGACGCCGTCAGTTATCTGGGGCTCGGCCGGGTCTTCACGGCGAACATGACCGGCAACCTGGTGGTGCTGGGGTTCGCGGCGGCGGGGGCGCCCGGGTTCTCGGTGCCGCACACCGCGACCTCGCTGGGCTGTTTCCTGCTCGGCGCGGTGGTGGGCGGCCGGGTGGCGGCCCGGTTCGAAAGCGGCTCCCGGCGCCGCTGGGCGCGGCTGAGCCTGGCGGCCGAGGCGGCCCTGGTGGGACTGTCCACGGCGGTGGCCTTCGCCTGGCCGGGCGACGCGGGCGCCGCCTACGCGCTCATCGCCCTCACCGCCCTCGCGATGGGCCTGCGCAACGCCACCGTCCGCAGGCTCGGCATCGCCGATCTGACCACCACGGTACTGACCGGGACCCTGACCGGGCTGGCCGCCGACTCCCGCCTCGGCAACGGCACCGGGCACCGCTCCCCGCGCCGCACCGCCTCGGTCCTCGCCATGCTCGCCGGTGCCGTCCTGGGCGCCTGGCTGGTGCTGCACCACGGCCTGGGCCTGCCGCTGCTGCTCGCGGCCGTGGGGTCGGCGGTGCCGGCGATGACCGCCTCCGGCCGCGAGTAGCGCCGCTCGGCCGTCAGCCCTCGGCGACGGCCACCGCTCCCGTCTTCGGCTCCCCGGCGCGGGCGGCCTGGAGTACGGTGCGCACCCGCGGCCCCTGTACCAGGTACGACAGCCCGAAGCCGGCGGTGACCACCACCGCGCCGCCCACCGCGTCCAGCACCCAGTGGTTGGCGGTGGCGAGGATGGCCGAGACGGTGAAGAAGGGGTGCAGGAGGCCGAGGGCCTTCATCCACCACTTGGGCGCCAGGATCACGATCACCATGCCGCACCACAGGGACCAGCCGAAGTGCAGGGACGGCATCGCCGCGTACTGGTTGGTGAGCGCGGTCATCGCCCCGTAGTCGGGGTGGGCGAGGTCCTGGGTGCCGTGCACGGTGTCGATGAAGCCGAGCCCCGGCATCAGCCGCGGCGGGGCCAGCGGGAAGAGCCAGAAGCCGATCAGGGCGAGGAAGGTGGCGAAGCCGAGGGAGGTGCGGGCCCAGCGGTAGTCCACCGGGCGGCGCCAGTACAGGACCGCGAGCACGGCGAGCGGCAGCACGAAGTGGAACGACTCGTAGTAGAAGTCGAAGAAGCCCCGCAGCCAGCCGATCCCCGCGACCGTGTGGTTGAGCCAGTGCTCGATGTCTATGTGCAGGAACCGCTCGATGTCGACGACGATCCGCCCGTGGTGCTCGGCGGCGTCCCGGCCCCGGTCGTCCCCGCCGGCGCCCGCGGCCAGCCGGACCTTCGCGTAGGCGGCGTACACGACCCGTATCAGCAGCAGTTCCAGGAGCAGGTTGGGGCGGGTCAGGACCCGGCGCAGGAACGGCACCAGCGGCACGTGCTTCCAGCGGGCGGGGACCGCGGGGGCGTACTCGGTGGGGACCGGGGTCTGGTAGTACGGCGAGGTGCGGGACAGGAACGGTACGGCGACGGCGGCGGCCAGCGCCGCGACCAGCACCAGGTCGTCGCGCAGGGCGTACAGCGCCGGGGTGTTCGGCAGCATCATCTTCGCCGGCAGGGTGGTCACCAGCACCACCGCCACCGGCCAGACGGTGCGGTCGGAGGCCCGGCGCCCGACCCGTCCGACCACCGCGAGCAGCAGCCACAGCAGCTGGTGCTGCCAGGTGGTGGGCGACACGGCCACGGCGGCGCAGCCGGTGACGGCCACGGCGAGCAGCAGCTGCCCGTCGTGCGCGTAGCGCACCGCGCGGCGCAGGGCGAGGACCGCGACGGCCGCGCCGAGCAGCAGGAAGAGCGTGATCTCCAGGGGGCCGGTGAGGCCGAGGCGGAGCAGGGCGCCGTGCAGGGACTGGTTGCCGAGGGCGTCGGCCTTGCCGCCGAGGCCCACCCCGGCCGGGTGGCGCAGCCAGTAGGTGACCGAGTCGTGCGGCAGCGCCGCCCAGGCGAGCGCGGTCAGCGCGGCGAAGGTGCCGGTGCCGGTCAGCGCGGCCCGGCGGCGGTCGGTGAACCAGAGCAGGGGGACGAAGAGCAGCACGGTGGGCTGGAGGGCCGCCGCCAGGCCGATGCACACCCCGCCGGCCCGCTGCCCGCGCACGGCGAAGCAGCCGGCCAGCACCAGCAGCACCGGCAGGATGCTGGTCTGGCCGAGCCACAGGGCGTTGCGGACCGGCAGCGAGACCATGAGCAGGCTGATCGCGACCGGCGCGGCCAGCAGGGAGGTGCGGCGGCCGACCGGCCGGGGCAGCGCGCGGGCGGCGATCAGGCCGAGCGCGACGACCAGCAGCAGACTGCCGAAGGTCCAGCCCCAGCCGAGCGCGGCCTCGGCGGCACGGGTGAGCGGCTTGAGCACGAGCCCGGCGAAGGGGGTGCCGGTGAACTGCGTGGAGTCGTAGAGGGAGCCCTTGACGTGCAGGACGCCGTTCGGGCCCACCCAGGTCTCCAGGTCGGTGAGGCGTTTGCCGCTCGGGCTGGTCAGGACGGTGGCCACCTGCCGGACCGCGAGGACCGCGGCCACCGCCCACAGCGCGAACCGCGCCGCGCGCAGCCGTCCCTCCGCGTCAGCCGTGCCGAGACCGTCCCCCGGTCCCCCGCTGTGCTCCACGTTCGCCACGCCTCGTCGGCCTCCCGCCCCGTTCGTCCCCGGCGCCGTGCACGCCGGATCGCTCCGCGAAACTCTACGAGGCTCGCAGACCCCCTGAACAGGGACGCAGGCAACCCCCGGGCCACCTGGCGTTCCCCGCCCTTTTGTCCGGATGACGATAGTCCCCGGGACCTCCGGTTCCGCAGTCGGGGCGCGATAAGCATCACAGCCGACGGCCGGTACGCCGGCGCGCGAGCGGGCAGACGTGCCTGTACAGGCACCGTTTGGCTGCCCTGTGCGCACGGGTGCGTACGGGACGTGACAGCCGAATCAGTGCCTATGGTCGATTTTCGGCCCGTCGCACGTCACCGCCGCCGTCCGGGTCGGGTCCCTGTCCCCGTCGAAAGGTAGGCGAGCCCCGTTTTGGCGACCGTCACAGCCGTCACCCCGCACGTCAAGGGCCGCGAGACCGCCGCCTTGCGCGATGTCACCGTCACCGATCCCGCGCTGGTCAAGCGTGCCGTCAAGGCGGCCGCGCTGGGCAACGCCATGGAATGGTTCGACTTCGGTGTCTACAGCTACATCGCCGTCACCCTGGGCAAGGTCTTCTTCCCGTCCGGCAACCCGACCGCGCAGCTGCTGTCGACGTTCGGCGCCTTCGCGGCGGCGTTCCTGGTCCGCCCGCTCGGCGGCATGGTCTTCGGCCCGCTCGGCGACCGTGTGGGCCGGCAGAAGGTCCTCGCGCTCACCATGATCATGATGGCGGCCGGTACGTTCGCGATCGGCCTGATCCCCTCGTACGCCTCGATCGGCGTCGGCGCGCCGCTGCTGCTCCTGGCCGCCCGCCTGGTGCAGGGCTTCTCCACCGGCGGCGAGTACGCGGGCGCGTCCACCTTCATCGCCGAATACGCCCCCGACAAGAAGCGCGGCTTCTTCGGCAGCTGGCTGGAGTTCGGCACGCTGGCGGGCTACATCGGCGGCGCGGGCCTGGTCACGCTGATGACGGCGCTGCTGTCGTCCGGCGACCTGCTCTCCTGGGGCTGGCGCATCCCGTTCCTGATCGCGGGCCCGATGGGCATCATCGGCCTGTACCTGCGGATGCGTCTGGAGGAGACCCCGGCGTTCGCGGCGGAGGTCGAGAAGGCGGAGAAGTCCCGGCCGAAGGTGCCGCTGCGGCAGATGGTGACGGGCCAGTGGAAGACGCTGGTGCTCTGCATGGGCCTGGTGCTGGTCTTCAACGTCACCGACTACATGCTGCTGTCGTACATGCCGAGCTATCTGACCAGTGAGCTGAAGTACGACGAGACGCACGGGCTGCTGGTGGTGCTCGGCGTGATGGCGCTGATGATGATCGTGCAGCCGTTCGCCGGGGCGCTGACCGACCGGGTGGGCCGCCGGCCGGTGATCGCCGCCGGGTGCGCGGGCTTCCTCTTCCTGTCCGTCCCCGCCCTGCTCCTGATCCGCCAGGGCAGCCTGCTCGCCGTCGCGCTCGGCATGGGCGCGCTGGGCCTGCTGCTGGTCTGCTTCACGGCCGCCATGCCGGCCGCGCTGCCCGCGCTCTTCCCGACGCGGGTGCGCTACGGGTCCCTGTCCATCGGCTTCAACGTGTCCGTGTCGCTGTTCGGCGGGACGACGCCGCTGGTGGTGACGGCACTGATCGGGGCGACGGGCAACATGATGATGCCCGCCTACTACATGATGGCCGCGGCCGTGGTCGGCGGCTTCGCGGTGTGGCGGATGTCGGAGTCGGCGGGCCGCCCGCTGCCGGGCTCCGCCCCCGCGGTCGAGAAGCGGTAGCCGCCGGCGCTTCCTGCCGGGGACCGGAAACGGCCGGACAGCCTCCTCGGGGGCTGTCCGGCCGTTTCCGTCCTCCGGTTCCGGCGCGGCCGGGCTCAGTGGCCCGCGGCCTCCTGCGGACGCGCGTGGCGCGGCAGCAGGAAGGCGAGCAGGAAGGTCAGCGCGAGCATGCCGTCGACGATCCACAGCACCGTCTTCATGACCGTGCCGAATCCGCCGAGGAAGGCCGAGGTCGTGGTGGCCGCCAGGGCGGCGGGGACCTCGGCGCCGGCCTCGGGCGTGGCCGCGGCGGACCGTGCGTCCTTCTCCAGCCGCGCGCAGGACGCCGGGGTCGCGGCCGGGTCCTTGGCCACGGCGCGGTCCGAGGCGCAGGCACGCAGGTCGGCCACGACCCGGTCCCGGGCGGCGGGTGCCACCCGCACCGCGGCGAGCCGGTGCCGCAGGCCGTCAGAGTGGTGGTCGACGGCGGTGGCGATCCCGCCGCCCAGCAGACCGAAGAAGACGGTGCCGAGCAGGGCCACCCCGAAGGCGCCGCCGAGCTGCTGCATCGCGGTCATCGTGCCGGACGCCGAGCCCGTCTCGTGCTGCTCGACACCCGCGAGCACGATGTCGAAGAACGGCGCCATGAGCAGGCCCATCCCGATGCCGGTGACCAGCAGGGCGGGCAGCAGCTGCCAGGGGCCGACGCCGCCGCCCGCGCGGTCGAGGGTCAGCCACACCCCGAACACGCCGAGCGCCATCACCAGCGCGCCCGCCTGGAGCACGGCGCGTCCGAACCGGGCGACGCCCTGGGCGAGCCCGAAGCCGACGATCATGCCGCCCGACCAGGGCACCATCACCAGGCCGGCCTTGAGCGGCGAGTAGCCGAGGCCGATCTGCGTGTAGAGGTTGAAGACCAGCATGAAGCCCTGCATGGTCGAGAAGAAGACCAGCCCGAGGGCCATGCCGCCGCTGAAGCCGCGCTTGCGGAACAGGCTCGGGACGACCAGCGGGTCGAGGCCGGCCCTGCTGCGGCGCGACTCGTGCGCGGCGAAGACGGCGAAGACGGCCAGCGAGGCGGCCATCATCACGAAGGTCCACACGGGCCAGCCGTACTCGCGGCCCTGGACCAGCGGGAAGATGATGAGCAGCGCGGCCAGCGAGACCAGGAGCATGCCGGGGATGTCCAGGTCCGGCCGGCTGCCGGACCGGCCCCGGGGCAGGTAGCGCAGGGCGCCGAGGAAGGCGGCGGCGCCCAGCGGCAGGTTGATCAGGAAGATCATCCGCCAGCCGGTGCCGAAGTAGTCGGCGTCGACGAGCCAGCCCGCGAGGATCGGCCCGCCCACCGCGGACAGCCCCATGACCGGGCCGAACATGCCAAAGGCCTGCTGCGACTCCTTCGGCGGGAACATCTCCTTGATCATGCCGAGGCCCTGGGGCAGCATCACCGCGCCGAACAGCCCCTGGACGACGCGCGCGGTGATCAGCATCCCCGGCGACACGGACACCGCGCACAGCAGTGACCCCAGGGTGAAGCCGGCGGCGCCGATCAGGAACATCCGGCGGCGGCCGTGTATGTCGCCGAGCCGGCCTCCGGTGACCAGCCCGACGGCCATCGAGAGGGTGTACGCGGCGGCGAGCCACTGGAGCGTGGAGGCGCCGCCGCCCAGGTCGGCCCGCATGGCGGGGCCGGCGATGTTCGTGACGACGGCGTCGAGGAGATCCATCACCTCCGCCGCGAGGATCACGAAGAGCGCGGCCCAGCGCCACCGGTAGGGCGCCTGCGCTCGGGCGGGCGTCTCGTCGGACGCGACACCTGTGACGGACATGGGGACTCCTCGGGAAGAGAACGGCGTTCACTGTACAGAACGCCGATCGTCAGATGAACGCTGTTCACCAAGATATAGCGCAAGTGTGCGCGACGGACAAGCTATATCGCGTTTGCGCCTGGCGGGCAGGCCCGCCCCTCGCCGGAGAACACCGTTCTCCCCGCGTCCTAGACTCGGGGCCATGAGCAACGCGGCCCCGGGCACCCCCGCACCCCCTCCGTCCCCCTGGGACCGCAGGCGCCCCGCTCGCGCCCAGGCCGCCCCCGCGCGCCTCCCGCTGTCCCGCGAGCGGGTCGTCGAGGCCGCCTTCACCGTCCTGGACGACCAGGGGCTCGACGGGCTGTCGATGCGCCGGGTCGCGGCCGAACTGGGCGTGACCGTCTCCGCCCTGTACGCCCACGTCAGCTCCAAGGACGACCTGCTGGAGCTGATGTACACCCGGCTCTTCGACGGCTTCCAGCTGCCGGAGCCGGACCCGGAGCGGTGGCGGGAGCAGCTGCGGGACTTCGCGCACGCCGGGCGCCGGCGCCTGCTGTCGCACCGGGACATGGCCCGGATCTCCATGGCCCACGTCCCCTTCACCGCCGAACTGCTGCCGCACGTCGAGGGGTTGCTCGCGATCTTCCGCGCCGCCGGGCTGCCCGACCACATCGCGGCGGAGGCCGGCGACCTCATCTCCACCTACATCGACGGATTCGTCCTGGAGGAGGGCATGTGGCAGGACCGGGCCGCCCGCGAGGACGGCGAGGATGCCTCCCTGGCCCGCCCCGACTGGCAGGAGATGGCCGACCGGATGCGGGACTACTTCGCGTCCCTGCCCGCGGAGGACTTCCCGCACCTGCGCGCCCTGTCCGGGCTGATGGTGTCCGGCTCCTCCGACGAGAGGTTCGACACCGGTCTGGAGATCATCCTGCGCGGTCTGGCGAGCTATCTGCCGGACGCGCCACCCGCTGACGACGCCCGCTGACCGCGCCCCCGCGTGTTCCCGGCCGGTCTCCCCCTCCCCGCCCCTCAGCTGAGATGATCGGAGGGGCAGCAGGCATCCGGGAAAGGCGGCAGGCGATGAGCGGTCAGCAGCTCTGGGACGACGTCGACGACTACTTCATCAGCAACCTCTCGCCCGACGACGAGGCGCTGCGGGCCGCCCTGCGGGAGAGCGAGTCCGCCGGACTGCCCGCCATCGCGGTCACCGCCGCCCAGGGCAAGCTGCTCCAGCTGCTCGCCCAGGTGCAGGGCGCGCGCACGGTGCTGGAGATCGGCACGCTGGGCGGCTACAGCACGATCTGGCTGGCCCGCGCCCTGCCCGAGGACGGCAGGCTGGTCTCGCTGGAGTACAACGCCAGGCACGCCGAGGTGGCCACCCGCAACATCGCCCGCGCGGGCCTGGAGCGGATCGCCGAGGTACGGGTGGGCCCGGCCCTGGAGTCGCTGCCCAAGCTCGCCGACGAGAACCCGGCCCCCTTCGACCTGGTCTTCATCGACGCCGACAAGGCCAACAACGGCCACTACGTGGAGTGGGCGCTGCGGCTCACCCGCGCGGGCAGCCTGATCGTGCTGGACAACGTGGTGCGCGGCGGCCGGGTCGCGAACGCGGACAGCACCGAGCCGGACGTGGTCGGCACCCGGACCGCGATCGAGCTGATCGCCTCCCACCCGAGGCTCAGCGGGACCGCGATCCAGACGGTCGGCGCCAAGGGCTACGACGGCTTCGCGCTCGCCCGGGTGCTGGGCTGAGCCGGCCGGCTCACGCCTCGTGGTGGAAGCCGACGTCGACGCTGCGCGCGGCGGCACGGTCCCGCACGACGACCTCGCCGGACGCGCCGCGCGGCAGCGGCACGGTCGCGCCGTAGCCCAGGGGCCGGGTGGTCCCCTGGGCGGTCAGCCGGACCTCGGCGGCCGGGTCGGGCTGCGAGCCGCGCAGCCAGGTCAGCCGCCAGGTGCCGTCGGGTCCGCAGGAGAACTCCAGGTGGACGCGGGAGACGAACAGCCAGTCCTCGGGGACGACCAGCCGGCACACGGCCGCGTCCCGGCCGACCCGCAGCACGGCGCCCGGCTCGCTCGCCGCCTGTGCCATCGTCATCCCGGCGGTGGCCCCCGCGTCGGCCGCCGAGACGGTGGCCATGGTGAGTTCGAGCACCTGCGTTCCCCCTGAACATCGTCGCGCGCCCGGCGGTCACCGGGCGCCGCCGCCGCATGATAGAACGCCCCGCCGGGCCCCGTCCGGCACAATGGGGCCATGACCGAGCGCAAGCCGCCCGGCGTGCCGTTCGAGTCCTGGGTCGACAAGCAGATCCGGGACGCACAGGCGCGCGGCGAGTTCGAGAGGCTGCCCGGAGCGGGTGAGCCGCTGCCCGCCGAGGTCGACTCCACCTACGACGAACTGTGGTGGGTCAAGCGGAAGATGGCGCGCGAGGGGCTGGCGGTGCTGCCGCCCGCGCTGGCCCTGCGCAAGGAGGCGGAGGACGCGCTGACGGCGGCGTACGCGGCGCCCTCGGAGCGGATCGCCCGGAAGATCGTCGAGGACGTCAACGTCAAGATCCGCGACATGATGTTCAAGCCGCCACCGGGTCCCCCGCTGGGCAGGAAGCCGTACGACGTCGAGGAGGTCGTCCGCGAATGGCGGCGGCTGCGGACGGAGGTACGGGAACCGGAGGCGTGAGCCGGCGCGGGACCGACCCGCCGGCCGGCCGCGACCGGTCCCCCCGCCCTGAACGCTCCGGGCCGGGCCGGGACACCGGCCCGGCCCGCTCCCGTCGTCAGCCGCGCAGCAGCCGTTCGGCCAGGTCACGGTAGTCGCGCAGGGCCAGCCGCAGCTGCTCCGTGCCGGTCTCGGCGGCGGAGCCGCGCTCGTCGGTGTCCTCCCAGGACATGCGCAGGGTACGGCGGCGCCGGGTGACGGCCTCGGTGAACCGGGCGGCGATCTCCTCCACGGCCCGGTCCGCCTCCTCCACGGCCTCCCGGGGCCGGTCCACGAACCCGGCCGTGACCTCCCGTATCCGCTGCTCCCAGCGTTCGTGCTCCTCGTGCGGCAGCAGCGGGGCGCCCGTCCCCGAGGGCGACTCGGCGGCCCCCGGCGCGGCCGGCCAGGCGTCCGGCGCGGTGCCCTCGCTGGTGCGCGCCTCCCGGCCGCTGAGGCCCCCGGGCGCGGGCGCGCCGAGCCCGTCGTCGGGCATCGGGGCCGCGTTCGGCGCGGACGTGCCGAGGTCGGACTCGCCGCCCGCCCGCAGGGAGCGGTCCCGCTCGGCCGTGCCCAGGTCCTCGGTGCCGGGGCGCAGCCCTTCCGTGCCGTGTCCCCGGGCCGCCGGTCCGGGCGGGGGCGGCGGCGTCGCACCGCCCGGCTCCCCGGGCAGCCGTTCGGACGGGGCGGGCCTTCTGAACGGGCGCTCGCCCGTCTCGGGCCGCTCGGTGTTCTCGGCCTCCGGCATCCACTCGTCGTCCGGCGGGCGGGCGTAGCGGCCGGTGGGCTGCCGCTCGTCGCCCGGTCCTCGCATCCTGTCCGGCATGGTGCTCGTCCCTTCTGCTGGGTCAGGCCCGGTGGCGGCCGGGCGTTGCGCCGCTGCCGGCGCGGGTCAGGTCGTCGAAGAGGGCGTGGGCCCCGACCAGGGCGGAGCGCATCTCCTCGGTGCCGGCGCCGCCCGTCTGCGCGCGGGCCATCCGGTGGACCCGGCGGTAGCCGTCGACGTGGTCGGCGTGGTGCACGGACAGCGCGGCCAGCTGCTCGTCGTAGCGGCCGCCGTCGGGGTAGCCGCGCACGGCGGCGACCTCGCCGAGCAGTCGGTCGGCCTCGGCCACCGCCTGCCGCGGCGACTCCACGAAGTGCTCCTGGACGCTGGTCCAGCGGGCCTCGTACCGCTCCCGCTCGTCCGGGTCGAGCGGCCGTTCGCGCAGGTCGCCGTGGCGTTCGACGCGTTCGTTCAGCTCCTGCTCGGCGGCCTTGGTGTCCCCGCCGTGGGCGGCCACGGTCCGCTCGTACTCGGGCCCGAAGCGCCGCTTCAGACCGGCTCCGCCGCCCCTGCGGTGGCCGAGCAGCACGGTGACGAGCGCGGCGACGACCACCAGCGCCACGATCACGACCAGCAAGATGATCAATCCTGTGGACATTGGTTCCTCCGTCGGACCGGCCCCGCCGGCCGGCTCTCCTACCGGGTCACCCGGAACCCCGCCCGCAAACGGCGGCCGTGCGGCACCGCCCGAAAACCGCTCGGGCCGGCCGGGCCCGGCGCCCCACAATGACCCGCATGACGACGTGGACGATCAGCCCGCAGGAGCCCGGTTCGCCGGTCGCGGCAGCGCTCTGGCGCGCGTACTACACCGAGGTCAGCGACCGCTGGTATCTGCGGTACGAGGGCCGCCGCACCGATCCGGCCGAGCTGGAGCGGGAGATCGCGGCCGCCACCGGCGCCGAACTCGCGCCGCCCACGGGGCGGTTGCTGGTGGGCTGGTACGGCGGCACGGCGGCCGGGTCCGCGGGCGTACGGCTGCTCGACGCCGAGACCGCGGAGCTGACCCGGGTGTTCGTGCGCGCCGACCTGCGCGGCCGGGGCGGGGCCCCGCTGCTGGTGGCGGCCGCCGAGGAGGCCGCCCGCGCGCTCGGCGCCCGGCGGCTGGTCCTGGACACCCGTGACGATCTGGTCGAGGCCCGCGCCCTGTACGCCCGCCTCGGCTACACCGAGACCGGCCCGCACAACCGGGACCGGTACGCCGAGCACTGGTTCCGCAAGGAGCTGGTCAGCTGAGCCCGGTCCGCTCGGCCGTGTGCGGGCGTTCGCTGTCCGCGCCGCACAGTTCGGCGGACAGCTCCTTGACCAGTCTCGTCAGATCGGTGCTGCGGCCGGGCTGCCACCAGTCGCCGAGCAGTTCGGCCAGCGACTCCTCGCGGGCGACGGCGAGCCGCTCGGCGGCCTCGCGCCCGGACGCGGTCAGATACAGGTCCAGGCCCCGGCGTTCGGCGAGCCGCCGCTCCTCGACCTGCCGGGCGGCGTCGAGCACGGCCTCCAGCGGGACGGGACTGCGCTCGGCGAGCACGCCCGGCTCCACGGAGCCGTGCCTGCGGATGCGCAGCAGCAGCCAGCTGGCGGCGGGCAGCAGGTCGTACCCGGCCCGCTCGGTGATGTCCCGGTAGACCTCGCGGCGGCCCTCGCGGGTGCCCAGCGCGGACAGGGCGCGGCAGACCTCGTCGTAGGAGGACCGCTCGACGGGGTTGGGCGCGAGGGTCTCGGAGACGTCCGGCGCGGTGACCGAGCCGCGCAGCCGGTCCTCCTTCAGGAACCAGGCCAGCACGAAGCCGAGGAGGGCGACGGGGGCGGCGTAGAGGAAGACGTCGGTGATGGACGAGGCGTAGGCGCCCAGCGCGGCGGGGCGCAGGGCGGGCGGCAGGGCGGCGATGCCGCGCGGGTCGGCCTTGAGCGCGTCGGCGTTCACCCCGGGCGGCAGGTGGACGCCCCGGAAGGCGGCGGCGAGCTGGTCGCCGAGGCGGCTCGCGAAGACCGTGCCGAAGATGGCGACGCCGAAGGAGGCGCCGATGGAGCGGAAGAAGGTGGCGCCGGAGGTGGCGACGCCCAGGTCCTCGTAGGAGACGGCGTTCTGCACGATGAGCACCAGGACCTGCATCACGAGGCCCAGTCCGAGGCCGAAGACGAAGAAGTAGACGCTCATCTCGGCGGTCGGGCTGTGCTCGTCCAGGCGGTGCAGCAGGAGCAGGCCGAGGGTGGTGACGGCGGTGCCGGCGACCGGGAACACCTTCCAGCGGCCGGTGCGGCTGACGATCTGCCCGGAGACCGTGGAGGACAGCAGCAGGCCGACGACCATCGGCAGCATGTACACCCCGGACACGGTCGGGGAGACGCCGTGCACCACCTGGAGGAAGGTCGGCAGATAGGTCATGGCGCCGAACATGGCGAAGCCGACGATGAAGCTGATGACGGCGGCGAGGGTGAAGGTGCGGATGCGGAACAGGTCGAGCGGCAGCACCGGTTCCGCGGCCCGGCGCTCCACGGCCGCGAACGCGAGCGCGAGCAGTACGCCGAGCACCGCGAGGCCGATGATCTGCGGCGAGCCCCAGGCCCAGGTGCTGCCGCCGAGAGAGGCGACGAGGACGAGGCAGGTGGCGACCGCGGCGATCAGGAAGGTGCCCAGGTAGTCGATGACGTGGCGGGAGCTGCGCGCCGGTATGCGCAGGGCACCGGCGATCACGGCGAGCGCGACGACGCCGACGGGCAGGTTGACGTAGAACACCCAGCGCCAGCTCAGATGCTCGGTGAACAGGCCGCCCAGCAGCGGGCCGAGCACGCTGGTCGCCCCGAACACGGCGCCGAACAGGCCCTGGTAACGGCCCCGGTCGCGGGGCGGCACGATGTCGCCGACGATCGCCATCGACAACACCATCAGCCCGCCGCCGCCCAGGCCCTGGAGCGCCCGGAAGCCGATCAGCTGGGGCATGTTCCGCGCCATGCCGCACAGTGCCGAGCCGACCAGGAAGATCACGATGGCGGTCTGGAACAGCTTCTTGCGCCCGTACTGGTCCCCGAGCTTGCCCCACAGCGGGGTCGCGGCGGTGGAGGCCAGCAGATAGGCGGTCACCACCCAGGACAGGTGTTCGAGGCCGCCGAGGTCGCTGACGATGGTGGGCAGCGCGGTCGACACGATGGTCTGGTCGAGAGCGGCGAGCAGCAGCCCGAGCAGCAGGGCGCCGATCGAGACGAACACGCCCCGCGCCACGTGGTCGTCACCGCTCACGTCCTTGACCGCACCGTGCGTGTCCAGGGCCATGGAGACCTCCCGGAGCCGGGCCTGAGGCTGGGGTGCGCCTCTTCCATCCTGGTCGGTGTCACCATTTATGGCCTGTCGACTCCTGGGGATGCGGAGGAGATGGGCATACCCTCTGAAGCTTCGGAGGAAGGCGGGGCTCACGGGGCTGGGGGGCCGCCGGGGGTTCCGAGGGGAGGGGACGAACGTGACCGGGGACGCGAGGGGGGAGCGGGGCACGCCCTGCCCGGAGTGCGGCGGGCCGAGGAGCGCGGCGGGCGCCCCGTCCTGCGACTGCGCGGAGCGCGCGGCCGAGGCGCTGCGCGAGACGCGGGAGGCGGAGGCGGCCGCGGCGGAGGACTTCGACCTGCTGCGGATACGCCCGTACGTGGAGGTGGGGCCGGACGACCCGGACGCGACCCGGCCGGTGCCGCCCGTCGGGGCCACGCTGCCGCCGCGCCCGGCGGACGGCCCGGCCGTCTTCGCGTCCCCGGCGGCTGTGGGCGGGGCGGAGCCCCCGGCGCCCGAGCGGCCCGAGCCGCCGGGGCCGGCGGGCGGGCGGCACCGGCTGCGCCGTACGGCGCTGGTCGCCGCCGCGGGGGCGGGGGCGGTGGCCGTCGCGGCGGTGGGTCTCGCGCTGTTCTCGTACCACGCGCCGTCTCGGGACGGCGCGGCCCCCGACATCAGGGAGAGCGTCCCGGACCTCCCCCCGCCGGACCCGTCGGGCACACCGGTCCACGGCGCCCCCGCGCCCTCCCGGTCGGCCGCGCGCTCGCCGCTGCCGTCGGCCCCGCCGAGCACCACGCCCTCGCCGTCGCCCTCCGCGCCGTCGCCGACGCCGACCGCGCGCCGTACGCCGTCCGGGGCGGCCTCCCCCACCCCCTCGGCGACGACCGCCCCGCACACCACCCCGGCCGGTGCCCCGGCACTGCGGCGCGGGGACGTCGGACCCCAGGTCGCGGATCTCCAGTTCCGGCTGTGGCAGTTGAACCTCTACCAGGGCGCCTTCGACGGCGTCTTCACCCGCTCCGTGGAGAACGGCGTGCGCACCTACCAACTGGCCCGGGGCGTCCAGGGCGATCCCGCGGGCGTGTACGGGCCGGCGACCCGGGCCGCCCTGGAAGGGGAGACGTCGGGGCGCTGAGGCGGCTCAGCCCAGGTGCAGCCGGATCGTGCCGTCCGGCAGGCCCTCCACTCGGACCCGGGTGAGGTCGGGGACGACCGCGTCGGGACCGTGCGCGCCCGCGCGGGGTCCGACGCCGACCACGGTCATGCCGGCCGCGCGTCCCGCCGCGATGCCCGCGCCGGAGTCCTCGAAGACGACGCAGTCGGCCGCCGCGACGCCCAGCTCGGCGGCGCCCTTGAGGAAGCCCTCGGGGTCGGGCTTGCTCGCGCCGACCGACTCGGCGGTGATCCGGACCTCGGGCAGCGGCAGCCCGGCGGCGTTCATCCGGGCGGTGGACAGGGCGACGTCCGCCGAGGTCACCAGCGCGTGCGGCAGGTCCCGCAACGCGGCCAGGAAGACGGAGGCTCCGGGGACCTCGACCACGCCGTCCATGTCGGCGGTCTCCTCGGCGAGCATGCGCGCGTTGTCCGCGAGGTTCTCCTCCCGCGGCCGGTCGGGCAGCAGTACGGCCATGGAGGCGTGCCCCTGCCTGCCGTGCACGACGCTCAGCACCTCGTCGCCGTCCAGCCCGTGCCGTGCGGCCCAGCGCCGCCAGATGCGCTCCACGACGGCGTCCGAGTCGACGAGGGTGCCGTCCATGTCGAGCAGCAGGGCGCGGGCGGTCAGGACGGTGGGCGTTGCGGTGGCCGTCATCGGCGGTGACTCCAGGGAGGAAAGACCCCCTGCGCGGGGGCCGCGGGGGAGGGACAAGGCGGCCCCGCCCGCCGGTCAGGGAAAACGGGCGGGAGCCACTTTGTTCCTCCACGGTACAAAACCGGGGCCCTTCCCGCCACCACCCCCCGGCGGGCGTTCACCGGGCGTTCGGCTCAGCCCGCGACCGCCTCGTACAGGCTCCAGGCACCGAGGGCCAGCATCAGCAGCGCCGCGATCTGTGTGATCAGCCGCAGCGGAACCTTCTTCATCAGGGCCTTTCCGCCCACGATGCCGAGTCCGGCGACGGCCCACAGGCCGAGCACCGCGCCGAGCCCGACGGAGATCGGGTCGTCGTAGCGGGCGGCGAGGTTGGCGGTCATGATCTGGGTGAGGTCGCCGAACTCGGCGACCAGGATGAGCATGAAGCCCGTGCCCGCGACCTTCCAGAAGGTCTGGTCCGCGGGCTTCTTGACCTCTTCCTCCTCCTCGCCCTTGCTCAGCAGCAGCATCGCGGCGCCACCGAGGAAGAGCAGTCCGGTGACCGCGTGCACGATGCGCTGGGGCAGCAGGGTGAGCACGCTGCCGGCGGCGACGGCGAGCACCACATGGACCAGGAAGGCGGCGGCGACGCCCGCGAAGACGTAGCTCGCCCGGTAGCGGGTGCCGAGGACGAGACCGGCGAGCGCGGTCTTGTCCGGCAGTTCGGCGAGGAAGATGACGCCGAAGACGAGCGCCGTCACGGTGATGCTGATCAAGGTTCCTCAATCGGTCGGGGCCACCCCGCCGAGAGTGCGTTACGTCACGAGGCACCTCGGCACGGCAGCACACTCGGCGCCCGCGCCGGTGGACGCGGACATGCACTGCTTGCCGAAGGTCTCGCTGGGCGGCACCCCGAAGGGCCGCCTCCGGGCGCCGGCTCAGGCTGGCTGAGCAGTATGTCGACGGTCCGGCGAAGAGCTACTCCCCTTCTGCGCCTCCGATGATACGGGACGGCAAAGTCCGCCGTTGAACCTTGCGTTGACATGATCACGTCACTAACTTCTTACCGGGCGCTCACCCTCCGGCAAGACCACACCGCGAGCATTCCCTGACTCGTGGCCCAACACCCCACCCCCACAAGGGAGTTCTTTCATGCCCAAGTTCTACGCGCGTCGACGCCTGAGCCTGCTCGCCGGGCTCACCGGCCTGATCGCCACCGCCGCGCTGTTCAACTCCCCCACCGCCTCCGCCGCCCTGCCCACACCGGTGAGCGCCTCCACCGCCCGCGGCTACCTCTCCCAGCTGACCGTCGCCACCGAGGACCGTACCGGCTACAGCCGCGACAAGTTCCCGACCTGGATCACCATCGAGGGCACCTGCGACACCCGCGAGTGGATCCTCAAGCGGGACGGCACCAACGTCGTCACCGACTCCGCCTGCAAGGCCACCAGCGGCAGCTGGTACTCGCCGTACGACGGCGCGACCTGGACCGCCGCCTCCGACGTCGACATCGACCACCTCGTGCCGCTCGCCGAGGCCTGGGACTCGGGCGCGGGCAAGTGGACGACGGCCCAGCGGCAGGCGTTCGCCAACGACGTCACCCGCCCCCAGCTGCTCGCGGTCACCGACAACGTCAACCAGTCCAAGGGCGACCAGGACCCGGCCACCTGGGTCCCGTCCCGCTCCGCCTACGTCTGCACCTACGTGCGCGCCTGGGTCCAGGTGAAGTACTACTACGACCTCTCGGTCGACCCGGCCGAGAAGAGCGCGCTGCAGAACTACCTGGCGAGCTGCTGAGCGACACGGGAAGACGGCAGGGCCCGGCCGGGGTGTCCCGGCCGGGCCCTGCCTCGTCCTCGCGCCCTTCAGGAGGCGGGGCGCCGCCGCATCAGGAAGCCCGCCGCCGCGCCCGCCCCGAACAGCGCGGCCAGGGACACCCCGGTCGCCAGCCAGGTGGCGCCGAGCCAGCGGGCGCCGTAGTAGCCGAGGGCCACGCTGTAGGCGGCCCAGGACAGGCCGGCCAGCGCGGACCAGGGCAGGAAGTCGCGGGCCCGGCGGTGGGCGGCGCCGGCGCAGAAGGAGACGACCGAGCGCCCCGCGGGGGCGAAGCGGGCGAGCACGACCAGCGCGCCGCCGCCCCGGGCCAGCGCGTCGCCGAGCCGCTCCTGCGCGGTGGTCAGCCGCCGGGAGCGGGCTATCGCCCGGTCGAGGCGTTCCCCGCCCCGCCAGGCCAGCCGGTAGGCCACCAGGTCGCCGAGGAGCGAGGCGGTGGCGGCGCAGAGTATGAGGGCCGGTATGCCCGGCACGCCGTGCGGGACCTGGCCGGTCGCCGCGCCCGAGCCCGCGGCCGCCGCGGTGCCCGCCGTGATGACGAGCACACCGCTCGGCAGCACCGGCAGGAACACGTCCAGCAGCACGGACACGGCCACCGCGGTATAGATCCAGGGCCCGGCCGCCAGCGACCCCACACTCTCGAACACGTCGTCTCCTGATACTCCCCCGATAACAGCCGTACAGCGTACGCCGGGGGTGTGACAGGAGGTGCGCGGGGGGCCGCGCCGAGCAGCTCGCACGGCACCCCGTGCCCAGGTGGGAGGGGTGCCGTGCGGGTGCGGCGGTCAGGCGGCCATCGGGGCCCGCTCCGCGACGGCCTCGCCCCGGTCCGCCGTGCGCCGGACCAGGAGCCGGTCGACGCCGAAGGCGCCGGAGCCGGTGAAGACCAGCAGCAGGAACGCCCAGCAGAACATGACCGCGGGCTCGCCGCCGTTCTGGATGGGCCACAGCGCGTGCTGCTGGTGGATGTCGAAGTACGCGAAGGCCATCGAGCCGGAGGCGACGAGCGCGGCCCCCCTGGTGCCGAGGCCGATCAGCACCAGGGCGCCGGCGACCAGCTGGATCACGGCCGCGTACCAGCCGGGCCAGGTGCCGGCCGCGATGGTGCCGCCGTGGGTGCCCATGGCGCCGCCGAGGACGCCGAAGAGCGAGGCGGCGCCGTGCGCGGTGAAGAGCAGGCCGACGACGACGCGGAAGAGCCCGAGGGCATAGGGCTGCGCGGAATGGAGGCGAGCGGAGAGCATGGGGAAGTTACTCCCTTTCGGTGGCGAGCGAGCCCGTCGGGGACGGACGGGCCGGTGGGGGCGGCGGTACCGAACGAGAGGCCTAGGTTAGGTGTCCTTTAGTAGTACTTGCAACTTCAAGTTCTGGCCAAAGTTCCACTCCAGGTAACGGGCCCCATCCCTGGCCCGACTGCACGCGGGGCCACCCGCGCCCTGGCGCCGGCCCTCCCGGAACATGGCCTGATCCGCCCTTGGCCCGGGCGCGTGGCACCGCGTGCCGGACGTTACGGGCGCCGTGTTACGAGCGGTCCCCTGTCCGCGTGAACGGTTCCTTGCGGGCGCCCCGCCCCCGCACCTCCAGCCCGTCCAGCAGTTCGGCCGTGGCGCGCGCGACGGCGTCCACGGCGGCGTCGAAGACCTCGCGATTGTGGGCGGCGGGCGCGCGGAAACCCGAGATCTTGCGCACGTACTGCAACGCGGCGGCGCGGATGTCCTCCTCCGTGGCCTCGCCGGGCAGCACGGGCGGACGCAGGGTCTTGATGCTCCGGCACATGCCCTCAGTGTCACGCGCAGGGCGCGCGGGGCGAGAGAGGCGGGAGACAAAAGCAAAGGCAAGGAAGCCCCAAGGACTCCTTGCCACTCTCAACGTATAGCGCATGGGGGGCCTTGCGGCAAGGCCCCCCTCATGCCGCAGAATCGCCCGCCTGACCTGGAAATCCGCCGGAACGGGGGCCCTGAGAGTGCGCGTCGTGCCGTCGGCGCACGGATCGCGCGCGGACGTCGAAGCACCGGCTGGACCCGCGGTGCGGCCGCGCGAGCGCGGCGCCGGTGTCCGCGCGCCCGCCGAGCGCCGTCGCCGCCACACCGGGGCACGCCCCGCCGCCGGGACACGGCCGCCACCCGAACACGCCCGCCCCGCCCCACGACCCCGCCCCTCGACCGGCGACCTGCGACCTCCACCCCCTCCCCCGGCCACCCACCACCCGCGCCCTCCCGATCGGAGCCCCTTGCCCACCTCCGCCTTCGCCCTCCCCGCCCGCCTCTCCGCCAAAGCCGACCCCGCCCTGATCAGCGCCGACGAGCACCACTTCACGGCGATCGCCGAGTGCCTGGAGCAGACGACCGCCGAGGTCGAGGACCAGCTCGACAAGGAACGCAGGTCCCCCGGCGGCCTGGGCCGCCAGGCACTGGACCGCGACGCCGAGATCCACCGCCTGACCGCCCGGCTGCGCACCCTGCGCCGCTTCGGCCTCGACCTGTGCCTGGGCCGCATGGTCGACGCGGACCACCCCGACGAGCCGGTGTACATCGGCCGGCTCGGACTCACGGACAGCACCGGCCGCCGGCTGCTGCTCGACTGGCGCTCCCCGGCCGCGCGGCCGTTCTTCGGCGCCACCCACGGCAACCCCATGGGGCTGGCCAGCCGCCGCCGGTACCGCTGGACGCAGGGCCGCGTCGCCGACTACTGGGACGAGGTCTTCGTCCCGGACGCCCTCGCCGGGCACGCCGCGCTGGACGACCAGTCCGCGTTCATCGCGAGCCTCGGCGGCAACCGCTCGCCCCGGATGCGCGACGTGCTCGGCACCATCCAGGCCGACCAGGACGCCATCATCCGGGCCGGCTCGCGCGGCGCGCTCGTCGTGGACGGCGGCCCCGGCACCGGCAAGACGGTCGTCGCCCTGCACCGCTCCGCCTACCTCCTCCACTCCGACCCGCGCCTCGGCCACCGGCGCGGCGGGGTGCTGTTCGTCGGCCCGCACCGCCCCTACCTCGCCTACGTCTCCGACGTCCTGCCGAGCCTCGGCGAGGACGGCGTGCGCACCTGCGTCCTGCGCGACCTCGTCGCCGAGGGCGCCACCGCACGGCCCGAACCCGACCCGGAGACGGCCCGGCTGAAGTCGTCCGCGCGGCTGGTCGGAGCGATCGAACGGGCCGTGCGCTTCTACGAGGAGCCGCCCACCGAGCCGCTGACGGTCACCACCGACTGGGGCGACCTCGACGTGACCGCCGCCGACTGGGAGACGGCGTTCGACGCGGCGGAACCGGGCACCCCGCACAACGAGGCGCGCGAGCAGGTCTGGGAGGAACTGCTCGACGTCCTGGCCGGCGGGCACGACGGCGAGGTTCCCGCGCAGACGCTGCGCCGGTCGCTGGAAGGCGACCGGGAACTGCGCGCCGCCTTCGACCGCGCCTGGCCCCTGCTGGAGGCGGCCGACCTGGTCGGAGACCTGTGGACGGTGCCCGCGTACCTGCGGCTGTGCGCGCCCTGGCTCACACCCGAGGAGGTACGACGGCTGCGGCGCACGGACCCCCGGGCGTGGACGGTGTCCGACCTGCCGTTCCTGGACGCGGCGCGGCAACGGCTCGGCGACCCCCGGGCGGCGGTGCGCGAACGGCGGCGCAAGGCGGCCGTCGCCGCGCAGCGCGCCCGCATGGCCGCCGTGATCGACACCATGCTGGCGGCGGACGACGACGGCGAGGGCGCGGTGACCATGCTGCGCGGACAGGACCTGCGGGACGCGCTGGTCGACGAGTCGGCCGTGCCGCCCCTCGAACCGGACGCGCTGGCGGGACCGTTCGCGCACATCGTGGTGGACGAGGCACAGGAGCTGACCGACGCGGAGTGGCAGATGCTGCTGTCGAGGTGCCCGTCGCGCAGCTTCACCATCGTCGGGGACCGCGCGCAGGCCCGGCACGGGTTCACGGAGTCCTGGCGGGAACGGCTGGAGCGGGTCGGCTTCGACCGGATCGAGCTGACCGCCCTGACGGTCAACTACCGCACGCCCCGGGAGATCATGGCGGAGGCCGAGCCGGTCGTCCGGGCCGCGCTCCCGGACGCCAACGTGCCGACCTCGATCCGCGGCAACGGCCTGCCGGTGCTCCGCGGCCCCGCCTCCGACCTGGCCGCGATCCTCGACACCTGGCAGGCCGGCCACCCGGAGGGCACCGCCTGCGTGATCGGCGCCCCCGCCTTCCGCCCCCACACGCCCCGGGTCCGCTCCCTCTCCCCCGGGCTCGCGAAGGGGCTGGAATTCGACCTGGTCGTGGTGGTCGACCCGCAGCGGTTCGGCGAGGGAGTCGAGGGCGCGGTGGACCGCTATGTGGCCATGACCCGGGCGACCCGGCAACTGGTCGTCCTCACCACGGCCTGAAACGCCCGTTCGGCTGAACCTCACGGCCGAACTCGCGACGGTAAATCGAACAGGCGTAGCATTGCCGTGTGGCTACGACCTATGAATTCCCCAGTGACCTCCTCGCCGGTCAGGAGGAGCTGCATCAGGTCCGGGCCGAGCTGTCGGCCCTGCTCAGGCGGCTTCCCTGGTCGGTCGAGCCGATGGACGGCTTCAGCGACGACAACGGCTGGCGCAAGGTGGAGCGCCCCGCCTCCCCGGGCTGGACGGCCGACGAACAGGCCGAGGTGGAGAAGCTCCGCCGCCGCGAGCACGAACTCGCGGTCTTCATCAGCACCCACCGCTTCTGGGCCGAGGTCGCGGCCGACCAGCGCATGCAGGCCCGCAGCGAGCTGAAGCACGCCCACGAGGAACCGGCCGGGGAACAGTCGTAACCGATCTGGTCCAACCAGTTGACCACTGCCCCCGGCAGCCCCACCCTGATCGCCATGACCGAGGGACGGATATCGAGCGCGGGGGTCAACACCCCGCCGCACCAGGGGAGTTCCACCCGGCCGGCACCGGCGGCGCCGGGCGGGCGGTCCGCGGGAGCGGCGGTACCGCCGCTGATCCTGCTCTTCGCCGCCCTGGCCGCCTCGGACATCGCCGGCGTGGCGGCGGGGTGGCCGGCCCTGGAGTGGATCGCGAAACCCCTGCTGGCCCCCGTCCTCGCCCTGCACCTGTGGCGCCGCACCGGCACCCGGCACACCCCGGTCCTGGCCGGCCTCCTCCTCGCCGCCGCCGGGGACGTGGCCCTGCTGCTGCCCGGCACCGCCGCCTTCGCCACCGGCCTCGCGTTCTTCCTGGGCGCCCAGCTCTGCTGGATCTCGGCGTTCCTCCGGGCCGGCGCGCTCGGCCACCTGCGGCCCCGCCGCCTCGTCTGCGCCGCGCACCTCGCCGTCTGGGCCGGCGCCGTCGCCGCCCTCGCCCCCGCGCTCGGCCCGGCCCTGGGCTGCGCGGTCGCCGTCTACGCCCTGGCCCTGCTCACCATGGCCCTGACCGCCCGGGTCCTCGGCCCCCGGGCCCTGTGGGGCGGCCTCGTCTTCGTCGCCTCCGACTCCCTGGTGGGCCTCGGCGCCGCCGGCCTCGACTTCCCCGGCCGCGGCGTCCTGGTCATGCTGACCTACACCTCGGCCCTGACCCTCCTGGCCACCGCCTTCACCCCCCGGCGACCGGCCCCCCGACCCGCCTGAAGCGGAAAGCCCCCGGCCGTATACGGCCGGGGGCTCTGGTTCTGCGGTGGGCGCGGACGGTTTCGAACCGCCGACATCCTGCTTGTAAGGCAGGCGCTCTACCCCTGAGCTACGCACCCGCGCCCGGGCGTCGCCCAGGTCGAGTCGACAGCCTACCTTGCCGCGGGCGGTGCACGGCAAACCCGAACGGGCGGAAACCAGGGGCGACCGGGGGTTATCCCCACCCCGTCTCCGGGAGCGTCCCGGATGGGCGGGGGCGGTGGGGGGTTCTACGGTCGTGGGAGACCTGATTCGGGGGGAGTTTCGTGATGAGTCGCAGGGTGCGGATGCGGGCCGTGGCCGGGGGTGCGCTGGTCGGGGCCGTGGTGCTGGCGGTGAGCGGGTGCGGGGCGTCGGCCGGGAAGGACAAGCATCCGGAGCACCGGTCCTTCGCCGTGCGGGGCCACACGCTCACCGTCGATTCGGACGACTCGGGGCTGGAGATCGTCGGCGGCCGGGGCGAGGGGCGGAACGTCGCGGTGACGCGGTGGTTCGACGGGTCCGTGCTCGTCGGCGGCAAGCCGAAGGTGAGCTGGGCGTTCAAGGACGACCGGCTGGTGCTGCGGATGCACTGCTCGGGGCTCGTCGCCGACTGCTCCGCCCGGTACCGGGTCGAGGTGCCCGCGGGCATCGGGGTCCGGGTGGTGGACGGCAACGGGGACGTGCGGGCGCGCGGGTTCGCCGATCCGCTCGCCGTCCGCACCGGCAACGGCGGCGTGCGCATCACCGACACGACCGGCCCGCTCGACCTGAGTTCCGGCAACGGCCCGGTGCACGCGGACGTCGCCTCCACCCGGGTGCGGGCCCGGGTGGACAACGGCTCGGTGGACCTCCGGCTCAGCCGCATACCGGACAGCGTGGACACCGGCAGCGACAACGGGAGTCTGACGGTCGTGCTGCCCCGCGCCGCCTACCACGTCAAGGCGACGTCCCACAACGGGGGCGTGCACGTGTCCGTGCCCCAGGACTCCGCCAGCGCGCACCGGGTGACCGCGGGCTCCGCCAACGGGAAGGTCACGGTGCGCACCGCGAACTGACCGGCCCGTGTTTTCGTCCGTACCGGGTGGGAGAATGGCACCCCCAGCGGACCACAGCACGGGAGAGGGATGTGACGGCGAGACCGGGCACGTCAGTGACACAGCCGTACCCGCCGTCGTCCCTCGCACGGACCCGGCGCACACGGCGGCCGGGCGGGGCGGGTGCGCGCGGGGCCGCGGCCCTGCGGGACACGCTCGCGCTGATGGGTCTGCCGGTGCTGGTCGCGCTCGCGTTGCCGGGGGCGTTCGCCGGGGGCGGTACCCGGCGCTGGTTCGGCGGCCGTGCGGAGAGCCAGCGGGCCGAGGCGCAGGCGGCGAAGGACGCGGCGGCGGCCGCGTTCTACGAGCTGGACACCGCGCAGCGGGACCTGCGGATCTCCGTCGAGACGATCACGGCGGTGGACGACACGCCCGCGGCCCGGCGTGCGGTCGCGGACTTCGAGGCGCTGGGCGCGCGGATCGACGAGGTCAGCCGGCGGTACATCCAGGCGGTGGACGCGCATGACCTGGACCGGGCGGATCTGGAGGCCGGGGCGGCGGCGCGGGCCCGTGGTGAGCTGACGGCGGCGCGGGACGAGCTGGTGCGGGTCAAGCAGGAGCTGGACCGGTTCGGTGCCTCGCTCGGTCCGCTGCTGGGGTCGGCGGAGACGCAGCTGGCGCGGGTGGCGCCGGCCGTGGAGCGGGCCCGGCAGGCGCTGCTGGCGGCGAGCAACGCGTTGGACGGCGTCCGGGAGCAGGGGCTGCGGGCCGACGACCTGGCGGGGCGGCTGGCCGCGCTGGCGCCGGAGCTGACCAAGCTGAACGAGGGCGCGGGCCGGCACGGGGTGCGGCAGACGGTGGAGCGGGCCGAGCGGGTGCAGCGGGAGGCCGGGGCGATCCGGGCCGAGGCGGAGCGGCTGCCGGAGCAGGCGGCCGAGATCGATCACCGGCTGGTGTCGCTGCGGACCCGGGCGCAGGCGCTGACCACGCGTGCGGGGCAGGTCGAGCCGGTGCTCAGCGAGTTGCGGCGGCGGTTCTCGGCCGCGTGCTGGCAGGACCTCCAGCAGGTGCCGGCGCAGGCGGTGGAGAACGTGGGGCAGGCGGAGCGGAAGCTGCGGGAGGCGCAGTCGGCGCGGGACGCCCAGCGCTGGGCGGACGCCACCTCGCTGCTGTCGACGGTGCGGGCGCTGCTGAATGCGACCGATGACGCCGTCTCGGCCGCCGGTGACCGGCTGACCAGGCTGAACGCGGTGCAGAAGGATCCGCAGGCGGAGATCGAGAAGACCCGGTTCGCGATCCGGGACGCGCAGCGGCTGGCGATGTCGGGCCGTACGACGCCGGATCCGCGTCATGCCCGGCCGCTGGACGAGGCGGTGGCCCGGCTGGAGCGGGCGATCGGCACGCTGGAGGGCGGCCGGCATCCGGACTACTGGCACTTCCTCAGCGAGGCGGACGCGGTGCGGCAGGCGGTCGCGCGGGTGGTGGCCGGGATCCGCGAGGAGCGCGGGGGGATCGCGCACTGAGGGCGGGGCCGTGGCGTGGCGATGTGTTGCCGGGGGACCCGGGTCGGGCGGATATTGATATGGACCGTTTTGGGATGAATGGCCTCCGCTAGCGCCTAAGGGGGCGGATATGGCCACACACGCAGTGCACACGAGGTCGAAGCGGCGGATCGAGTTCGACCAGCATCTGCCGACCGATCACCGGCTGAACCTGGTGTACCGGATCGGCGCGGGGCTGATCGGCGCGTTCCTCGTCGTCTTCGGCATTCTGGGCCTGATCAACCACATCGGCTTCTTCGACATCGGCGGTGCCACGGTCGCCGGGCTGAACACCAACGGCACCCTGAGCGTGCTGTCGATCTGCATCGGGGCGCTGCTGCTGGTCGGCATGGTGATCGGCGGGAACATCGCGTCCACGCTGAACATGGTGCTGGGCATCCTGTTCCTGCTGAACGGGTTCCTGTTCCTGGCCCTGCTGGACACGCCGCAGAACTTCCTCGCGTTCCGGATCCAGAACGTGCTGTTCAGCTTCGTGGTGGGGCTGCTGCTGATGACCTTCGGCATGTACGGCCGGGTCGGTCACGCGCTGCCGCACGACAGCCCGTACTGGCGGGCCCGGCACCCGGAGGGCGGTGAGCCCCCGGGGCGGGAGCACGAGACCGGGACGCCGCCGGTGACCATGCCGTGGCCCGGCGCGAAGGACGCGCGGGACACGGGGAACGATCCGCGCGGGTCGGTGTAGCGCGCGCCGCGGCGCGTGCGGCCGCCCGGGGTGCCCGTGCCGGCGCCCCGGGCGGCCGCTGCGCTCAGGTGCGGTAGGCGTAGAAGTACGCGGTCGGGTACGACGCGACCAGGCTGGCCACCGACCTGTTGTAGGTGTTGGTGGAGTGGTAGGTCACGTACGGCACGCCGGAGCCGTCGCGGTAGGTGACGACCATGGAGTGGTCCTTGGACCCGTCCCGGTCGAAGTCCATCTGGATCACGTCGCCGAGGTCCGCCTGGTAGACGTTGGCGAGCGGGGTGACGCGCTTGGAGGACAGCGCGAACCAGGAGAACTCGTTGACGCCGACGAACGAGTCGGACTGGATGTCGGCGTTGCCGAACCACTTGGTGTAGTCGTCGGTGTAGCCGGGGACGTGCTTCCAGCCGCCGGCCTTCAGCACCTGGCTGACGAAGTTGGTGCAGTCTCCGCCGGCGCCCGCACCGTTGTAGTCGGGGTAGTCCGGGTTGTAGTGGTTCCAGTACTTCTGCGCGTAGGCGACCATCGCCTTGTAGTCGTAGGCGCCCCCGGTGAGCTGCTTGGGGTCGGCCGGCGCGGGGTAGCTGGTGGCCGCGCGGGGCGCGTCCGTCGGGCCCTCGTCGGAGGGTGACGACGGGGTGCCGGTGGGCGGCGTGGACGGCGACGGCGAGGTGCCGCCGGTGGACGGCGCGGAGGGTGACGGCGAGGTGCCGCCGGTGGGCGGTGTGGTCGGCGTCGACGTGGTGGCCGGCGGTTCGACCTGGTTGACGGCGAGGTAGCCGTCGTCGGTGTCGTGGATGCCGGTGAGCTGCCAGTCGCCGTGCCGGCCGGCCTTGAAGGTCAGCTCGTGGTGGGCCTGGAACCCGGTGGTCTTCGGGCCGTTGGCCGGGACGGTGCCCTTCTTGTAGGTCAGCGTCGTGGTCTCGGTGACGGCGACCTTGGCGCTGCGGCCGTGCACCTCGGTGGCGTCGAGCGTCACCTTGGTGTCGCCGGCGCTGTACTTCTCGCCCAGCTTGGCGAGGAGGGTCTTGCGGGCGCGCAGCTTGCCGAGGGCGGAGGACTGCTCGCGGGTCTGGCCGCCGGAGAGGCGGACGGAACCGGAGAATCCCGCGGTGTGGCGGGTGTGGGCGCTGGTGGAGCCGTCCACCAGGGCCTGGGTGCGGTCGGTGAAGACCGCGTCGGCGAGCTTCTGGAAGGTCGCCTTGGTGGACGCGTCCACGGTCGGGTCGTCGGTGACGGCCGCGCCCGCGCTCCAGTTGGGTATGAGCGCCACGCCGGCGACCACGGCGGCGGCCGAGGCGCCGACGACGGTGGCGCGACGCCGCTTACGGCTCAGTTTTCTCGACTTCAATGATGTTCCCCTCTGTTCCGGTAGACCTACCGGGATGGGGCATCTTCGCATGCCGCGCGCGGCGGATGTGAAGGGGGTTGCACAAGCGGAACCTGGCCTGCGTTTACGTCACTTGACGACCGTGGACCAGTCCGGGGACTGGGCGGGGTCGAGGCTGCGCAGCGCGGCGAGGGTGGACGGCTTCTGGACGTCCATCCAGTCGGCCAGCTCCTTGAACGACACGCATTTGACGCCCTTTTTGGTGCACATCTTCGGGATGATCTGGTCGATGGCCTTCATGTAGATGCTGCCGTTCCAGTGCTCGAAGTGGTTGCCGATGAACAGCGGGGCGCGGCTGCCGTAGTAGACGCGGTTGAAGCCGGCCATGTAGGAGTCGACGGTCTGCTGGAGCCACTGCGGGTACTTGGCGGGGTCGCCGTCGGTCTCGCCGCCGGACTGGTTGTAGAGGAAGTTGAAGTCCATGGACAGGCCCTGGAACTTGCCGTTCTCGTACGGGAGCATCTGGAGCGGGAAGTCCCAGACGCCGTTCTTCTTGGTGGGCCATATCTGGAAGTCGCCCGGGGAGCTGGCGTCGTAGCGCCAGCCGTAACTCTTGATGGCCTTCAGGAGGTTGGGCTGGCCCTCCAGGCAGGGCGCGCGGCCGCCGGCGACCTCCTGCTTGAAGTCGAAGGGCAGCGGCGGGATGTCCTTGTAGCCGGTGTTGGTCTTCCAGTTCTCCACGAAGGAGTAGAACTGGTCGATCTCGCTCTTCCACTGGTCGACGCTCCAGTCGCCGCCGCCCTTGGCCTCGCAGAAGTGGCCGTTGAAGTGGGTGCCGATGTCGTTGCCCTGCTCGTAGGCGAGGCGGAGCTGTTCCAGGGTGGTGCGGATGTGCTCGTCGGTGGGGTAGTCGATGGCGGCGTCGCCGGGCTGGTGCATCGGCCCGTGGTAGAGGTCCTTCTTGCTCTTGGGCAGCAGGTAGATGCCGGTGAGGAAGAAGGTCATGTGGGCGTTGTACTCCTTGGCCATCTCCCGGTAGTGCGAGAAGAGGTGGTCGTCGCCCTCCAGGGCGCCGTCCCAGGAGAAGACGACGAACTGGGGCGGCTTCTCCCCTGGCTTGAGCGGCACGGGCTTCAGCGTGCCCTTCTGCGGGCCGGTGTAGGAGGTGGAGCCGTCGCCGAGGACGTGCGTCTTGCCGTCCCACTCGGGGGTCGCGGAGGGCTTGGGGGCGGCGGTGCCGGCTCCCTTGCCGGAGGCGGCGGTCGGCGTGGTGTCGTCCGGGCGGCTCAGGGCGAGGTAGCCGGCCACCAGGGAGGCCACGACGAGGAGGGCGGCGAGGGTGATGACCTGCGGGCGGGTGGCGGCGGGGACGCGGCGGCGGCCGGGGGCGCGACGCCGGCCTTTCGGTGACTTCTTGCGGGACATGCGCGGCTCAATCTCCGAGGGGACGAGGGGGGTCGGGGGTCCGGGCGGTCAGTCCAGACCCATGGCGGCCGACCAGAGGCGGTAGGGCACGTTGTCCGGCGAGCTGCCCGCGAGGCCCTTCAGCGGCAGTGGCTCCAGGGACTTCGCCAGATCGATGCGGTAGAGGACGACCGCCGTCGACACGGAGTCGTCCGTGCCGGCGTACCAGGCGGCGGTGTCCTTGTCGGCGGTGCCGGCCTTCCCCGACAGGCCCGGCTTGGTCACGTCCGGGTGGGCCGCGCGGAAGGAGTCGGTGAGCGCCTGGTCGACGTCCTTGGCCACCTCGGTGCCGACCGCGCGGGCCGGGTGCGGGGTGGCGAGGGCGACGGGGGCGCCGTTGCGGGTGATGCGGCCGACCGAGTAGGGCTCCGTGTGGGTGCCGCCGGCGGCGAAGGTGGCGTATCCGCTGGCCATCCGGATGGCGCTGGGGGTGGAGCTGCCGAGGGACAGGGCGGGCACCTGGGGGCCGATGCTGGAGGACAGCAGTCCGGCGGCCTGGGCGGTCTGCCGTACCTGGGCGAGGCCGGTGTCCATGCCGAGCTGCATGAACGGGGTGTTCACCGACTTGGCGAGGGCCTCGCGCAGGGTGATCTTCCCGTAGGACCTGTTGCCGTCGTTGTGTGCCGCGACCTTCTTGCCGCTGCGGTCCCAGTAGGGGCCCTCGGGGGTGGTCACGGGGACGCCGTCGTCGCCGTCGTAGACGCTGTCGGGGGTGACGGGGGTGGCGGGTCCGCCGCGCGTCTTGTGGACGCCGTGTTCGAGCCCGGCGGCGTAGACGAAGGGCAGGAACGCGGAACCGGCCGGGACGGTGGTCGCGTTGGACTCGTTGTAGCCCTGGGTACGGTGGTCGGGGCCGCCGTAGACGGCGAGGATCCGGCCGTCGGTGGCGACGGAGGCGGCGCCGTAGTGGCCGTTCTTCGCGGCGTCGGGGTTGTCCTGCTTCGCCTGCTTGCGGGCCTTGGTGACGGCGTCGGTGAGCGCGTTCTCCCGCTTGCGGTCGAACGTGGTGTAGATCTGGTAGCCGCCCAGGTCGAACTGCTGGTCGGTCAGATGGGCGGCCTTCTTGGCGTACTGGGACGCCAGCTCCACCAGGTAGTCGCTCTGCTCGCCGGTGTTGTACAGCGGGTTGGACTTCAGCGGCTCGGGGAACGTCGTGTACGTGGCGCGCTCCTGCGGCGACAGCTTGTGGATCTTGACCATGCGGTCGAGGATCCAGGACCAGCGCTCCACGGCCCGCTGGTGGTTGGCCTTGCTCAGGGTGGGGTCGAAAAGACCGGCGCCCTTGAGCAGTCCGGCGAGCATCGCGGCCTCGGAGACGTTGAGTTCGCTGACGTCCTTGCCGTAGTAGGCCTGGGCGGCGCGCTGGATGCCGTAGGTGCCGCGGCCGAACCAGCTGGTGTTGAGGTAGCCCTCGAGGATCTTGTCCTTGCTCATCTTGTTGTCGAGCTTGAGGGAGATCATCGCCTCGGTGAACTTGCGGCTGACCGTCTGGTTCTGGTTGAGGTAGACGTTCTTGACGTACTGCTGGGTGATGGTGGAGCCGCCTTGGGTGTCCCCCTCGCCCACGGTGCGGAACAGCGCCCGGCTGATGCCCTTCACGGATATGCCGGGGTCCGAGTAGAAGGTCTCGTTCTCCGCCGCGAGGACCGCCCAGCGGACGTCCGGGGGTATGTCCTTCAGCGGCATCGCCTGCCGCTGCACCCATCCGGTGCGGGCCATCGGGGTGCCGTCGGACCAGAAGTAGACGTTGTCCTGCTGGGTCGCGTACGTGTTCAGGTCGGTGGGTATGTCGGTGACCGCGTACGCGGTCACCAGGAAGGCGCCGAGCAGGCCGAACGAGGTCAGGACGCCGCCCAGCCACTGCCGCCAGGAGGGCACCCAGCGCCGCCAGCCGGTCCGTCCGGGACGCGGATAGGCCGGCTTGAGGCGGCGCGCGTAGGGGGCGAGCGGCCCCAGCGCGCGGGCGGCCGCGCCTCCGACGCGTTTCTTCCCCGGGGGCCGGGTGCCGCGCCGCCGCTCGGCCCGGCCGCCCGCCGAGGACGGCTCGGGCCGCGCGGGCACGCGCAGCTGCATGGTCTCGTCGGCCCGCAGGCCCTCCACTCTCAGATGCAGGGTCCTGTCGGAGTCGAGCGGCTGCTCGTCGCCACCGCCCGTCTCGGAACGGCCCTCCCCCTGCGACGCATCGGTCACTATGCGTCTCCCCTCCGCACTCGCTCTTGCTCGCGCGGTGAGCTGAGCGTCCTCGCAACGGCGTTCACAAGTTATCAGCGAAGTTTTCGATTCCTCCGCACGAGTGTCGGGTGTATCCCAACACTCATCAAACATTGAGACGCCTCTTTCGGCGCCCCGGTTACCCTGACCTCATGCCTCGCTACGAGTACCGCTGCCGCAGCTGCGGCGACACGTTCGAACTGAGCCGGCCGATGTCCGAGTCGGCGGCGCCCGCGGTGTGCCCCGCCGGGCACGAGGACACGGTCAAGCTGCTGTCCACGGTCGCGGTGGGCGGTACCGCGGGCTCCGCGGCCCCGGCGCCCCAGGGCGGGGGCTGCTGCGGCGGCGGCTGCTGCGGCTAACCGCCCGCGCCGGGCCCCCAGGGCCTCTCGTTGGATCTTGCCGGGCTCGCGGACCCTGGCACCGCGCCTCGCGGCGTTGTCGTCGGTTGCCATGGCTCCGCCATGGCGCCCTCCTCCGCCTTGCGACGCACGGCACCAGACCCCGCTCCCTGATCCGGCCTGATCCAAACGAAAGACCCTAGGGATTCGCGGCGCGCGTCGCCTTCAGGAATTCGCCCAGGATGCGCTCGCCCGCGAGGACTCCCCGCTCCGGCAGCGCGCTGACCTTGGGGGCCGACCAGCCGGTGTCCGCCAGTTCGCCATGGCCCGGGCGCCAGCCCTGGTCGGCGGCCAGGAGGAGGTCGGCGTCCAGCAGGGAGTCGCCCGCCGCCAGGGTGAGGCCGGCGCCGGTACGGCGGGCCACCTCGCGCAGCGCGGCGCTCTTGGTGAGCGGCCTGGGCACAGCGTAGAGCTTGCGGCCCTGGAGGGAGACCGTCCAGCCGCGGTCGTCCGCCCAGGCCGTCAGCTCCTTCACCCACTCCTCGGGCAGCAGTTCGCGCTCGACCACGAGGTAGGCGAACAGGTCCTCGGCGACCCGCTGCCGGCGCAGCCACACCGGGTCGGCGGTGCGCGTCAGATGGTCCCGGACCTCCGCCAGCGGCGCGCACTCCTCGGCGAGCCGGGCCAGCACCCGGGCGTGCCAGTCGCGGTCGGTGACCCCGTCGACCAGCAGATGGCCGCCGTTGGCGCAGATCGCGTACCCGGGTTGCGGGCCGGGCAGGTTGACGCGCTGGTACTGCTTGCGGGTCCGGGTCGTGGCCGGCACGAACACGGCCCGGTCCGCGAGGTCGGTCAGCAGCCGCGCCGCCGTCTCCGTCATGTACGACAGCGGCTTGCTCTCGTGCACCTCGACGCACAGCAGCCGGGGGGCCCGCGCGTCCGGCATTTTCAGCGCGAGGGCCGCCGAGGAGTAGATCAGCGTACGGTCGAGATCGCTCGCCACCAGCACCGGCATCAGACGTTCACCGCCCTGCCGTCGGCCCCGGTGGCCCCGCGCGTGTACTTGGGGTGGATCAACCCGACGCAGCTGTAGGGCAGTTCGGCGACCTCCTCGACCGGTACCCCGCGCTGCCCGGCGAGCAGCCGGACATGGTCCAGGTCGCGGCCGGCGCCTGCGCGCGCGAGGATCTTCCAGGGCACCCGGCGCAGCAGCACCCGGGTGGTCTCGCCGACGCCGGGCTTGACGAGGTTCACGTCGTGGATGCCGTACTCCTCGCTGATCCGCTCCACGGCCCGCCAGCCCGCCCAGGTCGGGGTGCGGTCCTCGGCCGACAGCTCCTTGACCGCCTCGTCCACGGTGTCGGCGACCTCCGGGAAGCGGGCGGCGACGGCGTCGAGGAAGGCCACCGAGACATCGGCGCCCGCGAGTTCGCGGTAGAACTTGGCGCCGTGGAAGTCGTCCGGGCCGACCAGGTCGGCGCGCAGGACGGTGCGGGAGATCAGCCCGGAGACGGTCGAGTTGAGGCAGGCGGAGGGGATGAGGAAGTCCTCGCGGGTGCCGTAGGTGCGCACGCAGGAACCCGGGTCGGCGAGCACCGCGATCTGCGGGTCGAAGCCGGTGACGCCCGTCCTGCGGGCGAACTCCTCGACGGCCTCGGCGAGTTCGCGGGTGATGGCGCCCTTGCCGGTCCAGCCGTCCACGAACACCACGTCCCGGGGGTCGTGGTGGGCGGCCAGCCAGCGCAGCGCGTTGGCGTCGATGCCCCGCCCGCGCACGATCGACACGGCGTAGTGCGGGAGTTCGAGGCCATGCCGGAACGCTGCCCAGCGGCGCATCAGCACGCCGACCGGGGTTCCGGCGCGGGCCAGCGACACCAGCACCGGGCGCGGCGACCGCTCGCCGAGGACGGTCTCGGTCACCACGCCGACGGCCCGGGCGATCCGTGCGGCCGAGGCGTCCAGGGCCGCGTGGAACAGCTCCTGGTAGCGGGCGCTGGGCTGGTACTCCACGGGCAGCGACTCGGCGTAGTGCGCCCCGCCGTTCTGGACGGCCTCCTCCCGCTCCTCGGTCGGCGCCTCCAGGGCGACGTCCGAGAGGTCCTGGAGCAGCCAGCCGACCTCCTCGGGGGCGTACGAGGAGAACGCGGGGCCGCGGAGGGGCTCGGGCAGCATGGCCGGCCTTTCGGGAGCGCGCGGGGGCGCGGGGACGTAGGAGGGGACGACCGCGAGCAGTACGTGCGGCACCTGCGCCGCGAGCCGCGCCAGCAGTCCGTCGGGCGCGTGCAGCGCGGGGGTGTCGCCGGCCGAGTCGACGACCGCGACGACGGCGTCGAAGCCGCCGCCCGCGACGTTGTAGGCGTACCGCTCGCCGGGCCCGTCGGCCGGGTCGTCGTGCGCCGGGAAGACCAGGCGGCTGCGGATGGCGTACCCCGGGTCGTCCACCGCGAGCACGGGCGACCGCGTGGTGGTCGAGAAGCGCACCTCGGCCGTCACGGTCCGCTCCAGCTGGTGGGCGAGCCGGAGCGGGGCGTACATCAGCTCCTCGGAGCCGAGGACCAGCACCCGCCGGGCCCCGGCGGGCAGCGCCTTCGCGATCCGCTCGGCCATGGCGGGCAGGGCGGCTTCGAGACGGGCGCGGTGGGCGGGGGTGAAGCCGTGCCGGCCCCCGTCGGGAAGGCCGGCGGGCCAGCCCAGGTCCACCGTCACGGGGGCGCGGTGCGCGGCGTCCGGCCGCACGTGCGGCGCGGGCCCGGCGCACTCGTGGCGGGCCACCAGCTCCCGCCCCTTCTCCAGCACGCCTTCCGGCAGCAGCACCGTGCCCGAGGCCGCGGCGACCAGGTCCACCCGTGCCCCGATCTCCTCGGCGAACCGTGCCATCCGCGCGCTGTCCTCGGCCGACCGCATGTCCACGAGCGCCGCCACCACGTACCGGCGGCGCGGGTACCGCGCGTGCAGGTCACGGATGGTGTTCAACACCGTGTTCCCGGTGGAGAACTCGTCGTCCACCAGCACCAACGGCCCGTCGCCCGCCAGCAGTGCGGGGTCCGCGGGCAGCAGCAGGTGGGAGGTGGCGTGCGAGTGCGACTCCTCGAACCCGCCCGCGGCGGCGACCTGGGCGACCGGCCGCCGCGTGGAGTGGAGGTACGGCGCCGTGCCGAGGCCGTCGGCCACGGCGTGCCCGAGTCCCGTCGCGGTCTCCGCGTAGCCGAGGACGACCGCGCGGGCCGCCTCCCCGCCGAGCCGCTCCGCCACCCGCCGGCCCAGCCGCACCCCGTGGCCGTACACCACCGAGGGCGTCTGCGGTACGTGCTTGCCGAGGACGTTGGAGACCAGCAGGTGGGCCCGCTTGGGGTTGCGGCGCAGGGCGAGGCCCAGCAGGGCCGGCAGCCCGTCGTCGCCGCGGAGCTCGACCCCGAGTCGCTCGGCGACCCAGCTGCCGGACCAGACCGCGTCGTTCACTGCGTTGTTCATGCGTTCCTTGGAGGGGTCAGCCGGGTATGCCGGCGGCGAGCAGTTCCACGAAGCCGACGTCCTCGTGGGCGACGCCGAACGCCTCCGCGCGCAGCAGGGTCCGTTCGGCCCAGGCGCGGTGCGGTTTCACCTCGTTCATCTTGTTCGTGTACACGGACCGGAGGACGCCTCCGCCGCCCCGCTCGGGCCGCAGTATGTCCCGGGCGTCGCTGAACTCCTCGTGGCTGACCACGGACAGCGCGTGCACGGGCAGGACGTGGGAGGGGTGGATGCAGGTCTTGCCGAGCAGCCCGTTGGCCTGGTCGAGGGAGATCTCCCGCAGCAGCCCGTCCATGGCGTGCTCCAGCAGCCTCTCGCGCAGTTCGACGGCCTGCACCTCCAGGAAGGGGCTCTGCCGCAGCTGGGGCTTGAACATGCGCTCGGAGTGGCGGAAGTACTCCCACACGGGGCCGGTGACGGTGAATCCGGTGCCGTCGGCGCGGCCCAGCATGTTCACCACGTCGGCGATCACGGAGGCGACGACCTGGACGTCGTAGGCGGTCATGTCGGGGGCGCGGCGCAGCCCGTAGGAGGAGCAGAAGTCGGTGACGCCGAGGCGGAGCGCGAGGACGCGGTCGCGGTACTTGTCGACGGCGCGGAAGATGCCCTCCAGGGTCTCCACGCGCGACTCGCGGTACAGCAGCTCCGGGGACTCCAGGACCGGCATCGCGAACAGGCGGCGGCCGGTGTGGGTCTCGGCGGTGGCCAGGGCCTCCAGGAAGGGCAGGCCGCGCTCCTCGGTGAACTTGGGCAGCACGAAGCCGGACAGCAGCCGTGCACAGTCGCCGAGGCGGCGTACGAGGTCGGGGATCTGCTCGGGGGCGCGCACCCGGATGAACAGCAGCGGGGGCTCGGCGGCGGGCCGGGAGCCGAGGTCGGCGAGCTGGCGGACCAGGTTCTCCTCGCCCGCGGGCACGTCCGCGTCGTCGATGGAGTCCTCCAGGCACAGCACCATGGAGACCACGCCGTTGCCCGCCTGTTTGAGGATGTCGTCGGCCAGTCTCGGCCGGGTGGCGGGGCTGTAGAGCGTGGCGCCGAGGGCGGTGGCGAGCAGCCGGGCCGGCGAGTCCGCGGTGAACGTGCGGGGCTCCCGGTGGAAGAGGCGCTGCCGCACCTCGGGGGCGACGTGCCCGAAATGACGCATAGGACTCCCTCGAAGACGCGTGCCGAACCCCTGGATTCGGTAAAAGGTGGCCGGTAATAGTACGTAGGAACACCTGTCCGGGGTTCCCTGCGGACGTGAATTCCCGGTGACCCGGCCGTGTCGGCGGCCGACACCCCCCGCATTGTCGTGGCCAGGGCCGAGAGGGCAGGATGACGGCATGACGCACGCGATGCTCAAGGGCTCGAACGTCCCGCTGGAGGCCACCACGGTGCGCGCCGTGCTGCGCTGGACACCGGGCCAGTCGGTCCCGGACGTGGACGCCTCGGCGCTGCTGCTGGGCCCCGACGGCCGTGTGCGCTCGGACGAGGACTTCGTCTTCTACAACCAGCCCCGGCATCCGTCGGGAACGGTGTGGCGGCTGGGCAAGAAGCGCATCACCGAGGGCCTCACCGACACGATCCAGACAGACCTGGCGGGCGTCGAGCCGGAGATCGGGCGGATCCTGCTGGTCGCCTCGGCGGACGGGGTCGCCTTCGACCGGGTGCCGAACCTGAGCATCCTGGTGTACGACGCGGCGGTGGCCGACGGTGAGCCGTGGGCGACGTTCGAGATCAAACCGGAGACCGGCGCGGAGACCGCGATGATCTGCGGGGAGCTGTACCGGCGCGGTGAGGGCTGGAAGTTCCGGGCGCTGGGCGAGGGCTACTCCAACGGGCTCAAGGGCCTCGCCACGGACTTCGGCATCTCGGTGGACGAGTCGGAACCGGAGGAGCCGGCGACGGTGTCCCAGCCGCTGCCTCCGGAGCAGCCGGCGACGGCGGTGCCGCCCCAGCCGGCCTACGGCTACCCGCAGCCCACGTCCGCGCCGGCGTACGGATACCCGCAGCCGGTGCCGGCGGCGCCCGACCCCGGGTTCCGGCTGCCGCCGCAGGGGCCGCAGTTCATCGGGCGGTGATCAGGCCTTGGTCTTGTAGCCGCGGCCCCATTGCAGGCCCCACCCGTACAGGCGGTCCAGCTCGGCCTGGAAGCCGTAGACGAACTTGACCTCGCGGCGGACCACGAGTTCGCCCTTGACGTTCTCGATGAGCAGGACGGCGCAGGAGCGGGCCTGGGGGTGGCGTTCGTCCAGGCTGATCTCCAGGCGGGGGCCGCTGCTGGGGTACAGGGTGACGATGGCGTGCGTGCGGTCGAACGCGGGGGTCTGGTCGTAGATGTACACGAAGACCAGGACGCGTTTGATGGACTCGCGGTGGTCGAGGTTGATGTACATCGTCTCGCCGGAGCCCGAGCCGAACCGGTCGTCGCCGCTGATCTTGATGTACGGGGCCGCGTTGACGTCGCCCAGGTAGTCGCCCAGCGGCTGGACGACGCCCTTGGTGCCGTCGGTCAGCTCGTACAGACAGCCGAGGTCGAGGTCGACGTCGACCATGCTCTGCCCGTGGCCCTGGATCTCCGGCGGCTTCAGGGCCTTGAGGGGGTGGCGCAGCAGGCTGGGCCGCTGCATGCCGAAGTCGGAGCTGCGCATCCGCCAGGTGAGGTTGACGCGCAGATGGCCGGTGGCCGCGCCCTGCTTGCTGAGGGACACCGTGTGGTGCCGTTTGGTGAGTTCGATGGCGTTGCCGGTGCCGCCCGAGTCGAAGTCGACCGCGCGTGCGCCCAGCAGCCCGTCGAAGAAGCCCATTGCCGCCCCCAGGTCGTCGTCCGCATGCCGTCGGGGCGGCCGGCCGTGCCCGCCGCCCCGAACGAAGCGTTCCTCACCGGTCAGGGTGTCACACCCCGGAGGAGACCTCGGCCTTCTCCCCGCTGCCGGCACCGGCCGCCGCGAGGGCCCGGTTGCGGCGCACGGAGGACCAGAAGGACAGGGCGATCAGGACGACGCCGACGAGGCCGGTGATCACCTCGTTGATCTCGTACTGGATGGTCACCATCAGGATCAGGGCGAGGGCGCCGATCGCGTAGTGGGCGCCGTGCTCCAGGTAGACGTAGTCGTCCAGGGTGCCCTGGCGGACCAGGTAGACGGTGAGCGAGCGGACGTACATCGCGCCGATGCCGAGGCCGAGGGCCATCATCACGATGTCGTTGGTGATGGCGAAGGCGCCGATCACGCCGTCGAAGGAGAAGGACGCGTCCAGGACCTCCAGGTAGAGGAACATGAAGAACGCGGCCTGGCCGGCCAGCAGGACGGCCGACTTCTTCTTGCCGGTGCGGGCGGCCTCTTCCTCCTCCTCGTGCTCGCGCTCCTCCTCTTCCTCCAGGCGTTCCTCGAAGAAGCCGGAGAGACCTCCGACGATCATGTAGGTGATCAGGCCGGCGATGCCGGAGATCAGGACCGTCTGCGCCTTGTCGGCGTGGATGCCGCCGTGCTGGTGGGCCTGGGTGGCGAAGGTGAAGGAGGTGATCAGCAGCACGATCAGGGCGATGCAGACCGACAGCATGTCGACCTTGCCGAGCTTGGCCAGGGGCCGCTCGATCCAGCGCAGCCACTGTATGTCGCGGTCCTCGAAGATGAAGTCCAGGAAGATCATCAGCAGGAACATGCCGCCGAAGGCCGCGATCGCCGGGTGGGCGTCGGTGACCAGCTGCTGGTAGCGGTCCTTGTCGGCGAAGGCCAGGTGGACCGCGTCGATCGGGTTGAGCTTGGCGGTGATGGCGACGATCACGACGGGGAAGACCAGTCGCATGCCGAAGACGGCGATGAGCACGCCGACCGTGAGGAAGATCTTCTGCCAGAAGGCGTTCATCTTCTTCAGGATCCCGGCGTTGACCACCGCGTTGTCGAAGGACAGCGAGATCTCGAGGACGGCGAGGATCGCCACGACCCCGAAGGCCTCCCAGCCCCCGTAGAAGACGGCGGCGACCAGGCCGAGCGCGGTCACCGCGAACGACCAGCCGAAGGTTTTCAGAAGCACTGGTTACCCCATCGTGTTGTGGGGGCGCCTCCCATGAGGGTCTCCCCCGCGCCGAGCACGGCTTTACGAAACGTTGACTCCGAAGTCTAGAGCGATGCCGCGCAATCCGGACGCGTACCCCTGGCCCACCGCACGGAACTTCCACTCGCCCTGGTAGCGGTACAGCTCGCCGAAGATCATGGCGGTTTCGGTGGAGGCGTCCTCGCTGAGGTCGTAGCGCGCGAGTTCCTGGCCGTCGGACTGGTTGACCACGCGGATGAAGGCGTTGGAGACCTGGCCGAAGGTCTGCCCGCGCTCGTCGGCCATGTGGATGGAGACGGGGAAGATGATCTTCTCGCACTGGGGCGGCACCTTGGCGAGGTCCACCAGGATGGACTCGTCGTCGCCCTCGCCCTCACCGGTGAGGTTGTCGCCGGTGTGCTCCACGGAGCCGTCCGGGCTCGTGAGCTGGTTGTAGAACACGAACCACTCGTCGCCCAGCACCCGGTTGCCGGCACCGCACAGCAGCGCGCTGGCGTCCAGGTCGAAGGGGGCGCCGGTGGTGGACCGCGCGTCCCAGCCGAGCCCGACCATGACGTTGGTGAGGTTCGGTGCGGCCTTGGAGAGGGAGACGTTGCCTCCCTTGGCGAGCGTGACGCCCATGATGCTGGTCCTCCCCTGACGGTGCTTCCCTGTTGTCCTGCGCGTCCGGCGCCGGCCGTAAACGGCTCGGCGCCGGACGGAGTGCCGCGAAACGCACGGGCGTCAGACGTTGACGCCGAAGTCCTGGGCGATGCCGCGCAGGCCGGAGGCGTAGCCCTGGCCGATGGCGCGGAACTTCCACTCGGCGCCGTTGCGGTACAGCTCGCCGAAGACCATGGCGGTCTCGGTGGAGGCGTCCTCGCTGAGGTCGTAGCGGGCGATCTCCTGCTGGTTGGCCTGGTTGACGACGCGGATGAAGGCGTTGCGGACCTGGCCGAAGGACTGCTGGCGGTTCTCGGCGTCGTAGATCGACACCGGGAAGACGATCTTGTCGACGTCGGCCGGGACCGCGGCGAGGTCGACCTTGATGGCCTCGTCGTCGCCCTCGCCCGCACCGGTGAGGTTGTCGCCGGTGTGCTCCACGGAGCCGTCGGGGCTCTTGAGGTTGTTGAAGAAGACGAAATGCTGGTCGCTGACGACCTTGCCGGAGGTGTTCAGCAGCAGCGCGCTCGCGTCGAGGTCGAAGTCGGTGCCGGTCGTGGTCCGCACGTCCCAGCCCAGACCGACGATGACGGCGGTCAGGCCCGGGGCCTCCTTGGTCAGCGAGACGTTGCCGCCCTTGCTGAGGCTGACTCCCACGAGTCCTCCATGTGGTGTCGAGGGGCGGGGAGCCCCGTCGTGCTTCGGATATGGGATCAACGAACCGATCCTAGTGACGGGTTCCCGCCCCCCGCGGACCCTGGACCCGAAGGGCCCCGGATATCGGCCGACCGGCCGATTTAGAGGGTGTCGAGCGCCTTCACGTAGTCGTTGAGGTCGCGCGCGTCCGGCAGACCGTTGACCACCGTCCAGCGCACCACGCCGTCCTTGTCGATGACGAAGGTGCCGCGCACCGCGCAGCCCTTGTCCTCGTCGAAGACGCCGTAGGCGCGCGAGACGTTGCCGTGCGGCCAGAAGTCGCTGAGCAGCGGGTACTCCAGGCCCTCCTGCTCGGCGAAGACGCGCAGGCTGTGGATGGAGTCGTTGGAGACGGCGAGCAGCTGGGTGTCGCGGTCGGTGAACTTCGGCAGGTTGTCGCGCAGCGCGCACAGCTCGCCGGTGCACACGCCGGTGAAGGCGAAGGGGTAGAAGAGCAGGACCACGTTCTTCTCGCCGCGGAAGTCGGCGAGCCGCACGGTGCGGCCGTGGTTGTCCTTGAGCTCGAAATCGGGCGCCTTGTCGCCGACCTGGATCGCCATGTCGTGCTTCCCTTCGGTGGGCTGTTCGGGTGAGAGCACAGCAAACGCTCGGCTCCACCCTACGCAGCGATCACCAGGGTTCCCGGACGGGCCGGTGGGATCCGGCCCGCCCGGGCGGCGGTCACCGCTTCGACTTGGCCGCCTTCGGCGTGGCCAGCCGGTTGCCGCTCCAGTCCTTGCCGACGCTCACGCTCTTGGCCGCGGTCAGCCCGGCCGTCGTGGCGGCGTCCTGGATGTCGCTCGGCTCCACGTACCCGTCACGACCCGTCTTCGGCGTGAGGAGCAGAATCGCGCCGCCCTCCTCGATGTACGTGGTGGCATCCACCAGCGCATCCGTCAGGTCGCCGTCGTCATCACGGAACCACAGCACAACGGCGTCGGCCACGTCGTCGTATTCCTCGTCCATCAGATCGCCCTCGATGGCTTCCTCGATGGACTCGCGGAGTTCCTGGTCGACGTCGTCGTCGTAGCCGATCTCCTGGACCACCTGCCCGGGCTGGAACCCCAGCCTGGCGGCAGGGTTCGTCCGCTCCTCCGCGTGGTCCGCGGTCGCGCTCACGGGTTGCCTCCTGATCATGTCTTGGTGAATATCTCAGCCACGCGCGTGCGCGAAGCATTGGCCGTAGTCCACACGGGCGGGGCGGATCGCGCAAGTACCCGGCGGTCCCGACCGCCGAAACGGTGACGATCCCGGCCGTGTCGCCGCAACTCCTGGCACCGTATCTCGATTCCGCGCCACCCACATCACCCCGATGTGCCCGGTTTGCACGGCGCGGAATCATCCACGGATGGAACCATCGAACAACTTTGCCAAGCGCGTCACACCCCGGGCGTATCGTTGCGTTTTGACCGGCGGTGTGCTCCGGCGGTACGGCGGGGAGCCGGCGGTGGAGATGACGGGCGTGCTCCCTCGGTACACGATGGGGAACGGCGCGGGCACGAACAGTAGGCGCGAGTAGCGGTACGAGCAGCGAGCAGCAGTACGAGCAAGAACCGGCCCTCCGACAGGTAAGGAACAGCGTGGCTTCCGGATCCGATCGCACCCCGATCATCATTGGCGGCCTTCCGAGTCAGGTTCCTGACTTCGATCCCGAAGAGACCCAGGAGTGGCTCGACTCCCTCGACGCGGTCGTGGACGAGCGCGGCCGGGAGCGGGCGCGCTACCTCATGCTGCGGCTGATCGAGCGGGCCCGCGAGAAGCGCGTGGCCGTGCCCGAGATGCGCAGCACGGACTACGTCAACACCATCCCCACCAAGAGCGAGCCGTTCTTCCCGGGCAACGAGGAGATCGAGCGCAGGATCCTGAACGCGACCCGCTGGAACGCGGCCGTGATGGTCTCGCGCGCCCAGCGGCCCGGCATCGGCGTGGGCGGCCACATCGCCACCTTCGCCTCCTCGGCGTCGCTCTACGACGTGGGCTTCAACCACTTCTTCCGCGGCAAGGACGAGGGCGACGGCGGCGACCAGGTCTTCTTCCAGGGCCACGCCTCCCCCGGCATCTACGCGCGCGCCTACCTGCTGGACCGGCTCACCGAGGACCAGCTGGACGGCTTCCGCCAGGAGAAGTCGAAGTACCCGAACGGCCTGTCCAGCTATCCGCACCCGCGCTCGATGCCGGACTTCTGGGAGTTCCCGACGGTCTCCATGGGCCTCGGCCCGCTGGGGGCGATCTTCCAGGCGCGGATGAACCGCTACATGGAGGCGCGCGGGATCGCGGACACCTCCAGGTCGCACGTGTGGGCGTTCCTCGGCGACGGCGAGATGGACGAGCCGGAGTCGCTGGGCCAGCTCACGCTGGCGGCCCGGGAGGGCGTGGACAACCTGACCTTCGTGGTCAACTGCAACCTCCAGCGCCTGGACGGACCGGTGCGCGGCAACGGGAAGATCATCCAGGAGCTGGAGTCGGTCTTCCGGGGCGCCGGCTGGAACGTGATCAAGCTGATCTGGGACCGCAGCTGGGACCCGCTGCTCGCGCAGGACCGGGACGGCGTCCTGGTCAACAAGATGAACATGACCCCGGACGGGCAGTTCCAGACGTACGCCACGGAGTCGGGCGCCTACATCCGCCGGCACTTCTTCGGCGACGACCACCGGCTGCGCGCCATGGTCGAGAACATGACCGACGACCAGATCCTGCACCTGGGGCGCGGCGGGCACGACCACCGCAAGATCTACGCGGCGTTCAAGGCGGCCAAGGAGCACAAGGGCCAGCCGACGGTGATCCTGGCCAAGACGATCAAGGGCTGGACGCTGGGCCCGAACTTCGAGGGCCGCAACGCCACGCACCAGATGAAGAAGCTGACGGTCGACGACCTCAAGCGCTTCCGGGACCGGCTGCACCTGCCGATCTCCGACCGGGAGCTGGAGTCCGGCCTGCCGCCGTACTACCACCCGGGCCGGGACTCTGAGGAGATCCAGTACATGCACGACCGCCGCAAGGGCTGCGGCGGTTACGTCCCCACGCGCGTCGTGCGCTCCAAACCGCTCGCGCTGCCGGACGACAAGGCGTACGCGACCGTGAAGAAGGGCACGGGGCAGCAGTCCATCGCCACCACGATGGCCTTTGTGCGGCTGCTCAAGGACCTCATGCGGGACAAGGAGATCGGCCGGCGGTTCGTGCTGATCGCGCCGGACGAGTACCGCACGTTCGGCATGGACTCCTTCTTCCCGAGCGCGAAGATCTACAACCCGCTCGGGCAGCAGTACGAGTCGGTGGACCGTGAACTGCTGCTCGCCTACAAGGAGTCGCCGACCGGGCAGATGCTGCACGACGGCATCTCCGAGGCGGGCTGCACGGCCTCGCTGATCGCGGCGGGCTCGGCGTACGCCACGCACGGCGAGCCGCTGATCCCGGTGTACGTCTTCTACTCGATGTTCGGTTTCCAGCGCACGGGTGACCAGTTCTGGCAGATGGCCGACCAGTTGGCGCGCGGGTTCGTCCTCGGCGCGACCGCGGGCCGTACGACGCTGACCGGCGAGGGCCTCCAGCACGCCGACGGGCACTCGCAGCTGCTGGCCTCGACGAACCCGGCGTGCGTGGCCTACGACCCGGCGTACGCGTACGAGATCGCGCACATCGTGCAGGACGGTCTGCGGCGGATGTACGGCAGCTCGCCCGAACACCCGCACGGCGAGGACGTCTTCTTCTACCTCACCGTCTACAACGAGCCCATCCGGCACCCGGCGGAGCCGTCCGACGTGGACGTCGAGGGCATCGTCAAGGGCATCCACAAGCTCTCCGACGGCCCCGGCGGGGCGATCCCGGCGCAGATCATGGCGTCCGGGGTGGCGGTGCCGTGGGCGCTGGAGGCGCAGCGGATCCTCGCGGAGGACTGGAACGTGCGGGCGGCCGTGTGGTCCGCGACGTCCTGGAACGAGCTGCGGCGGGAGGCCGTCGCCTGCGAGCAGCACAACCTGCTGCACCCGGAGGAGGAGCAGGCCGTCCCCTACGTGACGCGCAAACTGAGCGGCGCGGAGGGGCCGTTCGTGGCCGTGTCCGACTGGATGCGGTCGGTGCCGGACCAGATCGCCCGGTGGGTGCCGGGGCCCTACCAGTCGCTCGGCGCGGACGGCTTCGGCTTCGCCGACACCCGGGGCGCGGCGCGCAGGTTCTTCCACATCGACGCGCAGTCGATCGTGGTGGCCGTGCTCACGGAGCTGGCACGGGCGGGCCGGATCGACCGCTCCGCCCTGAAGCAGGCCATCGACCGCTACCAGGTCCTGGACGTCACGGCGGCCCACCCGGGAGCGGCCGGCGGCGACGCCTGACCACCGCCGCCCGCTTCGGCGGGCGATCGCCGGGGCCCGGCGGCGCGTCGTGCCCGGTCAACGGCCCGCAGGGCGCACGCTGTTCCCCTCCTGCAGCGTGCGCCCGGGCGTGATCCACTCTGCGGCGCGCGGTGCGCGCCGCGCCAGGGAACCCCGGCCGAGTCACCCGGCCGGGCGACCGCGGGTCAGATGTGACCCACGCCCGCCCCCGCCTCCGCGTTGTCGCCCCGCTTGGTGAGGAAGGCGACGAGGACGGCGACCACCGCGACGCCCGCCGCCACCAGGCAGGCGAGGCTCATGCCGGAGATGAAGGTGTGGTGGGCCACCTCGGTGATCTTCGCGGCGATCGGCGCCGGTATCCCCTTCTGCACCGGTGCCACACCGGCCTGTACTGCCTCGGAGGCCTGGTCCAGCTGGGCCGGGGTCAGCGGCGGCAGCCCGGCCGCCTTCCAGTTGCCCTCCAGCGAGCTGTCGACCTTGGAGGCCATCACCGCGCCGAGCACCGCCGTACCGAGGCTGCCGCCGATCTGCATGGCCGCCTGCTGGAGGCCGCCGGCCACACCGGACAGCTCCATGGGCGCGTTGCCGACGATGACCTCCGTCGCGCCGACCATGACCGGCGCGAGGCCGAGGCCGAGCAGGGCGAACCAGAGGGACATCACCCCGCTGCCGGTACCGGCCTTGAGGGTGGACATGCCGTACATGGCGATCGCGGTCGCGGCCATGCCGCCGGCCAGCGGCACCCGCGGGCCGAACCGGGTGATCGCGGCGCCGGCGAGCGGCGAGGCGACGATCATCATGCCGGTGAGCGGCAGCAGGTGCAGGCCCGCGTTGACCGGGGACATGCCGTGGACGTTCTGGAGGTAGAACGTCACGAAGAACAGGCCGCCCATGAAGGCGATGGCCATGAGGACCATCAAGACCACACCGGCCGACAGCGGCACCGAGCGGAACAGGCCGAGCGGGATGAGCGGCTCGGCGACCCTGGTCTCCCAGAACGCGAAGAACGCGAAGAGCAGGACCGAGGCGACGATGAAGCCCCACGTCCTGCCGTCGCCCCAGCCCCAGGACGGGGCCTTGATGAGCGCCCAGACCAGGCAGAACATCGCACCGGACAGCAGCACGATGCCCAGCACGTCGAAGGAGCGCGGCGCGTTCTGGGCCCGGTGGTCGAGCAGGATCAGCACGCCGAGCACCAGCGCGATCGCGCCGACCGGCACGTTGATGAAGAACACCGACTGCCAGTTGACGTGCTGCACGAGGACGCCGCCGAGGATCGGGCCGCCCGCGGTGGACGCGCCGATCACCATGCCCCAGATGCCGATGGCCATGTTGAGCTTCTCGGCCGGGAACGTGGCCCGCAGCAGGCCGAGCGCGGCCGGCATCAGCAGCGCGCCGAACAGGCCCTGGAAGACACGGAAGATGATGACGGTGGCGATGGTGTGCGACAGGCCGATCGCCCCGGAGGCGGCGGCGAAGCCGGTCACGCCGATGAGGAAGGTCTGCCGGTGGCCGAAGCGGTCACCGAGCTTGCCCGCGGTGATCAGGGTGACCGCGAGGGCGAGGAAGTAGGCGTTGGTGATCCACTGCACATCGGCGAAGCTCGCGTGCAGATGGTCCCGGATGGCCGGGTTGGCGATGGCCACGATGGTGCCGTCCAGGGCCACCATCATGACCCCTACGGCAACGGTGATCAGGGTGAGCCAGGGGTGGCCGCGCAGCCCCGCGTCCGGGGTCCGCTCCGCCGGGGCCGCCGGGGCTCCGTCACCCGGCCCTGTCGTGTCGATGGTGGTCTGACCAGTCATGCGTTCGAGACTAGTGACAGCCACTGACAATTGACAAACAATTTCATAAGTCGGTAACTGACAGGAGGCGGATATACACTGCTGAGCTGGCCGAACGTCATGAGAGGGGCCGTCGAGGGCCATGGAGACGCTGCGCGAGCGCAAGAAGCGGCGTACCCGGGAGGCGCTGCTGCGGGCCGCTCTGGAACTGTTCACCACCCGGGGGTACGAGCGCACGACCGTGGACGAGATAGCCGCGGCCTGCGACGTCTCCCAGCGCACCTTCTTCCGCTACTTCGCGGGCAAGGAGGAAGCGGCCTTCGCCATGCAGGAGCGGGCGCAGGCGCTCTTCCTCGCCGCCCTGCGCGCCCGTCCGCCGCACGAGCCGCCGATGGAGGCGCTGCGGCAGGCCGTCCTGGAGGGCTGGGACGCGGTCCGGGGCAACCTGGAGTCGGCCGTGCCGGTCGATCTGTATCTGCGCATGTACCGCACGATCGAGTCGACGCCCGCGCTGCTCGCCGCCCATCTGCGCCGCTCGACCGCGGCCGAGGAGACGATGGCGCGACTGCTGGCCGAGCGGGAGGGCGTGGACGTGGACACGGACCCCCGGCCGCGGCTCGCGGTGGCGGTGTTCGGCGGGGTGATAAGGGTCACGGAACGCCAGTGGTGCTCGGGCCGTGACTGCAGTCTGGAAGCCGTCCGGAAGCTCACCGTCTCGTACCTCGATCAGGTGACTTCGGCGCTCGGGGGGAACTGGCGCTCGGCCTGAGGCCGTTGGCAGCACGCCGGAAAGATCGTCCGACGCGGGTCCGGGCGACCGCCGGCGCGGCGTCCGCCAGATCCACTTCGCCGGGTTCGAAAGATCGTTCACGGCGTGTTCGACTTCCGTCGAAACGTGATCCCGGTCACCCGGTTACCGCGAGACCGTCTCGTTCTCCTAGTGTGTCCTCCCAGTGACTTCCTTCGACACCTCCTCCCCGCAACTCAACGTCTGGCGCGCGATGCTGGCGCTGGCCGTCGTGTTCGTGATGCTCGCCACCACCGGATGGACCGCGCTGCGCACCCACCGGGAGTCGAGCGAGCTCCAGGCCTCGCTCGACAAGTGGAGACACGGCAGCCTCCACGGGCTGCGCCTGCCCGATCCGGAGGCCGGCCCCGCGCGGCTCTCCCGCTTCTTCGCCACGCTCTCCGCCCACGACCGCACCCGCCTCGTCCACCGCTACCCGCTCGCCGTCGGCAACATGAACGGCGCGCCGGTCGACCTGCGGTACCGGGCGAACCACCTGGCGCTGGAGCAGGAGCGCGCGACCGAGCGCGAGCGCATGCACGACAGCCGGCTCAGCACGGCCGGCCAGCAGGACGCGGGCCGCCGCATGCACCGCTACGAGTCGCTGCTGACCCCCGGCCGGCAGATCCTCTCCTTCGACCCGGAGGGCACCGGCCGCATCTCCGAGGTCTTCGGGAACCTGACCAGGGCCGAGCGGATCTCGGTCGTCGTCCCCGGTGTCGACACCGACCTGCTCACCTTCCAGAAGACGAACCGGCCGTACACCGCCCCGGTCGGCATGGCCAAGGCGCTGTACGCACAGGAGCGCGCGACGCGTCCCGCCACGCGTACGGCGGTGATCGCCTGGGCCGACTACACCTCCCCCGACGGCCTCGGCGTGGACGCGGCCACCGGGCTGCGCGCGGCGGAGGGTTCCCTGCGGCTGAACGCGCTGCTGCGGGCCCTGCCCGGCGGCGCCCCGGTGTCGATGTTCTGCCACAGCTACGGCTCGGTGCTCTGCGGCGTGGCCGCGCCCGGAATGCCGCGGCGGGTCACCGACATAGCGGTCGCCGCCAGCCCCGGCATGCGGGTCTCCAAGGCCGCCCACCTGGACACCGCCGCCCGGGTGTGGGCCATGCGGGACGCCACCGACTGGATCGCGGACGTGCCGTACCTGGAGCTGGGCGGGCTCGGGCACGGCGCCGACCCGGTCTCCGCCGCCTTCGGCGCCCGGGTGCTGTCCGCCGAGGACGCGCAGGGCCACGCCGGCTACTTCCAGCCGGGCACGGACAGCCTGCGCAACCTCGCCGACATCGGCACGGGCGCCTACGACGAGGTGACCTGCGCCGGCGGTACCGCCGCGTGCCGGGCGGACCTGCCCGGCACGAAGACGGCCCAACGCGCGTAGAAACAGCAGGAAGTGCGGTCCGCGAGGGAGGCGACGGAGGGGGACGTGCCGCATACGATGAGCCGCATGGGTGACGTACTGGCGGGTTTTCATGCCGTCTGGGAGTTCGAGTCCGACTCCGTGCTCATCCGTTACGAACGGGGGATTCGAACACCGAAGTTGTTCCAGGCGCTCGGGGAGCGGCGCATCCCGCTGTCCGCGGTCGAGGAGGTACGGCTCGCTCCGGGCCGGCGCGGCACCGTCGTCCTGCGGCTGCTGCCCCGCGCGGGTGCCGATCCGCTGATGGAGGCGGCCGACGGCCAGCTGAAGGAGGGCTCCGATCCCTACCGGCTGGTCCTGCCGGCCGAGCGGGAGTCGGAGGCCGCGTCCCGCGCCGGGGAGTTGACGTCGCGGCTCACCGAGTCGGGGCCGGCGGACCGCTATCTGGTGGCGGCGCCCGAGGCGCCGTTGCAGTTCAAGGCGTACGACGGGAAGGCCGCCTTCGACGGCACGTCGGTGCAGTTCCGGTGGTCGTGGACGGGCGCGTCGTCGGCCAAGTGGAAGGCCGGCGACCAGAGTTACCCGGTCGCCGACCTGTGCGGGGTGGAGTGGCGCTCACCGGAGGCCCTGGCGGGCTATCTCCGGTTGCGCGCCTCCGGTCCGGCACCGGACGTGGCGCCCGAGCCCGACCAGGATCCGGCGGCGGTGGTGTTCGGGCTCGGCTACGGTCCGGTGCACGAGTCGCTGCCGTTCGCCGCCGCGGTGCTGGCGGCGGTCCGCTCGCGCCGTCCGGTGCCGGCGGCGCCGCCGTGCCGCCGTGACCCGGCGGACATCGCCGAACGCATCCGGCACCTCGGGGAGCTGCACCAGGCCGGGCTGGTCACCGACGAGGAGTTCGCCGGCAAGAAGGCGCAGCTGCTCGCGGAACTCTGACTACTCCCGGCCCGCCGAGGTGAAGCTCATGTCCGCGTACCGCTCGCCGGCCACCTTGCCCGCGATCGGCTCCAGCCGGGACAGTTCCGCCTCGGTCAGGGTGATGCGGGTGGCGGCCACGTTCTCCGCCACCCGGCTCGCCTTGCGGGTGCCCGGGATCGGGACGACCGCCAGCGAGTCGACGGCCGCCCGCTGCTGCACCCAGGCCAGGGCGATCTGGGCCGGGGTGGCGCCGTGGGCCTCCGCGACGGCGCGCAGGGGTTCGAGCAGGGCCGCGTTGGCCGCCGCGTTGTCGCCGGTGAAGCGGGGCTGCTGACGGCGGAAGTCGTCGGCCGTCAGGTCCTGGTCGGCGTTGGCGAAGGCGCCGGTGAGGAAGCCCCGCCCGAGCGGCGAGTACGGCACCAGGGCGACGCCCAGCTCCCGCGCGGCCGGCACCACGTGCGCCTCGATGTCCCGGCTGAACAGGGACCACTCCGACTGCACGGCGGCGATCGGGTGCACGGCGTGCGCGGCGCGCAGCTCGTCGGCGGTGACCTCGCTGAGGCCCAGGTGCTTGACCTTGCCCTCGCGCACCAGCTCCGCCATCGTGCCGACGGTCTCCTCGATGGGCACGTTCACATCGCGGCGGTGCATGTAGTAGAGGTCGATCACGTCCACGCCGAGCCGCCGGAGGCTGCCCTCGACGGCCTCGCGGATGTAGGGGGCGTCGTTGCGGATGATCCGCTTGGTCGGGTCGTCCTTCGGGATGGACAGGGCGAACTTGGTGGCGATCACCACCTCGTCGCGGTGGGCACGGAAGAAGGGGGCGAGGAACCGCTCGTTCTCCCCGGCGCCGTACGCGTCGGCGGTGTCGTAGAGGGTCACGCCCAGCTCCAGCGCCCGGTCGAGGGCCGCGCGGGCCTGCTCGGCGTCGGTGGGGCCGTAGCCGAAGCTCATGCCCATGCAGCCGAGGCCCTGCACGCCGACCTCCGGCCCCTGCGCTCCCAGGCGTGCCGTCGGAATCCTGGCGTCGGTCATCGAGTGGTCCCCTCTGTCGCGTAAAAGCTGATCTTGCGGTCCAGTACGGCGAGCGTGTCGCGCAGTTCGGCGATCCGCCCGAGGACGTCCCGGCGGGTCTGCTCCAGCAGTTCCTGCCGCTCCCGGTAGGTGCTGCTGCCCGCGCGCACCAGTTCCGCGTACCGGACCATGTCCGCCACCGGCATGCCGGTCAGCCGCAGTTTGGTCACCAGGTCCAGCCAGTCCAGGTCGCGGTTGCTGTAGCGGCGCTGCCCGGTGTGCGAGCGGTCGATGTGCGGCATCAGCCCGATCCGCTCGTACCAGCGCAGGGTGTGCGCGGTCAGACCCGTGAAGGCGACGACCTCACTGATCGTGTAGCGGTCCTGGCCGTCGGGGCGCGGATGGGGCGCGGGCCGGGCGGAGCAGATGTCGGCTGGGTGGGATTCCTCGAGCGTCGCAGGCGTGGTCTGCATCACCGTCATGCCTCAACGCTATGACCTTGGAGTGCACTCCAAGCAAGCGAGGCCGGTAAGAAAAGCGCGGGACCGGCGGCGAGGCCGGTGGTTAGCCTACGGCTTCATGAGTCCAGTGAGGCGGGCACTGCCCGAGGAGGCCGGCGAAGTCCTGCGACTGCGGCAGGTGATGATCGACTCGATGTCCGCGGACGGCGGCGGGCCGACGGACTGGCACGCCGAATCGCTTCCGGCGCTGCGGGACCGGCTGGCCGATCCGGGCGGCGGCTTCGCGGCCTTCGTCGTGGACCACCCGGACCGGCCGGGGGCGCTGGCCGCGCTGGCCTGCGGGACCGTGGAGTACCGCATCGGCCGGGCGGGGAACCCGCGGGGGCGGGTCGGGCATGTGTTCAGCGTGGCCACCGATCCCGGTGCGCGGCGGCGCGGGTACGCGCGGGCGTGCGTGGAAGAGCTGCTGGAGTGGTTCCGGGCGCAGGGCGTGCGGCGGGTCGACCTCAACGCGTCCGCGCAGGCCGAGCCCCTGTACGCGTCGCTCGGCTTCGTCCGCAAGCCCGACCCGTCGATGCGGCTGGAGCTGTGAGCCGCATAGGCTCGTCCGCATGTCGTTGAACAGCCTGGCGTCGATCGAGAACTGGCCCGTGCCCACCGCGGCGGCGGGTGTCGTACGAGCCGACGGGACCGTCCTCGGGACGCACGGCCCCGTCGCCCACCGCTTCCCCCTCGCCTCGGTCACCAAGCCGCTGGCCGCGTACGCGGCGCTGGTGGCGTACGAGGAGGGGGCGATCGAGCTGGACGAGCCGGCCGGCCCGCCCGGGGCGACGGTCCGCCACCTGCTCGCGCACACCTCGGGCCTGGCCTTCGACGAGCACCGGGTGACGGCACCGCCCGGGGAGCGGCGGCTGTACTCCAACGCCGGGTTCGAGCAGCTCGGGGACCATGTCGCCAAGGCGACGGACATCCCGTTCGCCGAGTACGCGCGGCAGGCGGTGCTGGAGCCGCTGGGCATGACGGCCACCTCGCTCGCGGGTTCCCCGGCGAAGGACGGGGTCTCGACGGTCGAGGACCTGCTGCGGTTCGCGGCGGAGCTGCTGGCGCCCCGGCTGCTGGACCCGCGCACGGTGGCGGAGGCGATGACGGTCCAGTTCCCGGGCACCAAGGGCGTGCTGCCGGGGTACGGGCACCAGAACCCGAACGACTGGGGGCTGGGCTTCGAGATCCGTGACTCCAAGTCCCCGCACTGGACGGGTGGTTCGTCCTCCGCGCGCACCTTCGGCCACTTCGGTCAGTCCGGTACGTTCCTGTGGGTCGACCCGGACGCGGACCTCGCCTGCGCCGCCCTGACCGACCGCGCCTTCGGGCCGTGGGCGATCGAGGCGTGGCCGGTGTTCACGGACGCGGTGCTGGCCGAGACGCGCGCCGCCCGCTGACCGTCGCCCGAGGCCGGCCCGTTCGACGTCCCCCGGCGGGAGGCGGTTCACATCCGCGGGTACGCCGCGTCGGCCTCAGCCGGTCATCTCCCAGACCAGCAGTTCCGCCCGGGTCGTCGCCACCGCCGTCAGGCCGCGGGCGCCGGTGATCCGGGCCGCGTCGCCGGGGTGCAACTGCTCGCCGGCCAGCCGCACCTCGCCGCGCACGACATGGACGTAGAGGTACGGCGCGTCGGGCAGGGCGGTGCGGGCGCCCTCGGCCGGGCGGCGGACGTGGAGCGTCGCGCCCGCGGCCGGGACGGCGTAGGGGGTGGCGTCGGCGATGCCGGGGACGATCGCGTACGACGGGTCGCCGCCCGGCTCCCGGGGCGTCAGCCACATCTGGAGGAAGGCCAGCGGGCCCTCGCCGTCGTTGCGTTCCACGTGCCGTACGCCGGCCGCGGCGCGCAGGTGCTGGACGTCCCCCGGGCGCACCGTCGTCTCGTGGCCCGCGGAGTCGCGGTGGGTCAGCTCGCCCTCGATCACCCAGGTGACGATCTCGGTGTGGCTGTGCGGGTGTTCGCCGAATCCGGCGCCCGGCGCGAGGCGCTCCTCGTTGCAGGCGATCAGCGGGCCGAAGGCCAGGTTGTCCGGGTCGTAGTGCGGGCCGAAGGAGAAGGCGTGGCGGGTCTCGATCCCGGCCGCCGGGTCCCCGCCCGGGTAGCGCTCGGCGGCGCGCCGTACGTCCATCACGATCACCACCGTATCCCCGCCCCGCCCGCGGACGGACCCGCACCCCGCCCCGTGCCACGGGTCCGCCCCGGCGTCCCGCTCCGTAGTCCCCGTGGCCCCCGCCCGTCCCCACCGGTGACCCGGCGGCGCATGGTGCCGTCCGGATAAGGCACTCTTGTCCCCGTGCCCGAACCCGAATCCCACAGCAGTGACCCCGCAGCATCGAACGTCCATACGCACGCCGCGACCCTGAAACGGCTGGAGAAGTCCTCCGGGAATCTCGCCGCGCAGGCCATCGCGCGGATGGACGAGACCCTGCCGTGGTACCGGGCCATGCCCCCGGAGAACCGTTCCTGGATCGGGCTGGTCGCCCAGGCGGGCATCGCGGCGTTCACCGAGTGGTTCCGGCGGCCGGACGCCCCGCAGGCGATCTCCACCGATGTGTTCGGGACCGCGCCGCGGGAACTGACCCGGGCCATCACACTGCGGCAGACCGTGGAGATGGTGCGCACCACCATCGAGGTCATGGAGAGCGCCATCGACGAGGTGGCCGCACCGGGCGACGAGCGGGTGCTGCGCGAGGCGCTGCTGGTGTACGCGCGGGAGATCGCCTTCGCCACCGCCCAGGTGTACGCGCAGGCGGCGGAGGCCCGCGGCGCCTGGGACGCGCGGCTCGAATCGCTGGTGGTCAACGCCGTGCTCAGCGGCGAGGCCGACGAGGGTGCGGTGAGCCGGGCCGCCGCGCTGGGCTGGAACTCGCCCGAGCACGTGTGCGTCCTGCTCGGGACGGCCCCGGACGGGGACAGCGAACTGACCGTGGAGGCGATCCGGCGGGCCGCCCGGCACGCCAAGCTCCAGGTCCTCACCGGGGTCCTCGGGGACCGGCTGGTGGTGATCGCGGGCGGCAGCCCCAACCCGCTCGCGGTGGCGAAGTCGCTGATCGGGCCGTACGCGGCCGGGCCGGTGGTCGCCGGTCCCGTCGTACCTGACCTGCTGGCCGCCACCCGGTCCGCGCAGGCCGCCGCCGCGGGTCTGAAGGCGTGCACCGCGTGGCCGGACGCGCCGCGGCCGGTGCTGGCGGACGATCTGCTGCCGGAGCGCGCGATCGCGGGCGATCCGAGCGCCCGCGAGCAGTTGGTGGAGGAGATCTACAGACCGCTCGAAGAGGCCGGCTCGGCGCTGCTGGAGACCTTGAGTGTCTACCTGGAGCAGGCGAGCAGCCTGGAGGGCGCGGCGCGGATGCTCTTCGTTCACCCGAACACCGTGCGCTACCGGCTCCGACGTGTGACAGACGTCACCGGTTGGTCGCCTTCGGATGTACGATCCGCGTTCACGTTGCGGATCGCGCTGATCCTGGGGCGTCTGGTCGACGGCGAGGCCCAGGCATAGGGTTTTGTCGGAGCTCAACAAAAGCCCTTCGTGTTCTTCGTCCCTGTCCCCACGGGCGGCCGCGCCCGTCCCCAAGAGAGAGTGTGAGAGTGCTCGTACTCGTCGCTCCCGGCCAGGGCGCCCAGACGCCCGGCTTCCTGACCCCCTGGCTCGAACTCCCCGGTGCCTCGGACCGTGTCGCCGCCTGGTCGGACGCCATCGGTCTGGACCTGGTGCACTACGGCACCGAGGCCGACGCCGACGCCATCCGGGACACCGCCGTGGCCCAGCCGCTGCTGGTCGCCGCCGGGCTCCTGTCCGGCGCGGCACTCGGTGCCACCGCCGAGTTCACGCCCGGTGCGGTGGCCGGCCACAGCGTCGGTGAGATCACCGCCGCCGCCTTCGCGGGCGTGCTGTCCGACGCCGCCGCCCTGGGCCTGGTCCGCACGCGTGGCCTGGCCATGGCGGACGCCGCCGCGATCACCGAGACCGGTATGTCGGCGCTGCTCGGCGGCGACCCGGAGACCTCGATCGCGCACCTGGAGAAGCTGGGGCTGACCCCGGCGAACATCAACGGCGCGGGCCAGATCGTCGCCGCCGGCACGCTGGAGCAGCTGGCCGCGCTGAACGAGGACAAGCCCGAGGGCGTCCGCAAGGTCGTCCCGCTGAAGGTCGCCGGCGCCTTCCACACCCGGCACATGGCCCCGGCCGTCGAGACGCTGGCCAAGGCCGCCGCGGAGCTGTCGCCCGCCGACCCGCGCGTCGCCTACGTCTCCAACAAGGACGGCAAGGCCGTCGCGACCGGCGCCGAGGTCCTCGACCGCCTGGTCGGCCAGGTCGCCAACCCGGTGCGCTGGGACCTGTGCATGGAGACCTTCAAGGAGCTGGGCGTCACCGCGCTCATCGAGGTGTGCCCCGGCGGCACGCTGACCGGACTGGCCAAGCGGGCGCTGCCCGGCGTCAAGACGCTGGCCCTGAAGACCCCTGACGACCTCGACGCGGCCCGTGCGCTCATCACCGAGCACGTCGACGCCTGACGCCTAAGGAGCCGTAGATGGCGAAGATCAAGCCCAGTAAGGGAGCCCCGTACGCCCGCATTCTCGGCGTCGGGGGTTACCGCCCGACCCGGGTCGTGCCCAACGAGGTGATCCTGGAGAAGATCGACTCGTCCGACGAGTGGATCCGCTCCCGCTCCGGCATCGAGACCCGGCACTGGGCCGGCCCCGAGGAGACGGTCTCCGCGATGTCGGTCGAGGCGGCCGGCAAGGCGATCGCGGACGCCGGCATCGACGCGTCGCAGGTCGGCGCGGTCGTCGTCTCCACCGTGTCGCACTTCAGCCAGACCCCGGCCATCGCCACCGAGATCGCCGACAAGCTCGGCACCGACAAGGCGGCCGCGTTCGACATCTCGGCCGGCTGCGCGGGCTTCGGCTACGGCCTCACCCTGGCCAAGGGCATGGTGGTGGAGGGCTCCGCCGAGTACGTCGTGGTCATCGGCGTGGAGCGGCTGAGCGACCTGACCGACCTGGAGGACCGGGCGACGGCCTTCCTGTTCGGCGACGGCGCGGGCGCGGTCGTCGTGGGCCCCTCCCAGGAGCCGGCCATCGGCCCGACCGTGTGGGGCTCCGAGGGCGACAAGGCCGGCACCATCAAGCAGACCGTCCCGTGGGACCGCTTCCGGATCGGCGACGTGTCCGAGCTTCCCGTGGACAGCGAGGGCAACGTCAAGTTCCCCGCGATCACGCAGGAGGGCCAGGCGGTGTTCCGCTGGGCCGTGTTCGAGATGGCGAAGGTCGCCCAGCAGGCGCTGGACTCGGCCGGGATCACCGCGGACGACCTGGACGTCTTCATCCCGCACCAGGCCAATGTGCGGATCATCGACTCGATGGTGAAGACCCTCAAGCTGCCGGAGCATGTCACGGTCGCCCGCGACATCCGTACCACCGGCAACACCTCGGCCGCCTCGATCCCGCTCGCCATGGAGCGGCTCCTGGCGACCGGGGAGGCGAAGAGCGGCGACACCGCGCTCGTCATCGGATTCGGGGCGGGTCTCGTCTACGCCGCCACGGTCGTTACCCTCCCCTAGGCACTCCGTGCCGGATCATGCGGTTCGGCAAGGGGACAACTGCCACAAACCGTCTGGATTATCGAAGAAGGAGCGCCTGACATGGCCGCCACCCAGGAAGAGATCGTCGAAGGTCTCGCCGAAATCGTGAACGAGATCGCCGGCATCCCGGTTGAGGACGTCCAGCTGGACAAGTCCTTCACCGACGACCTGGACGTCGACTCGCTGTCCATGGTCGAGGTCGTCGTCGCCGCCGAGGAGCGCTTCGACGTGAAGATCCCCGACGAGGACGTCAAGAACCTCAAGACCGTCGGCGACGCGACCGAGTACATCCTCAAGCACCAGGCCTGAGCCACTCGCTGAGGCCGCACGGCCGTCAGGCTGTACAGCCCCGCCACCCGGCGGTGGCGCCGTAGATTCCCGCATCCGTTGGAGAAAGAATTCCCGTGAGCCCGACCAATCGCACCGTGGTCGTCACCGGTATCGGCGCAACCACACCGCTGGGTGGCGACGCATCCTCGTTCTGGGAGGCCCTGGTCGCCGGCACGTCCGGTGTCCGCCTGCTGGAGGAGGACTGGGCGGCGGACCTCCCGGTCCGCATCGCCGCCCGGGCCGCCGTCGAGCCGGGCGAGATCATCCCCCGGCCGCAGGCCCGCAAGCTGGACCGTTCGGCGCAGTTCGCGCTGATCGCCGCCCGTGAGGCCTGGCAGGACGCCGGCTTCACCGCCCGGGCCGGCGAGGACGCGTCCGTGAACCCCGACCGTCTCGGTACGGTGATCGCCTCCGGGATCGGCGGCGTGACCACGCTTCTGGACCAGTACGACGTGCTGCGCGAGAAGGGTGTGCGCCGCGTCTCCCCGCACACCGTGCCGATGCTGATGCCCAACTCCCCGGCGGCCAACGTCGGCATCGAGCTGGGCGCCCGCGCCGGTGTGCACACCCCGGTGTCGGCCTGCGCCTCGGGCGCCGAGGCCATCGGGTACGCGATCGAGATGATCCGCACCGGGCGTGCGGACGTGGTCGTGGCCGGTGGCACCGAGGCCGCGATCCACGCGCTGCCCATCGCCGCGTTCGGCAACATGATGGCGATGTCCAAGAACAACGACGACCCGGCGGGCGCGTCCCGGCCGTTCGACTCCGGTCGCGACGGCTTCGTGCTCGGCGAGGGCGCCGGTGTGATCATCCTGGAGTCCGAGGAGCACGCGAAGGCCCGCGGCGCCCGGATCTACGTCGAGGCCGTCGGCCAGGGCATCTCCGCCGACAGCCACCACATCACGCAGCCGGAGCCGTCCGGTAACGGCATCGCGCACGCGCTGCAGAACCTGCTGGACAACACGGACCTGAAGCCGGCCGAGATCGTGCACGTGAACGCGCACGCCACGTCCACCCCGCAGGGTGACGTCGCCGAGATCAAGGCGCTGTGGAAGGTGTTCGGCGACGACGTCGAGCACATGGCGATCTCCGCGACCAAGTCGATGACCGGTCATCTGCTCGGCGGTGCCGGCGGTATCGAGACCGTGGCGTCGATCCTGGCGCTGGTGAACCGTACGGCGCCGCCCACGATCAATGTCGCGGACCTCGACCCCGAGGTGAACGCGGACATCGTGGTGGGCGAGGCGCGCCGGCTGCCCGAGGGCCGGATCGCCGCGCTGAACGACTCGTTCGGGTTCGGCGGGCACAACGTGGCCCTGGCGTTCCGCACCCTCTGAGCCACCGCCTCCGAGACACAGGGAAGGGCCCCCACCGGCTGGTGGGGGCCCTTCCCGTTGCCCGTCCGGGTCGTGCGCGGTCTCACACCACCTGGTGCAGCCAGCGCACCGGGGCGCCCTCGCCCGCGTACCTGAAGGGTTCCAGTTCGTCGTCCCAGGGCTTGCCCAGGAGCTTGGCCAGTTCGGCCGCCAGGTCGCTCTCGCCGCGCTGGGCGCGGGTGAGGGCGGCGCGCAGCCGGTCCTCGGGGATGAGGATGTCGCCGTGGATGCCGGTGACGGCGTGGAAGATGCCCAGCTCGGGGGTGCAGCTGTAGCGCTCGCCCTCGGCGGTCGGGCAGGGCTCGGCGGTGACCTCGAAGCGCAGCAGGTGCCAGCCGCGCAGCGCGGAGGCGAGCTTGGAGGCGGTGCCGGCCTGGCCCTGCCAGGAGAACTCGGAGCGCCAGGTGCCGGGGGCCGCGGGCTGCCGGATCCAGTCGAGGTTGACGCGCGTGCCGAGCACCCCCGCGACGGCCCACTCGACGTGCGGGCACAGCGCGCGCGGCGCGGAGTGCACGTACAGAACTCCACGTGTCGTCACCGGAACCTCCGGGCAGAGCGGGACATCTTGCTGGCTGGCCGGCGGCCGTGGCGCGACGGCCGCACTGATGGCGAGGCTACCTTGCGGCGGCGCAAGGAGTGTGACGTACCGTCGGTCCCGGCGCCAGGAATCCTCCGCCATTCACCCGGGGGGACGCTTGTACGGGGTCCGTTCGTTCCAGCGGGCCGGGCGCCGGGAACCCTCGCACGTTGTGATGGGGGGAGACACCCGACACCGAGCGAGGAGACGTGCGGGAATGCGGAAGCGAAGCCACCGTGCGCGGGCCGCGCTGGCCGTCGCGGCGGCCGCCGTGCTGGGCCTCGCCGGATGTGACGCCGCCGGGGGTTCGCCCGCGGCCGAGGGCACCAAGGCGCGGGCCGTGCGGGCCCCGGTGTGGAACCGCAGCCCGGCCTCGATCGCCGCGGTGGGCGACTCCATCACCCGGGGCTTCGACGCGTGCACGGTGCTGTCGGACTGTCCCGAGGTGTCCTGGGCGACGGGCAGCGACGCCCGGGTGGACTCGCTGGCGGTACGGCTGCTCGGTGCGGCCGGTGCGGCGACGCACAGCTGGAACTACGCGATGACCGGCGCCCGGATGGCGGATCTGACGCGGCAGATGCGCGAGGCGGCGGCCCGGGACCCGGAGCTGGTGACGGTGATGGCGGGCGCGAACGACGCCTGCCGTTCCTCCCCCCGGGCGATGACGTCGGTGGCCGGGTTCCGCGCGGACTTCGAGGAGGCGCTGCGGACACTGCGCGCGGCCCGTCCGGCGACCCAGGTGTACGTGGCGAGCGTGCCCAACCTGAAGCGGCTGTGGGAGCAGGGCCGGGACGATCCGCTGGGCAAGGAGGTCTGGAAGCTCGGCATCTGCCCCTCGATGCTGGGCGACGCGGACGACCTGGGCGAGTCGGCGGCGCGCCGGCGGGACCGGGTGCAGGAGCGGGTGGTGGCGTACAACAAGGTGCTCAAGGAGGTCTGCGCCCGGGACCGGCGCTGCCGCTTCGACGGGAACGCGGTGTACGACTACCGGTTCGGCACCGACCAGCTGAGCCACTGGGACTGGTTCCACCCCAGCAGGGACGGCCAGGCGCGGCTCGCGGCGATCGCCTACCGGACCGTCACCGCACCGGATCCGGCGTCCTAGATCAACGGTGACCTAGGGTTTTCACCATGAGTGAACTCTTCGGCAGACTTCCCGACGGCACCGAGGTCCATCGCTGGACGCTGGAGCGCGGCGGGACACGGGTGGAGGTCCTGACGTACGGCGGGGTCGTGCGGTCGGTGCGGGTGCCGGACCGGGAGGGCCGGCCGGCGGAGGTGGCGCTGGGGTTCGCCGCTCTGGACGGTTACCTCGCGCATCCGGACCCGTACCTGGGCGCGGTGATCGGCCGTTACGCCAACCGGCTGGCGGACGCGCGGTTCCCGCTGGACGGCCGGGTGTACGCCCTGGAGCCGAACGAGGGGCCGAACCTGCTGCACGGCGGTGCGCGGGGCTTCGACAAGCGGGTGTGGGCGGCGGCGCCGGTGGAGCACGGGGTGCGGCTGAGCCGGGTGAGCCCGCACGGCGAGGAGGGCTTCCCGGGCACCGTGGAGGTCGCGGTGACCTACTCCCTGTCCGCGTCGGGCGCGCTGCGGATCTCGTACGAGGCGACGACGGACGCGCCGACGGTGCTCAGCCTCACCAACCACAGCTACTTCAACCTGGCCGGCGCCGAGTCCGGTTCCGCGGGCGGGCACGAACTGAGGCTCGCCGCCTCCCGGTTCACCCCGGTCGACGAGGGGCTGATCCCGACGGGCGAGCTGCGGGACGTGGCGGACTCGCGCCTCGACTTCCGTACGGCGCGCAAGGTGGGTTCGGGGTACGACCACAACTACGTGCTGGACAAGGGGGTCACGCGGACGGCGCAGGAGGTCGCCGAGCTGCACGACCCCGGCTCCGGCCGCACGCTCACCGTCTCGACGACCGAGCCGGGCCTCCAGCTGTACACGGGCGACCATTTGCCGGACCCGTTCGTCCCGGGTGCCGGGATCGCCCTGGAGACCCAGCACTTCCCCGACTCCCCGCACCACCCCGACTTCCCCTCGACGGTGTTGCGGCCCGGCGAGGTGTACCGCTCGGAGACGGTGTACGGGTTCTCGGCGCGCTGAACGCGCGCGGGGGCGGGCCGGCCCGGGAGCCGTCCTGTCGCGGCCCCGGGGTGTCCCCCGGCCGGTGCGGGCCGGGGGACGCCGGGTCGGTCAGACGGTGGCGGTCCGCCCGGTGACCGGGCAGGTGCCGGCCGCCGCCGCGCCGAAGGCGGCGGTCCTGGCGGCGGGCGCGGTGCCGTCGAGCTGCTTGAGGATCTCCTTCGAGAGCAGGTCCTCCTTGCCCTTGAGGGCGTCGGCGACGTCGAGGGCGGAGTTGAAGACCATCTCGGCCGCCACGTTGTCCTGGACGATGCGGGCGAGGTTGTCCAGGGCCACGCCGATCGGGTCCGCGGGGGTCTCCGCGGTCGGCAGGTCGATGAGGTGGGTGTCCACCTTCGCCTGGTTCATGGTGCGCCGGATGATGATGGACGCCTGGTTCAGTTCGGCGGTCGTCCAGATCGACAGCACCATGACGTACAGGTCGCTCCACGCGGCTTCGCCGATCAGCGCCCGCCACCGCTTCATCAGCGCCTCGATGCCGGTGATCTGCGCGGTGGAGGCGAAGGTCATGTTGACCCGGATGGACGGGTAGACGGTGGCGGCGAACTGGTTGAAGGCCACCATGTCGAAGGACTTGGCGCCGAGGGCGGTGTCGATGAACCGGATGGCCTCGGTGAGGATGGTGTTGCTGGAGGTCTCCAGGTCGGCGGGGAGGTTCGCCGTGGGCAGCTTGGTGCGGGCCGCGTTGAGGGTGGTCCGGAAGCTGGTCAGCGGGGTGGTCCAGCCGGTGTCGCCCGCGGCCTTGAAGGCGACCATGGCCAGGTCGTGCGGGTCGATGCGGTCGGCGTTGGGGATGTTCGGCACCTTGCCGCCGAGGTAGGCGGCGATCACCGAGTAGATGCCGAGGGGCACGTGGGCGATGGACTTGGCCAGTTCGAAGTACTCCGGAACCGGGTCCACCGTCTCCACCTGGACGCCCTTGTCGATCAGGGTGAAGCGCCCGCCGACGGCGTTGTTCTGCACGACGACGACCGGGCTGAGGTGCTTGATCAGTTCTGCCTTCAGGGACGCGTAGTTGGCGCGCATCCCGGAGTTGACGCCGCGTATCGCGTCCCGCGCGGCCTTCTCGTCGGTCGCGGTGGTCGCGGCCGAGGCGTTGGTGGCCGCCTGGGTCTCCATCAGCAGGGTGGCTGCCCCTACGGCGGAAACGGTCCCCAGAAATCCTCTGCGAGTGGTCATGCCCCGTCTTTCCGTGATCAGTGATCGGTCTTCGTGGGGTGGGGGGAAAGGCGTGGGGGGGCGTGGGGGTGTTCGTGGGGGTGGGCCGGCCTGCCGGCGTGTCCGGTCACCGGCGGGCCGGCCGGTCCATGGGTGCCCGGGGGCACCGGCGGCGTACGCCGCGGCGGATCAGGTCAGGGATTTCTGCGACGGCACCACGACGCCGTAGAGGTCCTGGACCGTGGCGAGGGCGGCCTCGTGCACCTGCCGCGCGGGGATGCCCTCGGGGTCGCCCTTCAGCGGCAGCGGCCGGGTGGCCGAGGCGTCGGCCACGACGGTGGGGTGGTAGCCGGCCAGGAACGCGCCCTGCGTGGTGAACAGGACGCACATGTTGGTCATGAAGCCGGCGACGATGACGTTCTTGCGCCCCGCCTGCTTGACCTTCTGCGCGAGATCGGTGCCGTGGAAGCCGTCCGGAACGCTCTTGCGGACGACCGGCTCGCCCTTCGCGGGCTCGAGGTCCGGGATGATCTGTCCGGCCTTCGACGAGAGGTCGTAGCCCTTGTCGACGATGTGGATGACCGGCGTGCCCGCCGCGCGGGCCCGGTTCAGCAGCGCCTTGGCGTTGGCCACGGCCGGCTTCCAGCCGTCGAGTTCCATGACACCGTCGGTGTAGGTGTTCTGGTAGTCGACCAGGATGAGCGTGGCGTCGGAGAGCGTGGCCGGGGTCTCGTCGAAGCCGTTGAGCTCGCGCAGCGTCGTGGTGTCCTCGGCGACGTTCGTCCGTGCGGCGGGCGCCGCGGCCGGCTTCGCGGCGGAGGAGTCCTGCGAGCCGGAGCCGCACGCGGCGAGCGTGGCGCTGAGGAGGGCGGCGGTGCCGAGCGCGGCGATGCGGCGCGTTGACCTCATCGGCCCAGCTCCTCCTGGGACGCGACGACGACCCCGTACAGGTCGGCGATGGTGGCGAGGGCGCTGAGGTGCACGCCCTGGGCGTCCAGTTCCGTTCCGTTGACCGGCAGCGCGCGGGTGGCGCAGGCGTCGGCCACCACGGTGGGCCGGTTGCCGCGCAGGAAGGCGCCCTGGGCGGTGAAGGCCACGCACATGTGGGTCATGAAGCCGGCGATGACCAGGTCGCCGCGGCCCGCCTCGTCCACCAGCCGGCCCAGTTCGGTGCCGTGGAAGGCGTCGGGGGCCTGCTTGACGACGACGGGCTCGCCGTCGGCCGCGGCCACGCTCGGGTGGATCCGTCCGATCTCGGCGCGGATGTCGTACGGCGTGCCCTCGCCGCCGTCGTTGACGACGTGGATGACCTTGGCGCCCTCCCGGCGGGCGCGTTCCAGCAGCCGGGCCGCGGCGTCGAGGGCCGGCTGCCAGCCGTCCAGCTCCATCACACCGGTGGTGTAGGTGTTCTGGTAGTCGATCAGGACCAGGGTGGAATCGGCCAGCTTCGCGGGGGTCTCGTCGAAGCCGTTGAGCTGACGCAGCGTCGTTCTGGGCATGGAATACCGCCTGAGAAATCGGGAGTTGGCGAGGCAGCGCGCCGTGCGGCGGCTTGCGCCTATGACGCTATGGCCCGCCCCGTCGCGTCGGCAATGACGTCTAGCATGCAGAAACCGACATCGCGGAGGCCGGTGTCGTCCTGACCGTCCGGAGGGGTTCGTGCGCACCGCCCGCCAGCTGATCGTGATCGTCCTGTTCGACCAGGTCGACCTGCTCGACGTCACCGGGCCGCCGGAGGTCTTCCACCTCGCGCGGCGCGAGACGGAGGAGGCGGCCGCGTACGAGGTGGTGCTCGCCGCCGAGACCATGGACCCGGTGGTCACGGCCGCCGGGGTGCGGGTGCTGCCCGACGTCACCTTCGACGGACTGGCGGCGCGCGGCATCGACACGGTGATCGTGCCGGGGGCGGTGGAGGTGGACGGCGACCACCGCGTGCACCCGCTGGTGGACCCGGCGCTGGTGCGGCGGGTGCGGGAACTCGCCGACCGCACCCGCAGGGTGGCCTCCGTCTGCGTCGGCGCCCACATCCTCGCGGCGGCCGGACTGCTCGACGGCAAGCGCGCCACCACGCACTGGTCGACCGCGCGGCAACTGGCCGCCGACCACCCGGCGGTGGCGGTCGACGCCGACCCGATCTTCATCCGGCAGGGGAACGTGTGGACCGGCGCGGGCATCAGCGCCTGTCTCGACCTCTCCCTCGCGCTGATCGCCGACGACCTCGGCGAGGCCGTCGCGCTGCGGGTCGCCCGGCAGCTGGTGATGTACCTGAAACGGCCCAGCGGGCAGAGCCAGTTCAGCGTCCCTCTGGAGCAGGTCTCCACGACGCGGCGCATCGAGGATCTGCGCCACTACGTGCTGCGCCACATCGCCGAGCCGCTGACCGTCGCCCAGCTCGCGGAACACGCGCACATCAGCGACCGGCAGCTCACCAGGATCTTCAAGAACGAGCTGGGCACGACCCCGCACGCCTACATCGAGTCGGTGCGCGTGGAACACGCGCGCAACCAGCTGGAGTCCACCGACGCCACGCTCGAACGCATCGCGGCCGCCTGTGGGTTCGGCACCCTCGACACCCTGGTCCGGGCCTTCCGGCGCAGGCTGGACACCACGCCGACCGAGTACCGGCGGCGGTTCAGGACCACTGCCGACTGAGCGGGGCGGGCCGTCAGGAGGCGGGCTCCTCGGCCGGTGCCAGCTCCTCCGCGCGGTCCTCGCCCAGCAGTTCCCGGGCGAGGAGCGTGGCGCCGGCCACCGCGCCCGGCATCAGGAACACCGCCACGAACGGCACCAGGAAGGCCAGCCCGAGCGGCGTTCCGTAGCCCCACACCAGCATCCGGCGCGAGCGCAACAGGGCGAGCCGGGCGCGGAGTTCGACGCCCCGGCGCTGGAGGGCGACCGCGGTCAGCTCCTCGGTGAGGAAGAAGCCGGTGACGAAGAAGCCGAGGACGGGCACGACGGTCTGGCCGACGAACGGCAGCAGCCCCAGGGCGAAGAGCAGGACGCCCCAGACCAGCGCCCGGACGAGGATCCGGACGCTGTCGCGGGCCGACGTCCACAGCTCGCGCGCGAGGGGGAGGTCCGAGCGGGGGGCCGTGCCGTCGGGCGAGACGTCGGCGTCGACCCGCTCGGAGAGGTTCTCGTAGAACGGCTGGCCTATCAGCAGGGTCACCGCGGTGAAGGTGAGCACGGCGAGCAGCAGGCCGAGCGCGAACAGCACCGCCGTGAGGAAGCCGCGGAACAGCGACTGCCAGGGGCTCGCCCAGTGGTCCGCGAACGGGGTCGCCCAGCTCACCGCGTCCCCGCCCCACACCGCGAGGGCGATCAGCGCGACCACGTAGAGGACCAGCGCGATCAGGCCCGGCAGCAGCGCGAAGCCGTACTGCCGGCCGTGCCGGACCACCCACCGCTGGCCGTCGAGAAGAAAACGGAAACCCACCCCGAGATCACGCATGGCGAAACCCTACCCACAGCTCGCCGGCGGCAGGTTCACCCGTCGAGCATGCGACGCAGCAGGTCCCGCAGGGTGCGCCGCTCGTCCTCCGACAGCCCGGCCAGCGGCTCGCGCGCGAAGCGCAGGCCCTCGCGCAGGTCCCGGGCCACCCGCAGCCCCTCCTCCGTGGCGGCGGCCACCTTCACCCGGCGGTCGGCGGGGTCGGCGCGGCGCTCGGCCAGCCGGCGGGCCTCCAGGCGGTCCACGATCCCGGTCACGTTCGACGGCTCGCACTTCATCTTCTGCGCGAGCTTGCGCATGGGCGTCGGTCCGAGCGCGAGCAGGCTGAGCAGTTTGGCCTGGGCACCGGTGAGCGCGTGGGCCGAGGCGGCCTCGTCGTAGTCCGCGTGGTAGCGCGCGACGACCTCGGCGATGAGTTCGACGACGTCCGTGGTCAGCTGGTCCGGACGGGTGTGGTGCGGTGTGGCCATGCCCACCAGCGTACCCCTTTACTTGACAACATGAAATATTCAGCTGCACCGTTGTTTCAGGCACTGAAGTAAACGAAAGGCTTCCCGTGATGACCGCGACGACCGTCAACCGCGAATGGCACCTGCTCAGCCGGCCCGTCGGCTGGCCGAAGCCCGAGGACTTCGCGCTGGTCGAGTCCCCGCTCCCGACCCCGCGCGAGGGCCAGGTGCTGGTGCGGAACACATACCTCTCCGTGGACCCGTACATGCGCGGCCGGATGAGCGCCCAGAAGTCGTACGTGCCCCCCTTCGAGCTGGGCAAGGCGATGCAGGGCGGCGCGGTCGGCGAGGTGATCGAGTCCCGCGCCGAGGGCTTCTCCGTCGGCGACCACGTGCTGCACCCCCTCGGCTGGCGCGAGTACGCCGCCATCGGCGCGGAGCACGCCGTCAAGGTCGATCCCGAGGCCGCGCCCCTGTCGTCGTACCTGGGCGTGCTCGGCATGACCGGGCTGACCGCCTACGCGGGCCTGCTGCGCACCGCCGCCTTCAAGGAGGGCGACATCGTCTTCGTCTCCGGCGCGGCGGGCGCCGTGGGCAGCCAGGTCGGGCAGATCGCCAAGCTCAAGGGCGCCGCGCGGGTGATCGGCTCGGCCGGTTCGGACGAGAAGGTGCGCCTGCTGGTGGAGGAGTACGGCTTCGACGCCGCGTTCAACTACAAGGACGGGCCGGTCTCCGAGCAGCTGCGCGAGGCGGCGCCGGACGGCATCGACGTGTACTTCGACAACGTCGGCGGCGACCACCTGGAGGCGGCGATCGGGTCGCTGCGCGAGGGCGGCCGGATCGCCATCTGCGGCATGATCTCGGTCTACAACAACACCGAGCCCGCGCCCGGCCCGCGCAATCTCGCCCGGCTGATCCAGACGCGCGGCCGGATCGAGGGCTTCCTCGTCAACGACCACCGCGACCTCCAGCCGGAGTTCGTGCGCGAGGTCGGCCCCTGGGTGGCGTCGGGGCGGCTGAAGTACCGGGAGACCGTGGTCGACGGCATCGAGAACACCCTGGAGGCGTTCCTCGGACTGCTGCGCGGGGACAACACCGGGAAGATGATCGTCAAGCTCTGACCTCCCCAGAGCTTCCGTCTTGCGGTAACTTCTTTCCGAAATCCGCCGTCGATCGTGGGCGCGAGTCGGCGGCGGACCGACCAGGAGGACACCGCATGCCCATCACCCAGTCCGATGTGCTGTACACGGCCGTCGCCACCGCCGAGAACGGCCGGGACGGCCGTGTCGCCACCGACGACGGCAGGCTCGACGTCGTCGTCAACCCGCCCGCGGAGATGGGCGGCAGCGGCGCCGGGACCAATCCGGAGCAGCTGTTCGCCGCCGGGTACAGCGCCTGCTTCCAGGGCGCGCTGGCCGTCGTGGCCCGGCAGGAGGGCGCCGACGTCTCCGGCTCGACCGTGACCGCGAAGGTCGGGATCGGCAGGAACGAGGAGGGCTTCGGGATCATCGTGGAGATCTCCGCGCACATCCCGAACGCCGACGCGGCCACCGCCCGGGCCCTGGTGGACAAGGCCCACCAGGTGTGCCCGTACTCGAAGGCGACGCGCGGGAACATCACCGTCACGCTGGCCTGAACCGCGGGTCAGCCCACGGCCAGCGCCGCTCTGTGCACCGCCCGCGCCAGCCGGGCGTTCTCCGGGGCGGCCCCGTAGGGGAAGAGGAAGCGGCGGCGGGTGTAGCCGTAGGCGAGGCCGCTGCGGGGGTCGGCGAATGCCTGGGCGCCGCACGCGCCGCTGTGCCCGAGCGCGCCCGCGCCCAGGAACGGGTACCAGAGGTCGGCGGTGGCCTGGAAGCCGAGCCCGAAGGTCTTGTGGGTGCGGGTCACCAGGTCGTGGCCGACCGAGTGGATGCGGCCGAACTCCGCGACCGTGTCCGGCTTCAGCAGCGGCGCCTTGCCGTCCACCTCGCCGATCATCGCCGCGTACATCCGCGCCAGCCCCCGCGCCGAGCCGACCGCGCCCACCGAGGCGGGGCCCTTGGCGCGGATCAGCGGGTCGTCGTGCAGCCGCTCCAGTTCGGTCGGTTCGGCCGCGTGCCGGTTGAAGGCGATCGCCGAGAGGGTGTGCGGACCGGCGCGCAGCGCGTCGACGGCCGCCTGCTGCTCGGGGGTGGGCAGCGGCGGCTGGACCGGGCGGAAGCGGGACTCCTCCACGGCGGGCAGGCCCAGGTGCAGGTCGAGGGCGTAGGGGGCGCGAATCCGGTCCTCGTAGAGCTCCTGGACGGTGCGTCCGGTGGCCCGGCGCACCACCTCCCCCGTCAATGCGCAGATGACCAGGGCGTGGTAGCCGAAGGCGGCGCCCGGACGCCAGAACGGCCGCTGGTCGGCAAGGTGTTCGGCGATCGCACGGTCGTCGGCCAGCTCCGCGCGGGTGAAGCCGGCGTCGGTGCCGACCAGTCCGGCCCGGTGCGCCAGCAGGTCCCGCAACGTCAGCTCGCACTTGCCCTCGGCTCCGAACTCGGGCCAGTAGTAAGTGACTTTGCGGTCCAGCTCCAGCGTGCCGTCCTGCGCCAGCAGCGCCGCGACGAGGTGCGCGGCACCCTTGCCCGCGGAGAACACGCCGTACAGCGCGTCGCCCGCCGCGCCATCACCCGCCCACAGGTCCACGACCCGCCGCCCGTGCACGTAGGCACACAACTGGCCCTCGTAGTCCTCGCGTTCGCCCGCGACTAAGGCGGCGAACTCCTCGCGCACCGCCTCGTAGCCCTCGGCGACCGTGCCGCGCACGGTGATGTCCCGCGTCATCCGCTCTCCTCCACTCGACCTCTGCTCGACCGGTGTTCCTGCCCGGCTCAACCGCCCGAAAGGCCCGACGGTGTCACCGATGCCCCGGATGGCCGATGGCACGGAAGAGGCGCGTGGCAGCGGACCGGCTCAGCCGCACCACCACAGGAAGCGTGAGCAGGTGCGGGTGGGCGAGGGCGCGGGGGGTGGCGGCGCGGAGGCCGGAGGGCTGGTGGCGGGGGCGGTGGCCGGCGGGGTGGCGGGGCTCGTGGGGGCCGGTGCGCCGCCGCTGCCGGCGGCCGGGGACGACGGCGGCTCGTCCGTGGCGGTGGCGGAGGTGCCGGCCGAGGGGGACGCGGAACCGGAGGCGGACGCGGACGCCCGTGCCGCCGGGGAGCCGGAGGCGGAAGGAGCGGCACCGCCCGGGGACGGCACGGCAGCACGGCCGCCCGGGGACGCGGCGCCGCCCGCGCCGCTCGCGCCGGCGCCCGCCGAGGCGTCCGCGGCGGGCGTGTCCGCACCGCCCCCGGCGAACGGCGCCAGGGGTGCGTCCGTGCCGAGTTCGGCCGCCCCGAGTCCGCCCGCCGCCAGCAGGAGGCCCGCGGCGACCAGGAGGGTGCGGCGACGGCGGCGACGGTGGGCGGCGGCCCTGCGGCCACGCCGTTCCGAGCGGGACCGTACGGGTTCCCCCGGCGGCTCCGTCTCCGCCGGCTCCGTCTCCGCCGCCTTCTCCCGGTCCGGGCCCTCCCGGTCCCGTTCCTCCCACGCGGGGACCGCGGGCCGGTCGGCCGGTGTGCCGCACCCGGGGCAGACCAGGGCGCCGTTGAGGTGCCGTCGGCACGGGAGGCAGTAGTCCATGACGCGCGGAAGACTAAGGTCCACCCGCGTCACGTTCCTAGGCACGACCGTGAAGGTTCGGTGCGGGTTCGAAGGGATCGCCGAAGGACACCGGGACCGCGGTCCCGGCCCGCACCGCCCTCCCCCGCGGCAGGCACGCAGTGCCAAGCCGTCGGCGCTCGGTGCTAACGCGCCGCGGGGTGGCGGCCGTCAGCATTTCCCCTGACCGAACCGCTCAGTCAAGGGGGAAGCTCCATGCGCACCCGTACCCGTATCGCACCCGCCGCCCTCGCCGCCGTCCTGGTGGCGGGCGGCACCATGCTCGCGGCCGCACCGGCCGGCGCCGCGCCGAAGGCGGGCCCGGCGGTCAAGGCGTCCTGTTACGACACCGCCAGGTACTACACCAGCACGGCGGGCGGCGGCAGCAGCAACGCGCACTGGCCCGCCACCGGAAAGTGGGCCTACACGACCACCAGCTGCAACGACATCAACGTGAAGTCCGACGTCAGCCTCAGCGTCAAGGTCTGCTTCAAGAAGACCGGCGCGTGCAACGGCTGGACGTCGGCCAGGGCGGGCGTCTGGACGGTCGTCGCCAAGGGCGTCCTGCACGGCTCGGGCTTCTACCTCCAGTTCAACCGCACGTCCTCGTCCAAGGGCTGGATCGCCTACTGAGCCGACGCGCGGTACTCGCTCGGCGTCGTGCCGTACGCGGTGCGGAAGGCGCGGGTGAAGTCGGCGGCCCGGGGGAAGCCCCACCGGGCCGCCGTCGCGTGCACGGGCCGGGAGGCCAGCCGCGGGTCGGCGAGGTCGCGGCGCGCGGCGGCCAGCCGCTGGTCGCGGATGTACGCGGCGACCGTCGTGCCCGCGGCGTGCTCGCGAAAGAGGCGGTGCAGGGACCGCAGGGAGATGTGGTGGGCGGCGGCCACGGCGGCCGGCGTCAGTCCGGCGTCGCCCAGGTGGCGGCGGATGAAGTGCTGGACCTCCAGCAGCTGGACGCCCCGGCGGGTCTCGGCCGGTGTCCGGTCCACCGCGTCGGCGTGGTGCGCCAGCCACGCGGTGAGCAGGTCCACGAGGACACCGCCGAGCCGGTGGCCGTCGGCGGGGCGGCACGGCCCGGTGTCCGTGGACAGGTGGACGAGGAAGCCCGCGAGCAGCCGCCCCACCCCCTCGTGGCCCGGCAGCCGCGCGGCCAGCAGCCGGTTCACCCGGTTCGGCGGCAACGGCACCAGGGCCCTCGGAACCTGCACCACCACGGAGGCCGCGACGCCGTCCCCGACGTCCACCACGGCCTCGAACGGGTGCGAGGTGGAGTACACGACCAGCTCGCCCGCGTCGAGGGAGGCGTGGCACTGGTCCTGGAGGATGCCCTGCACGCCCCGCAGGACGAGCCCCACCGCGTACATCTCGGGGTCGGACCGCCGGATCAGCCGGGGGGTGCGCCGGGTCCGGTGCGACCCGTAGGTCATGGCCGCCACCTGCGCGCCGCCGAGGTTCGCGGCCCGCAGCGACGCCCGGAACTCGGCCGCCGGGTCGATCCGGAACTCGTTGGGGATCAACGCGCTCGCCGTGATCTCCCGCCATGCCTCCACCCGGTCCCGCACCGGCAGGTTCTCGGCGTCGAAGACGTCTTCGAGCATGGCACCATTCCCCCGTCTACCGATTTATGCGCTCACCTCCACCTTCCGACCACCAGATCCCATCAAACAAGCGCCAAATCGGACAACTCGCTTGCGGGTGCGGGGGTGAACGGCCGGACGGGGACGGCCGCACGGTGATCAGCCGGAGGGCGATCGGCCGAACAGGCCGGAACCGAGCGGGTGCCCGCGGTCGAAGCCCGGCAGGATCAGGAACGTCGCGCTCGCGGTCGTCGTGGTGAAGGGCAGCAGCGCGTCGGAGACGTCCATGTGGGCGAGGGTGGCGGTGAAGGTCCGCAGGTCGTTCTGGAAGCTGATGAAGAGCAGCCCGGGGGCGGGCTCGTCGATGCCGTAGGAGCGGCGGAGCATGAGGCCGACCCCGACCACGGAGGCGTGCGCCCTGCGCGCATGGGCGTCCGCGGGCACGAGATAGCGTCCGTCGGGCGTCTTGGCGCCGAGTTCCGGGCCCGCGGCCGCGGGGCCGCCGGACAGGGGCGCTCCGCTGTCCCGGCGCCGTCCGAAGACCGCCTCCTGGCGGGCCACCGGCAGGGCGGCGAAGCGCGGCAGGTCCAGCTCCATGCGCCGCAGCACGGCGATGGTGCCCCCGGCGACCGCGGGAGGCCCGGCCAGCCACAGGTCGCGCCGCTGTTCGGCGGCGGTGTGCGGACCCACGATGCCGTCGATGAAACCGAGCAGGTTGCGGGGTGCGGCCAGGCCCTCGCCGACAGGCACGTCCGCGCCGCGGTGGCCCGACTGCCGCCAGCGTTCGCGGACGCGGTCACCGGCCTGGTGCAGGAGCGCGGCGGCGGCGACCGGTACGACCGGGGCGTCGCTCGCGCAGATCTGGAGCAGCAGGTCCCCGCCGCGCGCGCGGGGGGCGATCCGCTCGCGGGTGAACCGCGGGAGGTCCGTCGCGCCGGGCAGCGAGGCGCCGGCCGCGCGCACCAGCCGCGGGCCCACGCCGACGGTCACGGTGAGGTCGCCCGGCTCCAGCCCGAGCAGGCGCGAATCCTTGCCGGAGGTCAACGCGGCGATGGCGGTGCCGAGTTCGGCGAGCAGCGGGCCGGGGGCCACGCCGGCGCCGAGGTCGGCCACCACGGCCAGCAGATGGTGCTGGGCCGGCTGGGGAAGGGTGACGCCCGCCTGGTGCCGGCCCCTCGCGGGCACCCGTGCCGTGCCGGTCGCCGCCGGGCCCGCCCGGCCCGGACGGGCGGCGTCCGCGGTGCACCCGGCGGCCAGGCCGGTGGCCACCAGCGCGCCGGTGACATCGAGGAACGCGCGGCGTGACGGGTGGTGATCGGCTCGGCGCATGGGGTGCAGAGTGCCATACCCGATTCGCACATGACGCCCAACTTCCGGTTTTCCGCGCGGAATTCGTCCGTCGTGCCATTCTGGGATCATGCCTCGATTAGCTCTACGCGTGATGGCGGCGGTACTCGGCACCCTGACGCTGGTGGCCGGCTGCGGCAGCGGCGGGGACGACGGCGCGGCCAAGGGACGGCGGCCGGACGGCGCCCGGGTGACGATCCACGTGCCCGCCGACGCCCCGACGATCTCGGACGCGGTGACCCTGGCCCGGCCCGGCGACCTGGTGCTGGTCGCGCCGGGCGAGTACCACGAGTCGGTGAGGATCAGGACGCCGCGCGTCACCCTGCGCGGCGAGTCGCGGGAGAAGGTCGTCATCGACGGACGGTTGCGGCAGCCGAACGGTGTCGTCGTCGCGGCGCCCGGGGTGGCCGTGGAGAACCTGACCGTGCGGAACAACACGCAGAACGGCGTGCTGGTGACCGGCTCGGCGGCGGCCGTCGCCGGGCTGCCGGGGCGCAGCGGCGGCTACGACACCGGCGACGAGCCCGTCTCCTTCCTGAAGTCGTTCCTGGTCTCGTACGTGACCGCGACCCGCAACGGGCTGTACGGCATCTACGCGTTCTCCGCGCAGAACGGGGTCATCGAGCACTCCTACGCCTCGGGCGGGGCCGACTCGGGGATCTACGTCGGGCAGTGCAAGCCGTGCCGGGTCGTGGTGCGGGACAACATCGCCGAGCTCAACGCGGTCGGCTACGAGGGCACCAACGCCGGCGGGGACATGTACGTGGTGGGCAACCGGTTCGTCGGCAACCGCGTCGGCCTGACCACCGACTCCGACCACCAGGAGAAGCTGCTGCCGCAGCGCGGCGCGGTCGTCGCCGGCAACCTGATCGCGGACAACCAGCAGCCGGGGACCCCCGAACAGGCCGACGGGGGCTGGGGCATCGGCGTCGGGGTCGACGGCGGCAGCGGCAACCGGTTCCTGCGCAACCGGATCACCGGGAACGCCGACGCCGGGTTCGTGATCACCGCGACCGCCGACCTGCCCTCCGACGACAACCGGATCACGGACAACACCTTCGCCGCCAACGGCGTCGACGTCGGCTGGACGTTCCCCTCCGCCACCCGCGGCAAGGGCAACTGCCTGAGCGGCAACACGCTGCGCACCACCGTGCCCGCCCGGCTCGCGGCCACCGCGGCCTGTCCGCCGCCCGCCGGCTCGCCCACGCCGTCCGGCACCTGGTCGAAGCCGGCGGCGCCCCGGGGCATCCCGTTCACCGACGTGGCCGCGCCCGGCCCGCAGCCGCAGTTCCCGAACGCCACCACCGCCGGCGCCACCACGGTCCCGGCCGTCCCGGCGCTGCCGGACACCGCGGACGTCCCGCTGCCGCCGCCGTCGCTGCTCGCGGCGGGGGCACGAGTGAAGACTCCGTGATCGCCGCGGGTCAATACAGCTAGCGCGTGGGGGTGATGCCGGGTGCGGGCCGCACCGGTGTGTACCCGCCGGTGCCGAAGTCGATGACGAGCGGCCGGGATTCGGACGCCACGCCGGCCTGCACCCGGTACATCGTGCCGTCCGAGCCGATCCAGTAGCGCACGGTGTCCGCCGTACCGGCCCTGGCACGGGCGTCCGGGCCGGTCATCACGTCCACCGGACGGCCGTGCACGGTGTCGTGGCCGAGCCGGGCGGCACCGTTCTGCGGCAGCAGTTCGGCGTTGTCCGGCCGGTCGCTGCCGAGGCCGAGCGTGATGGCCAGCGAACTGTCCAGGGAACTGCCGGACTTCTGGAGCGGGCGCCGGTACCAGCCGGACGCGGGCGGCGACGGCGGCGCCGTGGCGGGGGCGTCGGCCATGGGGTGGACCAGGACGGTGGTGGCCGTCCACTGGATCAGCCCGTCGCCGGACGCGTCGCGCCCGCTGCCGTGCACCACTCCGTACCCGATCTCGGCGCGGTAGTCGACGGACCCGGTGACGACCAGCCCGCCCGCCGCGCTCGGCACGGTGATCGTCACCGCGCGGCCGCCCGCCTGGTAGTTGCGGAACCGCGTGATCGCCAGCCGGTTCGCCTCGTCCGGCGTCAACGCGCGCCTGCCGCTCGCATCGCCGCCGTTCCCGACGAGGACGAACGCGGTCGCCGCGGCGGCCGCGAGGGCGAGCCCGGCCACCGCCCAGCGTAACTTCGGCCGGCGGCGGCGTCCGTCTGCCACGCGCCGCGGAAGACCCCGTTTGCTCTTCATGGTCCGCACGCGCCGGGATGCTAACAGGCCCTTCCACCACCTCCCCGACTTTTCCGTTTCCGTATAAATGACAGTGCGTCAACTTGTATGGTTCGCACGGGGATTGCTGTCGAGTTGTGCCGAGTCGGGCGATGACGTAGACGACGCAAAGGAATGCGATGCCATTACGTAGGCTGGTGCGGGTGGGCCTGTCCTGTCTGTTGCTGACGGGCGGTGCCACAGGCATGATCGCGACGGGCGCCGAGCAGGCCGGCGCCTCGACCTCCGACGGCACACTGACCGTCGAGACACTGCGGGACTTCTTCGGCACCGGCGTGATCAACACGACCATGGACGTGCCGCAACGAGGAATGAAGGTCACCGTCACCGACGCCGCGGGACATCACGTCTCGGGCGTCACGGACGCCACCGGAAAGGTCGTGGTCGCCCCGTCGGCCTCGCTGACCGGCGGCCGGTACCGCGTGGACGTCACGGTACCGGCGCCCTACAGCGGCTACCTGCGGGCGGCGCCGGCCTCGACGGCGGAGAACCACTTCGACAGCTTCACCACGTTCGTGGACGTCTCGGGCGGCAAGAACGCCTCGGTGATCACCGGCGTCTGGAACCCGGCTGACTACGCGCTGCCGGACACGCGGTACTTCGTGCCGGTGCAGAACGCCGCCGGCGGAACCGACACCCGGGCACTGGTGGCCTTCGGGACCAAGACCCGCGGCACCTGCCCCGACCAGACGGCCTGCCCGGACGTGCTCGCCACGCAGGAGCAGGTGGGCACGACCTTCGGGCTCGCCTACGACCGCGGCCACCAGCGGCTGTTCCAGTCGGAGTTCGCCCGCCGCTACACCCCGTACGGGCCGGACGGCGGTGACGCGATCTACACCGTGCCGACCACCGGCGGGGGCGCCCCGAAGCTGTTCGCGAAGGTGCCGGGCGCCACGGTCACCGCGCACGACACCGCCCGCATGATCAAGGACGCCGGGTTCACCGACGCGCCGGGCAAGGAGTCCATCGGCGGTCTCGCCCTGTCCGAGGACGGCCGGACCCTGTACGCGGTGAACCTGCGCACCCGCTCGCTGGTGAGCTTCGACGCGACCGGGACGACCGCCTCGGCGCCCAGGGCGACCGTGCCGATCCCCGACCCGGGCTGCGCCTCGTCCGCCGACTGGCGGCCGTTCGGCCTGGCCGCCCACGACAACACCCTCTACGTCGGCGGCGTGTGCAGCGCGGAGAGCACACAGAAGCGCGAGGACCTGAATGTCGTCGTCTCCACCTACGACGGCAAGCGGTTCACCCCCGTGCTGACCCACCCGCTGACCTACGAGCGCGGGAACGTCCTCTCCGGCGACTCCGCCTTCCCCCAGGCCCACTTCTGGAACCCGTGGAACTCCAGCCTGAAGGACTGGGACAGCCTCAAGGTGAACGGGACGATGATCGACCCGCAGCCGGAGCTGGCCAGCATGGCCTTCGCCCGCGACGGCTCCCTGATCCTCGGCTTCCGCGACCGGTTCATGGACGTGGTCAGCTGGGGCGGGCTGGACCCGAGGCAGGGCGACGACACCCCGGAGAACGGCATGGCCGGCGGTGACATCACCATGGCCTGCGCCGATCCCGAGGGCGGGTACGCGTGGGAAGGCACCGGGAACTGCCCGAACCACGCGACCGGCGCCGTCGTCGACGGTGCCGAGTCCGCCGGTGTCGTCGAGTACTTCCCCGGTGACTTCTTCCCGAACCTCGGCGCGCCGGACCAGCCCGGTCCGCACCAGGAGAGCTCGCTGGGCTCGGTCGCCTACATCCCGCAGCAGCAGTGGGTCGTCACCACGCAGATGGACCCGACCGCCCATGTCGCCACCGACGGGACCGGTTACTACGACATCACCACCGGCGCGGGCCCGGGCAACGACCCGAACGCCAACGCCTACCAGTTCATCGGCCTGAACCAGAACGGGTTCGGCAAGGCCGGCGGCCTCGGCGACATCGCGTACGCCGCGGCGAACGCCCCGATCCAGATCGGCAACGTGGTCTGGTACGACGGCGACCACAACGGCATCCAGGACGCCGGGCAGGTGCTGCTGCCGGACGCCACGATCAACCTGCTGGACGCCGACGGCAAGCAGGTCGCCACGACCAGGACCGACGCGGACGGCGAGTACTACTTCGGCGGCGTCGGCGCCGACTACCAGCTGACGCCGGGCGCGAAGTACACCGTGGAGTTCGACGTGTGCACCGCGGACACCACCGATGTGCCGGGACAGCCGCCGGCCACCAAGCTGCGGTTCACCCTGCCGCGGGCCGGCGCCGACCGGGCGCACGACTCCAATGTGACCCCGCCCCGCTCCGGCCGGCTGTGCAAGGGATCGGCGCCGGTCACCGCGCCGGCGAAGCCCGGCGGTGTCGACCACACCATCGACGCCGGCGTCTACATCCCCACGAAGGTGCCGCCGACGCCCTCCGCCCCGCCGTCGTCCGGTCCCCCGGCGTCCACTCCCCCGGCCTCGGCACCGCCGGCCGCCGGTACGCCCGCCGCTCCGGGGGGCGGCACGCACCAGGGTGGCGGCGGGCCCCTCGCCAGCACCGGCATGGCGAACGTGGGAAGGCTGGTCTCCCTCGTCGCCCTGCTGCTCGGCGCGGGCACGGCCGTCGTCTACGTGAGCCGTAGGCGTCTGGCCGGACGCCGCCGCTGACACACGCTCCACCCCAGGGACGGGCCGGTGCCTCGCACCGGCCCGTCGCGCGTCAGGGGTTCTCCCAGGCCGCCGGTTCCGCCGCCAGGGACCGTACGGGTTCCGGCAAGGCGCCCGCCGCCAGGTCCGCGACCGTGACGCCCTCCAGGATGCGGCGGACGTTGGCGCGCAGCGCGATCCACAGGGGGAGCAGGGGTTCGGCCGTACCCGTGTAGGAGAGCCCCGTGGGGCGTTCGCCGCGCACCGAGACGATCGGGCCGTCCACCGCGCGGATCACGTCCGCCACGGTGATCGCCGTGTCCGGGCGCGCGAGCCGGTAACCGCCACCCCCGCCGCGCCTGCTGTCCACCACCCCGGCGCGGCGCAGATCGCCGAGGATGCCCTCCAGGAACTTGTGCGGGATCCCCTGCGCGGCCGCGATTTCCTCTGCTTTCACCGGGCCGTTACCCTGCCGTACGGCCAACTCCAGTACCGCCCGTACCGCGTAGTCCGCCCGTGCCGAGATCCTCATGGGTCCATTGTGGGACGCCCCCGCGTGGAGAATGGCCGCATCCGCGCCCCGTAAGATCGCCCGGAGGCTCCACCTTGGCGCTCAGCAGACGTACCTTCAGTGCCCTGGCCGGTTCGGCCGCGCTCGGTCTCGCCCTGGGCGGCAGCGGCGGCCCGGGGGCGTCCTCGGCGTTCGCGGCGCGCACCGTGCCGACCGGTCCGGCGCCCGCCCCGCCCGGCGCGGACGGCGAGCGGCACACCATCGGGTACGACCGCTACTCCCTGCTGGTCGACGGCAAACGGCTGGTGGTCTGGTCCGGCGAGCTGCACCCCTTCCGGCTGCCCAGCCCGTCCCTGTGGCGGGACGTGCTCCAGAAGATGCGGGCGCACGGCTACAACGCCGTCAGCGTCTACGTGGCCTGGAACTACCACTCGCCGGCGCCCGGCCGGTACGACTTCACCGGTGTCCGGGACCTGGACCTGTTCCTGCGCACGGCCGCCGAGACCGGGCTGTACGTCATCCTGCGGCCCGGCCCCTACATCAACGCCGAGGTGGACGGCGGCGGTTTCCCCGGCTGGCTGACCGCGGCCGAGGGCCGGGCCCGGTCCGACGACCCGGAGTACCTGGCGCACGTCGACGAGTGGCTGACGCAGGTGAACCGCATCGCCCGCGCGCACCTGTTCACCCAGGGCACCGGCACCGTGCTGCTCTACCAGATCGAGAACGAGTACGACGCGCGGGTGGGTTCGGCCGGCAGCCGCGCCTACATGTCCCACCTGTACAAGAAGGTGCGCGCCGACGGCATCGACGTACCGCTGTTCCACAACGACAAGGGCCGCAACGGCTATTGGACCCCCGGTTCGTTCGACACCGGCTCGGAGCGCGGCGGCTGGCTGTACGGCTTCGACGGGTACCCCTCGCCGCAGGCGACCCCGCCGGACTGGGGGACGTTCGGGCCCGGCGGCGCCAAGGGCGGGGCGAGCGCCTCGCCGTCGACGCCCGGGTTCGTGCCCGAGTTCGGCGGCGGCTGGTTCGACCCGTGGGGCGGCGCCTTCTTCGACGGCAAGGGGTACGCGCAGGCGCGGCGCACCCGGGACGCCGCCTACGAGCGCCGCTTCTACCTGACCAACCTGGCCAACGGCCTGACCCTGCACAACGTCTACATGACCTTCGGCGGGACCTCGTGGGGCTGGCTGCCCGCGCCGGTCGTCTACACGTCGTACGACTACGGCGCGGCCATCGACGAGGCCCGCCAGGTCACCGACAAGATCGCGCCGATGCACCAGCTCGGTCATCTGCTGCAACGCGTCCCGGACTTCGCGAAGCTGGACCGCGCGGCGGACGTGCGGGCCGAGGGTCTGAAGGTCTACCACCTGACCAACCCGGACACCGGCGCCCATGTGTACGTCGCCCGCAACGACGGCGACGACACGGTCACCGCCGATCTGCCGACCGCCGCGGGCGACCTGCGGGTCAGCGTGCCCGCCCGGGACGCCAGGCTGGTGGCCGCGAACCTCTCGCTGGGGCCGCGGAAGCTGAAGTACGCGAGCGTCCAGCCGTCGATGCGCGTGACCGCGGGCCGGCAGGACATCGCCGTGTTCACCGGGCCCAAGGGCGAGATGGCCGAGCTGCTGGTCGACTGCCCCGACGAGCCCGACGTGCTGCGCCTGGACCCGGAGGCCGCGTGGGTCCTGGACGACACCGGGCTGCACGTCAACGCGCCGCTGGGGCAGGGCGGTCTGATCCGGGTGCTGGTGGAGAAGGGCGGGCGGGACCGCCCGCTGCTGCTCCTGCTCGCCGACGACGCCACCGCCGTACGCCTGTTCCCGTACGACACCCCGTCCGGCACCGTGCTGGTCTACGGCCCCGCCCTGCTGCGCCACGCCGAGGTGCGCGGCCGCGAGGTCCATCTGACCGGTGACATCGCCGAGACCACCAGCATGGAGGTGTGGGGGCCGCGCGGCATCGACACCCTGGTGTGGAACGGCCGCCGGCTGCCGGTGCGGGTGACCCTGTCCGGCAGCCTGATGACCACCGGCCCGCTGCCCGGCGTGCCCGAGGTGCGGCTGCCCCGGCTCGGCGGCTGGCGGATGCGGCGGGAGAACCCGGAGGCGGGGCCCGGCTACGACGACTCCGGCTGGCGGACCGCCGACAAGAAGACGTCGTTCAGCACCACCGCGGTGCCCGCCGGGCAGCCGGTGCTCTTCGCCGACGACTACGGCTTCCACTACGGCGACGTCTGGTACCGGGGCACCTTCGACGACGCCCGCGGCATCGAGGAGGTCGCGCTCGGCTACAGCACCGGCACGCAGGGCCTGCTGATGGCCTGGCTGGACGGCGAACCGCTGGGCACGCACCGGATGCCGGTGCCGGACCGGGACACCCTCCGCAAGGGCACCTGGACGGACACGGCCGCCTTCCCGGTGCGCGCGGAGCTGCGCTCCCCCGGCCGGCATGTGCTGTCGGTGCTCGTGCGGCGGATGCAGCACGACCAGGACGGCAGGGCCGACGACGCCCACAAGGCGGCCCGCGGGCTGACGGCGGCCGTCTTCACGGGGGCGTCGCCCGAGGTCGTCTGGCGCATCCAGGGCGAGGGGCGGCCGGACCCGGTGCGCGGCCCGCTGAACAACGGCGGGCTGCACGGGGAGCGGGAGGGCTGGCACCTGCCGGGCTTCGCGGACCGCGACTGGGAGCCGGTGCGCTTCCCGGTGGCGGCGCGGTACCAGGGGGTGACCTGGTACCGGACGTCCTTCCGGCTGGCGGTGCCCGGCGACGTCGACGCGTCCGTGGGGCTGACGCTGGAAGACGATCCGTACCGCGCGTACCGGGCGCAGATCTTCCTCAACGGCTGGAACCTCGGGCAGTACATCAACAACGTGGGCCCGCAGCACACGTTCGTGCTGCCCAACGGCATCCTGCGGACGCGGGGCGAGAACACGCTGGCGCTGGCGGTGCTCTCGGAGTTCACGACGCTGTCGGGGCCGGGGACGGTGCGGCTGTCGCTGCTCGGCCGGGCGCTCGGCGGGACCGAGGTGTCGGTGGTGCCGTCGCCCGGCCGCTGAGACGGCGCGTCGGGGAGGGGCGGTCGCCGCGGGCCGGGGGCGTGCGACCGCGTGACGGGGGCATATCCCGGCGCGTACGCTCGGACGGTTGGGCTGTCGGCGGGAAGGGGCACGGATGGGCATCGCGGACGCGCGGGGGCGGGCGGCCCGGCTGACCGCACGGCTGCGGCGCCCGGGGCCCGGCTCGGCCATGCGCACCCTCGCGGGCGAGCTGTCCGCGGCCGTCCGCGCCCGGCCCGAAGCGCCCGGCGACGTACGGGGGCTGTGCCGGGCGCTGTGCGAGGAGATGAGCGCGCTGCGCGGCGGCCGGCCGCTGGAGCTGCGGTTCGAACGCTTCCCGGACGAGATCGAGGTCACGGGTCTGTGGGTGGAGTTCGCGGACTTCGACCTGGTGATCGTGGAGGAGCGGGCCGAGGACGTGCAGCAACTGGTCATCCTGGGCCATGAGTTGTGGCACCTGCACGCCGGGCACCGGCACCATCACCTCGCCGGGGACGCGGCGGCGCGGGCGTTCGCGAAGACGCCGGGCTGGCCGGACACGGCGCTGACGGTGGCGGCGCGCAACGGGTCCCGGGAGGCGGACGAGGCGGAGGCCGACGACTTCGGGCACCGGCTCGCCACGCTGCTGCGGCCCCGGCTCACCGGAACCGGGGCCGCTCCCGGCGCCGGTTTGGGGGATGCCGCGACCGCCCCGCCGCAGCGCGCCCTCGGCTACCGCGGACGGGGCGGAGCCGCACGGTGAGCACGCTGGCGCTGGATCCGTCGGCGCTGCTCGGCCACCTGTACATCTCCTTCTGGGTCCCCACGGTGTTGCTGACCGCCGCGCTGGTGCTCAAGCTGCCCACGATCATCCGGCTGTGGCGGGACCCGCTGCTGCGCGCGGTCGGCGGGGTGCTGGTGCTCGCCGCCGCGGTGTTCGTGTTCTGCATGCCGTCGATGATCGCGTGGCTGAACCGGCTGACCGGGGTCGCCAACTTCGCGGCTCCCTGGTGCTATTCGCTGATCGCCGCGAACTCGGGGGCGTGTCTGCTGTTCATCGTCACCTGGCGCAACGGGCTGCCCGAGCGGTCGGCGGTCACGCGGCGGGCGACGCGCTGGGTGGTCTCGGTGTACTCCGGGGTGATCGCCCTGCTGTGGGTGCTGTTCCTGCTCGCCGACGTGCCGGTGGAGCGGGTGCGGGACCTGGACACGTACTACGCGCGCACGCCGTTCATGCGCGAGGAGATCCTGCTCTATCTGCTGGCGCACGCCGTCGCGTGCGCGCTGAGCCTCCGGCTGATCCGGGACTGGGCCGGTGACCGGGGGCTGGACGTCTGGCTGCGGTGGGGGCTGCGGCTGCTGGGCGGGGGGTACGCGCTGAGCCTGCTCTACGACGGGGCGAAGCTCGGCGCCGTCGTCGCGCGGTGGTGCGGGCGCTCCCCGGACTGGCTGAGCACGAACCTGGCACCGCCGGTGGCCTCGCTCGCGGCGATCCTGCTGGCCGCCGGGTTCATCCTGCCGCACGCCGGCCAGGCCCTGCACGACCGGCTGCGCCTGCGGCTCGCCCATCACCGGCTGGGGCCGCTGTACCGGCTGCTGCGGGACGCCGGCGGTGTCCCGGGGCCCCGCTTCGCGCTGCGGGCGCCGGCCGGGTTGCGGCTGACGCGGCGGGAGACGTTCATCCGGGACGCGCTGCTGCCGCTGGCGCGGCGGCTGGACGCCGGGCTGGAGCGGCGGGCGTACGCGGCGGCGGTGTCCCTCGGCCACGACCCGGCGCGGGCGCGGGCGCTGGCCGCGGCGGTGGGCGTCCTGGACGCCGTCGAGCGGGGCCGGGGCGGGGCGGCCCCGGCGGCGGACGCCGATCCCTCGGCGCTGCTGCGGGAGATCGGGGAGATCTCCGGGGCGCTGCGCCGGCGCCGGGAGGTGGCGGCGGTCCGCGTCCTCGCGGGGGCCGTGCCGCGCTCCGGTGTCCGGGTGCCCGAGTGACGGGTCCCCGAGGGCGCACCATGGGAGGCGTGGCCCTTGATTTCCAACTGGTGTTGCTGCGGCGGATGAGCGATCACAACCCCGTTCTGGTGGACGAGGCCAGACGGCGGCTCGGGGTGTCGGCCGCGGACATGCGGGAGGCCAACAAGCGCTGGCAGGCGATGGTGCGTTCGCCGCGGTCCCGGTCCGCCGCCGCCCGCTACCGCTCGGTCCTCGGCGAGCCGGAGGCCGTGCTGCCGCGCAGACTGGGCGACGTCGACTGCGAGGCCCGCCGCTGGGCCCTTCCCCTCTGGCCCGAGCTGCGCTTCGAGGTGCTGGTGGGGCCGGGCGGCGCCGTGTGGAACGAGTGGCTGGTCCGCGCGCCCGGCGCTCCCGTACCGGCCCTGCACACCCTGGACGACCTCACCCCTTGGTCCTGCACCGTGGACGAGGCCGCCCGCGCCTTCCCGCCGGCCCGCCCGCTGGAGGGCACCGCCCCGACCCGCTGGGGCCTCGCCCTCACCGCGCCCGACCGTGCCGGCGTGCCGCGCGAGGTGGTCGCCGAGTTCACCTGGGGCCTGCTCCAGCGGACCGCCGTCGTGGCCTGAGCGCCACCGGCTCAGTCGTCGAAGCCCGTCGCCCGGGTCCGCTTCTCCCACTCGGTCACGTCCGCGCGGACCTGGTCGAGATGGGCCAGCACCGCGCTCACCCCGTCGTCCCCGAGCGGCAGCCGCAGCGGTGTGCGGTCGGCCTCCAGCGCGGCGAGGACGAGGGCCGCGGCCTTGGCGGGGTCGCCTGGCTGGGCGCCGTCGCCCTCCGCCACGTCGCCGCGGGTCTCGCCGACCCTGGCGTACAGCCCGCTGTCGGCGCTGACCGCGGTGCGGCGGGCGTCGAAGAGGGAGGTGCGGAAGGCGCCCGGCTCCACGATCAGCACCTTGACGCCGTACTCGGCGACCTCGTCCGCGAGCGCCTCGGACATGCCCTCCAGCGCGAACTTGGTCGCGCTGTACGCCCCGAAGCCCGCGAAGGACAGCTGGCCGCCCATGCTGCTCATCTGCACGATCGCCCCGGAGCGCCGCTCCCGCATGGCGGGCAGCACCGCCCGCACCAGCGCCGCGGGACCGAAGAAGTGCAGGTCGAACAGGTCCCGCAGCTCCTGGTCGCCGGTCTCCTCGACGGCCCCGACATGGGCGCGGCCCGCGTTGTTGACCAGCACGTCGATCCGGCCGTGCCGGGTCAGTACGTCCGCCACGGCCGCCTCCGCCGCGGCGATGTCGGTCACGTCCAGGCGCAGCGCCTCGACCTGGTCGGGGTGCGCGGCGACCAGGTCGTCCAGGGCCTCGGGGCGCCGGGCCGCGCCGACCACCACGTCACCGGCGGCTACGGCCGCTTCGGTGATGGTCCGCCCGAACCCGCTGCTCGCCCCGGTCACCAGCCATACCTTGTTCATGTCAGCTCCCCTGGTCCCGCGGGCGGCCCCGTGCCGTCCCCCGATGCGCACCAGCTTCGCGCCGTGCCCCGTTGCCCGTCCAAGACCCCTGGTGATAACCCATGGCTATGACCCTTGATGTGCACGCACGGGATCTGCGGTACTTCGTCGCCGTCGCCGAGGAACTGCACTTCACCCGCGCGGCCGAACGGCTGTACGTCTCCCAGCCCGCGCTCAGCAAGCAGATCCGGGCGCTGGAGCGGCAGTTGGGGGCCGATCTGCTGTGCCGGGACCGGCACGGGGTGGCGCTGACGGCCGCGGGCGAGGCGCTGCTGCCGCACGCCCGGGCGGTGCTGGCCGCGTGGGCGGCGGGCGCGGACGCCGTGGAGGCGGCCAAGGCGGCCCAGCGGGCCACGCTCACCGTGGGCATGAGCACCAGCCCGGGCCGGGGCGGGCTGCTGCCGGCCATCCGCTCCCGCTTCACCGCCGCCCACCCCGATGTCACCGTCCGGCTGCGCCAGTCGAGCTGGGAGGACCCGACGGCGGGTCTCGCGGGCCAGGCCGTGGACGCCGCGTTCGTCTGGCTGCCGCTGCCGGACGAGGAGCGGTACGACTGGGTCGTCGTCGCGCGGGAGGCCCGGCTGGTGGCCCTGCCGGAGACGCACCCGCTCGCCGCCCGCACCGAACTGGACTTCGCCGAGCTGCTGGACGAGCCGTTCCTCGCCCTGCCGCCCGGCGCGGGGGTGCTGCGCGACCACTGGCTCGCCCTGGACGCCCGTGCGGGCCGGCCGGCGCGGATCGGCGCGGAGATCGCCGGGGCGGAGGAGACGTACGAAGCACTGGTCGCGGGGCTCGGGATCTGTCTGGTCGCGGCGGGCAACGCGCCGCTGATCAGCCTGGGCGGGGTCGTCACCCGCCCGGTCCGGGGGGTGGGACCCAGCCGGTACGCGCTGGCCTGGCGGCGCGAGGCCGGGGAGCGTCCGCTGGTACGGGCGTACGCGGGGGCGTGCCGCGAGACGGTCGGCGGTTAGGCCGGGGCCTCGGCCTCGGCCTCGGCCTCGGCCAGGATCGCCGTCGCCACGTGCGGCACCGAGTCCGGGTGCAGGAAGAGGAAGAGGTTCGGCTCCACCAGTTCCAGTTCCATCAGGCGGGGCGCGCCGTCCGGGCCGTCGGCGAGGTCCACGCGGGCGTAGAGCAGCGGAGCGCGGGTGGGCACCGCCGCCAACGCCTTCTCGGCGACGGCGAGTTCGGCGTCCGTCGGCTGCCAGGGGGTGAGGTCCGGGTGGGCGACCTTGTCGGCGTCGTACGGTGTCCCGGGCGTGAGCACGGCCGCCTTGCGGCTCGCGTGCAGCAGCCGGCCGCCGAAGAACTGGAGCGCCCGTTCCCCGGTGACGTCGATGCCCGTGAGGTAGGGCTGCACCATCGCGGTGAAGCCCTCGGCGTGCATCCGGGCGAGCTGCCGCAGCGCCGTGTCGTGCTCGGCGGGGGTGTAGCGGGCGGCGAAGCGGGCGCCCGCGCCGGACGTCGGCTTGATCACGTACTCGTGGTCGGACGGCAGGGCGACGGGCTCGCCCGGGGCCATGTAGCGCGTGGGCACGGTGGGCACCCCGGCCGCGGCCAGGTCGCCCAGGTACCGCTTGTCGGTGTTCCAGCGCACGACGTCGAGCGGGTTGGCGACCCGGGTCACCCGCCCCACCCGCTCCAGCCAGTGCGCGAACTCCTCGGCGCGCCAGCTGTAGTCCCAGGGCGAGCGGATGACGACCAGGTCGTACCCGGCCCAGTCCACGTCCGGGTCGTCCCAGAAGGGGGCGTCCGCCCGCGCCCCGGCGTCGTTCAGGGCCCGCACCAGCACCGGCAGATCACGGTCCTTGCTCGGCCCGGCACCGGGGTCGTAGGTGGCGAGGGCTATGCGGGGCACGGCGGACTCCCTGTCGTACGGCGGTTCGAACACCGGCGAGGCTAACAAGCGGCCCGGAACCGGGACAGGGGGTTTGACCTTCACCTTCGGTGAAGCCCCAGCATCGGTGGCGGACGACGAGAGGCGCGGATGCGATGGAACTGCTGACGATCGGGGCGTTCGCCAGGCTGAGCCGGCTGTCGCCGAAGGCGCTGCGGCTGTACGACGAGTCGGAGCTGCTGCGGCCCGCCCGGGTCGACCCGGACACCGGCTACCGGTACTACGCCGCCGGCCAGTTGGGCCGGGCCCGGCTCGTGGCCTGGCTGCGGCGGCTCGGGATGCCGCTGGCCGGGATACGCGCCGTGTGCGCGCTGCCGCCGGCCGAGGCCGCGCGGGAGATCGGCGCGTACTGGGCGCGGGTCGAGGCGGAGACGGCCGTACGGCGGGACCTCGCCGCGTTCCTCGTCGCGGAGCTGACCGGCGAACCGGGAAGGGAACCCATGACCATGCTGGAACTTCGGCACTCGGCGCACACCGACCGCGGGCTGGTGCGCCCGGCCAACCAGGACACCGTGTACGCGGGCCGCAGACTGCTCGCCGTGGCCGACGGGTTCGGCCCGGCGGGCCGGTCCGCGAGCGGCGCGGCGGTGGCGGCGCTGCGCTTCCTGGACGAGGCGCAGGAGCCGCCCGCGGACGGGGTGCTGGGCGCCCTGGAGGACGCGGTGCGCCGCGCGGGCGAGGCGGTGCGGAACCTGACCGGCGGCGCGAACGACGCCGGCACCACGCTGACCGCCCTGCTGTGGACCGGGTCCCGGCTGGCCCTCGCGCACATCGGGGACTCGCGGGCGTACCTGCTGCGCGACGGCGAGCTGTACCGGTTCACCCAGGACCATCGCGTCGAACCCCGCTCGCTGATGCTGCTCAAGGCCCTGACCGGCGGGGCCGATCCGGTGCCGGACCTGCGCCTCCAGGAGCCGCTGCCGGACGACCGGTACCTGCTGTGCTCGGACGGTCTCACGGAGGCGGTGCCCGACGCCCGGATCGCGCGGCTGCTGGGGGGCGGCGCCGGGCCCGGGGGCACGGTGCGGGCGCTGGTGGACGCGGCCCTCGCGGCGGGCGCCCCCGACAACGTGACCTGTGTGGTCGCCGACGTCACCGCGCCCGCCGCGGCCGGACGGCCGGCGACCCCCGGGGACCCGGTGGTGTAGGAAGGACGCAGATGGTCCCGAGAGCGAAGGAGTCCGCCGCGTGTCCTCCCTCTTTCCCGCCCTGACGGACGGTCCGCCCACGCGGGTCGCGGTGCGGTTCGGCGAGCGGTCGTCGACGTACGGCGAGCTGGCCGGGGCCGCCGGGGCCGTGGCGGCGCGGATCGCCGGGGCCGGGCGGGTGGCCGTGTGGGCCACGCCCGAGCTGGAGACGGCCGTCGCCGTGACCGGGGTGCTGCTCGCCGGGGCCGCCGCCGTGCCGCTCAACCCGAAGTCGGGCGAGAAGGAGCTGGCGCACATCGTCTCCGACAGCGCGCCCCGGACGGTGCTGGCCGCGCCGGGCGCCCGGCTGCCCGCCGCCCTGGGGGAGCTGGAGCGCGTCGACGTGGACGCGGCCGCCGTCGCCCCGGTCCCGTCCGCCGGCGTGTCCGACGAGGACCCGGCGCTGATCGTCTACACCTCCGGCACCACCGGCCCGCCCAAGGGTGCCGTACTGCCCCGGCGGGCCCTCGCCGCGACGCTGGACGCGCTGGCGGAGGCCTGGCGGTGGACGGCGGCGGACGTGCTGGTGCACGGGCTGCCGCTGTTCCATGTGCACGGGCTGGTGCTCGGTGTCCTCGGGCCGCTGCGGCGCGGCGGCTCGGTGCGGCACCTGGGCCGGTTCTCCACCGAGGGCGTGGCGCGCGAGCTGGCCGACGGCGCGACCATGCTGTTCGGGGTGCCGACGATGTACCACCGCATCGCCGAGGCCCTGCCGGGCGACCCGGAACTGGCCGAGGCGCTCGGCGGTGCCCGGCTGCTGGTCTCGGGCTCGGCCGCGCTGCCGGTCCACGACCACGAGCGGATCGCGGCGGCCACCGGGCGCCGGGTGATCGAGCGTTACGGCATGACCGAGACGCTGATGAACACCAGCGTGCGCGCCGACGGGGAGCCCCGCGCCGGAACGGTCGGGGTGCCGCTGCCCGGTGTGCGGCTGCGGCTGGTGGAGGAGGACGGCTCGGAGATCGCCGCCCTCGACGGGGAGACCGTCGGGGAGATCCAGGTGCGCGGGCCGAACCTGTTCACCGAGTATCTGAACCGGCCCGACGCCACGGCCGCCGCGTTCACCGCCGACGGCTGGTTCCGCACCGGGGACATGGCGGTGCGCGAGCCCGACGGGTACGTGCGGATCGTGGGGCGCAAGGCGACCGACCTGATCAAGAGCGGTGGCTACAAGATCGGGGCGGGCGAGATCGAGAACGCGCTGCTGGAACACCCGGGGGTGCGGGAGGCGGCGGTCACCGGGGAGCCGGACGCCGATCTCGGGGAGCGGATCGTCGCCTGGATCGTCCCGGTCGATCCGCAGGCGCCGCCGGGCACCGAGGAGTTGGCCGGGCACGTGGCCCGGCGGCTCGCCCCGCACAAGCGGCCCCGCGTCGTGCGCTACCTGGACGCCCTGCCGCGCAACGACATGGGCAAGATCATGAAGCGGGCGCTGGCCGATGGCTGACCGGCGCTCCGCGCGCGAGATGCTCGCCCTCGTCGCGGACGACGGCAGCTTCACCGGACTCCCGGCGCCCGCCCGGGAGTCCGCCCCCGACGGACCGCTGCGCTGGCAGGGGTACGACGCCTCGCGCGCCCGCGCCGCCGAGCGCACCGGCGAGGAGGAGTCGGTGGTCTGCGGCACCGCGACCGTGACCGGCGCCCGGGCCGTGCTGATCGCGTTCGAGTTCGGCTTCCTCGGCGGCTCCCTGGGCGAACGCACCGGGGACCGGCTGGCGGCGGCGTACACGTACGCCCGGGACCACCACCTGCCCGTCGTGCCGCTGATCGCGACCGGGGGCAGCCGGATGCAGGAGGGCATGGTCGCGCTGACCCAGCTCCAGCGGGTGGCCCGGCAGTCGGTGCTCACCCGGGAGGCGGGCCGGGCCCAGATAGCGGTCCTGCGGGACCCGACCACCGGGGGCGGCTGGGCCACCCTCGGGGCCGGCGCGGACGTGATCCTCGCCCTGCCCGGCGCCCAGGTGGGCTTCGCCGGCTCCCGCGTCCGCCCGGCCGGCGCCGATCCCGCCGCCTACACGGCCGAGTCGCAGGTGGCGGTGGGATCGGCGGACGCGGTGGTGCGGCCGGAGGACCTGAAGGAGGCGCTGGGGACGTGGCTGCGGCTGCTGTCCCGCCCGGGCGAGGCCGTACCGGCTCCCGTCCCGGCGGCCCTGGGCACCACCGGCCTCCCGGACAGCGGCTGGGCGGCCGTCCGGCGCGCCCGCTCCCCCGAACGCCCCCGGGCGCACGCCTACCTGGACGCCTACTTCACCCACCGGGCCCACCTCGGCGGCGACCGGTGCGGCGGCGCCGACCCCGAGGGGATGCTCTGCGGCTTCGGCGAGCGGGACGGCCGTACGGTCGCGTTCGCCGCGCAGACCGGGACGGCGACCCGGCCCGCCGGGTACCGGACGGCGGCCCGGCTGATCCGGCTGGCGGACCGGCTCGGGATACCCGTGCTGACCCTGGTGGACACGCCCGGTGCCGCCAACGACGCGGAGGCCGAGCGGCAGGGGGCGGGCGCGGCGATCGCCGAGGTGTTCGGCGCGGTGGCCGCCGCCCGGGTGCCGGTCACCACGCTGGTGATCGGCGAGGGCGGCTCCGGCGGGGCCCTGGCCCTGGCCGCTCCCGGCAACACCTGGGCCACGCCGGACAGTTACTTCTCGGTGATCGCCCCGGAGCAGGCGGCGGCCATCCTCAAACGCCCGCCGCAGGCCGTCGAGCCGACCGCCGACCAGCTCCGCGTCCGCCCGCAGGACCTGGTGGAGCTGGGGCTGGTCAGGGGCATCGTCCAGGGCCCCTGACCGGTCCCTACCGGACGCCGACCGCCCGGATGATCTCCTGCGTCACCGATCCGCCCCGGTCGTCGCGGGCCGTGGCCCGCAGCGACACGGAGGCGGCGCCGCGCGGCACGTCCAGCGTGCCGCGCCACTCGGTGCCGGACCCGGCCAGCGGCACCGCGTGCCAGCTCGTGCCCTCGTCGTACGACACCTCCAGCCGGCCCCCGCCGAGCGTCCCGGTGCCGGCCGCGCCCGCCACGTACCGCGCGCCCAGCGTGACCGGCAGCGGCCGCCCGGCCGGCACGGTGCCCGCGAGGTCCGTGTCGAGGCCGTAGGAGAGGTTGATCAGCGGCAGGGAGGTCCAGTGGTCGTCGGCCGTCCGCGCGGAGCGGAACGTCCACGCGGTGTGGCCCTCGGTGGCGAGCTGCCAGCGGGCCGGGTCGAGGGCGGTGTCGGTGACGACCTTGTAGGTGTGCTCGTCGGCCGGCGCGTCCGTCACGTACGCGGTCGAGTCCTCGCGGCGGTCGGCCAGGACGCCGTCCAGGTACACCGAGGTGGTCTGGCTCATGCCGCTGTCGCCCCACACGTCGCCGAAGCCGGTGTGGTCGGGGCCCGAGTCGCCCCAGCCGGGGGTGTTCAACTGGATCTGGTCACCGGCGCGTTGCTGGCCCCAGCCGAGTCCGCTGCCCAGCCAGGGGTGCCACACCGGCCGGAACCAGTCGAGCCGGGGCCGGCTGCCGCCGTCGTAGCGCACCAGCCCGCTGCGTTCCTCCAGGGTGCCCTCGCCCAGGGTGACGGACTCGTGCCACAGCTGGCCGGGGCCGGTGGAGACGTAGTCGGTGCGCCGGGCGGGCAGGTCCACGCTCTCCTGGAAGCCGATGCCGACGGGGAAGGCGTCGGTGATCGAGTAGCGGAACTCGCCGCCGCTCGCCGGCCGGGGGGCGTGGAAGGACACCTGGAGGGCGGCGAGGTCGCGGCCCGTGGGCGCGTAGGTGAGGTCGCGGTCCGGGATGGCGCCCCGGTGGCCGTCGGACAGGTCGTACACGTAGGGCGAGTTGCGGGTGCCGGTCATGTCGACGTGCCCCGCGGCGCGCAGCCGGGCCGCGTCCGCCTGGTTCACGGTGGCGATCACCAGGGGGCGGTCGGCGTTGTCGTCGGTGCCCCACCAGTCCATCAGCCGGCCCGGCGCGTCGTCCGTGACGAACAGCGCCTCGGCGCCCGCGTCCTGGGCGGACTGGGCGAGGGCGGCCGGATCGGCGCCGTCGGCGAGCCGCGCCAGCACCGCCCCGCCGCGCGCGGACGCGGGGACCGGGCCGTCGCCGACGTCCGTCAGCGGCAGCTCGCGCCGGCCGTCGGTCAGCGTGCCGCCCGCCTGTACGGTCGCCTCGCCGATGCCCTTGACCTCCAGCTGGGGCTTGGCCAGCCGCCACACGGTGCGGTACTCGAAGCTGCCCCGGGTGACCTTCGGGGTGGGGGCGGCGAAGACGCTGTCGTAGGTGAGGGGCACCTGGACCGCGCCGAACAGGTCGGCGCCGCCGGCGGCGCGGTCGTACTCCATGAGGATCTGGTGGGTCTCGGTGCGCCGGGGCACCGCGGCCTTCACCTCTCTCAGGGTGCTGCCGTCCAGGGTGACGTCGGTGTCGTGGGTGAGGTCCACCTCGGGGGCGGCGAGGAAGCCGATGCCGAGCGAGTCGGGGCCGTGGCTGCCGCGCACGTCGAGGAACGAGGTCAGGGCGTACGTGCCGGGCTTCAGGCGCAGCCGCAGGGTGCCGGAGTCGCCGACGTGGTCCGACTCGGGGTCCACGCCCTGCGCCAGCCGCTGCACGGTGAGGTCGGCCGCGGTGGGCGCGCCGGAACGGTCCTTGACGTGGACGGTGAGCGTGTACCGCTCGTCCTCCTTGACCAGCCCGAACACGGTGTGCGCGCGTACCGTGCCGGTGTCGTCGGCGGCCACGATCTGCCCGCTGGTGGTGCCGACCGGCGCCTTGCCGGCGTCACCGGTGACGGTGGTGGTGGCGGTGCCGTGGGCCGGGACGGTGAGTTCGGTGTCGGCCAGGGTGACGACGCCGTCCGGGGCGCCCTGTGCCGACAGCTTCAGCGTGAGGTCGTGGTCGGCGGAGTTGGTGTAGGCGAGGGTCCGGGTGGCCGGCTTGTCGGCGTCGTAGGGCCAGCTGTGGAAGCCGAGGTCGGCGCTGCCGGTGGCGGTCAGCGTGGCCCGGACGGCGTCCGGGACGCTCACCCGGCCGGCGCCCGCGGTGTAGGCGGAGACGTCCAGGCGCGTGGAGGTGGACATCAGCGCGTCCTTCAGCTGGGCGCCGGTCCAGTCGGGGTGCTCCTGGGCGAGCAGGGCGGCCACCCCGGCGACGTGCGGGGTCGCCATGGAGGTGCCGCTCATGCTCGTGTAGTAGCCGCTGCCGTCGGTGAGCCCGGAGCGGGCGGCGAGGATGTCGACGCCGGGGGCGGACAGGTCGGGCTTGAGGGCGTTGTCGCCGAGGCGGGGGCCCGCGCTGGTGAAGTAGGCGGGCTGGTCGGCGGAGTCCACCGCGCCGACGGTGAGGGCGTCGTCGGCGGCGCCGGGCGAGCCGATGGAGGAGGGAGCGCCGGTGTTGCCCGCGGCGACGACGAAGAGCGCGCCGGTCTCCCGGGAGAGGCTGTCGACCGCCTGGGCCATCGGGTCGGTGCCGTCGCTCGCCTCGGTGGAGCCGAGGCTCATGGAGACGATCCGGGCGTGCACGTCCCGCGCGGCCCACTCCATGCCCGCGATGATCTGGGACTCGCTGCCCGAGCCCTGGTCGCCGAGCACCTTGCCGACGGCGAGCGTCGCGTCCGGGGCCACGCCCTTCTCCTTGCCGTCGGAGGCGGCGCCGCTGCCGCCGACGGTGGAGGTGACGTGGGTGCCGTGGCCGAGGTGGTCGGCGATGTCCTCGCCGTCGACGAAGCTCTTGGTCAGGCTCACCCGGCCGGCGAGGTCGGGGTGGGTGAGGTCGGCGCCGGAGTCCAGCACGGCGACGGTGACGCCCTTGCCGGTCAGGCCCGCGTCCCAGGCGGTCCGGGTGCCGATCTGGGCGTTGCTCTCGGCCATGTCGGCCTCGACCCGCCCGTCCAGCCACACCTTGTCGACGCCGTCGCCGCGGGTGAAGGACCGCCAGAACGCGGACCCCCTGCCCGCCTCGACGGCGGCACCGCGCACGCTGGGCAGGTTCCGGGTGCGGGTGGTGCCGGCCGGGGCCGCGGCGGCGGTGCGGGTGTTGCCGCCGTAACTCACGATCAACGGGAGGGACTTGGCCTTGGCGTCGGTGAGTCCCTGGCGGATCAGCGCGCTCACGTCGAACAGCCGCCGGTCCAGCCTTCCGGAGCGCAGGTACGGCAGTGCCTCGTCCGGTACGACGGTGAGGTCGCCGCCGCTGCGCCGGCTGCGCACCGCTCCGGTGGCGCCCGGGGGGCGTCGCACGGTGACGGTCTGCCTGCCCTGCCCGAGGTCGGTGACGGTCACCTTGTCGCCGGTGACGAGGGTGACGGTCCGCTGGTCCTGGTGCGCCGTCGGCGCCGGGGCCGGTCCGGCGGCCGGGGCGGGTCCGGCCGCCGCGGCGCTCGCCCCGGGTGCCGGCAGTACGGCGAGCGCGAGCCCCGCCGACAGCAGGACGGCCCGGCGTCTTACTGGTCCTCTGGTCATCCACGCCCTCTTCCACGTCGAAACTGCCGCTGCGTGCCGTGCGTCGAGTGCTGGGTCGAGTGTGGTGCGGCCGGTGTGACGGCACAGTGGCGCGGAGGTGGCGGGTTGTCACCCTGGCGGGTTCCCGCCACGATCACCGGTCGGCCCGCCACGCGGCAAAGAAGTGGGACGGCCCAAGCACGGTCCGTAGCATGGGGTTTGCCCACAGGTCAGCGACGAGGGGGAACGGAATCGGCGTCATGGACGGCTTGGTGGAGTTCACGACACAGGACGGCGCCCGCGTCGTGGTGGAGGGGGTCGGTACTACCCGGCCCGGCACCCGGCTGGTCTCGCGCGGCGACGGGGTGCTGCGGGCGGCCGGCACCTTCGAGGACGCGCTGGACGGGGTGCGGGCGGCGGCGGAGGCCGCGCTGCGGGTCTTCCGCGACGGCGCCCTGCGGCCCGACTCGGTGGAGATCGAGTTCGGCGTGAAGATGTCCGCGGAGGCCGGTGCGATCATCGCCAAGGGCTCCGCCGAGGGGCAGTTGACCGTCAAGCTCAGCTGGTCGCCCGGGGCGGCGGCGCCGGCCGGCCCCGTGCCCGCCGTGCCGGGTCAGGCCGTGTCCGACACGGAGGCCGCCGACCGCCCATGAACAGTGCCGCCTGGCATGCCCGCATCCACTGTGGCCAGGAGGTGGGAGCGGGCTTCCTGGTCACCCCGCGCCGGGTGCTCACCTGCGCCCATGTCGTGCACTGGAGCGACCAGGACCCGGTGACGGTGGTCTTCCCGCACGCGCGCGAGCTGGGCGAGCTGTCCGCGTCGGTCGTCGCGCACGGCGGCTGGGCGGGCGGCCCCACCGACCCGGGCGATCTGGCCGTGCTCGAACTGGAGCGGGAGGTGCCGCTGGTCCCGGCCCGCTTCGCGCCGCCCGAGCGCGCGTACACCGAGCCGTACCCGAAGCTCGTCGCCTATGGCTTCCCGGCCGGTTACGACGAGGGGACGCTCGCCGAATACCGGGCCGTCTCGGGGCAGTTGATCGCGGGCGAGTGGCTGGAGCTGGTGTCCTGGCAGGGGCACGGGCAGCCGATCGAGGCCGGGTTCAGCGGGGCGGCGGCGACGCTGCCCGACGGCCGGGTGGTCGGCATGGTCACCGCGGCCTCGGACGCGCCGAACGTGCTCAAGGGCCGGATGCTGCCGCTGGACGTGCTGGCCCGGTACTGGCCGGAGCTGGGTTCACTGGTGCCCACCCCGGGCCATGACACCGATGTGCTGCGGGAGTTGTACGCGCTGCTGCGGCGGGCCGCGGGGGCCGGCCGGGAGTGCGATCCCAACCGGATGTACGTGGACGCGGTGGGCGCCTTCGGGCCGCCGCTGCCCGAGGGCGGCTTCCCCACGCTCGGCGCGGCCGCCGCGTACGTGCAGTGGGAGGTGCCCGACCCGGCGGCGGTCGACCGGTTCGCCGGGCGGCTGCGGGAGCTGGTGGACCCGGGCCCGCCGGCCCCGCGCGCGGCGCCGCACGCGAGCGCGGCCGCCACGGCCTGGGCGCCGGTCGTGGTGGAGATCGACCACAGCGGCGCCGGGCCCGACCAGGTGACCGTGGAGGTGTCGGCGTACCGCGACGGACAGCGCCGCCCGGTGGGCACCCGCCGGCTGCCGCGCACCGGGGTGCGGGCGTACGTGCAGCGCCGCATCGACGAGGCCGTCGCCCATCTCGACCCGGACGCCGAGGAACTGGTGACGTTCGTGCTGCCGCGCGAGTGGCTCAACGAGGCGGTGGCGCACTGGGAGTGCGGCGCGGACGACAGCACCCCCCTGGGCTGCGCCTACCCCCTCGTGGTCACCGACCGCGCCCGGCACCGCAGCGGGCGGCTGCGGCGCAGGCTGCACAAGAAGTGGCAGCAGCTGGACGCCGGGCTCCCGGTCGAGGTGCACCGTGTCGAGTGCGGCAGCCAGGAGCGGCCGCCGAGCCTGCGCAAGCGGCTGTGGGACGGCGACGCCGGACTCGCCGGGTTCGCGGTCCCGCCCGCGGCGGCCCGGGAGCACTTCGAGGTGGGCCTCAACGTGCCGGTCCCGGTGCTGGTGTGGTCCCGCACGGGGTGCCCGGCGGCGGTCCACGGCGAAGAGCCGGGCACGGGGTGCGGGCACGAGGATCCGCGGCTGGCCTGGAGCGAGCACGGGCAGCGGCGGGCCGGGGCCGGCCGGCCGCACACCACCGTCCTCGCCGAGGCCCCCTCCCCCTGCCCCGGCACCGTCTTCCTCGACCAGCTGACCGCCGCCGTCGCCGGCGTACCGCCCGCCGAACTCCCCCGCCACATCCTGTCGTTACGGATGACCGCGGACGCCGCCGACGAACCGGACCGGCACTGGGCGAGGGACCTGCAACTGCTCTGGGACGACCCGCGCTGCTTCCCCGAGCCCGCCGCGAGCCTGCACTCACCCGTCGACTGACCGCCCGCACCCCCCACGGAGAAGAAGAAGCCATGCCCCTGTGGCCCGTCTACACCGGTACGAACGAGCCGCACGACGGCATCGAGAAGCTGCCCCCGCCGCCGCCCTGGCGCGCCTTCGACGGCGGCCCGCCGCTCGCCGCGCCCGACGCGACCGCCGACCTGTCCGCCGTCTCCCCCGACCGGCTGCACCGCGCCATGACGTACCGGGCCACCGAGGAGACGGTGCAGCTGGTCAACGCGGCCCTGTACCTGCGCCGCCCGCTGCTGGTCACCGGGCCGCCCGGCACCGGCAAGTCGTCGCTGGTGTACGCCGTGGCCCGGGAGCTGCGGCTCGGCCCGGTGCTGCGCTGGAACATCACCAGCCGCAGCACCCTGCACGACGGCCTCTACCAGTACGACCCCCTCTCCCGCCTGTACGCGGCCCGGCAGCAGGCCGCCCGCCAGGACCGGCCCGAGGCCGCCGGGCCCGCGGCCGACGACACCGGCATCGAGCACCATCTGCGCCTCGGCCCGCTCGGCACCGCCCTGCTGCCGTACGCCCGCCCCCGCGCGCTGCTCATCGACGAGATCGACAAGAGCGACCTCGATCTGCCCAACGACCTGCTGAACGTCCTGGAGGAGGGCCAGTACGAGATCCCGGAGCTGGTGCGCGCCGCCGAGCTGTCCCCGGACGGCATCGCCCGGGTGCCCGCCGACGGCACGGACGAGCGGGTCCCGGTGGCGCGCGGCCGGGTCCGCTGCCGGGCCTTCCCGTTCGTCGTGCTGACCAGCAACGGCGAGCGCGAGTTCCCGCCCGCCTTCCTGCGCCGCTGCGTCACGCTGCGGCTGCGCCAGCCCGACGACCGGCACCTCGCCGACATCGTCCGCGCCCACCTGGGCGAGCCCGACGCGTACGCGCGGAGCCTGATCACCCGCTTCCTGGAGCGCACCAGCGCGGGCGACCTGGCCACCGACCAGCTCCTCAACGCGATCTATCTGGCCGGCACCGGCGAGCTGACCGCCGAGTCCCTGGACCGGCTGGCCGAGCAGCTGATGCCGCACCTGGGGCAGAGCACACAGTCCGATGTCTTCTGACGGCCCCGGCTCCCGGGACACCCCGGACGCGCTGGCCCGCCTCGCCGCCGTACTGGCCGAGGCGGCCCACGGCGTCCCCCCGACCCCGCGCGAGCTGGCCGAACTGCTGTGGCTGGCCCGGCGCATGGGGCCCGGACCCGGCGCGGACGACACCCGCGAGGCCCCCGCCCCCGCGCGCGAGGACCCGGACCGCGCCCCGGCCCCCGCGGCCGTGGACGCGCCCGCCCGGAAACGGCCGCCGCGCGAGCAGGCTCCGCCGGATTCCGCCCCCGGGCCGCCCGCCCGGGTCCCCGTGCGGCTCCCCGCGCACCGGCCCTCCCCCGCCCCGGCGGACGGGCCGCCGGGCGCCTCGCTGCTGGCCCCGGCGCCCCCGATGCTGCGCCATCCGCTCGCCCTCCAGCGGGCGCTGCGCGTTCTGCGGCGCCGGGTCGACGCGCCCGTGGGCCGGGAGCTGGACGAGCGGGCGACCGCCGACCGCATCGCCCGCCTCGGCGCCGACCCCGACCACTGGCTGCCCGTGCTGCGCCCCGCCCGGGAGCGCTGGCTGAGCCTGAACCTGGTGTACGACGCCGGTCCCACGATGCCGGTCTGGCGCCCCCTGATCCGTGAACTGCACACCGCCCTGGCGCAGTCGGGCGCGTTCCGCACGGTCACCCTGTGCCGCGCCGACGCGGACGGCACCCTGCGCGGCGCCGAGGGGCGGATCCCGGCCGACGGCCGCACCGTCACCCTGCTGATCAGCGACTGCATGGGCCCGCAGTGGCGGCAGGGCCCGGCCGGCACCCGCTGGTACGCCACCCTGCACCGCTGGGCGCGCCGGATGCCGCTGGCCGTCGTCCAGCCGTTGCCCGAGCACCTGTGGCGGGAGTCGGCGCTGCCCGCGGCCCCCGGCCTGCTGTCGGCCCCGCACCCGGTGGCGCCCACGGCCGCGCTCGCCTTCACCCCGTACGAGGAACCGGAGTTCGGCCGTCCGGAGGGTGCCGTGCCGCTCCCGGTGCTGGAGCCGGAGCCGAGCTGGCTGGCGCACTGGGCCGGTGTGCTCACGACACCGGGCGGCACCCGGTTCCCGGCCGCGGCGGCCTGGCTGGGCGGACCGCTGCCGGCGAGCGCGCAGGACCGCACGGACATCGGCCGGCTGTCCGCCGAGGAACTGGTGCTGCGGTTCCGGGCGACGGCCTCCCCGGAGGCGTTCCGGCTGGCCGGGCACCTCGCCGTGGGCCGCCCCGACCTGCCGGTGATGCGGCTGGTGCAGGCCGCCGTGGAGAAGGACCCGCGCCCTGGGCATCTGGCCGAGGTCGTGCTCAGCGGCCTGCTGACCGCGCTGCCGGGCGCCCCGCCCGGCTCCTACGCCTTCCGGGAGGGCGTACGCGAACTGCTGCTGCTCGGGCTGCCGCACAGCGAACGCGGCCGCACGGTCGAACTCCTCGACCGGATGGGCGAGTTCATCGACGAACTGGCCGGGGTGGCGCGCGGCGACTTCTGGGTGCGCATCCCGTCCGAGCGGGGCATGCCGACGCCCGTGGAGCGCGAGGTCGTCGCCACGCTCAGCGCGGAGAGCGTGCGGCGGCTGGCGCCGGGGGCCGGGGCGGGGTTGTTCGCGGGGCGGTACCGGCTGACCCGGAAGTCCCGGGCGGGCGAACGGGGTTGGGTCGCCGAGGACACCCGGGAGGGGAACGCCCCGGTCGTGGTGTGCCGGTACGCCCCGGACGAGACCGTGGTGCCCTTCACCGAGCTGTGCCGGGGCCTCGGCGCGGTGGACCACCCGGGGATCGCGCGCGTCCTCGATCACGGCTTCGCCGACGGAACCCCCTACCTGGTGCGGGAGTTCGTGGCGGGGCCGACGCTGGACGAGTGCCTGGCCGACGACGCGAACCGGCCGTCCCGTGACGAGTTGCGCGCCCTGCTGCGGGAGATCGGCGACACGGCCCTCGCCGTGCGCTTCGGGGAGGAGCCGCGCGGCGAAGTGACCAGCCGTTCCATCGTCCTCTCTCCGAACGGTCCCGTGCTGACCTGCCTGGACTCCGCGCCGATCGTCCAGGAGAGCGCCTCCGAGGTACTGGAGACGCTCGCGGCGATCATGCTCGACCAGTATCCCGGCACACCCTTCGAGCCGACGCGGCCCCTGGAGCCGGCCGGGGCCGTCCGCCCCGGCCCGGACACCGGCATCCTCTTCACCACCGACGACCTCGCCGGGCGGCCCGAGGTCCGCATCACCCTCGAAGCCGCCGTGCACGAGATCCTGTCCCGTTCCCTGCCCTACGACCGGTTCCGGGTGGACGTCCGCCCGGACGGCTACCGGGTGCGCACCGCGTCCGACGCCTATCTGCTGCCCGTGCTGGTCGCGGTGTTGCGCGAACTCCCGCACGCGCTGGCCGGACTGACGCGGCCGGCCCGGCTGCGGGTGGCGTTCGGGCCGGTGTCCGTGTCCCCGGCGGCGGCTGCCACGGGCGTCGACGTCGTCGTACCGCCCGCGCTCTACGACGAGTTCGCCGCCAGCTCCGCCGCCCGGGACGCCCGGCCCTTCGAACCGCTCTACCGCGACGACGACCCCGAGGCGCCCCCGGCGGCCTGGTACTGCCGCCTCGGTCCCGAGCCCCGGGAGGGGGGCGAACGCGAGCTGGTGCGCGGCCCGTTCATCACCCGGGACCTGCGCGAGCTGGGCGTCCCCACCCCGGGCCGCACCGCCATCGTGCACACCCGCGCCGACGGCCCCCTCACCGTGTTCGACCCGATCCAGCCGTACGGCTCCCTGCCGCCGCGCGCGGAGACGTACTACACGGTGGACCTCACCGTGCAGCAGGCCCGGCACACCCTGTCGCTGCCCAGCGCGGGGAAGGCCGCGTTCACCGCGGTCGCCGAGCTGGCCTGGCAGGTGACCGATCCGGTGGCCTTCGTCCGGGCCGGTGTCGCCGGTGTCTCCGCGCTGCTGCTGGAGCATCTGCGCGCCACGGCGGCCGCGATCACCCGCCGGCATCCGGCGCGCCGGGCGGGCTCGGCGCAGCGGGCGGTCGACGAGGCGGTGCGGGACTGGCCGGTGCCGGGGCTCGCCGTGTCGTGCCGCGTGCGGCTGGGCCCGGAGGGCGCCCAGGGGTCCGCGCCCGCCGCCGCCCCGCCCCCGGCGGCCCTCCTCACCCGGGCCGAGTGCGTGCTGGTCGGCTTCGACGGGCCGCTCGCCCGGCTGTTCACGGTGCAGGGCGCGCGGGCGGCCGTACTGGACCTGCTGAACGTCGTGGCCGATCACCGCGCTCCCGGGGACGCGCTGGCGGGGCGGCCGCTGCCGACGGTCACGGGGGCGTTCCCGCATCCGCTGGACCTGCTGCGCGCGTTCGCCCGGGAGCCGGTCGGGCCGCTGCTGCGGGACCGGCTGGACGAGCTGGAGCTGGCCGCCGTGCCCGACGCGCCCATGACGCACCTCTCGCTCGCGCTGGTGCGGGCGCTGCACCGGTCCGGGCGGCGGGTGAGTGTGGTGTCGGACGTGAGTTCGCGGGCGGTGCACCGGGGCCTCGCGCCCCACAAGCTGCCGCTGGCCGGTGTGCACGCGCGCCGCAAGGACCTCGGGCTGCTGACCCCGGACCCGGACTCGCTGCGCCGGGCCCTGGAGCACCTCGACGTCCCCGCGCACACGGCGGTCCTGCTCGGTTCCTCGGTCGCCGAGCTGACCGCGGCCCAGCGGCTCGGGCTGCCCTTCGTCGGGTTCGCCCCCACGGCCCCCGGGCAGCGGCGGCTGCGCGAGGGCGGCGGTGCGGCCGTGGTGTCCTCGCTCGAACCGCTGCTGGAGGCGATCCGCACCGGCTGACCCGGCGACACTCCGGCGGGCCGGGCGATGCCCCCCGTTCGGCGGCGCCCCGCCCGGCCCCCCTCAGAAGGCGCCCGCGCACCGGCCCCGCACAGGATGCAGGGAGAAGGAAAGCCCCGCCGGGAGGAACCGCCGTGACCGTCAGCCTGGAGCAGTTGCGCCGCTGCCACTTCGCCGTCGACCTGGGCGCGGCCCGCACCCGGGTGTATGTGAAGGGCGCCGGACTCGTCGTGGACCAGCCCTCGGTCGCGGCCGTGAACATCCGTTCCGGCTCGCTGATCGCGGTGGGCGATTTCGCGGAGCAGATGACCGGGCGGACGCCGCACTACATCAGGGTCGTACGGCCGATCTCCGGCGGCACGGTGGTCGACATCGAGATGGCCCAGCGCATGCTGCGGCATCTGATCGGCGACAAGATGCGCCGCGCGCTGCGCCGCAAGGCCCGGCTGCGGGCCGCCGCCTGCACCCCGCACGACGCGGATCCGCTGGCCCAGCGGGCGACGGTGGAGACGCTGGTCGGGCTCGGTGCGCGCCGGGTGGAGCTGGTGGACACGCTGATCGCGGCGGCCGTGGGCTGCGGGCTGCCGGTGGAGCGGCCCGAGGCCACCATGATCATGGTGTGCGGGGCGGCGGCCACCCAGGTCGCGGTGCTGTCGCTGGGCTCGATCGTCACCGCCGAGCGGATTCCGGTGGGCGGGGAGGCGGTGGACCAGGCGATCGTGCAGCACCTGCGGCACGCGCACCAGCTGGTGCTGCCCAGCCAGTCGGTACGGCCGCTCCAGCTGGCCCTGTCCGAGAACGGGCTCACCCCGCAGGGCCCGGCCCAGACCGAGATCAACGGGCGGGACGTGGCCACGGGACTCGCCCGGAACGTGCGGGTCGACACCGCGGCCGTGCGCAACGCGATCCAGACCCCGCTGACGGCCGTCCTGGACGGCATCGGCAAGGTGCTGCGCGAGTGCCCGCCGGACCTGGTGGCCGATCTCGCCGACCGCGGGATCATCATGGTCGGCGGTTCGGCGCTGCTGCCCGGCTTCGACCAGATGGTGCGCGAGGCCACCCGGATGCCGGTGTTCATCGCCGAGCGCCCGGACCTGTGTGCCGCCCGGGGGCTGGGCGAGATGCTGGAGGGCCGGATCGAGCCGCTGGTCCTGGACCCGCTGGCCGCCTGAACCGCCGCCCCCGGCACGTCAGTAGGCGTGGTCGGCCGTGATGTCGGCGGACAGGTCGAGGTGGTGGCGGGCGGTTTCGGGGCGCAGCCCCATCAGGAGGTGGGTGAGGGCGTCCACCGCGGCGAGATGGGCGATCCGGCTGGCGGAGGTCTCCAGGCCGAAGACGAGGTCCTGCCCGCCGGCCACCAGGACATGGCCGCTGGTCTCGCTCAGCGGTGAGCGGGCGTAGCTGGTGACGGTGACGACGGTGGCGCCTGCCTGCCGGGCGCGGCGGGCGGCGTCGACCATGGTACGGGTGGCCCCGGTGTGGCTGATGGCGAACAGCACCCCGTCCGGCGGCAGTTGCGCGGCGGCGAGCTGGGCGGTCAGCGGGTCGGGCGGCGCGTCGACGACGCAGCCGAGGGCGCGCAGCCGGTAGGCGGCGTCCAGGGCGACCGCGCCGGACAGCCCGGCGGCCACGACGACCACGCGGGACGCGGTGTGCAGGGCCTCGGCCGCGGCGGCGAGGGCGGCGGTGTCGAGGGTGGCGGCGACGCCGTCCAGGGCGTCGCGGGAGGCGTGCAGGGTGGCGGCGAGGGCGTGCGCGGCGGGCTCGTCGACCGGTGGCGGTGGCGGTGGCGCGGTGTGCCGGGCGGCCTCGATCTTCAGTTCCTGGAAGCCCCGGAAGCCGAGCCGCTGGCAGGTGCGCACGACCGTGGAGGACGCGGTGCCGGCCAGCGCGGCGACGTCGCTGACGCTGAGGTGGACCAGGGCCGCGCCCTGGTCGAGCACCACCCGCGCCACACGGGCCTCGGTCTCGCGCAGCTCCGGCAGCCGGGCCCGCACCCGTGCGGGGAGGGAGCCCGTACCGGCGGTTCCCCCGGTGGCGGAATTCTGTTCCATGGCTTTAGTCTAGCGTGGAATTCAATTCCACACCCTCCCCGCCAGGAGTCGCCTCGCCATGCCGGCCACCCTGTCCGCCGGAGTGCTCGCCGCCGTCCTCACGGCCGCGGTGCTGCACGCCGTCTGGAACTCGATAGCCCACCGGATACCCGACAAGCTGATCGGCTTCACCCTGATCAGCCTCGCGTGCACCGGCTGCGCGACCGTCCTGGTCTGCTGCACACCACTGCCCCCGGCGGGGGCCTGGCCGTTCCTGGCCGCCTCTGCCGCACTCCAGGTCGCCTCGCAGCTGTTCCTGCTGCGCGCCTACGAACTGGGCGACTTCGGACAGATGTACCCGCTGGCACGCGGGGTCGCCCCGCTCCTGGTGGCCATCGCCTCGGTCACCCTCCTCGGCGGGACGCTGAGCCCCGTCCAGGCGACGGGCGTGCTGCTGGTCTCCGGGGGCCTGGCCGCCCTCGCGCTGGCCTCGGGCCGGATCGGCCGCGCCCAGCTGCCGGCCCTCGGCGCGGCACTCGGCTCGGGCACGATCATCGCCTCGTACACCCTGGTCGACAGCGTGGGCGTACGGCACTCCTCCGACGTGCTCGCCTACACCGCCTGGCTGTTCCTGCTCCAGGGCCCGGTCATACCGCTGATCGCGCTGGCCCGGCGCCGCGGGCGGCTGCTCGCCCAGCTCCGCCCCGTCGCCGGCACCGGGCTGGCCGGCGGGGTGCTGTCCATGACGGCGTACGGCCTGGTCGTCTGGGCACAGGCCCACGGCCAGGTCGCCGCGGTCGCCGCCCTGCGCGAGACCGGCATCCTCGTCGCCGCGGTCATCGCCACCCTCGTGTTCCGCGAACCCTTCGGCCGACTGCGGCTGGTGGCGGGAGCGGTGGTGCTGACCGGGATCGGTCTGATGCACTGACTGATCCTTTCAGAACGAAGCGGTCGGCCAGAAGGGTCGGCTCCTGCGGCTCGCATAGGCTGGCCGGTCCCATCCGACGCACCGCGACGAGGAGCAGCCGATGCGCAACAGCACCAGGATCCGCCTGATAGAGCCCACCGATGCTGCCCCGATCGCCGCGCACCGGGTGCGGGACTTCGAGGCTTTCCGGCCGTGGGAACCGGACCAGCCAGCCGAGTTCTTCACCCCGGAGGGCCAGGCGGAGCGGATCGACAGGCTGCTGGCCGGATACCGGGCCGGCACGGTCTGGCCGGGCGTGGTACTCGCCGGCAACCAGGTGATCGGGCAGGTCACCGTCGGCGGCATCCTGCCGCAGCCGCACCTGCGCCGCGGCTCAGTCGGATACTGGATCGCCGGCGTCGCCCAGAATCAAGGGCACGCCGGGCGCGCCGTCGGGCTCGTACTCCGGGTGATGACGGACGAACTCGGGCTGCATCGCGCCGAGGCGTCCACCAATCTCGAGAACCTGCCGTCGCAACGGGTGCTGCGCCGCAACGGGTTCAGCCCGTACGGCGTCGCGCACTCCTCGATCTTTCTCGACGGGAACTGGCGGGACGCGCTGCTGTGGGAGCGCGTCCTGGGCGACTGACTGATCGTTTCACCCGAGACCCCCTGCCGACCAAGACCGTCGAGCCCAGGACCCACAGCCCAGCTCATTCCGAAACGATCGGTAAGACGCTAACCGCCGAGGTAGCAGCGGACGGTCGTGCCGTCCGGGCCGGTGTGCACGCGCACCAGGTCCGACACCAGGTTGACCAGCAGCAGCCCGCGGCCGCCGCGCTGGTCGCGGCCGGCGGGGCGGCGGCCGGCCAGCGGGTCGGTGAGCCGGCCCCGGTCGCGGACCTCGCACAGCACCAGGCCGTCCTCGGCCCACACGGTCAGCGTGCCCGAACCGCCGCCGTGCAGCACGCTGTTGGTGGTCAGCTCGGCGGTGACCAGCGCCAGGTTCTCCAGCGCCTCACCGGTCAGCCCCAGCCCGCCGCCGTGGCCCGTGGCCAGGTGCCGGGCGGCGGGCAGCCGGTCCTCGTCGAAGGCGACGCGGAGCACCCCGGGGCCGGGAGGCGGGGCGGGCGGCAGCGGCACGTTGCAGCGGGCCACGACGCCCTCCGGGTCGTAGACCGCGCTGGGCCGCTCCTCGCCGCCCTCGACGACGACCGGATGGGTGGCCCAGGCGTCGGCCAGGGCCCGCGCGTCCAGTCCGGCGGTGTCGTACGGGCACAGGATGGTGACCTCGCGCCCCTGGAACGCCGCGTTGATCAGCGCCTCGTGCTGGACGCAGGCCGGGTACTCGGCCGGGCCGCGCCCCGCCCAGACGGGCTCGCCGATGATCCGGGCGCGCCGCCCGGGCGGCTGGGCGTCCGCGAAGGCGCGCAGCACCCCGGGGATGATCCGGCCGGGGTTGCGGCCCACCTCCCGCATGTCCAGGAACCGCACCCCCTCGCCGTCCGCCCCCAGCGCGTCCCGGATCAGCCGCAGCCGCTCCCCCGGCACGGCGACGGCGACCGGCTCGCCCGCGGCCAGCCCGGCGCGCACGAAGGGGACCGTACCGGCCAGGTAGGCGTGCGGGTCGCCGTAGAACAGCGCGGGATGGACGAACGGCTCGGCCGCTGCGTGCACGGGGACACCTCGCTTCCCGGGGGGCATGGACCACGGCCGCGCCTGCCCTTCCCGGCCAGGTCCATGCGGGCCGGCGCAGCCCCAGGGGAACAGGGTGGCACGGATCGCGCCCGGCGCTCCGGGGCGCGGGCCGCGGGTGTAGCCGTCGGCAACGAGGGCAGGCGACCGGCGTGGCGCCAAGGACCGATCGGGAGGGGAGACATGACCTCAGCGGGACCAGCAGCCCACGGCCTGCTGCTGAACGCCCTGGCGATCGACGGCCGTACCGAGGGCCGCCGGGCGCTCCTCGCGGCGCACGGCGAACTGGTCCACGGGGCCCCGGACACCGTCGCCGAGACCCTCGCCGCGCTGCCGTCGGGCATCACCGAGGTGGAGCTGGACCTGGCCGGGGTGACCTTCATGGACACCACCGGGCTCGCCCTGCTGGACCTGCTGACCGAGTACGGCGTCCGGCAGGGCGTACGGGTCACCACGTGCCGCTGGCGGGGCCAGCCGCGCCGGGTCCTGGAGCTGATCGGCCTGGACACCACCGACCCGCTGCGCACCGGCCCGCCCCCGGGCTCCCCCGAGCGCACGGTCTCCGCGGTGGCCCGGGAACGCGCCGAGCAGCTGGCCGTGCTGCGCGCGGAGATCGCCCAGCTGCGTCACGCCCTGGACTCCCGCCCGGTGATCGACCAGGCCCGCGGCGTCCTGATGGCCGCCCACGGCTGCACCCCGGACACGGCCTGGGACATCCTGCGCGAGACCTCGCAGCGCACCAACACCAAGCTGCGCCACATCGCCGCCGCGGTCATCGCCAGCGCGGCGCCCGACGGCCCGCCCCCGCCGGACCCCTTGCGGGCGGCCCTGCGCGCGGCGGCGGCCCGCCATGCCTCCCGGGCGCGCGTGTGACGACGGTCAGTACGGCAGCACGCGCCCCGACGGCGTCCTGCGGTCGATCTCCTGCTCGCGCGGCGCGGTGGGCCGCCGGCTGACGCGTACCCGGATCCGACGGTCCATGACGTCTCCTCCCGACACCGGTAGGAGGTCCGTGCCCACGCCGGGTGGGCTTCAAGCCTCGGTGACCGGCATCCGCCGAAGTGCGCGGGTTCTTCCCGCCCTTTCCGTGACCGGGCGTCACCGCGGGGAACCGGCCACAGGCGCGCCGTGTGCGACGACCGGCCGCGCCCGGGTCAACCGGCTCCCGTCCTCGCCCACTTACGCCTGGCTTCCCCTCGCCGCCCCGCGTCGCCGCCTGATCGGTTCCCCCACCCGGTGCAGATGGGCGAGCGCCTCGCGGTAGGAGCGGAGCAGTCCGGTCTCGTGGTAGGGCACGCCGATCTCGGCGCAGTACCGGCGCACCACGGGCCGGGCGCGCCGCAGGTGCGGGGTGGGCATGCTCGGGAACAGGTGGTGCTCTATCTGGTAGTTGAGCCCGCCGAGCAGCACGTCGGTGAGCCGTCCACCGCGCACGTTGCGGGAGGTGAGCACCTGGCGGCGCAGGAAGTCGGGCCGTTCGTCGCCGCTGAAGGTCGGCATGCCCTTGTGGTTCGGCGCGAAGGTGCAGCCGAGGTAGACGCCGAACAGGCACTGGTGCACGGCGAGGAACGCCACCGCCTTGCCCGGCGGGAGCACCACGAACAGCGCGGACAGGTAGGCCGCCAGGTGCAGGAAGAGCAGGGAGCCCTCCAGCAGCCGGCTCTTCATCGACGGCGAACGCAGGGCCCGCACGCTCGCGACGTGCAGGTTGAAGCCCTCCAGGGTCAGCAGCGGGAAGAAGAGGTACGCCTGGTGGCCGCCGATGAGGCGGGCCGCGCCGCTGCTGGCACGGGCCTGGTCGGTGGACCACACCAGGATGTCCGGGGCGACGTCGGGGTCGAGGTCCTCGTGGTTGGGGTTGGCGTGGTGGCGGGTGTGCTTGTTCATCCACCAGCCGTAGCTCATGCCGATGCCGAGGTTGCCGAAGAGCCGGCCCCAGACCTCGCTCGGCCGGCGCCGCCGGAAGACCTGCCGGTGGGCCAGGTCGTGGGCGACCAGGGCCACTTGACCGAAGGCCAGCGCCAGGAAGGCGGCGACCAGGAGCTGCCACCAGGTGTCGCCGAGCGCGAGGAAGGCCCCCCAGCCCGCCGCCAGCAGCCCGATCACCACACCGAGGCGCAGCGTGTAGTAACCGGGGCGCCGCTCCAGCAGACCCGCCTCGGTGATGCGCCGGGAGAGGCGGGCGAAGTCGCTGCCGACGGCGGCGGATGTTCCCGCGGCCACGGGTTCCTGTGTGGAAATCGTCATGCCGTCGAGTCTCGCGACGGCCGTCCGCGCGGGACAGCCTGCCAGCCACCGGGCGGCAGGGGGGCCTGCCCCCCGGTCGGGCCAGGGGGCTGACCACACCCCGGCCCGGGCGGTGCGGCGTTTTCCTGGTCTGAACGAATGAACGGGGGCCGCCACTGTGGAGTGGCGGCCCCCGTTCTCGGGTCCCCGCGGATAGAAACGGTTGCGCGGGAGAGCCCTGCGGTGGGGCGGGTGGGACTCGAACCCACGGCCGACGGATTATGAGTCCGCTGCTCTAACCGGCTGAGCTACCGCCCCATAGCGGCGTGTCACGTACAAGTGTGCGCGCCGTCTGCCGCAGCATAGCCGCTCATACGATCTCCTGCTTCGGATGGTCGGCCTGCGCGCCGCTCATGACCTCGAGGACATCGGCGCGGGCCACGACGGTTCCCGCGGGCATGAAAAAGGACCCCTGAGGGGCCCTCGTTCAGCGTGCTCCCCCGACTGGACTCGAACCAGTAACCTGCCGGTTAACAGCCGGCTGCTCTGCCAATTGAGCTACGGAGGACCGAAGCTCCCCCGACTGGACTCGAACCAGTAACCTGCCGGTTAACAGCCGGCTGCTCTGCCAATTGAGCTACGGAGGATCGCCTCGTCTGCATCGAACGGACCTCCCCGGGTATTCGCCAGGGGGCGGTCGCTCGCTGCGACACATACATTAGCGCAAGCAGGGGGGTGCTCCGCCAATCGGTACCCTCGGGCACCTGCGTCGCACCAGACAACCACGCACGGGAAGGGTGGCAGCCATGCGCTACCGGCTCACGTTCATCGCCGGACTGGCCATCGGTTACGTACTCGGCACACGGGCCGGACACGAGCGCTACGAGCAGCTGAAGAAGTCCGCTCGTCAGATCGCCCAGAACCCCGCCGTACGCAACACCGCCGAGACCGCGGCCCAGCAGGGCCGCGCTTACGCGGGCAAGGCGTTCCACACGGTCTCGGACAAGGTCGGCGACCGCGTCCCGGACTCGGTCGCCCAGCGGGTCCGCTCCCTGAAGGACCGCACCACGGGCGGCACCGCGGGGGACGACTGGGGCACCAGCGCCACCTGACCCGGCGGCGCCCGGGGACCGGAGCCGGCGCGGTGATGCGGCAAAATCGTCCGCATGGGGATAGTCGCCGGTTTGGACAGCTCACCTGATTTCACCCGCATCGTGGTCTGCGACACAGACACCGGTGCCGTACTCAGGCAGGGGTACGCCCCCCATCCCGTCGAGCCGCCGGAAGGCACCCGCCCCAGCGACGTCGACCCCCAGGCCTGGCTCCTCTCCCTCGGTGAAGCCGCGGGCGGCGGACTGCTGGAGGGGGTCCAGGCCATCGGTGTCTCCGCGCAGCAGAACGCGCTGGTCCCGCTGGACGCCCAGGGCAACACCGTGCGCCCGGCGATGACCGGCGGGGACCGGCGCGCACAGGTCGCCGCGGCCGACCTGGTGGACGCGCTCGGCGGCCGGGAGGCCTGGGCGCACGCCGTCGGCTGTGTGCCGCAGTCCGCGCACCCCGTCACCAAGCTGCGCTGGCTGGCCAAGAACGAGCCGGAGAACGCGCGGCGCGTCGCCGTGCTGCTCCAGGCCCACGACTGGCTGGTGTGGCAGCTGCTCGGGCGCCCGGTGCGCCGTACCACCGACCGCGGCGGGGCCTCCGGCACCGGTTACTGGTCCGCGGCCACCGGTGTCTACCGCTCCGACCTGGTCGAGCTGGCGCTCGGCCACCAGGCGATGCTGCCGGAGGTGATCGGCCCGGCGGAGGCGGCCGGCACCACCCCGGAGGGGCTGCTGATCTCGGCCGGCACCGGGGAGACCATGGCCGCCGCGTTCGGGCTCGGGATCGGGCTCGGAGACGCGGTGGTCTCGCTCGGCGCCTCGGGCTCGGTGATGGCCGTGCACCCGGAGGCGCTGGCCGACCAGTCCGGGATGATCACCTCGCTCGCCGACGCCACCGGCATGCACCTGCCGGTCGTCACCACGCTGAACGCCGTACGCACCCTGCGCGGCACCGCCGAACTCCTCGGCCTGCCGGACCTGGAGGCCCTGTCCGAGCTGGCGATGAAGTCCACGCCGGGCGCGCACGGCCTGGTCCTGCTCCCCTATCTGGAGGGCGAGCGCACGCCGAACCTGCCGCACACCGCGGGCACCCTCGCCGGGCTGCGGCGCGAGTCGATGAAGCCGGAGCACCTGGCGCGGGCCGCGTTCGAGGGCATGCTGTGCGGGCTGGCCGACGCGCTGGACGTGCTGCGCGGGCGGGGCGTGGAGGTGCGGCGGATCTTCCTGCTGGGCCCGGCCGCCGAACTGCCCGCCGTGCAGGCCGCGGCGCCCTCGCTGTTCGGGGCGCAGGTCGTCGTGCCGCAGCCCGCGGACTACACGGCGATCGGCGCGGCCCGGCAGGCGGCCTGGGCGCTGGGCGTGTCGCAGGGCACCCTCGATCCGCGCACCCCGCCGGCCTGGCAGGGCGCGGCGGCGCAGGTGCTGGAGCCGGGCGAGGAGCTGGCCGTCGGGCAGGCGGTGCGGCAGCAGTTCACGGCGGTGCGGGAGCAGACCCACCCCGGCGCGTTCCAGTGAGTCGTACCAAATGCCGCAAACCGCACCGTAACCACCAACACCCATAAGGCCGTACGGAAATCCGCTGTTGGGTTAATCGGTTGAGGTAACGCGGGTGGAGTGTCCGACGATAGGGGCCAGGGGCAATCCGACTGCCCCTGTCGCCGACTCCGAGAGACGTAGCGTGCTCATACGACTTCTACGGACCTATCTCAGGCCCTACAAGAAACCCATCACCTTGCAGGTGCTGCTCCAGTTCGTGCAGACCTGCGCCACCCTGTACCTGCCCACCCTGAACGCCCACATCATCGACAACGGCGTCGTGAAGGGCGACACGGGCTACATCCTGTCGTTCGGCGCCCTGATGATCGGCATCTCGCTGGTGCAGGTCGTGTGCAACATCGGTGCCGTCTACCTGGGCGCGCGGACCGCCTCGGCACTCGGCCGGGACGTGCGCGGTGCCGTCTTCGACCGGGTGCAGTCCTTCTCCGCCCGCGAGGTGGGCCACTTCGGCGCGCCCTCGCTCATCACCCGTACGACCAACGACGTGCAGCAGGTCCAGATGCTGGTCCTGATGACGTTCACGCTGATGGTGTCGGCGCCCATCATGTGCGTCGGCGGCATCGTGCTGGCCCTCGGCCTGGACGTGCCGCTGTCCGGGGTGCTGGTCGCGGTCGTCCCGGTGCTGGCGGTGTGCGTGACGCTGATCGTGCGCCGGCTGCGGCCGCTGTTCCGCACCATGCAGACCCGTCTCGACAAGGTGAACCGGGTGCTGCGCGAGCAGATCACCGGCAACCGGGTGATCCGCGCCTTCGTCCGCGACGAGTACGAGCAGGCCCGCTTCGGGCGGGTCAACGGCGAGCTGACCGAGATGCAGCTGGCCACCGGACGGCTGCTGTCGCTGATGTTCCCGATGGTGATGACGGTGGTGAACGTGTCGTCCATCGCGGTGGTGTGGTTCGGCGCGCACCGCATCGACAGCGGCGGGATGCAGATCGGCGACCTGACCGCGTTCCTCGCCTATCTGATGCAGATCGTGATGTCCGTGATGATGGCCACCTTCATGTTCATGATGGTGCCGCGCGCGGAGGTGTGCGCCGAGCGCATCCAGGAGGTGCTGGAGACCGGTTCCAGCGTGCTGCCGCCGCTCGCCCCGGTCACCGAGCTGCGCCGGCACGGGCACCTGGAGATCCGCGCGGCCGGCTTCCGCTATCCGGGTGCCGAGGAGCCGGTGCTGCGCTCCGTCGAGCTGGTGGCCCGGCCCGGCGAGACCACGGCCGTGATCGGCTCCACCGGCAGCGGCAAGTCCACCCTGCTCGGGCTGGTCCCCCGGCTGTTCGACGCCACCGAGGGCGAGGTCCTGGTGAACGGCGTGGACGTCCGCGAGGTCGAGCCGGCGCTGCTGGCCCGGACGGTCGGGCTGGTCCCGCAGAAGCCGTACCTGTTCGCGGGCACCGTCGCCACCAACCTGCGCTACGGCAATCCGGACGCCACGGACGAGGAGCTGTGGCACGCGCTGGAGGTGGCGCAGGCCAAGGAGTTCGTGAGCAGGCTGGAGGGCGGTCTGGACGCGCCGATCGCCCAGGGCGGCACCAATGTGTCGGGCGGCCAGCGCCAGCGGCTCGCCATCGCGCGCACCCTCGTGCAGCGCCCCGAGATCTACCTCTTCGACGACTCCTTCTCCGCGCTCGACTACGCCACCGACGCGGCCCTGCGCGCCGCGCTGGCCCGGGAGACCGCGGAGGCGACCGTCGTGATCGTCGCCCAGCGGGTGGCGACCATCCGGGACGCGGACCGGATCATCGTCCTGGACGAGGGCCGGGTGGTCGGCTCCGGCCGGCACCAGGAACTGATGGCGGGCAACGAGACCTACCGGGAGATCGTGCTCTCCCAGCTGACGGAAGCGGAGGCCGCCTGATGGCCGGGCCCATGGGACGCATGATGGCCGGGGGGAGTCCCGACCAGCGGTCGATGGACTTCAAGGGGTCCGGCAAACGGCTGGTCGCCCAGTTCCGGCCCGAGCGGGCCACCGTCTGCCTGCTGCTGCTGTGCGTGGTCGTCAGCGTGACGCTGAGCGTGATCGGCCCGAAGATCCTGGGCAAGGCCACCGACCTGGTGTTCGCCGGCATCATCGGCCGGCAGATGCCCGCCGGGGCCACCAAGGAGCAGGTGCTGGCCGGGATGCGGGCCGAGGGCAAGGGCTCCATCGCGGACATGCTCCAGAGCACCGACTTCACGCCCGGCAAGGGCATCGACTTCGGCGCGGTCGGCGACGTGCTGCTGCTGGCGCTCGGCACCTTCCTCGTCGCCGGTCTGCTGATGGCCGTCGCCACCCGGCTGGTCAACCGGACGGTGAACCGCACGATGTACCGGCTGCGCGAGTCCGTGCAGACGAAGCTTTCGCGGCTGCCGCTGTCGTACTTCGACAAGCGCCAGCGCGGCGAGGTGCTGTCGCGGGCCACCAACGACATCGACAACATCGGGCAGACGCTCCAGCAGTCGATGGGCCAGCTGATCAACTCGGTGCTGACCATCATCGGCGTGCTGGTGATGATGTTCTACGTCTCCTGGATCCTGGCGCTGGTCGCGCTGGTGACCGTGCCGCTGTCCTTCGTCGTCGCCACCCGGGTCGGCAAGCGTTCGCAGCCGCACTTCGTGCAGCAGTGGCGTTCGACGGGCGCGCTCAACGCCCATGTGGAGGAGATGTACACCGGGCACACGCTGGTGAAGGTGTTCGGGCGGCAGGAGGAGTCGGCGAAGCAGTTCGCCGAGCAGAACGAGGCGCTGTACGAGGCCGCGTTCAAGGCGCAGTTCAACAGCGGTGTGATGCAGCCGCTGATGATGTTCGTGTCGAACCTGAACTACGTGCTGGTGGCGGTCGTCGGCGGGCTGCGGGTCGCGTCCGGCGCGCTGTCCATCGGTGATGTGCAGGCCTTCATCCAGTACTCGCGGCAGTTCTCGATGCCGCTGACGCAGGTCGCCTCCATGGCGAACCTGGTGCAGTCCGGCGTGGCCTCGGCCGAGCGGGTCTTCGAACTCCTGGACGCGGAGGAGCAGGAGGCGGACCCGGTGCCCGGCGAGCGGCCGGAACAGCTGCGCGGGCGCGTGGAGCTGGAGCACGTGTCCTTCCGGTACGACCCGGACAAGCCGCTGATCGAGGATCTCTCGCTCACGGTGGAACCCGGGCACACGGTGGCCATCGTGGGCCCCACGGGCGCCGGCAAGACCACGCTGGTCAACCTGCTCATGCGGTTCTACGACGTCTCCGGCGGGCGGATCACCCTGGACGGGGTGGACGTGCGCCGGATGACCCGGGACGAACTGCGGTCCGGGATCGGCATGGTGCTCCAGGACACCTGGCTGTTCGGCGGCACCATCGCGGAGAACATCGCGTACGGCGCCTCCCGCGAGGTGACCCGGGGCGAGATCGAGGAGGCCGCGCGGGCGGCGCACGCCGACCGGTTCGTCCGGACGCTGCCCGACGGGTACGACACCGTGATCGACGACGAGGGCACGGGGGTGAGCGCCGGTGAGAAGCAGCTCATCACCATCGCGCGCGCGTTCCTGTCCGACCCGGTGATCCTGGTCCTGGACGAGGCGACGAGTTCCGTGGACACCCGCACCGAGGTGCTGATCCAGAAGGCGATGGCCAAACTGGCCGCCGGGCGCACCTCGTTCGTGATCGCGCACCGGCTCTCCACGATCCGGGACGCGGACACGATCCTCGTCATGGAGAACGGCTCCATCGTCGAACAGGGCGCGCACGCCGACCTGCTGGCGGCGGGCGGGGCGTACGCCCGGCTGTACCAGGCGCAGTTCGCGCAGGCGGTGGCCGAGGTCGACTGACCGGAGGTCGGGAAGAGGGGGTCGTCGCGAGGCGGCCCCCTCTTTTCGTCAGTCCAGGTAGCCCCTCAGCTGGTCCGCGTAGGCGTGGTCCCTGAGCTTGGCGAGGGTCTTGGACTCGATCTGGCGTATCCGTTCGCGGGTGACGCCGAAGAGGCGGCCGATCTCCTCCAGGGTGCGGGGGCGGCCGTCGAGGAGGCCGTAGCGCAGCTGTACGACCTTGCGCTCGCGCTCGCCCAGCGTGGACAGCACCGCCTCCAGGTGCTGCTTGAGCAGGAGGAACGCGGCGGACTCCACGGGGCTCGCGGCGTCGCCGTCCTCGATGAGGTCGCCGAGCGCCACGTCGTCCTCCTCGCCGACCGGGGCGTGCAGCGAGACCGGCTCCTGGGCGAGGCGCAGCACCTCGCCGACCCGCTCGGGCGGGAGGTCGAGGTGGGCGGCGACCTCCTCGGGCGTCGGTTCGTACCCCCGCTCCTGGAGCATCCGGCGCTGCACCCGTACCACCCGGTTGATCAGCTCCACGACGTGCACCGGCACGCGGATGGTGCGGGCCTGGTCGGCGAGGGCGCGGGACATGGCCTGGCGGATCCACCAGGTGGCGTAGGTGGAGAACTTGTAGCCGCGGGCGTAGTCGAACTTCTCCACGGCCCGGATGAGCCCGAGGTTGCCCTCCTGGACGAGGTCGAGCATGGTCAGCCCGCGTCCCACGTACCGCTTGGCGACGGACACGACGAGCCGCAGGTTGGCCTCGATCAGCCGTCGCTTGGCCACCCGCCCCATGACCACCAGCCGGTCCAGGTCGTGCGCCAGCCCGCTGTCCAGGTCGGGGGTGCTGCCCAGCTTCTCCTCCGCGAACAGGCCGGCCTCCACCCGGCGGGCGAGTTCGACCTCCTCGGCGGCGGTGAGCAGCGGGATGCGGCCGATCTCGCGCAGGTACTGCCGGAACAGGTCGGCGGTGGGCCCCCCGTTCTCCGGATGCAGGGGAGCACGGCCCTGCGGGGGAACGGCCACGAGGAGGTCCGGGTCCGCGTCCGGTTCGTCCGCGCGGGCGCCGGTGCTGCTGTCGGCGGGGGTGAGGGTCTGGGTCTGCACGAGGGCGACCTCCAGGATGTTCACCGGACTCGGGCACCCCCAACAGTGTGGGGTACGACACATCGCTCCCACGAGGGGCGTGCGATGACTTTTTGCATCCGGTCCGTGACCCGCTGCTGACGACCGCCGGTCGGCAGCTGCTCAGAGCGCCTCCGCGCCCCGCGCCCGCAGGGACTGGTCGTACTGCTGGAGGACCCACATCTCGTTCTGGACCGCGGCCAGTTGGGCCGGGTCGCCGCCGGCGGACAGCCGGGTCATCTGGTACTCGATGTCGCGGATGCGGCGTTCCACGGCGCGGCGGCGGATCTGGACCAGGACCGTGCCGGCGTAGGTCTCGTCCACGGTGCGGCGCAGGATCGGTTCGACGGCCAGTTCGGTGACCATGGCGCGCACGGTGTCGTCCGGCGCGGCCTCGCGGACGCGGACCAGGTACTCCTGCGGGTCGGCCACCCCGTACTCCGCGCCGCCCGCCTCCGCGATGGCCTGGCGTACGGCGGCGTAGGGCGGGGCGGTGAACTCGTCCACCCCGTAGGCGTCGAACGCCGGGGAGACCAACTCGGGGCGCTGGAGGGCGAGTTTGAGCAGTTCGCGTTCGGCGGCGTACACCGGGTTGCGCAGTGTGAGGGCCGGGCCGGAGTTCGCCGGGCGCGGGGCCGACGCCCACTGCTGCTCCGGGCCGCGCGGGCGCTCCTGCTGGGGGCCCCTGCCGCCCCGGTCCCGGGCCCAGCGGGCCAGCTGGGCCACCCGGCGGACCACGAACTGGGTGTCCAGGATGCCCAGCAGCCCGGCCAGCTCCACCGCGACCTCGTGCTGCGCGCCGCTGTTCTTGATCCGGGCCACGATCGGCGCCGCCTCGTCGAGCGCGGCGGCCCGCCCCCCGGAGGTGTCCAGGTCGTACCGGCTCACGATCTGCCGCAGCGCGAACTCGAACAGCGGGGTGCGGGGTTCGACCAGGTCGGCCACCGCCTCGTCGCCCTTGGCCAGGCGCAGCTCGCACGGGTCCATGCCGTCCGGCGCGATCGCGATGTACGTCTCGGCGGCGAACTTCTGGTCGTCCTCGAACGCGCGCAGGGCGGCCTTCTGCCCGGCCGCGTCGCCGTCGAAGGTGAAGATCACCCGCGCCGATCCGTTGTCCATCAGCAGCCGGCGCAGGATCTTGATGTGCTCGCCGCCGAAAGCCGTGCCGCAGGTCGCGATGGCCGTGGTCACCCCGGCGAGGTGGCAGGCCATGACGTCGGTGTAGCCCTCGACCACCACCGCCCGGCTGGCCTTCGCGATCTCCTTCTTCGCCAGGTCGATGCCGTACAGGACCTGCGACTTCTTGTAGATCGCGGTCTCGGGGGTGTTCAGGTACTTGGGGCCGTTGTCCGACTCGTAGAGCTTGCGCGCGCCGAAGCCGACGACGTCGCCGCCGATGTCCCGGATCGGCCACATCAGCCGGCCCCGGAAGCGGTCGATGGGCCCGCGCCGGCCCTCCTGGGCCAGGCCGGAGAGGATCAGTTCCTTGTCGCTGAAGCCCTTGCCGCGCAGGTAGCGGGTGAGGTGGTCCCAGCCCTGGGGGCTGTACCCGACGCCGAAGTGCACCGCCGCGGCCTGGTCGAAGCCGCGCTCGGCGAGGAAGACCCGGCCGGTCTCCGCCTCGGGGCTGGTGGCCAGCTGCTCGGCGTACCACTGCGCGGCGATCTTGTGCGCCTCGACCAGCCGGATCCGCTCGCCGCGCTGGTGGGCCGGGTTGTACCCGCCCTCCTCGTAGCGCAGCGTGATCCCGGCCTGGGCGGCGAGCCGCTCCACCGCCTCCGAGAAGGAGAGGTGGTCCACCTTCATCACGAAGGTGATGGTGTCGCCGCCCTCCTGGCAGCCGAAGCAGTGGAAGAGTCCCTTGCTGGGGCTGACCTGGAAGGACGGCGACTTCTCGTCGTGGAACGGGCACAGCCCCTTGAGGTTGCCGCCGCCCGCGTTGCGCAGCTGGAGGTATTCGGAGACCACGGCGTCGATCGGGACCGCGTCCCGTACCGCCTTCACGTCCTCGTCGTTGATCCGTCCTGCCACGGATGAATTCTACGGGGCGCGCGGACGGTCCCGGGGCGGCCGGGGCTCAGGGGAGCAGGCGGTCCAGGGGCACGTGGGGGTCGGCGAGCGCGTCCGTGTCGACCCGGCTCCGGGCGCGCACCAGCTTCTGGATCGGCTCCGTGACGTTCCACACGTTCACGTTCATCCCGGCCAGCACCCTGCCCTCCCGCAGCCAGAACGCGATGAACTCGCGCCGGCCCATGTCGCCCCGGATGACCACCTGGTCGTACGTGCCCGGCGGCGCCCACCCGCTGTACTCCATGCCCAGGTCGTACTGGTCGGTGAAGAAGTACGGCACCCGGTCGTACACCGAGTCCTGTCCGAGCATCGAGCGCGCGGCGGCCGGTCCGCCGTTGAGCGCGTTGGCCCAGTGCTCGACCCGGATCCGCTCGTCGAACAGTGCCAGCGGGAAGGCGGCGACGTCCCCGGCCGCGTGGATGTCGGGGTCGGAGGTGCGCAGCCGCTCGTCCACCACGATGCCGCCGCCGCGTGCCCGCTCGGCGATCTCCAGGCCCGCGGCCTGGGCGAGCGCGACCCGGGGGGTGGCGCCGATCGCCGCGAGGACGTCGTGCGCCGGGTGCTCCTCGCCGTCGTCGGTGCGCACGGCGAGGACCATGCCGTCCTGGCCGACGATCTCGGTGAGCCGGCGCCCGAAGTGGAAGCGGACCCCGTGCTCGCGGTGCAGCTGGGCGAAGACGTTGCCCAGCTCGGGGCCGAGCACGCCGTGCAGCGGGGTCGGCTCCGGTTCGATCACCGTGACCTCCGCGCCGTACTCGCGGGCCGCCGCGGCGATCTCCAGGCCGATCCAGCCGGCGCCGGCGATCACCAGGTGTCCGTTGTCCCGGCCGAGGGAGGCCAGCACGCCCTTGAGCCGTTCGGCGTGGGCGAGGCGGCGCAGATGGTGCACGCCGGCCAGGTCGGTGCCGGGGATGTCCAGGCGGCGGGGCTCGGCGCCGGTCGCGAGGAGCAGCTTGTCGTAGCGGACGAGGGTGCCGTCGTCGCCGTAGCGCACCGTCTTGGCCGTACGGTCGATGCGGTCGACGCTCTGGCCGAGGTGCAGCTCGATGTCGTTGCGCGCGTACCAGGCGGGCTCGTGCACGAAGACGCTGTCGCGCTCCTCCTTGCCGAGCAGGAAGCCCTTGGACAGCGGCGGGCGCTCGTAGGGGTGGTCGCGTTCGTCGCAGATCAGTATCACCCTGCCGGTGAAGCCTTCCGCGCGGAGCGTCTCGGCCGCCTTCGCTCCCGCGAGACCACCGCCGACGATCACGAATGTCTGATCCGCGTCGACCACTTGTCTGCCTCCTCGTAAGGGTGCCGCCACATGCGAGCGTCCCGCACCGGGCGTGCTGCGGGAAGGGGGAGTGACCCGATCAGGCCACCGGTGACACGTTCCTCTCACATGTGCCCCGTCAGTCTCGCGTGCAGCGAGAGCGCGGAGGCGTCGGTGAGGGACGCGATCTGGTCGACGATCACCCGCTTGCGCGCGTGGTCGTCGGACGCCTTGTCGAACAGGGCGCGGAACTGCGGGTCCAGGCCGTCCGGGGCGCGGGCGGTGAGCGCCTCGGCCAGCTCGGCGACGATGACCCGCTGGTCGGCGCGGAGCCGCTCCTGCTCGGCGCGCTGCATCACGTACCGGTCGGCGACCGCCTTGAGCACCGCGCACTCCGTCCGGGTCGCGCGGGGTACGACCAGTTCGGCGCCGTAGCGGGTGAGCCGGCCGCTGCCGTACGCGGCGCGCGTGGCGCCCTCGGCGGCCAGGCAGAAGCGGCCGATGAGCTGGCTGGTGGCGTCCTTGAGCCGGGCCTGGGCGACCGCGCTGCCGTCGTAGCCGTGCGGCCACCACTCGGCGGCCTGGAGGCGGTCGAGGGCCTCGGCGAGTTCGGCGGGATCGGTGTCCGCGGGGACGTAGCGGCCGACGGCCACCTCGAACACCGCCTGCCGTTCGGGCTCGGCGTACAGGCAGTTGGGGTCGATGTGGCCGGCGTGCAGGCCGTCCTCGACGTCGTGCACCGAGTAGGCCACGTCGTCGGACCAGTCCATGACCTGTGCCTCGAAGCAGGTGCGGAGGCCGGGGGCCTCGGCCCTGACCCAGTCGAAGACCGGGCGGTCGTCCTCGTACACCCCGAACTTCGCGGAGGCCGGGTCGGTCGGGTGGGCGCCGCGCGGCCAGGGGTACTTGGTGGCGGCGTCGAGGGTGGCGCGGGTGAGGTTGAGGCCGACGGAGCCCTCCGCGGTGAACCGCTTGGGTTCGATGCGGGTGAGCAGCCGCAGGGACTGGGCGTTGCCCTCGAAGCCGCCGCAGTCGTCCGCGAACTCGTTCAGCGCCGCTTCGCCGTTGTGGCCGAAGGGCGGGTGGCCCAGGTCGTGGGAGAGGCAGGCCGCCTCGACCAGATCGGGGTCGCAGCCGAGGGCGGCGCCCAGTTCCCGGCCGACCTGGGCGCACTCCAGGGAGTGGGTGAGCCGGGTGCGGGGGCTGGCGTCCCAGGCCTGGCTGTGGCTGCCCGGGGTGACGACCTGGGTCTTGCCGGCGAGGCGGCGCAGCGCGGCGGAGTGCAGGACGCGGGCCCGGTCCCGCTGGAAGGCGGTGCGCCCCGGGCGTTTGTCGGGCTCGGGGGCCCAGCGCTCCAGGGCGGCGGGACCGTAGGGATCGGGGGGTGCGCTGCCTGCCATGCTCCGACAGTAAGCGCCGCGGGTGACAAACGGGGGGTGCCGGGTGGCCCAGTCGGACGGCGCGTTGGGGAATCCGGCCGCCGCGGCGAAGCGGAATCGCACACCGGAGCGAACCGGATCGGCGCGGGCGGCGTCCTCCATGGTCGGAACCGGACTCCGGAATCCGTAGCGAGGGGGGCTGTATGAGGATCCGTCGACCGCGGCTGCCGCGCACGCGCGCCGGGCAGCGGCGGCTGGTGCAGGCCGCGATGGCCGCCTGTGTGCTGGCGCTGGCCCCGGCCACCTGGCTGTTCACGTCCACGGCGGACCGGCTGCGCACGGTGGCCGACGTGCCGTCGGCGCCGGTCGCGGTGGTGTTCGGAGCCGGGCTGTGGAACGGCGGGCCCTCGCCGTACCTGGCGCACCGGCTGGACGCGGCGGCGGCGCTGTACCACGCGGGCCGGGTCAGGGCCGTGCTGGTCACCGGGGACAACAGCCGCAAGGACTACGACGAGCCGGACGCCATGCGCGCCTACCTCACCCGGCACGGGGTGCCGGGCGGGAAAGTCGTGCGCGACTACGCCGGGTTCGACACCTGGGACTCCTGTGTGCGGGCCCGGAAGATCTTCGGCGTCGACCGCGCGGTGCTGGTCAGCCAGGGCTTCCACATCCGCCGGGCGGTGGCGCTGTGCGAGGCGGCGGGGGTGGACTCCTACGGCGTCGGGGTCGACGCCAAGCACGACGCGACCTGGTACTACGGCGGCGCGCGCGAGGTGTTCGCGGCGGGCAAGGCGGCACTGGACGTGGTGTTCCGGCCGGACCCGACGTTCCTCGGGCCCCGGGAGCAGGGGATCGCCAAGGCGCTGGCGGCGTCCGGGGGTCCGGACCGGCGCGGGGACGGCTGAGCGTGGAGATCACGGATCTGACGCCCGCCGAGCGGCGGGTCCGGGACGCCTTTCCGCTCGGCGAGGGGGTCGACCTGCGGGAGCGGCCCGACTCCCCCGAGGACGCGGACGACGATCCCGCGCGGGGCGCCGGATGGGGGCCCGAGCGCACCCTGCGGGCCGAGTTCCTGCGCGAGTTGCTGCTGACCGGGCCGGTACGGGAGGGCCGTACGGCCGGCCTGAAGGTGACGGGCGCCCGCGTCACCGGCCGCCTCGACCTCCGGTACGGCACCGTCGCCCACCCGGTGCGGCTGCGCTCCTGCCACTTCGAGCAGGCGCCGGACCTGTACGGGGCGCGGGTGGGCGCCCTGGTCCTCAGCGACTCGGTGCTGCCGGGGCTGACGGCCGGGGCGCTGCGCGCCGACGGGGTCCTGCGGATCACCTGCTGCCGGTTCACGGGACCGGTGCGGCTGCAAGGGGCCAAGCTGGCGGGGGCGTTCTTCGCCAACGGCGCGCGGCTGGGCACGCCCGGCGAGACCCCGGCGGAGCCCGTGCTCCAGCTCAACCACGCGGAGGTGGGCACGGACGTCTGGGCGCCGGGGCTGGTGGCGCACGGCAGGGTGCAGCTGAACGGAGCCGTCGTCGGCGGGCAGGTGAACCTCAACGACGCGGTGCTGGACGCCCCCGGCGACACCGCGCTGCACGCCGAGGTCCTGGCGGTCGGCACCGATCTGCACGCGATGCGGCTGCGCGTCCGCGGCCGGGTCAATCTGGGCGGCGCCCGCATCCCCCGCCAGCTCAACCTGGCGCACGCGCGGCTCGCCAACCCGGGCGGGCAGGCGCTGCGCGCCAGCAGCGGCGTCATCGGGGAGCTGTGGCTGCGGGAGGCCGCGCCGATCGAGGGGACCGTCAATCTGCGCCGCGCGCAGCTCGATCTGCTGCACGTGCCGCCCGGGGTGTGGCCGGACCGGGTGCAACTCGACGGGCTGGCCTACCGGGTGCTCACCCCGCACCTGCCCGCCGAGCAGCGGCTGCCGCTGCTGGAGCGCGAACCGGACGGCTATCTCCCGCAACCCTACGAGCAGTTGACCACGGCGTACCGCACGGTGGGGGACGACGCCGCGGCCCGCACCGTCCAGCTGGCCAAGCTGCGCCGGCACCGCCGCACCCTGCCGCCGTACGCCCGGCTGTGGGGCTGCCTCCAGGACGCGGCCGTCGGCTACGGCTTCCGCCCGATGCGTGCCGCGGGCTGGCTGCTGCTCCTGCTGTGCACGGGCACCCTGGTCTTCGCCCTGCACCACCCGCCGGCCCTCAAACCGTCCGGGGCGCCCGCCTTCAACCCGCTCTTCTACACCCTCGACCTGCTGCTCCCCGTCATCGACTTCGGCCAGGAACCGGCGTTCGCCCCGCGCGGCGCCTACCAGTGGCTGTCCTTTCTGCTGATCGCCCTGGGCTGGGTCCTGGCGACGACGATCGCGGCGGGCATCACGCGCTCGCTGAACCGGCAGTAGGAACCGGGCGGGGAGGCGATGTCCTCCGGCGGCCGGTGTCGCGGTCGAACCGGCGCCGCCCCGCGCCCGGGCGGGTGCGGGGCGGCGGCCGTGACCGTCAGGGCGCGAGCGGGCCGAGGCCCTCCGTCGCCAGCCGGCGGTTGCGGTACCGCTTGTCGCCGGTGATCTCCGGTCCGAACCACCGCGGCGGGGTGAAGGCCCGCGCCGCCTCCTCCGAGGGGAACTCGACCTCGACGGTGCGCAGACCGGACAGCTCCTCCTCGTACACGTCGACGTAGGCGAGGGTGTCGCGGACGGGCACGGAGTGCCGGGTCTTCACCAGCCGGGCACCCGCCGTGGCCGGCCACAGATCGCCGAACTCCGACTCGGTGAGCGGGAGTTCGACCTCGACCCGGGACAGCTCGCCATGTCCGTGCTTGACCCCGAGGACGCACCGGCCCGCGATGCGGCGCACCCGCACCTCGGTGCCCGTGCCGGTGACCGCGAGATAGCCCTGTTCGATGGGCTCGGTCGCCACGGCGGGCGGCACCGGCTCCGCGCCGAGCAGGAACTTGCGCTCAATCTCCAGCGGCACCGGACACCTCCCCCGTGCCGTGCGCGGCGACCAGCTCCGGCAGCCGGCGCATGTCGGTGAAGACGGCCGTCGCGGTCCCCGTGAGCCATTCGGCCGGGGTGAGGCCGCCCGCGTACCCGAAGGAGCGCATCCCGGCGGCGGCGGCCGCCTGGACGCCGAACCTGCTGTCCTCCACCACGACGCACCGGGACGGGTCGACGCCCATCCGCCGTGCGGCGTGCAGGAAGAGGTCCGGCGCGGGCTTGCCCCGCGCCACCTCGTGGGCGCTGAAGACACGGCCCTCGAACCGCTCGTAGAGCCCGACCCGGCCGAGGGTGTGCCGCATCTTCTCGTGGCTGCCGCTGGAGGCGATGCACCAGTGCCGCGCGCCCAGGCCCGCGGCCTCCAGGCCGTCCAGGGCCTCGGTGATGCCGTCGACCGCGGTGAGGTCCTCGTCCACCGCCTTGGCGTGCATCTCCCGGAACCGCTCGTCCCAGATCCGGGCGGTCTCGGCGCCGAGCCGCTCGGCGATCTGCTCGCCGATCGAGGTGGTCGAGCGGCCGACGAAGCGGTTCATGACGTCGGACTCGCTCAGCGGCCAGCCCAGTTCGGCGCCCAGGGCGACATGGGTGCGCACCGCGATCGGCTCGCTGTCGACGAGTACGCCGTCGCAGTCGAAGATGACGAGCGAGACGGCCGTGCGGGGGGTGGCGGTCGCGGTCAACGGATGCATCCCTGGCTGATCAGCAGCTGCCGGATCTCCTCGACGCGCTCGGCGCCGAGCCGGCGCCGGGCCTGGTCCTCGGGCTTCTCGTCCTTCTGGCCGTACTGCCACCAGGCCTCGCCGTTGTCGCGGTTCATCACGAGGAAGCGGTTCTTCTCGGAGGGGCCGCGGACGATCAGGGAGGTGGTGTCGGGCGGGGAGGCGACGGTGTGCACCATCGTGTGCCGGATCACATAGCCGGAGCCGGCGACCTCCTCGCGCACCAGGGCCGGCGTGCCGATCCGGGTGTCGGGATCCAGCTCGTCGTAGTCGCCGTAGAGGTGGTGCTGGTAGCTGCCGTGCAGGATGCGCGAGCCGAAGCTCCAGCGGTGGTTGTGCGGCCGGTCGAAGTCGCTGCCGGTGAAGACGTGCAGCCTGATCCGTACGTCGCTGGCCTTGTCGTTGACGAGGACGACCCGGTCGAGCTCCTGGAGCCGCTCGCACTGGTTCAGCAGCTCCGGGGTGGCCAGCACATGGTCGAAGGCGTCGTTGAGCCAGGTCGGGTGGGTCACCAGCGCTTCGAGGAGGTCCTCCATCGGCCGGTGCAGGGCGGGCATGTCGGACCAGTCGAGGGCGGCCAGGCGGGCCGGGTCGATCAGGGGCTGGGATGCGGTGGTGGTCATCGGACGGATGTCTCCTGGGGGTGCGTGGCCAGCCACTTGCGGGCCTTCTCGTGGTGTTTGGGCAGCATCTGGGGGGCGTCCAGGAAGCGGGGCATCAGGTGCGGCTCGGTGGTCAGCGCCCTGAGCATGTAGCCGATGGTCACCCCGTGTCCGGGCCGCTCGATGATCTCGATGGGATCACCCGCCCCGATGGTTCCCTCCTTCAGCACACGCAGGTAGGCGCCCGGGGCGCCGTGCGCGATGAAGCGCTTGACCAGGTCCGGGACGTCCCAGAAGCCCGCGAAGACGCGGCAGGGCTTGCGGGCCCGGATGACCTCGAAGACCGCCTCGCCGATGGCCCAGCGCTCACCGACCTCGGCGCCGGTGATGTCCAGGCCGGTGGTCGAGAGGTTCTCGCCGAAGTTGCCCGGACGGATCTCGCGGCCCAGCTCCTCCTCCCAGAAGACGGCGTCCTCGCGGGCGAAGGCGTACACCGCCTTGTCGGGGCCGCCGTGCACCCGCCGGTCGGCGACCAGGTCGCCTTCGAGTCCCTCGTGGCGGGCCATGACCCGGTGGGCCACCGGCCGCTTGTCGATGCCGCTGTAGCCGAGGGTGGCCCAGGGGCCCCGCCGTTCCACGGCGAGGTTGAGGGTGGTGAGCACGGCGGTCACGAGGCGACCCCGTCCAGTCGCCGCGGCCGCCAGGCCTGCGTGACGTTGGGCACGGTGGGGGTCACGCCCTCGACGTTCATCGCGGTCAGCAGATGGGTGACGACGGTCAGCAGGTCCCAGCGGTGCGGATCGTCCAGGGACGTGCGGTGGGTCAGGTCGAGCATCTCCCTGAGGCCGGGGCGCCGGCCGCCCTCCGCCGCGAGCGGCCCGTCGGCCGCGGCGAGCCGGCGCCAGCTGGCCTCCAGGTCGAAGTCGTGCTCGGGGTGCCGGTCCTCCAGCTCCTGGAAGATCTCCAGGGCGTCGGGGCGGGCGTCGTGATCGTCCAGGATGCGGCGGCGGATCAGCTCGCGCCGGGGCTCGTCGCAGATGACGGCGAGTTCGCGCAGCACGTCCGCGGGCTCGTCCGAGATGTGCGTGAAGTTGAACAGGCCGCTGACCACGCCCAGTTGGTGGCGCAGGTGCTCCGGCTCGCGCTGGGCCGGGTCGGCCGGGCCCTTGAGCGCGTTGAGCCGTACGGCGGCGGGGACGGCCCCCGGCCGCCAGTGCTCGTCCCGCAGGACCAGCGCCACCGTCTCGGTGCTGGGCAGGATGACGTCCATGGCCTCGATGCGCTCGCGGCTCGCGATGTTGAACTGGTAGCGCCAGACCTCGCGGATCGTCATCCGGTCGTGCCGGAAGCGCACCGCGTCCACCGGGTGGAAGCCCGCCTCCCGCAGGATCCGCAGCGCGGGCCGCAGCCTGCGCCCCGCGGTCGCCTCGGACTTGAGCATGCACAGCGCGATGCCGAGCATCCGCTCGGTGATGTCCCCGAAGGTCCAGACGGCCTCGCGGAAGTACTGGTCGACCGCGTAGAGATCGGCCTTGCGCTCCGACCAGGTGACGGTCTCCAGGAGGCCGGCGGGGACCTCGGTCAGCCGGGAGACGGGCGGACTCTGCGGATGCAGGCGTCTCATCTGTCGTGTCCTTCCTGCCAGAACGCGGGGGCGGGCGGGGCGGCCTGGGCGAAGACGCCGGCCAGGAACTCCGCCTCGGCGAGCCGGAGCGGGGTGTTGGGCGCGGCGTGCTCGGCCAGCGGCCAGGTCAGCAGCCGTTTGGGCGCCGGGTAGCGGGCGTGTGCGGCGTAACCGGTCTCCGGCAGGCAGCGCTGGTCTTGGCCGGCCACGGAGAACAGCGCCGGGCAGCGGCCGTACGCCGCCAGCTCGGCGACGTCGAAGAGAGCGAGCGTCCGCGCCGCGCGCGGCACCAGGTCCGGGTAGGACTCGGCGAAGCGCAGCAGCTCCCGGTAGGGCTGCCGGTCGGGGACCCGGGTCGGATCGGGCAGCGCGGCGAGGAAGGGCGACTCGACGAGCGCGGCGCCGACCAGCGGGCTCAGCACCGCCGCCGCCAGGGCCAGTTGGCCGCCCTGGCTGCGGCCGGTGGTGGCGATGCGGCCGGCGTCGACGCCCGGGTGCCCGGCGGCCACGGCGACGGCGCGCACCGCGTCGACGTACGCGTCCCGGTAGTAGTACGTGGCGGGGTCGAGGATGCCGCGCGTGACGAAGCCCGGCACCTGGGGGTGGGTGAGGCCGACGGGGTCCGGGGTGGCGCCCGCGCGGCCGCCCGCGCCGCTCTGGCCGCGGGTGTCCACGACGAGCGTGGCGTAGCCGAGGGCGGGCCACAGCACGCTGTCCAGGACGTGGCCGCGGCCTTCGCCGTAGCCGAGGAACTGGACGGTGCACGGCGCCGGACCGTCGGCCGCGCGGCTCCCGGGCAGGATCAGCCAGGCCGCGACGCGGTGGCCGTGCGCCCCGGCGAAGGAGACGTCGTACACGTCGCAGCCCGCCAACGGCGTGGCCACGGAGGTCAGTTGTACGTCGAGGGGCAGCTCGGCGGCCTCGGTGAGGGTGGCGTGCCAGAACCGCCCGAGTTCATCGCCGGGCATGGCTCGCCGCCTTTTCGAGGTCGCTCACGGCCGGGTCGCCGAAGTCCTCGACCAGTTCCTCCAGCATCTCGTGGCAGTCGCCGCAGCCCCGCCCGGCGCCGCAGCACTCCCCCAGCCCCTCGACGGTCGTGACGCCCCGGCGGATCCAGCCGACGATCTCGTCCTCGCCGACCTGGTAGCAGACGCAGATGCTGCCGCCGCTCATGCCTGCTCCTGCCACGCGGTGAGCAGCACGTTGGGGTAGATGCGCTCGATGCCGGGGGTGTTGAAGCGCACGGTGGCGGTCAGCACCGACAGCAGGTCCCACAGGTCGCCGGGGTCGGCGTCCGGGTGGTGGGCCGCCTGGAGCAGTTCGGCGGCGGTGACGGCGGTGCCCCGGGCGCGCAGCCGGGCGAGTGCCCCGGCCGGCGAGCCGGCCTCTTCGAGGCGCCGCCAGCTGCGGTCGGGGTCGAGGTCGTGGGGGGCGACGGTGTCCTCGACGTCCGCGAAGACGCGGGTCACCTCGTCGGTGGCGTCGTGGCCGGACACCATCCGGTCGCGGACCCGTTCGCGGCGCCCGGGTTCGAGCAGCAGCCCGAGGTCGCGCAGCACGTCGAGGGGCTCGTCGGTGGTGTGGATGAAGTTGAACAGCCCGTTGAGCGCGCCCAGCCGCTCGCGCAGGTGCTCCGGCCTGCGCCGTTCGGCGGTCGCCGGGCCCTTGAGAGAGGCCAGCCGGACGGCGGCCGGTACGGCGCCGGGCCGGTGCCGCTCGTCGCGCAGCACGAGCAGCACGCAGTCCAGGGAACGCAGGTACAGCTCCATGGTGGCGATGCGCTCGCGGTCGGCGAAGTTGAGCTGGAAGCGCCAGGTCTCGCGGATGGTCAGCCGGTCGTGCCGGAAGCGCACCACGTCGACCGGGCGGAACCCGTTGTCGCGCAGTGCCTGTAGGGCGGTGCCGTAGCGCCGCCCTACAGCGGCATCGGGCTTGAGGACGCAAAGGGCGGTGCGCAGCAGTTCGTCCGTGTGGTCGCCGAACGTCCAGGCGGCCTCCCGGGTGTAGGTGTCCGTACCGAACAGCCGCTCCTTGACCGGCGAGCGGGTGACGGCCGCCAGCAGGCCGGGCGGTATGTCGTGGGGGCGCTCGGCGGAACGCTGCGTCTCCATTCCTGTGCTCCTCATGTTCGCCTCGTTCTCTTCGGGTGGGCGCGCTCAGATCAGGGCGCGGCGCTGCCGCTCGGCATCCACGTGGCAGCCCTGCGCGAACCGGCCGGCGGCGAGGTCCACCCCCGGGAAGAAGGTGCGGTACGCGGTGAAGGAGACCAGGTGCCAGATGTCGGCCTCGGGCACGCCCAGGGCGCGGACGTTGGCGATCTGCTGGTCGATGGGCTGGGTGCCGGCGGCGACCACGCCCTGCTCCTGGTACCACAGGTCGCTGCCGGGCTCCTGGTGCAGGTCCTGGCCGGCCAGCCGGGCGACGTCGCTGCGGTCCGTCATCAGCATCATGTTGCGCGGTCCGACGATCTCGATGGCCCGCTTGGCGATGGCGAAGTCGACGTGCTCGCCGTCGAAGTTGAGGCAGGCGGCGATGCGGCCGGCGTGCGCGCCGCGCATGATGGCGGCCGGCACCGGTCCGACCTGCTCGTGCAGGTCGGCGAGGTTCCAGGACGGCAGGTCGTACTGGGCGAGCAGCGCGTCCCGGTTGGCGCGCGCCTTGGAGGTGCGGAACGCGTGCTTGATCAGCAGCGGCATCTCGTTGAAGAGGTGGTCGGTGACGACCCGGACGCCGTCGTGCGGGCACTCGGCGGCCTCGGCCGCGGCCAGCACCTCCTCGATGCAGTCGGCGCCGAGCTGCGGGTTCTCCTTGGCGAAGTGCCCCAGCGCCGGGCGGACGCCGCTCTCCACGAGGCGGGTGACGATCCACTCCAGGGACGGGTGGTCCGGGGTGAACTGGGCGGCCAGGTACGAGCTGGACTGGAGGGCGTCCGGCGACAGCATGATGTAGACGAGGCCCAGCGGGCCGCAGCTCGCGAGCTTCTCCCACTCCTCCTTGGAGGGCGCCCACACGGAGCTGGCCGGGGTGCCGCCGAAGCTGGCGACGAGCGGGCCCTCCAGGGCGATGGCCGGCACGAACGGGAGCTTGCCGTCGGCCTTCAGCGCGGCGAAGCCCCGCATGAACTCGACGAATCCGTCGAGGCGTTCCTGGCGCAGGTACAGGGTCGGGATGCACAGCAGGCCCTCGGAGGCGGCGTGCTTGTCGACCTCGAAGAGGTCGATCTCCGCGAAGTTGGAGAAGTCGACGCTGCCCAGGCCGTGGCAGTGCACCTCGACGGGGAGCGAGGGGACCAGGTACGGCTCGGTGTCGCCGAGCGGCGCGGCCGTCAGCGGGCCGGGGGTGATCAGGCCGTCCTGGTGCTGTACCGGACCGGAGAAGGTGCCGCGCGGGTCGATCCAGGCGTTCGCGGACCAGGTGGATGGCAGGCTGTTGTTCACTTGTCTTCTTTCTTTTCCGGGACTGTTCAGGCGTTTCTCTTCCGGACTGTTCAGGCGTTGCCGAGCGCGACACGGGCGGTCGCGCGGCGGGCGGCCAGATGCACGAAGAGCACACCGGCGAGGGCCCATGCGGCGCCGACGGCGAGTTCGACGACCAGGGACACGTTGTGCGCCCGCCCGGCGAGGAGGCCGTCGACGGCCCGCATCACATGGCTGAGCGGCATCGCCTCGCTCAGCGGGACCAGGAAGCCGGGGAGCCGGCTCTGGGGCACCAGGGTCCCCGACAGCACCATGAGGACGAGTTCGGCCATGTTGGGCCCGACGAACAGGTCCTCGATGAGCAGGGCGAGGGCCGAGAGGGTCAGCCCGAACCCCGCGGTCGTCAGCACGCCGACGGCCAGCAGCGCGGCGTACTGCGGGATGCCGATGGGCAGGGTGGTGTACAGCAGGCTGCACACGAGGTACGTGCACAGGCCGCCGACGAAGCCGTCCACGATGTGCGGCAGGGCCCGCTGGCAGGCGGCGGCGACCTTGTTCTGGGGCGAGGCGAGCCAGACGCCGAGGGTGTTGAAGGAGCGCTCGTTGCCGACCGACAGGGCCATCCCGTAGACGACCGCGCCCGCGCCCGCGAGCAGGCTGGAGGCGACCAGCATGCGGGCGGCGCCGGCGCCGTAGTGGGTGGCGAGCGAGGTGAAGGCGATGGCCATGCCGATCGGGCGCACGATGCGCGAGCTGAGGTAGCCCAGCGGGTTGAACCAGGTGAACAGGGCCCGGTAGGACAGGGCCGAACCGCGCAGCGCGGCACGTGTGGCGCCGGTGCGGGAGGCGGGGGTGCGCATGGTCAGGCCTCCAGCGGAAGGGCGTCGTGGCGGACGGTCTTCTCCAGGCGCCGCACGGCGACCACGACCAGGGCGCAGAAGACGGCGGTGAGGCCCACCGCCGCCGGCAGCTGGTCCGCGCCCGCGCCCCGGATCCAGGCCATCACGTGCGACTGCGGCACGATCAGGGCGACCTTCCGCACGGGCGCCGGCAGCGCGGACTGGGGCACGATCAGGGCGCTGAGCGCCATGATCAGACCGGTCAGTCCGTTGGTCATGCCGGCCGAGAACGGGAAGCGCAGGACCACGAAGCCGAGCAGCCCGATCATGGAGGCGGTGGCGAAGGCGAGCAGGACGCCGCCGACGAGCCAGCGCGTCCAGTCGAAGCCGCCGTCGACGCCGAAGAGCAGGCCGAGGACGATCAGGGTGCCGGGCAGCGCGGTGAGCGACTGGACGGCGGTGCCGGTCAGCCGGCCGAGGACCACGGGGACCAGGCCGCCGGGGCTGCCGAGGGCGGCGTACAGCGTCTTCCACTGCTTCTCGCCCATCATGCTGAACAGCACCAGCACGATGATCGAGTCGAGCATGCCGATGCCCGCCGAGCCGACGGCCATGTCGCTGGTGGTGTGGCGGGAGAAGCCGCGCGTGGCGTTGGCGTGCACGACGAAGGCGAACACACAGGGCATCGCGAGCGTCGAGAAGATGGCCATGGGGCTGGTCGCGTGCATCCGCAGCTGGTCCACGACCGCCCGGGCGTAGGTCGCCCCGGAACCGGTCCGCGGCCGCCTCACGGGTGCGGTGCGTACGGTGGTCATGACGCGGCCACCATGTCCAGGAAGACCTCTTCGAGGGTGGGCGGGGTGACGGCGACGCTGGTGGTCTGCCCGGGGAAGGCGGCCAGCAGCCACTGCACGGCGGCGGCGCCGTCGGTGACGCGCAGGGTGACGGCGGAGCCGTCCCGCTCGACGCGCAGCGCTCCGGGGCAGTCCCGCACGCCCTCGGGGGCCTCGGCGGCGGAGAACACCGCGTTGACGACGTGGCCCAGCCGGTTCGCCGCGTTCAGCCGCAGTTCGCCCGCCGTGGACTCCACGTGGACGCGGCCGTCCTTCATCAGGACGATGCGGCGGCTCAGTTCCTCGGCCTCGCGCATGTCGTGGGTGGTCAGCAGGATGCTGCGGCCCTCGCCGGTCAGCCGCGCGACGAGGGCGCGCATGGTGGCGGCGGACTGGGGGTCGAGGCCCGCGGAGGGCTCGTCCAGGATGAGCACGGACGGCTCGTGCAGCAGGGCGCGGGCCAGGTGCAGCCGCTGCTTCATGCCGCGCGAGAAGGAGCCCACGAGGTCGCCGGAGCGGTCCGCGAGGTCCACTTCGGCCAGGAGTTCACGGGTGCGCCCCGCGAGGCGGGAGCCGCGCAGGCCGTACATGAGGCCGAAGAACTCCAGGTTCTGCGCGGCCGTCAGCCGCGGGTACAGGCCGGTGTCGCCGCCGAGGCTGAATCCGCAGGCCAGGGCGGCGCGACGGCGGTCGCGCACCACGTCGTGCCCGTCGATCAGGACCTGGCCCGCGGTCGGCAGGAGCAGCCCGGTCAGCATCTTGACCGTGGTGGTCTTGCCGGCGCCGTTGGGGCCGAGCACGGAGACGAGTTCGCCGGGCCGTACGACCAGGGTCACGTCGTCGACCGCCCGGCGTACCGAGCCGTCCTTCGTCGTGAACTCGCGTACGAGGCCGCGGGCTTCGAGCCCTTGGCTGGAAACTGTCATGATCCCATTACCTTCGAGGTGATCCCGGTGATGTCCATCTCCAGGTAGGCCCCGCCCGCCGATATCTGGCCGGGGAAGTAGGACACGGTGTCGGCGACGGCCGTGACCGCGGCGAGGAAGTCGATGGCCGACCCCTCGACGGACATCGGAGTGCAGGCCTGCCCCGGGACGCCGTCCACGGCCTGGGCGGCCAGGAGCCGGAACGCGAGCTGACCGCCCGAGCGGAACTCCTCGACGCCCAGGGTGCGGGCGTCCACGACCACGCAGCGCTCGCCCGCGAGCAGGGCGTCGGCGGTGGTGTCCGGGGTGGGGGTCAGCCGGACGTTGCCGGCCGTCGTCTGGGGGAAGTTCTTCAGCGGGTTCCACCACGCGTGGCCGGTCAGCGGCGGCCGCGGTTCGCCCGGCCCGGACGGGGTCTTGCGGGTGGCGACGGCGCGCTGGCGTCCGTCGCGGCCGACCAGCCGGGTGACTCCGGTCGCGGTGCCCTCGCAGTCGAAGGCGACGGCGCCGTAGCCCGCCGCGCGCGGGCCCTCGTCCACCAGGGTGGTGGCCAGCGGCGCGGGGTCGGCGACGGGGTTGAGCAGGATCGTGTTCACCAGGGCGCGCAGCACCTGGGCGACGGCGGACGGCGTGAACACGACGCGGCTGCCCGTGAAGGTGTGCGTGCCGGTGCCCATCCCGGTGTGCAGCAGGGCCAGTTCGCGGCCGAACCCGGTCAGGTCGATGTCGTCGAGCGCGGCGGCGTATCGGGTGGCCGACACCGCGTGCGTGCCGGTTCCGTCGGTGACGACGGCGGTCAGTTCGACGCCGTAGCACTGGTCCTGGAGGCGGGCCGCGGCGCTGTCCAGGAAGACGGACTCGCGCAGCACGTCGCTCACGTGCAGGGCGGCCACGCTCTGCCCGGGGAGCAGCCCGGCGGCGATGGCCGCCGTCAGCGCGTCGGTGCGCTCGGCGGCCCGGGCCATGTCGAGGCGCTCCGCCGGGGTGCGCGGGCCGCCGTCGGCCCGGTGGGCGTGCGCCCGGTCGGGGTCGGCCGCGGGGCTGCCGAGATGGAAGAGCGGGCGCCCGGCCGCCAGCAGCCGTGCGGCGCTGGGCTCGGTGAGCCGGCCTGCGTTGAGGTACAGCTCCCGGCCGTCGCGTTCCAGCCGGACGAATCCGCTGAACGGCGGGTCCTCGACGAGGAGTTGCTTCTTGCCGGTGGCGTCGCACACCAGCCGGCGCCGGGCGGTGCGCTCCAGGAACGTCGCCGCGTGCTCCGCCGGCCGCAGGGCCGACCGGACCGCCTCGGCCACGGCGAGCGCCTGGTCGAGGCGGGGTTCGAGGGTCTTCACGCCGCGCTCCAATCCAGTGCGGAGAACCGCATCGAGGGCGAGAACAGCCCGATGCCGATCATCTGGCCCTGCTTTCCGCAGGTGACGCTGTCGCCGCCGAAGTCCGTGCCGATGCCCTCGACGCGGGCGAGGGTCTCCAGCGCGTCGCCGAACAGGCTGACGTCGCGCACCGGGACGCGGTGGCCGTCGGGGGTGACGTAGGTGCAGTTCAGCGCGGCGAAGTGGAACTCGCCGGAGCTGAGGTGGATCATCCCGGCCCCGAGGCAGCCGACGTGCAGCAGGCCCTGGGCGGAGGGCGCCAGCAGGGCGGCCGGGTCGTCGGTGCCGCGGGCCAGCACGGTGTTGCTGGCGCGGGGCAGCGGCAGGGCGCGGTAGTCGCGGCGGCGGCCGTTGCCGGTGGACGGCCGGCCGTGGCGCTGGGCCGTGCGGACGCTGGACAGCGGGGCGCCGAGTTCGCCGTCGGCGACGAGCGTGGTGACGGTGCCGGCGATGCCCTCGTCGTCGATGTCGTACGAGCCGTAGCCGTCGGCGAGGGTGGGGTCGTCGTACATCGTCACCGAGGCGGGCACGGCGCCGGGCTTGCGCAGCCCCGCGACGTAGTCGCTGCGCATCGCGAAGTTGTCGGCTTCGAGCGCGTGTCCGATCAGCTCGTGCAGCAGGCCGACGGCGGCGGAGGGGCCGAAGACCACGGGGGTGCGGTGGCGCCCGCCGAGGGTGGCCCGCGCGGAGTCGTGCGCGTGCTCCACGGCGATCCGGGCCACGTCCTGCGGTACGGCGTCACGGTCGGCGGTGCCGGCCCCCGGGCCGCGCTGGAGCCAGCGGCTGAGCCCCCGGTAGCGGTTCCCGTCGTGGGTGACGGTGGCCTCGGCGCGGCGCCGTACGACGCGGGTGGTGCCGGCCGACCGCACGCCGTCGGTGTCCACGACGGCGATGCTGCGCAGGGTGAAGTCCTCCATGGTGCGCAGGGAGTGGGCCGGGGCGGCGCCCCGGACCAGCCAGTCCCGCGCGGCCACGGGCGTGAACCGCGCGTCCGGGGCGTCCGGCCAGGCCGGCAGGTCCGCGCCGGGCGCCGACCGGTCGGCCGCCGACCAGGTGGGCAGCGACGGCAACTGGGCGACGGAGAAGGCCCGGTGGCGCCAGCGGCCGTCCTCGCGGACCATGCACGCGAGGCCCTCGCGGGGCTCCACGCAGGTGGCGAGCACCTCGCCGTCCAGGCACTCCACGCGCACCTCCAGGGTGCGCTCCGCGTAGGCCTGCGCGTACTGCGCGCGGGTGCCGAGCCGTTCGATGGCCCACTGGGCCGTCTCCAGCAGGTCCTCGGTGCCGGTCGGCCGGGTCGTCGTCGCTGCCATGGGTCTCGCTGCCGATCAGATGGTGCCGAGGACGGAGTACGGTGCGTCGCCCACGAGGTCGCGTGAGCGCAGCGACTCCAGCAGCCGCTCGACGCGCTCGGGGGTCATGGTCTTGAGCGCGGGGACGTGCTCGGCCAGCCCCTGCACGGCGTCGACGACACCCTGCGCGCTGCGGCCGTCGCACAGCGCCCAGACGAAGGCCGCGGGGTCGCGCAGCATCAGCTGGCGGCGCAGCTCCCAGTGCAGCAGGATGCCCTCGCGCTGTCCGAGGACGTTGTACGAGGGGTTGCGCCACAGGCCGTCCGCGGCCGGCTCGGCCGGTCCGGCCCACGGCCAGGCGTCCAGGGACACGCCCTGGCGGCTGAGCAGCTGGGCGGCGGCGACGCAGGTCTGCACGAAGAAGACGAGCTCTTCGGCGGCGCGGTCGCCGCGGTCGGTCCAGTTGCCGCGCTGGAACTCGACGAAGGTGTCCTTCGGGAAGCCGGCGACGGGGGTGCGGTCGAGCTGCTTGTAGACCCACTTCTTGCTGTAGTAGAGGTCGCCGGAGGCCGCCGCGACGGCCTTGCCCGCGTAGGCGGTCAGCTCCTGGCCGACCAGAGCCGCTGTCTCGAAATCGCCGTCGACGGAGGCGCCGAGGAAGTCCTCGAGGTGGCCGTTGACCGCGATGGCGGAGTAATTGACCGCCACCTGGCGGATGGTGGCGACGGAGGCGTCGATGCGCTGCTTGAAGCCGTCGAGCGCGGGCGAGGGCGCCACCGTCTCGGAGGTGTACAGGCGGCAGACGAAGTCCAGCTTGCCGGGCAGTTTGTGCAGGTCGGTCAGGTTGTCCCGGCGCAGCTCGAACGAGGTGACCGTCTCCACCGCGTCCTCGACGAAGGCGAGGGTGTAGCGCTCGACGTCGACCCGGTGTCCGTTCACGTTGTACTGCGTGACGTCGTCGCCCATGGCGGACTCGTCCGCGTAGAGAACGAAAAGGTCGGCATCGCTCGTGGGATTTCCGAGGCCCGCCGTCAGGCTTCCCGCAATATACATGGAATCAATCGATCCATTGTCGTCGGCGGCAAGCGCCTCCGCCAATACGCGGGCCGCTTGCAGCTTTTCTTCAATCACCGAGCGCGCCACAGTTCGGGTTTACCTTTCCACAGGAATTTGACAGGGAGGAGACGGGGTGACGGGGAAATTCCCCGTCACCCAGCCTCATCAGATGTTCGCCACGTTCGCGACGTTCGCCACGTTGGCAACGTTCGCGACGTTGGCCACGTTCGCCACATTGGCGACGTTCGCAACGTTCGCAACGTTGGCGACGTTGGCGACGTTCGCGGCGTTGTCCTCGGCGGACTCGAACTCCACGATGTCGTCCTCCAGTTCGATGACCTCGACGTTCTCCATGCTTTCCACCTCCCTCCGCTGGGGTGTCGCCCTCAGCGGGCGCGGTGGGGCCATCTAGTCATGGGCATGACAGAAAACCCCATTCGACAGTCCGTGCGAGGCGTCGGGCACCGCACGGCGAACTGCCGAAGACTTTGAATGAGGAATGCGATAGAGCTGCGAAACTGCGCAGAAGAATCAGGAACTTCTCGGGCCTGTCGCGGCCGGCGTTCCGATCAAAGAGCCCCCCGGTTCTATGGCACCTTCCCCCGAAGGCGCGTCAAAAACTTAACCGTGGCCGCACCCGGAGTCAAGATCTTTCTGCCGCCGGGTTTCATTCCGGTTCACCTGGGCGACACAGATCAGACGTATGTCCTTTTTGGCGGTGCGAACGGCCGGGCGGAGCGTGGTCACCCGTTCAACCGCCCTCGTCGCTCCATTCGTGTGCTCTTCGTACTTTCTTCTCCCATTTCCTGGCAGACCGCCCCTGACCTGCCGGAACTCCCCGGGGGCTACGCCGTACGGGCAGCCGGGGCGCCACCCGTTCACCGCAGTCCGGGCGCTCTCTCGGCAAGCGGATCCGGCCATGACCCCGTTACCTCGGAAGGGCACGAGACACATCAGTCGGACAAGCTCGGGGAGCACCATGCGACGCACCGCCCGTCTGCTGACCGGTACCGCGCTCGCCGTGGCCACGGCGGCGCTCGCCACCGCGCCCGCCCACGGCGGCGTCCCGCGGCCGGCGGCCCGGCCCTTCGGTGCCCCCACGGGCAGCCTGGAGGTGTACCCGGCCACCGCGATGCCCGGCGGCCAGGTCACGGTGAACACCGCCGCGTGCGGCGACAAGGGCGGCGCGACCGGGGACGCGGGCGCGGTGGGCGCCGGTGTCTTCACCCTGGCGCCGACCACCCACCAGGGCGAGGCGATCGGTCAGTTCCAGGTGCCGCCGAGCGCGCAGCCGGGGACGTACGAGATCGTCGCGAAGTGCGCGGAGGGCACCAGGCAGGTGACGGGCGACCTGGTGGTCGCCCTGAGCGCGGCGCACGACCAGGTGCAGCCGCGGGGAAGCGTGAAGACGGGGGTCGGCGGCGCGCTCGGTCCCGACCCCGTGCAGACCGCGGCGGGCGTGGCGGCACTGGCCGTCGCAGCCGCGGGCGGTACCTGGCTCCTGCATCGCCGGGCGAGAGGCGACGGGATCTGACGGACACCCTCCGCTGTCCGTCCGCCGGTACCGCACGTCCCGCCCCCTCCGGGTCCGATGCCCCTCGCGGCCCGGAGGGGGAGGGGGTCCCGCCGCACCGGGCGGGACCGCCCCAGGTCCACTGCGGGGGTCCGCCCCCGGGAGAGGGGTTGCCATGCGCAGCACACGCCTGCCCGCGAGCCGTGCCCGGGGCGCCCGCCGCCCGCGCGGGCACCGGGCGCGCAGGCTCGGGGACACCGCGATAGCCGCGGTCACCGTCGTGGCCCTGGCCGCGGGGGTCTGGCTGCTCGGCGACACGCACGCGCCCCCGCAGCCGACGGCCGCGGAGGGCCGCCCCGACCCCGGAGAGGAACGTCTCACCGCGCCCGCGCTCCCGCCGTCGCCGCCGCTGCGCATCAGGATTGCGTCGATCCGGGTGAACGCGCCCCTGATGGGCCTCGCCCTCACCCCCTCGGGCAGCCTGGACGTGCCGCCCGCCCAGGACAAGAACCTGGCCGGCTGGTACGAGGCCGGCACCATGCCCGGCGAGACCGGCACCGCGGTCGTCGCCGGACACGTGGATAACAAGGAGGGCCCCGCCGTCTTCTACGACCTCGGCGCGCTCAAGCGGGACGCCCGGATCGAGATCGACCGCAGGGACGGCACCGTGGCCGAGTTCACCGTGGAGGCCGTCGAGGTCTACGCCGCCAGCGCCTTCCCCGACCGGAAGGTCTACGGCGCCGCCCGCCGCCCCGAACTGCGCGTGATCACCTGCGGCGGCGGCTACTCGAAGACCACCGGCTACCAGGGCAACGTGGTCGTCTTCGCCCATCTGACCGGCAGCCGCTGAGCGGCCGGCGTCAGTCGATCCCCGAGCGCTCCACCCCCGCCACGATCCACCGCTGGAAGCACAGGAACACCAGCAGCAGCGGCAGGATCGACACCGCCGCCGCGATGAACAGCTCGTGCAGCCGCACCACTTGGGCGGTGGTGAAGGAGGACAGCGCCACCTGGACCGTCCAGGCGCTCTGGTCCTGTCCGATCACCAGCGGCCACAGGAAGGAGTTCCAGGCGCCGAGGAAGACGATGGTGCCGACCGCCGCGAACACCGGTCGCGCGTTCGGGACGACCACCAGCCAGTACGTCCGCCAGTACCCGAGCCCGTCGACCTGTGCCGCGTCCTCCAGTTCCCTCGGGAACCCGAGGAAGTACTGCCGGAAGACGAAGCAGGCGAACGCCGAGAACAGGGTCGGCACGATCAGGCCGCGCAGCGTGGAGATCCAGCCCAGCGTGGACACCAGCACGAAGCTCGGCACGAAGGTGACGGCGGCCGGGACCAGCAGGGTGCCGAGGACGCCGTAGAACACCTTGTTCGCGTGCCGGTAGGGGATGCGGGCGAGGCCGTACCCGGCGAGCGAGGCCAGCAGGAGGGTGCCGAGGGTGGTGGCGAGGGCGATCAGCGCGGAGTTGAGCAGCGAGCGGGCGAACGGCACGGACGGGTCGTCGAACAGCTCCCGTACGTTGCCCCACCGCACCTCGCTCGGGAAGAGGGTCCACGAGGGCGAGGTGATGTCCTGCTCGCTGGAGAGCCCGTTGCGGACCAGCAGGTAGAAGGGGATCAGGAAGAGCAGCGCGAGCACCACGAGCAGCACCGCGCGCAGCGCCCGCCCGGCCCGTACCAGGGCGTCATCCATCGGCTTCCGTCCTCCCCAGTCGCAGCCAGCGCGCCTGTCCCACCGTGACGACGGCGATGATCAGCGCGAGGATGACGGCCCCCGCGCTGCCGAGTCCCAGGTTCTGCCCCTGTCCGAGGGCGGTGTAGTAGAGGTAGACGAGCGGCGGGCGGGCGTACGGCGGATAACCCCGCGCGTCGGACAGCAGGTTGTAGAACTCGTCGAACGCCTGGAAGGCGTTGATGACGAGCAGCAGCGCCACCGCGACCGAGGTGGCCCGCAGCTGGGGCAGCGTGATGTGCCGCAGCACGGTCCAGCCGGGCCGGGCCCCGTCCACTGCGGCGGCCTCGTAGAGCACCGGGTCGATCCGCTGGAGCCCGGCGAGGAACAGGATCATGTAGAACCCGGCTTGCAGCCACAGCCGTACGGTCACGATGACCAGCCAGTACCAGGGCGGATCGGTGGTCGACAGCCAGGCCACGGGGTCGGTGTGGAACCAGCCGAGCAGGGTGTTGGCGAGCCCGAACCGCACCCCGTTGAAGATCGACATCTTCCAGATCAGGGCGGCCACGACGTAACTGCACGCGGCGGGCAGGAAGAACACCGACCGGAAGAAGGCGCGGGCCCGGCGCACCCGGTTGACCATCAGGGCGAGGGAGAGGGAGAGGGCGAAGGTGACGGGCACGATGAAGGCGGTGAAGACGAGGAACGTGCCCAGGCTGCCGGTGAACGCGCCGTCCCGCAGCATCGCCGTGTAGTTGTCCAGGCCGACGAAGTGCGTGGGCGTCACGGTGTTGTGGGCGTCGAAGAAGCTCAGGCCGACGCTCCACAGCAGCGGAACGTAGGTGAACAGCGCGAGCCCGATCGCGAACGGTCCCACGAAGACCCAGAACCACAGGGCCCTTCGGCGCCTCACGACGTGTGCGTGACGCGGTCGAGTTCGGCGGACACCTTCCGTACGACGCTCCGCAGTTCGCTCTCCGGGTTCGCCCCGTCCTTGATGATCCTGCTCAGCGCGTCCTGGTAGGCGACCTGGCTCGCGGGGGTCCACAGCAGCGGCTGGGCGTCGCCGTGCTCGGTGGTGAACCGTACGGCGTCGGCGGCGGCGCCGGTCCTCAGTTTGGCGGCCTTCTGGGCGAGGGAGATCCGGGCCGGGATGTGGAACCCGTAGGAGAGGGCGAAGTCCTCCTGGTAGTCGGTCCGTTCGACCCACAGCCACTTCACGTACTCCTTGGCGGCCTCCTTGTGCCTGCCGCGCGCGCTGACGGCGGCGCCGTACGCCCCGACGGGCACGGAGGGCCGGCCGGCGGCGCCGTCCTTCGGGAACGGCAGCACCCCGAAGTCGTCGCCCAGTTCCTTCTGCACCTGCGGCAGCACCCACAGTCCGGACCACTGCATCGCGGTCAGCCCCTGGAGGAAGGCGGACGGGTCGGACCAGTCGGCGGGAGCGCCGAGCAGCAGGGACTTCTCGGCGTACAGCCGGCGCAGCTTGCCGAGGGTGCGGGCGGCCGCCGGGTCGTCGAAGCCGGCCTTGCCGTCCTTGGTGACCAGCGTGAGTCCCGCCGCGTACAGGGGGGTTCCGCCGAGCACGCCCGCGCCGCCGTCGTTGCCGAGGAACAGCCCCTTCACCTTCCTGCTCGTCAGTTCGCGCGCGGCGTCGACCAGTTCGTCGAGGGTCTCGGGCGGCCGCACCCCGGCGTCGGCCAGCAGGCTCTTGCGGTAGTAGAGCATCTGCATGTCGATGGTCTGCGGAATCCCGTAGACCCGCCCCCGGTACGTCTTGGGTGCGAGCACGGCGCTGTTGAAGTCGTCCTCGACCCCCGCCACCAGCTCGGTCAGATCCTCCACCTGCCGGCCCTGGATCTGGTCGAGGGAGGGCCCGTTGACCTCGAAGACATCGGGCCCGGAGTCGGTGAGCAGCGCGGCGGCGGTCTGCCGGTCGTAGTCCCCCGGCCGCCACTGAACCGTGACGTGCGCCTTCTTGTAGGCCGCGGCATACCGCTCGACGGCCTGCTCGGTCCCGGGCTCCCCGTACTGGTGATACCACTGCGCGAGCGTCGTCCCGCCAGAACTCCCGCCGCCGCGCCCGGTGTTGGACCCACACGCGCTCAGCACCGCGATCCCGGCCCCGGCACCCGCGCCCAGCAGCGTCCTACGGCTGATCGTCATGCTCTCCCCCTGACGTCGGTCCTCAACGCACGGCCCAACGATCAACCATGCGCGGCGATTACGAAAGGGGTGTTACTGCGGTGTGTCACTCGGGACGGACGCTGTGTGACACAACCGCAGCTCACGGCCGCCGCGCCGGACCGTGGGCTTCGAGGGCCGGAGGCCCTCGAAGATCGTGCCGGTACGCTGCCGGCCATGACGACACCGCCGACGGATTCCCGGACAGCGCACCACCCGACCGCGTTATGGGGCGTCTCCCTGGCTTCTGCGGGCGTCTGCCTCCTCAGCTGGGTGCTGTGCTGGGTGAACGCGTACGTCGTCAATGACGACCTGCCCAACGCCTGCGGCGAGCTGCGTCGGCAGAGCTTCCCTCCAGAGGTGACATGCGCCTCCGCGGACGGCACGCTCACCGGTGCGAACGCAAGCTGGATCGAGGCTCTGTTCTTCGCCTCACTCGTGGCGTTCGTACTGCTCACCAGCATGGCGCTGGCGCTGGAAGTCGTCCGCAGGAAGTGACACGAACGGCCTGGAACCCGTGGGAGGGCTCCAGGGCGGACGTGGTCCTGGCCGACCGCGCTGTTTGCGCCACACAGACCGCGGCCGGCTACCCGGCCGGACCCCACGTCGCATGCGTCTTCCTCCGGTCCGCTCGCCGATCCGGACGTCCCCGGGTCACGGACCGTCGTCCGCCGATCGTGACAGGTACGCCTGGTTCTCCTCGATGAGGTGGTCCAGCGCGTCCCTGGCGGCGGCGAGGCCGTCGATGGCCTCGGACAGCCGGGTCCGCTCGCGGCCCATGATCTCCAGTGCCCGCCGCGCCCTGTCCTCGGTCGGCTCGGACATGCAGGGCGTCATCTCGGCGATGGTGCCGCTGGGCAAGCCGGCTGCCAGGAACGCCTGGATGAGACGCACCCGCTGGACGTGCTCGTCCTCGTAATGGCGCTGTCCGCTGGGCGAGCGGGAGCTGGCGAGCAGACCCTGTTCCTCGTAGTAGCGCAGCGACCGGCGGCTGGCTCCGGTCCGGGCGGACAGTTCACCGATCCGCATGCCGAACTCCTCACGACGCTGCCGACTCACTTGCCCCTGACATCAATGTGAGCTTTTAGGTTAACTCCATGCTGAAGCTCATTTTCATGATCAACCGCGTCGAGGGCATGTCGTACGAGCGTTTCGTCGAGCACCACCGGAACCGGCACGCGCCGCTGTTCACCTCCATCCCGGAGGCGGAGCGCTACGTGCGCAAGTACACCGTGTCCCACCCGGTCCCCGCCGAGAAGTACCCGCCCCGGGCCTACGACGGCCTGACGGAGATCTGGTTCGAGAACTGGGAGGACCACGACGCCTTCTTCGCCTCCGAGAACTACCGGACGCTGGTCAACCCCGACGAAGCACGCTTCATCGACATGGATTCGGTGGCCGTGATGGTCACCGAGGAGAAGCAGGTCATCTGACGGACCGGTTCGGAGACCCGGCCGGAGCGGCCTGGTGGCGCCGAGGGGCGGCACCCCCCGCACAGGGATGCCGCCCCTCTCTTTCGTGCGCCGGGACCGCCGTCGATCGGATGAGGGTCGGGGACCGACGGCGGGCCCGGGGTTCGTGTCCCGCCCGGGATCAGCGGTGGTCGCTGCCCGTGGACTGCGTCGCCGCGCGGCCCGCTTCGAGGCGGGCGACCGGGATGCGGAAGGGGGAGCAGGAGACGTAGTCGAGGCCGGCCTCGTGGAAGAAGTGGACCGACTCCGGGTCGCCGCCGTGCTCGCCGCAGACGCCGAGCTTGAGGTCGGGCCGGGTGCGCCGGCCGGCCTCCGCGGCGGCCTTCACCAGGGAGCCCACGCCGTCCTTGTCGATGGTCTCGAAGGGGGAGACGCCGAAGATGCCCTTCTCCAGGTAGGCCGTGAAGAAGGAGGCCTCGACGTCGTCGCGGCTGAAGCCCCAGACGGTCTGCGTGAGGTCGTTGGTGCCGAAGGAGAAGAACTCCGCCGCCTCCGCGATCTGCCCGGCGGTCAGCGCGGCGCGCGGCAGCTCGATCATGGTGCCGATCGCCAGCTTCAGCTCCGTGCCCGTGGCCGCCTGCACCTCCGCGATGACCTTGTCGGCCTCCTCGCGGACGATCTCCAGCTCCTGGACCGTGCCCACCAGCGGGATCATGATCTCCGCGCGCGGGTCGCCCTTGGCCGCCTTGCGCTCCGCGGCCGCCTCGGCGATCGCGCGGACCTGCATGGCGAACAGACCGGGGATGACCAGGCCGAGGCGGACGCCGCGCAGGCCCAGCATCGGGTTCTGCTCGTGCAGCCGGTGCACGGCCTGGAGCAGGCGCAGGTCGTTCTCGTGCGGCTCCTGGCGGGACTCGGCCAGCGCCACCCGCACCGACAGTTCGGTGATGTCGGGCAGGAACTCGTGCAGCGGCGGGTCGAGGAGGCGGATGGTGACGGGCAGCCCGTCCATCGCCTCGAACAGCTCGACGAAGTCCTTCTTCTGCAGGGGCAGCAGCTCGGACAGGGCCGACTCGCGCTCCGCCGCGGTGTCCGCGAGGATCAGCTTCTCGACCATCTCGCGCCGCTCGCCGAGGAACATGTGCTCGGTGCGGCACAGGCCGATGCCCTGGGCGCCGAAACGGCGGGCGCGCAGCGCGTCCTCGGCGTTGTCCGCGTTGGCCCGCACCCGCAGCCGGCGCTTGCGGTCGGCGAAGGCCATCATCCGGTGCACGGCCTCGACCAGCTCGTCGGCGTCGTCCGCGCCCGGGTGCATCCGGCCCTCGAAGTACTCCACGACCGGCGACGGGACCACCGGGACCTCGCCCAGGTAGACCTTGCCCGTGGAGCCGTCGATGGAGATGACGTCGCCCTCCTCGACCACATGGCCGCCGGGGACCGTCATCCGGCGCCGCTTGGTGTCGACCTCCAGGTCCTCCGCGCCGCAGACACAGGTCTTGCCCATGCCGCGGGCGACGACGGCCGCGTGGGAGGTCTTGCCGCCGCGCGAGGTGAGGATGCCCTCGGCCGCGATCATGCCGTCCAGGTCGTCGGGGTTGGTCTCCCGGCGCACCAGGATGACCTTCTCACCCGAGCGGGACCACTTGACGGCGGTGTACGAGTCGAAGACCGCCTTGCCGACGGCCGCGCCCGGCGACGCGGCGATGCCCCGGCCGACCTGCTCGACCTTCGCCTTCTCGTCGAAGCGCGGGAACATCAGCTGGGCCAGCTGGGCGCCGGTGACGCGCTGGAGCGCCTCGGTCTCGTCGATCAGGCCCTGGTCGACCAGCTGGGTGGCGATGCGGAAGGCGGCGCCCGCGGTGCGCTTGCCGACCCGGGTCTGGAGCATCCACAGCCGGCCGCGCTCGATCGTGAACTCGATGTCGCACAGGTCCTTGTAGTGGTTCTCCAGCGTCTCCATGATCTGCATCAGCTGGTCGTACGACTTCTTGTCGATCTGCTCCAGCTCCGCCAGCGCGACGGTGTTACGGATGCCCGCCACCACGTCCTCGCCCTGGGCGTTCTGCAGGTAGTCGCCGTAGACGCCCTGGTGGCCGGAGGCGGGGTCGCGGGTGAAGGCGACGCCGGTGCCGGAGTCGGGGCCGAGGTTGCCGAAGACCATCGAGCAGACGTTGACGGCGGTGCCGAGGTCGTGCGGGATGCGCTCCTGGCGGCGGTAGAGCTTGGCGCGGTCGCCGTTCCAGGACTCGAAGACGGCCTTGATGGCGAGGTCCATCTGCTCCCGCGGGTCCTGCGGGAAGTCCCGGCCGGCCTCCTTCTTGACGATCTTCTTGAAGGTGGTGACCAGCTTCTTCAGGTCCGCGGCCTCCAGGTCGGTGTCGACCGTGACCTTCTTGGCGGCCTTGGCCGCCTCGAGCGCCTCCTCGAAGAGGTCGCCCTCGACGCCGAGGACGGTCTTGCCGAACATCTGGATGAGGCGGCGGTAGGAGTCCCAGGCGAAACGCTCGTCGCCGGCCTGCTTGGCCAGGCCCTGCACCGACTTGTCCGACAGACCGATGTTGAGGACCGTGTCCATCATGCCGGGCATGGAGAACTTGGCGCCCGAACGGACCGACACCAGCAGCGGGTCGTCCGCCTGGCCGAGCTTCTTGCCCATGCGGGCCTCGAGGGCGTCGAGGTGCGCACTCACCTCGTCACGCAGTGCCGTCGGCTCCTCGCCGCTCTCCAGGTAGACCTTGCAGGCCTCCGTGGTGATGGTGAAACCGGGAGGAACCGGAAGGCCGAGGTTGGTCATCTCGGCGAGGTTGGCGCCCTTGCCACCGAGGAGGTCTTTGAGGTCCTTGTTTCCCTCGGTGAAGTCGTAAACGAACTTCGCTACCTGGGGTGCTTTGTTTTCCGACACGGGACTCGACTCCTTGAGGCCACGGTGGCTGCCCTGACGGCGAGGAACATACCCAGATCGAAGGCACATGGGTACGTCCACTTGCGCGTCATGCGCATGTAACCACTCGTCCGCCAGCGGATCGAAAGTCAAAGCTTGGCAAGCCCGACCGCTGTTATGTCTTCACTTCTTGAACGCAAACTCACCCGGAAGCGCGGTTTGACGCTCAAATGAGCGACTGCATCCACGATTGATTTCGATCGATGAACGATCAAAGGGTGGCACCCAGTGCCACCCTTTGAGAAGTGCAGCCGCCATTTGTCTGCTCATATGAGCGCAACCCTTATCAGGGGTGGCGAGAATCACGCTGCCACAGTGCCCGGGATTTCACCATCCGGACCGCCTTGTGGACCGCCTCGTGGACCGCGCCCCCGTCACACCCCGAGCGCCCTCAGCCGCTCCTCCACACGCTCCGGCGCGTACAGGTGCTCCACCACCAGCGCCCCCGCTCCGATGAGCCCCGCCCGCTCCCCCAGCCGGGAGGTGACCACGTCCAGATGGGCCGTGGAGCGCGGCAGCGCCCGCTGGTACAGCAGCTCCCGGACACCGGTGAGGAAGGGGGTTCCGGCCAGATCGCCCGCGATCATCAGCACGCCCGGATTGAGCAGCGTGACGACGGTCGCCAGCACGTCGCCGACCCGGCGCCCGGCCTCCCGGGCCAGCGCCGCCGCCTCCGGGTGCCCCGCCGCCAGCAGCTCCCGCACGTCCGAGCCGGAGGCGGCCGGCACCCCGGAGGCCGCGAGCCGGCGGGCCACCGCGCCGCCGCTCGCCACGGCGGCCAGACAGCCGTACGAACCGCAGCGGCACAGCGCGTCCGTGCCCACCCGGATGTGCCCGATGTCGCCCGCGCCGCCGTCGACGCCCCGGTAGATCGAGCCGTCGACCACCACCCCGGCACCTATCCCCGTGGACACCTTGACCAGCACGAAGGCCGCGCAGCCGGGGTGTCCCGCGCGCTGCTCGCCGTAGGCCATGAGGTTGGCGTCGTTGTCCACGAGGACCGGGACCGGCGCCGCCCCGGTGTGTTCGGTGAAGGCGCGCGAGAGGCGGCCGGTTATGTCGTAGCCGTCCCAGCCGGGCATCATCGGCGGCTGCACCACCCGGCCGGTCTCGCTCTCCACCGGACCCGGCACCGCGAGCCCGATCCCGCACACCTCGCCCGCGCGCCGCCCGGCCTTCTCCAGCAACGTGCCGAACCAGCGCCCGAGTTCGGCCAGCACGGGCTCCGGGCCGTCCTCGAGCACCAGGGTGCCGGAGTGCTCGGCCAGGAGTTCGCCGGTCAGCGAGAGGACGGCGGCCCGGGCGTGCCGGGTGTCCAGGTCGGCGGCGAGGACGACCGCGTGGGAGCCGTCGAACTCCAGGGTGATGGACGGGCGTCCGCCGAGCGGGGAGCCGACCGGGCCGCCGGCGCCCTCGCGCAGCCAGCCGGCCCGGAACAGCCGGTCCAGGCGCTGGCCGACGGTCGCGCGGGACAGTCCGGTCGCCTCCTGGAGCGCGCCCCGGGTCACCGCCCGTCCGTTGCGCACCAGTTCGAGCAGATCGCCGGCGCCCGCCTGACTGCCGCTCCTGGTGTGGCTCCCGGTCCTGCCCGGTCGTCCGGTCATGCGCACCCCCCTCTTGTGTTTCCCAAGCCTGCATTACATAGTGGGTTTTGCTTGTTAAATAGGCGTAACTCGACGACGGCCACGACCGAACCCGAGGGTCGCGCGGCCGTCCGGACGTCATCGTCTCCGGGGAGCCCCGAGTGGACCGCACCGCCCAACTCACCGCCCTTGGGGCGGAGTACGAGTCCGACTGCCGCCTGTGCGCCGCTACCGCGCGGGTGCTGGACGCCAACTGGACGGGCAGCTCGACGGTCCCCTCCCGCCGTCTGTACCCGCACCAGTGGTCCTGGGACTCGGCGTTCATCGCGATCGGGCTGCGGCACCTGTCGCCGCTGCGCGCCCAGACCGAACTGGAGACGCTGCTGGCCGCCCAGTGGGCCGACGGGCGCGTGCCGCACATCGTCTTCAACCCCTCCGTCCCGTCCGGCGCCTACTTCCCCGGCCCCGGCTTCTGGCGCTCCACCACCGCCGGACGCGCCGCGGGCGCCCCGCGCACCGTACAGACGTCGGGCATCGTGCAGCCACCGGTGCACGCGCTCGCGGCCTGGCTGGTGCACCGCGCCGACCCCGGGCTCTCCGCCGCCCGGGGCTTCCTGGCCCGGGTCTACCCGCGACTGGCCGCCTGGCACCGCTACCTGCTGCACCGCCGCGACCTGGGCGGCGGCGGTCTGGTGTCCGTGGTGCACCCCTGGGAGCAGGGGATGGACAACAGCCCCTGCTGGGACGCCCCGCTCGCCCGGATCGCCCCCGCCCCGGCCCGCTCCTTCCGCCGCGCCGACCTCGCCCACGGCGCGCCCGAGGACCGGCCGACGGACCTGGACTACGGACGGTACGTGCGGCTGGCCGCCGACTACCGGGACGCCGGGTACGCCGACGGGCACGGCGAGTTCGCCGTCGAGGACCCGGCCTTCAACGCCCTGCTCGTCGCCTCCGAACACGCCCTCGCGCTGATCGCCTCCGAACTCGGCGCGACCGCCACCGCCCGCCACGCCCGCGCCGAACGGCTGACGGCGGCGCTGGTGGACCGGCTGTGGAGCCCGCGGTCGGGGATGTTCCTGTGCCGGGACCTGCGCGGCGGCGGCCTGCTCCCGGAACGCGGCGTGTCCGGCCTCGTCCCGCTCGTCCTCCCGTCCCTGCCCCGCGAGTTGGCCGCCGCGCTCGTCCGCACCCTGGCCGGCCCCCACTTCGGGCTCGGCACCCGCACCCGGCTCGTGCCCAGTTACGACCTGCTCGGGGAGGCGTTCGACCCGCACCGCTACTGGCGCGGGCCGGCCTGGTTCAACACCGGCTGGCTGCTGGAGCGCGGGCTGCGGCTGCACGGCGAGCCGGCACCGGCCGACGCGCTGCGCACGGCGCTGCTGGAGCTGGCCGAGAAGACCGGCTTCGCGGAGTACGTCGACCCGTACACGGGCGAGGCCTGTGGCGCGAGCGGCTTCGGCTGGACCGCCGCACTCGCACTCGACCTGCATAAAGAGCTTCTCAAGCGCCCGCAAGGGGGCGTGTCCAAGTCAGGCACCGGCACGTTCGACACAAGTGACGAGGGAAGGGACCGGGGATGACCGACCGGCATCATCTGCTCGTGCACGGCGCGACGTTCGCCGCCGTGGGCGATCGGGGCGACATCAGCGGGGTCCGGGGCGGCGGCTCCCCGGACGGGTTGTTCGTGCGCGACGCCCGCCATCTCAGCCGCTGGCAGCTCACCGTGGACGGCGCGGTGCCCGAGGTGCTCACGCCGGTCGCGGACGGCGACACCGCGCGTTGTGTCCTCGTCCCGCGCGGCGGCCGGCCGGAGCCCCCGGCGCACACCCTCTTCCGTGAACAGGCGGCCGGTGACAGCTCGTTCGTGGAGACGGTGCGGGTGACCAGCAACCGCCCGGTGCCCACCACCATCCGGCTGGCCATCACCGCCGACGCCGACTTCACCGACCAGTTCGAGCTGCGCCCCGACCACCGCACCTACGTCAAGGCGGGCGCCCTGCGCTCCCGGGTCGTCATGGACGACGGCATCGAGTTCACCTACCGGCGCGCGGAATGGCGGTCCTGCACGACCATCACGGCCGACCCGGCGCCGGACGCCGTGGAGGAGACCGGCACCGGCGCCCGCCGGCTGGTGTGGACGCTGGAGCTGCCCCCGCACGGCACGCGCGAGCTGGTGCTGCGGGTGATGGCGCGCCCGCACGGCGACCGGCGCGCGCTGCGCGTGCCCCGCGACCCGGCCGCCGTGCACGGCCAACTCACCGCCGAACAGGACGCGTTCGTACAGGACGTGGCCTTCCCCACCGGCTGGCCGGAGCTGGCGGCGGCCTGCGCCCGGGGCCTGACGGACCTCGCGGGACTCCAGATCCCGGCCACCGGGCCGGACGGCGAGGAGCTGCGGGTGCCGGCCGGCGGCGCCCCCTGGTACCTCACGCTGCTCGCCCGGGACGCCCTGCTCACCTCCCTGTTCGCGCTCCCGTACCGCACCGGCCCGGCCGCCGGCACCCTCCTCGCCCTCGCCGCGACCCAGGCGACCGGCGCCGGCGCCTCGGGGACCGCGCAGCCGGGCAAGATCGTGCACGAGGTACGGCACGGGGAACTGGCGCACTTCGGGCAGGTGCCGTACGGCCGTTACTACGGCTCGGTCGACGCGACGCCGCTCTTCCTGATCCTCCTCGGCGCCTACACCGAGCAGACCGGCGACCCGGCCCTCGCCCGCCGGCTGGAGCCGCACGCGCGCGCCGCCGTCTCCTGGATGCTGGACCACGGCGGCCTCACCTCCCGCGGCTACCTCGTCTACCGCGCCGACGAGGGCGGCCTCGCCAACCAGAACTGGAAGGACTCCCCGGGCGCGATCTGCTGCGCCGACGGCACCCGGCCGAGCGGGGCGGTGATGGCGGCGGGCGCCCAGGGGTACGCGTACGACGCGCTGCGCCGCACGGCGTGGGTGGCGCGCACGGTGTGGTCCGACGGGACGTACGCGGCGCTGCTGGAGCAGTCGGCCGCCGATCTGCGCGACCGCTTCCAGCGGGACTTCTGGCTGCCGGACCGTTCCTTCCCGGCGCTGGCCCTGGACGGCGAGGGCCGCCGGATCGACGCGCTGGCCTCGGACGCGGGACACCTGCTGTGGACCGGCCTGCTGGACAAGGAGTACGGCGAGGTGGTGGGCCGCCGGCTGCTGGAACCCGACTTCTTCTCCGGCTGGGGGGTGCGCACGCTGGCCGCGGGCCAGCCCGCCTACCATCCGCTCTCGTACCACCGCGGCTCGGTCTGGCCGCACGACAACGCCCTGATCGCCCTCGGCCTGGCCCGCTACGGCCTGCACGACGAGGCGCGGGCCATCGCGCACGCCCTGGTCGACGCCGCCACGGCCGGCGGCCACCGCCTCCCCGAGGTGCTGGCGGGCTACCCGCGCTCCACGCACCCCGAGCCGGTCCCCTATCCGCACGCCTGCGCCCGCGAGTCACGCTCGGCGGCGGCGCCCCTGGCGCTGCTGACGGCGGTGGGGGGCGCCTGAGCCGGATCGGCGGCCGGGGCGGGAGCAGCCCCGGGAGCAGCCGGGAGCGGCGCGGACCGGGCGGGCGAGGACGGCTCAGCCGCCCGACGTGTCCAGTTCCGCGTCCGCGCTCACGCCCGCGCAGTCGTAGGGGTCCTTCAGCCAGCCGTCCGGCAGCACCACCCGGTTGTTGCCGGAGGTCCGGCCGCGCGGGCCGTCCGCGCCGGCGGGCCACTCCTGGGCGAGGTCCAGTTCGTCGAGGCCGGCCCGCAGTTCCTCCAGGGACGAGGTGATCGCGAGCCGCTTGCGCATCTCGGAACCGACGGCGAAGCCCTTCAGGTACCAGGCGACGTGCTTGCGGAAGTCGATCACGCCCTTGGACTCGTCCCCGAGCCACTCCCCCAGCAGCCGGGCGTGCCGCACCATCACGTCGGCGACCTCCCGCAGCGTGGGCCGCCGGTGGTCGGTGCGCCCCTCGAACGCGGCGACGAGGTCCGCGAACAGCCACGGCCGCCCCAGGCAGCCCCGGCCCACGACCACCCCGTCGCACCCGGTCTCGCGGACCATGCGCAGCGCGTCCTGCGCGGACCAGATGTCGCCGTTGCCGAGCACGGGGATCTCGGGCACGTGCTCCTTCAGGCGCGCGATGGCCGACCAGTCGGCGGTGCCGCCGTAGTGCTGCGCGGCGGTACGGCCGTGCAGCGCGATCGCCGTCACGCCCTCCTCGACGGCGATGCGGCCGGCGTCGAGGTAGGTCATGTGGTCGTCGTCGATGCCCTTGCGCATCTTCATCGTCACCGGCAGGTCGCCCGCGCCGGAGACCGCCTCGCGCAGGATCGCCCGCAGCAGGTTCCGCTTGTACGGCAGCGCCGAGCCGCCGCCCTTGCGGGTCACCTTGGGCACCGGGCAGCCGAAGTTCAGGTCGATGTGGTCGGCGAGGTCCTCCTCCGCGATCATGCGGACGGCCTTGCCGACGGTCGCCGGGTCCACGCCGTACAGCTGGATGGAGCGCGGCGTCTCGCTCGCGTCGAAGTGGATCAGCTGCATGGTCTTCTCGTTGCGCTCGACCAGCGCCCGGGTCGTGATCATCTCGCTGACGAACAGGCCCTTGCCCCCGCTGAACTCCCGGCACAGGGTGCGGAAGGGGGCGTTGGTGATGCCCGCCATGGGTGCGAGCACCACGGGCGGCGTCACGGCGTGCGGGCCGATGGTCAGCGGGTGGGTCATCAGACGGCTCCGGAACGGCTGTACAACGGAAGAACGGCGTGGGACAGGACCCATTGTCCCTCACCGGCCGGGGTGCCAGCCCTCGCATGCCCGGAATCCGCCCGACACCGTGTAATAGTCATTAGTTAGACGCACTATCGAAATCGGCGTACGATGACGGCCATGCCAGAGTTGAGTCACCGCAGGCGCATGCTCGTGCTTGCGATCTGCTGCATGAGCCTGCTGATCGTGAGCCTCGACAACACCGTGCTGAACGTGGCGCTGCCCTCCATGCAGCGCGATCTGCACGCCACCACTTCGGGTCTGCAGTGGACCATCGACGCCTACACCCTCGTCCTCGCCTCGCTGCTGATGCTGGCGGGTTCCACGGCCGACCGGATCGGCCGCAAGCGCGTCTTCATGGCCGGTCTCACGGTCTTCACCATCGGCTCGGTGCTCTGTTCGCTCGCGCCCGACCTGTCGCTGCTCGTCGTCTTCCGCATGATCCAGGCGGTGGGCGGCTCGATGCTCAACCCGGTCGCGATGTCGATCATCACCAACACCTTCACCGACGCCCGTGAGCGCGCCCGCGCGATCGGCGCCTGGGGCGCCGTGGTCGGCATATCCATGGCCGCGGGACCGCTGGTCGGCGGGCTGCTCGTGCAGAGCGTGAGCTGGCGCGCGATCTTCTGGATCAACCTTCCGATCGGCCTGGCGGCCCTGCTGCTCACCCTGCGCTTCGTGCCGGAGTCCCGCGCCCCCAAGGCCCGCCGTCCCGACCCGGCCGGGCAGGTGCTGGTCATCGCCCTGTTCGGCGCGCTGACGTACGGCATCATCCAGGCGCCGGAGTCCGGTACCGGCTCGGTCGCGCCGTACTTCGTGATCGCCGCCCTGGCCCTCGCGGCCCTGCTCTGGTACGAGCCCAGGCGTGCCGAACCCCTCATCGACCTGCGCTTCTTCCGCTCCGCTCCGTTCAGCGGCGCGACCGTGATCGCCATCTGCGCCTTCTCCGCGCTCGGCGGCTTCCTGTTCATGTCGACGCTGTACCTCCAGAACGTGCGCGGCCTCGACGCCCTGCACGCGGGCCTGTGGATGCTGCCCATGGCCGTGCCGACGTTCCTGTGCGCGCCGCTGTCCGGCCGGCTGGTCGGCACGCGCGGCCCCCGGGTGCCGCTGCTGATCGCCGGTACCGCGATGACCGTGAGCGCCGTCCTGTTCGCGGTGTTCGAGGCGGAGACCTCGAACGTCACCCTGTTCCTCGGCTACGTGCTGTTCGGCGTCGGCTTCGGCTTCGTCAACGCGCCGATCACCAACACGGCCGTCTCCGGCATGCCCCGCACCCAGGCCGGGGTCGCCGCCGCCGTCGCCTCCACCAGCCGGCAGCTCGGCCAGGCCCTCGGCGTCGCGGTGATCGGCGCCGTGCTCGCCTCCGGCATCGGCGCGTCGTCCTACCGCGCCGCGTTCGTCTCCGCCGCCCGTCCCGGCTGGTGGATCCTCACCGTCTGCGGTGTCGCCGTGCTCGTCCTGGGCCTGCTCACCAGCGGCCGCTGGGCCCACCGCACCGCCGAGCGGACGGCGGCGCGGCTGGAGACCTCCGAGATCCGGCAGGTGGTCGCCGCCGGCCGGTAGCCGCCCGCACACGCCGGAGCCGGCCCGGGTACGCGATCCCGGGCCGGCTCACTCGTGTCCGAGGGCTGCGCCTCAGTGGCGGGAGGCCTTCGCCAGCGCCGCGACGAAGGCGGGCGCGTCCACCGTGCCGACGCCGGTGGCCATGTCGTAGCCGTCGACGGCCTTGTAGCCGGTGACGCCCTGGTAGCTGTTGTCCGTACCGTCGTTGACGTCCACGATGCCGGTGCCCTTGTGCTTGGCCAGGCTGTAGAGCGCCGCGTTGATGTCGCCCACGCGGTGTCCGGCCACCTGGTCGGCGAGGGCCACGATGCCCGAGAAGAGCGGGCTGGCCTCGCTGGTGCCGCCGTAGACGTCCCAGCCGACCGCGGTCGGGTCGTAGCTGGAGTACACCCAGGCCCCGCCGTTGACCGCGGCGGCCATCGAGACGTCCGGGGTGCCGCGGCGGCTGCCGACGACCTTCTTCACCCCGTTCTGGAAGTCCGGCCGGGTGAAAACGTGGGACTGGCCGCCGCCGCCCGCGCCGTAGTCGTTGTAGACGCTGTCCGGCGCGATCCGCTTGCCCTGCTCGTCCAGGTGCAGCTGGGTGCCGCCGACGGAGGTCACCAGCGGGTCGGCGGAGGGCCAGGAGTTGACCCGCTCCTTGTAGTAGCCCTTGCCGTCCGCGGTGCTGTCGGTGGCGCCGCCGTCGCCGGAGGAGGCGAGCACGGTCACGTGCTTGCGGGCCGCGTCCTCGAAGGCGTACCGCAGGTTGCGGATGCTGGAGAAGTCGCCCTTGCCGAAGCCCGGGAAGGTGTTCTCCGTCGCGCCGAAGCTCTGCGTGATGACGTCGCCGACACCGTGGTCGATCAGGGACTTCTCGGCGCTCATCATCTCCGGCAGACCGGTGACGCCCTCGGTCTCGGCGACGCCGGTCTCCACCAGGACGATCTTCGCGCCCGGCGCCACCGCGTGCGCCATCTCGACGTCCAGGGTGGACTCGCCGGCCCAGCCCGTCATGTCGGAGTTCTTCGGGTCGAAGGGGGGCACCTTGCCCCACTTGACCACGTCGACCTTGGTGCTCGGCATGCCGAACTGCTTGCTGTAGACGTCCAGGTCGTGCTGGATCGTCGGGGAGCCGAACGAGTCGACGATGACGATCGTGCGCCCCTTGCCGGTGACGCCCTTGCGGTACAGCGAGTCGAGGTGGTACGCGGTGCGGTACTGCAACGGCGTGTAGCAGTTGATGTGCCACTTGGCCTGGCACTGCGCGATGGAGATCGGGCTGTCCACGTCGTGGGCCAGGGTGTGCCCGGCGACGGCCGGAGCCGCGAAGGTGTGCGGCACGGCGGCGGGGGCGGCGGCGACGCCTGCGGGGGCGGCGGTGGCCAGCGCGGCGGCGACGAGAGCGGCGGCGGTCGCGGTGGCGGCCGCGACGCCTCGCCCGGTACGGGCTATGTGCATGAAGTCCCCTGAGAGATGCGGTGTCGACCGAAGTGGTCGTGCGCATCCCATCGGGCGGGTCATGCACAGGACAACCCTGTTGAACCGTAGATGTCGAACCTTTTACCGAAAGCCCACCCGTACCCGGGGGACCGTTCAACTCCCCCGCGCCAGCAGGTGGAGCCGCTCCAGGCGCTCCCGCGACACCTCGTTGCCCGGCGTGTACGTCACCATCCGGAAGCCCGCCTCGGGGGCCAGCCACAGATCGGTGTGCTCCAGCGTCAGGTGGCCCACGTAGGGGTTGAGGAACTCCTTGGTCCTGGAGCGGTGGCGCACCACCTCGTAGCGCTCCCAGTGCTCCCGGAACACCGGCGACTCCTCCAGCCGCGCAAGCAGCATCTTCCAGGCGGGCTCCCCGAGATGACCGGCGAGGGAGGCGCGCAGCCGGGCGGCCATCAGCCGCTGGCTCTCCTCCAGGTGCACGATCGCCGCCTGCCAGTCGGCGTTGGTGTAGGCGAGCAGCACGCAGTTGCGGTCCTCGGGCGGGATCGCGTCCAGGTCGCCCATGAGGCGGCCGTAGGTCCGGTTGTAGGCGACGATGTCGTACCGGCTGTTCTGCACGGCGGCCGGGACCGGTTCGAGGCGCTCCAGCAGCTCCCGGATCGCCGGGGTGACGCTCGAACAACTCGCCGCGGGCGACGGGTCGTTGGCGCCGGCCAGCTGGAACAGGTGGGCGCGCTCGCCGGCGTCGAGCCGCAGGGTGCGCGCGAGGGCGTCGAGCACCTGCACGGAGACCTGGATGTTGCGGGCCTGTTCGAGCCAGGTGTACCAGGTGACGCCGACCGCGGACAGGTGCGCCACCTCCTCGCGGCGCAGCCCCGGCGTGCGCCGGCGGGGGCCGCGCGGCAGCCCGACCTGCTCGGGGCTGATGCGCTCGCGCCGGCTGCGCAGGAAGGCGGCCAGTTCGTGCCGCCGGATCTCCGCGCCCGCGGCGGCGGCGTCCTGCTGCCGGACGGTGACCGTGCTCGTCATGGTTCCAGGGTGCCGGTGCGGCCATCCTGTTTCCAGGTGGTGCTGGTACCAGGATGAGAACACTCTGGTACCCGTCTGGGCCGGGCCGCAGGCTCGGTGGCATGAGTGAGACCATCACCGCCGACGCCGTACGCCGGGCGACCGCGCCGCCCGCGCTCGGCGGGCTCGGACTGTTCACCGTTCTGCTGGCCGCGGCGCTGCCGCTGGTCGACTTCTTCATCGTCAACGTGGCCCTGCCGACCATGGGCGCGGACCTCCACGCGGGCGAGGCCGTGCTGGAGCTGGTGGTCGCGGGGTACGGGGTGGCGTACGCCGTGCTGCTGGTGCTCGGCGGCCGGCTCGGGGACCTGTTCGGCCGCCGCCGGCTGTTCCTCGGCGGCATGGCGGCCTTCGGGCTGACCTCGCTGGCCTGCGGACTCGCGCCCGGCGCCTGGCCGCTGGTGGCCGCGCGGGTGGCGCAGGGCGCCGCGGCCGCCGCGATGCTGCCGCAGGTCCTCGCCACCATCCAGTCCGCGACCCGCGGCGCGCGCCGGGCCAGGGCGATGAGCCTGTACGGCGCCACGGCCGGTCTGGCCATGGTGGCCGGGCAGATACTCGGCGGGGTCCTGGTCGCCGCCGACGTCGCCGGGACCGGCTGGCGGGCGGTGTTCCTGGTCAACGTGCCGGTGGTGGTCCTCGGGCTGGTCCTGGCCGTGCGGGTGATGCCCGAGACCCGCTCGCAGCACCCGGAGCCCGTGGACGGGCCCGGCACCGTGCTGCTCGGGCTGTCCCTGCTGACGCTGCTCGCCCCGCTCACCGAGGGCGAGGCGACGGGCTGGCCCCTGTGGACCTGGCTGTCGCTGGCCGCGTTCCCGTTCGCGGCGGCCGCCTTCTGGCTGGTGGAGCGGCGGGCGGACCGGGCGGGGCGGACCCCGCTGGTGCCGCCGAGCCTGCTGGGGCCGGCGTCGCTGCGGCGCGGGCTGGTGCTGATCGTGCCGTTCGCGGTCGGCTTCAGCGGCTTCATGTTCGTGATCGCGCTGGCGCTCCAGCAGGGTGCCCGGCTCGGTCCGGTGCCGGCCGGGCTCGCGCTGGCTCCGATGGCCGTGGTGTTCCTGTTCACCTCGCTCGCCGGGCCCCGGCTGATCGGCCGCTACGGCACCCGGGTGGTCAGCGCCGGGTCCCTCGTCCAGGGCGTCGGCGTGCTGCTGATCGCGCTCACCGTGTGGCGCCAGTGGCCGCACCTCGACGTGGTCGCGCTGGTGCCGGGGATGGCCGTGGCCGGGGCCGGTCAGGCGCTCCAACTCCCCAACGTCATGCGGATCGTGCTGTCCGAGGTGCCGCCGGCCCGGGCCGGGGTGGGCGGCGGGGTGATGGTCACCACCCAGCAGTCGGCGCTCGCCCTGGGCGTGGCCACGCTGGGCACGCTGTTCCTCGCGCTGGTCCCGCACCTGGGCATGCGCGACGCCCTGCTGATCACGCTGCTCGCGCAGGTGGGCGGGATCGCGCTGACGGGGCTGCTCGGACTGCGGCTGCCGCGGGCGGTCGGGGAGCTGCCGTAGGGCATCCGCGAGACGTCCGAGAGCCGTCCGTGAGGGGGCGGCGGCCCCGCGGAGCACCGGGGGCGCCCGCGGGGCGTCACCGGGCCACTACCCGGGCACCGCCGTACGGCGCAACCCGGGTCGGTGCCGCCCCCGCTCGCCCCGGGCCGGGAAAGGGCCTTCGGAAAACTCCCGCAATACGCCCCCGACCTGCGTGTACACAGATCACCGAGGGCGGTTACGCAGCGCTTCGAGTGGCCGACGGAGCGAAGTCGGGTCAGCCTGGATGACGTCCGATCGAGCGACGATCGAGCGACAGGAGAGAACCATGACCTCCGTACTCCGCCACCACCGCTACGGCCGTGCGCTGGGCACCGGCGCCATCACTGTGGCGCTGCTCTCCGGCGGTACGGCTGCAGCCTTCGCCGCCCCGACCCCCACCCCGAGCCCGACCCGCACGGGCATGTCCACCACGACGCCGAGCCCGATGCGCACCCGCACGGCTCCGATGCCGACCCGCACCGAGCGCCCGCGGGCGACGCGCACCGAGACCATGGCGCCGCGGCCGACGCGCACGGTCACGCGGGGCTCCATCACCGTCTCGACCCGTGAGGTGTCCGTGCGGCGCGGCCGCGCCGTGGCCTTCACCGGTCGCGTCCGGGACGTCCGGGCCGGCACCACGCTGGTCCTCCAGCGCCGGGTGAACGGCCACTGGACCACCCTGCGCACCACGGCTCTCGTCAACCGCAACGGCACCTTCACCATCCGCCGGACGTTCACCGCCCGGGGCACCGAGACGGTGCGCGTGGTGACCCGCGACGGCCGCGTCCAGTCCGCGGCGATCGTCGTCCGGGTCAGCTGAGACCCCGCACCAACAGGTCCACCAGGGCCGTGAATTCCTCGCCGACCCCGGGCCGGGTCCACTCCCTGGCGTAGCAGGGATCGTGGAAACGACCGGTGGCCTGGAAGACGGCCCGGGCCGCAACCGCCGGGTCGGGCACCGCGAAGGTGCCCGACCCGGCTCCTTCCGTGATGATGCGCGTCAGCTGCGCGGTCAGTTCGGCTATGTGCTCGCCGACGACCGCGCCGTTCTCGTCGGTCAGCACCGTGTACGTGGCGAACAGTTCCGGATCGTCGCCCGCCTTGTGCCGCTTGGCCTCGAACAGGGCGGTGAGCCAGTCCCGCAGCCGGGCCGCGGGGTCCCGCTCGGTCGCGTCGACGATCCGGGCGAGCTTCTCCGAGGTCCGGTCCAGCCAGCGCTTGGTGACCGCCTCGCGCAGCGCGGCCTTGGTGCGGAAGTGCCGGTAGACACTGCCGTGGCTGACGCCGAGCGCGCGGGCCACGTCCACCACGGTGGCCTTGGCCGGGCCGTGGCGGCGCAGCACCTCCTCGGTCGCTTCGAGGATGCGCTCGGCGGTCAGGGTCTCGCTGGTCGGTGCCATGTTCTAGACCGTACCCGGCGGCGGGATCAGCGCTCGCTGTCGAGGTGTGCCATCTGCGCGCTCGGGTAGCGGTCGCCGGCCGCCGCGTCCGCCGGCACGGCCTCCTCGATCGCCGCCAGGTCGGCCGCGTCCAGGGTGACCTCCAGCGCGCCCAGCGACTCGGCCAGCCGCTCGCGGGTGCGGGCGCCGATCAGCGGCACGATGTCGGTGCCGCGCGAGAGCACCCAGGCGATGGCGGTCTGCGCGACGGTGGCGCCCTTGCGCTCGGCGATCGCGCGCAGCGCGTCGACCAGGTTCAGGTTGTGCTGGAGGTTCTCGCCCTGGAAGCGGGGCGAGTGGGCGCGGAAGTCGTTCGCGGCCAGTTGCCGGTCGCGGCCGAAGTGGCCGGAGATCAGGCCGCGGGACAGCACGCCGTACGCGGTGACGCCGATGCCCAGTTCGCGGACGGTCGGCAGGATCTCCCGCTCGATGCCGCGCGAGATCAGCGAGTACTCGATCTGGAGGTCCGAGACCGGCGCGGTGGCGGCGGCCCGGCGGATGGTGTCGGCGCCGACCTCGCTGAGGCCGACGTGCCGCACGTACCCCTTCTCGATCAGTTCGGCGATGGCGCCGACGGTCTCCTCGATCGGCACGTCCGGGTCGATGCGGGCGATCCGGTAGACGTCGATGTGGTCGACGCCGAGGCGCTGGAGGGAGTAGGCGGCGAAGTTCTTCACGGCGGCGGGCCGGCCGTCGTAGCCGCTCCAGCCGCCGTCCGGGTCGCGCAGGGCGCCGAACTTCACGCTGACCAGGGCCTGTTCGCGGCGCGCGGCGGGTGCGGCGCGCAGGGCCTCGCCGATCAGCATCTCGTTGTGGCCCATGGCGTAGAAGTCGCCGGTGTCCAGCAGGGTGACGCCGGCCTCCAGGGCGGCGTGGATGGTCGCGATGGACTCGGCGCGGTCGGCGTCGCCGTACAGCGCGGACATGCCCATGCAGCCGAGGCCGAGGGCGGAGACGTGGGGACCGGTGGTGCCGAGAGAGCGGGTGTGCATCGTCGTCGTCATGCCTCAAGAATGGCATGACAGCTGACAGATTTCAATATCTGTCAGCTGTCATCCGTCAGCCATCGCTCCTCACGGCTCTTTGGTCCAGACCTATTGACGAACGAGGTGGACCAGACCACTGTCATGCGCAGAACACCCCACGCCCGAGACCCGAGACCCGAGCCACCGAGACCCCGACTCCGGCACCTCACCGCACCCCACCGGGAGGCCCCGCATGTTCCGTCGCACCCTGTCCCTGCTCGCCGCCGCGCTCGCGACCGCCTGCCTCACCCAGCTCCCCGCCGCCACCACCGCCTCGGCCACCGCGGCCGCCGACACCTGCGCGGTGAAGTCCCGCCCGGCCGGCAAGGTGCTCCAGGGCTACTGGGAGAACTGGGACGGCGCCGCCAACGGGGTCCACCCGCCCTTCGGCTGGACCCCGATCACCGACTCCCGCATCCCCGCCCACGGCTACAACGTGATCAACGCGGCCTTCCCGGTGATCCTCTCCGACGACACGGCGCTGTGGCAGGACGGCATGGACTCCGGGGTGAAGGTGCCCACGCCCGCGGAGATGTGCGCCGCGAAGGCCGCCGGCGAGACGGTGCTGCTGTCCATCGGGGGCGCGACGGCGGGCATCGACCTCAACTCCACCGCCGTGGCGGACAAGTTCGTCTCGACGATCGTGCCGATCCTGAAGCAGTACAACTTCGACGGCGTCGACATCGACATCGAGACGGGTCTGACCGGCAGCGGCGACATCAACCAGCTGTCCGCGTCCCAGTCCAACCTGATCCGCATCATCGACGGCATCCTGGCCCGGATGCCCGCCGGCTTCGGCCTGACGATGGCCCCGGAGACGGCGTACGTCACCGGCGGAAGCATCACCTACGGCTCGATCTGGGGCGCCTACCTGCCGATCATCAAGAAGTACGCCGACAACGGCCGGCTGTGGTGGCTGAACATGCAGTACTACAACGGCAGCATGTACGGCTGCTCCGGTGACTCCTACGGGGCCGGCACGGTGGCGGGCTTCACCGCCCAGACCGACTGCCTGAACAAGGGCCTGGTGGTGCAGGGCACGACGATCAAGGTGCCCTACGACAAGCAGGTCCCGGGCCTGCCCGCGCAGCCCGGCGCGGGCGGCGGCTACATGTCCCCGTCCCTGGTCTCCCAGTCCTGGCAGCACTACGGCACGTCCCTCAAGGGCCTGATGGACTGGTCCGTCAACTGGGACGGCTCGAAGAACTGGACCTTCGGCGACAACGTCAAGGCGCTCCAGGGCCGTTGAGCATCCGGAGGTCCGGGGGCGGCGGGTGAGACCTGCTCGGTGACGCCCAGGTGTTTAGTTGCGGGGTGACTCACCCTCTTCGTTCACGTGACTTCCGGCTCCTCTTCGTCAGCCGCACCATGTCCACGCTCAGCGACGCGCTGGTGCCCACCGCGCTGAGTCTCGCCGTGGTGGAGGTGACCGGTTCGGCGACCTCGCTGGCCGTGGTGCTCGGCTGCGCGCTGGGGGCACGGCTGCTCACGCTGCCCGTGGCCGGCGTGCTGGCCGACCGCTACGACACCCGCCGGGTGGCCTTCGCCGCCGATCTGGTCCGGGTGCTGACGCAGGCGATGGTCGCCGTCCAGCTGGTCGGTCCGCACCCCTCGATCGCGCTGATCGCCGTGGCCCAGGCGGTGGCGGGGGTCGCCTCGGCCGTCGGTCTCGCCAATCTCTCGCCGCTCGTCATCCGCGCGGTGCCCGGCTCGGGGGCGCGGCGGCAGAAGGCCAACTCGCTCATGGGGGTGGCCAAGAGCATCTCCCAGCTGGCGGGCCCCGCCCTGGCCGGCGCGTCGATCTGGGCGGTCGGCACCGGCTGGGTGTTCGTGCTCGACTCGGCCGCCTTCGCGGTCAGCGCGACCATGATGCTGCTCGTCCGGCTGGACGGGGAGGCGGCGCCGGCCGGCACCCGGCGCCCGGTCCTCGCGGGACTGGCCGAGGGCTGGGCCGAGGTGCGCGCCCGGGACTGGTACTGGATCAGCCTGATCGCACACGCGACCTGGAACTTCGCCGCCAACGTGCTGCTCACCCTCGGTCCGCTCGTCGCGGTCACCCGGCTCGGCGGACAGGGCACGTGGATCGCGGTGACCCAGGCGGGCGGCATCGGCCTGCTGGCCGGCTCGCTGGTGGCCGGACGGGCCCGGCCCCGGCGCCCGATCCTGGCCGGCAACCTGGTCCTGGCGAGCTACGCCCTGCCCCTGGCCCTGTTCGCCGTCGCGGCACCGGTGCCCGTGCTCGTCGCCGGGTACGGCATCGCGATGGCGGGCCTCGGCTTCCTCAACCCCACCTGGCAGACCGCGGTGCAGACGGCCATTCCGCCGCACGTGCTCGCCCGGGTCGCCTCCTACGACTGGCTGGTCTCGCTCGCCGCGCAGCCGCTCGGCGTGATCCTGGCCCCGATCGCCCTGCACGCCTGGGGCGCCGAGCCGCCCTTCGCGGCCGCGGCCGTCCTGGTCGCCGTCGTCTGCGCCGGCACCGCGCTGGCGCCCGGGGTGCGCGACCTGCGCCTCGAACGGCCCCGCGTCACCGCCCCGGACGGCACCCGTCCGCTCGGCGGGGTGCCGCGGGACGAGGCGGCGGGCACGCCCTGACCGGACGCGGGGCCCGTCGGATGCGCGAAAACGCCCGCCCCCCGGCCGAACGGATCGACCGGGGGGCGGGCGCGAGGCCGGAGAGGACCGGGATCAGCAGCCGACGAGGCGCTGGGCCAGGTAGCCCTCGATCTGGTCCAGCGACACACGCTCCTGCTTCATCGTGTCCCGCTCGCGGACCGTCACCGCGTTGTCCTCGAGGGTGTCGAAGTCGACGGTCACGCAGTACGGCGTGCCGATCTCGTCCTGCCGGCGGTACCGGCGGCCGATCGCGCCCGCGTCGTCGAACTCGATGTTCCAGTTCTGCCGCAGCGCCTGCGCGAGGCCCTTGGCCTTCGGGGACAGCTCGGCGTTGCGCGACAGCGGCAGGACGGCCACCTTCACCGGGGCGAGACGGTGGTCGAGGCGCAGCACGGTGCGCTTCTCCATCTTGCCCTTGGCGTTCGGCGCCTCGTCCTCGACGTACGCGTCGAGCAGGAACGCCAGCATCGTCCGGCCGACACCGGCCGCCGGCTCGATGACGTACGGCGTCCAGCGCTCCTGGTTCTCCTGGTCGTAGTACGACAGGTCCTGGCCGGATGCCTTGGCGTGCGAGGAGAGGTCGTAGTCGGTGCGGTTGGCGACGCCCTCCAGCTCGCCCCACTCCGAGCCGCCGAACCGGAAGCGGTACTCGATGTCGGCGGTGCGCTTGGAGTAGTGGGAGAGCTTCTCCTTCGGGTGCTCGTACCAGCGCATGTTCTCCTCGCGGAGACCGAGCCCGGTGTACCAGGCCCAGCGCTGCTCCATCCAGTACTCCTGCCACTTCTCGTCCTCGCCCGGCTTGACGAAGAACTCCATCTCCATCTGCTCGAACTCACGGGTGCGGAAGATGAAGTTGCCCGGCGTGATCTCGTTGCGGAACGACTTGCCCATCTGGGCGATGCCGAACGGCGGCTTGCGGCGCGAGGCGGTCTGCACCTGGGCGAAGTTGGTGAAGATGCCCTGCGCGGTCTCGGGCCGCAGGTAGGCGACGGAGCCGCTGTCCTGGGTCGGGCCGAGGTGCGTCGACAGCAGGCCGGAGAACTGCTTGGGCTCGGTGAACTGGCCCTTGTTGCCGCAGTTCGGGCAGTTGATGTCGGCCAGGCCGTTCGCCGGGGCGTGGCCCTTCTTCTCCTCGTAGGCCTCTTCGAGGTGGTCGGCACGGAACCGCTTGTGACACGCGGTGCACTCGGTCAGCGGGTCCGTGAACGTGGCGACGTGGCCGGACGCGACCCAGACCTCGGGGGCCAGGATGACGGACGAGTCGATGCCGACCACGTCCTCGCGCGACGTCACCATGTAGCGCCACCACTGACGCTTGATGTTCTCCTTCAGCTCGACACCGAGCGGTCCGTAGTCCCAGGCGGCACGCTGGCCGCCGTAGATCTCACTGCACGGGAAAACGAAGCCACGGCGCTTGCTCAGGCTGACGATGGTGTCGATCTTGTCGGCGGCCACGGTGCTCTCTTCATTACGACGACGGGCGTTGAAGCGAGATGCTTCCAGCGAATGATTCAGGTTACCGGCGCAGGCTCCCCCACGACCAAATCGGCCCCCGCCTGGGACCCCGCACAGGGGCTTGTTGACAACGGTTTCCATTTTTGTTGAAAATGACTGTCATGAACATACGTCGACGTCCGCTGTCCGCCGCCGCCCTCGCCGCCGTCGCCGTCCTCGGTGCCGGCACCCTCACCGCCTGCTCGGGGAGCGGCTCCGGGGCGACCGGCGACGGCAGGCTCGACGTCATCGCGTCCTTCTATCCGATGTCGTTCCTCGCCGAGCGGATCGGCGGCGACCACGTCCACGTCACCAGTCTCACCACGCCCGGCCAGGAGCCGCACGATCTGGAGATCAGCCCCAAGCAGATCGCCGCGATCGACGACTCCGACGCCGTCCTCTACCTCAAGAACCTCCAGCCCTCCGTGGACGACGCGGTCGCCCAGTCCTCGGTGCCGACGAAGATCGACGCCGCCTCCCTGACCACGCTGGAGGCGCACGGCAACGAGGTCGGCGGCCACGCGGCCGCGCACGACGACCGGCCGGGCGAGGAATCGGCGGGCAAGGACCCGCACATCTGGCTGGACCCGGTGCGCTACGCGCAGGTCGCCCAGGGCGTCGGCAAGGCCTTCGAGAAGGCCGACCCCCAGCACGCGGCGGACTACCAGAAGAACACCGCCGCCCTGGTCAAGCAGCTCGACGACCTCGACCGGCGGTTCCGCGACGGCCTCGCGCACACCCGGTCCAAGGTCTTCGTCACCACGCACGCCGCCTTCGGCTACCTCGCCGAGCGCTACGGCCTCACCGAGGAGGCGATCAACGGCCTCGACCCGGACTCCGAGCCCAGCGCCGCGCGCGTGCGGGACCTGGAGCACATGGCGAAGGCCGACCACGTCTCCACCGTCTTCTACGAGACGCTCGTCAGCGACAAGACCGCGAAGACCATCGCGCACGACGCGGGCCTGAAGACCGACGTCCTGGACCCGATCGAGGGCATCACGGCCAAGTCCCGCGGCACGGACTACTTCTCCGTCCAGAACGCCAACCTCAAGGCGCTCCAGCAGGCGCTGGGCGCCAAGTGACGGGAGATCCCATGGAGACCAGCGAGCCTGTCATATCCCTGCGCGGCGTCCGGGCCGACCTCGGCGGCCGTCCCGTCCTGCGCGGCATCGACCTCGCCGTCCGCCGCGGCGAGGTCGTCGCCCTGCTCGGCGCCAACGGCTCGGGCAAGTCCACGGCGGTCCGCACCGTCATCGGCCAGGTGCCCGTCACCGCCGGCACCGTCGAACTCTTCGGCACTCCCCGGCGCGCCTTCCGCGACTGGGCCCGCGTGGGCTACGTGCCGCAGCGCACCACGGCCGCGGGCGGCGTCCCGGCGACGGTCACCGAGATCGTCTCCTCCGGCCGCCTCGCCCGCACCGGCTTCGGCCTCTTCCGCGGCGGCGACCGGCAGGCGGTACGGGACGCCCTGGAGCGGGTCGGCATGGCGGACCGCGCCAAGGACGCGGTGACCGCCCTCTCCGGCGGCCAGCACCAGCGCGTCCTGATCGCCCGCGCGCTCGTCGGCCGGCCCGAGCTGCTGATCATGGACGAGCCGATGGCGGGCGTCGACCTGGCCAGCCAGGAGATCCTGGCGCGGACGCTGAAGGCCCAGGTGGAGGCGGGTACGACGGTCCTCCTCGTACTGCACGAACTCGGCCCCCTGGAACCCCTGATCGACCGGGCGGTCGTGCTGCGGGACGGCTGCGTCCTGCACGACGGCCCGCCCCCGCGGGCCGTGGGCCAGCACGCCCTCCCCGGCCACGACCACGTGCACCCGCACGCCCCCGGGACCACCGATCCGATCCGCACGGGACTGCTGAGCTGATGGACTTCCTGAACTACGCCTTCATGCAGCGGGCCCTGCTCGCCGCCGTCCTGGTCGGCGTCACCGCGCCCGCCATCGGCATCTACCTCGTCCAGCGCCGCCAGGCCCTGATGGGCGACGGCATCGGCCACGTGGCGATGACCGGCGTCGGCCTCGGCTTCCTGCTGTCCGCCTCCCCGGTCTGGATGGCGACGGCGGTCTCCGTGCTGGGCGCCCTCCTGATGGAGCTGATCCGCTGGTACGGCAGGACCCGCGGCGACATCGCCCTCGCCATGCTCTTCTACGGCGGCATGGCGGGCGGCGTGATGTTCATCAACATGGCCCCGACGGGCTCCAACGCGAACCTGACGACGTACCTCTTCGGCTCCCTGTCCACGGTCTCCCGGTCGGACGTGCTGGCGATCTGCCTGCTGGCCGCGTTCGTGGTCGTGGTCACCGTGGGCCTGCGCCGCCAGCTGTTCGCGGTGAGCCACGACGAGGAGTTCGCGCGGGTGACGGGCCTGCCGGTGCGCGCGCTGAACCTGCTGACGGCGGTCACGGCGGCGGTCACGGTCACGGTCGCGATGCGCGTCGTCGGCCTGCTGCTGGTCTCCGCGCTGATGGTGGTCCCGGTGGCGGCGGCCCAGCAGCTCACCCGCAGCTTCGCCGCGACGTTCGCGATCGCGGTGGCGATCGGCGTGACGGTGACGGTGAGCGGCACGATCACGTCGTTCTACCAGGACGTGCCGCCCGGCGCGACGATCGTCCTGCTGACCATCGCCGCGTTCGTCGCCCTGGCCGTGCTCGCCACGCCCGTGGCCCGTCGGCGCGCCCGTGCGGGCGGCCCCCCGGGGGACCCGGCGGAGTGCGTGATTCCGGCCGCGCGAGGCGCCGGGGAGGAGATCAACGCCTGACCCCGGGCGGTCCGGGCTGGCACAATGGCCCGGTCAGGGTGTGACGTGAGGAGGCAACGGTGACGACCGCTGGACCGCCCGTGAAGGGCCGCGCGACCCGGCAGCGGGCAGCAGTGGCGGCGGCACTGGGCGAGGTGGACGAGTTCCGCAGCGCGCAGGAGCTCCACGACATGCTCAAGCACAAGGGCGACTCCGTCGGCCTCACGACGGTCTACCGCACCCTCCAGTCCCTCGCCGAGGCCGGCGAGGTCGACGTCCTGCGCACGTCCGACGGCGAGTCCGTCTACCGCCGCTGCTCCACCGGCGAGCACCACCACCACCTCGTCTGCCGGACCTGCGGCAAGGCGGTCGAGGTGGAGGGCCCGGCGGTGGAGAAGTGGGCCGAGGCGATCGCCTCCGAACACGGCTACGTGAACGTGGCCCACACGGTCGAGATCTTCGGTACGTGCGCGGAGTGCGCGGACCGGAGCGACTAGGGCCTCTCGTTTGGATCAGGCCGGATCAGCCCGGCCTGATCCAAACGAAAGACCCTGACCCGGCCGCGCCCCCGGCGCCACCCCTACGACGCGGGGGTGTTGCCCTCCATCGCCAGCAGCTCCTCGTTCGGGATGGCCCCGCCGAAGCGCCGGTCGCGGGAGGCGAACTCGACGCAGGCCCGCCACAGGTCGCGCCGGTCGAAGTCCGGCCACAGCACGTCCTGGAAGACCATCTCGGCATAGGCGCTCTGCCACAGCAGGTAGTTGGACACCCGCTGCTCACCGCTGGGCCGCAGGAAGAGATCCACGTCCGGCATGTCCGGGTAGTACAGGTACTTCTGGATCGTCTTCTCGTTCACCTTGGACGGATCGAGCCGCCCGGCCTTCACGTCCTCGGCCAACGCCCGTGCCGCGTCGGCGAGTTCGGCCCGGCCGCCGTAGTTCATGCAGAAGTACAGGGTGATCCGGTCGTTGTCCTGGGTCTGCTCCTGCGCGACCTGGAGTTCCTTGGCGACCGACTTCCACAGCTTGGGCATCCGGCCGACCCACCGCACCCGCACGCCCAGCCCGTCGAGCTGGTCCCGGCTCTTGCGGATGAAGTCGCGGTTGAAGTTCATCAGGAAGCGGACCTCTTCGGGCGAGCGCCGCCAGTTCTCGGTGGAGAAGGCGTACAGCGAGACGTTGCGCACGCCGATCTCGATCGCCCCCTGGAGCACGTCGAGCACCTGCTCGGCGCCGACCTTGTGCCCCTCGGTGCGCGGCAGCCCCCGCTTCTTGGCCCACCGCCCGTTGCCGTCCATGATGATCGCCACGTGCTCCGGGACCAGCTCGTCGGGCAGCTTCGGCGGACGGGCGCCCGAGGGGTGCGGCTCCGGTGCCGTGTACTCGCGCCGCTGGCGCCCCAGGATCCCGCGTACCACCATGTGCTCCGACTCCCCTTACGACGTGTGACTCTCGACGGCTTTCAGGACTTTTCCACGTAGCGCAGCGACCGCAGCCCGCGCTCCAGGTGCCAGTGCAGGTACGCGGAGACGAGTCCGCTGCCCTCGCGGACGTACCGCGCCTCGGCGGCGTCGGCCGTCTCCCAGTCTCCCGTAAGCAGCGCACCCAGCAGGACCAGGGTCCCCGGCGAGGGTACGACGCTCCCGGGCACCCGGCAGTCGGCACACACGGAGCCACCGGAGGCGACCGAGAAGAACCTGTTCGGACCCGGCATGCCGCACTTGGCGCAGTCGCCGAAGCTCGGCGCGTACCCGTTGACCGCGAGGGAGCGCAGCAGGAAGGCGTCGAGCACGAGGTGCGGGGCGTGCTCGCCGCGGGCCAGCGTGCGCAGCGCGCCGACCAGCAGCAGGTACTGCTGCACGGCCGGCTCCCCCTCGTGGTCGGTGAACCGCTCGGCGGTCTCCAGCATGGCCGTACCGGCGGTGTAGCGCGCGTAGTCGGTGACGATCCCGCCACCGTACGGGGCGATGGTCTCACTCTGCGTGCACAGCGGCAGCCCGCGCCCCACCAGCTCGCTGCCGCGCGCGAAGAACTGCACGTCCACGTGGGAGAAGGGCTCCAGCCGGGCCCCGAACTTCGACTTCGTGCGCCGCACGCCCCGCGCCACGGCGCGTACCCGCCCGTGACCGCGCGTGAGCAGGGTGATGATCCGGTCCGCCTCGCCCAGCTTCTGGGTGCGCAGCACGATGCCGTCGTCGCGGAACAGACTCATGGCCCCATTCTCCCCCATGGGCGCGGGCGCCCGGCCGCCGGTGGCGGCGGCGCCGGGCGCCCGTACGGCGGCGGGTCAGGGCACCTCGCCCCGGCTGCGGGCGTTGACGTACGCCGTCTCCGCCCGGATGCGCTCGGCGGGACTGGCCGCCCGCACGGCCCCCACCTCGGCCTCCCACTCCCGCCCGCCGCCGTAGGGCCGCAGCCACACGCCGGCCCCCTCGTACGCCATCACGATCCCCACCCGTCCGGACCCGGTGTCGACGGCATGGCTCCCGACCGGCGGCGGTTTCACCCCGCCACCCCCGCGACCACGACGGCGAGCCGCCGTGCGACGTCCACGGAACACCGCCCCAATTCCACCAGCGGGCAGGGCGACTCCCGGGCGAGCATCACCGGGTCGAGACCGAGTGAGGGCAACACGATTCCGGCGCTCGCGAGCGCGCCCCGCAATTCCTGCACCGCGTCCTCCGCCTCCTGGACACACATCGCCGAATGCTTCGCCATACCGCTCCCCTTTTCTTTCGGTTTTCACGCTTCGCACATCCATGGTGACGCTCCGGCTCTACACTCGGCGACCATCCAGGCCCTACAAGTACGAGTCAGTCAAAGGGGGTTGGCCATGGCCAACGGTTCACGGCAGGCGGCATGGGAGTTCTTCGGCGCGGAACTGAAACGGCGGCGGGAGAACGCGGCGCTCACCCAGGCGGAGCTGGGGGTGCGGGTCTTTGTCTCTGGCGGCTACATCGGCCAGTTCGAACAGGCGATCAGGAAACCGCAGTTGGACGTGGCCCAGCGGATCGACGAGATCCTACAAACCGACGGCTTTTTCGAACGGCTGTGGAAGAAGCTCATCAAGGAGCAGCCGTACGCGGCTTACTTCGCACACGTGGTTGAGCTGGAGCGGCTCGCGACGGAAATCTACGAGTACGCGCCGACGGTGATCCCGGGACTCCTCCAGACCTCCGACTACGCACGTGCCGTGTTCCTGGCAGGCAATCCGTTCGCCACCGACGAGTACATCGAGGATCTGGTCAACGTACGAATGGACCGGACACGGCTCCTGAAGGACGCTACACGCCCCAAGTATTGGGCGGTGCTCCACGAAACGGCCCTGCGCATCCCAGTCGGCGGCCAGGCGGTCATGGCACACCAGCTGGAGTACATCGCATCTCTGATGCGGGAGCGCAAGGTGGCGATGCAGGTGCTGCCCTTCGCGGCAGGGGCGCACCCCCGCATGGGCAAGATGATGAAGTTGATGAACTTCGAGGACGCACCGCCAACTATCTATACAGAAGGCGTGGCTTCGGGAAGTCTCCTGGACGATCCGACGCTGGTTAGGCGGACCTGGGCGTCTTACGATCACATCAGGGCCGCCGCGCTGTCGCCGGAGGCGTCCCTGGCCCTGATCCAGTCGGCGGCGGAGGACTACAGACGATGCGTGAGTACGAGCTGACCAACGCACGTTGGCGCAAGAGCACCTACAGCACCGGTGACGCCAGCGAAGACTGCCTCGAAGTCGCCGACGGAGTCCCCGGTGCCGTCCCCGTCCGCGACAGCAAGCTGCCCACCGGGCCGGTGCTGCTCATCGGTCCGGTCGCGTGGGCGGCCTTCGTCGGTTCCGTCACCGGCCAGAACTAGGCGCATTCGCGCCGCATTACCCCGGACGTAATCGACGCGCCCAACGACCTCTGGCAGGGTCGGGATCATGACGACTTCCGATGCTCACGACCTCCTGAAGGCCGAGGCGGGCCGTCGCCTGGCGGCTCGTCACCAGGTCGACCTCGACCCGAGCGGACTGGCCCGGGACGCCGGACTCGACCCGGCGTCGATAACGGAGCGGTTCCCCGACCGGGACAGCCTGCTGACCGATCTCGTCCTGGCCGCCTACAACGCCATGGGCGACAGCGCGGAGCGGGCCGCGGCCGACGCGGAGAAGGCGGGCGCCGACCTGCTGGGCCGCTGGGTCGCCACGTGCGAGGGCGTGCGCGAGTGGGCGCTCGCCCACCCGGAGGAGTACGTGCTGATCTGGGGCCGACCCGTGCCCGGCTACGACGCCCCGCCGGAGACGATGGTCGCGGGCGCCCGGACCGTACTCGTCCTGCTCGGCCTGGTGCGCGAGGCGCTCGCGGCCGGACGGCTCGCGGTGGACCACGTCCCCATGCCGGAGCTGTCCGAGGGCATGGCCCGCACGATCGAGCCGCTGGCCCAGGGCATGCTGAGCGGCCTGCCCGCTCCCGTCATCACCCGCATGCTGATCATCTGGACCCAGCTGCACGGCATGGTCGGCTTCGAGGTCAACGGCCACATCGCGGGCGTGGCCGCGGACCCGGCCGCCTTCTTCACGCACGCGGCGACGGCCATGGGCCAGTACATCGGCCTGCCCCACTGACCCGCAGGGGCCGCCCGCTTCCCGGTTCGGGAGCGGGCGGCCCGTGCGGTCGCACCCGGCGGCGCCCCGCGGTTCAGCCCGTGGGCAGGGCGCCGAGCAGGTCGGCCGGCACCGGCTCGTCGGTCCGGTCGTCGATCAGGGTGACGCGGATCGCCGGGTTGTCGGTGGTGTCCCTGGTCTGCCGCGGGTCCACCGCGAACAGCACGGTGACCGGACGCGCGGCGCCCTCCGGGTCGTGAACCCCCGCGTACTGGAGGAAGCGCCAGCCGTCGGACTCCCAGTGGTCGATCAGCCCGGAGCGGACGACGGGGGCGGCGGCCACCCAGGCCAGCGAGCGCTCCAGCAGTTCGACGGAGGCGGCCACCGGCACCTCGTCGTCCCGGCCCGGGGCGAGCGGGTGCCCGAAGACCTTCAGCCGCGTCCGGCGCAGCGGGACCAGCCACAGGTGGTCGAGGTCGCTGGAGACCGCGACCAGGACGGCGGTGACGGCGGCGAGGAAGAGCACCGACGCCACCGGGTCGCGAACCACCTGGCTCCACCAGGCCGTGCGGGCTCCGACCGCCGCGGCGCCGCCCGCCGCGACCAGCCCCGCGCGGACGAAGGCCCGCCAGGTGATCGGGCCGTTGCCGCGGGCGGTGCACCCGCAGGACGACCGCGGGGCGGTGACCCGGGCGTAGCCGAGGTAGCCGAGGAAGCCGACGCCCAGGACCAGGGCGGCGACGCCGGGCACCGGGGTGGCCGGCACTCCCAACAGCACGGCGGCGACGACGAGTTCGAGTACGCCGGTGGCCCGCAGGACGAGCGTGGCGCGGCGGCCGTCGTTCAGGACGCGGACCAGCACGGTGCCGGCCGCCTGCGCCGCGACCTGCCGGCCGAACGCCTTGGCCGCGCCGGTGCCGGCGAGCAGGGCGCCGAGCAGCAGCGGGGCGATGTTCATGGCGAGCGATGCGCTCACTTCCGTATCCCCCTGCCTCAGTGCCCGACGCTGATACGGGCGATGTCCACGCTGTCGTCGGCGGGCCGCCAGGCGCCGAGCACCTGCGCGTGGTGCCCGATCCGCAGCTGGGAGAGGTCGGAGGTGAGGGCGCCGCCGCGGAAGGAGGCGGTGGTCCTCTTCGCCACGATGTTGCCGACCACGGCGTTGCGGCCGTGGCTCAGATGCAGCCGGGAGCGTTCGATGCCGCGGACGGTGACGTAGAGGTTGACGATGTTCACCCAGACCGCGTCGGCGGCCACGCTGCCGTCGGGCATCTGCACACCGCGCGCGTACAGGCCGTCGCCGACCTCGACGGCCTCGGCGGTGACGGTCTCCAGCTTCCAGATGCTGGTGGCGTTGGTGAGCTGGATCAGCTGGTGCGTGCCGTCCGCCTCGACGACGTCGAGGACGCCGCGTCTGATCTGGCTGACCCGCCCGTCGACGAACACCGACGTGGAGACCGCCGGGTCGAGGGAGGGCATGGGGGCGGCGAAGGCGGCGTCCGCGTCCAGGCCGCCGAGCGCGGAGGCGCCCACGATGGTGGCACCGCCGAGCGCCGCGCTGGTCAGCAGACGGCGCCGGTCGAGTCCGTGGCGTTCGCTCATGACGGGGTCCCTCCTCACTCGTAGATGTAGACGGGAAGCAGCCCGGAGCTGAGGCTGCCGATGGCGGAGTAGGCGGCGGGCGTCAGGTCGATGACCCGGTGGGTGCGGCAGGCGCCGTTGCAGCAGGTCTGCTCGCTGCACCACATCTGGGTGTTGGGGCCGCAGTCGGCGAGGGTGACGCAGACCGTGGCGCCGGAGCACTGGTGCTTGACGTTGACGACCGAACCGCAGCCGCGTCTGGGCATGTTCTCGCCGCAGGCCGCCGGGTTGGTGACGCTCCAGCAGGCCGCCGAGAGATTGGGCCAGGCGGCCATGTTCTTGCCGGACTGGCAGGTGCCGCAGGCACCGGTTCCGGTGCTGCCGCAGGGTCCCCAGGAACTGCCGCAGCAGAACCAGGAGGTCTCTCCTGCCCAAAGACTGGTGGATCCGCAAGCCATTGCTGTGTCCCTTCGTCGACGGGGAGATCACGGGCACCGCGATCTATGGCGCGTGCATGACAAAACGACGAACGAAACGGTGCGGGGGTCGCGCGTTGGCGCCTGCCAATGATGCTCGTTTCTACGCGCGTTGGCCAGGGGTCGGGAGAGGGACCGGTTGACGGACCCGGCCCGTGCGGCCGGCCGCGTCGCGCCTGGCACACCGCTCGCCCTGTCACCATCCTGGGAGGAGGACCCCTCGATCCCCGACCCAGCCCGCAGGAGCCGTCGATGACCTTCCCCGCGCCGCTCACCGGAGTCGTCCCGCCCGTCTGCACGCCCCTGACGCCCGAACGGGAGGTGGACGTGCCCTCGCTGCTGCGGCTGGTGGACCATCTGGTGGGGGCGGGGGTGCACGGGCTTTTCGTGCTCGGCTCGACATCGGAGGCGGCCTTCCTCACGGACGCGCAGCGGCGGCGGGTGGTCGAGACGGTCGCCGGGCACCTGGGCGGGCAGCTGCCGGTGCTGGCCGGGGCCATCGACATGACCACCCCCCGGGTCCTCGACCACGTGCGGGCGGTCACGGCGGCCGGGGCCGGGGCGGTGGTGGTCACCGCGCCCTTCTACGCCCGCACCCACCCCTCGGAGATCGTGCACCACTACCGCCGGATCGCGGCCCTGAGCCCGGTGCCGGTGATCGCCTACGACATCCCGGTCGCCGTGCACACCAAGCTCCCGGCCGAGCTGGTCCTCGGCCTCGCCGGGGACGGGGTGCTGGCCGGGATCAAGGACTCCAGCGGGGACCTGGCGGCCTTCCGGGAGCTGGTCACCGGCGCCCGCACCCACCCCGGCTTCGGCGTGCTCACCGGCTCGGAACTGATCGCCGACGCCGCGCTGGCACTGGGCGCGGACGGGGCGGTGCCGGGGCTCGCCAACGTCGACCCGCACGGGTACGTGCGGCTGTACCGGCAGTGCCGGGCGGGCGACTGGGAGGGGGCGCGGGCCGAACAGGAGCGGCTGTGCGCGCTGTTCGGGCTGACGGCGGTCGGTGATCCGGCGCGGATGGGCGGCGGTTCCTCCGCGCTCGGCGCGTTCAAGGCGGCCCTGCACCTGCGGGGCGTGATCGACTGTCCGGTCACGGCCGAGCCGCAGGTGCCGCTGTCCGGCGAGGAGACGGAGAAGGTCGCCAAGTTCCTCGCCTGCGCCGGGCTGCTGTGACCCCGCCTCAGTGCGCCTCGGCCCACGTCAGCAGCTCGGGCGTGTGCAGCGAGGGCAGCCACAGGTCGGCCCGCTCCGCGCCGTCGCCGGGCGGGCGGGGGCCGACCCCGAGCACCCTCAGTCCGGCGGTGCGGGCCGCCTCCACGCCGGTGAGGGAGTCCTCGACGGCCAGCGCCTCCTCCGGCGGGACACCGCACAGGCGGGCCGCGAGGTCGTAGACGTCGGGCCACGGTTTGGGGCGCACCTCGGCGTCCCCGGTGTCCGGGACGACGATGTGCTGGAAGTACCCGCGCAGCCCGGCCCGCTCCAGGCTGCCCTCCACCACCACCATCGGGCAGTTGCTGGCCACGGCCAGCGGCAGCCGGCCGGCCAGCAGCCGGACGAGGTGGGCGGCGCCCGGCATGGTCACCGGGTCGTCGGTGACCAGCTCCAGGAAGTGGTCCAGGAGGGCCGCCGTCAGGCCGTCCGTCAGCTCGGGCTTGTGCACCGACTCGGCCATCAGCCGGCCGCAGTCCGCGTAGTGCACTCCCTTGGCCTGTTCCGCGAAGCCGGGTGGCGGTTGGAGCCCGAATTCCCGGAAGGCCAGGTTTCGGGCTTCCTGCCAATGGCGTTCGCTGTCCATCAGAGTGCCGTCGCAGTCGAAGACGACGGCTCGTGGCGACCAGTCGAGCAGTTGGGCCGTGGTGGTCACAGTGGCCTCCTATGCACCTCGCTTGAAAGGGATGTGCGACATTCCCGGCTGTCCGCAGGAAGCGGAAAGATAGCGATGACTACGTTATTTTCGCGGTGGTAAATCAGGCAATAACCCCATAGAGCGACTCGACGGCGACGGCTTTCGGGTGTATAGCGGCCCGGCCGCCCGCCGCCCGCGGTGTCGCCAAATCGACTTGTACGCATGACAGTTGGCGCATATGCGGGGGTCATGCGACGCCGGCGCGGAGCGCACCCCTTACCACTCGACCGCGTTCACCCTCGAAAGAAATACGTAATTACCGCCAGAGGGTGGTTCCTGTTTGCTCCGGGCGTACGCGGGCGCATTACATTCGTGGCAGCAGAAGAGCCGAACGAGGGCGGGCGGGAAAACGGTGCAGAAACGGGCCAAGGCAACCCGCAGATCACTCCTGGAGGCGGCGGCCCAGCTCTTCGCGGAACAGGGCTACGCGGGTACCAGCGTCAACGACATAAGCGCACGGTCGGGCCGGACCAGCGGCGCCGTCTACTTCCACTACGCCAGCAAGGAGGGCATCGCGCTCGCGGTCGTCCGGGACCGGTTCGCCACCTGGTCCCAGCTCACCACGGCGTACGCGGACCGGGCCGTGCCGCCGGTGGAGCGCCTCGTCGGCCTCAGCTACGACATCGCCCGCGCCCTCGCCGAGGACCCGGTGACGCGCGCGGGCGCACGACTGTGGGCCGAGCGCGCCACCATCGACGCCCCGCTGCCCGACCCCTTCGCGCTCTGGACCGCCGCCGCCACCCGGCTGCTCGCCGAGGCCCGGCTGGCCGGCCAGGTGGCCGCGCACGTCCGGCCCGCCCCCACCGCGCGGGCCCTGGTGCGCGCCTTCTTCGGCCTGTGCTCGCTCACCGAGGCGCTGGAGGGCGCGGCCACCGTCACCGACCGGCTCACCGACTGGTGGCAGCTGACCCTGCCCTCGCTGCGGCCCGCGCCGGGGACTCACCGGCCGGCGGGCGGGTGACCGCCGATCCCGGTCACCCGCCGGAACTCCAGGGCGTCGTAGGGGCCCGTCTCGTACAGGACGCCGACCGTGCCCGGTCCGAGCTGGACCAGGTCGGAGTAGGCCGCCGGGCCGTCGGACAGGGTGGCCAGGCGGGTGAAGGTACGCCCGGCGTCCGTGCTGGACCACAGCGCCATGGCACGCCGCGCGGTCGGCACGGACGGCCCGGAGAACAGCAGCGGGGCGCCGTCCCCCTGGAGCTGGAGCACGCTGCCCTGGACGACGGGCACGTCCTTCAGGGTGGGCTGGGGGGCATAGGGGCGGTCGAGGGTGGCGCCGCCGTCCGAGGAGTAGCTGTCGAGGCGGTTGCCGGGGGCGCCGCCGTTCTGGTCACGGGCACTGAAGTAGACCCGCCCGTCGGGCAGTTGGGTGGCGCTGGTCTCGTTGACGTTGACGGTCCCGGCGGGGCCGGTGGCCTGGTAGCCGAGGTGCCAGGTGGTGCCGCCGTCGTCGCTGTAGAGGGCGTGACCGGCGTAGTACCGGGCCTCCCTGCCGGTGTCCTTCGAGCCCCGGGCCGGCGCGGTGGAGTGGTTGGCGGGGACCAGGAGGCGGCCGGGGGCGCCGCCCGCGGCGGAGCGCGGGCCCCGGGTGAGGGCGACGGCGTGACCCGGCCCGGTCGCGTACCAGCGCCAGCCGGGCCGCTTCACCGCGTCCGTGATGTCCCGCGGCCGGGTGAAGGTGCGGCCGTCGTCCGTGCTGCGCTGCACGTACACCCGGCGGCCCCGCGCCGCCGTGACCTCGCCGCGCATGATCTGCGCCTCGCTGACGTCCCCCGCGTTGCCGCAGGTCACCAGGACGATGTCGCCGCTGCGCGGATCGAGTACGGGCGCCGGGTTGCCCCGGGTGTTCCCGTTCCCCGCGGCCACCACGGCGAGCGGGCCCCAGGTGCGGCCGCCGTCGGTGGAGCGGCGCAGCACGACGTCGATGTCCCCGCTGTCGCCGGTGCCGTCGCGCCTGCCCTCGGCGAAGGCGAGGACCGTGCCGCGCCGGGTGCGGACCAGCGCGGGAATGCGGTAGGCGGCGTAACCGCCCCGGCCCGAGACGTAGGGCCGCGAGGAGGCGCGGCTCACGGCGGGCCCGCGGGGCGTGGCGTGGGCGGGTTCCGGGAGCGCGAGGGCGGCGAGGAACGGGAGGCCGGTGAGGAGGGCGCGGCGCGGCAGTGTCACGCCGTGATGCTGCCCGCCCGGGACGGGCTCGCCTTACTCCGTTCGGGCCATTGATCGGGCGGTCCGGCGCTCAGGAGGGCGTCCGGGCGGCCGCCAGCAGCCGGGTGACGTCCTCGGCCGGGAGGGTCAGGGCCGCGCCGACCGTGGTGAGGGCGTCGCGCTCGGCGGGGGTGTAGGGGCCGTCGGCGAGGGCGATGTGGGCGCCCTGGAGGAGCAGGGCCTCGCGTCCGGCCGGGGCCAGGTGCGGGGCGAGCGGGTCCAGTGCCTCGTGCAGCTCTATGGTCAGGCTGGCGCCGCAGGGCTCGCCCAGCACCCGGCCGGTGTCGGCGGCCAGGGCGTCGACCAGGGCGGCGAGCTGCTCCTCGGTGCAGTCGTCGACGCCGCCCGCGCGGACCGCGGCACAGGCCGTCTCCAGGGACGCCCGGGAGCCGGTGCCGCCGGCGGCGAGCACCGCGAGGGCCACGGTGTGCACGCCGTCGCGGAGCATCGCGGAGAAGCGGCGGGTGGTGGGGTGGTCGAGGACCTCGGTGCCGTAGTGGTGGCCGCAGTCGGCGCACTCCACGACGGGCCCGGTCGTGCCGCGCGGCAGCACCGGCACCCCGAACACGGTGAGCCTGCGGCGCCCGGTGAGCCGCTGGTAGTTGCGGTCGCCCCCGCAGCCCGGGCAGTAGAACTCGCCGTCGCCCACGGGAGTCCATGCGGTGCGGGTGCCCAGGACGCGCAGAGCCCTGGTGTCACGGCCGTCTCGTCCCCGTACTGGCAGCACGTCGCACCTCCCTAGAGCACGACACCATCGCCGCGCTGGCGTGATGTTAGCCACATCGGGCGGCGGAGTCAGTACCCCGGACGAGACCGATCCGTGACCTGTGCGGCCCCCTGGCCGAGAAACGACGGGGCCCCGGCCGCCGTGCGAGGCGACCGGGGCCGGGAAACCGCCGGTGGGGGTGGGTCAGCGGGCGGCTCGGTTGACGGCCGAGACGACCGCCTTCAGCGAGGCACGCGTCGTGTTCGCGTCGATGCCGATGCCCCACAGGACCTGGCCGTCGATCGCGCACTCGATGTAGGAGGCGGCCTGCGCGGAGGCGCCCTCGCTCATCGTGTGCTCCTGGTAGTCCAGCAGGCGCACGTCGATGCCGATGGCGTGCAGGGCGTCGAAGAAGGCCGAGATCGGACCGTTGCCGGAACCGGTCAGCACGCGGTCCTCGCCGTCCACGGTGGCATCGACGGTGAGGGTGTCCACGCCGTCGTTGTCGGTGGTCGACTGGCCCGTCCTGACCTGGATGCGGCCCCAGGGGTTCTCCGGGTTGGGCAGGTACTCGTCCCGGAAGACCGACCAGATCTCCTTCGGGGTGATCTCGCCGCCCTCGGCGTCCGTCTTCGCCTGGATGATCTTCGAGAACTCGATCTGCATCCGGCGCGGCAGGTCCAGCTTGTGGTCGTTCTTCAGGACGTAGGAGACACCGCCCTTGCCGGACTGCGAGTTGACGCGGATGACCGCCTCGTAGGAACGGCCGACGTCCTTCGGGTCGATGGGCAGGTACGGCACCGCCCACTCCAGGTCGTCCACCGTGACGCCCTTGGCCCTGGCGTCGGCCTCCATGGCGTCGAAGCCCTTCTTGATGGCGTCCTGGTGGGAGCCGGAGAAGGACGTGTAGACCAGGTCGCCCACGTACGGGTGGCGCGGGTGGACCTCCATCTGGTTGCAGTACTCCCACGTACGACGGATCTCGTCGATGTCGGAGAAGTCGATCTGCGGGTCGACGCCCTGGGAGAACAGGTTCATGCCCAGGGTGACCAGGTCGACGTTGCCGGTGCGCTCGCCCTGCCCGAACAGGCAGCCCTCGACGCGGTCGGCGCCGGCCATCAGCGCCAGTTCGGCCGCCGCCACCGCCGTGCCGCGGTCGTTGTGCGGGTGCACCGACAGGCAGACGTACTCGCGGCGGGACAGGTTGCGGTGCATCCACTCGAAGCGGTCCGCGTGCGTGGACGGGGTCGAACGCTCCACCGTGGCGGGCAGGTTGAGGATGATCTCGCGGCCCGGGCCGGGCTGGTAGACGTCCATGACCGCCTCGCAGACCTCCAGCGCGAAGTCCAGCTCGGTGTCGGTGAAGATCTCCGGCGAGTACTGGTAGCCGAACTCGGTCTCGGGGCCCAGCAGTTTCTCGGCGTACTCCATCACCAGGCGGGTGCCGTCGACGGCGATCTGCTTGATGTCGTCCTTGGAGCCGCGGAAGACGACCCGGCGGAAGACCGGGGCGGTGGCGTTGTACAGGTGGACGGTGGCGCGCCGCGCGCCCTTCAGGGACTCCACGGTCCGCTCGATCAGGTCCTCGCGGGCCTGGGTCAGTACGGAGATCGTGACGTCCTCCGGGATCGCGCCCTCTTCCTCGATGATCGAGCGCACGAAGTCGAAGTCGGTCTGGCCGGAGGCGGGGAAGCCGACCTCGATCTCCTTGTAGCCCATCTTGACCAGCTGGTCGAACATCCGGCGCTTGCGCTCGGGCGACATGGGGTCGATCAGGGCCTGGTTGCCGTCTCGCAGGTCGGTGGAGAGCCAGCGGGGGGCGACGGTGATCCGCTGGTCCGGCCAGGTGCGGTCCGGGATGTCCACCTGGTCGTAGCGACCGTACTTGTGGACCGGCATGGAACTGGGCTGCTGGCGGTTGGCCATGGTGCGTGGCTCCTCGATGGGTCTGGCAGGTGTCCGACTGGACGGCCGACGACGCGACGCCAAGCTCCGCGGGGAGGGAGTCGGCCTCGACTACAGACCCTCGCCGCGGCAGCTAAGGAGAAGCAGCCCGAAACGCATGATGCAGCGCAGCCTAGCCGATGCCTTCCAGCATCCGGGGACGCGTTCCAGTATGCGGGACCGGGGAACCAAAAGGGACAAAAAGTGCACCGCATCACATCGCCCTACCACATCGTCACGCCGCGTCGCGCCCACTGTCCCGGTATTTCACCAATGATGGTTGCGAGTAGTGACATCGACGTCACTCAGTGCGATGGTCGGTACATGACGACGAACGGGGGCTTCGAGCCCGTCTTCTGCACGATCGTCCCGCCGCACGTCCTCGACCGGCTGTCCCAGGCCGAGGACCCGGACGTGTCCGCACCCGCCCGCCGCTCCCTGGAGCACGACGCCTTCCAGCGCACCCGGCGCCGGCTGACCACGGTGCTCGGCGCGACCGCCGTCGCCCCGCCGGAAGGTGCCGCCGCCGACCGTCCCCACCGCACCATCTACGACACCCACCACACCCAGGACCTGCCCGGCACCAAGGTCCGCGAGGAGGGCTCCGACCCGGGCCAGGACGCCTCCGTCAACCGCGCGTACGCCGGCCTCGGCGCCACCTTCGACCTGTATCTGAAGGTCTACGGCCGCCGGTCCATCGACGGCAACGGCCTCCCGCTCGACGCCACCGTGCACTTCGGCGAGGGCTACGACAACGCCTTCTGGAACGGCGAGCAGATGGTGTTCGGCGACGGCGACGGCAAGGTCTTCCTCGACTTCACCATCCCCGTCGACGTCATCGGCCACGAACTGACCCACGGCGTCACCCAGCACACCGCGAACCTGGAGTACTTCGGCCAGTCCGGCGCGCTCAACGAGTCGGTCTCCGATGTCTTCGGCTCGCTGATCAAGCAGTACGCGCTGGGCCAGACCGCCGCCGAGGCCGACTGGCTGATCGGCGCCGGGCTGCTCGCGCCGGGCGTGCACGGCACCGCGCTGCGCTCGATGAAGGCGCCGGGCACGGCGTACGACGACCCGAACCTCGGCAAGGACCCGCAGCCGGGCAGCATGGACCACTACGTGCGCACCGGCCGCGACAACGGCGGCGTGCACATCAACTCCGGCATCCCGAACCACGCCTTCTACCTGGCCGCCAAGGCCCTCGGCGGGCACGCCTGGGAGAAGGCCGGGCAGATCTGGTACGACACGGTGACCGGCGGCGAGCTGAAGTCGGACGCCCAGTTCGCCGACTTCGCCAAGCTCACCCTGAAGGCGGCGCGCCACCGCTACGGCGGCGGGGACGAGTTCGAGGCCGTCGAGAAGGCGTGGGAACAGGTCGGGGTGCACACACGCTAGCCCCGCGCACTGCGACACTGGACCCATGCGGATTCAGGTGAGGCGCACAGGCGGTTTCGCCGGCATCGAGCGCCGGGCCGAGGTGGACACCTCGGCCCGGCCCGACGCCCCGGACTGGGACGGCCTGGCCGCGCGCGTGCTCGCGTCCGGCCAGGACACCCCGCCGGCCGGTGTGCCGGACGGCTTCAGCTACGAGATCACGGTGGACGGCCGCACGGTGTACGCGGCCGACCCACGACTGACCGACGAGCAGCGGGAGCTGATCTCCCGGGTGCTCAAGGAGGGCGCTTAGCGGAGGAGCGCCTCCGCGCCTGGCAGCGGTCCTCCTGCGCCCAGGTGTGCTGTCCGGACAGGTTCCCGAGGGCTGTCCCGTAGCTCTTGGTCGCGGGCGGGATGCAGTCGGCCCGCGCCGCAGCCGCCGAGGACGGCCACGTCGGCCACCCGCGAAATTGTCGCGCGGCCAAGGGCGTTGATCGCATCATGACTCAAGGACCAGCACCTCGTCCCCTGTCCGACGAAGCCCTCGCCGGCCTGCTCGGCGAGCAGCAGTTCGGCACGCTCGCAACCGTCAAGCGCAGTGGTCACCCCCATCTGACCACCATGCTGTACAGATGGGACCCGGAGGCCCGCGTTGTGCGGTTCTCGACGACGGCCGACCGGGTGAAGGTCGCGCATGTGCGACGCAACCCACGTGTGGCGTTGCATGTGCAGGGTGGCGACGTGTGGTCGTTCGCCGTCGCCGAAGGCGAGGCCGAGGTCTCCGAGAGCACGACGGCTCCTGGTGACGCCGTCGGGCGGGAATTGCTCGGGATGATCCCGGAGGCTGCGAAGCCTGAGGACGAAGCCGCGTTCCTTGAGCAGCTGGTCGCGGAACGCCGTTTGGTGATCCGGTTGAAGGTGGACCGGTTGTACGGGACGGCGCTCGACATCGACGGCTAGGGTCTTCAAGTCGGCGGCCGACCGCATCCGCGATCACCTCGCACCTCTGCAGGCCCTCTCGCCGGCCCGCGCCTCGAGCAGGAACTACCGGTCCTCGACCAGCCTTCGGGTCGTCATCGACGCCAACAGCCGCCTGGTGGGGGCGATCGGCTTGCCACTGCCCGGCAGCCGCAACGACTGCCGGGCGTTCACCGAATCCGGTGCCGACCGGGCCTCGGCATCGTTCGGCTCCACGACCTGGCCCCCACCGGGTCACTCACATCCCGTACCGGACAACCTCTAGCAGTAGCCCTTCGTGAGGAATCCCCGCCGGCCCGGCGTGCCGAGGTCGAGCGGGATGTCGACGTGGCTCGGCAGGTCGGCGAAGGACGCGTTGGGGAGGATGAACTCCCGCCCGGTGTACCGCTGCCGTACCGTCTGCGCGGCGGCGGGCCGGCACACGAACGGGTTGGCGTACGTGTTGTAGCCCAGTCCCACACCGGTGTTGAGGAATCCGGCGTCCTGGCACTGGTACAGCGCGGCCCGCAGCGCGGCGGCGTTCCGCGGGCCGGTGTAGCGGGTCTGGAAGCCGGCGAAGCAGTCCAGCGAGGAGGCCCCGTCGTACGGCGAGGGCCCGGCGGCCGCCAGCGCGTCCAGGAAGGACCGGTTGCAGCCGATCGCCGCCGAGGGCGCCGCCCCCTTGAGGAGCTGGGCGCGCCTGCACCCGGTCACGTCCTGGAAGGCGCCGACCACGTCCTCCCCCTTGCGCAGCCGCGAGTAGGCGAGCACCAGGTCCCGCTGGGCGGCGAGCGGATAGGCGCCCGTGTTCCCGAACTCCTCGTCCAGCAGCCGGAACCAGGTCTCGAACGCCGGCACCTGCGCCCGCACTCCGGGGGGCAGGGTGTAGACGGCGAGATCGGTCGGCGTGTCCCAGCTGTCGAGGCCCGGGTAGCCGACGAAGGACAGCACACCGACCCCGGTCTTGGGCTGGTCGCCGTACCGGCTGCGCAGTTGCAGATACCGCTCCAGATTGGTGTTCGAGCCCGCCCACGCGTACCAGAAGCCGCTCGGGTAGAGGGTGGTGTCGCCCCGGGTGTGGGTGGTGCCGAACAGGGTGGGCGCCACACAGCGCACCTCGCGCGCGTCCCATGCCGCCCGGTACTCGGCCGGGGTGGAGACGCAGTCGGCCGCCCTGGCCGGACGGGGGTCGGCGAGCGCGCCCGGCGCGGTGCCCAGGACGGCGAACAGGCAGGCCGCGAGCGCGGTCAGCAGGCGCCCGCGCCTCCCGGTGGTCAGCTGATGGAGAGTCATGCGGGACAGTCTCCGAACGCCGTGCCCCCGCATGCCAGTCGATTGGGCCAAGCGGCCCACACCAAGACGCTCTGGAACCGTCGCGTACACGGGCGTTGACTTCGTTACCGGGGGTACGGATGATCCCGCCATGGCGACTGACGCGGGCGATCCGCTCCCCCGGTTCCCGGCCGGCTTCCTGTGGGGGGTCTCCACCTCCGCCCATCAGATCGAGGGCGCGGCCGAGCTGCGCGGCCCGTCCGTGTGGGACGTGTTCACCGCCGAGCCGGGCCGGGTGAAGGACGGCTCCACGGCCGCGGTGGCCTGCGACCACTACCACCGCTACCCCGAGGACGTGGCCCTGCTCGCCGGTCTCGGCGTGAACGCCTACCGCTTCTCCGTCTCCTGGCCCCGGGTCGCCTCCCCGGGCGGCCTGGACTTCTACGACCGGCTGGTGGACGAGCTGTGCGCGGCGGGCGTCCGCCCGGTGCCGACCCTCTTCCACTGGGACCTGCCCGCCCATCTGGACTGGCTGGACCGGGACACGGCCGCCCGCTTCGCCGACCACGTGGCGGCGGTCGCCGGCCGGCTGGGCGACCGGGTCACCAAGTGGATCACCCTCAACGAGCCGGCCGAACACACCCTCCTGGGCCACGCCCTGGGCGCCCACGCCCCCGGCAGGCGGCTGCTGTTCGACGCGCTCCCGGTCGCCCACCACCAGCTCCTCGCCCACGGTCTCGCGGTGCGGGCGCTGCGCGCGGCGGGCGCGCGCGACATCGGCATCGCCAACTCCCACGGGCCGACCTGGCCGGCCTCCGCCGACCCGGACGACGTGGCGGCGGCGGGCTTCTACGACACGCTGCTCAACCGCCTCTTCGCGGAGCCGGTGCTGCTGGGCGGGTACCCGGACGGGCTCGGCGAGCTGATGCCCGGGGACGTCGCCGCCGACCTGCGGGTGATCGCGGAACCGCTGGACTGGTACGGCGTCAACTACTACGCGCCGACCCGGGTGGGCGCCCCGCTGGGCACGCGGGGCGAGTTCGGCGGTGTGACGATCCCGGCCGAACTCCCCTTCTCGGTACGGGAGATCGAGGACCGCCCGCTGACCGACTTCGGCTGGCCGGTGGTACCGGAGGGGCTGACCGAGCTGCTGTGCGGCTTCCGCGACCGCTACGGCGACCGGCTGCCGCCGGTCGTCATCACCGAGAACGGCTGCTCCTACGAGGGCCTGGACGACCAGGAGCGCATCGCCTACCTGGACGCCCATCTGCGCGCCCTGCACGCCGCGCTGGAGGCGGGCGTGGACGTGCGCGGCTACTTCGTCTGGTCCCTGCTGGACAACTTCGAGTGGGCCGAGGGGTACGCGCGCCGCTTCGGGCTGGTGCACGTGGACTTCGACACGCTGGAGCGCACCCCGAAGGCGTCGTACCGGTGGTTCCGGGACGTGCTGCGGGCGCAGGGCTGACGGGGCCCGGCGGCCGGGCGGCCCCCGTCAGCGATAGTCCTCCGGGTGCCCCTGCATCCAGGCGTTGATCCTGTCCCGGACTCCGGTGAGCCGGTCCTGGTGCTTCTTGAGGTTCTCGAAGGAGCGGTCGTCGCCGAGTTCGCGCCGCAGTCCCGCGATCCACGCGAGGGGCTGCTCGAAGTGCGCGGGCCCCTGGGGGTCGGCCTTCATCGCGGCGTCGAGGGCGTCGAGGTTGTCGAGCACGCGGTTCAGGAAGTACGCGCAGTTCCCCGGGGTGGTGCAGCCGTCGTTGTAGGTGGCCTGGAGTACGGCGAAGGCGTCGCGGACCTTCGCCGGGCCCGGTGAGGGCGCCACCGTGCTCGGGTCGTCAGGCTCCTCGGTGGCGGTGACGGGCGCCGCCGCGGGGGCGTCGCGGCTGGGCGACGCCCCCGCGTGCGGAGCCGTGTCCGGTCCGCCGGAACAGGAGAGCAGCGATGACGCCAGGGCCACCATGAGCGTGGCGGCGCCGAGGGCGTGCCGTGCGCGGGCATTGATCATGTCGCCTACGACTTCTCGGCGGCCCCGCTGGTTGCGCCGGCCGCCGCGATCGCGCCGAAGTCGTCCGGAAGTCGCGGAGGAGTGCCCTGCGTCCACACCACCCGCAGCGCCGTCGCGGAGATCCGCCAGCCGTCGGCCGTCCGGACCAGTTCGGTGTCGGCGTGGCCGGCGGAGACGAAGACGCCGCCCGAGCCGTCCGCCAGGACGTGGGTGCTCAACTGGGCACCACGGGCCGTGGCCCGGTCGCCGTCGACCTCGATGACGGCGTTGGTGCCCAGGTGCACGGTGCGGTCGAACAGCGCCATGCCCCGCCGGACGCGGGCCAGCAGGGCGTCGCGGCCGTGCACGGTGCCGATGGGCATCTCCGCGGTGACGTCCTCGGTGTGGAACGCGCGCGCCCACTCCTCGTCGAGGACGCCGTCGTCCAGTGAGCGCAGGTAGCGGTCGAGCAGATCGGTGATCTCGGCACGGTCGGTCAGGGTCCGCAGCTGTCGCCGCGTCTCTTCGGTGTCCATGCCGGAAGACTGCTTCCTCAAGTCCGCTCGAGGTCAAGCGGTGCCCGTCAGAAGCCCAGCTTGCGCAGCTGCTTCGGGTCCCGCTGCCAGTCCTTCGCCACCTTGACGTGCAGGTCGAGGAAGACCGGCGTGCCCAGCAGCGCCTCGATCTGCTTGCGGGACTTGATCCCGACCTCCTTGAGCCGCTTGCCCTTGGGCCCGATGATGATGCCCTTCTGGCTGGGGCGCTCGATGTAGACGTTCGCGTGGATGTCCAGCAGGGGCCGGTCCGCCGGCCGGTCCTCGCGCGGCAGCATCTCCTCGACCACCACCGCGATGGAGTGCGGCAGCTCGTCCCGCACGCCCTCCAGCGCCGCCTCCCGGATCAGCTCGGCGACCATCACCTGCTCCGGCTCGTCCGTGAGGTCGCCCTCCGGGTAGAGCGCGGGCCCCTCGGGCAGCATCGGGACCAGCAGGTCGGCCAGCAGCTCCACCTGCTTGTCGCCGACCGCCGACACCGGCACGATCTCCGCCCACTCGATGCCCAGCTCCTTGCCCAGCTGGTCGATGGCGATCAGCTGCTCGGCGAGGGCCTTGGCGTCCACGAGGTCGGTCTTGGTGACGACGGCGACCTTGGGCGTCTTCTTGATCCCGGCCAGTTCCTTGGCGATGAACCGGTCACCGGGCCCGATCTTCTGGTCGGCCGGCAGGCAGAACCCGATCACGTCGACCTCGGCCCACGTGGTGCGCACCACGTCGTTCAGCCGCTCGCCCAGCAGCGTGCGCGGCTTGTGCAGCCCGGGGGTGTCGACGAGGATCAGCTGGGCGTCCGGCCGGTGCACGATGCCCCGCACGGTGTGCCGGGTGGTCTGCGGCCGGTTCGAGGTGATCGCCACCTTCTGCCCGACCAGAGCGTTCGTGAGGGTGGACTTGCCCGCGTTGGGGCGGCCCACGAAGCAGGCGAAGCCGGCGCGGTGGACGGTTTCCGCCGGCTGCTCGGATGACTGGGTGCGAACGCTCATGCCGTTCATTGTCCCTGATCCCGGAGCCCCCGCCGCACCGCGAATCCCCGGTGACGCTGCGCCAGCGAACCGACACGCAGACGCACCGGTGCGGGACGCGCTCGCGCCCGTCCCGCACCCCGCCACGGTCGCGTTTCCGCGACCTCTCGGCCGGTCTCCTCCGGTGGTTCAGCCCGCGGCCGGTGGTTCAGCCCGCGGCCAGGGTGGCCCGTACCGCGCCGTCCGCGCCCGCGAGCAGCACCGGCGTGTCCGCGCCCCCGAGGTCGGCCACCGCGGCCAGGTCCTCGGCCGGCACCTCCTCGGCGTCGCTCACCACGGCCGCCGCCTCCAGGGAGGCCGCCCCGGACGCCACCGCCATGGCGACGGCGGTGCGCAGCGCGCTGAGCTTCAGCGAGGGCAGGTCCACCGTCCCGGCGACGTAGGTGCGCCCGGTGTCGTCCCGTACGGCCGCGCCCTCGGGCACTGCGTTGCGGGCCCGCGCGGAGCGGGCCAAGGTCACGATCTTGCGGTCCTCGGGGTCGAGCGCGCTGCTGTCGGTCATGCCCCGAGCATACGAAGCCGTACCACGGCGTACGACGCTCACCCCGCCACCGGGTACATCGCGCCCCGCCGGCCCTCCGGGGAGGCCAGCCACTCCAGCTTCTCCGCGGTGTTCGCCTCGTCCAGCGGGGTGTGCAGCACGATCATCAGATCGGGCCGGGCGGGGACCTTCAGCACCGTCGACTCCACGACCAGCAGCCCGGCCAGCGGATGCGACAGCTCCTTGCGCACCTGCCCCTGGTCCTCGATGTCCCGCTCGGCCCACAGCGCCGCGAACTCCTCGCTGGCGGCGCTCGCCTGCGCGAGCACCTCCCGGAAGCCCTCGTCCTCGGGGCGCGCCGCGCACGCGGCCCGGAACTGCGCCACGACGGTGCGCGCGTTGCGCTCCCAGCTGTGGCTGCGCTCCCGGTACAGCGGGTCGGTGAAGAAGTCGATCAGACAGTTCTGGGTGATGCCGGGGCGCATCCCGAGCACGATCGCGGCCGCGTCGTTGTACAGCACGCAGTTGTAGTAGAGGTCCATGATGTGCGCCGGGTACGGCATCCAGGTGTCGATCAGCCGCCGCAGTCCGTCGCACATGTCCCGCTTCCCGGGCGCCACTTGGGGCGCGGGCGGGTTCAGCCCGGCCAGCAGGTACAGGTGCCGCCGTTCGGCGTCGCTGAGCCGCAGCACCCGGGCCACCGCGTCCAGCACCTGCGGGGAGACGGAGATCTCCCGCCCCTGCTCCAGCCACTGGTACCAGGAGGCGCCCACCCCGGCGAGCACCGCGACCTCCTCGCGGCGCAGTCCGGGCGTACGGCGCCGGCCGCCGCCGGCCGGGAGCCCGGCCTCCTCGGGACTGACCCGGGCACGCCGGCTCATCAGGAACTCGCGCAGTTCGTCACGGCGATGACTTCGCGTCGCCTCAGCAGCGGGCATCCGGCGCCCCTCCCCCGTCGGTGCTGTCTGGTGGTGCCACCACCACCATAAGTTGCGACTCCCCACCGGTATTCCGTCCGGCCGAAGCTCTTGCCATGGCGATCGACACCACCACCCAGACCTCCCCCGCGACGACCACCCCACCCGGTGTCCCCCGGCTGTCGACGCGTGACAAGCTCGTCCTGTTCGTGCTGTGCGCGGCCCAGTTCATGGTCGCGCTGGACTTCTCCGTACTGAACGTGGCGCTGCCCGGCCTCGGCCGCGACCTCGGCATGAGCCAGTCCGCGCTCCAGTGGGCCGTCACCGCGTTCGCGCTGCCCTCCGGGGGCTTCCTGCTGCTGTTCGGGCGCGTCGGCGACCTGTTCGGGCGCCGCGGGCTGTTCCTGACCGGGCTGGCCGTGTTCGGCGCGGCCTCGCTGCTGTCCACCCTCGCCTGGGACCCGGCCTCCTTCCTCGCCGGGCGCGCCCTCCAGGGGATCGGCGCGGCGGCGATCGTACCGACCGGCATGTCCCTGCTGACCACCACCTTCCCGGAGGGTCCGGCCCGCGACCGCGCCCTCGGCATCTCCGGCACCCTGCTGTCGCTGGGCTTCACCATCGGCATGGTCGCGGGCGGCACCCTCACCGACACCTTCGGCTGGCGCTCCACGATGGCCCTGCTGACGGTGTTCGCGCTGATCGTGCTGCCGCTCGCGCCGGGCCTGCTGCCGAAGACGCCACCCCGCGGCCCGCACGGCGTCGCGGGTGCCCCGGCCCCGGAGCGCCCACGCCTGGACGTGCCCGGCGCGGTCACCGTCACCACCGGTCTGCTGTCCCTGATCTACGCCCTGTCCACCGCCGCCGACCACGGCTTCGGCCGCGCCGACGTCATCGCGGCCCTGATCGCCGGTCTGGTGCTGCTGACCGCGTTCGCGATCGTGGAGTCCCGCTCGGCCGCGCCCCTGGTCTCGCTGCCGATGCTGCGCCGGCGCACGGTGGCGTGGGGCAACCTGGGCGGTCTGGTCACCTTCTCGATGATGTCCACCATCGTCTTCGTGCTGACCCTGTACCTCCAGGAGATCCTGCGTCTGTCCGCCTTCGAGACCGGTCTGGTCTTCGGCGTCCAGGGCCTGCTGTCCGTCGTGGCCGGCACCCTCGCGCCGAAGGTCATCGGCCGCCTCGGCGCTCGCCGCACCCTGGTCTGCTCACTGACCGGCCAGGGCGCCCTGATCGCGACCCTGCTCCTGCTGGACACCCACGGCTGGTCGGCGTGGCTCGCCACCGCCGCGGTCGCCCTGGCCAGCATGTGCCACCTGGGCGCGATCATCTCCTACGGCCTGACGGTCACCTCGGGCGTCCCGGACGAGGAGCAGGGCCTGGCCACCGGCCTGGTGACCTCCACGCAGCAGGTCGGCATCACGATCGGCATCCCGCTGCTGGGCGTCCTGGCCACCACCTCCGGCGACCTGCTGTCCGGCGTGCACACCGTGGTCGCCCTGGACGCGGCGATCGTCCTCGCCGCCGCGGCCCTGATCGGCCTGGCCCTGCGCCGGACTCAGTCCAGGACCTGAACGATCTCGCTCCGCGCGGCCGTGTGCACCACACGGCCGCGCGCGCCGTTCACCAGCGGGAGGTACGGCGCCACGTGCCCGCACTCGACATCGGCGACGATCGGCACGCCGAGCGGCCCGAGCGCGTCGAGGACGGCCTCGTGCTGGGTGAGGGCCGGCGCGTCGGGGGCGCGGGTGCGGCCGACCAGGACGGCGGCCGCCCGGTCGAAGAACCCGGCGAGGCGCATGCCGTGCAGATGACGGGCGATGGTGAGCGCGCCGTCCTCGCAGGCCTCGACGTAGACGAGCAGCGGCCCGTCGCCCGCGAGGCGCGCCGGGTCGAGGTAACGGGTGCCGGCGAGCGGGGCGACGGTCTCGATGCAGCCGCCGATCAGCCGCCCCTCGACGTCCACGTCCCCGTCGGCGTCGAGCCGCCGCCAGCCGCCCGTGCCCTCCAGGGGCAGTTCGCGCATCCCGGGGTCGCCGACCCAGTCGGGCCGGCCGCCGGTGTAGTGCCGGCCGGGCGGGGTCTGGGCGAACGGCCCGCCCTGGGGCGCGGCCACGACGTCCAGCCAGGACAGCAGCCCCTCGGGCGTCCGGTACGGGGTCTCCATGAGGCAGTTGCCGTGCACGGTCGCCACCCCGGTCAGCAGGGTCAGCGGGGCGAGCACGGTCGACATGTCCGAGTAGCCGACGAGCCAGGTGGGCTCGGCCCGGCCGATCGCCTCGAAGTCCAGGTGGGGCATCAGGTCGATGGCCGTCTCGCCGCCCCACGGCGGCACCACGGCCCGGATCGCGGGGTCGGTCAGCATCCGCGTCAGCTCGGCGGCGCGTTCGGCCGCCGGGGCGCTGACGTGGGTGGCGCCGTCCATGCACCGGCCGACGACCACCTCGTAGCCGCGCGCCTCGACCACCTCGATCGCGGCGTCGAGGCGCGCCCTGAGGGGTCCGGCCACGCCCGAGGAGGGCGAGGTCACGCCGATACGGTCACCGGGGCGCAGGGGGCGCGGGTATCGCGTCGTCATGCACAGGATGTTCCCGAAGGACGACCGCGCCGGGCAACGTGGTTACGGCCGGTCCAGCCGCAGCCGCTGCGCCCTGGGCAGCCCCGCCACGACGAGGTCGTAGGAGTCCTCGACCAGCTCCCGCAGCAGCCGGTCCGGCAGGGCGCCGTCGGCGGTGACGGTGTTCCAGTGCCGCTTGTTCATGTGCCAGCCGGGAACGATCAGGCCCTCGTGGTCGGCGCGCAGCCGTACCGCGTCCTCCGGATCGCACTTGAGGTTGACCGTCAGGGGCCGCGCGCCCAGGTTCGTCAGGGCGAACATCTTGCCCAGCACCTTGAAGACCGAGGTCTGCGTGTCGAACGGGAAGTCCTCCACCGCCGCGTTGAACGACAGGCAGAAGGCGCGCAGCTCCTGGGGGGTCACTCGGGCTTCTCCTCCTCGTCGGACCCGGCGGGTTCCACCAGCACCGTGGCGATCTTGTTCCGGCGGCCGGCCGACGCCTCCGCGGTCAGCTTCAGCCGCCGCTCGTCGGGGAGTTCGACCTGCGCGGACGCGCCCGCGATGGGCACGCGCCCGAGGGCCTTGGCGAGCAGTCCGCCAACCGTCTCCACGTCCTCGTCGTCGTACTCCTCCAGGCCGTACAGCTCGCCGAGGTCGGTGATGTCGAGGCGGGCGGTGACCCGGTAGCGGTCGTCGCCGAGGTCGACGACGGGCGGGAGTTCCCGGTCGTACTCGTCGGTGATCTCGCCGACGATCTCCTCCAGGATGTCCTCGATGGTGACGATGCCCGCCGTGCCGCCGTACTCGTCGATGACGACGGCGACGTGGTTGCGCTCCTTCTGCATCTCGCGCAGCAGATCGCCGGCGTTCTTGGTGTCGGGCACGAACACGGCCGGGCGCATGGCGGTGGACACCAGGTCGCTCTCCGCCTCCCGGCTGATGTGCGTCTTGCGGACCAGGTCCTTCAGGTACACGATCCCGACGATGTCGTCCTCGCTCTCGCCGGTCACCGGAATCCGGGAGAACCCGGAGCGCAGGGCGAGGGTGAGGGCCTGCCGGATCGTCTTGAACCGCTCGATGGTCACCAGGTCGGTGCGCGGCACCATGACCTCGCGCACCAGGGTGTCGCCCAGCTCGAAGACGGAGTGCACCATGCGGCGCTCCTCGTCCTCGATCAGCGACTCCTTCTCGGCGAGGTCGACCAGGGCGCGCAGCTCCGCCTCGGAGGCGAACGGGCCGTGCCGGAAGCCCTTGCCGGGGGTCAGCGCGTTGCCGAGGAGGATCAGCAGCGACGGGACCGGGCCCATCACCCGGGCCAGCGGCACCAGCACGTACGCGGCGAAGGTCGCCGTGTTCAGCGGGTGCTGGCGGCCGATGGTGCGCGGCGAGACGCCGACGGCGACGTACGACACCAGGACCATCACGGCGATGGCGACCAGCAGGGCCTGCCAGGTGGCCGGGAAAGCCTCCAGACAGGCGTAGGTGACCAGGGCGGCGGCCGCCATCTCGCAGGCGACACGGACCAGCAGGGCCACGTTGAGGTAGCGGGTGGGGTCGGCGGCGACCTGCGCCAGCTTGGCGCCGCCGCGCCGCCCGGACTTCACGGCCTCCTCGGCCCGGAAGCTGGAGACCCGGGCGAGGCCCGCCTCCGCGCAGGCGGCGAGCCAGGCGACGACGACCAGCGCGATCGCGCCGATCACGATCTGCGGGGACATACGGCTCGCTTACGAGACGGTCGGCGCCGGGGAGGGCCCGGTCAGGCCGTGCTCGGCCCGCCAGCCGTCCACGATGGCGGCCTGGAGCCCGAACATCTCGGCCTTCTCGTCGGGCTCCTCGTGGTCGTAGCCGAGCAGGTGCAGCACGCCGTGGACGGTGAGCAGCTGGAGCTCCTCGTCCATGGAGTGCTTGGTGGGCGCGTCGGCCCCCTGCTTGGCGGCGACCTCCGGGCACAGCACGATGTCGCCGAGCAGCCCCTGCGGCGGCTCGTCGTCGTCCTTGCCCGGCGGACGCAGCTCGTCCATCGGGAAGGACATGACATCGGTGGGCCCGGGCAGGTCCATCCACTGGATGTGCAGCTGCTCCATGGCGTCGGCGTCCACGACGATCACCGACAGCTCGGAGAGCGGGTGGATGCGCATCCGCGCGAGCGCGTAGCGGGCGATGTCGAGGATCGCCTGCTCGTCGACCTCGGTGCCGGATTCGTTGTTGACGTCGATCGACATGCTCGTGCCGGTCTACTTCCCCTGGGTGCCCTTGGCGCCGGTCCTGCCACGGCCGCCCTTGGGGGAGCCGTTCTCGGTGCCGTTCTTGCTGTCGTACTTCTCGTACGCGTCGACAATACGGCCCACCAGCTTGTGCCGGACGACATCGTGGGACGACAGCCGGGAGAAGTGGACGTCCTCGACGCCCTCCAGGATCTCCTGCACCTGCCGCAGACCCGACTTCTGCCCGTTCGGCAGGTCGACCTGCGTCACGTCACCCGTGATCACGATCTTCGAGTCGAAGCCGAGCCGGGTGAGGAACATCTTCATCTGCTCGGGGCTCGTGTTCTGGGCCTCGTCCAGGATGATGAAGGCGTCGTTGAGCGTGCGGCCGCGCATGTAGGCCAGCGGCGCGACCTCGATCGTGCCGGAGGCCATCAGCTTCGGGATGGAGTCCGGGTCGAGCATGTCGTGCAGCGCGTCGTACAGCGGGCGCAGGTACGGGTCGATCTTCTCGTAGAGCGTGCCGGGCAGGAAGCCGAGCCGCTCGCCGGCCTCGACCGCCGGACGGGTCAGGATGATCCGGTTGACCTGCTTGGACTGGAGCGCCTGCACCGCCTTGGCCATGGCCAGGTACGTCTTGCCGGTACCGGCGGGGCCGATGCCGAAGACGACGGTGTGCTTGTCGATCGCGTCGACATAGCGCTTCTGGTTGAGGGTCTTCGGGCGGATGGTGCGGCCACGCGAGGACAGGATGTTCTGCGTCAGCACCTGGGCCGGGGTCTCCGGTCCGTCGCTCGTACCGTTCTCGCTCGCCTTGAGCATGGCGATCGAGCGTTCCACTGCGTCCTCCGTCATCGGCTGCCCGGTGCGGAGCACCAGCATCATCTCGTCGAACACGCGCGAGATCAGGGCGACGTCGACGGGATCGCCGGCCGCGCTGATCTCATTGCCCCGGACGTGGATGTCGGCCGCCGGGAAGGCCCTCTCGATCACGCGCAGAAGGGAGTCACCGGAACCCAGCACGGTCACCATGGGGTGCTGGGCGGGGACGGTGAACTGCGCTCTCGCCTGCTCCTGCGCGGGGGTGTGAGCTGTGGGTGTCTGTGTCATGGGCCGGCGCTGAAGGCCTGCGCTTCCTCCTGATCACGGCCGCCACGACGCAGGGCGGCCTCGTCCCCTCCAGGGTACGCCGGACGGCTGACAAGCCCGTAGGGCTTTTCCGACGCGCACCTTCCGGGACCGGCCGGCCCCCGCCCCCGTCCCCGTGCCGTCAGCCGGAGCGGCGGAACCCGATCGTGGGCACCGCCCGGCGCAGCGGCCAGGGCCGGTCCAGTTCCTCCGGCACCAGCCGGTCGAGGAACGCGTACCGGCGCAGCGCCGCCCGGTCCTGCCCCGGCACGGACTGGACCCGCCGCCACCACGCCCCGATCTCCGACCACCCCGGCGCCGACAGCGACCCCCCGAACTCCTGCACCGACAGCGCCGCCGTGAGTCCCGCGAACGCCAGCCGGTCCGCCAGCGGCCACCCCGCCAGGGACCCGGTCACGAACCCGGCGACGAACACGTCGCCCGCGCCCGTGGGGTCCAGCGCCTCCACCGCGATGGCCGGCACCTCCGCCGCCTCCCCGGTGCGCCGGTCCACCGCGTACGCCCCCTCGGACCCGAGGGTCACCACGGCCACCGGCACGTACTCGGTCAGCGCGTGCGCCGCGAGCCGCGGGCAGTCGGCGCCCGTGTACCGCTTGGCCTCCTCCGCGTTCGGCAGGAACGCCTCGCAGTGCTCCAGGTCGGGCAGCCCGGCGAGGTCCCACGCGCCGGTCTCGTCCCAGCCGACGTCGGCGAAGATCCGGGTGCCCTCCCGCGCGGCCTGCGCGATCCACGGCGCCCGCCGCCCCGGGGTGAGCGAGGCGACGGCGGCCCGGGCGCGCGGCGGGCAGTCGGGGGCCGGCTCCTCCGGCGGCGGCTCGTGCCCGTGCGAGACCATGGTCCGCTCGCCCTCGTACGCCATGGAGACCGTCACCGGCGAGTGCCAGCCGGGCACCGTGCGCGACGCGGCGAGGTCGATGCCCTCGCCCTGGGCGAGCGCGTCCCAGCAGTACTCCCCGTAGTGGTCGTCCCCGAAGGCCGCGGCGAGCGAGGTGCGCAGCCCGAGGCGGGCCAGGGCGCTGGCCATGTTGGCGACGCCGCCGGGGCTGGAGCCCATGCCGCGGGCCCAGGACTCGGTGCCGCGCACGGGCGCCGAGTCCAGGCCGGTGAAGATGATGTCGAGGAAGACGGTGCCCGTGAGGTAGACGTCCCAGGGCGGGTCGCCGGGCTCGCGCAGCGCGGCGAGCGGGTCGACCTGGGCCTGCCTGCGTCCGGCCTGGGTGAGGTGCTCGGGTTCCTCTCCGGTGAGGGTGTGCGACGAGGTCACGGTGCGCTCCCTGACGTGTGCGGGTCTGGCCAGTGTGCACCACGGCGACCACCGCGCACGGGCATACGGCCGGGTCCGCGCACGCGAAGAGCCCCACCCCGCACACGGCGGGATGGGGCTCGCGTAGAGCGCCGGGCAGGCCTTGCACCTGCATCTCCCCACAGGAAGTGGGGCGTCTTTCCTTGGACCACCAACGCACTGCCGGGCTCCGGGAGTTGCCCCGGCGGCCTCGACATGATCAAGCATATCCCATGCCGGGGACCGCTCAGAACGCGTAGGCCGCCACCTCGGCGAGACAGCGGGCGCGGCGCTCCTCGTCGTCCTCCAGGAAGGAGGCGAGGAAGGAGTTGCGGGCCAGCTCGCGCAGCCGGTCCTCGCCCAGGCCCAGGGTCTCGCCCACGGCCCGGAAGTTGTCGTCGGCGTACCCGCCGAAGTAGGCCGGGTCGTCGGAGTTGACCGTGCACAGCAGCCCGGCGTCCAGCATGGCCGGCAGCGGGTGGTCGGCCAGGGTGTCCACGGTGCGCAGCCGGACGTTGGACAGCGGGCACAGGGTGAGCGGGACGCGCTCCCGCACCAGCCGCTCCACCAGGGCCGGGTCCTCCATGCAGCGCAGCCCGTGGTCGACGCGCTCGACGCCGAGCACGTCCAGGGCCTCGGTGATGTACTCCGGCGGCCCCTCCTCGCCGGCGTGCGCCACCCGGCGCAGGCCGAGCGCGGCGGCGGCCTCGTACACCTCGCGGAACTTCGCCGGCGGGTGCCCGACCTCGGCCGAGTCCAGGCCGATGCCGGTGATCCGGTCCAGGTACGGCCGCGCGGCCTCGAGGGTCTCCAGCGCGGACTCGGCGGACTCGTCGCGCAGGAAGCACAGGATCAGCCGGGTGGAGACGCCGTGGTTCTGCTCGCTGCGGCCGAGCGCCCGCCACAGCCCCTCCACCACCGTGCCCATGGTCAGGCCCCGGGCGAGGTGGGCCTGCGGGTCGAAGAAGATCTCCGCGTGCCGCACGCCCTGCGCGGCGGCGCGGGCCAGATAGGCGTTGGCCAGGTCCTCGAAGTCGCGCTCGGTGCGCAGGACGGCCATCAGCTCGTAGTACAGGTTCAGGAACGACTGGAGGTCCTGGAACCGGTACGCCTCGCGCAGCTCGTCGGTGTCGGCGTACGCCAGCTCCACGCCGTTGCGGGCGGCCAGCTCGAAGGCCAGCTCCGGCTCCAGCGTGCCTTCGATGTGGAGGTGCAGTTCTGCTTTGGGGAGGGGCATCAGAGCATGGTACGAGCCCTTCACCGTCGTTTCGGAACCGGCACTCTCTGCAGGTCGTACGCCACGGTCAGCTCCCCCGTGAAGCCGGCGGCCCGCGCCTGCCGCTCGAACTCCTCCGGCTCCGGGTAGCGCTGGCTGAAGTGGGTCAGCACGACGTGCCGCACCCCCGCGTCCCGCGCCACGGCTCCGGCCTGACCGGCCGTCAAGTGGCCGTGTTCCGCGGCCAGTCGCTCGTCCTCGTCCAGGAAGGTGGACTCGATGACGAGCAGGTCGCAGCCCTCGGCGAGCGCGTGCACGCCCTCGCAGAGCCGGGTGTCCATGACGAACGCGAACCGCTGTCCGCGCCGTACCTCGCTGACCTCCGCCAGCGTCACGTCCCCGAGCCGCCCCTCGCGCTGGAGCACGCCCACGTCCGGGCCCTTGATGCCGTGCGCGGCGAGCCGCTCGGGCAGCATCCGGCGGCCGTCGGGCTCGGTCAGCCGGTAGCCGTAGGACTCCACCGGGTGCGACAGCTTCCGGGCCTGAAGGGTGTACGACGGCGTCACCGCGAGGATGCCGTCGGCGGCCACCGGCGCCTCGGCGAGGCGGACGGTCTCCCGGTAGGCGGTGGCGTACCGCAGCCGGTCGAAGAAGCGCTGCCCGGAGGCCGGGTAGTGCGCGGTGACCTCGTGCGGTACCTGGTCCAGGTTGATCCGCTGGATGACCCCGGCGAGGCCGAGGGAGTGGTCGCCGTGGAAGTGGGTGACGCACAGGCGGTTCAGGTCGTGGGCGGCGACCCCGGCGCGCAGCATCTGCCGCTGGGTGCCCTCGCCGGGGTCGAACAGGATGCCCTCGCCGTCCCAGCGCAGCAGATAGCCGTTGTGGTTGCGGTGCCGGGTCGGGACCTGGCTGGCGGTGCCGAGCACCACCAGTTCACGGACGGACACGGCCTGCTATCCGGGCGGCCACTGCAGGCCACGGCCGCCGAGGACGTGCGCGTGGGCGTGCCAGACGGTCTGGCCGGCGCCGCTGCCGGTGTTGAAGACGAGGCGGTAGCTGTCGAGCTTCTCCTCGTCGGCCACGGCCTTGGTCTCGCGCAGCACGTCGGCGGCGAGCTCCGGGGCGCCCGCGGCCAGTTCGGCGGCGTTCGCGTAGTGGGCCTTGGGGATCACCAGGACGTGGGTGGGCGCCTGGGGGTTTATGTCCCGGAAGGCGACGGTGGTGTCCGTCTCGCGGACGACGGTCGCCGGGACGCGACCCGCGACGATCTCGCAGAACAGGCAGTCCTCTTGCGGTTCTCCGGGCATGCGCCGCTCCTCTGTGCCGGTGATCGTTACGGGGGCATGGTAGTCGTTCGGGTGACGCGTGCGCGGTGGCCGGTCAGTCGGGCAGGGCCGGCGGTGTCTTCGCGGGCGAGGCCGCCAGCGCCTCCAGCGCCAGCCTTATCGCCTCGTCCAGCTGGGTGTCCGTGCCCCGCGCCCAGTCCTGGGGGCGCTGGACGACCTCCACGTCCGGGTCCACGCCGTGGTTCTCCATGTTCCAGCCCTGGCCCTCCAGCCAGGTGGCGTACTTGGGCTGGGTGACCAGGGTGCCGTCGACCAGGCGGTAGCGGCTGTCGACGCCGATGACGCCGCCCCAGGTGCGGGTGCCGACGACCGGACCGATGCCGAGGGCCTTGATCGCGCCGTTGACGATGTCGCCGTCGGAGCCGGAGAACTCGTTGGCGACGGCGACGACGGGGCCGCGCGGGGCGTCGCCCGGATAGCTCTCGGGACGCATGCCGCGGGGCACGTCCCAGCCGACGATCCGGCGGGCCAGTTTCTCCACGACGAGCTGGGAGGTGTGGCCGCCCCGGTTCTCGCGCACGTCCACGATCAGACCCTCGCGGGCGACCTCGACGCGCAGGTCGCGGTGGAGCTGGGCCCAGCCGGGCGCCTGCATGTCGGGCACGTGCAGATAGCCGAGGCGGCCGCCGGAGCGCTCGTGGACGTGGGCGCGGCGGCCGGCGACCCAGTCGTGGTAGCGCAGCGGCTCCTCGTCGGCGAGCGGGACCACGACGACGTGGCGGGCCTCGCCGCCGCTGGAGGGCGAGACGGTGAGTTCCACGGGGCGTCCGGCCGTGCCGGTCAGCAGCGGGCCGGGGCCGGTCACCGGGTCGACCGGGCGGCCGGCGACGGCGAGGATCGCGTCCCCGGGGCGGACGGCGACGCCGGGCGCGGCGAGCGGGCTGCGCGCTTCGGGGTCGGAGGTCTCGCTGGGCAGGATGCGGTCGATGCGCCAGCTGCCGTCCTCGTGGCGGGAGATGTCGGCGCCGAGCAGACCCTGGCGGGGGCCGCCGCCGTAGCCGCCGCGCGGGATGACGTAGGCGTGCGAGGTGCCGAGTTCGCCGTGCACCTCCCACAGGAGGTCCACCAGGTCGTCGTGGGTGGCGAGGCGGTCGAGGACGGGACGGTAGCGGTCGAGGACGCCGTCCCAGTCGACGCCGCCCATGTCGGGCCGCCAGAAGTTGTCCCGCATGATGCGGCCCGTCTCCTCGTACATCTGCCGCCATTCCGCGGCGGGGTCGATCGTCTGCCGGATGCGGCCGAGGTCGACGGTGATGTTGGAGTCGCTGTCCTCGTCGGCGGAGGCGCGCCGGTCGCTGGGGACGACCTTCAGCTTGCCGTCGGTCCACAGCAGCACCCGCTTGCCGTCGCCGCTGACCTCGATCCGGTCGGCGTCCGCGGCCAGGTGCTCCAGGCGCTGCTGGACGAGGTCGTAGCGCTCCAGCTCGGTGTGCGGGTCGGGGTCGTCGGGGGTGGCGCGGGAGGCGCCGAGGACGCCGTGCAGCGGGTGCCGCAGCCAGAGCACGCCGTCCTTGGCGGCGCGCAGGTGGGAGTAGCGGGCGGCCTCCACCGGGAAGGGCACGATGCGGTCGGCGAGCCCGTCGAGGTCGATCCGGGTGGTGGGCACGCCCTCGCTGTCCGGGGTCTCCTCCTTGTCGGAGGTCTCGAAGGGGCGGCCGTGGCGCTGCGGTCCGAACGGGGACGGGGTGGTGGCGGCGAGGGTGATCAGGTAGGGGCGGGTGCCCTCCACGAAGGCCAGGTCGAAGGCGTGCTCGTCGTAGACCGGGTCGAAGGAGCGGTTGGAGAGGAAGGCGAGGTGCCTGCCGTCCAGGGTGAAGGCGGGCGCGTGGTCCCGGAAGCGCAGCGGGGTGGCCTCGCTGACGGTCAGGTCGGTGGTGTGGGCGAGGCGCAGCTGGCTCAGCGGGCGCGGGCCGGGGTGGCTCCAGGCGAGCCAGGCGGAGTCGGGCGAGAAGGTCAGGTCGCGTACGTCGCCGTCCTCGCTGCGGTCGACCTCGCGGACCTCGCCGGTCTCCCGCTCGACCAGCAGCAGCCGGCCGTCGTGGGAGGCGACGGCGGCGCGGCTGCCGTCGGGCGCCATGGCGAGTGCGAGGACCCGGCCGAGCCGTCCGGCGGCCAGCCGGCGCGGGGTGGCGCCGAGGGCGAGGCCGGTGGCGGGCGCGAACTCCAGGGCGTCCTCGCCCTCGGCGTCGGTCACCCACACCACCCATTCCTCGCCGTCGGCGCGGAAGGTGCGGGGCAGCCGGGCGCGGACGCCGGGTTCGGCGGCGAGCGCGCGCACCGGCCCGGCGCGGTGGGTGACCCAGTGGACGGTGCCGCGCACGGCGACCGCGCTGCCCCGGGCGGTGTGGTCGGGCGCGGCCGAGCCGAACCAGCGGGAGGTGCCCGTCTGGAAGGGCTGGAGGTCCACGCGGGGGCCGCCGAGGCGGATGTCCAGGGGGCGCGGGGCGGCGCCGTCGAGGTCGTCCAGCAGCCAGAGCCGGCCGGCGCTGGAGTAGACGACGCGGGTGCCGTCGGTGGTGGCGTGGCGGGCGTAGAAGCCGTCGAGCGGCGAGTGGCGGCGCAGGTCGGAGCCGTCGGCGCGGGAGGAGTACACGGCGCCGGTGCCCTCGTGGTCGCTGAGGAAGGCGATGCGGTCGCCGACCCAGCCGGGGTGTTCGATGTTCCCGTCCAGTTCCTCGTGCAGCCGGACGAACTCCCCGGTTCCCTCCCGGTCGATCCACAACTTGCCTGCGGTGCCGCCCCGGTAGCGCTTCCACCAGGCGGCCTCGCGGCCCATGGGGGCGGACAGCAGCACGGTGTGCGGGCCGAACGCGACGTCGCCGACCGGGCCGTAGGGCAGGGTGGCGGCGGGTCCGCCGTCGAGCGGGACGGCGCGGGCCCAGGTGCGGCGCAGGCTGGGCTGACCGGCGGTGCTCAGCGCGAGGACCTGTCCCCCGGGGGTCCAGCCGCGCACCTGGGTCCGCGAACTGCCCCAGTGGGTCAGGCGCTTGGCGGGTCCGCCCTCGACGGGGGCGATGTGCACCTCGCGGGCGCCGTCGCGGGTGGAGGTCCAGGCGAGGGTGGTGCCGTCGGGCGAGATGCGGGGGTGGTCCACGGGCACGTTGTCCGCGCTGACCCGCCAGGCGCGGCCCCCGTCGAGGGGGGCCAGCCAGACGTCGTCCTCGGCGACGAAGGTCACCAAGTCGCCGTGCAGGTGCGGGAATCGGAGGTAGCCGGAGGTTCCTGTCGAAGCGCCCTGAGTCACCCCGTCACCATACGCAGCGGACGCCGTTCGCGGGTCCTTTTCCGATCACTTGCCCTGGGCCGGCGGGCAGGCGGGATCACCCGTGCACCAGACGGTGCGGGTGACGGTGACCGTCACGACGGGACGCGGGACGGCGGGGGCGTACGACGGCCGGTACGCCGGGCCGGGCGCGGCACCGCAGTCGCCGAGCCCGCTGACGTGGAACACCTGTCTGCCGCCCACCCTGGCCCGCAGGTCCCCGCGTACGCAGACGCCGTCGACGGCCCTGGTCACCTCTCCGTTGACGGTGATCCTGCGGCGGTCCCTGGTCTCGCCCTGGCAGTCGACGGCGACCACGGCGCTCGCGCCCGGCGCGGACGCCGCCACCGCGGCACCGCCGCCCCGGTCGCCGCCGCAGGTCAGCCAGCCGACGTCGACGTGCTGCCGGGTCAGCTCCGCGGTCGCCGTGCCGTCGGTGGTGTAGGCGACGGTCGCCGGCCCGAGCTGATCGGGCTCGCAGGCCACCAGGGCGCCCGCGCCCGCGAGCACGAGCCCGGCGACGCCGAGCACCCGGCGCCGGGCCCGGGTCCACATGAATGCCCCCATGCACGGCAGACTGCCACCGCGCACGGCCGCGCCGGAAGCCTGCGCCCGATCACTCACCCGTTCGGCGGCCCGCGCCCCGGACCGGGCCCCGGCCGGTCACGGCGCCCTGGGCGTCAGCCGCGCAGCAGCAGCCACTCCTGGAGTTCGACCAGGTTGCCCTCGGGGTCCTTGAGGTGGGCCACGCGCATGCGGTCGGTCATCGGGGCGGGGCCGTGCAGGAGGGTGGCGCCCCGGGCGGCGAGACCGGCGCAGTAGGCGTCGAGGTCGTCCACCCGCAGCACCACCAGGGAACGGTGGCCCGTCGCGGCACCGGCCAGTTCGGGCAGCACCCCGGCCATCATGGCGCGGTCCTGGAGGGCGATGCCCGCCGAGCCGGTGTGCGGGCTGAACTTCTCGTACGGCCCCTCGCTCGCGCCGGACTGCGGCTTGAGGCCGAGGACGTCGGCGTAGAAGCGGTAGCAGGCGGCGAAGTCGGTGACCAGCAGGCGTACTTGGGCCAGTTCCACGGAGTCTCCCGGATGAGGTTCAGGACCAGCGGCCGGTGCGTCCCAGCAGCAGGGCCGCCGCGGCGGTACCGGCGGTGGAGGTGCGCAGCACGCTGGGGCCCAGCACGTACGCCTTCGCGCCCGCCTCCTCGAACAGCGCCAACTCGTCGCGGGAGACGCCCCCTTCGGGGCCGACGACCAGTACGATCTCGCCCCGCGCGGGCAGCTCGGCCGTGGCCAGCGGCTCGCTGACGTGCTCGAAGTCGGAGTGCAGCACCCCGGCGAAGTCCGCGTCGGCGAGCAGCGCGGCCACCTGCTTGGTCGTCGCCGCGTCCGCGACCTCGGGGAAGCGCACCCGCCGGGACTGCTTGCCGGCCTCGCGGGCGGTGGCCCGCCACTTGCCGAGCGCCTTGAGGCCCCGGTCGCCCTTCCACTGCGTGATGCACCGGGCGGCCTGCCACGGCACGATCGCGTCGACGCCGACCTCGGTCATCGTCTCGACGGCCAGCTCGCCCCGGTCGCCCTTGGGCAGGGCCTGGACGACGGTGATCCGGGGGTTCGGCGCGGCCTCCTCGCCGATCCCGCTCATGTGGACGACCAGCCGGTCCTTGCCCTCGCTGCCGATCACCTCGCACACCGCGTAGCGCCCGGCGCCGTCGGTGAGCACGACCTCCTCGCCGGGCTGGAGCCGCTTCACGGAGACCGCGTGCCGGCCCTCGGGACCGTCCAGCACGTACCGGCCGCCGTCCGCGTCGAAGTCGGGGACGACGAAGACGGGGGCGGTCACCGGGCACCGTCCTTCGCCAACGCGGCGCGGGCCTCGGCGAGTTCGTCCGCGAGCACCTCGACCAGCCGTCCGGCGGGCAGGTCCCGGGCCAGCCGGTGGCCCTGGCCCGCCCACAGCGCCATGCCCTGCGCGTCCCCGGCCCTGGCGGCGGCCTTGCGCAGCGGGGAGGTGAGGTGGTGGACCTCGGGGTAGGCGGCGGGCGCGTACGGGCCGTGCTCGCGCAGGAAGCGGTTGACCAGTCCGCGTGCCGGGCGCCCGGAGAACGCGCGGGTCAGCTCGGTGCGCGCGAACAGCGGGTTGGTCAGCGCCTCCTTGTGCACGGCGGGGGCGCCGGACTCGGGGGTGGCGAGGAAGGCGGTGCCCAGCTGGGCCGCGCTCGCGCCCGCCGCGAGGACGGCGGCGATCTGGCTGCCGCGCATGATGCCGCCCGCGGCGACGACCGGGATGCCCACGGCCTCGCGGATCTGGGCGACCAGCGACAGCAGTCCGATGCCGGTGCCGTCGTTCTCCGCGATGTCCCGGTGGGTGCCCTGGTGGCCGCCGGCCTCCACGCCCTGGGCGATCACCGCGTCCGCTCCGGCCCGCTCCACCGCGAGGGCCTCCTCGGCGGTGGTGGCGGTGACCAGCGTGACCGTGCCGGCCCGCCGCAGCCGCTCCAGCGCCTCGGGGCTCGGCACACCGAAGTGGAAGGAGACCGCGGGTACCGGGTCGTCCAGGAGCACGGCGAGCTTGGCGTCGTAGCCGTCGTCGCGGCCGCCGTCCGGATCGCCCAGCTCGGTCTCGTACCAGGCGGCCTCGCCGGCGAGCTGATGGGCGTAGACCTCCACCGCGCCGCTCTCCGCGTGCTCCGGCTGCGGCATGAACACGTTGACGCCGAAGGGGCGGTCGGTGAGTCCCCGCAGCCGCTTGATCTCCTGGTACATGCCGTCGGCGGTCTTGTACCCGGCGGCCAGGAACCCGAGCCCACCGGCCCCGGACACCGCGGCGGCGAGCTCCGGCACGGAGACGCCGCCCGCCATGGGTGCCTGCACGATCGGGTGAGGGAGAAGATCGGTCAGTGCGGAGGACATGACCGCATGGTGTCACGTCCTCCGAACAAGTCCGAATCGGGAGTCCGCATCGGCATATTCCACTCCGCTCCCGGTCAGCGCGCCGCGGACGTCCACCGCCACGGCTCGGTCAGCGCCCGTTGAACGCGTCCTTCAGCCGCGAGAACAGACCCTGCTGCCCGGGCTGGCTGTGCCCGCCCGGGGGACGACCCCCGGACCCCCGGCCACGGCTCCGGTCAGCGGCGTCAGCGCCCGTTGAACGCGTCCTTCAGCCGCGAGAACAGACCCTGCTGCCCCGGTTGGAACTGGCCCTGGGGGCGTTCCTCGCCGCGCAGCTTGGAGAGTTCGCGCAGCAGGCGCTCCTGTTCGGGGTCCAGCTTGGTCGGCGTCTGGACCTCGACGTGGACGACCAGGTCGCCCCGGCCGCCGCCGCGCAGATGCGTGACGCCCCGGTTGTGCAGCGGGATCGACTGGCCGGACTGGGTGCCGGGCCGGATGTCGACCTCCTCCAGGCCGTCCAGCGTCTCCAGCGGCACCTTGGTGCCGAGGGCCGCCGCGGTCATCGGGATCGTCACCGTGCAGTGCAGATCGTCGCCGCGGCGCTGGAAGGTGCTGTGCGGCAGCTCGTGGATCTCGACGTACAGGTCGCCGGCCGGACCGCCGCCGGGGCCGACCTCGCCCTCGCCCGCGAGCTGGATCCGCGTGCCGTTGTCGACACCGGCCGGGATCTTCACCGTCAGCGTGCGCCGCGAGCGGACGCGGCCGTCGCCGGCGCACTCCGGGCACGGGGTCGGCACCACGGTGCCGAAGCCCTGGCACTGGGGGCACGGCCGCGAGGTCATGACCTGGCCCAGGAAGGACCGGGTGACCTGCGAGACCTCGCCGCGGCCGCGGCACATGTCACACGTCTGCGCGGACGTGCCCGGAGCCGCGCCCTCGCCGTTGCAGGTGTTGCAGACGACCGCGGTGTCGACCTGGATCTCCTTGGTGGTCCCGAAGGCCGCCTCGTCCAGCTCCACCTCGATCCGGATCATCGCGTCCTGGCCGCGCCGGGTGCGCGAGCGCGGCCCGCGCTGCGACGCCGTGCCGAAGAACGCGTCCATGATGTCGGAGAAGTTGCCGAAGCCACCGGCCCCGAAGCCGCCCGCGCCGGCGCCGCCGGACTGCGAGAGGGGATCTCCGCCGAGGTCGTAGACCTGCTTCTTCTGCGGGTCCGACAGCACCTCGTAAGCGGCGTTGATCTCCTTGAACCGCTCCTGGGTCTTCGGATCGGGGTTGACGTCCGGGTGCAGCTCGCGCGCGAGCCGGCGGAACGCCTTCTTGATCTCATCCTGCGACGCGTCGCGGCGCACGCCGAGAACGGCGTAGTAGTCCGTGGCCACTTACGACTCCGCCAGGATCTGTCCGACGTACCGTGCCACTGCGCGTACCGCTCCCATCGTTCCCGGGTAGTCCATGCGGGTCGGTCCGACCACGCCGAGCTTGGCAACCGCCTCGCCGCCCGAACCGTAGCCCACCGACACCACGGAGGTTGAGTTGAGTCCTTCGTGGGCGATCTCGTGCCCGATGCGCACGGTCATGCCCGGATCCTTCGCCTCGCCGAGGAGCTTGAGGAGCACGACCTGCTCCTCCAGCGCCTCCAGGACGGGCCGGATCGTGAGGGGGAAGTCGTGTCCGAAACGGGTGAGATTGGCGGTGCCGCCGATCATCAGCCGCTCCTCGTTCTCCTCGACCAGTGTCTCCAGAAGAGTGGAGAGCACCGTGGAGACCGTACCCCGATCCTCGGGTTCGAAGGCGTCCGGCAGGTCCTCGACCAGTGTCGGCACGTCCGCGAACCGGCGGCCCGCGACCCGGCTGTTCAACCGCGCGCGCAGATCCGCCAGGGACGCCTCGCCGAACGGCGCCGGGCAGTCCACCATCCGCTGCTCGACCCGGCCGGTGTCCGTGATCAGCACCAGCATCACGCGCGCCGGGGCGAGCGCGAGCAGTTCCACGTGCCGCACGGTGGACCGGGTCAGGGAGGGGTACTGCACGACGGCGACCTGCCGGGTCAGCTGCGCGAGCAGCCGTACCGTGCGCGCCACCACGTCGTCGAGGTCGACGGCGCCGTCCAGGAAGTTCTGGATCGCGCGCCGCTCGGGCGCGGTCATCGGCTTGACGCCGGCGAGCTTGTCGACGAACAGCCGGTAGCCCTTGTCGGTGGGGATGCGCCCCGCGCTGGTGTGCGGCTGGGCGATGAACCCCTCGTCCTCCAGGGCCGCCATGTCGTTGCGCACGGTGGCCGGGGAGACGCCGAGGTTGTGCCGCTCGGTCAGGGCCTTCGACCCGACCGGCTCCTCGGTGCCGACGTAGTCCTGGACGATGGCGCGCAACACCTGAAGCCTGCGTTCACTCAGCATTCGCGCGCACCTCCAGCACGTCGTCCCCTTGTGTCCCTCGGTTCGGGCGCCTGGCACTCTTCGCGTGCGAGTGCCAGCGTTCCCCGGCCCAGTGTACGGCCGTGGGGTACGCACCGGGCAAGGTCGGTGCCCCCGTGACCGCTCGTGGGGCTAGCGTCGCGGTATGACGGTGACTTGGGAAGAGCGGGGATGGGAGCGGCTGACCACGGGGGTCGGACGGTGCCGCCTGCCGGGCTGGGACTGCACGGCGGGGCTGGTCCTGGGCGCGGACACGGCGCTGATGGTGGACGCCGGGTCGAGCCTGGGCGAGGGGGCGCGGCTGCGGGCGGCGGCGGAGGAACTGGCGGGCGGCCGTGTGACCCATCTCGCGCTGACCCACGCCCATTTCGACCACGTCTTCGGCGCCGCCGCGTTCGCGGGGGCGGCGGTGTACGCGGCGGTGGGCGCGGAGGCGGTGCTCGCCGGCGAGCGCGACGCGCTGCGCCACGACGCCGTCCACCACGGGCTGCCGGCGGCGGACGCGGAGGAGGCGGCGCTGGCGCTGGTCCCGCCGCGGCACCTGGTCTCCGGGGAGCGCACCCTGGACCTCGGCGGGGGCCGCCAGGTGCTGCTGGCCAACGTCGGCCCCGGCCACACCGCCCACGACCTGGTGGTCCTGGTGCCGGGCGAGCGAGAGGTGGTGTTCTGCGGCGACCTGGTCGAGGAGTCCGGCGAGCCCCAGGCGGGCCCGGACGCCGTACCGTCCCGCTGGCCGGCCGCGCTGGACCGGCTGCTGGCGCTGGGCGGCGAGGACGCGCTGTACGTGCCCGGTCACGGAGCGGTGGTGGACGCGGCCTTCGTGCGGCGCCAACGGGACGCCCTGGCCGCGCGTTTCGGCGTGTCGTGAGCGCCCGCCCCGCTCTTCTCCTATCGTCATCCGAATGCGCCAGTACTCCCCCGACCTCACCCCGCCCTGGAAGAAGTCCCAGCCGGTGCCGGAGGTGCCCGCGGAGCCGGGCCTGGTCGTGGAGGAGCCCGGCACCGGGTTCTGCGGCGCGGTGATCGGCTGCGAGGCGGGCACGGTCACGCTGGAGGACCGCTTCGGCAAGCACCGGGTCTTCCCGCTGGAACCCCGCGGTTTCCTGCTGGAGGGCCGCCCGGTGACCCTCGTGCGCCCCGCCGCCGCCCCGGCCCGTCCCGCCCGCACGGCATCCGGTTCGGTCGCGGTGCCCGGCGCCCGCGCCCGCGTGGCCCGCGCCGGCCGCATCTACGTCGAGGGGCGGCACGACGCCGAGCTGGTCGAGAAGGTCTGGGGCGACGACCTGCGCATCGAGGGCGTGGTCGTGGAGTACCTGGAGGGCGTGGACCACCTGCCCTCGATCGTCGCCGACTTCGCCCCCGGCCCGGACGCCCGGCTCGGCGTCCTGGTGGACCACCTGGTGCCCGGCAGCAAGGAATGGCGCATCGCCGAGTCGGTGACCAGTGAGCACGCCCTGGTCGTGGGCCACCCCTACATCGACATCTGGGAGGCGGTGAAACCCGCCTCCCTGGGCATCGCCGCCTGGCCCGCCGTGCCCCGCGGCCAGGACTGGAAGACGGGCGTGTGCCGCGCCCTCGGCTGGCCGTCGGACAACACCGGCGCGGTGTGGCAGGCGATCCTCAAGCGGGTCGGCTCCTACAAGGACCTGGAGCCGGAGCTGCTGGGACGCGTAGAGGAGCTGATCGACTTCGTCACGGGCGGCGGTGCCTGATCCGCTTCGGGCCCGGACGGGTCAGTCCACCAGGTCCCGCACCACCGCGTCCGCGAGCAGCCGGCCGCGCAGGGTGAGCACGGCGCGGCCCTCGGCGTAGGGGCCCTCCTGGAGGAGTCCGTCCGCCACGGCCCGGCGCGCGGCCGCGAGGCCCGCCTCCTTCAGCAGGTCCAGCGGCGCGCCCTCGCGGAGCCGGAGCTCCAGCAGGACGCGCTCGACGCGGCGGTCCTCGGCGGTCAGCACCTCCCGGCCGGCGCCCGGGGAGCGGCCCGCGGCCAGGGCGGCGGCGTAGGCGCCGGGGTGCTTGACGTTCCACCAGCGGACGCCGCCCACGTGCGAGTGGGCGCCCGGCCCGGCGCCCCACCAGTCCGCGCCGCGCCAGTACAGCTCGTTGTGCAGGCAGCGGCCGGCCGCGGAGGTGGCCCAGTTGGAGACCTCGTACCAGGCGAAGCCCGCGGCCGAGAGGGTCTCCTCGGCGATCAGATAGCGGTCGGCGTGCACGTCGTCGTCGGTCATCGGGACCTCGCCCCGGCGGATCCGGCGGGCGAGCTGGGTGCCCTCCTCCACGATGAGCGCGTAGGCGCTGACGTGGTCGGGGCCGGCGCCGATCGCCGCCTGGAGGGAGGCCCGCCAGTCGTCGTCGCTCTCGCCCGGGGTGCCGTAGATCAGGTCCAGGTTGACGTGGTCGAAGCCCGCCGCCCGCGCCTCCGCGACGCACGCCTCGGGGCGCCCGGGGGTGTGGGTGCGGTCCAGGACCCGCAGCACGTGCTGCTTCGCGCTCTGCATGCCGAAGGAGATCCGGTTGAAGCCGCCCTCCCGGAGGGTCGCGAGGTAGGCCGGGTCGACGGACTCGGGGTTCGCCTCCGTGGTGACCTCGGCGTCCGGCGCCAGTCCGAACTCGTCGCGGATCGCCGCCAGCATCCGTACGAGGTCGTCGGCGGCCAGCAGGGTGGGCGTGCCGCCGCCGACGAAGACCGTGCGGACCGGGCGCGGATCGTCGCCGAGCACCTTGCGGGCGAGCCGGATCTCGTCGGTGAGGGTGTCCGCGTAGTTGTCGCGGGAGGCGAGCACCCCGCCGGTGCCGCGCAGCTCGGTCGCGGTGTAGGTGTTGAAGTCGCAGTAGCCGCAGCGGGTGGCGCAGTACGGCACGTGCAGATAGAAACCGAGCGGACGCTCCACCGCCCCGGCGAGCGCGTGTGCGGGCAACGCGCCGTCGTCGGGAACGGGCTCACCGTCGGGGAGTGCGGAAGGCATACGACCCATTGTCCAGCACCGCCGCGCTCCCTGGGCCGGCGTCTCATCCCGCCTGGAGCACCAGCAGCGCCAGGTCGTCCTCCGGCGGGGCCTCGCCGAAGGTGTGCACCAGGTGGCGGATCCTTTCCGCGATCTCCTCCGCGGTGAGGCCGGCGCAGGAGGCCAGGGCGTCGGCGAGGCCGTCGGCGTCGTCGAACTGGCGGGAGCCGCAGCGCCGCTCGGTCACCCCGTCGGTGACGCACAGCAGGCTGTCGCCGGGCAGCAGGTCCAGCGTCTCGCTGACGTAGGTCTCGTCCTCGACCACGCCGAGCAGGGTCTGCGGGCGGGCCGCGGTGCGCACGGCGCCGTCGGGGCCGAGGACCAGCGGGAGCGGGTGCCCGGCGGAGGCCAGGGTGCAGCGGACTCCGCCGTCGAACGGGATCAGCTCGCCGTAGAGCAGGGACAGGAAGCGGGTCTGCGGGCCCTCCCCGGGCACCACGGCCAGGCCGTCGGCGGCCACCAGCGCGCGGGCCGCGGCGTCCGCGGCCTCGGTGGCGTCGTCCAGGAGGAGCTGGTTGAGGCGGTCCAGCACGTCGGCCACCCGGTAGCCCTCGCGGGCCAGCAGCCGCAGCCAGGGCCGGGCGAGGCCGATGACGACCGCCGCCTCCGGGCCCTTGCCCTGCACGTCGCCGATGGCGAAGCACCAGCGGCCGTCGCCCGCCGGGAACAGGTCGTAGAAGTCGCCGCTGGGCCCGCTCTTGTCGCAGGGCTCGTAGACCAGCGCGCTGCTCATCCCGGGGATCTCCGCGACCGCGCCGGGCAGCAGGCCCCGCTGGAGCACCGCGCTGATGGTGGCCTGGCGGGCGTACTGCCGGGCCGCGCCGATGGCGAGCGCCACCCGGCGGGCCAGGTCCTCGACCAGCCCGGTGATCTCGTCCGGGAAGCGCACGAGCCCGCACCGCCCGATGACCAGCGTGCCGAGCGGCCGCCCGCCCGCGACCAGCCGGTACGCCAGCGCCGTGCCGTCGGCGCCCTGCGGGCCGAGCGAGGCGCCGGGCCACGGGTACGGCTCGGGGCCGAACCCCACCGCGTCCCCCGTCCGCGGCGGCTCCTTCTCCAGCGCGCCCCGCAGTTCCTCGATGCGGTTCTCGCTGGCGTGCCAGACCCGGGCGGGACCGTCGTACGACCCGCCGCGCGCCGACGCCTCGTCCTCCAGCCACACCGCGCACCAGTCGGCGAGCCGGGGCACGATCAGCTGGCCGGTGAGGGCCGTGACCAGGTTCTCGTCCAGCTGCCCGGCGAGCAGGTCGGAGGCCTCGGCGAGGAAGGACAGCGCGCCCCGGCCGAGCCAGTCCCGGTCGCTGTCGGCGCGCTGTGCCTGCGGGGCCAGGTCCTCGGCGACCTCCAGGGCGTCCTGCGCGCGGGCGCCGGCCGGGGTCTCCTTGCCGCCCGGGGGCAGCCTGGCCCACACCGACTTGGCGCCGGTGCGGTAGGTGACGCCCCAGGACTCGGCGAGCGCGCCGACCAGCCGCAGCCCCCGCCCGTACTCCGGGATCTCGTACGGCGGCTCGCCCGCGGTCGCGTCGCGCGGCGGGCGGGCCGGGTGCCGGTCGCCGACCTCGACCACGAACGCGCCGTCCTCCTCCAGGCACCAGTCCAGGTCCATCTCGGTGCCGGCGTGCACCACGGAGTTGGTGACCAGCTCGCTGACGACCGCCAGCGCGTCGTCCAGCAGCCGGGGCGCGACTGCGGGCGCCTCGGCCAGCGCGGCCCGCACCAGGGCCCGCGCGGAGCCCGGCGCGGCCGGGCTGCCGGGCAGCGTGACGTGACCGCGCGCCCCGGCGCCCCGGCCCTCGGTCTCCCACTGGGTGGGTATGGCCGCCATGTCCATGCGGCCAGGGTGACAGAAGGGCGTCACGCATAAGCGTGAAGTCACCGAACTGCCCACTCCTGGCCGAGAACCGTGCTACGACAGGACTGAAAGGCGGCGCCTTTCGAGCGCTCCCTTCCTTTCGGCCCCGCGCGCCCCGCCGCTCTCCCGCGTCCCGCCGCGGCTCCCGCGTCCGCTACTTCTCGCGCGTCCCGGCGTACATCTCGTCGATGAGCCCCTTGTACTCCCGCTCCACCACCGGCCGCTTCAGCTTCAGGCTCGGCGTGATCTCGCCGTGCTCCACGTCGAGGTCCCGCGGCAGCAGCCGGAACTTCTTGATGGTCTGCCAGCGCTGGAGCCCGGCGTTGAGCTGCTGGACGTAGCCGTCGACCATCTCGACCGTCGCCGGGGCGGCGACGATCTCGGCGTACGGCCTGCCCTCCAGGCCGTTCTCCTTCGCCCACTCCGTGATCGCGTCCTCGTCCAGGGCGATGAGGGCGGTGCAGTAGTTCCGGTCGGCGCCGTGCACGAGGATGTTGGAGACGTACGGGCAGACCGCCTTGAACTGGCCCTCCACCTCCGCCGGGGCGACGTACTTGCCGCCGGAGGTCTTGATGAGGTCCTTCTTGCGGTCGGTGATGCGCAGATAGCCGTCGGGCGAGAGTTCGCCGATGTCACCGGTGTGGAACCAGCCGTCGGACTCCAGCACCTCGTCGGTCTTGTCGGGCAGCTTGTGGTAGCCCTGCATGATGCCCGGGCCGCGCAGCAGGATCTCGCCGTCGTCGGCGATGCGCACCTCCGTGCCGGGCAGCGGCTTGCCGACCGTGCCCGTGCGGTAGGCCTCGCCCGGGTTCACGAAGGAGGCCGCGGAGGACTCGGTGAGGCCGTACCCCTCCAGGATGTGGATGCCGGCGCCGGCGAAGAAGTAGCCGATCTCCGGGGCGAGCGCGGACGCGCCGGAGACACAGGCGCGCAGCCGGCCGCCGAAGGCCTCGCGGATCTTGGCGAAGACGAGGGTGTCGGCGACCTTGTGCTTGACGGCCAGGCCGAAGGGCACGGTGCGGTTGCCGGTGCGCCGGAAGTTGTCCTGCTCCGCCTTGGCGTACTCGCGGGCGACCTCGGCGGCCCACTGGAAGATCTTGTACTTGGCCGCGCCGCCCTCGCGGGCCTTGGCGGCGACGCCGTTGTAGACCTTCTCGAAGATGCGCGGCACCGCGGCCATGTACGTCGGCTGCACCACCGGGAGGTTCTCGATGATCTTGTCGACGCGGCCGTCCACGGCGGTGACGTGACCGATCTCGATCTGCCCGGAGGTGAGCACCTTGCCGAAGACGTGCGCGAGCGGCAGCCACAGGTACTGCACGTCGTCGGGGCCGAGCAGCCCGGTCGCGGAGATGGCCCGGGCCATGTACGACCAGTTGTCGTGCGGCAGGCGCACGCCCTTGGGGCGGCCGGTGGTGCCGGAGGTGTAGATGAGGGTGGCGAGCTGGTCCTTGGTGAGGGCGCCGACCCGCTCCTTGATCAGCTCCGGGTGCTGCCCCAGGTGGGCCGCGCCGCGCTTCTCCAGCTCGTCCAGGGTGATCACCCAGTCGTCGCCGTCCACGCCCGCCGGGTCGATGACGACGACCTTGGTCAGCTCCGGCAGCTCGGCGCGCTTCTCGGCGGCCTTGGCGACCTGCGCGGCGTCCTCCGCGATCAGCACCCGGCTCTCGGAGTCGGAGAGGATGAACGCGGACTCGTCGGCGTTGGTCTGCGGGTAGATCGTGGTGGTGGCGCCGCCGGCGCACATGATGCCGAGGTCGGCGAGGATCCACTCCACCCGGGTGGAGGAGGCCAGCGCCACCCGCTGCTCGGGCTGGATGCCCAGCTCGATCAGACCGGCCGCGATGGCGTAGACCCGCTCGGCCGCCCCCGCCCAGCTCAGCGACTTCCAGTCGTCGGGGCCCTGGCCGGACGCGGGGGGCACCGGGTAGCGGTAGGCCTCGGCGTCCGGTGTGGCCGCCACGCGCTCCAGGAAGAGGGCCGCGACGGACGGCGGTCGGTTCTCGATCAGGGTCTGTGTGTCGCTCACGACATCCTCCGGGGCCCGCGACAGCGCGGCTGGTACTCGGTGCGGCTGGGTTAACTCACGGTGGTGTTCGGGCTTGTTTAACTCGCGAGTAACTATCGAGCAGGCATCAGGGTAAGGCGCGAGTGCCCGCTGCGTAAGGGGCTTCGGCCTGTCTCTTTCCCCGCGCTCGCGCCCCTGGGCGGCGCCGGGTACGCGCGGGGGCCCGCCGCGCTTTCGCACGACGGGCCCCCTGGTGTCCGTTTTGGGCATGTGACCGGATGCCGGCTCCGGTTACTTCTTGCCCTTGCCCGACCCCGCGCTGTCATCGCTGGACAGGACGGCGATGAAGGCCTCCTGCGGAACCTCCACCGAACCCACCATCTTCATCCGCTTCTTGCCTTCCTTCTGCTTCTCCAGCAGCTTGCGCTTACGGGAGATGTCACCGCCGTAGCACTTGGCGAGGACGTCCTTGCGGATGGCGCGGATGGTCTCGCGGGCGATGACCCGGGAGCCGATGGCGGCCTGCACCGGGACCTCGAAGCTCTGCCGCGGGATCAGCTCCTTGAGCTTGGCGACGAGCCGTACGCCGTACGCGTACGCCTGGTCCTTGTGGGTGATCGCCGAGAAGGCGTCGACCTTGTCGCCGTGCAGCAGGATGTCCACCTTGACCAGGCTGCTGGCCTGCTCGCCGGTGGGCTCGTAGTCGAGCGAGGCGTAACCGCGGGTCTTGGACTTCAGCTGGTCGAAGAAGTCGAAGACGATCTCCGCGAGCGGGAGGGTGTAGCGGATCTCGACCCGGTCCTCGGAGAGGTAGTCCATGCCGAGCAGGGTGCCGCGCCGGGTCTGGCACAGCTCCATGATCGCGCCGATGAACTCGGTGGGCGCGAGGATCGTCGCCCGCACGACCGGCTCGAAGACCTCGTCGATCTTGCCCTCGGGGAACTCGCTCGGGTTGGTGACCGTGTGCTCGCTGCCGTCCTCCATGACCACGCGGTAGACCACGTTGGGGGCGGTGGCGATCAGGTCGAGGCCGAACTCGCGCTCCAGGCGCTCCCGGATCACGTCCAGGTGCAGCAGGCCGAGGAAGCCGACGCGGAAGCCGAAGCCGAGGGCGGCGGAGGTCTCCGGCTCGTAGACCAGGGCGGCGTCGTTGAGCTGGAGCTTGTCCAGCGCCTCGCGCAGCTCCGGGTAGTCGGAGCCGTCCAGCGGGTACAGGCCCGAGAACACCATCGGCTTGGGGTCCTTGTAACCGCCGAGTGCCTCGGTGGCGCCCTTGTGCTGGCTGGTGACGGTGTCACCGACCTTGGACTGGCGGACGTCCTTCACACCGGTGATCAGGTAACCCACCTCGCCGACGCCCAGGCCGTCGGCCGGCAGCATCTCGGGCGAGCTGACGCCGATCTCCAGCAGCTCGTGGGTGGCGCCGGTCGACATCATCCTGATGCGCTCGCGCTTGTTGAGCTGGCCGTCGATGACACGGACGTACGTCACGACACCGCGGTAGGAGTCGTAGACCGAGTCGAAGATCATCGCGCGGGCGGGCGCGTCGGCGACGCCGACCGGGGCCGGGATGTCCCTGACGACCTTGTCGAGCAGCGCGTCGACGCCGAGACCGGTCTTCGCGGAGACCTTGAGCACGTCGTCCGGCTCGCAGCCGACCAGGTTCGCCAGCTCCTCGGCGAACTTCTCCGGCTGGGCGGCCGGCAGGTCGATCTTGTTGAGCACGGGGATGATCGTGAGGTCGTTCTCCATCGCCAGGTAGAGGTTGGCGAGGGTCTGCGCCTCGATGCCCTGGGCGGCGTCGACGAGGAGGATGGTCCCCTCGCAGGCGGCCAGCGACCGCGAGACCTCGTAGGTGAAGTCGACGTGCCCCGGGGTGTCGATCATGTTGAGGATGTGCGTCGTGCCCTGGTCGGGGCCCTCGGTCGGGGCCCAGGGCAGACGCACCGCCTGGGACTTGATCGTGATGCCGCGCTCGCGCTCGATGTCCATCCGGTCGAGGTACTGAGCACGCATCTGCCGCTGCTCGACCACACCGGTCAGCTGGAGCATCCGGTCGGCGAGCGTGGACTTGCCGTGGTCGATGTGCGCGATGATGCAGAAGTTGCGGATCAGAGCCGGGTCGGTACGGCTCGGCTCGGGCACATGGTTAGGGGTCGCGGGCACGCAGGGTCCTGTCTCTTGAGGCGCCTTATGCCTCGGGTCGGATCGATACGTAGTCTCCATGGTCCCACGCGGAGGGACCGAGGGGCGTTTTGGGCCGGTCGCAGGGCCACTGGTACTGTAGATGGCTGTGCCTCATGCCCTCTCGGCCGAGGCACGTCAGAGAAATTTTGGATCACCGGCACGGGACCCGAGCGGCCCCGTGCCTGAACCTGAAAAGGCTCCTTCGTGGCGAACATCAAGTCCCAGATCAAGCGGATCAAGACCAACGAGAAGGCTCGGCTGCGCAACAAGGCCGTCAAGTCCTCCCTGAAGACCGCGATCCGCAAGGCCCGTGAGGCCGCTGCCGCGGGTGACCTCGAGAAGGCCACCGAGCTGCAGCGCGCCGCCGCGCGTGCCCTCGACAAGGCCGTCTCCAAGGGCGTCATCCACAAGAACCAGGCCGCCAACAAGAAGTCGGCGCTTGCTTCCAAGGTCGCGACCCTCAAGGGCTGAGTTCTCCCTTTGATCTGACCGCCGGAAGGACCCAGAGCGGGCCCTCTCTCATCCGCTCCCGACCGGCACCCAGAGCCTGTTCGCGGCCTGCGTTCGCCACGCGGGAACGGGCTCGACAGCTTTTGACCCGGAACCCCGGCCCCCTTCCCTTCCCCAGGGCGGGTGCCGGGGTTCTCGGCGTACGGGAGCCGCTATCCGCGCCCGCGCGACCGGGCGGCCCGCGCGATCACCACGACCGCCTTCTCCAGCGCGTACTCGGGGTCGTCCCCTCCGCCCTTCACGCCCGCGTCCGCCTCGGCGACGGCCCGCATCGCGACCGAGACGCCGTCCGGCGTCCACCCCCGCATCTGCTGGCGCACCCGGTCGATCTTCCACGGCGGCATCCCCAGCTCCCGCGCCAGGTCCGCGGGGCGCCCCCCGCGCGCGGAGGACAGCTTCCCGATCGCGCGCACGCCCTGCGCCAGCGCACTGGTGATCATCACCGGGGCCACCCCCGTCGCCAGCGACCAGCGCAGCGCCTCCAGGGCCTCCGCGGTACGCCCCTCCACCGCCCGGTCCGCGACCGTGAAGCTGGAGGCCTCGGCCCGACCGGTGTAGTAGCGCCCGACGACGGCCTCGTCGATCGTGCCTTCGATGTCCGCGACCAGTTGGCTCACGGCGGACGCCAGCTCGCGCAGATCACTGCCGATGGCGTCGCACAGCGCCTGGCACGCCTCGGGGGTCGCCGAGCGCCCCGCGGCGCGGAACTCCCCCCGCACGAACGCCAGCCGGTCCGCCGGCTTGGTCATCTTCGGGCAGGCCACCTCCCGCGCCCCCGCCTTGCGCGCGGCGTCCAGCAGGCCCTTGCCCTTGGCGCCGCCCGCGTGCAGCAGCACGAGGGTGATCTCCTCGGCGGGCGAGGCGAGGTACGCCTTCACGTCCTTGACGGTGTCGGCCGACAGGTCCTGCGCGTTGCGCACCACGACGACCTTGCGCTCGGCGAACAGCGAGGGGCTGGTCAGCTCGGCGAGGGTGCCGGGCTGCACCTGGTCCGAGGTCAGATCCCGTACGTCCGTGTCGGCGTCGGCGGCCCGGGCGGCGGCCACCACCTCCCGCACCGCACGGTCGAGCAGCAGGTCCTCCTGGCCCACGGCAACGGTCACCGGGGCGAGGGGGTCGTCGTTCGCAGTCTTCCTGGCCATCGCACCAAGCATCCCACGCCCCACCGACAACGCCCCCGGCCGCGGCCCGCACCGCGCCCCCGGGGCCTACGGTTCCTCGCGCCAGCCGTCCCACTCCGCCGCGAACGCGTCCAGCTCCCGGGGGTCCAGCCGCTCCTCGTCGTCGGCCAGTACGACCAGCCACTGGGCGTCCTCGGCATCGTCCTCGCCGGCCAGCGCGTCGCGGAGCAGCCGGGGTTCCTCGTCCAGGCCGAACCGCTCCCCGAGCGCCTCGGCCGCCTCCTGCGCGGCGTCCCGGTCGGGCAGCACCAGCACGTGTCTCACATCGCTCACGCCGCCATTGTCCGGTACCCGCCCGGAAGCGAACCGCCAGGTCAGCCCTTGGGCACGATCTGCACGTCCAGGTCGACGCGGATGCTCGGCCCCACCACCGCGATCCCCCGGGCCAGCATCGACTGCCAGCTGACCGTGAAGTCGTCGCGGTGCAGTTCGGTGGTGGCCCGGCAGGCGGCCCGGGTCTCGCCCTCGATGCCGTTGCCGAGTCCGAGGTACTCGGTGTCGAGCGTCACCGTGCGGGTCACGCCGTGCAGCGACAGCGCTCCGGTGACCGCCCAGCGGTTGCCGCCCTTGTGCGTGAAGCGGTCGCTGTAGAACTCCAGGGTCGGAAACCGCCGTACGTCCAGGAAGTCCCCCGAGCGCAGATGGTCGTCGCGCATCCGGACCCCGGTGTCGATGGACGCCGCGTCGATCACCACGTGCATCGCCGACTGCTCGATCCGCTCGGCGATCCGCACCGCCCCGGCGAACGAGTCGAACCGCCCGTGGACGCGGGCGAGTCCGATGTGCCGCGCCGTGAAGGCGATCGCGGAGTGCGCGGGGTCCACCTCCCAGTCGCCGGGCGCGGGCGGCTCGGGCGGCGGGGCGAGCTGGAGGGTGACGTCGCCCAGCGAGGCGAGGGTGTCCTCGGCGACCAGCGCGGTGGTCCGGTAGGGCGCGTACCCCTCGGCGGACACCGCGAGCCGGTACTCCCCGGCCGGCACGGTCGTCAGGAACGAGCCGTACGGGTCCGTACCGCCCGACACCACCTTGCGGCCCATCGGGTCGCTGACCGTGAACTCGGCGCCGGTGACCGGCTGGTTGACCGGGTCGACCACCCGGCAGCCGAGCACTCCCGCGCCGGGCGGTGTCCGCACCGCCCCCAGGGGACCCGTCCGCTGCATCCGGTTCGTCCGATCACCCAGCCAGCGGCCGAACATCTACGACACACCCCTGTACGCCTCGACATCTTCTGTTGTCGAAGGTTCATTCGATCACTGTTGCGGCTTTCGAGGCAACACGGGCCCACATCACGGCAATCCAGCGCATGCGCCGGAACTGTGGAAACTGCGGGAACTACGCCCTTTCGCCGCCCGGTGCCTGATTCGCACCACCCCTCACTCCATCACGAACGGGCCACTACTTCACGGAAACTTCACACGAACATCACGAGTGGAGCTACGGTCCTACCTCCGAACTCGCTTGGGGGGACACATGAGCAACCCGTACGTCATGCCGCCACGGCCGCCGCACCCGCCCGAGCGAACGGCCCCGCGCTGGGCGCGCAAGCGGTACGTGCTGCCGGGGATCGGGCTCGCCTTCCTCCTCGGCATCGGAGCCGGCGCCGGTGGTCAGGGCGGCGGGGGCGACGCGCAGCCGGCGGCCGCCAAGGTCCGGCCGACCGCCACGGTCACCGCCACCGCCACCGCGACGGCCACCGAGACGGCGGCGCCCGGGCCCGCGCCCACGGTGACCGCCACGAAGACGGTGAAGGTCGAGGTGACCGTCACCCGGCACGCGCCGGCCGCGGGCTCGGGGAACTCCGGCGGCAGCGGGGGCTCGTCGGGCGGGTCGTCGGGGAGCGGGGGCTCCGGCTCCTCCGGAGGCACCGGCGGTGCCGGGAACGGCGCCACCGCCCGGTGCAACGACGGCACCTACTCGTACGCCGCCCACCACCAGGGCGCCTGCTCGCACCACGGGGGCGTGGCCGTCTTCTACCGGTAGGCGGACCGCGCGGCGCGTCGGCCGTTCAGGGTCCCTCGCGCGTCACCTCCACCTCCCGGCCCGCACCGGCGGCTCCTTCGCCCCCGCCGACCGCGAGCGCCCCGTCCCGGTCGGTCCGCAGCACCAGCGCGCCACCGGCCCGCAACGCGGCCACCGTCGACGGGGCCGGGTGCCCGTAGGGGTTGCCGGTGCCGCAGGAGACGAGCGCCAGCCGGGGTGCCGCGAGCCGTATCAGCTCCGGGTCCTGGTACGCCGAGCCGTGATGGGCCACCTTCAGCACGTCCACGCCGGCCAGCTCGGCCGCCCGCGGTGAGCGCAACAGGGCCTGCTGGTCCGGGGGTTCGAGGTCGCCGAGGAGCAGCAGCCGCAGCCCGCCGGTGCGGACCAGCAGGGCCACGCTGGCGTCGTTCGGGCCGTCGAAGGCCGGCGCGGTGTCCGCCGGCGGCCACAGGACGCGCCAGGCCAGCGGGCCGGTGCGCCGCTCCTCCCCCGCGACGGCCCGGGTGACCGGAATGTGGCGGGCGGCGGCCTCCTTCCTGACGAACTCCGCCTCCTGCCCCGGCTCCTCGAACCCGGTCGTCTCGATCGCGGCGACCTCCCGGCCCCGCAGCACACCGGTCAGCCCCGCCACATGGTCGGCGTGGAAGTGCGTCAGCACGAGGAGGGGGACGCGGGTGATGCCCAGCCGCCGCAGACAGCGGTCGACCGGTGCCGGATCGGGGCCGGCGTCCACGACCACCCCGGCCCCGGCGCCCGCCGACAGCACGGTCGCGTCGCCCTGTCCCACGTCGCACATCGCGAACCGCCAGCCCGGCGGCGGCCAGCCCGTCACCACCCGGGTCAGCGGCGCCGGCCGCACCACCGCCAGCAGGAGCAGCGCGCCGAGCAGCCCGCACCACCACGGGTGCCGCACCAGCCGCCGCCCGGCCAGGACGACGGCCACGGTGACCGCCGCGAGCAGCAGCGCCCCCGGCCAGCCGCCCGGCCAGTCCACCCCCGCCCCGGGCAGCGCCGCCCCGGTCCGGGCGACCGAGGCGATCCACCCGGCGGGCCAACTCGCGCACCACGCCAGCGCCTTGGCCAGGGGCATGCCCACCGGTGCGGTCGCGAGCGCGGCGAAGCCCAGCACCGTCGCGGGTGACACCGCCGCCTCGGCCAGCAGGTTGCAGGGCACCGCGACCAGGCTCACCCGGGCCGACAGCACCGCCACGACCGGCGCGCACACCGCCTGCGCCGCGAGGGCCGCCGCCAGCGCCTCGGCGAGCCTCGGGGGCACCCCGCGCCGCCGCAGCGCCTCGCTCCAGCCGGGGGCGAGCAGCAGCAGCGCCCCGGTGGCCAGCACGGAGAGCAGGAAGCCGTAACTGCGGGCCAGCGAGGGGTCGTACAGCACCAGCAGCAGCACGGCCGTGGCCAGCGCCGGGACGAGGGATCTGCGGCGTCCGGTGGCCAGGGCGAACAGCGCGACCGCACCGCAGGCCGCGGCCCGCAGCACGCTGGGGTCGGGGCGGCACACGATCACGAAACCGAGCGTGAGTACCCCCGCGAGCAGGGCGGTCGCCCGCAGCGAGAGTCCCAGGCGGGGGGCCAGGCCCCGGCGTTCGGCCAGCCGGGCCAGGCCGGGCGGGCCGACGAGCAGGGCGAGCAGCACGGTGAGATTGCTGCCGGAGACCGCGAGCAGATGGGTCAGGTCGGTCGCCTTGAAGGCGTCGTCCAGCTCGGGGGTGATCCGCGAGGTGTCCCCGACGACCAGCCCCGGCAGCAGCGCCCGCGCGTCCCCCGGCAGCCCGTCCGTCGCCTCCCGCAGCCCCGCTCTGAGCCGCCCCGCCAGTCGCTGCGTCCCGCTCGGCCCCGCCACGACCCGTGGCCCGGACCCGCCGCGCACCCGGAGCACGGCCGCCGTCCGATCGCCCCCGGCGAGGGCGGGCACCAGCCGCCCGGTCACCCGCAGCGTGGTGGACGGCAGCAGCCGCAGCCAGGCCGCCCGGTCTCCCCGGGCCCGCGGTTCGCCCCCGGGCGCCGGGGCACCCGCGTCGACGATCATCAGGACCGGCGCCCTGGTCCGCGTCGTCCTCCCGCCGGTCTCCTCGACGCGCAGCACCCGTGCCTTGAGCAGCACCGCCACCGGGGCCGAGTGGTCGCCGCGCACCCGGGGCCTGCTGAGTCGGGGATCGGCGGTCAGCTGCGCCTCGGCGGTCACGGTGGCGGACCGGCGGGCCAGCTCGGGCACCGGTCCGCGCCGTACGTCCGCTCCGTGCAGTCCCGCAGACGCGGCCGCCGCGGCGGCGCACAGCAGCACCGCGGCGAGCGAGGACCGCGCCCACCCGGGCCGTCCGCGGGCCCACCGGGGCGCCCTCCCGGACCGTCCCGCCGCGAGCAGGAGCGCCCCGCAGGCCAGGCAGCCGAGCACGATGCCGAGGGTCCGGGCCGGCGGCGCGTCCGGCGTCAGCGCCGCCATGGCCCAGGCCGCGAGCGCGGGCGGCACCAGACGTAGATCGAGGGGGCCCGGCTCGCCCGCCGGTACGGTGTCCCGCGCATGCGCGCCGCTCATGGCCGTACCAGGTTCCGCAGGTCGGTGAAGCGGCGGTCCCCGATGCCGTTGACCTGGCGCAGTTCGTCCACCGAGCGGAAACCGCCGTGCCGGGTGCGGTAGTCGATGATGTGCCGGGCCAGCACCGGGCCGACCCCGGGCAGGGTGTCGAGCTGGTCCTCGGTGGCCGTGTTGAGGGAGATCTGCCCGGCCGGACCGGACGGGACGGCGGGCCCGGCGGGCGCTCCGCCGGGCCCTTGGCCGCCGGCCGTCCCCTGCCCGCCGACCACCACCTGCTCGCCGTCGACCAGGAAGCGCGCCCGGTTGAGCCCGTCGGTGTCCACTCCCGGCCGGACGCCGCCCGCCGCCCGCAGCGCGTCGGCCACCCGGGAGCCGGCCGGGAGCCGGCGGACGCCGGGGTCGCGGACCTTGCCGCCGATGTCCACCACGATCTCCCCGCCCGGCGTCGGGGAGGCTCCCCCGCCCGCGGCCGGTGCCTCCCCTCCCCCGCCCGGCGCCCTCGGGATCGTCGCCTGGGAGCGCACCACCTGAGGGGCGCTCACGGTCTGCGGCCGGCCCGTCCAGAAGTGCTGGACCGCGAAGAGGGCGGCGGCCGCCAGCAGCACGGCGAGGGCCACCGTCCCCCGGCGCTCCACCCCGCACCGCGCCTGCAACCACACCGGCAGCCGCTCCCGCAGCGCCGCCCCGGCCCGCTCGCGCCGGCCCGGGAACACCCCGTCGTACGGCTCCGGCGGCTTGACCGGTCCCGCCGGTTCCGCCGGTCCCGCCGGTTCCGCCGCGGGCGGCGAATCCTGGTCCGGCAGGCCCGGTTGCGGCGGTGCCTTCCCCGACTCCCCCCACTGCACGGCGCGTTCGCCGAAGAGGAGTTCCGCCCGGCGGCGCAGTTCGTCCGCGGGCGCGTGCGCGCGGGGGCGGACACGTCGGTGCTCGCTCGTGCGATGACGCACGCGGCCGTCGGAGGCGGGGCCACGGCCGGGGCCGCTGGTCGGGGTTACGGTGCGGGAACGTGATCGAAGTGCCATGGGACGAGGATCGGACATCCCGCCCCATCGCGATGATCTTGGTCAATATCCGGGGACAGCCGCCCGGTTGTGGAAAACTCCATCACCCGTGTGAGTGACCGCCCGTCAGGGCCGGCGCCCCGTCCGGCGCCGTCTCACCGGGACGGACCCCGGTCTCACCGAGGCGAGACCACCGCGCCCAGCAGCCCCGGCCCCGTGTGCGCCCCGATCACCGCGCCGACCTCGCTGACGTGCAGTTCGGCCAGGCCCGGCACCCGTTCCCGCAACCGGTCGGCGAGGGTGGCGGCGCGCTCGGGCGCGGCCAGGTGGTGGACGGCGATGTCGACCTCGGCGCTCCCCGCGCGCTCGGCGGTGATCTCCTCCAGGCGGGCGATCGCCTTGGACGCCGTACGCACCTTCTCCAGCAGCTCGATGCGGCCGCCGTCGAGCTGGAGCAGGGGCTTGACCGCGAGCGCGGAGCCCAGCAGGGCCTGGGCGGCTCCGATGCGGCCGCCGCGGCGCAGGTAGTCGAGGGTGTCGACGTAGAAGTAGGCGGAGCTGCCCGCGGCCCGCTTCTCGGCGGCCGTGACCGCCTCGTCCACGGTGCCGCCCGCCTCCGCCGCCTCGGCCGCGGCCAGTGCGCAGAAGCCGAGGGCCATCGCGACCATCCCGGTGTCCACCACCCGCACCGGCACCGGCGCCTCGCGCGCGGCGAGGACGGCCGCGTCGTAGGTGCCGGACAGCTCGCCGGACAGGTGCAGGGAGACGATGCCGCTCACCCCGGACCCGGCGACCTCGCGGTAGGTCTCGGCGAACACCTCGGGAGCGGGGCGGGAGGTGGTGACGGGGCGCCGTTTCTGCAGCGCCTGGGCGAGGGCTCGGGTGGAGATCTCGGTGCCCTCTTCGAGCGCCCGGTCGCCGAGGACCACGGTCAGCGGCACCGCGGTGATGCCGTGGCGCTCCATCATCCGGGGCGGCAGGTAGGCCGTTGAATCGGTGACGATGGCGACATGGCGGGACATGAGCTGGAGGTTACCTGCCGTAGCGCGCCCACGGCAGCCCGGCCCCCGGGGTGTGCGCCCGGCGCGCTGCGCCCGCGCGAGGCGTCATGTGGTGCTTTCCGGGCGGGGGTTCTTCTGCCAGGGGTAGGCGGCGCGGGGGCCGGGCGGGGTGATCGGGGGCGGGACCGGCTCCTCGGCGGCCCGGGGTCCGGTGGGTCCGGTCCAGTGGCGCAGGGCGTCGGCCTCCAGGTCGATCTGGGCGCTGAGCGCGCCGAGGTCGTCGTCGGCGAAGCGGCGGGCCCGGTCGCGGGCGGCCCAGCGCAGCGCGTCCGCGGACTTGGCGATCTGCTCGGTGCGGGCGCGCAGTTCGGGCAGGCGGGCGGCGAGCGTGGCCCGGTCCGGCTCGGACTCCAGGCGCTTGAGGTCGGCCTCCAGCTCGCGTCCGTGCACGCTCAGGCGCTCGAAGAGGCCGACGGACTCCTTGAGCGACTCGTCCTCGGCGGCGCCCGCGTACAGCGCTTCCTGGGTGGCGCGCATCGAGGTGCGCAGGGTGAGCCGCAGCTGGGCCAGCTCGGCGGCCGGGCCGACCTGCGCGAAGGACTTGGCGCGCAGCGTGTGGTCCTCGACGGTGCGCCGGGCCTGCCCGATGGTGCGGTCCACGCCGCGCTTGGCGGCGCTCACCACCTTGATCGTGGCGTACGCGCCGAGGACGACGAAGGCCAGGAAGAAGAGGGCGATGACGATGATCACTGCTTCCACGACGCTCCTCCTCGGACCGGTGCGCCGCGCGACGCGACACCCCTCCACCGTAAACGCAACGGGCAGGCCCGGGGTTCCAGAAAAACCCCGAACCTGCCCGTAGGGGAGTACCCCGAGAGGCGTCGCCGTTACGCCGGAACGATGTTCACCAGCTTCGGCGCGCGCACGATCACCTTGCGGATGCCCGCGCCGTCCAGCGCCGCGACGACCTTCTCGTCGGCCAGCGCCACCTTCTCCAGCTCCTCCTCGGAGATGCCGGGCGCCACCTCCAGGCGGGCCTTGACCTTGCCCTTGATCTGCACGACGCAGGTCACCGTCTCGTCCACCACGTAGGCGGGGTCGGCGACCGGGAAGTCCCGGTGGACGACCGAGTCGGTGTGGCCCAGGCGGCGCCACAGCTCCTCGGCGATGTGCGGGGCCAGCGGGGCGACCATCAGCACCAGCGGCTCGGCCACCGACTTCGGCAGCGCCGCGCCGGCCTTGGTCAGGTGGTTGTTCAGCTCGGTGATCTTGGCGATGGCGGTGTTGAAGCGCAGGCCCTCCAGGTCCTGGCGCACCCCGTCGATCGCCTTGTGCAGCGCACGCAGCGTGTCCTCGTCGGGCGCCGCGTCGACCACGGTGACCTCGCCGGTCTCCTCGTCCACGATGTTGCGCCACAGCCGCTGCAGCAGCCGGAACTGGCCGACCACGGCGCGCGTGTCCCAGGGGCGGGAGACGTCCAGCGGGCCCATCGCCATCTCGTACAGGCGCAGGGTGTCGGCGCCGTACTCGGCCGCGATCTCGTCCGGGGTCACCGCGTTCTTCAGGGACTTGCCCATCTTGCCCAGCAGGCGGGTGACCTTCTCGCCCTGGTAGTAGTACGCGCCGTCGCGCTCCTCCACCTCGGCGGCCGGCACGGCGATGCCCCGGCTGTCGCGGTAGACGTAGGCCTGGATCATGCCCTGGTTGAACAGCTTGTGGAACGGCTCGGCGGAGGAGACGTGCCCCAGGTCGTACAGGACCTTGGACCAGAAGCGGGCGTAAAGCAGGTGCAGCACGGCGTGCTCGGCGCCGCCGACGTACAGGTCGACACCGCCGTGCGGCATGCCCTCGCGCGGGCCCATCCAGTACTGCTCGATCGCGGGGTCGACCATCCGCCGGTCGTTGTGCGGGTCCAGGTAGCGGAACTCGTACCAGCAGGAACCGGCCCAGTTGGGCATGGTGTTGGTCTCGCGGCGGTACTTCTTCGGCCCGTCGCCCAGGTCCAGGGTGACGTGCACCCACTCCTCGTTGCGCGACAGCGGGGTCTCGGGCTGGGTGTCGGCGTCGTCCGGGTCGAAGGTGCGCGGGCTGTAGTCCTCGACCTCCGGCAGCTCCAGCGGCAGCATCGACTCGGGCAGCGCGTGCGCGACGCCGTCCTCGTCGTAGACGATCGGGAAGGGCTCGCCCCAGTAGCGCTGGCGGCTGAACAGCCAGTCGCGCAGGCGGAAGTTGACGGTGCCCTGGCCGATGCCCTTGCGCTCCAGCCACTCGGTGACGCGCGCCTTGGCCTCGGTGACGTTCAGGCCGTCCAGGTCGACGCCCTCCCCGCGCGAGTTGACGATCTTCGCGTCGTACGAGGCGAACGCGTCGTCCCACTCGGCGGGGTCGGTGCCGCGGCCGTCGGTCGGCTCGACCACGCAGCGCATGGGCAGCTCGAAGGCGCGCGCGAAGGCGAAGTCACGGGTGTCGTGCGCCGGTACGGCCATGATCGCGCCGGTGCCGTAGCCCATCAGGACGTAGTCGGCGATGAAGACGGGGACACGCTCGCCGTTGACCGGGTTGGTCGCGAAGGCGCCGGTGAAGACGCCGGTCTTGTCCTTGGCCTCGGCCTGCCGCTCGACGTCGGACTTGGAGGCGGCCTGCGCGCGGTAGGCGGCGACGGCCTCGGCGGGCGTGGCGTGGCCGCCGGTCCACACCTGGTGGGTGCCCTCGGGCCAGGCCTGCGGGGTGAACGCGTCGACCAGGGGGTGTTCGGGCGCCAGCACCATGTAGGTGGCGCCGAACAGGGTGTCCGGGCGGGTGGTGAAGACGGTGATGTGCTCGCCGTCGATCGGGAAGTCGACGCGGGCGCCCTCGCTGCGGCCGATCCAGTTGCGCTGCTGCAGCTTGATGGCCTCGGGCCAGTCCAGCTCCTCCAGGTCCTCCAGCAGGCGGTCGGCGTAGGCGGTGATGCGCATGTTCCACTGGCGCAGCTTGGCCTTGAAGACCGGGAAGTTGCCGCGCTCGGAGCGGCCGTCGGCGGTGACCTCCTCGTTGGCCAGCACGGTGCCCAGGCCGGGGCACCAGTTGACCGGCGCGTCGGAGGCGTAGGCCAGGCGGTACTCGCCCAGGACGTCGGCGCGCTCTCGGGCGCTCAGCTCGTTCCAGCCGCGCGTGGTGCCCGGGATCGCGCGCTCACCGGTCTCGAACTGGGCGATCAGCTCGCCGATCGGACGGGCCTTGCGGGCCTCGTCGTCGTACCAGGAGTTGAAGATCTGCAGGAAGATCCACTGGGTCCACTTGTAGTAGTCCGGGTCGATCGTGGCGAAGGACCGGCGCTTGTCGTGGCCCAGGCCCAGCCGGCGCAGCTGGGCCTTCATGTTCTCCATGTTGGCCTCGGTGGACACGCGCGGGTGCGTGCCGGTCTGCACGGCGTACTGCTCGGCGGGCAGGCCGAAGGCGTCGAAGCCCAGGGTGTGCAGGACGTTGTGGCCGGTCATGCGCTGGAACCGGGCGTAGACGTCGGTGGCGATGTAGCCCAGCGGGTGGCCGACGTGCAGGCCCGCACCGGAGGGGTACGGGAACATGTCCATGATGAACTTCTTGGGCTTGGCGGCGCCGTCGCCCGCCAGGTCGCCCGTCGGGTTGGCCGCGGCGTAGGTGCCGTCGGCGTCCCAGAAGTCCTGCCAGCGTGCCTCGATGTCGGCTGCCATGGCGGCCGTGTAGCGGTACGGGGCGGCCTCCGCCGGGGTAGCGGCGGCAGCGGGGTTCGTCTCGCTCATGATCCTCAAAGCTCCATCGATCGTCCTGCCAGCGGCTGTGCCATTTCAAGAAACGAAAAATCCCCTCACGCAGGAGGGGATGCCGCGCCGATGCCGACCTCTCGGGTGTCACCGGGGTCGGTACTGATCAGCGCGGCCCGCTAAGCAGAAGGCGTACGGCACGCATGGCGCTAGGGTACCGCAGGCCCCGAGGCGGCCGCGACGGTTTCCGCCCCTCGGGACGACAATGCGCCGAGGGCGGACCATCCTTCCGGATGATCCGCCCTCGACTTCTGTGGAGCTAAGGAGAATTGAACTCCTGACCTCCTGCATGCCATGCAGGCGCTCTACCAACTGAGCTATAGCCCCTTGTTTTGTTTCGCCGCCCGGTTCCCCCGGCGACGAAGAAAACATTACAGGCCCCGGGGGTGCAGCACCAAATCCGTTTCCACTCTGCGCCTTTAGTCACCTATGTCCGACTTCAGGCTCAGGCCGTGACGAAGGAGTAGAACCTCTTGAGCGTGCAGTGCTCCTCCAGCAGCCGGCCGTAGATCGGCTCGCCCTCCAGCTCGCGGTACGTCTCGATGGGGTCGCCTTTTATGATCAGCGCCCGCGCGCACTCCTCGCACCAGTACTGATAGTCGGCGTTGATCGGCTCCATGTCGCGGACGATGGGCGTGCCGCTGCCGCACCAGTCGCACTTCCGCCTGTGTGCACCCATGGCTCAGCTCCGGCCGTGGCCGCAGGCCGTACACACGATGCTGGCAGGCATCGGACTCCCTCCCGTCGGGCCGCGCCCCGTTCCGGCCGTTTGATTCTGCCACGAGCGGGCGGACACGGTCAGCGACGCCGCGGTACCGGTCCGGACACGGCGGCCGGGTGCGGAGGCGGGACAAACAGAAGATCCCGCCCCCCTGACGGGGACGGGATCTTCCTCTGTGGAGCTAAGGAGAATTGAACTCCTGACCTCCTGCATGCCATGCAGGCGCTCTACCAACTGAGCTATAGCCCCTTGCTGTGTTCTTCCCGCTCGGCGGGGCGAACAAGAAGAACTTTAGCCTGCGACCTGCCAGAAAGTGAAATCCGGGGTCCGGAGTGCCGGGAACGGGCTCAGGCGTCGTCGCCGAGCACGGGCTCCGGCAGGGTGCCCGCGTTGTGCTCCAGCAGCCGCCAGCCGCGCGCCCCCTCCCCCAGCACCGACCAGCAGCAGTTGGTGAGGCCGCCGAGGCTTTCCCAGCTGCGGGCCTCCAGCCCGAGCAGCCGGCCGATGGTGGTGCGGATGGTGCCGCCGTGGCTGACGACCACGAGCGTGCCGTCCACCGGCAGCTTCTCCGCGTGCCGCAGCACCACGGGCGCGGCCCGGTCGGCGACCTCGGTCTCCAGTTCGCCGCCGCCGCGGCGGACCGCCTCGCCGCGCTTCCAGGCGGCGTACTCATCGCCGTGCCGGGCGATGATCTCCTCGTGCGTCAGTCCCTGCCAGACGCCCGCGTAGGTCTCGCGCAGGCCCTCCTCGCGGGTGACGTCGAGGCCGGTGAGCGCGGCCAGCTCGGCGGCCGTGTCCACGGCCCGCGCGAGGTCCGAGGAGACGATCGCGTCGGGCCGCAGCGAGGCGAGCAGCCGGGCGGCCCGCCGGGCCTGGCCGACGCCGGTCTCCGTCAGCGGCACGTCCGTGCTGCCCTGGAAGCGGCGCTCCACGTTCCACGAGGTCTGGCCGTGCCGCCACAGGATGATGCGGCGGCCCCGGTCCTTGCGGTCGGTCACCTCACCCGTGGCGCTCATCACCACTCCCCGCCCGGCTCCTGGTCGGCCTCGGCGGCCTGGAGGCGGCGGTGCTCCTCGCCCTTGCCGCGGGTGGCCTTGGCGTCGGCGGGCAGCTCCAGTTCGGGGCAGTCCTTCCACAGCCGCTCCAGGGCGTAGAAGACCCGCTCCTCGCTGTGCTGGACGTGGACCACGATGTCGACGTAGTCGAGCAGCACCCAGCGGGCCTCGCGGTCGCCCTCGCGGCGCACCGGCTTGGCGCCGAGTTCCTTCTGGAGGCGCTCCTCGATCTCGTCGACGATGGCCTTGACCTGGCGGTCGTTGGGGGCGGAGGCGAGCAGGAAGGCGTCCGTGATCGACAGGACGTCGCTCACGTCGTAGGCGATGACGTCGTGGGCGAGCTTGTCGGCGGCCGCCTGGGCGGCGGTGTTGATGAGCTCAAGGGAACGGTCGGTGGCGGTCACTGCGTGGCTTTCCGTCGGCGGTCACTGAACCTCAAGGGTCTCACGGACCGCCGGGGGCACCCCACGCGTTTACGGGGTGCCCCCGGCCGGGGTCAGGAGCCGGACGGCCGGTAGTCACGGCCCAGGACGACCGAGACGTCGGCGCCCGAGGAGACCGTGCCCTTGGCCACGGAGCCGGCGGGCAGGCCGAGGGTCTTGGCGACCTCGGTGGCGTTCTGCCTGTCGGCGGCGTCCTGGTAGACGACCTTCGAGGTGGCCTCGGTGCCGCCGCTGCCGCCTTCCAGGAAGGTGAAGCCGCCGTTGAGGAGCACCACGCGGGCCTGCTGGGTGTCGTCCTTGACGCCGGTGGCGTTCCGCACCGAGACCCGGACCGCGGAGCCGGCGTCGGGGCTCTTGGCGGTGCCGCCCAGGATGTTCTTGACCACGCTGTCGCTGGTCTGCGCGCTGAGGGTGCCGTCGGGCTGCACGGGCAGCAGGGCGGTCTTGTAGGCGCCGCTCTTGGCCAGGTCGGCGAGCTTGGCGAGGAAGGCGCCGAGGTCCTTGTCGGTGAGCGAGGGGTCGAGGATCTGCGCGAGGGACTGCACGGTGACCGTGGCGTCCGCCGGGTCGGAGGAGATCTTGCGCAGGACGCCCTGGAGGACCTGTCCGAACCGCTCCAGCTGGGCGCTGTCCGCTTCGCCCGGGGCCCGGTAGGTGGCGTAGGCGACGGCCATCCTGCCGCTGAGGGTCTGGTCGGCGCCCTTGCTGACGAGCGGCTCGGTGCCCTTCTTCTTGGCGTCCGGGTCGGGCACGTCGGTGTTGGTGTCGATGTCGATGTTGCCGACGAGGTCGACGAGGTTCTGGAGATAGGGGGTGTCCAGGCGCCAGGTGCCCTGGATGTCGGTGCCGAGGACGGTGTTGAGCTGGTCGCGGGTGCCGGAGGAGCCGTCGTCGTCGACCGATTTGGCGAGCGTCGTGGTGGAACCGTCGTCGTCGGTCAGCGCGAGCGAGTTGGGCAGCAGCACGGTGCTGCCCTGCTTGGTGGTGGTGTTGTCGACCAGCAGCACCGTGGAGGTGCCGCGCTTGCCGGTGTTGTGCAGGTGGACGACGATCACGTCGCGTTTCTGGGCGCCGAGCGCCGTGTCGGTGCCGGCCGCGCCGCCGGAGGAGGACAGGAAGGGCAGCTTCCCGGCGTACCAGAGGTAGCCGACGCCGCCGACGGCCACGAGGGCGAGGACCACGGCGAGCGCGACGAGCCGGCCGCGGGCGCGGCGGCGGGCCTCCTCGCGTCGCTCGGTGCGGTTCTCGGTGAACTTCAGCCAGTCGATGACGTCCTCGGAGTCGCCGTCCGGCTCCTCCACGAACGCGAACTGCTCGGTGCGGTAGTCCGGTTCGCCGGAGGTGTCGTCGGCGGCGAGTTCCGCGTAGGGGTCGGGCCGGCCGCCCTCGGGCCGCGGCTCCCCGTAGGGGTCGTGCGCGGGCTCGTCGCTTTGCAGTTCGGCGTACGGGTCGTGCGCGGGCTCGTCGGCCCGGGGGCCGGCGTACGGGTCGTGCCGGGCGTCGTCGGCCGGGCCGGCCTGCTGGGGGATGTGGGCGGCCTGCTCGGCGACCCGGGGCTGGGGCCCGCTGGTCGCCGCCTGCCCGTAGGGGTCGTACCCGGAATGCGCCTGGTGGCCGGGGGCCTGGGTGCCGTAGGGGTCGTAGCCGGGGTGGGCGTCGTACCCGGGGTAGGCGGTGGCCGGCGGCTGCTGTCCGGTGCCGTACGACCCGTAGGGCGGCGCGGGCTGCTGGGTGCCCGCGGCGTAGGGGTCGTAGCCGTAGTCCTGCTGCTGGTGCTGCCGGCCGTAGGGGTCGTAGGACCCGTTCGGCGCCTGCTGTGCCGGAACCTGGCGGTACACGGGCTGGCCGTACTCGTCGTAGCCGACGAGCTCGTACGGGCCGGCGCCGTGGCCGGCGTCACCCGCGTCGTATCGGTCGTTCACCGGTGGTGCCCCTCTCGGCTCACTCGCCGCGGTACAGCTCGCGCTTGTCGATGTAGCGCACGACTCCGTCCGGCACCATGTACCAGATGGGGTCCCCCTTGGCGACTCTCGCACGGCAGTCTGTGGAGGAGATGGCGAGCGCGGGGACCTCGACGAGGGAGACGCCGCCCTCCGGCAGGCCCTTGTCGCTGAGGGGGTGGCCGGGCCGGGTGACGCCGATGAAGTGCGCGAGCGAGAACAGCTCCTCGCTGTCGCGCCAGGTCAGCAGCTGGGCGAGGGCGTCGGCACCGGTGATGAAGAACAGGTCGGTGTCGGGGTTGAGGGCGCGCAGGTCGCGCAGGGTGTCCACGGTGTAGGTGGGGCCGCCGCGGTCGATGTCGATGCGGCTGACGGAGAACTGCGGGTTCTCGGCGGTGGCGATGACCGTCATCAGGTAGCGGTCCTCGGCCGGGGAGACCCGGCGGTGCGACTTCTGCCAGGGCTGGCCGGTGGGGACGAACACCACCTCGTCCAGCTCGAACTGCGCGGCGACCTCGCTGGCCGCCACGAGGTGCCCGTGGTGGATCGGGTCGAAGGTGCCGCCCATGACACCCAGGCGCCGCTTGCCCGGGCGGGCGGGGCCGTGACCCGGCCGGTGCCGCCGGTACTGCGGCTCGTTCACCGTGTCGTCGGCGGCCTTCGTGTGCGCCGGGCCGGTAGGCATGTCCTGCTCTCCCATGCGTGCAGACCCTACCGGCCCGGTCCGGGACGCCCGGCCGGGGTCTCGGCTCAGCGGTCGCGGTTGAAGCGCGTGGTGATCCACAGCAGCAGGAGCAGGATGACGAGGGCGCTGCCGCCGGTGACGGCGGGGCTCAGGCTGTCGTGGTGGCCGCCCTCTTCGGCTGCAAGGGAGACCAACTGGGCTGCGCTGGTGAGCATCATCTTCGGCGGGACCTTCGCGTGTGGGCGGGATAAAGATGTCGGCTCATCGTATGCGGGCGGTCCTGCGGCGATCACGCCGACTCCGCCGTTGGGGACCGCCGGCCGGGCGGGACGGCCCGGGCAGGGAACTCCCGGCGGGGGTCAGTCGTCCTTCTGCTTGTAGCCGCGCAGCAGGAACCAGGCGGTCAGCACGCAGCCCAGGATCATCACGACCAGCACGATACGGAGCAGGTTCCCTCCTCCGCCCCCGTGCTGCTGGACGGCGTTCGCTGCGGCCTCGGTCAGCCGGGCGGCTGCGGGGTGGTGCTCCATGGCGTGGACTCCTTCGGCTGTCTGCCCGTCCACGGTATCTCCGCCTAGGCTGTGTCCCGCCTCGGGGGCACGGCACTCTCGGACGCAGTTGGGGGAAGACATGCACGACGGCGATGGGCAGGGCGGGCACGAGCGGGTGCCCGGCAGGCAGCGGACGCGCTTCCCGGGGATCTCCTCGCGTGCGTACGAGCATCCGGCGGACCGCTCCGCACTGGTGGCGCTGCGCAAGCTCAGCGGATTCGACCAGGTGTTCAAGGCGCTCAGCGGGCTGCTGCCGGAGCGGAGCCTCAGACTGCTGTTCCTGTCCGACTCGGTGCGGGTCTCCGAGCGGCAGTTCGGCCATCTGCACGACATGCTGCTGGACGCCTGCTACATCCTGGACCTGGCGAAGGTCCCGCCGATGTACGTCACGCAGGACCCGCAGCCGAACGCGATGTGCATCGGCCTGGACGAGCCGATCATCGTGGTCACCACGGGGCTGGTGGAGCTCCTGGACGAGGAGGAGATGCGGGCGGTCGTCGGGCACGAGGTGGGCCACGCGCTGTCCGGCCACTCGGTGTACCGCACGATCCTGCTCTTCCTGACCAGCCTGGCGCTGAAGGTGGCGTGGATCCCGCTGGGCAATCTGGCGATCATGGGGCTCGTCGCGGGGCTGCGGGAGTGGTTCCGCAAGTCGGAGCTGTCCGCCGACCGGGCCGGGCTGCTGGTCGGCCAGGACGTACGGGCCTCGATGCGCGGCCTGATGAAGATCGCGGGCGGCAACCATCTGCACGAGATGAACGTGGACGCGTTCCTGGAGCAGGCGGAGGAGTACGACGCCGGGGGTGATCTGCGCGACTCCGTGCTGAAGATCCTCAACGTGCTGCCCCGCTCGCACCCGTTCACCACCGTGCGGGCCGCCGAGCTGAAGCGGTGGGCCGAGTCGCGGGACTACCAGCGGATCATGGACGGCCACTACCCGCGGCGGGACGAGGACAAGGACGCCTCCTTCGGCGACTCCTTCCGCGAGTCCGCGGCGAGCTACGCGAGCGACGTGAAGTCCTCGAAGGACCCGCTGATGAAGCTGGTCAGCGACCTCGCGGGCGGCGCGGGCGACCTGGGCGGCCGGGTCAGGCGCGGCTTCGACGGCTTCAAGAGCCCGCCCCCGCCGAAGAACGGCCCGGCCACCGAGGCGCAGTAGCGCAAGGCGCCCAGGGGCGCCCGAAGCCCCCGCCCCGGCTCTCGTCTACGTCGTCAGCTGGGAGGCGCTCGCGAGGGTGCCGCACAGGGAGGCGGGGGCCTCGGTCGCGTAGGGGTCGGTGGCGGCGGGGCTGCCCGGGTGGGGGGTCTGGCCGGCCAGGAGCGGATGCAGGTACGACGTGGAGTCGTCGGCGCAGGACAGGGGGCCGGCCTCGACGTAGGCCGTGACCAGCTGGAGCTGGCGGGCGCGCAGGTCGTCGCGGGTGAGCCGGAAGGTCAGCGCGCGGCGGACCGTGAACAGGGACACCCGCGCGCTCGCGGCGCCGGCCGGGCGCAGGGCGTAGACGAAGGTGTGGTCGGCGGTGACGTCCAGCGCGGCCGGATCGGCCTCGGTGGCGCGCAGGTCGCCCTGGACGCGGACGCGGTCGTCGGCCAGCCGGGCCCGGGACGGGTCGATGCGCACCACCCAGCCGGTGGCGGCGTGCCGGCCGTCCGCCGCCGGGTGGTCGAAGCTCTGGTCGAACTGGGCCAGCTGGTCGGAGTCCACCAGCGCCCGCGCGGGGGCCGCCGTACGGCCGCCGAGCACCTCGGGGTAGAGCGAGGAGCGCACGATGTAGTCCTTGACCGTGGTCAGCGCCGCCATGACCTGGCTGTCGGAGAAGTGGGCGGTGCCGCGCGCGGCCGGCAGCGGGACCCCTTCGGCGCCGATGTCGAACCGGGCCGCGGGGCTGTGCGCGTACAGCGCCTCGGCGTCCGTGCCGCCAGGCACCCTGCCCTGCGGGGCCAGCGGTATGACGGTCGTCCGCAGGAGCTGCACGGGCCGCGGGGCCCGGGCGGAGTCGTCGGGGTGGCGCACCCCCATGTAGACGGCGGTGCAGAAGGCCACGGCGAGCAGCAGGACGAGGATCACGGCCTGGCGGGCGAGCCCCCGGTGCAGCGGCGAGCGGCGGCGCACGGCGGGCGCGTGGTCGGCCATCCGCTCCTCGGCGGAGTACTCCTGGAGGCGGGCAGCGCGGACGAACGACTCGTCGAACACGACGGATCGGTACTCGTCCTCGGCACCACCGGGGCCGCCCTCGGGTGTCCCCTCCGGTGGGTCTCCAGGCCCGCCCATACTTTCAGAGTGGGTTCCGGGGACGCCGGGTAAACGCCGCGCTGCACGCCAACTTCTGACAGGGGCTCACCACGGCCGGGGCGTCCGGTCAGGGGGTGTGCGGGACCGCCGACACCCGGGGCCGGGCCGGGACGGCGGACGGGGCCGACGTGCCCTGGTTGAGGGCCGGGGCGGCGGGCGGGAGTTGGTCCCGGCTGCCCGAGGACGTGCCCCGGTAGACCGCCGCGAAGGCCAGGGCGACCATGCCGACGCCCATCACCACGGCGAGGACCCAGGCCACCGGGCGGTGCCAGCGGGCCTGTCTGCCGTGGCCGTCGAAGGGGCCGCGGTCGAGGGCGTAGACGTCGTCCAGGTCGTCCAGGTCGTCGTCCGCGTCCTCGCCGAGGTCGGCGCTCGCGTAGGTGTCGTCGTACCGCTCGCTGCGGGCGCGGGCCCGGCGGGCCTCCGCCTCGGCGGCCTCGGCCCTGGCCTCCGCCGCGGCGAGGAGGCGTTCGACGGCGGTCGGCTCGTGGACCACCGCCGCCCGTATGAAGGCCTCGTCGAAGACCACGGAGGCGAACTCTTCGTCCGACACCCCGCGGTCGTGGTCGTCGTCGGGCTCCCAGCCGTCCGGGAACGGCGTGCCCCCCACGTCCTCCGGCACGCATCCAGAGTAGACCTGGGGGGTCAATTTGGGCAGACGGTATGGAAATTCGTCCACGGGCCGGGACGCCCGGAACTCAGCGCCGGACGTGCCCGTCGCCGGTGACGATGTACTTGGTGCTGGTCAGCTCCGGCAGCCCCATCGGGCCCCGGGCGTGCAGCTTCTGCGTGGAGATGCCGATCTCCGCGCCGAAGCCGAACTGGCCGCCGTCGGTGAACCGGGTGGAGGTGTTCACGGCGACCGTGGTCGAGTCGACCAGTCGGGTGAACCGGCGGGCGGCCTGCTGCGAGGTGGTGACGATCGCCTCGGTGTGCCCGGAGCTCCACAGCCGGATGTGTTCGACGGCCTTGTCGAGGGAGTCCACCACGGCGGCGGCGATGTCGTACGACAGGTACTCCGTCTCCCAGTCCTCCGGGGTCGCCTCGACCACGGTGGCCTTGGAGTCCTTGGCGTAGGCCATGACCCGCTCGTCGGCGTGCACGGTGACCCCGGCCTCGGCCAGCGCGTCCAGGGCGCGCGGCAGGAACTCGGCGGCGATGTCCTGGTGGACCAGCAGGGTCTCGGCGGCGTTGCACACGCTGACCCGCTGGGCCTTGGAGTTGACGAGGATGTCGACCGCCATGTCGATGTCGGTCTGCGCGTCGACGTAGACGTGGCAGTTGCCGGTGCCGGTCTCGATGACGGGCACGGTGGACTCGTTGACCACGGTCCGGATCAGGGAGGCGCCGCCGCGCGGGATGAGGACGTCGACCAGGCCGCGGGCGCGCATCAGCTCGCGCACGGACTCGCGGCTCTCCCCCGGCACCAGCTGCACGGCGTCGGCGGGCAGCCCGGCGCCGCCGACCGCGTCCCGGATCACCCGGACCAGGGCGGTGTTGGACGCGTAGGCGGAGGCGGAGCCGCGCAGCAGCACCGCGTTGCCGGACTTCAGGCAGAGCGCGGCGGCGTCGGCGGTGACGTTGGGGCGGGCCTCGTAGATGATGCCGACGACGCCGAGCGGGACGCGGACCTGGCGCAGGTCGATGCCGTTGGGCAGGGTGGAGCCGCGCACCACCTCGCCGACCGGGTCGGCCAGCCCGGCGACGTCGCGGACGTCGGAGGCGATGGCGCGGACCCGCTCGGGGGTGAGGGTGAGCCGGTCCACGATGGCCTCGCTGGTGCCGTTCGCCCGCGCCTTGGCCACGTCCTCGGCGTTGGCCTCGATGATCTCGCCGGTGCGGACCTCCAGCGCGTCGGCGATGGCGAGCAGGGCGTCGTCCTTCGCGGCGCGCGGCAGCGGCGCGAGGTCGGCGGCGGCGGCCTTGGCCCGGTAGGCGGCCTGGGTGACCGGGGACATCGAGTCGTACGGCGAGAGCGTGGTCATGGGGGAAGGGTAGTGCGCGGTGCGGAGCCCCTCCGCGCACGTTCCACACCCCGAGACGAAATCCCCTGTAAGGGCTCAGAAGGGGTGGACCCCTACGGGCACCGCGGGCGGCGGCCCGTATCCCTCGGCGACACGCTGGTGGTACGTCTCCCGGTCGACGACCTCCAGGCCGACGATCTCCCACGGGGGCAGCCCGGCGCTGAGCCGGTGCTCGCCCCACAGGCGCAGCGCGACGGCGGCCGCGTCGTGCAGGTCGCGGGCCTCTTCCCAGTACCGGATCTCCGCGTGGTCGCTCGCGTATCTGCTGGTCAGCAGGAAGGGGTGGTCGTGAGCCAGTTGTTCGAGGGAGCGGCGCAGCTCTGTGAGGGGGACGCCGGGACCGGCCACGCTGAGGGTGACGTGCCACAGCCGGGGCAGGTCCCTGGGTTCCTCGTAGGTGTCCCCGGCCGCGACGCTCGTCAGGGCACCTCGGGTGGTCCCCCCAGGGCGCACTCGTCTCACGACGGCCTCCTTCACCCAAGTGCTCGGAAAGATGTCTCCGACACAAAGTTGAGCAGGCCGTAAGGCTTCGCGGGGCGGTTTTACGGAACGTCCCCCACCGGAGGCCCGGGGTACGCCCCGTTTTACGAGCGCAGCAGCACCAGATCGTCCCTGTGTACGACCTCGCGTTCGTACGCGGGACCCAGTTCGCGTGCCAGTTCGTGGGTCGAACGGCCGATCATCGGGGGGATCTCCCTGGCGTCGAAGCTGACGAGGCCCCGGGCCACCGCGCGGCCCGCGGTGTCCCGCAGCTCGACCGGGTCGCCGGCGCCGAACTCGCCCTCGACGGCGGCGATGCCCGCGGGCAGCAGCGACTTGCGGCCCCTGACGACCGCGTCCACGGCGCCGTCGTCCAGGATGAGCGCGCCCTGCGGGGTGGAGGCGTGCTGGAGCCAGAGCAGCCGGTCGGCGGAGCGCTTGCCGGTGGGGTGGAAGTAGGTGCCGGTGTCGCCGCCGCCGAGGGCGTCCGCCGCGTGCACCGCGCTGGTCAGCACCACGGGGATGCCGGCGGCGGCCGCGATCCCGGCGGCCTCGACCTTGGTGACCATGCCGCCGGTGCCGACGCCGGCCTTGCCCGCGCTGCCGATCTCCACGCCCGCGAGGTCCTCGGCGCCGCGCACCTCCGCTATCCGGGAGGTGCCGGGCCTGCCGGGGTCGCCGTCGTAGACGCCGTCGACGTCGGAGAGGAGGACGAGCAGATCGGCGTGGACGAGGTGGGCGACGAGGGCGGCGAGGCGGTCGTTGTCGCCGAAGCGGATCTCGTCGGTGGCGACGGTGTCGTTCTCGTTGACGACCGGGAGGGCGCCCATGGCGAGCAGCTTGTCGAGGGTGCGGGAGGCGTTGCGGTGGTGGGCGCGGCGGCTCATGTCGTCGCTGGTGAGCAGGACCTGGCCGACGCGGACGCCGTAGCGGGCGAAGGAGGCGGTGTAGCGGGCGACGAGCAGGCCCTGGCCGACGCTGGCGGCGGCCTGCTGGCGGGCGAGGTCCCGGGGGCGGCGGCGCAGCCCGAGCGGCGCGAGCCCGGCGGCGATGGCGCCGGAGGACACCAGCACGATCTCCCTGTCGCCCTTGCGCCTGCTGGTGGCCAGCACGTCCACCAGGGCGTCGACCCGGTCGGCGTCCAGCCCGCCCGCGGCGGTGGTCAGCGAGGAGGACCCCACCTTGACGACAACCCTGCGCGCCTGAGCGACGCCCCGCCTTGCACTTCCCACCTTGCCCGTCGCCCCTTTCACCCGGGTTCGCCTGCGTGCTGCGCAATGTACGCGACCGGACACACCCGCCGCCCCCCGGTTTCGCCGGCTGGACGCGGCACCGCCGTCGTCGCACTCCGCACCCGCTACCGCCACACTCGGTCACCGTTTGCTCACGATTTGCTCACGGCAAAAAGGTTGTACCGGTTTCCTATAGAAATTAAATCTCGGGCAAACTTATTTTGATCATCGTGTCATCCACCGTTCGCCAGCAAAAGCGCATTCTGCTCCGCTCGGGCAAGAACCCGTACGACGTCCTGTCCGTCGAAGAGGCCCTGCACCGGGACGTGATCGCCACCAACTCCGGGAACCTGGTGTTCCAGGAGGCGGCGCACAAGATCCTCGAAGTGCCGGGCACCGAGGTGGTCTCGGGGGGCGTGCGGACCGACCTGGCCGCGGCGGCGCGGGTCAACGAGGAGTACGACGCCTTCGTGGTGCCGCTCGCCAACGCCTTCCGCCCCTCCTTCGAGGCCGCGCTGACCCGGCTGACCCGATTCATCTCCCGGCTGCGCATCCCGGTCGTGGTGCTCGGCGTCGGCGCGCAGACCGGGGTGGGCTACGACCCGGCGCGGCTGAAGCGCATGGAGCCGGCCGTGCGGGACTTCTGCGCGGCGGTGCTGGAGCGCAGCGCCTCCATCGGGGTGCGCGGCGAGTTCACCGAGCGGTATCTGAAGGACATGGGCTTCAACGACGTCGAGGTCATCGGCTGTCCTTCCCTGTTCATGCACGGCCCCGACCTCGACGTGCGCAAGCGGGTGCCCGAGCTGACGCCCGACTCGCGGATCTCGGTCAACGGCTCGCACGGCGCGATACGCAGCCAGGGCTTCGACAAGATCCTCGACCGCACGCGGTCGCTCTACCCGAACCTGCGCTTCGTCGGCCAGAACCTCAGCGACGCACGGCAGCTGCACTGGCGGGACCTGACGGACCCCAACGCCAGGCTGACCGCGATGCCGACGCACCCGGACCACCCGATGTACCGGGCGGACCAGGTGCGGGTGTACGTCGATCCGCGCACCTGGATCGAGGACCTGCGGGAGTTCGACTTCTCCTTCGGCTCCCGCATCCACGGCAACATCACCGCGCTGCTGGCCGGCACGCCCGCGACGGTGCTGTGCGGCGACTCGCGCACCCTGGAGCTGTGCCGCTACTTCGAGATCCCGCACCGGCGCCTGGACCAGGCCGCGAAGGACCCGGCCTCGGCCGACCCGGCCCTGCTGTACGCGCAGGCCGACTTCGGCGCCCTGGTCGGCAACCACGGCGAGCGCTTCGCGCGGTTCACGGGGTTCATGGAGCGCAACGGGCTGCAGAACACCTTCACCCACGGCGACGGCGGCGCGGCCTTCGAGAAGCGGATGCGCTCGCTGCCGTTCCCCCCGGGCGTGCGGCCCTGGAACGACACCGACCCGGCCTCGCTCAGCGGTCGCTTCTCCTGGCTGCACACCCAGGTCAGCGAACTGACCCAGGACAACGCCGAGCTGCGCAAGGAGCTGGCGCGGGCGAAGAAGGCGCAGACCGCGGCGCCCGCCCCGTCGGTCTACCGGCGCGCCCGCCGGGCGGTGGGCCGGCCCCTGAAGCGCGCGCTGCAGTCGGGCCGGCAGCAGTAAGGGCGGGGGCGGGCGGCGGCCCTCAGGCCGCCGCCTTGAAGTTCCGCGCGCGCAGGGTGCGGCGGACCTTGCGCACCGCCCGGCGCAGGAAGGTGTTGGCGGCGGCCGCGCGGTAGCCCGGGACGGCGCGGGCCTCGCGGGGCTCCGCGAGGTAGATGTCGTCGGGGATGCCGGCCGCCTCGGACCGGAAGTGCGGGTACGCCAGGTAGACCTGGGTGCCGCGCTTCTCCAGCCGCGCCTCGGGCTCCTTCTTCGCCTTCATGAACTCCAGGACGTCCAGCAGGAGTTCGGGGCGCTGACGGGCCACCAGGTGCAGCCGCAGCCGTTCGTGGACCCGCAGCCGCCGGGCCACTCCGGGGGTCCAGTGGGCGTCCATGAGCGGCTTGGCCAGCTCCAGCTTGTGGCGCCGCACTTCCTCGCTGTCCTTGAGGAACTTCGGCCCGAACTGCGGCAGCAGGGTGATCAGGAAGGGCCGGACCATGAGGATGTCGCGCTTGTCGCCGGCCGGCACCATCTCCTCGATCAGCGCCATCAGGGCGCGCGCGGAGTCGAAGCGCAGGGTGTAGCTGCCGGTCTTGGTGACGTGCTTGCCGTCGTCGCGGCCGACCAGGTAGTAGCAGGTGTAGTCGGCGAGCACGGAGACGCCGTCCGCGCGCAGATACGCCTCCAGCGTGAACAGGGCGTCCTCGCCGGTGAACAGCGACTCGTCGAACCGCATGCCGTGCCGCTCCAGCAGCGCGCGGCGGAACATCTTCTGGGCGCTGAGCGTGAACTTGATGTTGGAGGAGAAGACGTCGGTCCGCGGCAGCGTCTTGCCCCACATGGACTTCGGCGGGGTGCGGTTGATGCCCTCGACCCGGCCGAGCACGACGTCGGTGCCGTTCTCGTCGGCCATGGCGACCATGCGCTCCAGGGCCTCGGGGCCGAGCCGGTCGTCGGCGTCGAGGAAGAAGACGTAGCGTCCGGCCGCCTTGCCGAGGCCGACGTTGCGCGGGCCGCTGGGGCCGCCGGAGTTCTCCTGGCGGATCACGGTGACCGGCATGGGGGCGCGGGCGGCGAACTCCTCCAGGCACTCCCCGGTGCCGTCGGTGGAACCGTCGTCGACGGCGATGACCTCCAGGCGCGCCGGGTCGATGGTCTGCGCCTCGACGGAGGCCAGGCACTCGACCAGATACGGCATCGCTTCGTACGCCCCGATGATCACCGTCACATCAGGCTGCGTCCCGACGGTCACACTTCCCCCTTGCAAAAGGAACATTCCCCCGCGTTTCGCCGCAATGGCACCTTGTTAGACGGACACCGAGGGGAAGCGGTTGCCCTCTGTACGGCCATGAGTGGCGCACATCACACCGGTCCGGCGGCCGGAGCCGCCCCGGGTGGCACGGCCCGAGAGTACGGAGGTCCGGTAAGAACCGTTCACCCGCGACCGGCGGCCCGGGTAAGAGAGGGCGCAAGAAACCTGAACGGCAGGCAAGGGCCGGGGAAACCCGGGGCAAGGGCACGGAAAAGGGCCGGCCCCGGGATCGTGTCCCGGGGCCGGCCCTCGTCGGCGGTGGGCGTCAGCCCGCGTTCACGCCGTCGGTGTCACCGGCGGCCGCGGTGCGCGGTCCGGGCACCGCCCCGGCCAGTCCGCCGTCCTCGCCGCTCAGCCGCGCCTGCTGGCCGACGTTGCGGGCCTCCGCCCTGACCGCGAGATCGGTCACCGCGGTGTTGAACTGGACGATGGACGCGGGCTCGTCCGGACCCAGCAGATAGCGCTTCAGCTCCACCCGGTCCGCGGCCAGCGGGTCGCCCGCCGGGTCGCGCACGGCGGCCAGCAGCTCGCCCAGCTCGGCCGCGCTGTTGGTCAGGATGGTCGCGGCGCGCACCGCGGTGTTCTGCCGCTTGAACTCCTCGGCGCCCAGCTCGCCCGAGTCGGTGACCGCGTACGGCTTGCCGCTCGCGATGAAGTCGGAGACCACCGAGGAGATGTCGGAGACCATCGCGTCGGAGACGTTGAAGCAGTCGTACAGGCGCGGCTCGGCGCCGGTGATCACCCGGTGCTCGTACGACGGGAAGGAGCGCCAGTAGGCGTCGTTCCACTCGGCGCGCAGCCGGGCGACCTCCTGGTGCCTGGCCACGTCCACGACACCCTCCCGGGTGGCCTCGGCCTCGTCGCCGCGCTCGCCGGCCGGGCCGGCCAGCTCGGCGAGCCGGGCCTCGATGCGGGCCAGCTCGGCCTTGGCCTGCGCCATCGCCTTGGCGTCGGCGGTGAACCGGGAGTCGCCGGCCCGCTGGGCGGCGGCCTTCTCCACCAGGGCGGTGATCCGCTGGTGGGCGGCGCCGGCCCGCTTGGAGACCGTGCCGGTGAACGGGTGCGGCTTGTACAGGACGCGGACCGGCGGGTCGGCCGCGACCAGCTTCTTCACGATGTTCTCGCCGGCCAGCACGATCGAGGTGTTGCCCGGGTTGCCGTCCCAGCCCTCCCAGGTGGGCGCGTACAGCACGGTCGGGATGCGGCCCTCGGGCACGCCCCGCCAGCCCTGGATGGGCGCGAGCTGCGGGCGGCCCACCTCCACGATGTCGTCGTCGCGGACACCGACGTCGGCGATGGCGTAGCGGTCGCGGCCCGCCCGGCCCGCGGTCCACACCTCGTCGTAGACCTTGCTGAACGGGTTGACGCTGGCGAGCTTGTCGCTGTCGCCGTGGCCGATGAAGACGTGCTTCATGGTGGGCACGCGCAGCAGGTGGATGTTCTTGCCGACGTTGGCCGCGTACAGGGCCACGCGCACGGTCGACAGGTCCATGTTCATCAGGTGCACCCCTCCGGGCACGCAGATGACCGGGACCGTGGTGGGCGCCAGGTTGTTCAGGATGACCCGCTCGCGCAGCAGGATCAGCGGCCGGGACTCCAGCTGCTCCATCGTCTCCAGCCACATGTTGACCTGGTAGGCGGAGTCCTTGGAGCCGGAGAAGTACAGCACCGTCTCCGGCTTGTAGCCGGCCAGCCAGTCGTCGACGGCGGCGAGGACGACCTCGGCCTTCGGCGGGACCTTGCGACCGCGCACGTACGGCGTGAGCACCAGGACGTAGAGCAGGCCCAGGCCGATGGTCAGGCACATGCCGGCGAAGCCCGCGGCGGAGGCGTCCAGGTCGACGGAGACGAGGATGCCGACGACCGCGAACAGGTCGAGGTGCAGCATCTTCTCCGCGCTGCGGTGCAGCAGGAACTGCGGCGGGGCGTCCGGGATGCGGATGCGGGACTTCAGGTCCACGTTGCGGGTCGCGACCGGCATCTTGCGGCGGTTGCGGATGAGGGTGACCAGCGCTCCGTGCGGGGCCTGGAGCCCGTAGAAGGCGATGAAGCAGGCGACCGCGCCGTAGAAGATCAGGTCGTCGGCGTGCGACAGCCGGGCCAGCAGGAGGATCAGCAGCAGCTGCCGGATCAGGAAGCGGATCGACAGACCGGCGCGGACCTTGCTGAGGCGGTTGATCAGATAGCTGCCCTTGCGGTGCAGATAGTGGTCCGCCAGGTACGTCACGACGGCCGCGGCCGCGAAGGCGGGAATGCTCGGGACGAGCGCGGCCAGCATGAGCGCCGGGTAGCCCAGGATCATGAGCGCCGCCGCGGCCAGCTCGGCCGCGCTGCCCACCCGGGCGACGCGAATAGCGGTGGATATCACGGAGAAACCTGCTCTGGGAGGGGGAGTGCCGGTTTTGTCGGTACTGCCGCAAATGCCGGTGATACACAGGGTGTAGGGGTATTCGCGGTGTACGGATTCAGGCCCCTGTGAACGCCCGGTGAATGAGCGATCGCAGAGGCCTGAATTCCTAAAAGCTATTGTCGAATTATTACATGCCGTCCTGACGGTCCAACACGGAGGCCAGGGCCTGCTCGAAACCGGAGGCCGTGGCGGCACCGGCGGTCGGGTCCTGCTGGCGGACGTCGATGACGTGACCGGTCAGCTCCGACAGCAGCACGTCCAGGGAGGTACGGGCCACCGCCTCGGAGGACAGCAGGGTGCCGGCCGGCTCCTGGCCGAAGGCCTTGGTGCGCATCGGGGTGGCCGTGCGCTCCGGGTTGACGCAGTTCACGCGGATGCCGTCGCCCGCCCACTCGTCGGACAGCGCCTGGGTGAGGTTCACCATGGCGGCCTTGGTGGAGGAGTAGAGGCTGTACTCGGCACGACCCCGGGTGTAGCTGCTGGAGGTGTAGAGCAGCAGCTGGCCCTGGGTCTCGGCCAGGTACTTGTAGGAGGAGCGCGCGATCTGCACCGGCGCCAGGTAGTTGACCTTCAGCGCCTCCTCGATGGTGGCGTTGTCGGTCTCGGCGAGCTTGCCTATGCGCAGCACGCCCGCGGTGTTGACGACGTAGTCGATCCGGCCGGTCTCCGCGTACGCCTTGGACAGCGCGTCGTCGACCTCCTCCGGGTTCTCCACGTGGGTGCCGGTGGTGGAGCGGCCCAGCGCGTAGACCCGCGCGCCGTAGGACTCCGCGAGCTCGGCGATGTCCTTGCCGATGCCGTACGAGCCGCCGAAGATGACCACCGTCTTGCCGGTGAGCAGCTCGCGGTAGACGTCCTCGCCCTTCTGCTCGGGCGCGGCGGTGGAGGCGAGCTGGAACAGCTTGTCGGCGATGAAGACGTCGACCGGCTGCGTCACCTTCATGTTGTACTCGTCGCCCGCGACCACATGGATCGGCACGTCCGGCAGGTACTTGAGGACCACCGAACAGTCGTCCGTGGCCTGGAAGTTGGGGTCACCGGAGGCGACCTCGTAGGCGCGCCGGATGGTGGACAGCTTGAAGGCCTGCGGGGTCTGGCCGCGGCGCAGCCGGGAGCGGTCCGGGATCTCGGTGATGAACTCGCCGTCCTCGCCGTGGGTGCGCGTGACGATGATGGTGTCCGCGGACGGGATCGCGACGTCCACGGCCTGGTAGCGCTCCAGCGCCGCCACGCAGTCGTCGATGACGCGCCGCGAGAGCAGGGGGCGCACGGCGTCGTGGAAGAGGACGTTGAGGTCCTCGCCCTCGGCCAGGCCCTCGCCGAGGGCCGCGATGGCGCGCTCGGTGGTCTCGTTCCGCGTGGAGCCGCCCTCGATGACCTTCTTCACCTTCGTGAATCCGGCCTTGGTCACGATCTTCTCGATGTCCGGCACATATCCCGGCGCCATCAGCACGATGACGTCGTCGATCGAATCCGCCTTCTCGAAGGTGGTCAGCGTGTGCTCGATGACTGCCTTGCCGGCGATCTTCAGCAGCTGCTTGGGGATCGACAGACCCACCCGCTGACCGGTACCCCCGGCCAGGATCACTGCGGTGGTACGGGGCTTGGCTATGTGCTGTGACACAGGTGACCTACCTTGGGGCGACAGGGAACCGTGAAATGGTCCCACTTTAGGTAAGCGCAGTGCAAGGTGAGCGTCATCCCGTGCACAGGGGATCGCAACCTGTCATTTACCTTGCACACCCGGTGATTCCGGCGCGGCCGGTGTGAACTTCCGTGAATTTGCTGTGAGTAACTGCACAGATCGGATTCATCAAGAATCCGCGGCAATTCGATATCGGCCCGGACACGAGTGCCGGGCGCCCCAAGAGGCGCCCGGCACTCGTGCGTTACCGCACTCTCACTCGAAGGGGTCGAAGTCGCCGAACTCGCGCAGCGCCTCGTCCCGCTCCGCATCCTTGTCCCGGCGGCGCTGGGCCGCGGGCCGGGGCGCGTCGAAGCGGTGGTCCTCGCCGCGGCGGCCGAGCATCTCGGCGCCCGCCATGACCGAGGGCTCCCAGTCGAAGACGACCGCGTTCTCCTCGGGACCGATGGCCACGCCGTCGCCGCCCCGGGCGCCCGCCTTCATCAACTGCTCTTCCACACCGAGGCGGTTGAGCCGGTCGGCGAGGTAGCCGACGGCCTCGTCGTTGTTGAAGTCGGTCTGGCGCACCCAGCGCTCGGGCTTCTCACCGCGCACCCTGAACAGCGGCTCGCCGCCGACCTCCTCGCGGGTGACGGTGAAGCCGGCGTCGTCCACGGCCTTGGGCCGGATGACGATCCGGGTCGCCTCCTCCTTGGGCTTGGCAGCGCGCGCCTTGCCGACCAGGTCGCCGAGGGCGAAGGACAGCTCGCGCAGTCCGATGTGGGCGACCGCCGACACCTCGAAGACGCGGTAGCCGCGGGCCTCCAGGTCGGGGCGGACCATCTCGGCGAGGTCCTTGCCGTCGGGCACGTCCACCTTGTTCAGGACGACGAGCCGGGGCCGGTTGTCCAGACCGCCGTACTGCCGCAGCTCCTCCTCGATGATGTCGAGGTCGGAGACCGGGTCGCGGTCGGACTCCAGGGTGGCGGTGTCCAGGACGTGCACCAGCACGCTGCACCGCTCCACGTGCCGCAGGAACTCCAGGCCGAGGCCCTTGCCCTGGCTGGCGCCCGGGATCAGACCCGGCACGTCGGCGATGGTGTAGACGGTGGAACCGGCGGTGACCACACCGAGGTTGGGCACCAGCGTGGTGAACGGGTAGTCCGCGATCTTCGGCTTGGCCGCGCTCAGCACCGAGATCAGCGAGGACTTGCCGGCGCTCGGGTAGCCGACCAGCGCCACGTCGGCGACCGTCTTCAGCTCCAGGACGACGTCCTGGACGTCGCCGGGCACGCCGAGCAGCGCGAAGCCGGGCGCCTTGCGGCGGGCCGAGGCCAGCGCCGCGTTGCCGAGGCCGCCCCGGCCGCCCTGCGCGGCGACGTACGACGTCCCGTGCCCGACCAGGTCGGCGAGCACGTTGCCCGCCTTGTCCAGCACGACGGTCCCGTCCGGCACCGGCAGGATCAGGTCCTCGCCGTCCTTGCCGGAGCGGTTGCCGCCCTCGCCGGGCTTGCCGTTGGTGGCCTTGCGGTGCGGGGAGTGGTGGTAGTCCAGCAGCGTGGTGACCGACTGGTCCACCATGAGGACGACGTCACCGCCACGGCCGCCGTTGCCGCCGTCCGGGCCGCCCAGCGGCTTGAACTTCTCACGGTGGACGGAGGCACAGCCGTGGCCTCCGTTACCCGCGGCGACGTGCAGTTCGACGCGGTCCACGAAGGTGGTCATGGTTCGGTGCCTCCAGAAAAGTACGGGTGTTTCCAGGTACTAACGCGCGAAGGCGGACCCGCCTTCCCGACCGGGAAGTGAGGTCCGCCTCGCGTGCGTTCGGTGCCGAATCAGCTGATTCAGGCGACCGGAACGATGTTCACGACCTTGCGGCCACGGTGGGTACCGAACTCCACCGCACCGGCCTGCAGGGCGAACAGCGTGTCGTCGCCGCCACGGCCGACGCCGGCGCCGGGGTGGAAGTGGGTGCCGCGCTGGCGGACCAGGATCTCACCAGCGTTCACGACCTGACCGCCGAAGCGCTTCACGCCGAGCCGCTGGGCGTTGGAGTCGCGACCGTTCCGGGTGGACGATGCGCCCTTCTTGTGTGCCATGTCTCCTCAGTCCCTTACTTCGCAGCTGCGGGGATCGACGTGACCTTGATCGCCGTGTACTGCTGGCGGTGGCCCTGCCGACGGCGGTAGCCGGTCTTGTTCTTGTAGCGCAGAATGTCGATCTTCTGGCCCTTGTGGTGGTCCACGACCTCGGCCTGGACCTTGATGCCGGCCAGCACCCACGGGTCGCTGGTCACGGAGTCGCCGTCGACGACGAGCAGGGTCGAGAGCTCGACCGTGTCGCCCACCTTGGCAGTGGAAATCTTGTCAACCTCAACGATGTCGCCGACAGCAACCTTGTGCTGGCGACCACCGCTGCGCACGATGGCGTACACGCGGATCTCTCTTTCGCTCGAAGAAACGGCACCCCCGCAGGCCAGCCGCCCGGTAACAACACGAGCGACCTCTCCCGGTCGGCCGTGCGTCCGGGAGGAAGAGGTTTACGGGGATGTGGCGTGCTCAGTGACACGCCGACGGTCAAGGTTACGGGGCCATGGCCGACAAAATCAAACCGGGCCCCGCGGGTGTGCGGCCGGTCACGTGGACCGGCCGCACACCCCGGGCGTCAGCCCTCGTCGCCGGCGGAGACCGTGGTGGTCTTCTTCGCCGTCGACTTCTTCGCGGCGGCCGTCTTGGCGGTCTTGGCCGCCTTCTTGGCCGTCGTCTTCTTGGCGGCGGTCTTCTTGGCCGCCGTCTTCTTGGTGGCCGCCTTCTTCGCCGTGGCCTTCTTGGCCGTCTTGCGGGCGGTCTTCTTGGCCGGCGCCGGGGCTTCCTCGGCGGGGGCCTCGACGGGCGCCTCGGCCGTCTCCGACGCGGCCGACGGGACGACCACGACGGCCGCCTCCTCGGGCGCGGTCGGCGCGGCGGCCTGCCGCACGGCACGGCGGCGCGGACGGGCCGGGGCGGCGCTCTCGGCGGGCGCCGGCGCCTCCTCGACCGGGGCCGCGGGCTCCGGGGCCGCGGGAGCGGTCTCGGCGACGGTCACCACGGCAGCGGCGGCCTCGGCACCCGCGGGGGAACCGGCCGGCGCGGACACCTTCCGGGTCGCCCGACGGCGCGTGCGCCCCTTCGGCGCGGCCTCGTCGGCGGCCGGGGCGGCCTCGGCCTGCGGCGCCGGGACCACCTGGTCCTCGGCGGCCACCGGCTCGGCCAGGGCCTGCTCGGCAGGCTCGGGCCGCACCGGGCGCGCCGCCGCCTCCTCGGCGGTGACGTCCTGGGCGGTCGGCGCCACGGCCCGCTCGGCCTCGGCGGCCCTCGCGGCCTTCGCGGGAGCCTTCTCGGCCTTCGGCGCACCCGCCGGGGCCGACGCGCGGCGGCTCGCCCGGCGGCGGGTACGGCCGCGGCCGGCCGCCGCCTCCGCCTCGGCGACGCTGCTGTACAGCTCCTCGTCCGGCGCGAACTCGGGCGCCGGGAGGGCGACCGGCTCGGCGGCCTCGGCGGCCACCTCGGCGGCCGTCTCGATCTCCGGCTCGACGGCCTCGCCGCTCTCCACGACGACCGCGGCGGTCTCGTGCACGTGCGGCTCGGGCGCCTCGCCGCCCTTGCCGCGCTTCTTGCGCTTGCCGCCGCCACCGCCGGAGCCGGGCTGCTCCAGGTGGACGATGACACCACGGCCGTTGCAGTGGACACAGGTCTCGGAGAAGGACTCCAGCAGGCCCTGGCCGACCCGCTTGCGGGTCATCTGCACCAGGCCCAGCGAGGTCACCTCGGCCACCTGGTGCTTCGTGCGGTCGCGGCCCAGGCACTCCAGCAGGCGGCGCAGCACCAGGTCGCGGTTGGACTCCAGGACCATGTCGATGAAGTCGATCACGATGATGCCGCCGAGGTCGCGCAGCCGCAGCTGGCGCACGATCTCCTCGGCCGCCTCCAGGTTGTTCCTGGTGACCGTCTCCTCCAGGTTGCCGCCCTGGCCGGTGAACTTGCCGGTGTTGACGTCGATGACGACCATCGCCTCGGTCCGGTCGATCACCAGCGAACCGCCGCTGGGCAGCCAGACCTTGCGGTCCAGGGCCTTGGCGAGCTGCTCGTCGATCCGGTAGGTGGCGAAGACGTCGACCTCGGAGGTCCACTTGGACAGCCGGCCCGCCAGGTCCGGCGCGACGTGCGAGACGTACCCGTGGATCGTCGACCAGGCCTCGTCACCGCTGACGATGACCTTGGAGAAGTCCTCGTTGAAGATGTCGCGCACGACCCGGACGGTCATGTCCGGCTCGCCGTACAGCAGCGTCGGCGCGTTGCCGCTCTTGGCCTTCTTCTGGATCTCCTCCCACTGCGCCTGGAGCCGCTCGACGTCCCGGCGCAGCTCGTCCTCGCTCGCGCCCTCGGCGGCGGTGCGCACGATGACGCCCGCGTCCTCGGGGACGATCTTCTTGAGGATGGTCTTCAGCCGGGCCCGCTCGGTGTCGGGCAGCTTGCGGCTGATGCCGGTCATGGAACCCTCGGGCACGTACACGAGGTAGCGGCCCGGCAGGGAGACCTGGCTGGTCAGACGCGCGCCCTTGTGCCCGATCGGGTCCTTGGTGACCTGGACGAGCACGGACTGCCCGGACTTGAGGGCGGACTCGATGCGCCGCGGGCCGCCCCCCATGCCCAGCGCCTCGAAGTTGACCTCACCGGCGTACAGCACCGCGTTGCGGCCCTTGCCGATGTCGATGAAGGCGGCCTCCATCGACGGCAGCACGTTCTGCACCTTGCCGAGGTAGACGTTGCCGACGTACGAGGTCGACTGCTCCTTGTTGACGTAGTGCTCCACGAGCACGTTGTCCTCGAGGACGCCGATCTGGGTGCGCTCGCCGTGCTGGCGCACGACCATCACCCGCTCGACGGCCTCGCGGCGGGCCAGGAACTCGGCCTCCGTGATGATCGGGACGCGGCGGCGGCCCTGCTCGCGGCCCTCGCGGCGGCGCTGCTTCTTCGCCTCCAGCCGGGTCGAGCCCTTGATGGACTGCACCTCGTCGGACGGCTCGCTCTGCTTGCGCGGCTCGCGGACCTTGACGACCGTGCGCTCCGGGTCGTCGGCGGACGGCTCGGCGTCGACGGCGGAGTCACCGGCGCGGCGGCGACGACGACGGCGACGGCGGCTGCCGGCGCTGGAGCCGCCGGAGTCCTCGCCACGCAGTTCCTCGACGTCCTCTTCCTCCTGCTCGGCGGTGTCCTCGGCGTCCTGCGCGGCCTGCTCGGCGGCCAGTTCCTCGTCCTCGCCGTCGGCACCCTCGCCCTCGGCGGCGTCCCCGCGGCGACGGCGACGGCCGCCCCGGCGGCGACGACGGCGCGAGGAGGACTCCTCGAAGCCCTCGGCGCCCTCGGTGTCCTCGTCCTCGGCGCCCTCCGCCTCCTCGGCGTCCTCGTCCTCGGCGGCCTCGGCGACCGGGGCCTCCTCAAGGCGCTCGGCACGGCGGCGACGGCGACGGCGCGAACCGGCCTCCGCGCGCTCCTCGGGGCGCTCCTCGACCTGCTCCTCGACCTGCTGCTCGGCGTGCTCCTCGGGCTCCTCCGCCCCGGCGGCCTCCGCGGCGGCCTCGGCCGCGGCGCGCTCCGGGGTCTGGAAGCGCGGCTCGGCGAACACCGGCGGCTGGAAGACGGCGACGGCGGGACCGGCGGGCCGGCGCGGGCCGTCCGCCTCGTTCTCGGCGGCCTTCCGGGCGGGCGCGGAGAAGCCGGACGCGGGGCGCACGGCCCGGCGCCGGGCGCGGCGCGGCGCGGCGCTCTCGGCGGACTGCGTGGCCTCGGCGGCGGCCGGGACGGCCTCGGCGGCCGGGGCGGGCGCGGTGGTGTGCGTGGTGACGGGAACCTCCGGGGTCTGCGCGGCCTCGGCAGCGGGGGTGCTCTCGGGCGCGGAGACCCGGCGGGTGGCGCGGCGACGGGTGCGGCGCGGCGCGGCGTCCTCGGCGGACTCGTCCTCGGCGGACGCCTCGGCGACGGCGGGGACCTCCGCCGCGGCGGGGGCCTCCGGCACGGCGCCCTCGGCGGCCTTCGGCGCACCGGCGGGGGCGGAGGCGCGGCGGGTGGCGCGACGACGGGCACGGGGGGCGGGGGCCGCCTCCTCCGTCTCCTCGACGGCCTGCTCCTGAGCGTCCTCGGCGGGCGCGTCCTCGACCGTGACCCGGACCACCGTCTCGGTGGCCTCGGTGGCCTCGGCGGTCTCGGCGGGCGCACCGGCGGGCGCGGAGGCCCGACGGGTGGCCCGGCGACGCGGGCGGGCGGTGGGAGCGGCCTCGGCCGTCTCCGGCTCCTGCGCCGTCTCCCGGGCCTCCTCGGCGGCGGCCGGCACGACGGTCTCGACGACCTCGGCCGCGGCGGGCGCCCCGGTGGGGGCGGACGCGCGGCGCGACGCGCGGCGGCGCGGCCGGGCGGCGGGCGCCTCGGCCTCCTCCGTCTGCCGGGCGGGGGCCTCGGCGACGGCCGGCGCCGCGGTCTCGGCGGCCTCGGTCACGGCGGGCGCCTCGGCGGCCGCGGAGGCCCGGCGGGTGGCCCGGCGACGCGGCCGGGCGGCGGGCGCCTCGGTCTCGGCGGGGGTCTCGGTCTCGGTCTCGGCGGGGGTCGCGGTGTCGGCTTCCCCGGCCGCGGCGGTGGGCGTGGCGACACTGCGCGTGGCCCGGCGGCGGGTGCGGCGCGGTGCGGCCTCCTCGCCGACGACGACCTCGCCGCCCTCGGCGACGGCCGCGGACGCGGCCGGCGCGACGGTCTCGGCGGCCGGTGCCTCCTCGCCGGACGCGGGCGCCCCGGCGGGCGCGGACGCACGGCGGGTGGCGCGACGGCGCGGACGCGCGGCCGGTGCCTCCTCGGCCGGGGCGGCGGCCTCGGCGGCGGTCTCCTCGGCCTCGGCCGGTTCGTCCGTCTCGGCGGCCGGTATGGCCGGGACGGTGACCTCCGCGGGCGCCTCCGCCGCGACGGGCGGACCCGCCGGGCGGGAGGCGGCACGGCGACGCCTGCGCGGCGGCAGGGTGTCGCTCGGAGTGTTCGGTTCGGAACCCTCGTTGGGTTCGGTCGGTTCGAGCATGCGGGCGTTTCTCCCGTCAGGCTCCCGGGCGCCGCACCCGGTCCGGCATCGGCCTCAGGGGCCGTCCGCCGTTGACGTCCGCGGCCCGCGCGATGCGCGATGGCCGCCGTCCGGGGCGCGGGCGCCGCACGGGAGCACTCTGTGTCCTGTCTCGCCGGTTCCGTACGCCTTGTCGGTACGGCCTGGCGAAAGTCTTCTGGTCGGTGCGCTGCCCGACCCAGGTGGCTCCCGAGTACGAGGGCGGCGCTACGACGTCCGTCCTACGCGGGACCTTCCGGCACCGGCGCCGTCGCGGCGGCAGCCGGTGCGGCCGTCAGGGCCGTGGCTGCCTCGCGGTCGGGCGCGAGCGGGTCGGTCACCGTGCCGGTCTCTTCATCGAACAGCCCCTGCGCCAGCCTGGTCACCGCTGCGGGGACCGGCGGCGCCAGGTCGGCCACGGCGCGGAGACCGGACAGGACGTCGTCGGGTCGTACGGCAGGCGTCACGTGCCGAACAACCAGCCGCAGTATCGCACAGGGCTGGTCGATCGGCCCATCAGCCGGTGCGCCGTGCGCCTGAAGGCTCACCACGGCCGGGCGGGCGTCGAAGGTGCGCACACCGTTCTTGGTCATGCGCTGCACCTCGACGGTCTCGGCTCCGTTGAAGGCCTCGACCGCGCGCTCGGCGTCGGCCGGATCGACTCCGGCCAGCGTGAGCTCCCAGACGGAGGCCGTCAGCCGGTCCGCGAGACCCGAGGTGTGCGCCTCCACCGCGTCGACGACGTCGAGCCCGGCGGGCAGCGACTCGTCGAGGAGGACGCGCAGTTTCTCGGGATCGCGCGGCGCGGTGAGCGCGATTTCCAGGTACTCCGCCTCACTGCCCGTGCCGGTGGGTGCGGCATTGGCATACGACACCTTCGGGTGCGGCGTGAACCCGGCCGAGTAGGCCATGGGCACCTCGGCGCGGCGCAGCGCACGCTCGAAGGCGCGCTGGAAGTCTCGGTGGCTGGTGAACCTCAGGCGGCCGCGCTTGGTGTAGCGCAGTCGGATGCGCTGCACCGCGGGTGCGGGCGGCGGGCCTTCGGGCTGTCGCTTGCCCAGTGTCCTAGTCCTTCGTGAGAGCGGTCGTACTCCTACCAAGAGTACGTGCCGTCACGCCCGGAGGTTCCCGCCGTGTCGGCCACGGGTGGGACGGGACGGCCGGATACCCTTCACAGCCTGCCCTTTTCGAGCAATTCACCCCCTTCCGACCAATCTCCGGAGGGCACGATCGCGGAGCACGGCGGCCGTCGTCTGCTCAGGACCCTCACCTTCTGGCTGCGTCCTGCCTTCGTGCTGCGGGTGCTGGCCCGCTTCCAGCGGGTCGCGGGCTTCGACCGGTCCATGGCGCTCGCCTCCAGCGCCCTGACCGCGCTGGTCCCGCTGGCGATCCTGGGCGCCACGCTGCTGACCAGCATCGGCTCCCACGACATCGCCCGGCAGCTGATCACGCGCTACGGCCTGACCGGCGAGGGGGCCGCGGCGGTGGACGCCCTCTTCGCGCCCGGACAGGGACAGCCCGACGTGAGCGTCGTCGGCGCGGTGTTCCTCGCGGTCTCCGCGCTGAGCTTCACCCGCGCCCTGCAACGCCTCTTCGAGCAGACCTGGGAACTGCGCTCCCTCAGCGTCCGCAACACCCGCGGCGGCCTGGCCTGGCTCCTGCTGGGCGCCTGCTACATGGTGGTCAGCGCCCTGGTCCAGGCCCTGCCGGGGGAAAGCCGCGCGCACCTGGTCAGCGCGGCCGGCGAACTGCCGGTCACCGCCGTCTTCCTGGTCTGGAGCGGCGTCCTGCTGTCCGCGCACCGCGTCGCCTGGCGGGACCTGGTCCCGTTCGGCGTCACCGGCGCCGTGGCCATCGCGGTCTACTCGGTGGGCGCGTCCCTCTACCTCCCCCTCCTGTTCAACACCTCCGCCCAGCGCTACGGCGTCGTCGGCGCCGTCTTCGCGATGATCTCCGCGCTGTTCGCGGTGATGCTGTGCATCGTCGGCTCCGCCGTGGCGGGCCGCGAGATCCGCGACGAACTCACCCGCATCGGCCACGGCGAGCGCACCCCCGACGACGAGGTGCGCCGCCAGTGGGACGCCATGGTCGGCCAGGCGCGTTCGCGCTGGCGCACGGCCCGCCGCACCCTGCGGCGCCCCGGCCCCCCGGCGGACGACTGAGGCCGCCGCGCCCCGACACCGCGCGGGCGTCCCGGGGCGGACGTGCCGGGTGGGGCCGCCATGGGTACCAGGGGCGGCGCAGCTTGCTCCACGACTCCGTGGGGGTGGGCGACACGGTGTCGCTGTCCCTGCCGTACGGCGACGTCGTGCTCGACGACGCCGGGTGCCCGGTGGTCTTCGCCGGCGCGGGCATCGGCGTCTCCCCCTGGCGGGGATGCTGTCCCACCTGGCGGCGGCCGAGTCCGGACTGTCGATCACGGTGCTGCACGCCGATCTCGAGGAGAGCCGGTTCCCGCTTCTCCGGCAGGCGGCCCCGACCTGTGGCAGGCCGACCTGGACTGACCCGCACACTCCGAAGGGCGGGGCCGAGCGGCCCCGCCCTCACCGGTCGTCAGTGCGCGTGCCCGCTCGAAGCCGGCGCCGGGCCCGCGTTCTTCACGGTCAGGGGCAGCAGCTTCCTGCCCGTCGGGCCGATCTGGATGTGGGTGTCCATCTGCGGGCAGACGCCGCAGTCGAAGCACGGGGTCCAGCGGCAGTCCTCGACCTCGGTCTCGTCGAGGGCGTCCTGCCAGTCCTCCCAGAGCCAGTCCTTGTCCAGGCCGGAGTCGAGATGGTCCCAGGGCAGGACCTCCTCGTAGGTGCGCTCGCGGGTGGTGTACCAGTCGACGTCCACGCCGTGATCGGCCAGGGCCTTGTCGGCGCAGGCCATCCAGCGGTCGTAGGAGAAGTGCTCGCGCCAGCCGTCGAAGCGGCCGCCGTCCTCGTAGACGGCGCGGATGACGTCGCCCACCCGGCGGTCGCCGCGGGACAGCAGGCCCTCGACGATGCCCGGCTTGCCGTCGTGGTAGCGGAAGCCGATGGAGCGGCCGTACTTCTTGTCGCCGCGGATCTTGTCGCGCAGCTTCTCCAGGCGCGCGTCCGTCTCCTCCGCCGACAGCTGCGGGGCCCACTGGAAGGGCGTGTGCGGCTTGGGCACGAAGCCGCCGATGGAGACCGTGCAGCGGATGTCGTTGGAGCCCGAGACCTCGCGGCCCTTCTGGATGACGTGCGTCGCCATGTCGGCGATCTGCAGGACGTCCTCGTCGGTCTCCGTGGGCAGGCCGCACATGAAGTACAGCTTCACCTGGCGCCAGCCGTTGCCGTAGGCCGTCGCCACGGTGCGGATGAGGTCGTCCTCCGAGACCATCTTGTTGATGACCTTGCGCATGCGCTCGGAGCCGCCCTCGGGGGCGAACGTCAGACCGGAGCGGCGGCCGTTGCGGGTCAGCTCGTTGGCCAGGTCGACGTTGAAGGCGTCCACGCGGGTGGACGGCAGCGACAGGCCGATCTTGTCGTCCGTGTAGCGGTCCGCCAGGCCCTTGGCGATGTCGCCGATCTCCGAGTGGTCCGCGGAGGACAGCGAGAGCAGGCCGACCTCTTCGAAGCCGGTGGCCTTCAGGCCCTTGTCGACCATGTCGCCGATGCCGGTGATGGAGCGCTCGCGCACCGGGCGGGTGATCATGCCCGCCTGGCAGAAGCGGCAGCCGCGGGTGCAGCCGCGGAAGATCTCCACCGACATCCGCTCGTGGACCGTCTCGGCCAGCGGGACCAGCGGCTGCTTCGGGTACGGCCACTCGTCCAGGTCCATGACGGTGTGCTTGGACACCCGCCACGGCACGCCCGACTTGTTGGGGACGACGCGGGCGATACGGCCGTCGGGCAGGTACTCGACGTCGTAGAACGCCGGGACGTAGACCCCGCCGGTCTTCGCCAGCCGGAAGAGGACCTCCTCGCGGCCGCCGGGGCGGCCCTCGGCCTTCCACTCGCGGATGATCCGGGTCATGTCCAGGACGGCCTGTTCGCCGTCGCCGATGACCGCCGCGTCGATGAAGTCGGCGATCGGCTCCGGGTTGAACGCGGCGTGGCCGCCGGCCAGGACGATCGGGTCCTCGTCGGTGCGGTCCCGGGACTCCAGCGGAATGCCGGCCAGGTCCAGCGCGGCGAGCATGTTGGTGTAGCCCAGCTCCGTGGAGAAGCTCAGCCCGAACACGTCGAAGGCCTTCACCGGTCGGTGGCTGTCGACCGTGAACTGCGGGACGCGATGCTCGCGCATCAGCGCCTCCAGGTCCGGCCAGACGCTGTAGGTGCGCTCGGCGAGCACGCCCTCCTGCTCGTTGAGCACCTCGTAGAGGATCATGACGCCCTGGTTGGGCAGGCCGACCTCGTAAGCGTCCGGGTACATGAGCGCCCAGCGGACGTCGCACTCGTCCCAGTTCTTGACGGTGGAGTTGAGTTCTCCACCCACGTACTGGATGGGCTTCTGCACGTGCGGGAGCAGAGCTTCGAGCTGCGGGAAAACCGACTCGACAGGCATCTCGCGAACCTTCATGAGCTGACAGGGGTGACCATCCAGCGTAACCCGCCCGAGGGGTTCCTCCGAACGGTCAGCGGGGGAAGCGGGCACCGGCCGCCCGCCAGCGGCCGGGCAGCTCGGCCTCCGCGGCCGCCGCACGGGCCTCCTCCAGGCCGTGGAGCACCCCGTACGGGAACGCGCTCTCCCCCGCCGCGTGGGCCACCGCGGCCAGCTCGCGCAGGGTCCTGCGGGCCATCACGCTGTCCTGGTGCTCGCCGAGCAGGGTGGTCAGGGTCTTCATGGCGGCGGTGAGCTCGGCGGCCGGGGTGCCGAGGGCGGGGGTGGCGGCCTCGGCGGCGTAGCGGGCGCGCTTGGCCTTCTTGCGGGCCTCGTGCAGGGCAAGGTCGCGCTCCTCGCCCGGGGGCAGGCGCAGCGCCCGCTCGACGCGCGTGGTGAGCCGTGCCAGGTCCTTGCGCACGGCCTTGCCGAGCACCTTGCGGGGTTTGCGCGCGGCGGCCTCGCGCAGCGGCGGGTCGGCGAGGAGGGCGTCGAGGGAGTTCAGCAGGGCGAGGTGGCGCGGGGAGTCGAGGACGCCGGTGAGATGGCCGTGGGCGCCGCTCCGCCGGGTCTGCGCCCAGGCCGTGACGCGGTCGTGGGCCGGGCCGGTGGCCAGGGCGGCCGGGAGGGCGTCCAGGGCGGTGGTGAGGCGGTCGGCCAGCACCTCCTGGTCGCGGTCGACGCCCAGTTCGCCCGCGAGCCATTTCAGTTCGGCGGCGACCGGGTCGGTGGCGGCGCGGTCGAGGACGCGGCGGAAGGTGCGCAGGGTGCCGCGGGCGCGGCGGGTGGCGACGCGCATCCGGTGCACGGCGTCGGGGGTGTCCAGGCGGACGGCGGGGTCGAGCGCGACCAGCTCGTCCCGCTGGGCGCGGAGGTAGGCGAGGACGTGGTCGCCCGCGGTGACCGGCTCGGCGGGTACGGCGGGTTTGCGGCGGGCTCCGGTCCGGGCCAGCGCGCGGGCGAGCTTGGACGGTGCGGCGGAGGGCCGCACGCCCGCCTTGACCAGCCGCTTCTCCAGCCGGTCGAGGATTTTCGGGTCTCCCCCGTCGGCCAGTTCCAGCTCGATCTCGGTCCATTCGGCGGTGCCGCCCCCGGCGGTGAGCCGCTCGGCGGTCACGGCGTCGACGCTCGCCTCGGCCAGCAGGGCGCCGTCCGCGTCCACCAGGTGGCGGACGGCGCGGGCGGTGCGCAGCCGGACCAGCGGGACCAGTTCGGCGCCGCGGACCCGGGAGCGGACCAGGACGGCGAGTTCGGCGGGGAGGGTGTCGGCCAGCGGGGCCCGGATCTCGTCGCGGACGTCCGGGGCGACCGGGAGCTTGAGGTGCCAGCCTGCGTCCGCGCCCCCGGTGCGGCGGCGCAGGGTGATCGAGGCGGCGGCGAGGCGCTGGTCGGCGGTGTCGTAGTAGGTGGCGTCCAGCTCCGTCAGGCCCTGGTCGAGGACGGCCGCCACCCCGGCGACGCCGGTCAGGTCGGGCAGCCCGCCGTCCTCGGCTTCGTACTTGCGCTCGATCTCGCGTTGCGACTGCGCCATGAACCGAATCTAGTGGGCTTCCGCCCGGGACGGCAGCTTTCTCACGCCGACATGGGCCGTTGCACCTTGATCGACTGCAACAGGCCGACCGCCACCCAGACCGCGAACATCGAGGAGCCTCCGTACGAGACGAACGGCAGTGGCAGACCGGTGACCGGCATGATGCCGAGGGTCATGCCGATGTTCTCGAACGCCTGGAAGGCGAACCAGGCCACGATGCCCGCGGCGACGATCGTCCCGTACAGCTCCGTCGAGTCCCGGGCGATCCGGCAGGCCCGCCACAGGATGACGCCGATCAGGAAGATGATGAACCCGGCGCCGAGGAAGCCCAGTTCCTCGCCCGCGACCGTGAACACGAAGTCGGTCTGCTGTTCGGGCACGAACTGGCCGGTGGTCTGCGAGCCGTGGAAGAGCCCGGCGCCGGTCAGCCCGCCGGAGCCGATGGCGATCCGGGCCTGGTTGGTGTTGTAGCCGACGCCGGCCGGGTCCAGGTCGGGGTTGGCGAAGGCCGCGAAGCGGTTGATCTGGTACTGGTCCAGGATGTGCAGCTGCCAGATGGCGACGCAGCCGATCACACCGGTGGCGAGCAGGCCGAAGACCCAGCGGTTGGAGGCGCCCGAGGCGAGCAGTACGCCCAGGATGATGGCCACCATCGCCAGCACCGAGCCGAGGTCGGGCATCAGCAGCAGGATCATGCACGGTACGGCCGCGAGGCCGAGGGACTGCGCCACCGTGCGGTGGTCGGGGAACGGCTTGTCGCCCGCGTCCACCCGCGCGGACAGCAGCATCGCCATGCCGAGGATGATCGCGATCTTGAGGAACTCGGCGGGCTGGACGGAGAAGCCGCCGATCACGATCCAGTTGCGCTGGCCGTTGATGGTGGCGCCGAGCGGGGTGAGCACCACCAGGGCGAGCATGACGGAGGCGCCGTAGAGGATCGGCACCGCGTTGCGCAGGGCGCGGTGGCCCAGCCAGAGGGTGCCGATCATCAGGGCGACGCCGATGCCCAGGTTGATCAGGTGGCGTTCCAGGAAGAAGTACGGGTCTCCCTGGTTGATCTCGGTGCGGTTGCGGGTCGCCGAGAAGACCAGCAGCGAGCCCAGCAGCGACAGCGCGAGGGCGGCCAGCATCATGGGCCAGTCGAGGCGGCGGGTCACGGAGTCGCGGGCGAAGATCCTCGTCCAGCCGGCGCGCTCGGGGCCGTACCCGGAGACGGAGAAGCTGTTCACGCCGGTCATGAGGGCATCCTCCGGCTCCCCCGCTTCCGGCGTGGCCGCCTTCGGGTGTTGCGGTTGGCGTTGTCGGTCGGGGCGGTGGTGGCGGGCTGCTGGTCGCCGCCGTTGCTCGGGTTGTTCTTCTGGGCGGCCTCGGTGTCCTTCGCCGCGTCCTTCGGGACCGGCGGGGCGACGATGGTGCCGTCCGTGCGGACCTTGGGCAGGCTCGCCTGCGGCTGGGGCAGCAGCGCCTTCTTGTTGTCGATGGAGCCGTCGCCCTGGACGCCGTAGAGCGCGCTGTAGATGTTGCGCACGGCCTCACCGGAGGCGCCGGAACCGGTACCGGCCTGGGCGATCGTCATGATCACCGTGTAGTCCTTGGAGTAGGTGGCCATCCAGGAGGTGGTCTGCTTGCCGTAGACCTCCGCGGTACCGGTCTTGCCGTGCAGCGGGATCTTGTCCTGGGGCCAGCCGCTGAACTTCCAGGCCGCGGTACCGCGGGTGATGACGCCCGCGAAGGCGTCGTCCATGCCCTTGAGGGTGGCCTGGGTGACCGGCAGCTTGCGCTGCACCTTGGGCTTGATCTCCTGCACGGTCTTGCCGTCGGGGCTGACGATCGCCTTGCCGATGGTCGGGACGTACTCGGTGCCGCCGTTGGCGACGGCACCGTAGATCATGGCCTCCTGGATCGGCGTGACGAGGGTGTCGCCCTGGCCGATGGAGTAGTTGATCTCGTCACCCTCGCGCATCTTGTTGCCTTCGAGGCAGTTCTCGTAGGCGATCTTCTCGACGTAGCTGCCGTCCTTCTTGCCGGTCTTGCACCAGGAGTCCTTGTTGGCCTCCCAGTAGTCCTGCTTCCACTGGCGGTCGGGGACGCGGCCGCCCAGCTCGTTGGGCAGGTCGACGCCGGTCGGCTTGCCGAGGCCGAACTGGTGGGCGGTCTTGAAGAAGTAGTCCTTCGGCTGCCCCTTCTTGGGGTTGATGCCGCCGTCCTTCTTCCACTCCCGGTCGGCGAGCCCGTAGAAGACGGTGTCGCAGGAGACCTCCAGGGCGCGGCCCAGCGAGATGTCGCCGAAGTTCTCGCCCTCGAAGTTCTTGAAGACCTGGTTGCCCACCCGGTAGTCGCTGGTGCACGGGTAGCCGCCGTCCCACGCGTAGCCCGCCTGGACCGCGGCGGCCGTGGAGATCACCTTGAAGGTCGAGCCGGGCGCCGCCTGACCCTGTATGGCCCGGTTGAGCAGCGGGTAGTCGGAGTTCTTGCCGGTGAGGGCCTTGTAGTCCTTGGCGGAGATGCCGCCCACCCAGACGTTCGGGTCGTAGGTGGGGGCCGAGGCCATGGCGACGACGCGGCCGGTCTTGGCCTCCATCACCACGACGGCACCGGAGTCGGCCTTGTAGTTCTCGCCGGTGATGGAGTCGTACTGCTGGCGGGCGGCCTTCATCGCCTTGTCCAGTTCGTACTCCGCGACGCGCTGGACGCGGGAGTCGATGCTGGTCACCAGGTTCGAACCGGGCTGGGCGGCGTCCGCCTTGGCCTTGCCGATGACCCGGCCGAGGTTGTCCACCTCGTAGCGGGTCACGCCGGCCTTGCCGCGCAGTTCCTTGTCGTACTCCCGCTCCAGGCCGGAGCGGCCGACCATGTCCGAGCGCAGATAGGGCGAGCTGGTGTTCTTGGCCTTCTGGATCTCGTCGTCGGTGACCGGCGAGAGGTAGCCGAGGACCTGGGCGGTGTTGGACTTGCCGGGGCCCGGGTAGCGGCGCACGGCCTCGGGCTCGGCGGTGATGCCGGGGAAGTCCTCGGAGCGCTCGCGGATCTGGAGGGCCTGCCGGGGCGTGGCCTCGTCGGTGATCGGGATCGGCTGGTAGGGCGAGCCGTTCCAGCACGGCTGGGGGGTCTTGGCGTCGCAGAGGCGGACCTTCTGCATGACGTCCTCGGGGCTCATGCCGAGGACCCCGGCCAGCTTGGTCAGGACCGCCTTGCCGTCGTCCTTCTGCTTGAGCAGGTCGGTGCGGGAGGCGGAGACCACCAGACGCGTCTCGTTGTCCGCGAGGGGGACGCCGCGGGCGTCCAGGATCTCGCCGCGCACGGCGGGCTGGACGACCTGCTGGACGTGGTTGCCGGAGGCCTCCTTCTGGTACTGGGCGCCCTCCCGGATCTGGAGGTACCACAGTCGGCCGCCGAGCGTGCCGAGGAGGGAGAGGACGAGGATCTGGATCACGACGAGCCGGATCTGGACCCGTGGGGTCCGACCGGTCTCGGGGATGTTGGTCACTGCGGCTGTCTCCCCCTCTCAGTGCGCGGACGGCCGGGTGCGCGGCGCGTTTGTGCGAACGGCCTGCGCGCGTACGAATGATGAACGATCAGCCTGTGAGCCCGCGTTCCGGGAAAGCCGACCCGTTCGAGTGAATCGCCCCGGACCGCCGGGGGCCTGACATTCGCTCACAGGCGCTTGACCCCCTTGATGCGGCCGACCCGCGCGGAACGGGTGCGGGCCTTGGCCTTCAGGGCGCCGAGGGCGCCGCGCTGGCTGCCGATGTGCAGGCCGGTGCCGGAGGACAGCCAGCCCGAGGAGATGTCGGCCGCCTTGCCGGTGGCGCCGGTCTCGGCCAGCGGGTCGTTGTCGCAGCGGCGGGCCAGCCACATCACCCCGGGGACCACGAACGGGGCGAGCAGCAGGTCGTACAGGGCGGCCGAGACCAGCAGTCCGGGCAGGCCCACATGGCGGGCGGCGGTGTCGCCGACCAGGGCGCCCACCCCGGCGTACAGCAGGGTGGAGCCGATCGCGGCGGCGACCACCACGGCCATCGGGCCGGTCGCCGACCTCAGTTTGCCGTTCTCCGGCTTGATCAGTCCGGCGAAGTAGCCGGTCACACAGAGGACGAGGGCGTAGCGGCCGGCCGCGTGGTCGGCGGGCGGGGCGACGTCGGCCAGCAGGCCGGCGGCGAACCCGACGAGGGCGCCGCCGACATGGCCGTACACCATGGCGAGGCCCAGGACGGTGAGGAGCAGCAGGTCGGGGACGGCGCCCGGCAGATGGAGGCGGGCGAGGACGCTCACCTGGATCACCAGCGCGACCACGACCAGCGGTACGGAGAGCAGGATCCGGTTGACACGCATGGGGATTCAGCTCCTACGGCTGCTGGTCGTTCTGCGATGAGTCGTTCTGTGAAGAGTTCTGCGACGAGTCGTTCCGCGACCGGTCTCCGGAGCCGGAGTTGCCGCCGTTCCCGTTCGCGTCCGCCGACGGGGTGACGGTGACGGTCACCGTGGGCGTCGGCACCGGCTTGGGCTTGGCGGGCAGCACCTCGTCGCGCGGGTCCTTCTTCGGGCCCTGGACGACCACGCCGACGACGTCCAGCTTGGTGAAGCCGACGTACGGCGTGACGTACAGGGTGCGGGTCAGACCGCCGCCGGAGGGATCGACGCGGGAGACCACGCCGACCGGCACGCCCGGCACGAACGGCTTGTCGGACTCCGAGCCGAAGGTGACCAGCCGGTCGCCCTTCTTCACCTCCGCCTTGCCGTTGAGGAGTTCCACGCGCAGCGGGCGGTCGCCCTGCCCGGAGGCGAAGCCGAGTTCGTCGCTGCCCTCCAGGCGGGTGCCGACGGTGAAGTCCGGGTCGTTGGCGAGCAGCACGGTCGAGGTGTCGGGGCCGACCGTGGTGACCCGGCCGACCAGGCCGTCGCCGTTGAGGACGGTCATGTCCCGCTTGATGCCGTCGTTCGCGCCGACGTCGATGGTGATGGTCCAGGAGAAGCCCTGCGCCGACCCTATGGCGATGACCTGGGCGCCCTTGATGCCGTACTGGCCCTCGCCGGCGAGCTTCAGCATCCGGTCGAGCTGGCCGAGCCGGCTGCGGGTCCGGTCGTCGCTGCCGAGCTTCGCCTTGAGGGCCGCGTTCTCCTTCTCCAGCTCGGCGAGCCTGCTGTGCCGGTTGCCCGAGTCGCGGACCGCGGAGATGGCGTTGCCGACCGGGTCGACCGCCGAGGAAAGTCCGTCCTCCACCGGGCCGAAGACGGCGGCCGCGGCCTGCCGGGCGCCGTCGACCGGGGAGTTCCGGCCCCCTCGGATATCCACGGTGATCAACGCGAACGCGATGGCGATCAGCAGGACCAGGAGCAGCCGGCTCTCTTTGGTGTCCCTCACGTGCGGCGGCCGTGCCCTTCCTCAAGTAGGAATTCGTCGGGCCCTTGGAAAAGACGCCAATGGCAAGGCGCAAATCCAAGAGGCCCGTTGGGGGGAGCTTATGCCTCTATATCAACGATCCGCCGCACGAGAGGAGAACGTCTCGTACGGCGGAATCGAAGTGCCGCGTCATCGGCGCGGCTGGGCGTCCAGAACCTGCTGGAGCGCCTCGAACTCCTCGACGCACTTTCCGGATCCGAGCGCGACGCTGTCCAGCGGGTCCTCGGCGATATGGATCGGCATTCCGGTCTCCCGGCGCAGCCGCTCGTCCAGACCGCGCAGCAGGGCGCCGCCACCGGTCAGCACGATGCCCCGGTCCATGATGTCGCCGGACAGCTCCGGCGGGCACTTGTCGAGGGTCGTCTTGACCGCGTCCACGATCGCGTTGACCGGCTCCTCGATCGCCTTGCGGACCTCGGCGGCCGAGATGACGACGGTCTTGGGCAGCCCGGACACCAGGTCCCGGCCGCGGACTTCGGTGTGCTCGTCCTCTTCGAGTTCGTACGCCGAACCGATGGTGATCTTGATCTGCTCGGCGGTGCGCTCACCCAGCAGGAGGCTGTACTCCTTCTTGATGTACTGGATGATCGCGTTGTCCAGCTCGTCGCCCGCGACGCGGATGGACTGGGCGGTGACGATGCCGCCGAGGGAGATGACCGCGACCTCCGTGGTGCCGCCGCCGATGTCCACCACCATGTTGCCCGTGGCCTCGTGGACCGGCAGGCCGGAGCCGATGGCCGCGGCCATGGGCTCCTCGATGATGTGCACCTGGCGGGCGCCCGCCTGGGTGGAGGCTTCGATCACCGCGCGGCGCTCGACGCCCGTGATGCCCGAGGGCACACAGACGACGACCCGCGGACGCGCCAGGTACCGCCGCTTGTGGATCTTCAGAATGAAGTAGCGGAGCATCCGCTCGGTGATCTCGAAGTCGGCGATCACGCCGTCCTTCAGCGGCCGGACCGCCACGATGTTCCCCGGCGTCCGGCCGATCATCTTCTTCGCTTCGGCGCCGACCGCCAGGATGCCACCGGTGTTGGTGTTGATCGCGACGACGGACGGCTCGTTCAGTACGATTCCGCGACCCCTGACGTACACCAGCGTGTTGGCGGTCCCGAGGTCGACAGCCATGTCACGGCCGATGAACGACATTGAGTTCCCCATCCGGATTCATCTGGCCTTCCCGAGCTTTTGAGGGCATGTCAGGCAGGCGAGGCGGGTGCTGTGACGTGAAGGCTTCCATCGTAAACGCGCCTGCACGAACACTGCGCGAGGGTCTCCGTCATTGTCACCAGATGGCGGGCCGCCTCGCTTGTGGAGACGGGCGTTCGGGGGCGCTCGTTCCCTCGATCGCCGGTATCAGGCGCGGCCGGGGAAGAAAATCTTCACCTCGCGCTCGGCGGACTCCTCGGAGTCGGAGGCGTGGATCAGGTTCTCCCGGACGATCACACCGTAGTCGCCGCGGATGGAGCCCGGCGCGGCGGCGATCGGGTCGGTCGGACCGGCGAGCGCGCGCACGCCCTCGATGACCCGCTCACCCTCGACGATCATGGCGACGACCGGACCGGAGGCCATGAACGCGACCAGCGGCTCGTAGAAGGGCTTGCCCTTGTGCTCGCCGTAGTGCTGCTCCAGGGTCTCCTGGTCCAGGGTGCGCAGCTCCAGCGCGGTGATCTGCCAGCCGGCCTTGCGCTCGATACGGCTGATGATCTCGCCGGTCAGGCCGCGACGGACGGCGTCGGGCTTGAGGAGGACGAGGGTGCGCTGGCTCACGAGGGGACTCCTTACGCGTGAAACGTGTGTGCGGTGGGACGAGGTTACAGGGCGTGTCCGGGCGCCCGTTACACAGCGTCAGGCGTGGAGGAGCCGCTCTGCGCGGCGAACCGGGCCTTGGCCTCGTCGATCTTCCGGCCGAAGTGCACCGAGGCCCACCACAGGGCCGCGAACAGCGCGCCCATGAAGTACATGGTCGGCACGAAGACGCCGGAGGCGATCAGGGCGATCTGCAGGGCCCAGCCGAGGGCGACCCCGCCGGGCCGGGTCACCACGCCGCACAGCAGCACGCACAGCACCATGGCGATGCCGCTGACCAGCCAGACGGTGGACACCGACAGGCCCGGGTCCTTCATGGCGACCAGCCCGGCGAAGCCGATGATGAAGAACTCGCCGATCAGAGTGGATGAACAGAGCGTACGCACGTCGGACTCCTCAGCCCTTGCCCAGCAGCAGCCGGGCCTCGCCGACCGTGATGACGGAACCGGTGACCAGCACCCCGCCGCCCGCGAACTCGCCCTCCTCCTCGGCCAGCGTGATCGCGGCCTCCAGGGCGTCGGGCAGCCGCGGCTCGACCTGGACCCGCTCGTCGCCGAAGACCTCGACGGCGATGGCGGCCAGTTCGTCCGCGTCCATGGCGCGGTGGCTGGAGTTCTGGGTGACGACGATCTCCGCGAAGATCGGCTCGAAGGCCTCCAGCAGCCCCCGTACGTCCTTGTCGCCGCTCGCGCCGACCACGCCGATCAGCCGGCTGAAGTCGAACGCCTCGCGCACCGCCTCGGCGGTGACCTCGGCTCCGGCCGGGTTGTGCGCCGCGTCCAGGACGACGGTGGGGGAACGCCGTACGACCTCCATGCGGCCCGGGGAGGAGACGGCGGCGAACGCCTTGCGGACGGTGTCGATGTCCAGCGGCTCGGCGCGCTGGGCGCCGACGCCGAAGAACGCCTCCACCGCGGCGAGCGCCACGGCCGCGTTGTGCGCCTGGTGGGCGCCGTGCAGCGGGAGGTACACCTCGTGGTACTCGCCGCCGAGGCCGCGCAGGGTGAGCAGCTGCCCGCCGACGGCCACCTGGCGGGCGACGACGCCGAACTCCAGGCCCTCGCGGGCCACGGTGGCGTTGACCTCCACGGCCTTCTTCAGCAGCACCTGGGCGGCGTCCACCGGCTGCTGGGCCAGGATGACGGTCGCGTCCTGCTTGATGATCCCGGCCTTCTCGCCGGCGATCTCCGCGGGGGTCTCGCCGAGGCGGTCGGTGTGGTCCAGGGCGATCGGGGTGACGACCGCGACATCGGCGTCGATCACGTTCGTGGCGTCCCAGGAGCCGCCCATGCCGACCTCGACGACGGCGACGTCGACCGGGGCGTCCGCGAAGGCGGCGTACGCCATGCCGGTGAGCACCTCGAAGAAGGACAGCCGGTACTCCTGGGCGGCGTCCACCATCTCGACGTACGGCTTGATGTCCCGGTAGGTCTCGACGAACCGCTCGGCGCTCATCGGGGCGCCGTCCAGGCTGATCCGCTCGGTGATCGACTGGACGTGCGGGCTGGTGTAGCGGCCGGTGCGCAGTTCGAAGGCGCCGAGGAGGGCCTCGATCATGCGGGCGGTGGAGGTCTTGCCGTTGGTGCCCGTGATGTGGATCGAGGGGTACGAGCGCTGCGGCTCGCCCAGCACGTCCATCAGCGCGGCGATCCTGCCGACCGAGGGCTCCAGCTTGGTCTCGCCCCAGCGGGTGGCCAGCTCGGCCTCGACCTCGCGCAGCGCCTTGTCGACCTCGGGGTCCTCGGGGCGCGCGGGCACGTCGGCCGTCGGCGCTCCCCCTTGCGTCCGGAGGGTACGGCTGCCGGCCTCGATCACGGCGAGGTCGGGGTCGCGGGTGGTCTCGGCCTCGATGATCTCCTCGAAGGAGTCGAGGGGGTCGGGCCGGCCGTTGTCGTCGTGCGGGAGGTCGCTCACGGGTCCCAGTCTACGGAGCCGCACGGACAGGGATGGGCGAAGGCCCCGGTGCCTTCGCGGGACCGGGGCCTTCGGCGTCGTGGTGACGGCTACGCCTGCGGCAGCTTCTCCAGCTGGGCCTGGATGCGGGCGATGTCCTCGTCGGCCTTGGAGAGGCGGGTGCGGATCTTGTCCACCACGTTCTCCGGGGCCTTGGCGAGGAAGGCCTCGTTGCCGAGCTTGGCCGTGGCCTGGGCCTTCTCCTTCTCGGCGGCGGCGAGGTCCTTGGCCAGCCGCTTGCGCTCGGCGGCGACGTCGATCGTGCCGGAGAGGTCCAGCGCGACCTCCGCCCCGGCGATCGGCAGGGTGGCCGTCGCCGTGAAGGAGTCGCCCTCGGGCTGGAGGCGCAGCAGCTGGCGGATGGCCGCCTCGTGCGGGGCGAGCGCCGTGCCGTCCAGGGACAGCCGGGCCGGAACCCGCTGACCCGGCTGGAGGCCCTGGTCGGCGCGGAAGCGGCGGACCTCGGTGATGACCGACTGGAGCGCGGAGATCTCCTGCTCGGCGGCCGCGTCACGGAAGCCGCTGTCGGCCGGCCACTCGGCGATGACGACGGACTCGCCGCCCGTCAGCGTCGTCCACAGGGTCTCCGTGACGAACGGGACCACCGGGTGCAGCAGCTTCAGGGTGACGTCCAGGACCTCGCCCAGGACCCGCTTGGAGACCTCGGCCGGCTCGCCGCCCGCCTGGAAGACGGTCTTGGACAGCTCGACGTACCAGTCGAAGACCTCGTCCCACGCGAAGTGGAAGAGGGTGTCGGAGAGCTTCGCGAACTGGAAGTCCTCGTAGTAGGCGTCGACTTCGGCGACCACCGAGTTGAGGCGGGACAGGATCCAGCGGTCCGTCGCCGACATGGCCGACGGCTCCGGCAGCGGGCCCTGGACCGTCGCGCCGTTCATCAGCGCGAAGCGGGTCGCGTTCCAGATCTTGTTGGCGAAGTTGCGCGAGCCCTGGACCCAGTCCTCGCCGATCGGCACGTCCACGCCCGGGTTGGCGCCGCGGGCCAGGGTGAAGCGCAGCGCGTCGCTGCCGTACTTGTCCATCCAGTCCAGCGGGTTGACCGCGTTGCCGAAGGACTTCGACATCTTCTTGCCGAACTGGTCGCGGACCATGCCGTGCAGGGCGATGGTGTGGAACGGCGGGGTGCCGTCCATCGCGTACAGGCCGAACATCATCATCCGGGCGACCCAGAAGAAGAGGATGTCGTAGCCGGTGACCAGGACCGAGTTCGGGTAGAACTTCGCGAGCGACTCGGTCTGCTCGGGCCAGCCCAGGGTGGAGAAGGGCCACAGGCCGGAGGAGAACCAGGTGTCGAGGACGTCGGTGTCCTGGTGCCAGCCCTCGCCGGCGGGCGGCTCCTCGCCGGGGCCGACGCAGACGACTTCGCCGTCGGGGCCGTACCACACCGGGATCCGGTGGCCCCACCACAGCTGGCGCGAGATGCACCAGTCGTGGAGGTTGTCGACCCAGTCGAAGTACCGCTTCTCCATCTCCTGCGGATGGATCTTGACCTTGCCGTCGCGGACCGCGTCGCCCGCGGCCTTGGCGAGCGGGCCGACCTTGACCCACCACTGCATGGACAGGCGCGGCTCGATGGTGGTCTTGCAGCGCGAGCAGTGGCCGACGGAGTGGACGTAGGGGCGCTTCTCGGCGACGATCCGGCCCTCGGCGCGCAGCGCGGCGACGATGGCGGAGCGGGCCTCCAGGCGGTCCATGCCCTGGAAGGGGCCGTGCACGGTGATGACGGCGTGCTCGTCCATCACGGTGATGGACGGCAGGTCGTGGCGCTGGCCGATCTCGAAGTCGTTCGGGTCGTGCGCCGGGGTCACCTTGACGGCGCCGGTGCCGAACTCCGGGTCGACGTGGGCGTCGGCGACGACCGGGATGGAGCGGTCGGTCAGCGGCAGCTTGATGAGCTTGCCGACCAGGTGCTTGTAGCGCTCGTCCTCGGGGTGGACGGCGACGGCGGTGTCGCCGAGCATCGTCTCGGCGCGGGTGGTGGCGACGACGATGGTGTCGTCCCCGTCGCCGTACTTCATGGAGACGAGTTCGCCGTCGTCGTCCTGGTACTCGACCTCGATGTCCGAGATGGCCGTCAGACAGCGCGGGCACCAGTTGATGATGCGCTCGGCGCGGTAGATCAGCTCGTCGTCGTACAGGCGCTTGAAGATGGTCTGGACGGCCTGGGAGAGGCCCTCGTCCATGGTGAAGCGCTCGCGGGACCAGGCGACGCCGTCGCCGAGGCGGCGCATCTGGCCGGAGATCTGGCCGCCGGACTCGCCCTTCCACTTCCAGACGCGCTCCACGAAGGCCTCGCGGCCCAGGTCGTGGCGGGACTTGCCCTCCTTGCCGAGCTCGCGCTCGACCACGTTCTGGGTGGCGATGCCGGCGTGGTCCATGCCGGGCTGCCACAGCGTCTCGTGGCCCTGCATCCGCTTGCGGCGGGTCAGGGCGTCGATGAGGGTGTGCTCGAAGGCGTGGCCCAGGTGGAGCGAGCCGGTGACGTTGGGCGGCGGGATGACGACGGTGTACGGCGGCTTGTCGCTCTTCGCGTCCGCCTCGAAGTAGCCCCGCTCTACCCAGCGCTCGTACAGCGGCCCCTCTACATCGGCCGGCGCGTACTGGGTCGGCAGTTCGGTGTCGGGCGCGGGTGGCTGCTGCTGAGCGTTGTCGGTCACGGGGGTCAGTTTAGAGGGGTCACGGGCCGGTCCCGAAACGCGTTTGTTCTGTAACGGTGCGGCCCCCGGTGGCCTGCGTCCCCGGGCGCTGGTCCAGGATGTCAGGAACACATAAGAGTCCTAGGGGGATCCCAGAAATGAGCAGCAACCAGCCGGGCCCGTACGGCCAGCCACCCCAGCAGCCGGGTCCGTACGGCCAGCCGGGGCAGCCCGGCCCGTACGGACAGCCGGGGCAGCCGAACCCGTACGGCCAGCCGCCGCAGCCCGGCCCGTACGGCCAGCCCCCGCAGGCTCCGCAGCAGCCCGGCCCGTACGGCCAGCCCCCGCAGGCCCCGCAGCAGCCCGGCTACGGCTACCCCCCGCAGGCCCCGCCGCAGCAGCCGGGGTACGGCTACCCGCAGCAGCCCGGGGTGCCCCCGCAGCAGAACCCGTACGGCCAGCAGCCGAACCCCTACGGCCAGCAGCCCTACGGCATGCCCCAGGCCCCCCAGCCGGCCGGCGGCAAGAAGAAGACGGGCCTGATCATCGGCGCGGTCGCCGTGGTGGCGGCGGTCGCGGTGGGCGCGTACTTCGCGCTCAGCGGCGGAAGCAGCCCGAGCATCGCGGACGACGGCCCGCACAAGCTGATCACCCCCGGCTCGGTGATCAACGGGACGTACACCAAGGAGTCCGGCTCCGACGACTCCTCGGACGGCCTCAGCGACTCCGACAAGTCGGACTTCGAGAAGTGGGGGGTCAAGAACCCCACCCAGGTGAGCAGCGGCTACGAGAACGGCACCGGCCTGACCAAGAAGGGCCTCTCCTTCAGCGGCGTCTACGGCTCGATCGACGACCCGGAGGCGGTGGTGGACGCCATGTTCGCCAAGGCCAAGTCGGAGTCGGAGAAGGACCAGAGCGGCTCGGACACCAAGGGCAAGCTCATCGGCAGCCCGCAGACCGTCCACCCGGCCGGCCTCTCCCACGGCATCATGAAGTGCCAGGTGGCGCAGATCGACAGCACCGGCTCGTCGTCCGAGGACGCGGGCATGCCGAAGACCATCAAGATGCCGATGTGCATCTGGGGCGACCACAGCACCGTCGCCCTGGTGACGTCGTTCAGCGTCGCCTCCCTCGCCTCGGGCGAGAGCGGCTCCCTGGACGACACGGCGGAACTGGCGGCGAAGCTGCGCAACGACGTGCGGGTGAAGGCCTGACGCGGCAGCCCTCAGGGCATGCGAAGGGGCCCCGGTCGGACGACCGGGGCCCCTTCCGCCGTACGGGCTCGTTACGCCGTCTTCTGCTCCCCCGAGCCCCGGCCGCGCGCGTCGCGCGGGATCAGGGTCGGGTTGACGTTGGAGAGGACGACGTCGGCGGTGATGACGACGCGGGCGACGTCCTTGCGGGAGGGGACCTCGTACATGACGCCCTGGAGGACTTCCTCCATGATGGCGCGCAGGCCGCGGGCGCCGGTCTGGCGCAGGATGGCCTGGTCGGCGATGGCCTCCAGGGCCTCGCGCTCGAAGTCCAGCTCCACGCCGTCGAGTTCGAACAGGCGCTGGTACTGCTTGACGAGGGCGTTGCGCGGCTCCACCAGGATCTTCAGCAGCGCCTCGCGGTCGAGGTTGTGCACCGAGGTGATCACCGGCAGCCGGCCGATGAACTCGGGGATCATGCCGAACTTGACCAGGTCCTCCGGCATGACGTCCTCGAAGACGTCCTTGGCCTCCAGCTCGCGCTTGGACAGGATCGTCGCGCCGAAACCGATGCCCTTGGCGCCCGCCCGGGCCTCGATGATCTTCTCCAGACCGGCGAAGGCACCGCCCACGATGAACAGCACGTTCGTCGTGTCGATCTGGATGAACTCCTGGTGCGGGTGCTTGCGGCCGCCCTGCGGCGGCACCGAGGCCGTGGTGCCCTCCAGGATCTTCAGCAGGGCCTGCTGGACGCCCTCGCCGGAGACGTCGCGGGTGATCGACGGGTTCTCGCTCTTGCGGGCCACCTTGTCGATCTCGTCGATGTAGATGATCCCGGTCTCGGCCTTCTTGACGTCGTAGTCGGCGGCCTGGATCAGCTTCAGGAGGATGTTCTCGACGTCCTCGCCGACGTAGCCCGCCTCGGTCAGCGCGGTGGCGTCGGCGATGGCGAACGGGACGTTCAGCATCCGCGCCAGGGTCTGCGCGAGGAGGGTCTTGCCGGAGCCCGTGGGGCCCAGCAGGAGGATGTTGGACTTCGCCAGCTCGATGGCGTCGTCCCGGCCGCTCGCGCCGCCGTTCTCGCCCGCCTGGACCCGCTTGTAGTGGTTGTACACCGCGACCGACAGGGCCTTCTTGGCGGCCTCCTGGCCGACCACGTAGCCCTCGAGGAACTCGTAGATCTCGCGGGGCTTGGGCAGCTCCTCCCAGCGCACCTCGCTGGTCTCCGCGAGCTCCTCCTCGATGATCTCGTTGCAGAGATCGATGCACTCGTCGCAGATGTACACACCGGGCCCTGCGATGAGCTTCTTGACCTGCTTCTGGCTCTTGCCGCAGAACGAGCACTTGAGCAGATCGCCGCCGTCACCGATGCGTGCCACGGTGTGCTTCCCCTTCGCCTGGGAGCCGCCTGGACACTGCGGTCCAGTGGCTCCTGGTGCTGCCTTATGTCCGACGGTACCTTGCCGGGCCCGATGTTCGGGCCCCCCTTGGCAGGGTTCACTTTGCCGTGAGCCCTGCCGAGGGGGGCTGAGAGCGTGCCGCTCCGCGTCAGCGGACCGAGCTGTTGTTCAGCTTGCGGGTGGAGATGATCTGGTCGACGAGGCCGTACTCCAGCGCCTCCTCGGCCGTGAGGATCTTGTCGCGCTCGATGTCCTCGCGGATCTTCTCGATCGGCTGGTTCGAGTGCTTGGCCAGCATGTTCTCCAGCTGCTCGCGCATCCGGGTGAACTCGTTGGCGATGATCTCCAGGTCGGAGAGCTGGCCGCGGCCGGTGGAGCCGGCCGGCTGGTGGATCAGCACCCGGGAGTTGGGCAGCGCCATGCGCTTGCCCGGGGTGCCGGCCGCGAGCAGGATGGCCGCGGCGGAGGCCGCCTGGCCCATGCAGACCGTCTGGATGTCGGGCTTCACGAACTGCATCGTGTCGTAGATCGCCGTCAGGGCGGTCATGTCCCCGCCGGGGCTGTTGATGTAGATCGAGATGTCCCGGTCGGGGTCCATCGACTCCAGGCACAGCAGCTGCGCCATGACGTCGTTGGCGGAGGCGTCGTCGATCTGGACGCCCAGGAAGATCACGCGCTCCTCGAAGAGCTTCGCGTACGGGTCGTACTCGCGGATGCCCTGGGAGGTGCGCTCGACGAAGCGCGGGATGACGTAGCGGGCGTCGGGCCGGGGCCCTTCGTACATGCCGCTGGCGGTGCCGGGGAAGTTGCTCATGGGATGTTCACCGTCCTGGTGGCGTTCTGGGGGCGTGGGTGGTGGCGGTGCGTGGCGCGGCCGGGCCGGTCAGGCACCGGTGCCGCCGCCTCCCGGAACACCCGAGGCGCTCGAGATGATCTCGTCAATCAGACCGTACTCCTTGGCCTCTTCCGGGGTGAACCAGCGGTCGCGGTCGGCGTCCCGGGTGATCGTCTCGAAGGTCTGGCCGGAGTGCCGCGCGGTCAGTTCCGCCATGCGGCGCTTGGTGCGCAGCAGGTACTCGGCCTGGATCTTGATGTCCGTGACCGAACCGCCGAGGCCCGCGGAGCCCTGGTGCATCATGATGTCCGCGTGCGGCAGGGCGAAGCGCTTGCCGGCGGCACCGCCGGTGAGCAGGAACTGGCCCATGGAGGCCGCCATGCCCATCGCGATGGTGACCACGTCGTTCGGGATGTACTGCATGGTGTCGTAGATCGCCATGCCGGCCGTCACCGAGCCGCCGGGGCTGTTGATGTAGAGGTAGATGTCCTTGTCCGGTTCGGCGGCAAGGAGCAGCATCTGCGCGGTGATCTTGTTGGCGATGTCATCGTCGACCTGCTGGCCGAGGAAGATGATCCGCTCGCCGAGCAGCCGGTTGTAGACCTGGTCGCCGAGGCCGCCACCGATGGAGGGCTCGCCGGCGGCGGAGGGCATCAGATTCGTCACGTATCCACCTGCTCGTCTCACGACGGCGCCGGGCCGTCTCACGTCGTCCTGCCGGGGGCTTGGGGTTTCAGGAGACTCCCCTGCCCCCGTACTCATGGACCCTAACGCTCGGGCCCGTTCGGGGAATCCCGGAGATAGGAGTGTTCGCCGGGGGCGTAGCGCCATCGGGACGCGGCGCGCCCCCGGGTGCGGGTGCCAGGCCGCCTGAGCGGCCCGCGGCACGGCCGTGCGCGGGGCACGGCCCGGCCGTCCCCGGGTAGGCGAACGGGCCCCGGGGAACAAGTCCCCAGGGCCCGTCCAGGCGTCCTTCAGAGGCGCCGCGGGGCGGTTCAGCCCTCGGTGGTCTCCTCGGCCGCGGCCTCGGTCTCCTCGTCCTCGTCGCTGAGGTCGACCGTCTCGCCGTTGGTGTCCTTCACCGAGGCGGCCTCGACCACGACGGCCAGGGCCTTGCCGCGGGCCACCTCGCCGACCAGGAGCGGCACCTGGCCACCCTCGACGACGGCCTGGGCGAACTGGTCGGGGGACATGCCGGAGGAGGCCGCACGCCGCATGAGGTGCTCGGTGAGCTCCTCCTGGTTGACGTTCAGGTTCTCCTTCTTCACCAGCTCGTCCAGGACGAACTGGGTCTTGATGCCCTTGACCGCGGCCTCGCGGGTCTCGGCCTCGAACTCCTCGGCGGACTTGCCCTGGATCTCCAGGTACTTGTCGAGGGTCAGACCCATCTGCGCGAGCTGGTGGTGCTCCAGGTTGTGCTTGCGGGTGTTGATCTCGTCCTCGAGCAGCTTCTCGGGGACCGGGACCTCGACCAGCTCCAGGAGCTTCTCCAGGACGCGCTCCTGCGCCTGGGTGGCCTGGTCGAACTGCTTCATGTTCGCGAGGCGCTTGCGGCTGTCGGCCTTGAGCTCGTCCAGGGTGTCGAACTCGGAGGCGAGCTGCGCGAACTCGTCGTCCAGCTCGGGCAGTTCACGCTTGGCGACCTCGGTGACCTTGACGGTGACCTCGGCCTCCTTGCCCGCGGCGGAGCCGCCCTTCAGCTCGGAGGTGAAGGTCGCCTCCTCGCCGGCGGACAGGCCCTTGACGGCCTCGTCGACACCGTCGAGCAGCTCGCCGGAGCCGATGGTGTAGGAGACGCCGTTGGCGATGCCGTCCTCCAGCACCTCGCCGTCGACCTTGGCCTCCAGGTCGATGGTGACGACGTCGCCGTCCTCGGCGGCGCGCTCCACCGGGGAGGTGGACGCGAAGCGCTCACGCAGCTGCTCGACCGACTTCTCCACGTCCTCGTCGGTCACCTCGACGGCGTCGACCTCGACCTCGATGCCGGAGTAGTCCGGGATCTCCAGGGCCGGGCGCACGTCCACCTCGGCGGTGAAGTTCAGCGTCTCGCCGTCCTTCAGCTCGGTGATGTCGACGTCGGGCTGGCCCAGCGGGCTCAGCTCGGCCTCGTTGACCGCCTCGGTGTAGAACTTCGGGAGCGCGTCGTTGACCGCCTCCTCCAGGACCGCACCGCGGCCGAACCGCTGGTCGATGACGCGGGCCGGGATCTTGCCCTTGCGGAAGCCCTTCACCGTGACCTGCTGGTTGATCTTCTTGTACGCCGCGTCGAGGCTGTCCTTGAGCTCCTCGAAGGGCACCTCGACAGTGAGCCGAACCCGGGTCGGGTTCAGGGTCTCCACGGCGCTCTTCACGGTTCGGTCTCCTTGTGGCTGACTGCTTGGGTTCTGCCGAGCCAGACAGGTCCGGCGGATTCGCCGCCCGGAGGAGTACGTAGGCCGTGGGGGCCGGGGTCACACGGGCGCGCAGCTTGCATAGTAACCGCAGGCGGTCGGCGCCCCAAAAGGCGACCATCACGACGCGCGGGCCGCTGGTCGGCTGGTGGTCGGGGTGGCGGGATTTGAACCCACGGCCTTCCGCTCCCAAAGCGGACGCGCTACCAAGCTGCGCCACACCCCGTCTGGTGCGAGACGTAGGGTACATGGCCGGGCGGTTCGCGTCGGCCGCATTCTTCGAGGCGGGGCGCGTGGTACGCGTGATCCGAACGCGTTGGCCCAATGGACGGGCGACCCGCTACGATGCCTTCGTGCCGCGGTCACCGAGCTGCGGCGCAGCGCTGCGGGCGTAGCTCAATGGTAGAGCCCTAGTCTTCCAAACTAGCTACGCGGGTTCGATTCCCGTCGCCCGCTCCGGATGCCGAAGGCCCAGGTGAGGTTGTCTCCTCGCCTGGGCCTTCGGTCGTTTCCGGGCCGCCTCTTGATGTGCGGCCGCGGCGTCGATACGATCCGTACCGGTACGGAACATAACTCGGACGCGAGCGGAACGGCTCGGCCGGTACAAGGGGGAAAGATCATGCGGGTCAAGGACTTCGATCACCTGGTGCTCAACGTCGCGGACGTCGAGCGGGCGCTGGGCTTCTACACCGGGCCGCTGGGGCTCGCGGGCGAGCGGGTCGAGGAGTGGCGGGCCGGGAAGGTGCCGTTCCCCTCGGTGCGGATCAGCGGGACCACGGTCATCGACCTGGTCGAGCGGCCCCGCGGCGAGTCCAACGTCGACCACATCTGCCTGGTGGTGGATCCGCTGGACTGGCAGGAGGTCGTCGCCTCCGGCACGTTCGACGTCGTCGAGGGGCCCGTGCCGCGCTGGGGCGCCCGGGGTTCGGCCGAGTCCGTCTACGTGCGCGACCCCGACGGCAACACCGTGGAGCTGCGCTGGTACCCCCAGGACGCCGCCGCATGAGCCCGGCGGCCGGCGGCCGGCCCCGGGATCCGGCGATCGACGCCGCGGTGCTGGCGGCCACCGTGCGGCTGCTGGGCGAGGACGGTTACGGCGGTTTCGCGCTGGAGAGGGTGGCCGCGCTCGCGGGCACCAGCAAGGCCGCCATCCGCCGCCGCTGGCCCCGGCGGCAGCGGCTGGTGATCGACGCGCTCGCCTCGGTCCTCGTCGTGCCGCCCGCCCCGGACAACGGCTGCACCCGCTGCGATCTGCACCAGAGCGTGCGGCTGCTCGCCGAGGTGCTGCACGAGCGGCTGCCGGCCGGGGTGCTCGCGCCGCTGATCGCCGACTGCGCCGACGACCCCGAGTTGCACGAGCACCTGCTGCACAGCCTCGTACAGCCGGGCCGGGCGGCCGCCGCGGTCGCGGTGCGGCGGGCCGTCGAGCGCGGGGACCTGCTGCCGGACGTGGACCCCGAGCTGTTCGTCGACCTGCTCGCCTCGGTGGTGTACCGGCGGGCGCTGTTCGGCGAGGCTCCGGTCGACGCGTCGTCGGCGCGCGCGCTGGTCGACCTGCTGCTGCGCGGGGTGGCCGTCGACTTCGACCGGCTGGTGTTCATCAGCCGGCAGCCGGCCGAGCGGCGGCACCTTTACCACTAGGGCCGGCACCGGGGCACCGGCCGTGGCGGGACCGCGGCCGGTCAGAACTTGATCGCGGAGATCGAGTCCGCTATCGAGTTCAGGAACCGGTTGATGGACGGCGCCATGCCGCTGGAGGCCAGGAAGAAGCCGAAGAGCATGGCCACGATGGCCGGTCCGGGCTTGAGGTTCTTCCCCCTGATGAGCACCACCAGGATGACCGCCAACAGCAGCACCACAGACAGTGAAATGGCCACAACTGATCACACCCTCGGTCGGTCCCTCTCCCGGCCCGGGGGCACGGCCCGCACCCCCGCCAGAACCATCGTGCCACCAACGGGCCTGGTCCATGCGGCTCCTGACATGATGTCGGACACGCCGTCCCGGCCCGGGCGACACCCCGCACAGGAATTCGACGGGCACCCGATCGCGACTGCGGCAGGAATTACGCGACTTCGTTTCCAGCTCCACACAACTTGCGCGCAGGTAATTCAAATTGATCGCACAGAGACGCCGTATGCCCCACTTGGTGGGGACGAATCCCGACATCATGGGTGAACGGCGGGCTTTTCTGTGGGCACCGTCACGTGATTACGGACCGCAAGTCCTTTGAATTCGCGGGCAGTCGCAGGGAATAACCGGAAATGACTGCACGGGGTTTTACGGAATCCCGCACACGACGCTAGGGTGCCTGAGATGTTCGACGCCGCCTCCTCCCCCGGCCAGACCCCGCAGCCGCTCCCCCCGGCCCAGCCGCCGGCGCCGGGAGTGCCCGGTCCGCGTACCCCGGTGAGTACGCAGGAACGGCCGGGGCAGACGGCGAGACCCGGCGGCAAACAGCGCGACGCGTTCTTCGACAACGCCAAGTACCTGGCGATCGTGCTCGTCGCGATGGGTCACTCGTGGGAGCCGCTGAAGGGCGACAGCCGCATCCTGGAGGGCCTGTACACGGTCGTGTACAGCTTCCACATGCCGGCGTTCATCATCATTTCCGGCTTCTTCTCGCGTCATTTCGACATGCGCCCGGACCGGCTCAAGCGGCTGGTCACCGGGGTCCTCGTCCCCTATGTCGTCTTCGAGACGGCATACCCCCTGTTCAACAACCTCGTCACGGGCTCCCACCAGGAGATCAGTCTGCTCGATCCCTGGTTCCTGACCTGGTTCCTGTGCGCCCTGTTCGTCTGGCGGCTGACCACGCCGATCTGGAAGCTGGTGCGCCATCCGCTGCCGGTGGCCCTCGTCGTCGCCATGCTGGCCTCCGTCACCCCGAACATCGGCGACGACCTCGACCTCCAGCGCGTGCTCCAGTTCCTGCCGTACTTCGTACTCGGCCTGAACATGAAGCCGGAGCACTTCCAGCTGGTGCGCCGCCGCGCGGTGCGGATCGCCGCGGTGCCGGTGTTCGCCGCGGCGCTGCTGGTCGGCTGGTGGGCGGTGCCGCGCATGAACACCGCGTGGTTCTACCACCGCGACTCGGCGCAGGAGCTGGGCGCGCCCTGGTGGTGCGGGCCGGTGATGACGCTCGCGATGATGGCCTGTTCGCTGCTGCTGACGGCCTGCTTCTTCGCCTGGGTGCCGGGCCGCAGGACCTGGTTCACCACGCTGGGCGCGGGCACCATCTGCGGCTATCTGCTGCACGGCTTCCTGGTGAAGTTCGCCGACTACCGGGGCTGGTTCGACCACGCCTGGCTGCACCGGCCGCTCGGCGAGATCCTGGTGACCCTGCTCGCGGGCGCCGCCGTCACCCTGCTGTGCACCGCGCCGGTGCGGCGGGTCTTCCGGTTCGCGATGGAGCCGAAGATGGAGTGGGCGTTCAAGCAGGACGCCGCCCGGCTGGCCCGGGAGCGGGGGCAGCAGGCGCACGAAAAGGCCGCGACCTGACCGGTTTTACTGCTCTTCGTCCCGATCCGGGGCCCTTCAGCTCTGACGCAGACCGAGGAGCGCGCGCATGTGCGCGTACTTCTCGGTCAGTCGTTTCCGGGTCGGTTCGTCCAGGACGGCCAGCCGCTCCGGGTCGGCGTTGTGCGCCAGGTCCGCCTCCTTCACCAGCAGGGCGCCCGGGGTGTCGAGGACGCGCCGGGCGTACGCCGCCGGGTCCTCCCCCGGCCGCTTGGTGACGGCGTCCACGATGGCCTTGGTGCGCGGGGTGAGGGCGGCCCCGGCCAGCCAGGCGCGGCTGAGCGCGGCGTCCTCCACGGAGTCGTGCAGCCAGGCCGCCGCGATCTGCTCGGCGTCGCCCCCGCGGGCGCGCACGCCGTTCGCCACGGCGGCGAGGTGCTCGGCGTACGGCCGTCCCGCCTTGTCGGTCTGTCCCTCGTGCGCGGTCCGGGCCGTGGCCTCGACCTCGGCGAGGGTGAGGAGTCCGGGTGCCGCGGGCGGTGTCTCGGTCATGCGCCCAGTGTGTCAGCGGGCGTGGGCCGAGGCCTCGCGGCAGATCAGGAGCAGGGCGCGGTCGTCGTTGACGTCCTTGGCGACGGCCTCGATGAGGTGCCAGGCGGCGCCGTGGAAGCCGCCGGCGACATAGCGGTCGGCCTCGCCGGTGAGCCGGTCGATGCCCTCGACGATGTCCCGGTCGGAGGTCTCCACCAGGCCGTCGGTGAACAGCATCAGCACGTCGCCGGGGCGCAGCGAGCCCTTCACGGAGTCGAACTGGGCGCCGTCGTACACCCCCAGCAGCGGTCCCTCGGCCGACTTCTCCTCCCAGCGGCCGGTGCCCGCGCTGAGCTGGAGCCCCGGCGGGTGGCCCGCGGAGTACAGCTCGTAGTCCCCGGAGTCGAGGTCCAGGACGAGGTGGATGGAGGTGGCGAAGCCCTCCTCCCAGTCCTGGCGCAGCAGGTAGCCGTTGGCGGCCGGGAGGAAGGCGTGCGGGGGCAGGGAGCCCAGCAGCCCGCCGAACGCGCCGGACAGCAGCAGGGCGCGCGAGCCGGCGTCCATGCCCTTGCCGGAGACGTCGGTGAGGACGACCTCCAGGGTGCGGCCGCCGTTGGTGCGGGCGGCCACCACGAAGTCGCCGGAGAAGGACTGGCCGCCGGCCGGGCGCAGCGCCATCTCGTGGTGCCAGCCCTGCGGCAGCTTGGGCAGCTTGCTCTGCACCCGGATCCGTTCGCGCAGGTCGAACAGCATGGTGCCGCCGCGCCGCCAGGGCACGCCGACGCGGCTGCGGAACTGGGCGGTGAGCAGGCCGAAGAAGCCGCAGGCGGCCACCACCAGGACCACGCCCGGGGTGACCCGCGAGGGGCCCTCGGTGTACGGGCCCAGCCGCACCGACTCCACGATCAGCGCGGTGGCCGCCGCCGCGTACAGACCGAGCAGGCTCGCCGGGCGCAGCAGCAGCCCGCCGGCGACGATCGGCAGCACCAGCATGGCCGGGGAGCACCACACGGAGTCGAACAGGGTGAGGGCCGCGAGGACGGGGACGGTGAGCAGCAGCCCGGCGAAGGCGATCCAGTCGGAGCCGTCGCCGCGGAAGTAGTCGACGGCGCTTTTGCGCAGGCCGACGCGGGCCCGGTGCCACTGCATCCTCCACCGGGCCGTGAACGTCTCGGCCTTCGCGCGCGTCTCTCGTCCTGCTGCCATTAGTTCGGGACCCTATCCATCGCACCGGCCGCTTGGCACGGGAGGTCCCACTTGTCCCCCGTGCGGGCTGCGTTTCACAGGTTCGTCCCTCAGTGAACGCCACCCGGCGCCCGCGCGTCCCCGTCCCGGCGAAATTCGCTGGCCCGCCCCGCGACGTCTTGCTAGGCATGGCGCATGGAGACTGACCGGGGAACCGAGTTGAGGGTGCTGCGTGAGGCCGACTGGGACGAGTGGTACGGCTCCCTGTACCGCGCGTTCGGCTGGCCGGCGGAGCAGCCCGAGGACCGCGAACTGCACCGGTCCCTGCTGGACCCGGACCGGGGTCTGGCCGCCTGGGACGGGGACCGGATCGTCGGTACGGCGGGGTCGTTCGCCTTCCGGATGACCGTGCCGGGCGGGGCGGCGGTCCCGGCGGCGGGCGTCACCATGGTGAGCGTGGCGGCCACGCACCGGCGGCGCGGGGTGCTGACGTCGATGATGCGCCGGCAGCTGGACGACGTCCGGGCGCTGGGCGAACCGCTGGCGGTGCTGACCGCGTCCGAGCCGGCGATCTACGGCCGCTTCGGCTACGGCGTCGCGACGTACCGGTTGTCCGCGGAGATCGACACCAGCCGGGTCACCCTCGATCCGCCGGCCGGCACCGACGAGGTACGGCTGCGGTACGCGGCGCCGGCGGACGTCCTCGACGCGTGCGAGGCGGTGTACGCGGCGCTGGTGCCGCGCCGGCCCGGGATGCTGGTCCGCCGGCCCGGCTGGGAGCGGGCCGGACTGCTGGACACCGAGATGGCGCGCGGCGGGGCGTCGGCGCTCCAGTGCGTGGTCGCGGAGCGGGACGGGCAGGTCACCGGGTACGCGCGGTTCCGCACCCGGGCCGAGTGGAACGCGGGCGGCGCCGACGGCACGGTGCGGCCGGCGGACCTCGCCGCGCTCGATCCCGCGACGGAGGGCGCGCTGTGGCGCTTCCTGTGCGGCATCGACCTGATGACGACCGTGTCGGTGGACGCGCGGCCGGTGGACGACGGCTGGCAGCACATGGTCTCCGACGTCCGCCGTTGCCGGCCGCGGGTGCGGGACGAGGGCTTCGTACGGCTGGTCGACGTCGGTACGGCGCTGGCCGCGCGGACGTACCAGGCGCCGGTGGACGTCGTCCTGGAGGTGGCGGACGCCTTCTGTCCCTGGAACGCGGGGCGTTGGCGGCTGACCGGGGACGCCAAGGGGGCGTCCTGCGAGCGTACGACGGAGCCTGCGGAACTCGCGCTTTCGGTACGGGAGTTGGGGGCGGCGTACCTGGGCGGGGTGTCGCTGGCCGCGCTGGCGGCGGCCGGGCGGGTGCGGGAGCTGCGCGGCGGGGCGCTGGCGGAGGCGTCGGTGGGGTTCGGGTCCGCTGTGGCCCCGTGGCTGCCGCACAGTTTCTAGCTCTTCGCCCGGGTCAGCGTTTCTGGCAGGTGGGGCACCAGAAGAGGTTGCGGGCGGCGAGGCCGGCGGTGCGGATCTCGTCGCCGCAGATGTGGCAGGGCTGGGTGGCGCGGCGGTAGACGTACACCTCGCCGCCGTGGTCGTCGACGCGGGGCGGGCGGCCCATGGCCTCGGGGGTGTGCTCGGGCCGTACGGTGTCGATCCGGTTGTCGCGCACGCCCTGGCGCATCAGCGCGACCAGGTCGGACCAGATCGCGTCCCATTCGGCCGGGGTGATGTCGCGGCCCGCGCGGTAGGGGTCGATGCCGTGCCGGAACAGGACCTCGGCGCGGTAGACGTTGCCGACGCCGGCCACGGTCTTCTGGTCCATCAGCAGGGCGGCGACGGTCGTGCGGCTGCGGGAGATCTTCCGGTACGCGGCCTCGGGGTCGGCGTCCTCGCGGAGCGGGTCGGGGCCGAGGCGGTCGTGGACGGCCCGCTTCTCCGCGTCGGTGATCAGGGCGCAGGTGGTGGGCCCGCGGAGGTCGACGTACGCCGTGTCGGTGGCGAGGCGGAGGCGGACGGTGTCGGTGGGCGGGGGCGCCGGGGCGTCGCCGAAGCCGACCTTGCCGAAGAGGCCGAGGTGGATGTGGACCCAGTCGGTGTCGCGGAACCGGAGGAACAGGTGCTTGCCGTGGGCCTCGGTGGCGGTCAGCTCGGCGCGGTCCAGGAGGGCGGCGGCGTCGGAGAACTTGCCCTGGGGGCTGGTGACGCGGGGGGCCGTGTGCAGGAAGCGCTCGGCGTAGTCCCGGGCCAGCCGGTGGATGGTGTGCCCTTCGGGCAAGGCGGGGCCGTCCTTTCCTCTTGGTCACCGGGGGCGGGCCCCGCGGTGCACTCACCCAGCGTACGGAACCGCCGCCGGCGACCCCGGGGGACGGGGCGCCCATGACGCCCGCCCTCCGGCCCGTCGAGTCGGGCCGGAGGGCGGGTGGGGAAAGCGGGCCGGACGCCGGTCCGGGCGGGGCTTACGCCTGGGGGTGGTGCGCCGGGATCGGGGGGAGGTCGCCCGTGGTCTCGTAGTCGGAGAGCATGTCGATGCGGCGGATGTGGCGCTCGTCACCCGAGAACGGGGTGGCGAGGAACACCTCGACGAACTTCGTGGCCTCCTCCGTGGTGTGCATGCGCGCACCCACGGCGACCACGTTGGCGTTGTTGTGCTGACGCCCGAGGGACGCCGTCTCCTCGCTCCAGGCCAGCGCCGCGCGCACGCCCTTCACCTTGTTCGCGGCGATCTGCTCGCCGTTGCCGGAGCCGCCGATCACGATGCCGAGGGCGTCGGCGTCCGCGGCCGTACGCTCGGCCGCCCGCAGGCAGAAGGGCGGGTAGTCGTCCTGGGCGTCGTAGATGTGCGGCCCGCAGTCGACGGGCTCGTGGCCCGCCTCCTTGAGCCACTCGACGAGGTGGTTCTTGAGTTCGTAGCCGGCATGGTCCGAGCCGAGGTACACGCGCATGCCACGAGTGTGACACGACGGATACGGGGCAGCAGCCCCGGGTCGGCGGCGCCCGGACGGCGAAGGAGGGGAACGCGGCGGCGCTACGAATTCCGTAGCTCGAATGTGAGCGGGACCATAGAACCTCAAGGGAACCTCAAGTAACAATCCGGATTCAGAGGTTCCCGAATTCGTTCGCCTCGGATTCACTGGACCGACTCGTACACCGCTCGTACGAATCCCGTACCGGACCCCTCAACGGCACCTCCGTTCCCGTACGAGAACCCCCGCTCAACAGGCGCAAAGGAATCCGTCCATGACCCCTCCTGGTTCCGGACTTCAAGCAGGCCTCAAGAACCGCCACCTGACGATGATCGCGATCGGCGGTGTGATCGGCGCCGGCCTCTTCGTCGGCTCCAGCTCCGGCATCGCCGCGGCGGGCCCCGGCATCCTGCTGTCCTACGCCCTCGTCGGCACCCTCGTCGTCCTCGTGATGCGAATGCTGGGCGAGATGTCCGCCGCCAACCCGACCTCCGGCTCCTTCTCCGAGCACGCCGACCGCGCGCTCGGCCGCTGGGCCGGTTTCTCCATCGGGTGGCTCTACTGGTTCTTCTGGGTCGTCGTGCTCGCCGTGGAGGGGACCGCGGGTGCCAAGATCCTGTCGGGCTGGGTCCCGGCGGTGCCGCAGTGGGGCTGGGCCCTCATCGTGATGCTGGTGCTGACCGCGTCGAACCTCTTCTCCGTCGGTTCCTACGGCGAGTTCGAGTTCTGGTTCGCCGGCATCAAGGTCGTGGCGATCGCCGCGTTCATCATCGTCGGCCTGCTCGCCATCTTCGGTGTGCTGCCGGGGGCCCACACGGACCAGGCGTCCTTCGCCAACCTCACCAACCACGGCGGATTCCTGCCACACGGTCCGGGCGCGATCCTCACGGGTGTCCTGCTGGTCGTCTTCTCCTTCATGGGTAGCGAGATCGCCACCCTGGCGGCCGGGGAGTCGGAGGACCCGCAGCGGGCGGTCACCAAGGCCACCAACAGCATCATCTGGCGCATCGGCGTCTTCTACCTGGGCTCGATCCTCGTCGTGGTCGCGCTGCTGCCGTGGAACTCCCCGTCGCTGGAGAAGGACGGCTCGTACGTCGCCGCGCTGAACTCCCTCGGCATCGCGCACGCCGGCCAGATCATGAACGTCATCGTGCTGACGGCGGTGCTGTCCTGTCTCAACTCCGGTCTGTACACGGCCTCCCGGATGGCCTTCTCGCTCGGCCAGCGCGGTGACGCCCCGAAGGCGTTCGCCCGCACCAACTCGCGCGGTGTCCCGATGGCGGCGATCCTGGCGTCGGTCGTCTTCGGCTTCGTCGCGGTCTTCTTCAACTACGAGTTCCCCGACACCGTCTTCCTCTTCCTGGTCAACTCCAGCGGCGCGGTCGCCCTGTTCGTGTGGCTGGTCATCTGCTTCTCGCAGCTGCGGATGCGCCGCATCATCCAGCGCGAGGCGCCGGAGAAGCTCATCGTGCGGATGTGGCTGTACCCGTACCTGACCTGGGCGGCGGCCGCGGTGATCGTGGCGGTCCTGGTCTACATGCTGTTCGACACCGAACACGACGGCCGGGAGACGGTCCTGCTGTCGCTGCTGGTCGCGGCGATCGTGGTCGCCATCTCCCTGATCAAGCAGAAGGTCGCGGGCGACCGGCCGGCCCCGGCCGCCGACGCCTCGGCCGACAAGGTCTCCATCGGCTGACCCCTCCTGACGCGCAGACGGCCGCGGGGCCCGACGAACTTCGTCGGGCCCCGCGGCCGTCGTACCGTGCCGGCGGATCAGCGCTTGCCGGCGAACTTCCACGCGGTGGGCAGCAGACCCATCGCGAGCGCGGCCTTGAGGGCGTCGCCGATCAGGAAGGGGACGAGGCCGACCGCCGCCGCCTGGGCGAGGGAGTAGTGGGCGGCCAGGGCCAGGTACGGGACGCCGACCGCGTAGATGACGGCCGAGCCGAGGACCATCGTGCCCGCCATGCGCAGCGGGGAGCGGTCGGCGCCGCGGCGGGCCAGGGCGCCCACGACGGCGGAGGCCAGCAGCATGCCGAGGACGTAGCCGAAGGAGACGGAACCGGAACCGGAGTCGCCGCCCGCGAACCACGGCACACCGGCCACGCCGGCCAGCGCGTACAGGGCGAGGGAGAGGAAGCCGCGGCGGGCGCCGAGCGCGGTGCCGACCAGCAGCGCGGCGAAGGTCTGACCGGTCACCGGCACCGGGGAGCCGGGCACGGGCACCGACAGCTGGGCCGCGAGGCCGGTGAGCGCGGCGCCGCCGAGCACGAGGGCGGCGTCGCGGACGCGGGACGCGGGCAGCAGATCGGCGAGGACGGCACCCGGGCGGGTGGAGACGGTGGCGGTGCTCATGGGGACTCCGCGGGATGAAGGGGACAGGTGGGAACACCGCGACGCTATACCGGCGCCCCGAATCCGATCACCGTCAGCGCCCGACAAAGGGGTGATCGCCGACTTGGTGGGCTCCGCACAAAGTGCGCGCCTTACATCGGGCGCGGCGTGATTACGGTCACTGAGGTGGCGTGGTCCGGCAGACGCGGGCCGCATACGGCGCGTCTGTAGGTTTCCCCCAAAGGTCCGCGACCGCCCGGACGACGGCCCCTGGGCGGCGCGGGGGCCGTTTGCTAGCTTCGGGCACATGGTTGCCCAGGCCCGGTACTTCACGTCGCGTCGCTATGTCGATCTGCGGCGTCAGGGCGCGGCCACCTGTCGCCGTCCGGGATAGGGCGGGCCCGCTCGGTCCGCCCCGTCCCTCCCGGTTCCCGATGTGTCGGCTCCGGTCCCCGAGGACGGTCTTCCATGCCCCGCAGTGCGGCCCCCACCCTCGTCTCCCCCGTTCCGCGTGCCGCCGACCGCGACCGGCGGCGCACCAGTGCCAGCGTCGTCCTGCGGTCCGTGCTGGAGCACGGACCGGTGGCGCGCAGCACCGTGGCGCGGCTGACCGGGCTGTCGCCCGCCTCGGTGACCGAGCACTGCGCCCGGCTCGCGGCCCTCGGGCTGATCCGGGAGTCGGCCGCCCCGCGCCGCTCGGGCGGGGTGGGGCGGCCGCATGTGCCGGTGGAGCTGGACGACGCGCGGTTCGTGGTGGGCGGGGTGCACGTGGCGGTGCCGTACACCACGGTGGCGCTGCTGGATCTGCGCGGCCGGGTGCTGGTCCGGCGGGAGTTGACGCACCGGCGGACCGAGCCGCACGGGGTGCTGGCGCGGGCCGCGGAAGGGCTCGCGGCGCTGTTCGCGCAGGTGCCGGACCGGCGGCCGCTGGGGGTCGGGGTGGCCGTCGGCGGCTGGGTGGACCGGGCGGCGGGCACCGTGGTCGCACACGAGCTGCTGGGCTGGCGGGAGGTGCCGGTACGGGAGCTGCTCGCCGCCCGCACCGGGCTGCCCGTGCACGTCGACGGGCACGCGCGGGCACTGGTGAACGCGGAGCGGCTGTTCGGGCGGGCCCGGGGCGGCGGGAGCGTGCTGCACCTGTTCATGGGCAATGTGGTGGACGCGGCGTTCGCCACCGGCGACGAGGTGCACCACGGGCCCCGGTCCGCGGCCGGTGCCATCGCCCATCTGCCGGTGCCGGGCGGCAGCGAGCCGTGCCCGTGCGGGCGTACCGGCTGCCTCCAGGCGGAGCTGGGCGAGCGGACGTTGTGCCGCCGGGCCCGGGAGGCCGGGATCGTGGACGCGGCCGCCCGTCCGATGCGGGTGGTGGCCGCGGCGGCGGCCGGGGACGCGGTGGCCCGGCGGCTGCTGGTGGAGCGGGCGCGGGCGACGGGACGGGCGGCCGGGCTGCTGCTCGACGTGCTCAATCCGGAGACGGTCGTGGTCACCGAGGTGGGGATCATGCACGTCCCGGAGTGCCTGGACGCGCTCCGGGACGCGGTCGGGAATTCCCGCTCCGCCTCCGTGCTGCCGACGAGTTTCATCGATTCGGTGCTGGCCGTGGCGGGTGGTTCGGTGATGCTCGACGAGCTGTTCCGCGATCCTTTGAGCGCCTCACCTGAGGGTATTTAATTCAGAAACTCGGAATGTTGACACCGGTCGCCCGGCACCGGGAACATGCTGGTCATGAGCCCTCTCACGAGCTGTCGGACCGGCTGTCGCGCCCTCTGTTGCTGACATGTTGCCGCGCATGAAGTGCGCGTTTCCGTGAATTTCGCAGGGTTTCTCAGATGCTTCTCGGTGTTTCCCCGGGTTTCTCTGCGTGCTCTCCCTGTTTCCGTTGACCGGCTCTTTTCCGGGAGACCTCCCATGCACCGTCGCCTCTTTCTCACCTCACTGCTGGGCGCGTCCGCCGCCACCCTGGGCGTCGCCGGCTGCGCCAAGGGCGAGGCCGCCGCCGACACCGGGGGCGCCGCCACCCGGCCGCTGTCGGCCCGGGTGCCGTCCGGCACCAGCCTGAAGATCACCTCGTACCAGGGGGTGGAGCAACTCCAGTTCAGACTGGGGAAGTTCCCGCCGTTGCCGTTCACCGTGTCCGAGTGGGTGAACCTCGCCGCCGGACCCGATGTCATCAACGCCTTCCGCGCGAGGTCCCTGGACCTCGCCAACAACGCGGGCATCCCGCCGATCCAGGCGCGGTTCCAGGGCCTCGCCGCGAAGATCGTGGCGGTCGAGCTGACCCGCAAGCCGAACTACCTCTTCGCGACCCGGCCCGGCAGCGACATCCGCTCCGTCGCCGACTTCAAGGGCAGGCGGCTCGCCTTCTCGCAGGGGCAGGCGCAGGGCGTGGTCCTGCTGCGCGCCCTGAAGCAGGCGGGCCTGGCGTACGGCCAGGTCACGCTGGTGCCGCTGACCAGCAACCAGTTCCTGACCGCCCTGCAGTCCGGGCAGGTCGACGTGGCCCCCCTCGCCAACAGCCAGGCGCCCGCCTACCTCCAGCAGTACGCGGCTAAGGGCGCCCGCACCGTCACCACCGACGTGGTCGACCTGCTCAATCTGCTGTGGGCGCCGCAGGCCGTGCTGAACGACCCCGCCAAGGCCGCCGCCATCGCCGCCTACATCCCGCGGTGGGCCCGGGGCCAGGTGTGGCAGTACGAGCACCCGGCCGAGTGGAACGAGGAGTTCTACGTCAAGACGCAGAACCTGAGCCCCGACCAGGCCCGGTCCGTCACCGCGCTCGCCGGCAAACCGCTGTTCCCGCCCAGTTGGGACGAGGCCGTCCGCTGGGAGCAGGAGACCGCCGATCTGCTCGCGGCGGGCGGCTTCGTCCGGCACACGGACGTGACCACGCTGTTCGACCGCCGCTTCGAGGCGATCGCCGCGCGGGCCGTACCCGAGGAGTACCGGAGGTGACCGCCGTGACCACGACGACCGCCGCGCCCGCCACCGAGGCGGGCGCGCTGCCCCCGGTCCGCCGCCGGCGCCGGCTCGCCCCCGGCCGCCGGTGGCCCGCCGCCCGGCTGGCCGGTCCCCTGCTGGTGCTCGGCGCCTGGGCCGCCGCGTCGGCCGCGGGTCAGCTCGATCCGGCCGCGATACCGGCGCCCTGGACGGTGCTGCGCACCCTCGGCCGGCTGTGGACCGACGGCACGCTGCCCACCGATGTGCTGACCTCGCTGCGGCGGGCCGGGTACGGCTTCGCGATCGGGCTGGCCGCCGGGGTGCTGCTCGCGCTGGTCGCCGGGCTCAGCCGGATAGGCGAGGCGCTGGTCGACGGCACGGTGCAGCTCAACCGGGCGATCCCCACCCTCGGTCTGATCCCGCTGTTCATCCTCTGGCTGGGCATCGGGGAGACGTTCAAGGTCGCCATCATCGCGATCGTCGTCTACATCCCGGTCTATCTGAACACGCATGCCGCGCTGGCCGGCATCGACAGCCGGTACGTCGAACTCGCCGAGGTGCAGGGCCTGTCGAAGCTCGCGTTCGTGCGCCGGGTGGTGATCCCGGGGGCGCTGCCCGGGTTCTTCGTGGGGCTGCGGCTCGGGGTGACCGGCTCCTGGCTGGGCCTGGTGGTGCTGGAGCAGATCAACGCCACCAGCGGCCTCGGCTATCTGATGTTCCAGGCGCAGAACTACGGCCGTACCGACATCATCCTCGTCGGCCTGCTGATCTACGGCGTGCTCGGCCTGGTCTCCGACAGCGCGGTCCGTCTCGTCGAACGGAGGGTGCTGTCATGGCGCCGCACACTGAGCAGCTGACCCGGCCCGCCGTCCGGCTGCGGGACCTGAAGCGGTCGTTCGGGGGCCGTACGGTCCTCGACGGCATCGATCTGGAGCTGCCCGCCGGACAGTTCACGGCCCTGCTGGGGCGCTCCGGTTCTGGCAAGTCCACCCTGCTGCGGGCGGTCGCCGGACTCGACCACGGGGTGACCGGGACCGGGCACGTCGCGGCGCCGCGGCGGGTGTCGGTGGCCTTCCAGGACTCCCGGCTGCTGCCCTGGCGCCGGGTGCTGGACAACGTCGTGCTGGGCCTGGACGGAAAGGGCGCGGTGGAGCGCGGCCGGGCGGCCCTCGCGGAGGTCGGGCTGGCGGGCCGGGAGCGGGCCTGGCCGGGCGAGCTGTCCGGCGGCGAGGCGCAGCGGGCCGCGCTGGCCCGTGCCCTGGTCCGGGAGCCCGAACTGCTGCTGGCCGACGAGCCGTTCGGCGCCCTGGACGCGCTGACCCGGATCCGGATGCACCATCTGCTGCGCGAGCTGTGGGAGCGCCATCGGCCCTCCGTGCTGCTGGTCACCCATGACGTGGACGAGGCGATCGTGCTCGCCGACCGGGTCCTCGTCCTGGACCGCGGCCGCATCGGACTCGATCTGGCCGTCGACCGCCCCCACCCGCGCTCCTACCGGGAGCCGCTGCTGGGCGAGTACCGGGAGCGGCTGCTGGCCGCCCTCGGCGTCACGGAGGACCACCGGTGACCGCGGCACGGCGACTGCACCTGAACGCGTTCCTCATGAACACCGGCCACCACGAGGCCTCCTGGCGGCTGCCGGAGAGCGACCCGTACGCGCACGTCGACCCGCGGCACTACGTACGGCTCGCGCGGATCGCCGAGCGCGGCACCTTCGACAGCGTGTTCCTGGCCGACAGCCCGCAGTTGTGGAGCGACATCGGGCAGCGTCCGGCGGGTGCCCTGGAGCCGCTGACCCTGCTGACCGCGCTGGCGACGGCCACCGAGCACATCGGCCTGATCGCCACCGCCTCCACCTCCTACAACTCGCCCTACGACCTGGCCCGCCGGCTCGCCTCGCTGGACATCGTCAGCGGCGGCCGGGCCGGCTGGAACATCGTCACCACCGCCGGCGCGGAGGCGGCGCGCAACTTCGGTCTGGAGCAGGAGCCGCCGCACGCCGAGCGGTACGCGCGCGCCGCCGACTTCCTGGACGTGGCGCTGAAGCTGTGGGACAGCTGGGAGGACGACGCGATCGTCGCCGACAAGGCCGCCGGTGTCTGGGGCGACGACCGCAAGATCCATCCGCCCCGGCACGAGGGACCGTACTTCCGGGTCGCGGGCGCGCTCAACGTGCCGCGCTCCCCGCAGGCGCGTCCGCTGCTGGTGCAGGCGGGCTCCTCGGCGGACGGCAAGGCGTTCGCGGCGCGGTACGCGGAGGCGGTGTTCACCGCGCAGCAGACCCTCGCCGACGCGCAGGTCTTCTACGCGGACCTCAAGTACCGCACCCGGCGGGCCGGACGGAACCCCGAGCACCTCAAGGTGCTGCCCGGGATCGTGCCGGTCATCGGGTCCACGGAGGCCGAGGCGCGGGCGGCCGAGCGGGTCCTGGAGGACCACATCGTGCCCGAGCACGGGCTCAGGCGCCTGGAACGGCTGCTCCAGCTCGCGCCCGACTCGCTGGAGCTGGACCGGCGGCTGCCCGGGGACCTGCCGCCCGAGTCCGCCGTCGAGGGCGCCAGGAGCCGCTACACCCTCGTGGTGTCGCTGGCCCGGCGCGAGCAGCTCACCGTGCGGCAGCTGATCGGCCGGCTCGGCGGCGGGCGCGGGCACCAGACCTTCGCCGGGACGCCCGAGCAGATCGCGGACCGGATCGAGACCTGGTTCACGCAAGGAGCGGCCGACGGCTTCAACGTCATGCCGCCCGTGCTGCCCTCGGGCCTGGACGCCTTCGTGGAGCACGTCGTACCGGTCCTGCGCGCCCGGGGGCTGTTCCGCGAGGGGTACGGCCCGCACCGGACCCTGCGCGAGCGCTACGGCCTGCCCCGCCCCGCCAACCGGTACCCGACCCCTTCCCACAGCTGACCCCGACGCCTTCCGCGACCCCTCCCGAAAGGAACCCCCATGTCACTGGAGATCACCAAGGTCACCGCGCGCATCGGCGCCCGCGTCCGGGGTGTCGACCTCACCCGGCCGCTCACCGAGGCGGAGGTGACCGGCATCCGCGAGGCCCTCAACGTCCACAAGGCGCTGGTCTTCGCCGCCGAGGGCCTGGACGACGCGGGCCAGCAGGCCTTCGCCCGGCACTTCGGCGAGCTGACCACCGCCCATCCGACCGTCGAGGCCGTCGAGGGCGCCCCGAACGTGCTCCCCGTGGACAGCGAGCGGGGCATCGCCAACCACTGGCACACGGACGTCACCTTCGTCCTCAATCCGCCGCAGGCCAGCACCCTGCGCTCGATCACCGTCCCGCCGTACGGCGGCGAGACCCTGATCGCGAACGCGGCGGCCGCCTACCGGGACCTGCCCGAGCCGCTGCGCCGCTTCGCGGACACCCTGTGGGCCGAGCACACCAACGACTACGACTACGCCGTACCGGACGAGGAGATCGACGCGGAGCTGGCCGAGCGCCGCGCCCGGTTCACCTCGATCAGGTACCGCACCGCCCACCCGGTGGTCCGCGTGCACCCGCTGACCGGGGAACGCGGGCTGTTCATCGGCGGGTTCGCGCAGCGGATCACTGGCCTGTCGGTGGGCGAGTCGCGCAAGGTGCTCGACCTGCTCCAGTCCTACGTCACCCGCCCGGAGAACATCCTGCGCCACCGCTGGGCGGAGGGCGAGCTGGTGCTGTTCGACAACCGGATCACCCAGCACTACGCCATCGACAACTACGACGGGCTGCCGCGCCGGCTGCACCGGGTGACCGTCGCCGGTGACGTCCCGGTCGGCGTCGAGGGCAAGGAGAGTTACTCCATCGAGGGCGACGCCTCGCACTACACGCCCGTCGGGGACCCCGTGGCGGTGTAACCGGAATCTCACTCTCCGCGCGCCGGGTGTCCGGATACTGGGCGGCTCCTTCGCACAAGCGGACGGGCCGCCCAGACTTAGGGAGTTTTTACCCCCCACACCGCACGGGAGAGCCGCGCCCATGCCCAGCAGCACCCGCACCGAGACACCACCGCAGACGGAGGGTGCCTCACTCGCCCACGGCCTCAAACAGCGCCACCTGTCGATGATCGCCCTCGGCGGCGTGATCGGCGCGGGCCTGTTCGTGGGTTCGGGGGCGGGCATCGCCGCGGCCGGCCCGTCCATCGTGATCGCCTACGCCCTGTCCGGGCTGCTGGTGATGCTCGTGATGCGGATGCTCGGCGAGATGTCGGCCGCCTACCCGTCGTCCGGCTCCTTCTCGGCCCATGCCGAGCGGGCGATCGGCCCCTGGGCCGGGTTCGCGGCCGGCTGGTCCTTCTGGGTGCTGCTGTGCACCGCCGTGGGCCTGGAGGGCATCGGCGCGGCCAAGATCGTCCAGGGCTGGGTGCCGGGCAGCCCGCAGTGGATCTGGGTCGCGCTGTTCATGCTGGTCTTCCTCGGCACCAACCTGGCCGCGGTGAAGAACTTCGGCGAGTTCGAGTTCTGGTTCGCCGCGCTCAAGGTCGGCGCGATCTCGCTGTTCCTGGTGCTGGGCGTGCTCGCCATCACGGGCGTGCTGCCGGGCACGGACGCGCCCGGCACCTCCCATCTGTCCCACTTCCTGCCGCACGGCGGCCAGGGCCTGGTCATCGGCCTGCTCGCCTCGGTCTTCGCCTACGGCGGCCTGGAGACGGTCACCATCGCGGCGGCGGAGTCGGAGGACCCGGTGCGGGGCGTGGCGCGCGCGGTGCGCACCGCGATGTGGCGCATCGCCGTGTTCTACATCGGCTCCATGGCCGTCGTCGTCACCCTGGTGCCCTGGGACTCCCCGGAGGTCGTGGCGCGCGGCCCCTACGTCGCGACCCTGGACCACCTCGGCATCCCGGGCGCGGCCCGGCTGATGGACGTGGTGGTGTTCGTGGCGCTGCTGTCCGCGATGAACGCCAACATCTACGGCTCCTCGCGCATCGCCTTCTCCCTGGTCGAGCGCGGCCAGGGCCCGAAGGCGCTGGCGAAGCTGTCCGGCGGGGTGCCCCGGATCGGCGTGCTCACCTCCTGCGTCGTCGGCTTCTTCTGCGTGCTGCTGAGCTACTGGCGGCCCGACGACGTCTTCCCGTGGCTGCTGAACATGATCGGCGCGGTGATCCTGGTCGTCTGGATCTTCATCGCGGTCTCCCAGCTGCTGCTGCGCCGCCGGATCGAGCGGGAGGCGCCGGAGAAGCTGGTGGTGCGGATGTGGGCGTTCCCGTACCTCACCTGGGTGGCGCTGGCCGGGATGGCCGCGGTCTTCGTGCTGATGGCGCGGCAGCCGGACACCCGGGTCCAGCTGTACTCGTCGGGCGCGATGACCGTGGTGCTCGCGGCGGTGGGATACGTCTGGCAGCGGGCGCGCGCCCGGCGCTGACCCCCGCGCCGCAGGCGGACCGGGCCCCCACGTGCGACACGTGGGGGCCTTTCTGTTGCCCGGACACTGTTGTTGCTAGCGTGTAGTTGCAAGAGACTTGCAATAAGGTTCCGGAGGGGATCACCCATGCCCGTCTACACGCTGCCCGACCTCCCGTACGACTACTCGGCGCTGGCCCCCGTGATCAGCCCCGAGATCATCAAGCTGCACCACGACAAGCACCACGCCGCCTATGTGAAGGGCGCCAACGACACGCTGGAACAGCTGGCGGAGGCGCGGGACAAGGAGTCGTGGGGCTCGGTCAACGGGCTGGAGAAGAACCTGGCCTTCCATCTGTCCGGGCACATCCTGCACAGCATCTACTGGCAGAACATGACCGGCCCGAAGGACGGCGGCGGCGAGCCGCTGGCGGCGGACGGCGTGGGCGAACTCGCCGACGCCGTCAAGGAGTCCTTCGGCTCCTTCGCCGCGTTCAAGAGCCAGCTGTCCAAGGCGGCGGCCACCACCCAGGGCTCCGGCTGGGGCGTGCTCGCGTACGAGCCGCTGAGCGGACGGCTGATCGTGGAGCAGGTCTACGACCACCAGGGCAACGTCGGCCAGGGCTCGACCCCGATCCTGGTCTTCGACGCCTGGGAGCACGCCTTCTACCTCCAGTACAAGAACCAGAAGGTCGACTTCATCGAGGCCATGTGGCAGGTGGTCAACTGGCAGGACGTGGCCCGGCGCTACGAGGCCGCCAAGTCCCGCGCGAACGCGCTGCTGCTCGCGCCGTGAGCGCGCGCCCCTGAAGCGTCCCGCCTCGTGATCGTCTTCTCACCCTTCACGGCGGCGGGCGGATGGAGGGAGGCCCTCCGTGAGGACGTGACTCACGGAGGGCCTTCCGTCGTGTGGCCGCGCCGCGCCTCGATGCCGAGCACCCGGCAGGCGGGCTCGGCGGTGGCCACGGCCCGGGTCAGCGGCGAGCACCACACGGCGTCCACGGGCCGCTCCCCCACCCACTTCCCCAGCGCCTCGGCCTGCGCCCGCCCCAGCGCGGTGAGCCCGATGCCGCTCGCTCCGGCGTACCGGTTCTCCGCGTGCCACCGGATTCCGCGCCTCCTGCCCGTTCGGTCAACTCCCCATGCCCGTATGGGGGTTCTTCCTGTCTTTCCCGTGCCCGAGGGATTGACGCCCACCGGATGGTCATTACAACCTGTACATCCGAAGCGACCCACCGTGTCGAGCGAGCGATCCTCTCGCCGGTGCGGTACGAGGCGCGCGCCACCGGTCCCGGGCCGGCCCCGGCCGCCCCTGTCCTGGACGACGAGACGAAAGACGCCCTGTGATGGCCTCCAGTGTGCGGGTGCTGGTCGCCGGCGACCGCTTCGTGCTGCCCTCGCTGATCACGGCGGCCCTCGCCCGGCAGGCCCACTGTGACGTGCGGGAGCTGACGCTCGGCTGGCCGCTGGAACCGTTCGGTCCGGTCGCCGAGGTGCGCGAGGCCAGCGACGCGGAGGACGAGCTGATCGCGGCCCTGGCCGGCGCGGACGTCCTCGTCACCCAGATGGCGCCGGTCACCGAGCGGGTGCTGGCCGCCCGCCCGGAGCTGCGGTTGGTCGCGGTCTGCCGGGGCGGCCCGGTGAACGTCAACCTGGAGGCGGCCCGGCGGCACGACGTCCGGGTCTGCTTCGCGCCCGGCCGCAGCGCCGCCGCCACCGCCGAGTTCACCGTCGGCCTGCTGATCGCCGCCCTGCGCCGCATCCCGCAGGCCCACGACCTGCTGGCGGAGCAGGGCAGTTGGGCGGGATCGACGTACTACACGTACGAGCAGAGCGGACTGGAGCTGGAGGACCTGCCGATCGGGCTGATCGGGCACGGCGCGGTCGGCAGCCGGGTCGCGCGGGCACTGTGCGCGTTCGGCGCACGGGTGATGGTGCACGACCCGTACGCGCGCGGCGAGGTGCACGGGCTGCGGATGTCCTCGCTGGACGAACTGCTGCGCCGCTCCCGGGTGATCAGTCTGCACGCCCGGCTCACCGAGGAGACCCGGGGACTGATCGGCGCCCGGGAGCTGGCGCTGCTGCCGCCGGGCGCGGTCGTGGTCAACGCGGCCCGCGGGGCCCTGCTGGACGAGGCCGCGCTGTGCGACGCGCTGGAGGACGGCCGGCTCGCCGCGGCGGCGCTGGACACGTACGCCGAGGAGCCGTTGCCGGCCGACTCGCGGCTGCGCACGGTCGGCGGGCGGGTGCTGCTGACCCCGCACCTCGGCGGCGCGAGCCGGGCGGTCGCGGAGAAGGCGGCCCGGCTGGCGGCGGCGGAGGTGGGCCGGTGGGTGCGGGGGGAGCCGCTCGCCCACTGTCTGACGTGAGGCGGGCGAGCCGGGCAACGGGACTGCCTCGACGGCCGGTTGACGGCCCTCGAGGTCGAACGCGGCGGCCTGGCCTTCCAGCGGCTGACCGGCGCCGGCCGGGCGGCGGCTGCTCGCGCCGGTCGCCGACCCGGCGGCGGCCGGGCGGGCCCGTCGGGCTTGCCGGCCGGGACGCGGCTGTCGAACGGGCCGTACGCCCTGCCCGCGTGCGCGCTCGGTGCCGGGGTCACCGCGCCCGGTGACGGGCTGCTGATCGTCGGCACCTGTCCGGCCGCCCTGGTCGCCACCGCCTCCCTCGACCTGGGTGGGGAACCGGCCGGGATGTACGTCTCCACCGACCGGGCGGCCCACCGGCCGCGGGCGATGCCGGCGATGGCGGGCACGGCGTCCCGCTGGACGTCACCGCCTGGACCCAGCCCGCCCGCACCGTCCACCCGGCCCCGGAACGGGCGGCCTCCCACGCCGGGCACCACGAGGAGCACCCGCGTCTGCTGACGGCGGCCCGGAGCCGGGCCCGGCGCGGGTGACCGGGCCGGGTGCTCCCGTTCACGTCACCCCGCACCCCGGCCCCAGAAGCCGGCAAGTGCCGCGGCCTACAGGTTGCTGAAGTCGGGGCCCTGCGTCCGCGTGCGCTTGATCTCGTAGAAGCCCGGGACCGAGGCGACCGCGAGGGTGCCGTCCCACAGGCGGGCGGCCTGCTCGCCCTTGGGGGCGGGGGTGACGACCGGGCCGAAGAAGGCGATCTGCTGCCCGTCGTCGCCGGGGACCGCGATCACGGGGGTGCCGACCTCCTGGCCGACCTTGTCGATGCCCTCCTTGTGGGAGGCGCGCAGCTCGGCGTCGAACTCGAAGTCCTCCTGCTCGGCGTAGTCGATCAGCTCGGCGGGCAGGCCCACGTCGGCGAGCGCCCCGGCGATGGCCTCCAGGGTGGGGCCCTCGCCGTTGTTGTGGATACGGGTGCCGAGCGCGGTGTACAGCGGGCCCACGACCTCCTGGCCGTGCTTCTGCCAGGCGGCGGTGACCACCCGCACGGACTGCCAGGCCTTGGTGCTGAGCATCTCCCGGTACTCGTCGGGCAGCTCGTCCAGCTTGTCCTCGTTGAGGACGGCGAGGCTCATGACGTGCCAGCGGACCTCGATGTCCCGGAGCTTCTCCACCTCCAGCACCCAGCGGGAGGTCATCCAGGCCCAGGGGCACAGCGGGTCGAACCAGAAGTCGACGGGGGTCTTGCCGGACGGGGACACGGTCTCGGACATGGTTCTCCTCAGCGAAAAGGTCGTCTCCAGCGGCAACGACGTCCCCGCGAGCGGCATTCCCCGCCGAGCCCCGTCAGGAGCACATGGCAGGATCGGTGCTGTTCAGCCATGAATCACGCGATCACAAGGGAGTGCCGCCGTGCCCGGTGAGAATCTTTCCCGCGACGAGGCCCGGGAGCGGGCCGCCCTGCTGTCCGTCGACGGATACGACGTGTCCCTGGACCTCAGGTCCGCCGTCGGCGACGGGAACGGCGAGCCGCGCACCTTCCGCTCGGTGACCACCCTCCGCTTCCGCTGCAACGAGCCGGGCGCGTCCAGTTTCGCCGACCTGATCGCGCCGAGCGTGACCGCCGTGTCCCTCAACGGCAAGGACCTGGACCCGAGCGAGGTCTTCGACGGCACCCGGATCGCGCTGGAGGACCTGGCCGCGGAGAACGAGCTGGTGGTCGACGCCCAGTGCGCCTACTCGCGCACCGGCGAGGGCCTGCACCGCTTCGTGGACCCGGAGGACGGCGAGGTCTACCTCTACACGCAGTACGAGCCGGCCGACTCCCGCCGGGTGTTCGCGGGCTTCGAGCAGCCCGACCTCAAGGCGCCGTTCCGCTTCGAGGTGCGGGCGCCCGAGGGCTGGACCGTGTGGAGCAACGGCGCCGGTGAACTGTCCGACGGCGTCTGGCGGTTCGCGGAGACCAAGCCGATCTCGACGTACATCACCTGCGTGGTGGCGGGCCCGTACCACTACGTGACGGACACCTACTCCCGTACGTTCGCGGACGGCACCACGCTGGAGATCCCGCTGGGCGCGATGTGCCGCAAGGGGCTCGCCCCGCACTTCGACGCCGACGACGTCTTCCTGATCACCAAGCAGGGCCTGGACTTCTTCCACGAGCACTTCGACTACCCGTACCCCTTCGGCAAGTACGACCAGGCGTTCGTGCCGGAGTACAACCTGGGCGCGATGGAGAACCCGGGCCTGGTGACCTTCCGCGAGGAGTACATCTTCCGCGGGAAGGTGACGCAGGCGTCGTACGAGGCCCGCGCCAACGTGATCCTGCACGAGATGGCGCACATGTGGTTCGGCGACCTGGTCACCATGGCCTGGTGGGACGACCTGTGGCTGAAGGAGTCCTTCGCGGACTTCATGGGCACGTTCGGCAACGTGGGCGCGACCCGCTTCAAGGACGCCTGGATCACCTTCGCCAACCGCCGCAAGGCCTGGGCGTACCGCGCGGACCAGCTGCCGTCCACGCACCCGATCACGGCGGACATCCGCGACCTCCAGGACGCCAAGCTGAACTTCGACGGCATCACCTACGCCAAGGGCGCCTCCGTGCTCAAGCAGCTGGTGGCGTACGTCGGGCAGGACGCGTTCCTGGAGGGCGCCCGCCGCTACTTCAAGCGGCACGCGTACGGCAACACGCGCCTGGCCGACCTGCTGTCGGTGCTGGGCGAGACCAGCGGCCGGGACATGACGGCGTGGTCGCGGTCCTGGCTGGAGACGGCCGGGGTGAACGCGCTGACCCCGCAGGTGCTCCTGGCGGACTCGCGCGTCGCGGAGCTGGCGGTGGTGCAGGAGGCCCCCGAGACCCATCCCGAACTGCGACCGCACCGGATCGCGGTGGGCCTGTACCGGCTCGCCGAGGGCGGCGCGCTCGAACGGTACGCGCGGGTGGAGACGGACGTGGACGGCCCGCGCACGGTCGTGGCCGGGCTGGCCGGCGCCGAGGCCCCGGACCTGGTGCTGGTCAACGACGACGACCTGACCTACTGCAAGACCCGCTTCGACGCCGGTTCGCTGGCCACGCTCCAGGAGCACCTGGGCGACCTGACCGACCCGCTGGCGCGGGCCCTGTGCTGGTCGGCGCTGTGGAACATGACCCGGGACGCGCTGCTGCCGGCCCGGGACTTCATCGGCCTGGTGCTGCGCTTCGCGGGCCGCGAGTCGGACATCGGCGTGCTCCAGATGCTGCACGCGTGGGCGCACTCGGCGCTGGAGCGCTACGCGGCCCCCGACTGGCGGGAGACCGGCGGCGCGCTGCTCGCCGAGGGCGCGCTGCGGGAGCTGCGGGCGGCCGGGCCGGGCAGCGAGCACCAGCTGGCCTGGGCGCGGTTCTTCGCCTCGACGGCGTCGGCCGAGCCGGACCTGGCGCTGCTGAGGGAGCTGCTGGACGGCACCACGGAGATCGAGGGCCTGGAGGTGGACCAGGAGCTGCGGTGGGCGTTCCTGGAGCCGCTGGCCGCGCACGGCGTGGCCGACGAGCGGCTGCTCGCCGCCGAACTGGCCCGCGACGACACCGCGTCCGGCAAGCGCCACCAGGTCCGCTGCCTGGCGGCCCGCCCGTCGGCGGAGGTCAAGGCGCGGGCGTGGGAGCAGGTCGTGGAGTCCGACACGCTGTCCAACGCGCTGGTGGAGGCGACGATCGCGGGCTTCGACCAGCCCTCCCAGCGGGAGCTGACCGCGCCGTACGCGCAGAAGTACTTCGCGGCCATCGAGCGAGTGTGGCGGGAGCGTTCCATCCAGATCGGCATGGACGTGGTCAGCGGGCTGTTCCCGGCCCTCCAGGACCGGCCCGAGACGCTGGCGGCGACGGACGCGTGGCTCCAGGCGCACCAGGACGCGGCGCCCGCGCTGCGGCGGCTGGTGCTGGAGGCGCGGGACGACCTGGCGCGGGCGCTGCGCGGACAGGCGTGCGACGCGGAGGCCGCCGCCCGATAAGCCTTGGCCCGAGCCTCGGCGGTCGGTGACCGTTACCGGATTCGTGCCCCGACGGCCGTAACCCCTGGTCCGCACCCCGGCGACCAGGGGTTTCCGGTGCCCGATCGGCATCCGAACACCTGACCTTTAGTGCCGTCTTGTCCGCATTTCTCGACGACCGTGTAACAGCGGTTAAAGGAGGGACCAGGGGTGGGCATCCCGAGGGCATGACGCACAACACCCCCCTCTCCCCCCGCCCCCTCGGCCATCTCCACGACACCCACCACCGCGTGCTGACCACGGCCCAGCTGCGCGCCCACGGGGTGACCGCGGCCGAGCTGTCCGCACGGACCCGCCCCGGCGGGCCCTGGCGACAACTGCTGCCCCACGTCCACCTGTTGCACCCGGGACCGCCGACGAGCGAGGAGCGGCTGCGCGGCGCCCTGCTGTACGCGGCCCGCGAGCCCGCGCCGGGCGTCCCCCTCCAGCCGACGGCCCGGCACGCGCACCGCCCGCCGTACCCGGGCGCGATGCTCACCGGACTGGCGGCGCTCACCCTGTACGGCTTCCGCGCCGCGCCGCCGCTGACCTCCCTGGAGCACGTCGACGTCCTGGTGCCCCGGCAGCGCAGGCTGCGCTCCACCGGTTACGTCCGGATCGTGCGCGGCGCGGACGTGCCCGCCCCGCGCACGGTGACCGGGCTGCCGGTGGCGCCGGTGCCGAGGGCGCTCGCGGACGCGGTGGCCGGGCTGCGGGACGCGGAGCCGGTGCGGCGGCTGCTGACCGAGGCGGTGCGCGGCGGTCACTGCGAACCGGCCGCCGTCGTCCAGGAGTTGACGCGGGCGAAGCTGCTCGGGCGGCCGCACGTGGCGGGCGCGGTGGACGCGCTGGTCGCGGAGGGCCGGTCGATCGCGGAGGGCCGGCTGTACCGGATGGTCCGGGAGTACGGCCTGCCGGACCCGCTGTGGAACGTGGACCTGCGGCTGCCCGGCGGCCCCTCGCTCGGCGCCCTGGACGCCTACTGGCCGGACCAGGCGGTCGCGGTCGAGCTGGACGTCCGGCACGGGGACGGCGAGGACGCCGTCTGGGCGCGGTACGCGGACAAGCGGGAGCGGCTGGAGCGGCTCGGGATCACGGTCGTCCATCTGACCCCGGCGAAGCTCAGGGAGTCGATGGCCCAGCAGGCCGCGGTGGTCCGTACGGCCCTGATGGCGGCCGACGACCGGGAGCCGCCCGCCTACGTCGTCGCCCTGCCCCGGTAGTCCGGGCCCCCGCCACGGCCGCGCGCTTCCCCGGCCCCCCGGGTGCCGGGGCCGCCGCCCGGTGCGCCCCGCCCGATCCGCCGGGGAACGCCTCGGCGGCGGCCGGGGCGCCCCCGGCGCCCGCCTACAGCCGGATGTCCAGCCGCACGTCCGCCCGCGCCGCGTGGATCGTGACGGACTGGGCGCGCGGGGGGTGGTCGGCCGCCGCCACCACCAGGGTGTGGGAGCCCGGCCGCAGGCCGAGCCGGTAGCGGCCGGCGTCGGCGTGGGTCTGGGCGACCCGCTGGCCGCGGGAGTTGATGACGGTGATCCTGACGCCGGGGCAGCCGTCCGGGTGGGCGGCGCAGGACACCGCGCCGGCGAGGTACGCCGCGGCCGCGCCCTGCGCCTTGACCGCACCGGCGGCGGGATCCGCCGTGCCGGTGCCCACCGCGACGGCGACCTGGGCGGACGGCGTCCGCACGAGGCGCGTTCCGCCCCGGCCCGCCGCCGGGGCGTCCGCCGCCGGGACGGGCGCGGGCCGCCGGGACGGGCACGGCTGCCCCGCGTCCCGGCCGGTGCCGGGGGCCACGGGCAGCCCGCTCTTCTCGGCGAACGCGGCCAGTGCCGTGTCCAGTGCCTCCAGTTCGCGCAGGGCGGTCTGCAGCCGCTGGGCGCGCGGGCCGGGCGCGGCCGGGCGCACCTGGGCCTGCAACTCCCGGACCATGGGGCCGACGGGGCGCCAGGCGCCCTGGGCGGTGTCGTTGACGAGGTGGTGGTCGAGGGCGCGCAGCGAGTCGGTGAAGGTGCGGGTGACGAGCTGGAGCCGCTCGGACAGCCGCGGGGGGAGGTCGATGTCGATGTCCGCGGCGGACGCCAGCGCCCGGGCGTGTCCCGTGGCCGTGGTCAGCAGCGCCATCCGGTTGAGCGGCCCGCGTCCGCGCACCCCGATCGGCATGCGCACCAGCGGCCGGGAGACCTCCGCGACCTCGAACAGCGCGACGTCGACGGCTCGTGCCGCGCCCCGCAGCCGCACCGGGCTGTCCGGCTCCTCCCAGCGGGCCGAGACCTGGGTGAGCAGGTTCTGCACCGCCCGGACGTAGCCGTGTTCCGCCTCCCGGGCGATCGACCGGGTGGACAGGGGGAAGATCAGCGCGGCGCAGGCGGCCGCCGCCAGGATGCCGATGCCGTTGTCCAGGAGGCGTTCGCCGAGCAGGTGGTCCATCCGGCTGTCCGGCGTGGTCAGGCCGTAGAGCTGCACGAGGGCGACGACCAGGCCGGTGGTCCACAGGGCGTAGGCGCGCTGCATGCCCCAGGAGCCGAGGGCGAGACCGAGGACGATGACGGTGAGCGTCCAGTAGACGTGGTCGCGGCCGACCCAGTGGAGCAGGAGCACCCCGATGATCGCGCCGGCGGCGGTGCCGATCATGCGGTGGCCGAACTTGCGCAGCCGTTCGTGCGTGGTGTTGGTGCCGAACAGCGTGATCATCACGCCGACCAGGCCCCAGTAGAAGCGCCGCGGGTCGATGGCGTCGGCGATGGGACAGGCGATCGCGGCGGCCACTCCCGCGTGCAGCGGGGCCCGCACGAAGGGCACGACCCGCTGCCAGCCGCTCTGGGTGCGCGCGGTGAGCACGCGCCGCATCGGCGCGGCCGAGCCGGGGATGCGGTTGTTCTCCAGCGCCACGGCCGGTTCGAAGGGCACCGCGGCGGGGCTGTCGGGTGTGCGCCGGCCCAGGGCCAGCCAGCCGGACAGGGAGTCGGCCAGGGATTCGAGGAGTTCGGCGACGCGGCGGACGAGGGCCGCGGACTCGGCGTCGTGGGCGGCTGCCCGGGGGTCGTGCAGGATCGCGTCGGCCCGCTCCCGGATGGTCCGCACGGCGGGCCGCAGCCCGCCGGCCTCGGCGGGCGGGGTGTCGCGGGCCAGCAGCAGGCCCACCGCCAGGCACTGGCGCAGCTCTTCGGGCGGCGACTGCGTGGTGAGCACCTGGACCGCCTGGCTGATGCCGCGCAGCGCGAGCTCCGCGTCGAACAGATGCCGGTGCAGCAGCTCCGCCACCACGGGGTCGGTGGCGGCCTCGGGCTGGGCGAGGCGGGCGTCGATGGTGAGGGTGACCAGGTTCAGGCGGCGCAGCGAGCGGTTCATCCGGCGCTCCGCCCGCTTCGGGGAGGCGTCGGGGTCGAGCGCGTCGACGGTGATGTCGACCAGCCGGCGGGCCTCCAGGACGAAGGCCCGCTGGGTGCGGAGCAGGTCCTCCCTGGGCATCGGGTAGCACAGCAGGAGCCGGGCGGCCAGCACCGCCGCGGCGGAGACCAGGGCGATCACGAACGCCTTGCCCACCATGGCGGAGGGGATGCCCGCGATGGTGCCCACCATCAGCCCGTTGAACAGCATCATGCCGGTGAGCAGCGCCAGCTGACCGAACCGGGCGAGCAGGAAGGTCACGGCGAGCGCGACGACGTTGAGGCCGAGCTCCAGCGTGCGGTGGCCGCTCAGGCTCGCGGCCACCCAGAGCACCAGGGTGTAGGGGAACGGCATCCAGAGACTGGACTTCGCTATCTTGTCCCAGCTGTTGCCGGTCACCGCGAAGCCGTTCATCAGGCCCATCATCCCGCCGACCATCATGCCGATCATCGGGGGAACGGCGAGGGCGTGCGACAGTCCGTAGCCGACCGCCAGCGAGGTGACCATCGTCACCAGCGTCCGCCAGCCCGCCTGGAGCTGACCCAGTCCAGGGTCCGAGACCAGCACGCGGTCCCACCACCGGTACGGACCGGCCACCCGTCTGGGGGCCACGCCGATGGGCACGGCTTCGGCCGGTGTCACGGCCGGGGTGGGATCGGCTTCCTGCCGGGCGGTTCCTGGGCGGGTCAAGTGGCCTCCGGTTCCATGGCTTCGGCGAGCGTGGCCACGGCCTGCCGCGCGGCGTACACCGTGCGCTCGCATTCTTCGACGGTGGGGCTGTGCAGCGCGTCCAGCAGGGCGGCGGCCATCCGCTGCCGGGCCTGTTCGAGCAGGCGGCGTCCGCCGGGGGTGAGGGTCGTCTCCACCACGCGGCGGTCGGCCGTGGAGCGGCGGCGCTCGACCAGCCCCTGGTCCTCCAGCTTCTGGAGCAGCACCGTGACCCGGGGCTGCACCAGGCCGGTGCGCGCCGCGAGTTCGGTGACGCGCCGGGGCGTGGTCTCCAGAGCGGCGAGCAGGGACGCCTCGGTACGGGTCAGGCCGTACTCCCCGGCCCGGAACAGCGCCTGGGTCAGCCTGGCGAGGTCGCGCAGCATGCCCTGGGCGGCGCTCTGGATACGGCGTTCGGCGGAGGGGTCGCCGTCGTCGGCGGGTTCGCCGAAGCGGTCCGGGAGAAGGAGATCGTCCTGTCCGTCCAGGGGGGCGCCGCCACCGCCGGAGGATACGTGCATATGGAAAGTATATATCCACGTGATACGACCGCACGGCCGCACCCCCGGACCGGACGGTGTCCAGCTGGCTAGTCCCCGCAGAACTCGGCCTCGACCACCGCGTCCGTGTCCCCGGCCCAGTCGCTGTTGAAGTTCAGCGCGAGCACATGGCGGCCGTCGGCGGTGGCCGCCGCGACGGAGGTGGAGCCGAGGATGTCGCCGGTGTGGGTCCAGACGTGCACGCCGCAGCCGAGCCTGCGGTCCATGAGGCCGAGGCCGTAGCGGACGTCCGGGACGCCGTCGATCGCGACCGTGGTCCGCATCTCCGCCAGTTGGCGGGCGGGAAGCAGCCGTCCGCCCAGCAGGGCGCCGTAGAAGCGGTCCAGGTCGGCCGAGTCGGAGATCACCTCGCCCGAGGAGCCGGCGAGGGAGGGGTCGAGGTCGGTGACGTCGTACACCGGTCCCGCCGGGTCGTCGAACGTCGAGTAGGCCCGGCCGCTGGGACGCGGGAGGGTGACCTGCGTGCCGGGCAGGGACGTGGCCCGCAGGCCCAGCGGCTCGATGACGCGGCGGGTGATCTCGGTGGCGTACGAGTGTCCCGTCACCTTCTCGACGACCATCCCGGCGACGACGTAGTTGGTGTTGGAGTAGTGCCAGGAGGTGCCGGGCGCGAAGTCCGGCGCGTGCCGCAGGGCGATGGCCAGCAGCCCGCTCGGGGTGAGGGTGTCGTAGCGGTGCCGCCGGAAGCCGTCCTCGGTGAGGTGCGCGGCGCGGAACTCCTTGTCCTCCGTGTAGTTGGGCAGGCCGCTGGTGTGGTCGAGGAGCCGGCGCAGGGTGATGCGGCGGCCGTCGTTGCCGTGCCCCCGTACGAGCCCCGGCAGCCACTTGTCCACGGTGTCGTCCAGGGACAGCCGCCCCTCCGCCTCCAGCTGGAGCAGCACGGTGGCGACGAAGGTCTTGGTCATGCTGCCGATGCGGTACCGGTCCCGCGGCGAGCGCGGTTCGCCGGTGCGCAGGTCGCCGGTGCCGGCGGTCGCGGACCAGGTCCCGTGGGGGTCGCGCACGGTGACCGTCACACCGGGGACGCCGGCCGCGACGGCGGCCTCGACGGCCCGGCGGGTGGCGGAGTGCGCGTCGGCGGAGCGTGCTCCGGCGGGGCGGGGGGTGGGGTGGGCGTGGGTGGCGAGGGCCGGGGTGGTGAGGGCCGCCGTCAGGAGCAGGGCGGTGGCGCCCACCAGGACCGTGCGTGCCGGCATGTCTTCCCCCAACTGGTGATGTGCGCTGTCGGGGGAAGATACCGGTGCCGGGTGCCCGGGGGTTGCCCGGCACCGCTCCGGACGGCCGCGATTCAGCCCTTTTCCAGCACCAGTTCGGTGTTGCGGTCGGCCGCGGTGCCCGCGAGGTTCGGGCTCGCCCCGGGGGCGTTGAACGCCAACTCCCGGTAGAGCGCGGCGAGTCCGGTCTGGGAGAGGTCGGCGAAATCGGTGCGGTGCGGGGCCGCGGACTCGATCAGGGTGGTGAACAGGGAGATCGTGCCGTCCTTGTTGTCGGTCAGCTCGATGATCCGGGCGAGGTGGGGGTGGTCGACGTGCGAGGCGGTGGAGATCTCCCAGAACGAGCGGCCGCCGCCGGTGCGGTGCGGGGTGACGACGTTGCGGTGGATGTGCCCGTTCACCCAGGCCAGCACGTTGGCGTGGCGGGACAGCAGCGTGACCACCTCGGCGCCGCCGTGCCGCTTCTCGCCGGGGCGGTCCGGGTCGGGGCGGGTGTTGTCCATGGACTTGCTGGTGTGGTGGCTGAAGACGACGGCGTGGGAGTCCCTGTTCTCCCGCAGCGTCCTGTCCAGCCACTTCAGCTGGGCGGTGCCGATCGAGCCCTGGTAGTGGCCGCCGGGGTCGGTGGTGTCGAGGCTGATGCCGATGACGTCGTCCGAGATCCGGAAGGCGTAGTACTGGGTGCCCGCGTCGAGGTTCGCCGCGGAGTAGCCGTGCCCGGCCGGGCCGTGGCCCTGGTAGGCGGGGTCCAGATGGGCCTTGAGGTAGTCGGACCGGGTGTAGGGGGCGCGCTTCTCGTCCGCCGTGACCGCCCGCATGCCGCTCGCGTGGGCCTTGAGGAAGTCGCGGTAGCCGACGGCCGCGGGGTCCGTGCCGTTCTTGATGGCGGCCTGGAGCTTCTTGGCGTCGGCGAGGGCGACGTCGTACAGCTTCCGGCCGCCGATCGCGGCCTCGGCGAGGTAGGGGTCGCCGTGGGAGCCGTAGCAGCCGAGCGGGAGGGCGTCGTGGTTGCCGACGGTGGAGTACCACGGCACGTCCAGGCCGGGGCTGCGCACCTCGCGGACGGCGGCGGCGAGGAAGCCGTCCAGGTGCGGGAAGCCGAGCGCCTTGTCGCCGTCGCGGACGTCGGAGTCGGGCTGCCAGAACATCTTCAGGCCGCTGTTCTGCACGCCCTCGTAGTACCGGGGGTCCCCGGTGTTGGGGGTGATCCGGCCGCCGCTCATCACCTTCATGAACCACTCCAGTTCGGAGTGGGCGTTGTTGTCGGTGTTGTCGCCGGTGGTCATGACGAACCCCAGCGGGGCGCCGGTGACCGGGCCGCCGCGCAGCGCGTTCACCCGCTCCACCAGCGAGACCGCGCCGGGCACGGTGAGCGCCTCGTGCGGGCGCCAGGAGTGGGTGTCGGTGACGCGCATGTACTCCAGGCGCAGCGGGTGCTGCACGTCCTGGAGGTGCAGATCGGTGAACTGCACGAACGCGGCGAGCGTCGTGCGGCGTCCCTCCCGCCCGGACTTCGGGGCGGCCAGCTCGGTGCGCACCACCCGCGGCCAGCCGGGCCCGTCGCCGAGGCGCCGGTAGCCGGAGGCGCCTCGCGGGGTGGCGACCGAGTCGAGGGTGGTGCCCTTGGTGGAGGGGGCGAGCGGAGCGGCCGGCCCCCGGGACCCGGCGGCGGGCGTCCGGGTGGCGGGGGCGGTGGTGGCGGCCTCGCTGGCCGTGGGGCGCAGGGCGTAGCCGACGCCCGCGGAGAGCGAGACCGCTCCGGCGGCGGCGAGGACGGAGCGGCGGCTGACCCCCGCGGCGGAGGCGGCGACAGAGCGTGTGCGCGGCATGCGCGATCTCCCCGGGTGCGAACGCGTCGGCAGTGGTCGCGGGCCGCCGCGTACGCGTACGCCCCGCTCAAGGGGGATCGTCGGCGGCGGGGGTGGCCCCGGCGTGAACGAGACGGCAACGCGGGGCGCCGATCACGGGACGTCGATCACCGGGTACGGCACGTGGTCACGGAGTGGATCGCGGACGGTCCGGACGCGGTCGTTCCCCGTTCATCCGCCGGGGCAGGGGGCGCGCCCGGCGCCGGGACGGAGCGCCTCGCGGCAGAGGCGTGCGTCACACGTCCGTATGACCGTGTCCCGGCCGGGCAGGGGGCTGGGCGGCACGGCGTGCGGCGCGGGCACCCGGTGGGGCGCCCTTGCGGGCACGTCCACTCCTCGGGCACATGTCGCAAAGAATTGGACAGGTGGGCCGGGGTCGGCCGCATCATGGAAACGCCCCGGTCAGCCCCGGGGCCAGGCAGAGTCGGACAGAGGGAGTCGTCGTGAGGGTCGGAATCGTCGGAGCCACCGGTCAGGTCGGCACGGTCATGCGCAGGATCCTCGTGGAGCGCAACTTCCCGGTCACGCAGCTGCGGCTGTTCGCCTCGGCCCGCTCGGCCGGCACGGTGCTGGACGGCGTGACGGTGGAGGACGCGTCGGCCGCCGACTACTCCGGCCTCGACATCGTGCTCTTCTCGGCGGGCGGCGCGACATCCAAGGCGCTGGCCGAAAAGGTCGCCTCGCAGGGCGCCGTCGTGATCGACAACTCCTCGGCCTGGCGCCGCGACCCCGAGGTGCCGCTGGTCGTCGCCGAGGTGAACCCGCACGCGATCGCCGACCGCCCCAAGGGCATCATCGCCAACCCGAACTGCACCACGATGGCCGCGATGCCGGTCCTCAAGCCGCTGCACGAGGAGGCGGGCCTCGAGGCCCTGGTCGTCGCCACCTACCAGGCGGTGTCCGGGTCGGGTCTCGCGGGCGTGGCCGAGCTGCACGGCCAGGTCCAGAAGGTGGCCGCGGAGGCCGACAAGCTGACCCACGACGGCCAGGCGGTCGACTTCCCCGAGCCGAACGTCTACCGGCGCACCATCGCCTTCAACGTGCTCCCGCTGGCCGGCTCGATCGTGGACGACGGTCTGAACGAGACCGACGAGGAGCAGAAGCTGCGCAACGAGTCCCGCAAGATCCTGGAGATCCCCGGTCTCAAGGTCTCCGGCACCTGCGTGCGCGTACCGGTCTTCACCGGCCACTCCCTCCAGATCAACGCCCGCTTCGCCCGCCCGCTCTCCCCCGAGCGCGCCACCGAACTGCTGGCCAAGGCCCCGGGCGTCGCCCTGTCCGACATCCCGACCCCGCTCCAGGCGGCCGGCCAGGACCCCTCGTACGTCGGCCGTATCCGCGCCGACGAGACGGTGGACAACGGGCTCGCCCTCTTCGTCTCCAACGACAACCTCCGCAAGGGCGCGGCGCTGAACGCCGTGCAGCTGGCGGAACTGGTGGCGGCGGAACTGGCCGCCTGACCCGGCAGGGCGGCCACGGACGCGTGGCCGCCCTTTTCCGTGCCCCGGCGCCTTCCCGCCGGACACGAGGAAGGGGCGCCCGGCGATCCGCCGGGCGCCCCTTCGGGTACCGCGTGCTACTCGGCCGCGTCCGCGGCCTGTGCCTTCAGGGCGCGCTCGATGCCCGCGCGGGACTCGGAGACCAGGCGGCGCAGGGCCGCGCCCGGCTCGGCCGCCGCCAGCCAGGCGTCCGTCCGGTCCAGGGTCTCCTGGGACACCTGGAGCGACGGGTAGAGGCCGATGGCGATCTGCTGGGCGATCTCGTGCGAGCGGGAGTCCCAGGCGTCCTTGACGATCTCGAAGTACCGCTCGGTGTAGGGCGCCAGCAGCTCACGCTGGTCGGTCTGGACGAAGCCGCCGATCACGGCCTCCTGCACCGCGTTGGGCAGCTTGTCGGAGTCGACCACCGACGACCAGGCCTCCGCCTTCGCCTCCTCGGTCGGCCGGGCCGCGCGCGCGGTGGCCGCGTGCCGCTCGCCGGCCGCGGTCTTGTCGCGCTCGTACTCGGCGGCGATCTCCGCCTCGTCGAACCGGCCCACCGCGGCCAGCCGCTCCACGAACGCCCAGCGCAGCTCGGTGTCCACGGCCAGGCCCTCGATGCTCTGCGAGCCGTCCAGCAGGGCCTCCAGCAGGTCCAGCTGCTCCGGGGTGCGCGCGGTCGCCGCGAACGCCCGCGCCCAGGCCAGCTGGTGGTCGCTGCCCGCCTCGGCCGCGCGCAGGTGCGCGAGCGTGGCGTCGGTCCAGCGGGTGAGCAGGGCCTCGCGGGCGGCCGGGTCGGCGTACAGGTCGATGGCCAGCTTCACCTGGCGGTGCAGCGACTGCACCACGCCGATGTCGGACTCCTTGCCGATGCCGGACAGCACCAGCGAGAGGTAGTCGCGGGTGGCCAGCTCGGCGTCCCGCGTCATGTCCCAGGCGGAGGCCCAGCACAGGGCGCGCGGCAGGGACTCGGTGAAGTCGCCGAGGTGCTCGGTGACGACCGCGAGGGACTGCTCGTCCAGGCGGACCTTGGCGTACGACAGGTCGTCGTCGTTGAGCAGGATCACGGCCGGCCGGCGCTTGCCGGTCAGCTGCGGTACGGCGGTCAGCTCGCCGTCGACGTCCAGCTCCACGCGCTCGGTGCGCACCAGCTTGCCGTCGGCGTCGAGGTCGTACAGGCCGATGGCGATGCGGTGCGGGCGCAGCACCGGCTCGCCCTTGGCGCCCGCGGGCAGCGCGGGGGCCTCCTGGCGGACGGCGAAGGAGGTGACGACACCCTCGGCATCGGTGGCGATCTCGGGCCGCAGGACGTTGATCCCGGCGGTCTCCAGCCACTTCTTCGACCAGGTCTTCAGATCGCGGCCGGAGGTCTCCTCAAGGGCGCCCAGCAGGTCGGACAGGCGCGTGTTGCCGAACGCGTGCCGCTTGAAGTACGCCTGCACGCCCTTGAAGAACTCGTCCTCGCCGACGTACGCCACCAGCTGCTTGAGGACGGAGGCGCCCTTGGCGTAGGTGATGCCGTCGAAGTTGACGAGGACGTCGTCCAGGTCGCGGATGTCCGCCATGATCGGGTGCGTGGAGGGCAGCTGGTCCTGCCGGTACGCCCAGGTCTTCATGGAGTTGGCGAACGTGGTCCACGAGTGCGGCCAGCGCGAGCCGGGCGCCGCCGCCTGGCAGGCGATGGAGGTGAAGGTGGCGAACGACTCGTTCAGCCACAGGTCGTTCCACCACTCCATGGTGACCAGGTCGCCGAACCACATGTGGGCCAGCTCGTGCAGGATCGTCTCCGCGCGCACCTCGTACGCCGCGTCGGTCACCTTGGACCGGAAGACGTACTGGTCGCGGATGGTGACCGCGCCCGCGTTCTCCATGGCGCCCGCGTTGAACTCGGGCACGAAGAGCTGGTCGTACTTCTCGAACGGGTACGCGTGGTCGAACTTCTCCTGGAACCAGTCGAAGCCCTGCCGGGTGACCTCGAAGATGGCGTCCGCGTCCAGGAACTCGGCGAGCGAGGGACGGCAGTAGATGCCGAGCGGCACCCGCTGCCCGTCCTTCTCGTAGACGCTGTGCACGGCGTGGTACGGGCCGGCGATCAGCGCGGTGATGTACGTCGAGATGCGCGGGGTCGGCGCGAACGTCCAGACGTCGTCCTGCGGCTCCGGGGTCGGCGAGTTCGAGATCACCGTCCAGCCGGCGGGCGCCTTCACGGTGAACTGGAAGGTGGCCTTGAGGTCCGGCTGCTCGAAGGAGGCGAAGACCCGGCGGGCGTCCGGCACCTCGAACTGGGTGTACAGGTACGCCTGCTCGTCCACCGGGTCGACGAAGCGGTGCAGGCCCTCGCCGGTGTTGGTGTACGCGCAGTCGGCGACGACCCGCAGGACGTTGCGGCCCTCCAGCAGGCCGGGCAGCGCGATCCGCGAGTCGGCGAAGACCTCGGCGGGCTCCAGCCGGTCGCCGTTGAGCACCACCTCGTGGACGGCCGGGGCCACCAGGTCGATGAAGGACTCCGCCCCTCCACGGGCGACGTCGAAGCGCACCGTGGTCACGGACCGGTAGGTACCGCCCTCCTGCGCGCCGGAGAGGTCGAGATCGATCTCGTACGAGTCAACGGTGAGCAGCTCGGCCCGCTGCTGCGCCTCTTCGCGAGTCAGGTTTGTGCCAGGCACGCGGTCATCTCCTCGTTATGTGTGGGTTGCGCCATCCTTCCATGCCACCTGGCGGGAAGGCGATGTCCGCATCCCGCCGGTGACGCGGGCGCCGTCGGCGGAGGGTGAACTCATGACGACCTACACCGTGTGCCCCGTACCCGCCGACACCCTGCGCGCCCTGCGGACGGTGGACGACGCGGGCCGCCCCGCGGCCCCGTACACCGACGAGGAGGGTGGCGCCCCGCTGCGCTGCTGCCTGCGCCGCAGCGCGCCGGGCGAGCGCATCGCCCTGGTCTCGTACGCGCCGCTGCGCCGCTGGGCGGCCGCGACCGGCGCCCGCCCCGGCGCCTACGACGAGCAGGGCCCGGTCTTCGTCCACGCCGGGGAGTGCCCGGGCTGGGCGGGCCCGGACCTCCCCTTCGACAACTCCCACCGCGTCCTGCGCCGTTACTCCGCCGAGGGCCGCATCCTCGGCGGCCGGTTGGTCCCGGCCGGCTTCCACCACGCCCTCACGGCCGCGTTCGAGGACCCGGAGGTGGCGCTGGTGCACGTCAGGGCGGTGGAGTACGGGTGCTTCCTGTACGAGGTGCGGCGGGGCTGACCGGCCCGGGGCGGCGCCGGTAGACGGTCGCGAGGACGGAGACGGTGACGCGCCCGGCCCCGGCCCCGGCGCCGGCCGCGTCCAGGTGGCGGGCGCTCGGCGTCATCCCGACCAGGTCGGCGGCCCGTTCCGCGTCGAGGGACAGCCCGTACTCGACCCGTTCGGTGCGGGCGGCCTCGAAGAAGGGGTGCAGCGCCCGGTGCAGCCGCCGCTCCTTGTCCGGGTCGGCCGCGACCGCCCCGGGCAGCCGGTGGCGCAGCTCGGCCAGGTGCCGCGCGGTGGGCCGTACGACGACCAGCCGGCCGCCCGGACGCAGCACCCGGTGGAACTCCCCGGGGTTGCGCGGGGCGAACACGTCCAGCACCACGTCCGCCGCCCGGTCGACGAGCGGGAGGGGCCGGAAGAGGTCCCAGCTCGCCGCGGCGGCCCGGTCGTGGGCCCGGGCGGCCGAACGCAGGGCGCGCGCCGAGGAGTCGAGGCCCAGTCCGTGCGCGCCGGGCAGCCGGTCGAGGACTCCGGCGAGGTAGTAGCCGGTGCCGCAGCCGGCGTCCAGGACGGTGCCCGGCTCCGCCGGCCGGGCGGCGACCAGCCGGGCCACCGCGCGGCGGATCGGCTCGTACCCGCCGGCGGCCAGGAACCGCTGCCTGGCGCGGACCATGGGCGCGTCGTCGCCGCTGGTGGCACGGGCTCCGGTGAGGAGGCCGACGTAGCCGTGGCGGGCGATGTCGAAGGCGTGCCCGGCCGGACAGCGCAGGGCGCCGTGGGCGGGACTCAGGTGGGGCGCGCCGCACGCGGGGCAGCGCAGCAGGGGGAGGAACGGTATGAGGGCAGGGGGATACGACGGGGGCATGAGCGGGCACTCCTGGCGGACCGAAGGGGAGGGGAGGTGCCCGCGGGTTCAGGCCGACGGGCACGCCGAGGAGGGCGATGCCGTCCGGCACCGCCCTCGCCGCCCTCCGGTCAGAGGAAGCAGCAGTGCGGAGTGCTCATGAACGCCATGACGGAGAGCCTAGTGCTGTGGCCGGGAAGGTTCGCGAGCCGGTGAACCTTTCCGGTCACAGCACTGGAGAGCCGGAAAACGCCGAGGGCGCCGACCTACCCCGGGGTACGGCTTTCGCGCGTACCGGCGGGAGGACAGGCGCCCCCGGCGAGGAGAACCGGACGGTCAGGCCTTGTTGGCCTGCGCGTCGGACTTGACGGTGATGTTGGACGAGGTGGTCTTCCCCTTCGCGCGGGACTTGTCCAGCACCATCACCAGACCGGCGATGACCGCGAACAGGGCGAGCGGGATCAGCACGTACAGGCCCAGCGTCTGGATGACGCTCAGGCCCGGGCCGGGGTCGTCGCCGTCGTCGCGGGTCAGCGCGAGCGCGGGGGACGACATGAGCAGCATCATCAGCGTCGTACCGGCGGCCAGGGCGCCGGCGCGCAGGGCGTTCTTCTTGTCCCCGATCTCAAGTTAGCGAATCACCCGGAAGGCCGCGCGCCCGGGGTCCCGTAGCGGCCGCTCCCCCGCCCCTGAGCTGCCCGAACACCTCCAGCAGCGCGCGCAGCCGCGGTGCGGCGGTCAGCTCCTCCAGCGGCACCGGCCGGCCCGTGCGGTCCGCGATCGGCAGCCGCCAGTTGGGGTACTCCGCGCTGGTGCCCGGCAGGTTCTGCGGACGGCGGTCGCCCACCCCGTCCGGGAGCCAGACGCCGATCAGCCGGGCCGGGGTGCGCAGCAGGAAGCGGTGGACGGCACGGATCTCGGCCTCCTCGTCGGTGCCGGGCGGCCCGGTGGCCGTGCTGTCCAGCAGGCCGAGGCTGCCGAGCAGGGCGAGCCATTCGGCGGCGTCCGCGGCGGCGGCGGTGCGTTCCTCGCCGGCGGGGCGGGTGAGCAGGCCGAGCCGGTCGCGCAGCTCGACGTGGTCGCCGGTGAGCCGGGCGGCGGTGGGCGGCAGGTCGTGGGTGGTGGCGGTGGCCAGGCAGTCGGCGCGCCAGCGCTCGGGGGGCAGCGGGCGGCCGTCGCCAGTCCAGTCGCGCTCGAACCAGAGCACGGAGGTGCCGAGCACTCCGCGCCGTTGCAGCGTCTCGCGGACGCCGGGCTCGACGGTGCCGAGGTCCTCGCCGATGACGACGGCCCCGGCGCGCCCGGCCTCCAGGGCGAGGACGGCGAGCATGGCCTCGGCGTCGTAGTGGACGTAGGTGCCCTCGGTGGGCGGGCTGCCCTCGGGCACCCACCAGAGCCGGAACAGGCCCATGACGTGGTCGATGCGCAGGGCGCCGGCGTAGCGGAACAGGGCGCGCAGCAGGGCGCGGTAGGGGGCGTACCCGGTGGCGGCGAGGCGGTCGGGGCGCCAGGGCGGCAGGCCCCAGTCCTGGCCGCGGGCGTTGAAGGCGTCCGGCGGGGCGCCGACCGACATGCCGGCGGCGAAAACATCCTGCTGCGCCCAGGCGTCGGCGCCGGCCGGGTGCACCCCGACGGCGAGGTCGTGCACGATCCCGACGGCCATCCCGGCCTCCCGGGCGACGCGCTGCGCGGCCCGCAGCTGCCCGTCGGTGAGCCAGGCCAGCCGGGTGTGGAAGGCGACGCGGTCGGCGAGGTGGGCGCGGGCGCGGGCGGTCGCCGCGGAACGCGGGTCGCGCAGCCCGTCCGGCCAGGCGCGCCAGTCGGGGCCGTGGACCTCGGCGAGGGCGTGGTAGGCGGCGTGGTCGTCGAGGGCCTGTCCGTGGGCGGCGCAAAAGGCGTCGTAGGCGGCCTGCCGGCCGGGGCCGAGGGGCACGGCGAGTACCTCTTCCAGCGCCTGCCGCTTCACCTCCCACACCGCGTCCCGGTCGATGAGGGCGCCCTTGTCCAGGACGGCGGCGCGCAGCCGTGCGGCCCGCTCCAGGAGCGCGTCGAGCCGGGTGCGGTCCGCGACGTACGCGTACTCGGGCACGTCCTCGATCCGCAGGTGCACGGGGTCGGGGAAGCGCCGGGAGGAGGGCCGGTAGGGCGAGGGGTCGGTGGGTGCGCCGGGCACGGCCGAGTGCAACGGGTTGACCTGCACGAACCCGGCCCCGGCGGTCCGCCCGGCCCAGCCCGCCAGCTCCGCGAGGTCCCCGAGGTCGCCCATCCCCCAGGAGCGCCGGGACAGCAGCGAGTACAGCTGGACGAGCAGTCCGTGGGAGCGGCCGGGCGGGGCGGGCAGCCGGTCGGGGGCGACGACGAGGTGGGCGCGGGCGGTGCGGCCGTCGGGGGCGAGGGCGGTCAGCCGGTGGACGCCGAGGGGCAGTCCGGCGACGAGGGCGGCGGCGGACGAGGGGGCGTCCTCTCCCGCCCCGGCACCGCCGTACGACTCCCAGCCCGTGCCCTCCGTACCCTCCTCGGCCTCCACCCGCAGCCGGGTGCCGGCGGGCAGGTCACCGAGGGCGGCGGGGCCGCCCGGGTCGCCCGCCCAGTGCACGACGGTCGGCGGCAGCAGCCGCTGACGCAGCTCGCGCTCCCTGCCGGCGAGCGCGGCGCGGACCGCGTCCGGGGTGCCCGCGTCGACGCCGAGGGCGGCCAGCGCGGCGACCACGGCGGAGGCCGGGACGGTGACCGTGCGGTCGGGGGCGGGGCGGTAGGAGACGGCGACCCCGTGCAGCCCGGCGAGCCGGGACAGTTCCGCGTCCGCGGGCGCCCCGGTCATCTACGCCCCCGCCGCGTACGCGTCCGGCTCGCTGGTCAGGGAGCCGGTGTCGGCCAGTGGGGGTTCGCTGGTCAGGGGCTCGGCGTCGGGCAGCGGTGGTTCGCTGGTCAGCGGCGCGGTGGTGGCGGCGGCCTCCGCGTTGAACGCGTACAGCCTGATCTCACCCGTCTCGCTCGACTCCATCGACTCGATGGTCTCGGCGGACGTCTCCACCAACGGTTTTCGCTCGCCGGAACCCCGCCCGTGTTTCCACTGGGCCGGGATCGGGCTTCGGGCCGGTGCGGCCACGGGGGCCTCCTTGTCTGTGCGGCGGCCTGGGTTATCGCAGCCCTACCCCGTGAACGCGACCCCACTCACTATTCACTCAGTACATGTACTTGATGCATACTGATCACCATGAGCACCCGGCACATCCTCCTGGGCCTGCTGGAGGCGGGGCCGAGCCATGGCTACGACCTCAAGCGCCGCCACGACGAACGCTTCCCGCAGGCCCGGCCGCTGGCGTACGGGCAGGTCTACACGACCCTGCAACGCCTGGTCAGGGACGGTCTCGCGGAGATCGAGGGGACGGACGCGGACGGCGGGCCCGAGCGCACGCTGTACCGGTCGACCGCCGCCGGGGCGAGGGAACTGGCCCGGTGGGCCGGGGAGATCACCCCACCCGCGCCCTTCGTGGCGAACGAGATCTTCGCCAAGGTCGTCGTCTCCATCCTGGCCGGCGGCGATCCGGCCGCCTACCTGCGCGCCCAGCAGGCCGCGCACAAGGCGCGGATGCGGGAGCTGACGGCGGTGAAGACGGACCCGGGCGCCGATCTGGCGACCGTGCTCTCGGCGGACTACGCCCTGAACCACCTCGACGCCGACCTCCGCTGGATGAACACCACGGCGGCCCGGCTGACCACTTTGACCGCGGAGGTCGACACCGCATGAACCACAGGGGGGACACGATGACGGACGAGGGGGGTTCCCGGACGCCGCTGCTGGCGGGCCGGGGCCTGGTCAAGGCGCACGGCAGGACGCCGGCGCTGCGCGGCGCCTCGATCGCGCTGGCGGCCGGCGAGATCCTCGCCGTGACGGGGGCGAGCGGCAGCGGCAAGTCCACGCTGCTGCACCTGCTGGCGGGGATCGTCCGGCCGGACGAGGGTTCGGTGACGTACGCCGGGCAGCGGCTCGACCGGCTGCCGGAGCAGCGGCTGACCGAGCTGCGCCGCACCGACTTCGGCGTGGTCTTCCAGTTCGGGCAGCTGATCCCGGAGCTGACGGCCGTGGACAACGTGGGGCTGCCGCTGCTGCTGGCCGGGGCCTCCCGCGCCGAGGCCCGGCGGCGGGCGGGCGAGTGGCTGGAGCGGTTCGGGGTGCGCGGCCAGGAGGAGCTGCGGCCCGGGGAGCTGAGCGGCGGGCAGGCGCAGCGCGTGGCACTGGCCCGGGCGCTGGTGACCGGCCCCAAGGTGGTCTTCGCGGACGAGCCGACGGGCGCCCTGGACTCGCTGGCGGGCGAGCAGGTGATGACGGCCCTGGCGCGCACGGCCCGCGAGGCGGGCACGGCGGTCCTGCTGATCACGCACGACGCGCAGATCGCGGCGTACGCGGACCGCGAGGTGCGGCTGAGCGACGGTCTGGTGCTCCCGGCGGAGGTGGCGGCGTGACGCGCCGGGCGCCGGGCGGCGCGATCGCGGCCGAGGCGCGGCTGGCCTGGCGGCTCGGCCGGGGCGCGGACCGGCGGGAGTGGTGGCGGGCCGCCCTGACCGCGGCCGGGGCCACGCTGGCGACGGGCGTCGCGCAGGCCGCCGTGGCACTGGCCTCGCTGCGGGGGCAGTACCACGTGTCCGTGGGCGGCGGTCTGCTGGACCGGCCGGGCGAGCGTTCGGGCGTGGTCCTCACCCTGCTCCTGCTGCTGGTGCCGGTGCTGGGGTTCCTCGGGCAGTGCGCCCGGATCGGTGCCGTGCACCGCGACCGCCGGCTGGCCGGGCTGCGGCTGGCCGGTGCCACCCCGGCCCAGGTGCGCCGGATCGCCGCGCTGGAGACCGGCCCGGCCTGTCTGCTGGGCTCGCTGCTCGCCACGGCCGCGGCCGCCCTGGTCCTGTCCCGGCTGTGGAGCGGCCCGCCGCCGGCGGCCTGGGCGGGCCTGGCGCTGGTCGCCCTCGCGGTGCCGGTGCTGGGCACGGCGGTGGCCCTGCTGGCGCTGCGCCGGCTGGTGGCGTCCCCGCTGGGCTGGGTGCGCCGGGTGCGGCCGCGCGACGGAGGACGGCGGTGGCCGCGCTACGCGGCCGGGCCGCTGATCGTCCTGCTGTCGGCGCTCTGCGCCTTCGGCGGTGCCCGCGGCCGGCTTCCGCTGGTGGTGTGCGCGCTGGTCGTCGCGGTCGGCGCGGGCACGGTGGGACTGGCCGGGGGCACCGCGCGGCTGGCCGGCCGGCTGGTGGCGCGGCGGGCCCGCACGGCGGCGGCGCTGATCGCGGCGGAGCGGCTGCGCGACGACCCGTGGGCCGCGGCCCGCACCCACGCGGCCGTGCTGCTGGTCACGGTGGTCGGCACCGGTTTCGTGGGGGTCCGGCAGGCGCTCCTCGCCGATCTGCACCGGATGCGCCGCGACCATCAGCTCGGCATGCCGATGGCCTTCTACACCACCGGCATCGCCCTGGCGGGCGCCGCGGTCCTCGTCGCCCTCGCGATCACCCTGTGCGGTCTCGCCGTCGGCACCGCGGAGTCGCTGGCGGCCCGCCGCCGGGGGCTGGCCGCGCAGCTCGCGGCCGGGGTGCCGAGGGCGGTGCTCGGCCGGGCGCTGCTGCTGGAGACGGCGCTGCCGCTGCTGCCCGCGGTGGTGCTGGCGGGCGCCGGGGGCATGGCGATCGGCACCTGGTACGCCGCGCTGACCGGCCCCGGCCTGGTCGTGCCGTACGCCGCCCTGCTGGTGCCGGTCCTCGTGTACGGCTGCTGTCTCGCGGCGGCGGCCACCGCGCTGCCGCTGCTGCGCCGCTCGGCGCGCCCGGCGGAGCTGCGGTACGCCTGACGCGCGCGGGACCGGGTGCGCGGGCACGGCCGTACGGTCCCGGGGGCGCGGGGGGCTCCCGGGGCCGTACGGCCGTCGGATGCGCGAAGGCCCGGATCGTCAGGCTGAGATGCCGTCGATCCGGGCCATGGCGTCGTCCGCGCCGTACGGCTGGAGGTAGGGCAGCCAGCGCGGGTCCCTGTGGCCGGTGCCGATGATGCGCCAGGCCAGACCGGTGGGCGGGGCCGGTTTGTGGCGCAGGCGCCAGCCGAGTTCGACGAGGTGGCGGTCGGCCTTCACGTGGTTGCAGCGGCGGCAGGATGCCACCACGTTGTCCCAGACGTGCTTGCCCCCGCGACTGCGCGGGATGACGTGGTCGACGCTGGTTGCGACGCCACCGCAGTACATGCACCGGCCCCCGTCCCGCGCGAAGAGCGCACGACGGGTCAGAGGTACGGGCCCCCGATAGGGGACCCGGACGAATCGCTTGAGCCGGACCACGCTGGGTGCGGGGACTGTGACGGTCGCGCTGTGCATATAGGCGCCGGATTCCTCGAGGGAGACGGCCTTGTTCTCCAGGACGAGGACGAGCGCGCGGCGGAGCGGTACGACGCCGAGCGGCTCGTACGACGCGTTGAGGACCAGGACATGCGGCACGGGTGCCTCCTTGGGCGTCGGCGGCGCGTGGCTCGCGCCGGGACGATCTGCAGCCAGTCTCCCCTCATGCCTGGTGGCGGCGCCACCATGTCCCGGTAACGGGCTGGGAGTGTTTTCGACCACAGGTGATTCATCCCCCGTTTCACCGCCTGTTCAAGCCAGGGTGAGCCGTGTCTCTCCTGCGCCCCTCCTTGGCGGATCCGCCAAGGGCACACACAATGCCCCGTTAGTGTGGTGGTCCTGTCCGACCGGTGGTCCTTTCGTGATCTCGCAGCCCTTGACCGCCCCGCCGGTGCGGACGCGCAGCACTGGAGGTACCTGCCGTGTCGTCCTTGCCCGTGGTCCTGACGGCCGCCGGTGCGTCACCGTCCCCGTCGCCGTCGCCGTCCGGTACGGCGCCGGCCGTGCCGACGCTCCAGGACGCCCAGGAGAGCGCGACGAACGCGGCGAGCTGGGTCGAGGAGAACTGGTCGACCTGGCTCGCGATGGGTCTGCAGATCCTGCTGATCATCGTGGTGGCGGTGGCGCTGCGCGCGGTGGTGCGGCGGGCGATCACCAAGCTGATCGAGCGGATGGCGCGCACCGCGCAGGCCGTGGACGGCACCGCGCTGGGCGGGCTGCTGGTCAACGCGGAGCGACGGCGGCAGCGTTCGGCGGCGATCGGGTCCGTGCTGCGCTCGGTGGCGAGCTTCCTGATCCTGGGCACGGCGGCACTGATGGTGCTGTCCACCTTCAAGATCAACCTGGCTCCGCTGCTGGCGTCGGCCGGTGTGGCCGGTGTGGCGATCGGTTTCGGCGCGCGCAACCTCGTCACGGACTTCCTCTCCGGCGTGTTCATGATCCTGGAGGACCAGTACGGCGTCGGTGACGTGATCGACGCGGGCGTGGCCACCGGCGAGGTGATCGAGGTGGGCCTGCGCGTGACCAAGCTGCGCGGCTCCGACGGCGAGATCTGGTACGTCCGCAACGGCGAGGTCAAGCGGATCGGCAACCTCTCCCAGGGCTGGGCGACGGCCGGGGTCGACGTGACCGTGCGGGCGAGCGAGGACCTGGACCGGGTCAAGGCGACGCTGGACGAGGTCGCCGAGAAGATGAGCAAGGAAGAGCCCTGGAACGAGCTGCTGTGGGGCCCGATCGAGGTGCTCGGCCTGGACTCGGTCCTCATCGACTCCATGGTGGTGCGCCTGTCGGCCAAGACGATGCCGGGCAAGTCGGTGACGGTCGAGCGCGAGCTGCGCTGGCGGGTCAAGCGCGCCTTCGACGCGGCGAGCATCCGGATCGTCGGCGGCGCCACGGCCGTCGAGGACGTCGAGGACACCCCGGACCCCACCGCCACGGTGGCCGCCCCCTCCGCCTTCTCCAACGCCGACTCGCCGCAGTCCGCGGCGGCGACACCGATCACCACCCAGCGGACGGCTCCGCCGCGGAAGTAGGGGAACGGTTCAGCACGCTCGTTCGAGTGAGGGGTGGGGCATTCCGGCGCGGTGGCGCTCGGGGTGCCCCATCGTTCTGCCGGGGCGCCCGGAGCGGGCTTAGCCTGGCATCGATGCGACAAGGAGAACGAGCGATGAGCGCCGGACCTCTCGTGGAGCCGATGATGACGCAGGACCCCATCGATCTGCTGATCGCGTTCGAGAAGGCGTCGGTGGCGCCGATTCGACCCGAGTACGTCGAGGGGACGGTCATCGTGCCGCCGCAGCCGGATTACAACCACAGCAAGGGAGCAGTCAAGCTCACCTTCCAGCTTCACATGGCCGGACTCGATCTGGCGGGTATGGGCATGGGCTTCCGCGCGGCCCACCAAGACGGCAGCACCATGGCACTGGTGATCCCCGACTTCTACATCTTGCGCCGTGAGCCGACCGAACTGGACAGCTCATATCTCAGGGTTCACAAGGGTTGGTACCCGATCGGCATGATCGCCTTGGTCGGCGAGGTCACGTCGTCCAACCACGCCATCGACACGGGCGCCAAACTGGCCACCTACGCCGCCGCCGGAATTCCGGTCTACGTCCTGATCAACCGCGAGACGAGGACGGCCCACTGCTACACCGGACCGTCCCTTCCCGGTGACAACCCCGCCGAGGCCTACTACACGCACGACACCGAAGTCGACCTCGGCGACCCCCTCCCGCTGCCCGCGCCGTACCCCGCCCTCGACACCAGCCCCTTCCTCGTGGCCGGCTGAGACACCCTCCGCGACCCGAGGTAACGACTCTGTTGCCTCACGGCTCCCGCGTATTGACGCCCCCTGCGCACCGGGCTTACGTTCGGCCGCAATAGGAAAGTTTCCTAACAGTGAGGCAGGTGTCGACCCCCATGGCAGGAACCGCCGGTACGCCGGGCACCCCGCGCGTGCTGCGCGCCATGAACGACCGGGCCGCACTCGATCTGCTGCTGGAGCACGGGCCGCTGACCCGGACCCGGATCGGCAATCTGACGGGACTGTCCAAGCCCACCGCCTCCCAGCTGCTGGCCCGGCTGGAGGCGGCCGGGCTGGTACGGGTGACCGGGACCAGTGCCGGACGGCCGGGGCCCAGCGCCCAGCTCTACGCGGTGAACCCGCGCGCCGCCCACGCCGCCGGGCTCGACGTCACCCCGGACCGCATCCGCGCCGCCGTCGCCGACATCACCGGCCGCACGGTCGGCGAGTACGAGCTGCCCACCCCCGGCCGGCGCCCCGCGCAGCCCGTCGTACGGCAGGTCACCGACGCCCTCGACGGCGCCGTGAAGGCGGCCGGCCTCGCGCGCGGCGAGGTGCACCGGCTGGTCATCGGGACACCCGGCGCGTTCGACCCGAACACCGGGCGGCTGCGGTACGCCTCGCACCTGCCCGGCTGGCACTCCCCCACGCTGCTCGACGAGCTGGCCGCCGCGCTGCCGATGCCGGTCGAGTACGAGAACGACGTCAACCTCGTCGCCCTCGCCGAACAGCGGCTCGGCGCCACCCGCGGCCACGGGGACTTCGTGCTGCTGTGGAACGAGGAGGGCCTCGGCGCCGCCCTGGTGCTCGGCGGCCGGCTGCACCGCGGCTGGACCGGCGGCGCCGGCGAGGTCGGTTTCCTGCCGGTGCCGGGCGCGCCCCTGGTGCGGCAGGTGACCCGGGCCAACAGCGGCGGTTACCAGGAGCTGGCCGGCGCCCAGGAGGTGCCGAAGCTGGCCCGCGCGCTCGGCGTCCCCGACGTGCCGTCGGGGCCGTACACCGAGGTCGCCGCGGAGCTGCTGGCGCGCGCCGCCGACCACGCGGGCGGGCCGCACCGGGCGCTGCTGGAGTCCTACGCGACCCGGCTCGCCACCGGTCTCGCCTCGCTGGTCTCGGTCCTCGATCCCGAGCTGGTCGTGCTCAGCGGCTCCGCGCTGACCGCCGGCGGCGAGGTGCTGCGCGCCCTCGTCCAGGCCGAGCTGGCGGAGCTGGCCGCGGCCCGCCCCCGGCTCGTCCTCGGTGACATCCGTGAACACCCGGTGCTGCGCGGTGCGTTGGAGGCCGCGCTCGCCACGACCCGCGACGAGGTGTTCGACACCTCGCGCTAGAGCACGCGTCCTCCCCTTCCCTACCCGCCCCCGGGAGACCTCGCCATGCCCACAGCGACGCGCAGAGCCGGCGGACCAGCCGCGCTCGCCCTGACCGTCTCCGTCGTGCTGCTCGGCGCCGCGTGCACCGGGCAGTCCGGCGCGGGCGCCACGGACGACCCCACCAAGGACACGACCATCACCTTCTGGCACGCCTGGAGCGCGCCGAACGAGGTCCGGGCCGTCACGTCCCTGGTCGCCGGCTTCGAGAAGGCGCACCCCAACATCCATGTGCGCGTCGTCGGCGACATGACCGACGACAAGATCAACCAGGCGCTGCGCGCCGGTGGCGACCGGGCCCCCGACGTCGTCTCCTCGTTCACCACCAACAACGTGGGCAAGTTCTGCTCCTCGGGCGCGCTCGTCGATCTGGACCCCTTCCTGAAGAAGGACGGCATCGACGCGGCCACGACCTTCCCCAGGGCGATGAACGAGTACACCCGGTTCGACGGGAACCGGTGCACCCTGCCGCTGCTCGGGGACGCGTACGGGCTGTACTACAACAAGACGGCGTTCCGGAAGGCCGGCATAGCCCGGCCGCCCAGGACCTGGAGCGAGTTCGAGGCCGACGCCGAGAAGCTGACGATTCCGGCGGGGGACTCCTACCGGCAGCTCGGTTTCATGCCGGACTACCACGGCTGGGAGACCACCACCGAGCACTACCTCGCGCAGTTCTCCCCGACGTACTTCGACGCGAAGGGGAAGTCGCGGGTGGCCACCGACCCCGCCTTCCGGCAGGGGTTCGCGCTGCAGAAGCGGCTCGTGGACGAACTCGGCGGATTCCGGCGGCTGGAGCGGTTCCGGTCCACCCTCGGCGACGAGTGGGGCCCCAGGCACCCCTTCCACACCGGCCAGGTGGCCATGCAGCTGGACGGCGAGTGGCGGCTCGGCATGGCCGAGGCGGCCAAGCCGGACTTCGAGATCGGCGTCGCCCCGCTGCCCGTACCGGACGGCAGTGAGGACCAGTACGGCAAGGGGTACATCACCGGCACCGTCACCGGCATCGCCGCCACCAGCCACCGGCAGAACGCCGCCTGGGAGTTCGTCAAGTACATCACCACGGACACGGACGCCGTGGTCGGCTTCGCCAACGACATCCACAACGTGCCCTCCACCCTCGCCGCCCTCAAGTCCCCGAAGCTCAGGTACGAACCGCGTTTCAAGACCTTCCTGGACATCGCCGCGAACCCCCGCTCCACCACCACCCCGCCCTCCGTCAACGGCGGCCAGTACCTGGTGACCATCCAGCAGTTGGGCTACGACTACGAGAGCGGCAAGGTCGGGGATCTGCGCGCCGGTCTGAAGAAGGCGGCCGCGCAGATCGACACGGACATCGCGCAGGCGGAGTAGCCGATGACCGCGGTCACTCTCGCCGCCAAGCGCCGCCGCGCGGCGCTGCGCACGCTCGGCTTCCTGTCACCCTGGCTGATCGGCTTCGCGGTGTTCTTCGCGTACCCGCTGGTCTCGACGCTCTACTTCTCGTTCATGCACTACGACGGCTTCCGGCCGCCGGTCTGGAGCGGCGGGAAGAACTGGTCCTACGTCTTCACCCACTACCCGCTGTTCTGGCCCGCCCTGCGCAACACCCTGTGGCTGGTCGTGGTGATGGTGACCCTGCGCGTGGTGTTCGGGCTGGGCGTCGGACTGCTGATCACGAAGATCAAGACGGGTACCGGGGTCTTCCGCACCCTGTTCTACCTGCCCTACCTCGCCCCGCCGGTCGCGGCCACCATGGCCTTCGCCTTCCTCCTCAACCCCGGTACCGGGCCGGTCGATTCGATCCTGGGCGAGATCGGGATACCGGCCCCGGGCTGGTTCAACGACCCCGCGTGGTCCAAGCCGGCGCTGACCCTGCTGGCGCTGTGGGGCGTCGGCGACCTCATGGTGATCTTCATGGCCGCGCTGCTCGACGTGCCGGCCGAGCAGTACGAGGCGGCCGAGCTGGACGGCGCCTCCGCGTGGCAGCGCTTCCGGTACGTCACCCTGCCGAACATCTCCCCCATCGTGATGTTCGCCGTGGTCACCGGGGTCATCCAGACCATGCAGTACTACACGCAGCCGCTGATCGCGGGAAAGGTCGCCTCCGGGGTGATCCAGGGCGCCGGCACCCAGTTCGAGCCCGGCTACCCGGACAAGTCCACGCTCACCCTGCCCCAGCTCGTCTACAACCTCGGTTTCCAGCGCTTCGACTACGGCGCCGCGTGTGTCGTCGCCCTCGTCCTCTTCGCCCTGTCGATGGCGTTCACCGCACTTCTGATGCGGCGCCGGGGCGGTCTGATCCAGGCAGGTGACTGACGATGACCCACGTACTCGACCAGCCGGTGCGGACGGAGGCGGGCGAGCCGCCCGGCGACCGCGCCGCGCGCCGGCGGGAGCTGCTGCGGTGGATCGCCGTGCACTCCCTCGGCGTCGCCGCCGCCCTCTTCTTCGTGCTGCCCTTCGTGTTCCTGCTGCTGACCTCGCTGATGAGCGACAGCCAGGCGCTGAGCCGGGACCTGGTCCCGCACACCTGGGAATGGGGCAACTACCGCAAGGTCCTCGCCACCCCCGGCTTTCTCACCTGGTGGAAGAACACCCTGCTCTACGCCGGTCTCGGCACCGTGCTCACCGTGGTGTCCTCGGTCCCGGTCGCCTACGCGCTCGCCAAGTTCCGCTTCCGGGGCCGGAGTCTCGCCCTGATGCTGGTGATCTCGACGATGATGCTGCCCCCGCAGGTCGTCGTCATCCCGATGTACCTCTTCTGGGCGAAACAGCTGGACCTGTCCGGGACGCTGTGGCCGCTGATCGTCCCGATGGCGTTCGGCGACGCGTTCTCCGTCTTCCTGCTGCGCCAGTTCCTGACGACCATCCCGGACGAGTACGTCGACGCCGCCAAGGTGGACGGCTGCGGCGAACTGCGCACCCTCGTCCGGGTCGTCCTGCCGATGGCGAAGCCCGGCATCGCCGCCGTGGCCCTCTTCCAGTTCTTCTACGCCTGGAACGACTACTTCGGCCCCCAGATCTACGCCTCCGAGAACCCCGGTGCCTGGACGCTCAGTTACGGCCTGGAGTCCTTCAAGGGCGCGCACCACACCGACTGGAACCTCACCATGGCCGCGACCGTGCTGGTCATGGCCCCCGTGATCCTCGTGTTCTTCTTCGCCCAGAAGGCGTTCGTCGAAGGCGTCACGCTCACCGGAGTGAAGGGTTGATCTCTGTATGAAACTCACCGTGGTCGGCGGCGGCTCGACCTACACCCCCGAACTCATCGACGGCTTCGCCCGGCTCAGGGACACCCTGCCGGTCGAGGAACTGGTGCTGGTGGACCCGGCCGCCGAACGCCTGGAGCTGGTGGGCGGGCTGGCCCGCCGGATCTTCGCCAGGCAGGGGCACGGCGGCCGGATCGTGACCACCGCCGACCTGGACGCCGGCATCGACGGCGCGGACGCCGTCCTGCTCCAGCTGCGCGTCGGCGGGCAGGCGGCCCGGCGGCAGGACGAGACCTGGCCGCTCGAATGCGGCTGCGTCGGCCAGGAGACCACCGGCGCGGGCGGCCTCGCCAAGGCGCTGCGCACCGTACCGGTGGTGCTGGACATCGCCGAGCGGGTGCGCCGGGCCAACCCGCGCGCCTGGATCATCGACTTCACCAACCCGGTCGGCATCGTCACCCGCGCCCTGCTGCACGCCGGGCACCGCGCGGTCGGCCTGTGCAACGTGGCGATCGGCCTCCAGCGGAAGTTCGCCGCCCGCCTCGGGGTGCAGCCGGCCGACGTCCATCTCGGCCATGTCGGGCTGAACCACCTCACCTGGGAGACCAGCGTGCGGCTCGGCGGCCCCGAGGGCGCGAACGTGCTGCCGAAGCTGCTGGCCGAGCACGGCGACGCCATCGCCGACGACCTGCGCCTGCCCCGCGCCCTCCTGGACCGCCTGGGCGTGGTCCCCTCGTACTACCTGCGCTACTACTACGCCCACGACGAGGTCGTCCGCGACCTTCGCGGCAAACCCTCCCGCGCCGAGGAAGTCGCCGCGATGGAGAGCGAGTTGCTGGAGATGTACGGCGACCCGGCCCTGGACGAGAAGCCGGCGCTGCTCGCCCGGCGCGGCGGCGCCTACTACTCGGAGGCCGCCGTCGACCTGGCCGCGGCCCTGCTCAGCGGCGGGGGCAGCCCGTACCAGGTGGTGAACACGCTCAACAAGGGCACCCTGCCCTTCCTCGCCGACGACGCGGTGATCGAGGTGCAGGCGGCGGTCGGCCCCACCGGCCCCGTGCCGCTGCCGGTCCCCGAGCCGGACCCGCTCTACGCGGGCCTGATCGCGAACGTGACGGCGTACGAGGAACTGGCCCTGGAGGCGGCGCTGCGCGGGGGCCGGGACCGGGTCTTCCGCGCCCTGCTCGCCCATCCGCTGATCGGCCAGTACGGGTACGCCGACACGCTCACCGACCGACTGATCGCACACAACAGGGAGCACCTCGCGTGGGCCTGACCTCGACCGGCACCGCGAGCGTGCTCGCGATCGACGCGGGCAACAGCAAGACCGACGTGGCCGTGGTGGACACCGCGGGCCGGGTGCTGGCCACGGCCCGCGGCGGCGGCTTCCGGCCACCCGCGGTGGGCGTGCCGGCGGCCTTCGACGCGCTCGCCGAACCGGTGCGCCGGGTGCTCGCCGAGGCGGGACTCGACCGGGTCACGCACGTCTCCGCCTGTCTCGCCAACGCCGATCTGCCGGTGGAGGAGGAGCAGTTGGCGACCGCGCTGGAGGAGCGCGGCTGGGGCGGCTCGGTGGAGGTCCGCAACGACACCTTCGCGCTCCTCCGGGCGGGCGTCGCCGAGCCCCTGGGCGTGGCGGTGGTCTGCGGGGCGGGCATCAACTGCGTGGGGATGCGGCCCGACGGCCGTACCGCGCGGTTCCCGGCCATCGGCCGGATCTCCGGTGACTGGGGCGGCGGCTGGGGCCTCGCCGAGGAGGCGCTGTGGCACGCGGCGCGCGCGGCGGACGGGCGGGGCGAGGCCACGGCGCTCGCCCGGACGCTGCCCGCCCACTTCGGCCTGTCCTCCATGTACGCGCTGATCGAGGCGCTGCACCTGGAGCACATCGCGCACGAGCGCCGGGGCGAGCTGGCGCCGGTGCTGTTCGCCACGGCGGCCGGCGGGGACCCGGTGGCCGGCGCGATCGTGGACCGGCTCGCCGAGGAGGTGACGGTCATGGCCACGGTCGCGCTGACCCGCCTGGACCTGCTGGACGAACCGGTCCCGGTGCTGCTCGGCGGCAGCGTGCTCACCGCCGGGCACCCGCGGCTGGACGACGGCGTCCGGGCCCTGCTGGCGGCCCGCGCGCCCAAGGCCCGGGTCCGGGTCGTCACCGCGCGTCCGGTGCTCGGCGCGGCCCTGCTGGGCCTGGACCGGCTTTCCGCCAACCCTGAGGCGCTGGCGCGGGCGCGGACGCACTGGGAGGTGTCCGGGAAAGGCCGTTGACGGGAAAGGGCCGGTTTATCCGGGCGATCGCCGGGATCGCGCGCCGCGCCGGAACCCGCGCGGCTAGTTTCCCCGGGTCTCGCAACCGGCGAAAGGACAGCCCGTGGAACACCAGCCCATATCCCGATGGCGCCGGGCCCGGCGCGCGGCCGCGGTCGGGCTCGGCGCGCTCGCGGTGCTCGTGGGGGTCACCGCCGGGACGGCGGCCCCCGCGAGCGCCGCCACCGCCGCCCCCGACCCGGCCCAGCTGACGGGCCTGACGCTGACCTCGGTGAGCAACGGCCGCGGTCTGGACGTGCAGAACGGCAACACCGGCGACGGCGTCTTCCTCGTCACCAACAGCGCGCCCGGCTACCACCAGAAGTGGAGCGCCAACCTGGGCACGGACGGCTCCTTCACCCTCGTCAACGACGCCACCGGCAAGTGCGCCACCGCCGGGCTGCCGCTCACCCAGCAGCCCTGCGACGGCCGCGGCGGCGAGCGCTGGTACTTCCAGCCGGTGGCCGGCGGCTCCGGCGCCTTCATGGTCCGCAACACCCAGGACGACAAGTGCCTGGACGTCTGGTACAACGCGCAGTACAACGACGCCTGGACCGACACCTACGGCTGCAACAACAGCCAGGCCCAGCAGTGGCGGCTGCCCGCGGGCGCCCAGGAGGCCGCCGTCGCGTCGGCCGTCGACCACGCGGCGGCCCGCTGCGTCAAGGACACCTCCAGCTGCTCCTGGCGCACCCGGGTCCAGGCCCCGGCCGCGCCGCTGCCGCAGCAGTGCGTCTCGCCCGTCTGGTACAACGGCACGACGGCGGCGGTGCCGTGGACGTTCTCCATGAAGCGCACCACCGGCTGGCAGTCCGAGCTGGGCTTCAGCCTCGGCACCGACCTCGGCACCGGCGGCGCGACCCCGGTCACCGCGAAGATCAGCACGCAGATCAGCGGCAAGGTCACCCAGAGCCTGACCGACGAACTCGGCAACAGCCTCACCATCAGCGTGCCGCCGGCGCAGTACGGCTGGGTCGCCCTGTCGGAACTGGCGACGAAGGTCACCGGCACCTGGACCTTCGACGTCAACGGCTACCCCTGGACCGCCGACGACACCCTGACCGTCCCGCTGCTCAGCGACGACCAGGGCGGCGCCAGCATCTACCTGGCCCGGACCAGCGACACCTTCTCCGGCTGCGGCAGCGCTTCCTGACCGTCCCGCGCCGGATCTCCGCACGGTAAGAGGTTCCTCGGGCCGCCGGTCCGAGGAACCGAACACCTGCTTGGCACGTATATATGAACAGCGCACACCGAGATCCCCGCGAGATCCAGTGAAGGCCGGTGCGGAACGTCGGTCCGTGCGGCGATACTTGCTGTCGTACGGATGACCATGGGGGAGGTCGAGTGACACACCCGCCGCAGAGCGCGGCACCGCCCGTCGCGGGTCCCGCCGCGCCCGCCGCCCCCGGCATCCCCGCCCAGCCCGGCCCCCCGCTCCCGCCGCCCGCCCCGCCCGCGCGGCGTTCCGCGTTCGCCGAGGGCACCGACCGGCTGCGGGCCGCCGCGACCACCGAGCCGGGCCGGCTGCGGATCATCGGTGCCGTCCTCGCCCTGCTGGTCGTGGCGTTCGGCGCGGTCACCGCCTGGCAGTGCGACCAGCGCGCGTCCGCCGCCGACGACGTGCTGCACCGCAGCCAGCCCCTCAGCTCCGGCGCCGCCGACATCTACCGCTCGCTGGCCGACGCCAACACGGCCGCCTCCAGCGGCTTCCTGGCGGGCGGCGCGGAACCGGCCGCCACCCGTGACCGGTACGAGAAGGACATCAGCACCGCCGCCTCCGGCCTGGTGACCGCCGCCGCCAACGCCGAGCCCGGCTCCGCCTCCGAGGCCACCATCGCCCGGCTGAACCGGCTGCTGCCCGAGTACAAGGGCCTGATCGAGCGGGCCCGCACCTACAACCGGCAGGGCTATCCGGTCGGCGGCGCCTATCTGCGCTACGCCAACGAGAAGATGCAGCAGGACATGCTCCCGGCCGCGGAGGACCTGTACACCCGGGAGAACGCCCGCCTGGACGCCGACTACGCGGACGCGACGCCGTACCCGTGGGCGGCCATCGCGCTCGGTGTGACCGCGCTCGCGGCGCTCGGCTGGGCCCAGCGCCGCGACTTCCTGCGCACCAACCGGGTCCTCAACCGCGGACTGGTGGCCGCCGGTTCCGCCACACTGGTCGCCCTGCTGTGGCTGACCGTCGGGCACACCGTCGCCCGGTCCGGCCTCGACGGCTCCTACGACCACGGCATCCGCTCCCTGACCGTCCTGCACGACGCCCGCATCGCCTCCCTGAAGGCGCGGGGCAACGAGAACCTGGGCCTGGTGGCGCGCGGCGCCGAGACCGTCACGGTCGACGGCGAGCAGTACGACGTCTACTACCACGACTTCGACAAGGACATGGCGGTGCTCGGCGAGGGACTGAGCCGGGCGGCCCGGCTCGCCGACGACTCGGGAGGCACCGCGCCCGTCAAGGCGGCCCAGGACAGCGCGGCGCTGTGGCGCCAGCGGCACACCGCGGCCCGCACCGACGACGAGAACGGCGACTACCAGCAGGCGCTGGACGAGGTGATCGGCGCCAAGGGCACCACCGGGGAGTGCTTCGACGGTGTCGACGGCGACCTCGCCCGCGCGATCGGCCACGAACAGGGCGAGTTCCAGCGGGCCGCCACCGCCGGGCGGGACGCCATGACCGGGCTGCCCGCCGGCGTGGCCGTGCTCGCCCTGCTCGGCGCGGCGGGCGCGCTCGCCGGGATCGGCCGCAGGCTTTCGGAGTACCGGTGAGAAGGGGCGAGGCGATGGGCGCGAGCCGGCTGCGCGGCTGGGGCGGCGTCGGCACGATGGCGGTCCTGTGCGCGCTGGCGCTGGCGTTCGTCCTGCTGCTGCCGCGCACCCTGGCCGCGCACCACCACCACGCGCCGGACCGGGCCGGGCAGCAGCTCGCCGAGGGCAGCCAGGTCCGCGCCGGCGCCTGCGAGGACGCCGAGGCGCAGAACCAGACGCTCGCCCCGTCCGGCGCGGACGGCCCCGCGATCGACGCCATCAAGGCCCGGCAGGGCGCCAAGCGCAAGCTGATCGTCGGCGTCGACCAGAACAGCTACCGCTGGGGCTACCGCAACCCGAACACCGAGGGCGCCCGGCTGGAGGGCTTCGACATCGACCTGGTGCACCGCATCGCCCAGGACATCCTCGGCGACCCGGACGCGGTGCAGTTCAAGGCGATACCGACCAACCAGCGCATCCCGGCGATCCAGGACGGCCGGGTGGACATGGTGGTGCGCACCATGACCATCACCTGCGACCGGCTCGGCCAGGTCGCGTTCTCCGCGCCGTACTTCAAGACCGGGCAGCAGGTCCTCGCCCCCAAGTCGTCCGCCGTCACCGGCTACAACGGCTCGCTCACGGGCAAGAAGGTGTGCACGGCGGCCGGTTCGACGGCGTACGCGAAGCTGGCCGCCGACAAGAAGTCCGGGACGCTGCCCGCCTCCACCGACATCTCCACCACGGTGCCCAACCAACTGGACTGCCTGGTGCGGCTCCAGCTCGGCGAGGCGGACGCGGTGGTCACCGACGGCGCCCTCGCCGCGAGCCAGGCCGCCCAGGACCCGACCGTGGAACTCAAGGGCGCGCCGTTCACGACCGAGTACTACGGAGTGGCGATGAAGAAGGACGCCACCGATCTGGTACGCCGGGTCAACCGGGTGCTGGTCGCCTACCGCGCGAGCGGCTGGCAGGCGTCGTACGACACATGGCTGTCGGCGACACTGGGAAGGGACTCCTCGGCCTCCAGGCCGCCCGCGCCGCAGTACCTGCGCACCAGTTGAACCGCAGCCGACCGGAACACACAGCAAGCGAGAGGTGATCGATGGGCGTCACGGACCCCGCCGGGCCGGTGATGGACCGGGACGAGGTGGACCGTGCGCTGGCCCGGCTCGGCCAGGAGCACGAGGCCATCGAGACCTCCCTGCTCGCCCTCCAGGACCACGCGGGCCGCAGACTCCTGGAGGGCGCCGAACTGACCGGCGTCACCAAGGAGCGCTGGCAGGCGGCCGAGGCGCGGATCACCCTGCTGTGGACGTACTTCGACGCCTACACGGACGCGCTGCGCGGCGCCCGCGACATCCGCGCCCGGCGCCGCTGGTCCAGCCGCGAGGACCTGGCCGAGCTGACCGGACTGCTGCGCGGCACCTGCGTCGCGCTCCCCGGTCCGGGCGACGGCCGGCTCAGCGAGAGCTTCTCGCTGGCCGAGCTGGTGGACCGGATGAACGAGCTGTACGCGACCAGCCTGGACCTGGTCGTCGCCGCCGACGCGGTCTGGTCGGCGCTGCCCGCGCGGATCGACCTGCTCGCCGCCGAACTCCAGCGCACCCGGCAGCTCGCGCACTCCGTCGGCGTCCGCCCCGGCGAGCACCCGGCCGGTGACGACCTGGAGCGGATCACCCGCACCCTGACCCGGCTGCGCGCCGACGTGGTCTCCGACCCGCTGGCCTTCTGGGTGCCCGCCGAGGGCAGTTCGGCGCCCGGCGGCGGCCGCCCCGACACCACGGTGTACGACCGAGAGGCGCGCGCCCTGGAGGACGTGCGGCGGGAGATCGACGCGGTGCTGACCGTGCGCCAGGACGCCGAGGCCCGGCTGATCCGGCTGCGGGACGTGCTCTCGCGCGCCGACCGCACCCTCGCCGAGGCCCGCACCGCGCGCGGCGAGGTGCTGGCGAAGATCGCCGCGACCGAGGTGCCGGTGGTCAGCGGCCCGCCGACCGTGCTCCAGGAGCAGCTGGCGACCGCGGCCGAGTACCGCAGGCAGGGCCAGTGGCACCGGCTGTCCCCGCTGCTGGAGTCCCTGGAGCGCAAGGCGGAGGAGGAACTGCTGCGGGCCCGCGAGCAGTTGACCGCGGTGACCGCGCCGCTCGCGGTCCGTGCCGAGCTGCGCGGCCGGCTCGACGCCTACAAGGCCAAGGTGGCCCGGCACGGCCTGGCCGAGGACCCCTTCCTGGTGGAGCGGTACGACGCCGCGCGGCGGATGCTGTGGAGCGCGCCCTGCGATCTGCGGGTGGCCGGGCAGGCGGTGCTGCGCTACCAGCGGGCGGCGGCCGAACTGCTGGACGGGGCGCCGGAGGACCGCAGGGGGGAGCAGTCGTGAGCGGGGCCGGTCGGGCCTGCCAGCGGCCGGGCTGCGCGGGGTCGTACGAGGACGTCGGCGGCGGCGAGCTGTACTGCGGCCTGTGCGGCCTGGCGCCCGTGGTGTCGGCCGGGGGTCCCGCCGCCGGGGCGGGGCCGGTCGGCTCGCCGCCCACCGGCGTGACCCGGGGCGCGGCCGGCGGCCGCGGCTCCGGCAGCGCCCCCAGCGCACGCACCTCCTCGCAGTCCGCCCGGTCGCGCCGTTCGGTCTCCGGGCGGCTGTCGCGCTCCCTGTCGGGCCGCTCCACCAGCCGCTCGGTGTCGGTGCGCAGCTCCGGCTCCTCCTCCGGCTCCTCCTCGGGGCGGGGCCGGCTGGGCGCGGGCCTGGTGGACGTGCCGCAGGTGCCGCGGCCCGACCCGCACACCATGGTGCTGGAGAATCCCGAGGTCCCCGAACGCAAACGGTTCTGCTCGCGCGCGGACTGCGGGGCGCCGGTCGGCCGGGCGCGGGGCGAACGGCCGGGCCGTACCGAGGGGTTCTGCACCAAGTGCGGGCACCCGTACTCCTTCGTGCCCAAGCTGAAGGCCGGGGACATCGTGCACGGCCAGTACGAGGTCGCCGGCTGCCTCGCGCACGGCGGTCTGGGCTGGATCTACCTCGCGGTGGACCGGGCCGTCTCCGACCGGTGGGTGGTGCTCAAGGGCCTGCTGGACACCGGGGACCAGGACGCGATGGCCGCCGCCATCTCCGAGCGGCGCTTCCTCGCGGAGATCGAGCACGCCAACATCGTGCGGATCTACAACTTCGTGGAGCACCTGGACCAACGCACCGGCTCCCTCGACGGCTACATCGTCATGGAGTACCTGGGCGGCAAGTCCCTCAAGGAGATCGCCAACGCCCGCCGCACACCGGAGGGCAGACGCGATCCGCTGCCGGTGGAGCAGGCGTGCGCGTACGGCATCGAGGCGCTGGAGGCCCTCGGCCACCTGCACAGCCGCAACCTGCTGTACTGCGACTTCAAGGTCGACAACGCCATCCAGACCGGCGACCAGCTCAAGCTGATCGACATGGGCGCGGTGCGCCGCATGGACGACGACGAGTCCGCGATCTACGGCACGGTCGGCTACCAGGCGCCCGAGGTCGCCGAGGCCGGCCCCTCGGTCGCCAGCGACCTGTACACCGTGGGCCGCACCCTGGCCGTGCTCACCTTCGACTTCCAGGGCTACACCACCGTCTACGCCGACTCGCTGCCCGACCCCGACACCATCGAGGTCTTCCGCCGCTACGAGTCCTTCTACCGGCTGCTGGTGCGCGCCACCGACCCCGACCCGGCCCGCCGCTTCGGCTCCGCCCAGGAGATGGCCGAGCAGCTGACGGGGGTGCTGCGCGAGGTCGTGGCCCTCCGGTCGGGGCAGGCCCGGCCCGCCCTGTCGACCCTGTTTGGCCCCGAAGTGCGGGTCGTCGACACGGAGTTGTTCCCCCCGCTCGCCGGGGACGTGTCGCGGCTGGGGGCGCGGGAGATGGGCGGGCGGGGCAGACGGCGCCCGCCGGCGGCGCCCGCGCCGCCCGTCTCCACTCTGGTGCGGCCGGTCGACGTCCCCGCCGCCGCGCTCGCGCTGCCGGTGCCGCTGGTCGATCCCGGTGACCCCGACGCGGGCTTCCTCGCGGGTCTGGTGGCCTCGGCGCCCGGTGAGCTGATCGGGGCGCTGGCGGCGGCGCCCGCGCGGTCCGTGGAGACACGGCTGCGGCAGGTGCGGGCCCGGCTGGAGACCGGCGACCGGCACGGCGCGCTGGCCGGCCTGGCCGCGCTGGACGAGGAGCGGCCCGAGGACTGGCGGGTGGTCTGGTACCGCGGGGTGGCCGCCCTGGTCACCGGCGACTTCGAGGGCGCCGCCCTCGCCTTCGACGCGGTCTACGACGCCTTCCCCGGCGAGGCCGCGCCCAAGCTGGCGCTCGCCCTGTGCGCCGAGGTGCTGGGCCAGTTGGACAACGCGGCCGAGTACTACCACCTGGTGTGGGCCACCGACCTCAGCTATGTGAGCGCCGCGTTCGGACTCGCCCGGGTACGGCTCGCGACCGGGGACCGGCAGGGCGCGGTGCGCACCCTGGAGTCGGTGCCGGAGTCCTCCATCCACTACACGGCCGCCCGGGTCGCCGCGGTGCGGGCGCGGCTGAGACAGCGCACGGCGGGCGCGGGTGACGTACCGTTCCTGGACGACCTGACCGCCGCCGCCGGACAGGTCGAGGCCCTCCGGGCGTACGGTCTGGACCCGGCGCGGCGCGAGTCGCTGTCGGCGGAAGTGCTCGGCTGCGCCCTGGACTGGATACTCTCCGGGGGCACGGACACCGCCCGGCCGGCCGCCGGCGGGCGGGTGCTGCTGGGCAGCGGACTGGACGAGCGGGGGCTGCGCTTCGGCCTGGAGCGCGCCTACCGCACGCTGGCCCGGCTGGCGCCCGGCGGCGAGGAGAGGAACGAACTGGTGGAACGGGCCAACCGTTACCGCCCCCGGACGTGGGTGTAGTTGATGTCGCAGAAGCCCCAGCAGGCCGCACCGGCCACGTGCCCGAGCTGCGCGGAGCCCGTCGAGCCGGGTGACCTCTTCTGTGGTGCGTGCGGGCACGACCTCTCGGTGGTGCCCGCCCCGCCGCAGGACCATCCGACGCTGACCATGACCGGCTCCCCGGAGCCCGCGGCCCCCGCCACCGGGGAGGGTGTCCGGTGGCCCGCCCCCGAGCCGCCCGGCTCCGGCGCCACCCCGCCCGCGACGCATCTGCCGACCGATCTGCCCGGCACCGACTCGGGCGGCCACCCGCTGCACCCCATGGAACCGGCCGCGCCACCCGCGCCCGCCGGACCGGCCACGTCCGGCGTCCGCCTGGACCGGCCGGCGGAACCGGAGGAGTACCCCTTGCAGGCACCGGACCCCCAGGCACCGAACGCGCGGACGGCCCAGGCCGGCCCGTCGCAGGAGCACCCGCAGCCCGTCCCGACCTGTGTCGCCTGCCGGGCCGGCCGCGTGGACAGCGACGGCTACTGCGAGCACTGCGGGCACGCCCAGCCCCGCGAACGCGACCACATGGAGCGGGAGTCGGGCCCGGTGGCCGCCGTCAGCGACCGCGGGCTGCGCCACCACCGCAACGAGGACGCCTTCACCGTCGGCCACACCGCGCTGCCCGACGGCACCCCGGCGGCCCTCGCCGTCGTCTGCGACGGCGTCTCCTCGGCCACCCGCCCCGACGAGGCGTCGGCCGCCGCCGCCCGGGCGGCCGGTGACACCCTGCTCGCCGCGCTGCCGCGCGGCACCCACCCGCAGGCGGCCATGCACGAGGCGATCGTCGCCGCCGCCCAGGCCGTCAACGCGCTCGCCGGGGAGCCGGACGCGGCCCGCGAGCACGACCCGCACCACAACGCCCCGGCCTGCACCATCGTCTCCGCCGTGGTCGCCGCCGGACTGCTGGTGGTCGGCTGGGTCGGCGACAGCCGCGCCTACTGGGTGCCGGACGACCGCGGCGCCCCGCCCGCCCGGCTGACCGAGGACGACTCCTGGGCCGCGCAGATGGTCGCCGCCGGGCTGATGAGCGAGGCCGAGGCGTACGCCGACGAACGGGCCCACGCCATCACCGGCTGGCTCGGCGCGGACGCCTACGAACTGGACCCGCACACCGCCTCGTTCAAGCCGGACCGGCCCGGTGTCGTGGTGGTGTGCACCGACGGGCTGTGGAACTACGCCGAGACGGCCGGGGAGATGGCCGAGACGATCCCGGCGGACGCCGCCGTCCGCCCGCTGCACAGCGCCCGTGTCCTGGTCGGCCACGCCCTGGACGGCGGGGGCCACGACAACGTAACGGTGGCGGTCCTGCCGTTCCCGGCACCACCGCGGGGGGCAGGATCGGCCTGAGGCCACGGGCCGGAGGGGACCGGCCCGTACACAGCCATCGCCCGGCGTGAGCGGGGCGGTCGAGGGGGATTTGAGTCTGTATGGCCAACTTCGCGAAACCTGATGTGCCGCGGTTCTCGGTGGACGTGTACCAGAACGAGTACCTGCCCGAGGGCGGCCGCGAGGTCAACGCCATCGTCACGGTGACGGCGACCGGCGGGGGCACGATCGGCAAGGGCCCGGGCGCCGCCGTTCCCGGACGGCGGCCGTCCGCCGCGGTGGCGCTCATGGTCGACTGCTCGGGCTCCATGGACTATCCGCCGACCAAGATGCGCCACGCCAGGGACGCCACGGCCGCCGCCGTCGAAACCCTGCGCGACGGCACGCACTTCGCGGTGATCGGCGGCACCCATGTGGCCACCGAGGTCTACCCGGGCGGCGGCCGGCTCGCCGTCGCCGGTCCGGCCACCCGGGAGGAGGCCAAGCGGGCGCTGCGCCGGCTGAGCGCGGGCGGCGGTACGGCCATCGGCACCTGGCTGCGGCTCGCCGACCGGCTGCTGGCCTCGGCGGACGTCACCCTGCGGCACGGCATCCTGCTCACCGACGGCCGCAACGAGCACGAGTCGCCGGACGATCTGCGGGCCGCCCTGGACGCCTGCGCCGGACGGTTCACCTGTGACGCGCGGGGTGTGGGCACCGACTGGGAAGTGAAAGAAGTCACAGGCATCGCCTCGGCGCTCCTCGGCACCGCCGACATCGTCGCCGATCCGGCGGGCCTGGCCGCGGACTTCACGCGGATGATGGAGACGGCGATGGACAAGGAGGTCGCCGACGTCGCCCTGCGGGTGTGGACGCCGGTCGGCACGGCCATCCGCTTCGTCAAGCAAGTCGCGCCCGCCGTCGCGGACTTGACCGGCAGACGCACCGAGGCCGGGCCCCGCGCGGGGGACTACCCCACCGGCTCCTGGGGCGACGAGTCCCGCGACTACCACCTGTGCGTGGAGGTCCCGCCGGCCGGCCTGGGCCGGGAGATGCTGGCCGCCCGCGTCTCGCTGGTGGTGCCCCAACCGGACGGAACGGCACAGAACCTCGGCGCGCAGGGTCTCGTACGGGCGGTGTGGACCGACGACATGACGGCCTCCACCGCGATCAGCCCCCAAGTCGCCCACTACACCGGGCAGGCCGAACTGGCGCAAGTCATCAAGCAGGGGCTCGACCTTCGCAAAGTGGGCGATTTCGATGGAGCAACGGCCAAACTAGGACGGGCCGTTCAGCTGGCGAGCGCCTCCGGGAACGCGGATACTGCGAAACTGCTTGCGAAGGTGGTGGACGTGGTCGACGCCGCGACAGGTACTGTGCGGTTGAAGACGAGGGTCGCGGAGGCTGACGAGATGACTCTGGAGACCCGGTCCACAAAAACTGTTCGTGTAAAGAAGTGACCCTGGAAGCGACACCAGGCGAGCCAGCCCAGCCCTGAGACGAAGGGGAAGCCCCGACATGCCGACCTGCCCGAACGGACACCAGTCGGGTTCCGACGACTGGTGCGAGGTCTGCGGTCACCGCATGGCCGGTGCCGTGCCTCCGCCCCCGCCGCCCCCGCCGCCCGGCGGCTACGGCTTCCCGCCCCCGCAGGGCGGCCCGGCCGGTGCCCGGCCGCCCGCCGCGCCCGGCGGCGAGCCGGAGCTGTGCCCGCAGTGCCGTACCCCCCGCGAGGGCGGCGCGCCGTTCTGCGAGGAGTGCCGGTGGAACTTCCTGACCAACACGGCCACCTCGTACACCCCGGCGGCCCCGCGCCCCTCCACCCCCTCGACGCCCCGCTTCCAGCCGCCGAGTTCGACGTACGGCAGCGGTGACGGGTTCGAGTACCAGGGCTCGCGGCCCTCGCAGGTGAACCGGCCGGCCGAGCCGATCCCGTCGTTCGGCAGCGAGCCGTCGGGGCCGACCCCGTTCGACCGCGGCACCCCGCCGGCCCCGCCGGCCAACCCCGGGCCGCCGGCCCCGCCCGCCTTCGGCAACGAGGGCCGTCCGTCCCCGTTCGGGGGCGGCCAGGGCGGTCCGTCCAGGCCCAACCCCTTCGGCGGCGACCGCGGTGGCCCGGCCGGTGGCCCCTCGGGCCCCGGCCAGGGACCCGGCCAGGGCCAGGGCGGCGGCTACGGCTACCCCCAGCCCGGCGCCGACCAGACCCCGTCCGCCTTCGACCGCCCGGGCCGGAACCAGGGCCAGGGCCCCGGCGGCCAGGACCAGAGCGGTGGTTACGGCTACCCGCAGCCCGGCGGCACCCAGGCCCCGCCCGCCTTCAACCGTCCGGGCCAGGGCCCGGGCGGCCCGGCCGGCGGCCCCTCCGTCCCCGGCCAGGGCCCCGGCAACCAGGGCCAGGGCGGCGGCTACGGCTACCCCCAGCCCGGCGCCGACCAGACCCCGCCGAGCTTCGGCGGCGACCGCGGTCCGGGGCAGGGCCCCGGCGGCTTCGGCAACGGCCCCGGTCAGGGACCGGGCGGCCCCGCCGTCCCCACCCCCTTCGGCACCGACCCGTCCCGTCCCGTCCCGCCGCCGCCCGGCCCGACGCCGCCCGCCGGCCCCGGCGGCCAGGGGGGTCCCGGTGGTGCTCCGCAGGCGTTCTCGCCGTCCGGACCGCCCGCGCCGCCCGCCTTCCCGCGGGAGACCGGCCGTCCCCCGGCCGGTGGTCCCGGCGGCCCCGGCTCCGGCCCCTCCTTCGGCGGCGGCGAGGACGACTGGGTGATCTCCCCGCCCTCGTCCACCGGTCCCTCCGCGCCGGGCCAGGGCGGCGGCTACGGCTACCCGCAGCCCGGCAGCGCCCAGGCCCCCGCCGGACCCGGCTTCCAGAAGGCCCCGGCCGGTCCCGCGTTCCCGGACGCGCCGGGCCAGGGCACCTGGACGGCGACCATCGGCCCGGACCGCGAGTACTTCATGGCGATGATGCAGCGCTCGGGCCCCGAGGCCACGGGCCTGAACCTGCCCGCCTACTCCCCCGAGCAGCAGCGCACCCTCACCGGTGACCAGGTGACGATCGGCCGCCGCCGGCACTCCACCGGCGACACCCCGGACATCGACCTCGCGGTGCCGCCGGAGGACCCGGGCGTCTCGCACCAGCACGCGATGCTGGTGCAGCAGCCGGACGGCAGCTGGGCGGTGGTCGACCAGAACTCGACCAACGGCACCACGGTCAACATGTCGGAGGAGCCGATCCAGCCGTTCGTGCCGGTCCCGCTGCGGGACGGCGACCGGGTGCACGTGGGCGCCTGGACGACGATCACCGTCCGCCGGAGCTGAGCCCGCGGTCGGTGGTCACGGGAGGGGCCAGACGTACGGCCCCTCCGGGTCGTCCAGCCAGGCCCGGACGTGCTCGCCGGCGACCGTGACGCCGTACCGCTCGCGCTCCGGTTCGCCCTCGCGCTCCCACAGCGCCCAGGCGCCTCCCGGATCGAGGGCGCCGCGGGTCAGCGCCAGCAGGAAGTGGAACGAGTCCTGTTCGCGGGCCCGGCCCGGCAGCCCCGCGAGCGAGACGCCGTCCGGCTCGGCCCTGCCCTGACCGCGCAACGGCACGAAGTAGGCGGCCGTGGAAAGGAAACGGCCCTGCGCGTGCCGCGCGTCCCGCACGGTCAGCGCGAGCAGTCCGGTGGCCAGCGGGACCACGATCCGCGCACCGGGGCGGCACTGGGCGAGCCAGGCGCGCGGCACCGTGGACAGCGCGCAGGTGGCGATGATCCGGTCGAAGGGGGCGCGTTCGGGCACCCCGCGCGCCCCGTCCCCGGTGACGACCGCCGGGTGGTACCCGGCGGCCGCCAGGTGCCGGCGCGCCGACTCGGTGATCTCCGGTTCCAGGTCGACGGTGGTGACGAGGCCGTCGTCGCCGAGCCGGTGGGCGAGCAGGGCCGCGTTGTAGCCGGTGCCCGCGCCCACTTCGAGCACCCGGTCCCCGTCCGCCACCCGCAGCGCGGCCAGCATCCGCGCCATCAGGGAGGGCTGGCTGCTGGAGGACAGCAGCTCGCCGTCGCGCAGCCGGGTGGCCAGCGGTACGTCCGCGTAGGCGCCGCGCACCCAGCGCTCCCGGTCCTGTGGGTCGGGGCTCTCGCCCCAGCGGCGTTCGTAGCCGCGCGGCCCGGTCACGTAGTAGTACGGCACGAACAGGTGCCGGGGCACCTCGGCGAACGCCTCCCGCCACCGCGGGTCCCGCGCGAAGGCGCCGTCGGCCTCGATCTCCCGCACCAGCGCGGCCCGCGCGGCGACGGCGAGCCCCTCGATCTCGTCGGCACCTGCCATACGACAAGCCTAGGTCCGGTGGTCGCAAGCCCCGGGTCCTCGTCCGCCGCGTCTGAGACGATGGACGGGTGAATGAGATTCGGCGCGGCACGCTTCAGGAGCAGACCTTCTACGAGCAGGTCGGCGGGGAGGACACCTTCCGCCGGCTCGTCCACCGTTTCTACCAGGGAGTCGCCGAGGACCCGGAGCTGCGGGCGATGTACCCGGAGGAGGACCTGGGCCCCGCCGAGGAGCGGCTCACCCTCTTCCTCATGCAGTACTGGGGCGGCCCGACCACCTACGGCGAGCGCCGGGGCCACCCCCGGCTGCGGATGCGGCACGCCCCCTTCGCGGTGGACCGGGCGGCGCACGACGCCTGGCTGCGGCACATGCGGGTGGCGGTGGACGAACTGGGCCTCTCCGAGGAGCACGAGCGGACCCTGTGGAACTACCTGACGTACGCGGCCGCCTCGATGATCAACACCGCGGGCTGACCGGCCCGCACTGAACGTCGGATTCCGGTCGCCCGGCGCCGGAATCCGGTCACGATCCGGTATAGACCGGCCGACGACCGCTTACCCCGCGCCGGTCCGTTCTGTCACCATCGCCCGAAGTCCTGGAAGCGCCAGGCAGCACGTCCGGACGACGGGGGCCGGATGACGGGGTTCGTCTTAACACGCGCGCGTGCGCACCGGCTGCTGCTGGGCGCCGCGCTGCTCACCGTGGTGCTGACCACCGCGGTCCTGACGACGCTCACCGCCTACGCGGGGGCGATCGGGGACGCGGCGCTGCGGCACGCGCTGGCCGACCCGGGCACCGCGGCCGACGCCGCGCTGATCGTCAAGGCGGAGGTGCCGCCGGGACAGCGGGCCGCCGCCGACCGCGCGGTGCGCACGGAGGCCCGGCGGACCTTCGACCACCTGCCCGTGACGGTACGGACGCTGCGCCGCTCGGGCCCGTACGCGCTGCCCGCCGCGCTGCGGCCGCCCGCGGACCGCTCCGGCGACCCCGACCTCACCTACCTCGCCGCCCTGGACCGCTCCCGGCTGCGGCTGTCCGCGGGCCGCTTCCCGCGCGCGACCCGCGACGCCGTCGAGGTCGCCCTCCCGCAGACCGCCGCCCGCGCGCTGCGGCTGCGCGTCGGCGACCGGCTCACCCTGGCCGACCGGCTGGGCGGCCCGGCGCTGCGGGTGCGGATCAGCGGGCTGTACCGGCCGGCGTCGGTGACGGCGCCGTACTGGCGGCTCGACGACCTGCTGGGCCGCGGGGTGAAGGAGTCGGGCTTCACGACGTACGGTCCGCTGCTCGCCGACCCCTCGGTGCTCGCCGGCGGCCGGGTCAGCGCCGGCCCGACGGCGTGGCTGGCGTCGGCGGACTTCGGCCGGACGACGACGGGACGGATCGGGCGGCTGCGCACGGCGGCACGCGAGGGCAGCGCCCGGCTGCGTGCCCGCCCGGAACTGCACGGGGCCACGATGGCGCAGACCGGGCTGCCGGAGGTGCTGGACCGGCTGGAGCGCTCGCTGCCGGCCGCCCGCTCCACGCTGCTGATCGCCGCGCTCCAGCTGGTGCTGCTCGCCGGGTACGCGCTGCTGCTGGTGGCCCGGCTGCTGGGCACCGAACGGGCCGCCGAGACCCGCCTGTTGCGTGCCCGGGGCGCCTCCCGCGCCCGCCTCGCCGCCCTGGCCGCCGCGGAGGCCGGCCTGCTGGTCCTGCCCGCCGCCCTGGCCGCCCCCTTCCTCGCCGCCCCGCTGACCAGGGTCCTGGCCGCCCACGGTCCGCTGTCCCGCCTGGACCTGCGGCTCACCCTGCCGCTCGCGGGCGGTCCGCCGGTGCGGCTCGTCGCCGTCGCGGTGGCGGCGGCCTGCGCGCTCGCGATCGGGTGCGCCGGGGCGGGCCGTCGCGGCAGGCGGCCAAAGGACCGCCGTGGCGGCCGGCGCGCGGCCCTGCGCCGCTCCGGGGCCGACCTCGGGCTGCTCGCCGTGGCGGCCGTGGCCTACGGGGAGTTGGCGCGTCAGGGCTCCGGCGGTGTGGTAGCGGACCGGTCGGGGACGCTCGGCGTGGATCCCCTGCTGGTGGCGGCGCCCGCGCTGGCGCTGCTCGCCGGGACGGTGCTGACGCTGCGGCTGCTGCCGCCGGTGGCCCGGCTGGCGGAGCGCTGGGCGGCGCGCGGGCGGGGGCTGCCGCTGGCGCTGGCGGGCTGGCAGTTCAGCCGGCGCACCGCGCGCGGCGCCGGGCCGGTGCTGCTGCTCGTGCTCGCCGTGGCGCTCGGCATGCTCGCGCTCGGGCAGGCCGCCTCCTGGCACCGTTCGCAGGCCGACCAGGCCGACTTCCGCGCGGGCGTGCCGGTGCGGGTGACAGGGGCCGGGGCGGGCGGGCTCGGCAGCACGGACGGGTACGCGCGGCTGCCGCACGTGCGCGCGGCGGCCCCCGCCGTCCGCGCCGACCAGCCGCTGTCCGGTGACCGTACGGCGACCGTGCTGGCCCTGGACACCCGGCGGGCCGCGGACGCGGTGCTGATGCGCCCGGACCTCGCCGACGTGCCGGTACGGCCGCTGCTGGCCGGGCTGGCCGCAACGCGCTCCCCGGCCGGGACCCGGGTGCCCGCGGGCACCGCCCGGCTGCGGCTCGCGGCGACCCTGACCAGCTCGGCCGGTCCGGGGCTGGTCACCGATGTGACGGCGACGCTGACCGACGGGTACGGGGTGTCGTACCGGATGCCGTTCGGGCAGCTGCCCGCCGACGGCCGGCCGCACGCCCTGGCCCTCGACGTGCGCGCGGCCCGCGGCGCGCTCACCCTGACCGGTCTCCAGCTGGAGATGATCCAGCCGGCGGCGCCCGCCCGGCACCGGCTCGCCCTCACCGGGCTGACGGCGACGGACGCGGCCGGGACGGAACGCCCGCTGGCCCTGCCCGCCCGCTGGCGCACCGCCGCGGAGGCCGGGGGCGACGCCGTGCCCAACGCCACCACCAGCCCCACCCGGCCCCGGCTGACCGGCGCCCGCCCCCTGGCCTTCGCCTACGGCACCGGCTACCTCCCGGACGCCGACCTGTGGCGGGTCGCCTCCGTCACGGTGCGGCTCCAGGTGCCGCAGCCCGCGCCCGCCGCCGTACCGGCCGTCGTCACCGACCGCTATCTGGCCTCGGCCGACGCCCGCCCCGGCCAGCGCGTCGACCTGACGGTCGGCGGCCACCCGGTGCCGGTGCGGATCGTCCGGGCGGTCCGGGCGCTGCCCACCACCACCGAGGACGACGGCGGCGCCGTCCTCCTCGACCTGCGCGCCCTGAACCTGCTGCTCGGGACGCGGTACGGCGACGCCGCCCCGCCCACCGAGTGGTGGCTGGCCACCGCCCCCGGCGCGGCGGCCCAGGTGGCCGCCGAGGTACGGGCGTTGCCGGACGTCGATCCCGGCCAGGTGACGGTGCGCGACGAGATCGCCGACCGGCTGCGCGACGACCCCTTCGGCGCCGGTCCCACGGCCGCGTTCGCGGCGGCGGCCGTGGTGGCGGCGGCGCTCGCGGCGGTGGGCTTCGCGGTGGGCGCGGCGGCCGCCGTGCGGGCCCGGGACGCGGAGTTCGCCGTCCTGCGGGCGCTCGGGGTGCCCCGCCGCCGGCTCACCCGGGCGACCGCCGCCGAGCAGGCGGTGCTGGTGGCCCTGGCCCTCGCGGTGGGCCTGGCCCTGGGCACCGTACTGGCCCGCACGCTCCTCCCGCTGATCACCCTCACCTCGGACGCCACCCGGCCCGCACCGCCCCTGCTGGTCCAACTCCCGCCGGGGCAGGTGGCGTTGCTGCTCCTCGCCGTCGCCGCGCTCCCGCTGGCCCTCACCGCGCTGCCCGCCGTCCGCCGCCAAGCGGACCTGGCCCGGACGCTGCGCGCCCCGGGAGGTGAGTGAGATGAGCCGCTCCGCACGGCAGGTCGTCGCGCCCTGGGTGCGGACGCGGCTGCGGGTCGCGCCCGGGGCCGCCGGGGCGCTCGCGCTGCTGGTCGCGCTGGCCGCGTGCCTGGCGGGCGCCGGTCCGCGCGCGGTCGACCGGTACGAGGACGCGGGCCTGCGCCGGGCGTTCGCCCAGGCGGGCCCCGACCGCACCACCGTGCAGGTGACGGCGCCCCAGCCGGACCCGGGGCTGCCCGCCGCCCGCCGCTCCGCCGCGCTGCGCCCCGCCGCGCTGGAACGGCAGTACGCCAGGCTCCGCACCGCTCCCGACGCCCCGCTGGCGATCGACCCCGCCCAGTCCATGTACGGCGTCGCCGCCCGGGAGGAGCTGCCGGTGCCCGATCCCTGGCTGCCCCGCCCGAGCGGACTGCCCGCGCGGGTCGCCCTGTACGCGCCGAGCGGCCTCGCCGAACACGCCCGCGTGCGCACCGGCCGGCTGCCGCGCGTTGACCGCCCGGTGGACGCGGCCACCGCCGAGGTGGAGGCCGCCGTGACCGCCGCCACCGCCGACCGCCTGCACATCACGGCGGGTTCGGTCATCCACGTCCCGGCGCCGGGCCGGCCGCCGCTGCGGGCCCGCGTCACCGGCATCCTCCTCCCGCGCGATCCCGGCGGCGCCTACTGGTCGACCGTCCCGCGGCTGCGCACCCCGGCCCTGATGACCGTCCCCACCCCCGGCGCGGACCCGCCCAGGTACTGGCTCGGCGGCCTGCTGCTCCCCCAGGGCGCCGCGCCCGCACTGCTGGGCACGGACGCGGACCCGGTCCGCTACTGGTTCCTCGCCCCCGACCCCGGCGCCCTGCGCGCCCACGACCTCGGCGCCCTGAAGTCGGCCGTGGCCGCGCTGGAGTCCGGGCCCGGCCTGCGCCGCGCCCGCGCCGCCACCGCCGACGACGGCACCGGCGTCACCACCCAGCTGGACGACACCCTCGCCTCCTTCGCCCGGCTGCGGTCCGGCATCGCCCCGCTGGTGTCCATCGCCGGCGCGGGCGCCGCCACCGTCGTCGCCGTCGTACTGCTCATGGCCGGGGCGCTGGCCGCCGACCGGCGGCGCGCCGAACTCGCCCTGCTGCGCGCCCGCGGCGCCGCCCTGCCCGCGCTCGCCGGCCGGCTGCTGGCCGAGACCGCGGTGATCGCCGTACCGGCGGGGGCGCTCGGCCTGCTGGCGGCCCTGCTCGCGGTCCCGGCCGGCCGCACCGGGTACGCGCTCGCCGCCGCGGGCGCCGTCACCCTCACCGCCTGCGCCGCGCTCCCGCTGCGCGCCGCCTGGGCCCACCGCACGGTACGGTCGGCCGTCCCCCGCGCGGACCTGGCGACCGTACGGCCCTCCCGTCGCCGCACCATCGCGGAGCTGACGGTGCTGGTCCTGGCGGCCGGCGCGGTCGAGGCGCTGCGCCGGCGCGGCGCGACCGGCGACCAGCTGGTGGCCCTGGCGCCCGTACTGATCGGTGTCGTCGCCGCGCTGATCGTGCTGCGCCTGACCCCGTTCCTGCTGCGCCGCCTCACCGCCCCGGCCGGGCGGCTGCGCAGTGCGGTGGTCCCCCTCTCGCTGGCCCGCGCGAGCCGCGGCCGGTCCTCGGCGGTGCTGCCCCTGCTCGCCCTGCTCACCGCGCTCACCACGGCCGCGTTCGGCGGCTCGGTGCTGGCGGGCGTGGCCGCGGCCCGCGACCGCGCGGCGCTGCTCGCCGTCGGCGCCGACGCCCGCGTGGCCTCCGACGCGCCGCTGCCGACCGCCACCGCGGACCGGCTGCGGGCGGTGCCGGGGGTACGGTCCGTCGCCCCGGTCGGCATCGACTACCAGGCCAAGCCGATGGACGGCCAGGACTCGGTCCCGTTGATCGGCGTGGACCCCGCGTCCTACGGCCGGTTGGCGACCCACACGGGCCTGGGCCCCTTCCGCGCGCCGGAGTTGAGGCCCTCTGGCGGCACGCTCCCCGCCCTCGCCTCCCCCTCCGTCGCCGCGCGGTACGGCACCGGGCACCCCTTCACCGTCCGTCTCCAGGACGGCGGTTCGGTCACCGTGCGGATCACCCTGGTCCGGGACGCCACCCCGGCCCTGCCAGGCGGGGACTTCCTGGTCGTGGACCGCGCGGGACTCACCGCCCCCGCCGACCGCCCGACCGCCCTGTTCCTGACGGGCGACGGCCTGACCGCCTCCGCGCTACGGCGTGCCGCCGGCACCTCGGCCACCGTCCAGCTGCGCGCCACCGAACGCGCCCGCTACGCCAGGTCCCCGCTCCAGTCCGGCGCGGAAGACGTCTACACGGCCGCGGTGGCCGCGGGCGCGGGCTTCGCCGTCCTCGCGCTGCTCCTGTCCCTGCTGCGGGCCGCCCCCGAACGGGCCGCGCTGCTGGCCCGGTTGCGCACGATGGGCCTGTCCCGCGCCGAGGGCCGCCGCCTGCTGGTCCTGGAGTCCCTTCCGCAGTCCGCCCTCGCCGCCGCGGCGGGCGCCCTGACCGGCTGGGCCACCACCCGCCTCCTCTCCCCGGCCCTCGACCTCACCGCCGTCGCCCTGCCCGACACCCAGGCCGTGGCGGCCCGGCTACGCCCCGACGCCTGGTCCCTGACCGTCCCGGCCGTGCTGCTCCTCGTCACGACGACCGGGGTCGCCGCGGCGCAGGCCTGGTGGGCGGTGCGCCGGGGCGCGGTGACGGAACTGAGGGCGGGCGACGACCGATGACCCCGCCGGCCGCGACCGCCCCCGGCCCGCCACGGCCCGGCGCACCGTTCCCGCAGGAGACCCGATGACCACCACCCACGCTCCCGCCGGCATGATCACCTGTGACCGCCTGGTCCGGATCTTCTCCACCGACGGCATCGAGGTGCAGGCCCTCCAGGGCCTGGACCTCCTCGTCCGCGAGGGCGAACTCATGGCCCTCGTCGGCGCCTCCGGCAGCGGCAAGTCCACCCTGATGAACATCCTCGCCGGCCTGGACACCCCCACCGCGGGCGCCGCCCGCGTCGCCGGCCGCGACCTGCTCACCATGAGCGCCGCCGACCGGCTGTCCTACCGCCGCGAGACCGTCGGCTTCGTCTGGCAGCAGACCTCCCGCAATCTCCTGCCCTACCTCACCGCCGCCCAGAACATCGCCCTGCCCCTCCGGCTCGCGGGCCGCGCGCGCCGCACCGCCCGCCGCGCCCACGCCCGACGCGCCCTGGAACTGCTGGAGTTGCTGCGCGTGGCCGACTGCCGCGACCGCCGCCCGCACGAGATGTCCGGCGGTCAGCAGCAACGCGTCGCCATCGCGGTGGCCCTCGCCAACGACCCCGCCGTGCTGCTCGCCGACGAACCCACCGGCGAACTCGACTCCCACACCGCCGCCGAGATCTTCGACGCGTTCCGCACCGCCAACGAGACCCTCGGCACCACGATCGTGATCGTCACCCACGACCAGGCGGTGGCGGGCGAGGTGCGCCGCACGGTGGCCATCCGGGACGGCCGCACCTCCACCGAGGTGCTGCGCCGCAGCGAGGTGGACGCCGGCACCGGCAGGGAGACGGTCGTCGCCCGCGAATACGCGATGCTCGACCGCGCGGGCCGGCTCCAGCTGCCCGCGGACTACGTCCGCGCCCTGGACATGCGCGACCGGGTGGCCCTGGAACTGGAGTCCGACCACATCGCCGTACGGCCGGACGACAGCGGGGAGCCGTAGGAGGGGCCGCGGGAACCGTAGGAGGGACCGCGGGGAGCGCGGTAGGAGGGAGGACCGCGGGAGCCGTAGGAGGGACCACGGGAAGACGGCCGTGGAAGAGCCCCCGGACGGGACGGTCCGTCCGCCCCGGTGCCGGTGCCTCAGCCAGTGGCGTTGACGCTGACCGCGAGCGCGCCGAGCGTCCCCGCCCGCCGCACCGCGACCGACCCGTAGGGGGTGCGCAGCCGCAGCCACGTCCCCGAGGACAGCAGCCCGGTGTCGGCGGCCTCCGCGCCCGGCCGCAGGAAGCCCAGCGACTGGGCCGCGTGCACGGCCCGCACGGGCAGCCGGGTGTGCCCTATCTCCCGGGACCAGATGTCCCGGCCGATCCGGTCCAGCTCCGTACGGGTACGCCGCTCGGGCGCCAACTCCTCCGTACGCGCCCGGAATTCACCGACCGCCGCGGCCACGGTCGCCCGCAGCGCGTCCGGCGCCGGCAGTCCGGGCTCGGCCCGCCAGCCGCCGCGCGGCGGCAGCACGCCGGCCCACGGCGGCCCGGTGACCGCGCCCGGCACGACGGCGGTGGCCGCCCGCTCGTCCACCGACTCCAGCAGCTCACCGGCGGAGACGGTCACGTCGAGGGTGGCGTCGAGCCCGTCCTCGTACGGCTTCGCCAGCCGCACCGCGCGCACCGCGAGCACCTCGAAGGACGGCGGCCGGCCGAAGACGGCGAGCGCGGTGCCCGCCGCCTGGAGGCGCACCGCGGCACCGCGGTCGTAGTGCAGCAACCGGGAGAGGAAGGCGGCGAGGTCCGCCGCCTCCGTCTCGTCCACGAGGTGCAGCTCCGTCATGCGGCGACGGCCTCGCCCTCTTCGGTCTCGGCCGGCTCCGTGTACTGCTGGAGGAACTCGCGTTCCTGCGGGGTGATCCGGCGCGGCCGCTGGGCCTCGAAGTCGAACGGCACGACGACGGTCGAGGCCCGCACGTACACCACGTCCTCGTCCTTCACCTCGTAGGCGATGGTGAAGGACGCGGCGCGGATCTCGGAGACCCACAGCTCGATGTCCACCGGGTGGTGCCGGTGGACGAGCTGGCGCTTGTAGTCGATCTCATGGCGCGCCACCACGGAGCCCTGCTGGAACTCCTTGTCCGGACGGAACAGGAAGTTGATCCGGGCCTCTTCCAGGTAGCGGACGAAGACCGCGTTGTTGACATGGCCGTAGGCGTCCATGTCGGACCAGCGCATCGGGCACGCGTAGACGTGGCGCAAGACCGATCAGCCCCGGGTCAGCTTCTTGTACGTCGCCCGGTGCGGACGGGCCGCGTCCGGGCCGAGGCGCTCGACCTTGTTCTTCTCGTACGACTCGAAGTTGCCCTCGAACCAGAACCACTTGGAGTCGCCCTCGTAGGCGAGGATGTGGGTGGCGACACGGTCCAGGAACCAGCGGTCGTGGGAGACGACCACGGCGCAGCCGGGGAACTCCAGCAGCGCGTTCTCCAGGCTGGAGAGGGTCTCGACGTCGAGGTCGTTGGTGGGCTCGTCGAGGAGCAGCAGGTTGCCGCCCTGCTTGAGGGTGAGCGCGAGGTTGAGGCGGTTGCGCTCACCGCCGGAGAGCACACCGGCCGGCTTCTGCTGGTCCGGCCCCTTGAACCCGAAGGCGGACACGTAGGCGCGGCTGGGCATCTCGACCTGGCCGACGTTGATGTAGTCGAGCCCGTCGGACACGACCTCCCACAGCGTCTTCTTCGGGTCGATGTTGGCGCGGCCCTGGTCGACGTAGGAGACCTTGACGGTCTCGCCGACCTTGATCTGACCCGAGTCCGGCGTCTCCAGGCCCTGGATCATCTTGAAGAGCGTGGTCTTGCCGGCGCCGTTGGGGCCGATGACGCCGACGATGCCGTTGCGCGGCAGCGTGAACGACAGCCCGTCGACGAGGACCTTCTCGCCGAAGGACTTGTGCAGGTCGCTGACCTCGACCACGACGTTGCCCAGACGCGGGCCCGGCGGGATCTGGATCTCCTCGAAGTCCAGCTTCCGCATCTTGTCGGCCTCGGCGGCCATCTCCTCGTAGCGGGCGAGACGGGCCTTGGACTTGGCCTGGCGCCCCTTGGCGTTCGACCGCACCCAGTCCAGCTCCTCCTTGAGGCGCTTCTGGCGCTTGGCGTCCTTCTGGCCCTCGACCTTGAGGCGGGCGGCCTTGGTCTCCAGGTACTTGGAGTAGTTGCCCTCGTAGCCGTGCAGCCGGCCGCGGTCGACCTCGCAGATCCAGCCGGCCACGTTGTCCAGGAAGTACCGGTCGTGGGTGACGGCGACGACGGTGCCCGGGTACTTGGCCAGGTGCTGCTCCAGCCAGTTCACCGACTCGGCGTCGAGGTGGTTGGTGGGCTCGTCGAGGAGCAGCAGGTCGGGCTGCTCCAGGAGCAGCTTGCACAGCGCGACGCGGCGCTTCTCACCACCGGAGAGGTTGGTGACCGGCCAGTCGCCCGGGGGGCACCCGAGCGCGTCCATGGCCTGCTCCAGCTGGGCGTCGAGGTCCCACGCCTCGGCGTGGTCCAGCTCCTCCTGGAGCTTGCCCATCTCCTCCAGCAGCGCGTCGGAGTAGTCGGTCGCCATCAGCTCGGCGATCTCGTTGAACCGGTCGAGCTTGCCCTTGATCTCCGAGACACCCTCCTGGACGTTCTCCAGGACGGTCTTCTCCTCGTTCAGCGGGGGCTCCTGCAGCAGGATGCCGACGGTGTAGCCGGGCGACAGGAACGCGTCGCCGTTGGACGGCTGCTCCAGCCCAGCCATGATCTTCAGCACGGTCGACTTACCGGCACCGTTCGGACCGACGACGCCGATCTTGGCACCCGGCAGGAAGTTCAGGGTGACGTCGTCGAGGATCACCTTGTCGCCGTGCGCTTTGCGCGCCTTGCGCATGGTGTAAATGAACTCAGCCAAGAGAAACCGTCCGGCAGCTTGAAATCTGGCAGTGGGCAGATACACCCCATCTTGCCGTATCGCCACCCCTGCGCGGAAACCCGTAAGGCTGGACCGCTCTGACCTGGTCTTTCTCCGATGGCGGCCGTGGCGCGCCAGTCGCCGTCGAGTGCTCTCGGGCACCCTCGGACCGCAGGGACGGCCCAGCGCCCCGGGGTCTGCCTGAACTCGGGCCGTGATCGTGGATGTCAGACGGCCCGGCGGACGATGCTCACCGCGCGATAGTCGTACCCGTCCTGCTTGAAGCCGGGCGCTTCCCAGACGAGATCGACTTCTTGCCCTGGTGACAGCGTGCGAAAGGCCGCCCCCTGGATGTCGGAGTAGTGGCCGAAGCACCCTCCGGGAGTCTCGGCCGAGTCGAGCACGCCCCACCCCTCCTCGTCGCTCCACTCACGCACGATCGCGGTCACGGTGGCGGGGACCTTGCGGGTCCCTCTTCGACGACGCATCCGCCTCTCCCATTCCACAAGATCTGTTCGGACGTACCCGGGGCCCAGGCCCCGCCGCATCTGATGGGAGCGGCGGGCCTGGGCCCGCTGGTGGGGTCAGTTGGGTGGATAGATGAGGGCACCGGCGTCGATGTCGTCGACGTATCGGCCGGCGAGGTCGGCGTAGTACGCGGCGGACGGGTTGCCGTCCGAGAGGTCGGCGGCCTTGACGGTCGAGGATGTGGCGTTGCCGTCGGTGGAGACCGCTGCGGCGAAGTCGATGATCTGACCGGGGTAGTTGTCGAGCAGGTAGGTGTTGACCTCCTCGCGGGCGGCCTCCTGGGTCGCGGTGCCGGGATGGGCGGCGGTGAACGGCGCGATGGTGGCGAGATAGACGGTGATGTCGGAGTTCTGGGTGACCGGCTGCTGATTGATGGAGAGCTGGCTGTCATCGGTGGAGTACCCGCTCAGCCGGATGTCGAGGGAGGCCAGTCCGTCCTCCACCTCGGTGGCGCAGGTGTAGGCGTTGCCGGTGCAGTTCAGCAGGTCGGTGGCGCCGGTGGAGACGAGGACCGTTCGCACGTTGCCTTGGGTCAGCACATCGCGGTCCAAGGGGTTGAGCACGCCGAACGGGCTGGTGCTGCTGGTGATCTGCGGCAGCAGGCTGTTGCTGTCGGCGCCCGCGTTGAGCACGCCGTAGCGCACGGAGGCGTCCCCGTGGGGATCGTCGGCCAGGGCGTCGGTGATCGCATCGCTGAGGTGATGCCGGCCGTCGGCGCTTGCGGTCCCCCCGTTGACGCTCTGGTCTCCGTAGAGGACCAGCGAGCCGGCGGGATTTGAGGTGGAGGTGGTGACGTCGATGCCGGAGAGGTACGGCAGACCGGTGTACGTGGTCTGCGTGTAGTGGGTGGCGTCCGTGTCACTGGTGCGGTCCGCGTGGTCGCTGACCCAGACGGGAGTCCGGGCCACAGAGTGGCCGGGCATGGCGGGCGCCATGCCGCGCACCTGCAAACTGACCAGGACGGTTGCTTGCTGTTCGACGGTCAGGGTGACTGGGTCGCTGGTGGCGTCGCCGCCCGCCGGAATGGTGACGGAGGGGGAACCGTCGAAGGTCAGCGTCGCTGGTGCCGCGGCTGCGGTGGCGCCGGCTGCGGTGGTGTCCTGCAGGGCGACGGAAGCCGCGTCGAAGGTCACCGGAGTGGCACCCATGGCGTTGGACAGATGTACGCGTACTCCGCTTCCGCTGTCGGTGCCGATGCTGACGTGAGCCGGGATGCGCAGGGTCTGGCTGTCGACGGCCGCTGTGCTGCCGTCGGACGACTGCACTTTGCCGGTGTCCTGAACCGAGGCCCAGGTGCCGACCCAGTGCCGAGCGCTGGATCCGCTGCCGGTGGCGGTCGTCGGCCGTACACCCAGCCCGAGGATGTGCAGGGCGGGTCGGCCCGCCTGGACACCGTTGGTGAGCTGGGGCAGGGAGACGCTGCTGATGACCGAGCCGGGGCAGGTCAGCGGGACGCTGATGGCATAGACCTTCGGACCGGAGCTCGGGCTGGTTTGGGTGTCGTCGCTGTGGTTCTCGTGGACAAGGGTGATCGAGGCCGCGGAGGACGGGCCGGAGAGCCAGTCCGGCACGGCGCTCAGGTCATAGCTCTGGTCGCTGGGGACGCCGTTGGGGTCCAGGCAGTTGTTCTTGGCGTAGGTGATGGTGCCGGTGGCGTTCGTGACTGGGGCGCCGGTGGCGAACGCGAGGAAGACCACGGCGGCGCCGGTGTTGACCACACCGCTGTCCGGCAGGGTGACGGTCTGGCCGGAGGCCAGCATGTTGTCGTAGGCGCCGGTGCCGAACTCCGGCAGCGTGATGGTGGCGCCGTCGATGGTCACGGTTTTGCCGCTCTGCCAGCCCGCGGTCCCCGTCAGGTCGGTGGCGTTGAGGCTGTTGCCGGAGCCGTCGGCGTCGGCAGGGCTGGTCGTGGTGGTGAAGGTACTGGTGGCGGTGTTGTTCAGGCAGCCACTGGTGTCGTCGATCGCACAGGTCGGTCGGGCCACGGACAGGGAGCGGGTGCTGGGCGATGCGGTACGAGGTGGTTGAGCCGGGGTGCCGGACGCCGCGTGGGCCGACGCCGCGGTGGTCAGGAACCCGGCAGCCAGGGCCGCGGCCGCGACAGTGACGGCGACGACCGGTCTTGACCTGGGACGTCTGGATGCGTGCCTGGGTGAGCGGAAGACTGACATGGACGTCGGGGTCCTTCCCGGGGCACAAGCGGTCCCCCAGTGGGCCCGCGCCGCTGTGCATTCTGGAAGCTCGCCGTGCGCGCGGTCCATCGCTATTCGATCGCCAGGCGCCGACCGGCAGTCCCCTTCTGGCTCATGTGATCGGAGTTATGCCCTTAAGTTGGGTGACTCTTTCGTTCTTCTCGGGCCGATTTTTTACGCTCTGTTTCGACTTCGGGGCCGGATCGCGCGCGGTCAGGTTGTGGGTCGTCTACGCCTAGATCGATGAGCGGCTGGAGGCTCCGGTTCTCGGCGAGGTGCGTGACCGGCCGTTCCTGTCCGGCCTGGTTGGCCGGACAGGAACGGGATGGGTCAGGCGGTGCCGAACGCGCGGCGCAGAACGTCGACGGCCTGGTTGATCGCAGCTTCGGCGGCCTGGGTGCCGCGCAGGGCGTCGAGCATCACGAAGTCGTGGATGATGCCCCGGTAGCGGGTGGAGGTGACAGGGACGCCCGCTTCGCGGAGCTTGTCGGCGTAGGCCTCGCCCTCGTCGCGCAGGACGTCGGCCTCGCCGGTGATGACCAGGGCCGGCGGCAGGCCGGTCAGTTGCTCGGTGGTGGCGCGCAGGGGGCTGGCGGTGATCTCGGCGCGCTGGTCGGGGTCGGTGGTGTATTGGTCCCAGAACCACTGCATGCCGTCGCGGCGCAGGAAGTAGCCGGTGGCGAACTGGTGGTAGGAGGGCGTGTCGAAGGACGCGTCGGTGACCGGGTAGAACAGGACCTGCTGGATCAGCGGCACGTCGCCGCGCTGCTTGGCCATGAGGGTCAGTGCGGCGGACATGTTGCCGCCGACGCTGTCGCCGGCCACGGCGATGCGGGCGGCGTCCAGGTCCTTGCCGGCGCCGTGGCGGACGATCCACTGGGCGACGGCGTAGTTCTGCTCGATGGCGACGGGATAGCGGGCCTCGGGCGAGAGGTCGTATTCGGGGAAGACGACGGCGGCGCCGGCGCCGGTGGCGAGTTCGCGGACCAGTCGGTCGTGGGTGTGGGCGTTGCCGAAGACCCAGCCCGCGCCGTGGATGTAGAGGATCACCGGCAAGGCGCCGGTGGCGCCGGCGGGCTTGACGATCCGGGCCCGGACCGAACCGGTCGGGCCACCCGGGACGGTGATCCACTCCTCGGCCACCGGAAGCTTGGTGATCTCGCCGGACTGGACCTCGTCGACGGCCTTTCTGCCCTCTGTCGGCCCGAGGTCGAACAGGTACGGCGGGTTGGCGGTGGCCGCGGAGAACTCGGCCGCGGCGGCCTCCAGCACGGGAGCGTTCGGGATGTGGTCGGTCATGGTGAACTCCCTGGTCGGAACGGTTGTGAGTGGCTGCCCACCCCCAGAAGACTATGACGCAATTACATTGTGCGCAATGCAATTGTGCGCGTTGAAATTTAGCCATCGGTGACCTACGCTGGTGCGCGCGGACGACGCGTGTGACGCGAGAGGAGACCCGGCGTGAACAGCACCGAGAACGACACCGAGGAGGGCTTTTCCCTGCTCCTGGACGACCAGCTGTGCTTCGCCCTGTACGCGGCCTCCCGCGCCGTGACCAACCGCTACCGGCCGCTCCTGGAAGCCTTGGGACTGACCTACCCGCAGTACCTGGTGATGCTGGTGCTGTGGGAGCACGACACAGTGCCGATCAAGGACATCGGGGCCGCCCTCCAACTCGACTACGGCACGCTCACGCCACTGATCAAGCGCCTGGAGCAGGCCGGCCTGGTCCGCCGCGAGCGACGCCCCGACGACGAGCGCACCGTCCTGGTCACCCTCACCGGGCAAGGACAGGAACTGCGCGAGCGGGCCCGGACGATCCCGACGGCAATCGGTGACGCCATGGGCCTGTCGCCCGCCCAGTTCGACCAGGCACGCCGACTCCTGCGCCTGCTGACCGCCAACGTCTCCGCCGGTGGCTAGTGCCGTGGCCGGGAAGGTTCGCCGGAAAGCTCGCGGCGTCCGGTGCGGTGCATCGCAAGGCGGAGCGTCGCCCGCGTACTGGATGTACTCGGGTGACGCGACAACGCGGCGAGGTGCCGTGCCGGGCGTCGCGAGCCGGTGAACCTTTCCGGTCACAGCACTAGACGATTCCTCGACCAGAGCGTCCCGCCCGCGCCCTGTTGAGCGAACACGGTCCGAGCCTCCTCCCGACGGGTGAGGGTGCTCGGTTGTTCCCAGTCGGCGCCCGCCTTGCACGGCCGCCCCGCTCCCTTTCGAGGTGGGGGTCGGCCGGCCGGATCACTCGTTCGGCTGCTCGCGTTTGCGGAGGATGACCAGGACGGCGCCGCCGATGACGACCAGGCCGATGGCGACGCCGGCGATCAGGGGGGTCAGGGCGGAGCCGCCGGTCGCGGCGAGGTTCGTGTCGTCGGGGGTGGGGGTGGTGATCGGGGTGGGCTCGCCCATGGTCTGGGTGGTGGTCTTCGAGACGATCGTGCCCTGGATCTTGCAGTCCAGGACGCCCGTGAAGCGCCGGCTGAAGCCGTCGGGGCCGGTGATCGTGAAGTCGTAGCCCTGGTCCTCCTGGAGGGGGACGCCGATGGTGCGGGTGGCACCGGCCGGGACGGTGTGCTCGGTGTCCATCAGGCGGAAGGTGAAGGGCTGGTCGCCCTTGTTGACGGCCAGGATGTCCACCGTGCCCTTGGCGCAGTTCTTGCGCGCCGAGACCGCCGGTATCGCGCCCCGCGCCGCCCAGCCGGCCGTCGCCGTCGCGGAGACCGCGGACTCGCTGGAGCCGGCCAGGATCTGGGTCTGGCTGCGGCTGTCGGAGGCGAGCGCGCGGCCCACCGGGACGGTCGTCGACGCCTGCACGGTCAGCTGGGCGGAGCCGTCCGCCGCGTCCTGCGGGATGCGGAAGTAGATCCGGCTGCCGTTCTTCGCGACCGTCAGCGGCTTGCCGGCCTTGTCGGTGATCCGGGCGCCGCCGGCGGCCACGCCCGCGGGCGGTATCACCGTGACGGCACTCGCGTTGGTGTGCACGGTCACCGGGCCCACCAGCGCGCCGGGCCGGCCGGAGACCGCGGACGGGTCCAGCGACAGCGAGGCGGGCGGCTCGGCGCTGTCCCGCGCGCTGCGCTCCAGATAGTCGGCGAGCTTCTCGGCCTGCGGATCCACGGCGTCGACCTTGGCGTGGTCCGAGTACCGCCAGATCGCCACCTGCGTGCCGACCGCCGCGTCCTGCTCGGTGAGGCCGTGCGTCCCGGCCCGCCGGGCGAGCGCGGCGAGATCGTTGACCTGCGGATAGGAGTTGCGCAGGATCCAGCGGATCTTGCCCGCGTCCCGGTTGGTGCCGAGCGACGTGCCGCTCCAGGACGTCTCCTGGTAGTGGGCGTCGCGCTGGACCGGGTTGTGCAGGTCGACGCAGTACGTCTGCAGGGTGCCGCCGCCGTCCACGGACATCTCGAAGAGTCCCGCGGACACCCGCTGGTCGCCGCCCGCGTCGTGGACCACGGCCTCGCCGAAGGTCTTCAGGCCGTCGATGGTGGCCGTCGCCCCGCCCTCGGTCTGCGGTGCCACATCGGCCGAGGCGGTACCCGCGCCGGACAGCATCCCGACCGCCACGAGCCCGGACACCGTGGCGGTGGCGGCCAGGCGGGCCACGGCGGTGGACCGGCAGAACCCAGACAGCGCAACAAGCACAGAATTCCCCTTCGAGCAGGACCCGTCGGACGTCGGGGAAGGTCCCACCAGCAGAATCGGCGGCCCCGAGAGGCACGCCCGGCATCCTATGAACCGGGCGACGCCTCCCCCGCCGGTCGGATGATCCGACGGCTGATCCGATCCGGAATCGTTATCGCCGGACCGCACTTGAGCAGGGCTTATCGACAAATCCACTCGCCGCGGACGCTGACATCACGTCACCGTGGCTGGTTCTGACTGCTGTTGGGCGAGGGCGCCGTCCCCCGTCGCCGCAGGTGCCGGTGTCTCCCAGTCGGGTTCCGGGCGGGGCTGCGCGACCGGCGGCTCCGGTTTCGCCGCGCGGCGGAAGACCGCCGTGCCCCGGGAGAGGTCGTGTCCGATCGCCGTGGCGTCGATGTCCGCCGACGCCCACTGCTGCTGCCCCTCGCGCCCGTCCGTGCGCACCTTCAGCCGGCCCTGCACCACGAGCGGCTGGCCCACCTCCACCGACGCCATCGCGTTGGCGGCGAGCTGACGGTTGGCCCACACCGTGAAGAAGTTGGTGTGCCCGTCCGTCCAGGCGCTCTTCTCGCGGTCCCAGTAGCGCGCGGTGGCCGCGAGCCGGAACCGGAGCGACGGCCCCGCCGCCAGCTCCCGGTACACCGGCGCGGTCGCCACATTGCCCACCACGCACACCACGGTCTCGTTCACTTCTCGCTCCCCTCCGCCCGCCCCGTGCGGTCCGCCGATGCGGTCCGGCCGAGCGGGCGACACGTACGGGCCCCTCCCGTACGGCGGCGTCCGCCACGACCTCAGACTGCCCGCCTCGGGCCGAGCCCGCCGAGCGCTGTGGACGGTCCCCCGCCTGTGGAAAACCCCGCCACCCACACGAGTGCCGACCCGCCGGGGAGACCGGGTTCAGCCCGCCGCGGCGTCCGCCCGCACGACCTTCCCGTACTGCTCCCGCACCTCCCGGTACCGCAGCAACTCCGCCGCCACCGGATCCAGCACCCGCGCCCGGCCGCAGCTCGCGGCCGCCTCCCGCAATCGCCGTTCCGCGTCCTGGCCATGGCGCCGCGCGGGCCCCCGTGCCGCCATCCGGCACCCCCACTCCACCAGCGGCCCGCCGATGATCCCGCACACCATCAACAGCACCGGAACACCGAGGTTGGGCGCCATCACCCCGGCGATCTGACCGACCAGCCACAGCCCGCCGGCGATCTGCACCAGGGTCATCGCCGCCTGCACCAGCACCGCCGCCGGCCACCAGCCCGGTCGCGGCGGCCGCCCGGACGGCTCCCCGGCGCGTTCCGCCAGCTCGTCCAGCGCCTCCGGCAATCCCCGCGCGCCGCGCACGGCGGCCTCGCGCACCGCCTGCGCCCACGGCACCGGCAGCCCCGCCGACGCCCGGTCGGCCACCGTGCGCACCGCCTGCTCCACCCGCTGCCGCGCCGTCGCCTCCTCCTCCGTCTGGACGCGCACCTGGTGCCGGCCGGTCGGGGCGGTGCCGCGCCGCTGGTACCAGCGCCACAGCCGCAGCCAGGGTGTGCCGCAGGCCCGGTTGGCGTTGCGCAGCCAGGCCCGCTCGGCGGCGTCGCCCGCCGCGGTGGCGCCCACCGCGTCCGCGAGCCGCGCGGCGAACTCCTCGCGCGCCTCCTCGCTGAGGCCGACTCGGCGCCCGGCGGCGTAGACCGGCCGCAGCTCGGCCGCGGCGGCGTCCACGTCGGCGGAGACCCGGCGGGCCGCCGCACCCCGCTCGGTCACGAACTCGCCCAGCGCCTCGCGCAGTTCGCCGACGCCCTCCCCGGTGAGCGCGGACAGCGCGAGCACCGTGGCGCCGGGTTCGCCGTGCTCGCCGAGCGCCACCCCGTCGTCGTCCAGCAGCCGCCGCAGGTCGTCCAGGACCATGTCGGCCGCCTCCCCGGGCAGCCGGTCCACCTGGTTGAGCACGATGAACATGACCTCGGCGTGCCCGGCCATCGGCCGCAGATAGCGCTCGTGCAGCACGGCGTCGGCGTACTTCTCCGGGTCGACCACCCAGATCACCGCGTCGACCAGCTTCAGGATCCGTTCGACCTGCTCACGGTGCTGTACGGCGGCGGAGTCGTGGTCGGGCAGGTCGATCAGGACCAGTCCGCGCAGCTGCTTCTCGCCGTCCGGGCTGTGCAGCGGACGGCGGCGCAACCGGCCGGGGATGCCGAGCCGGTCGATGAGGCCCGCGGCGCCGTCGCTCCAACTGCACGCGATCGGCGAGGCGGTGGTCGGGCGCCGTACCCCGGTCTCCGAAATGGCTACCCCGGCCAGGGTGTTGAACAGCTGCGACTTGCCGCTGCCGGTGGCACCCGCGATGGCGACGACCGTGTGCCGGCCGGACAGCTTGCGGCGCGCCGCCGCCTCGTCCAGGACCCGGCCCGCCTCGGCGAGGGTCTGGCCGTCCAGCCTGGCCCGGGAGAGTCCGACGAGTTCGCGCAGCGCGTCCAGCCGGGAGCGCAGGGGACCCTCGTAGGCGAGCGGGACCGGGGGGACGGCACCGCCCGGACCACGGCCGGGAGCCGGTTCCAGGGCGGTGGCGCGTCCGGCGGTGAGGGCGGCGGCGTCGGTGACGCGACGGGCGATCAGACCGTCGTCCCACGCTCCGGTGGAGTCGGCGGGAGCGGACGGGTCCGTGCCGGATGGGGCGGAAGTGGCGGACGTTGCGGAAGTGACCGGCGCGGTCTCGGATGCGGACCCGGACCCGGACCCGGAGGGGGAACTGGAACCGGCCCCCGATGGGGAGCCCGAACCGGAGCGCAAGCCGGGGCGTGAGCCGGAGCGCGAGCCGGCTCCGGCCGCATCGGACGCAACCCCCGCTTCCTCCGCCTCCCCGCCATCCCCCGCATCGGAACCACCGGAGGCCTCGGAACCACCGGCAACGCCACCGGAACCCGGGCCGTCCCGCTCCCCATCCCCATCCGCCTCCGCCTTCTCCACCTTCTCCTTCTGCTCCGTCTTCTCCCACTCCTCCCCCTGCTCGCCGTTCCCCCCGTTCCCCGCGTCCTCCCTGTTCTCCGGCTCCTCCCCTCCCCCGGCGCTCCCGTCGTCCGCCCCCGCCTCCGGGGCCGGACGAGTGCCGGCCGCGTCGTCCCCCTCGACGCGTTTCCCGAGGTCGATGACCCGCGCCCGCGCGTGCCCGGTGTCCTGCCGCACGAGTCCATCCCCGGCTCCGCTGTGACTGCTGGAACCGGTGTGCTCGACGTGCTCCATGTGCTCGATGTGCTCCTGGTCAGTGACGGCGGTCACCGGTCACCTCTCCTTCTGCAGTACGGACAGGGCGGCGATGAGTTCGGCCTGGGGCTCGGGATGGATGTCGAGGGCGTCGAGCGGGGCGAGTCGGCGTTCGCGTTCGCGGTGCACGACACGGTCCACGTGCTCGGTGAGCAGCCGTTCGGCCCGGTCGCGCAGGCGCAGCGCGCCATGGGCGCCGACCCGGTCGGCCAGCCGCTCGCCCGCGTTGCGCGCCCGGCGCCCGCCCAGCAGGGCGGTGGCGGCGAGGGCGGCCACGGCCTCGGGGTCGGGCGCGACGGCGCGCTCCAGTTCGCGCGCCTCCTCCTCGGCGTACTCCTCCAGCTCGCGCCGCCAGCGCCGTACCGCGAGGCCGATACGGTGCTCGGCGCTCTCCGGGGAGGGATCGCGCCCGGCGAGGCCCGGGGCCTGCGCGGCGGGCTCGCGCTGCCAGGCCTCGGCCACCCGCTCGTCGGCTGCGGTGACGGCGCACAGCAGCAGCGCGGCCAGACTCTCCACCAGGGCGTCGAGGAGTTCGCCCGCGGTGCAGTCCAGGGGGAAGGCGCGCCAGCGTTTGAGGGCGTCCCCGGCGAGTACGGCACCCGACTGGAGGCGGGCTCGGAGCCGGGCGTGCTCGCCGTCGTACGCGCCCTCCACGGCGGAGGTGAGCCGGAGCGCCGCCGCGTACTGGGCGGCGGCGGCACCGGCCAGCTCGGGCATCCGGGTGCGCAGCGAGTCGAGCAGGCCGTGGGCGGTACGGGCCATGACGTACTGCCGGGCGCCGGGGTCCTGGGCGTGGTGGGCGAGCCAGGCGCGCAGCGGCGCGACGGCGGTGGCGGGCAGCAGGCCCGCGCTCCACACCGACTCGGGCAGCTCGGGCACGGTGAAGCGGGGCACGTCGCCGAGGCCGGCCTTGGTGAGCAGGGCGGCGTACTGCCGGGACACCTCCGAGACGACCTGGTGGGGCACCCGGTCCAGGACGGTGACGAGGGTGGCGTCGTACTCCTTGGCGGTGCGCAGCAGGTGCCAGGGGACGGCGTCGGCGTAGCGGGCGGCGCTGGTGACCATCACCCAGATGTCGGCGGCGCACAGCAGCTCGGCGGCGAGGACGCGGTTCTCGGCGACCAGGGAGTCGACGTCGGGGGCGTCGAGGAGGGCGAGGCCGCGCGGGAGGGTCTCGGCGGTCTCGATGCGCAGGGCGCGCGCGGGCTGATCGGCGGGGAGCAGGAGGTCGTCGTCGCGGGGGTCGTGGTGGGGCAGCCAGACGCGGGCGAGGTCGGGCAGCACGCGCACACCGCTGAACCAGTGGTGATCCGCCGGATGGCAGACCAGGACCGGGGTGCGGGTCGTCGGCCGGATCACGCCCGCCTCGCTCACCCGGCGCCCGACGAGAGAGTTGACGAGCGTCGACTTCCCGGCGCCGGTGGACCCGCCGACGACGGCCAGCAGCGGCGCCTCGGGCGCCCGTAGTCTGGGTACGAGGTAGTCGTCCAACTGGGCGAGGAGCTCGTCCCGGTTGGCGCGGGCGCGGGGGGCACCGGCCAGCGGCAGCGGAAAGCGTGCGGCGGCGACACGGTCGCGCAGAGCGGAGAGTGTGTCGAGCAGCTGGGGCCGTACGTCCAAGGTCACCACATGCGAAGAATGCCCAATTTTAGGGGAATTCTGAAGCATATAGACATGTCTGCGCGCCGACAGAACAGAAAGGGCAGAAGGGGCGACCGGGACACGGGCGCGCGTCAGGCATAACGAGTGCACAACACCCTGCGGCCTCGGACGCCAAAAGCGCTGCACGATTCGTACCTGCCTGCGATTATCGGGACCGCTTCACCGAACCTCCACATCGAGCCACGGAGGGGAAGCGACAGGGTCGGCAAGCAGGGAGCTTTATCCTTGGTCCCGCCACCAGGCCCCCGTAGCTCAGCGGATAGAGCAGGCGCCTTCTAAGCGCTTGGCCGCAGGTTCGAGTCCTGCCGGGGGCGCCATCCGAAGCCCTCCCTTCGGGGAGGGCTTTTTGCTGGTCAGGGCGGGTGCAGCAGGGCGCGCGTCAGCCCCGGGAACGCCCCTGACGATCAAGGGCGGACTCCGGGGCCGTCCGGCTGTCACCGGGTTTTCGCGGGTGGCCGTGTCGAATACGTGTCGAAGCTTCCGGGGCGACGGATCAGCTAGGGGACGGCTCCCAGGGACTCCTAGGGAAGATCTCCAGCCGCTTCGAGCCGCCTCTTCAGATCGGGCAGCTGCCCGTCGACACAGCGGGCGTAGGTGGCCAGGAGCACGGCGACGCTGTTCCCGGCCCACTCCGCCACCTGGGCGGGCGGGACGCCGTCGTTGAGCCACTTGGCGCCGTGACCGCGCAAGCGCCGGCCTGTCGATCGCCGTGGAGGTCGTGCCGGTCGGCAAGTCCGGTCAGGCCGAGCCGCCGGCCGGGCAGGCCGTCGGGGCCGCCGTCGAACGGGTGACCGGACTCCGGAAAGTGGTGATCAGCCGTCGGGTGCGCCGGGCACGGGACGGGGAGCCTCAAGGCGCAGCACGAGTGCGCGCAGGGCCCGGAGTTCGGCGTCCAGTGCCTGGGCACCTGCCCGGGTGAGGGTCACTCAGGTGCGGGGACGCCGGCCGGCGTAGCCCTTCTCCACGGTGATCATTCCGGACTCCTCCAGCACCTTCAGATGCCGGGAGAGATTCCCGTCGGTGACGGCCAGTTGCTTCTTCAGGAAGCCGAAGTCGACCCGGTCGGCCTCACGGGCCACGGTGAGGACGCCGAGCCGTACCCGCTGGTGGACGGTGTCGTCCAGCGCCTGGGTGGGATGCGGTGCCTCTAGGTCGCCCTGTGCAGCGGTCGAGTCTTCGACGCTCATGAGAGGACCGTACCCGCAACCGCGGCACCGGGCGTGCCCCGGCGGCGGGCGGCCGCCCACTCGCCCAGGCCGGCGAGAAGCAGGACGGCGGCGAGCAGAAAGGCCTTGACCTGCGGTCCGTCGGCCCAGCCGGGGTGGGCGGGGTGCTGCCAGGGAAGCCATCCACTGCCCGGGGAGGCTCCGAGGTACCCCGTGAGCACCAGGGCGTGGACGGTGCCGGCCGTCGCGGTGACCCAGCTGCGTTCGGCGATGCCGAGCGCGAGAAGTCCGACGCCGACCAGGTACCACGGGGAGGCGTAGCTGTTCTCCAGCAGCACGGCCTCCCACGGCTGGTCCTTGCCGAACAGCAGCGCCACCAGAGCCGCCGTGATCACCGCGGTGGCCGCGGCGGTCGCGCGTACCCACATGCCGCGCCGGGGGACGACGCCCCGGGCCTCGCCGCGCAGTCGGTACCAGCGGGCGAAGACGAACCAGGCAAGGGGGAGGAGCGCGAACCAGACGCCCCATGCCACGAAGCGCAGCACCGCGCCGTCGAACTCGCCCTTCAGGCAGGGGGTTCCCGGTTCATGGACGACGCACAGTCCGGTCAGTTCGGCGTAGGCGAAGGTCGGGTAGGACCCGACGTCGCGCCCGTGGGCTCCGAAGTTGAAGGCGAACCGGGCGATCGGGACAGCCGCCAGCGCGAGGAGCCCGAAGCCGAGGAGGGGGGCCCACGCGCCGTTCAGCTGGCTGCGGGTCTTGGTCCGGAGGCCGTCCGTCGCCGCCAGTAAGGCGGCCGCGGCCGCGCTCGGTTCCGGTCCCGCACTGCTCGGTGCCGATGTTCCCATCTTCTCCCCCTCGCGGCCCGCGCCCGGTGCGTCGTCATCGAGCCGCATGGTGAGGCGCGTGTTCCGGTTGTCTTACTCGCGCCGTCCCGTGGTCGACCGGGTTCCGGGCTGTCACCGGTTGTCCTAGCCTGGCCGGCATGACACCGGGGGACAGGGTCGGCGGGCGCTTCGAGCTGATCGAGCGGCTCGGCAGCGGGGGGATGGGGACCGTATGGCGCGCCAGGGACACGCTGCTGGACCGTGAGGTGGCCCTCAAGGCGGTGCACCAGGACGCGGACGCCTCGCACACCGTACGGGAGCGGATCATGCGGGAGGCCAGGGCGCTGGCCCGGCTCAGCGACCCGCACGTGGTGACGGTGTACGAGGTCGTCGAGGCGGAGCCGCACCCGTGGATCGTGATGGAGCTCGTACCCGGCACCTCGCTCCAACAACGCATCGACGCGGGGCCGCTGACTCCGGCGGAGACGGCCCGCATCGGCCGCCAGATCCTCTCCGCCCTGCGCGCCGCGCACGCCGCCGGCATCCACCACCGGGACGTGAAACCGGCGAACATCCTGATCCGCCCCGACGGCACCGCCGCCCTCACCGACTTCGGCATCGCCGCCCTCCAGGGCACGACGGCACTGACCGCGACCGACCAGCTCGTCGGCACCCCGGAGTACATGGCTCCCGAACGCATCCGCGGCCGCGACGACGACCCGGCCTCCGACCTGTGGTCCCTCGGGCTGGTCCTGTACCTGTGCACGGAGGGGGCGAGCCCGCTGCGCCGCGCGACCACGCCCGCCACCCTGGCCGCGGTCCTCGAAGAGCCGGTCCCCCCGCCCGTACGGTCCGGGCCCCTGGCTCCCGTCCTGCGGTCCCTCCTCGTACGGGACCCGGCGGCCCGCCCCGACGCCGGGCAGCTGGACGCGATGCTCGCCCAGGTCGAGGCCGGCACCACACCCAGCTGGGCTCAGCCGACGCTGACGGCGGCCCGCACACCGGCCCCGGTGCTCCAGGCGACCCCCACGCAGCAGGACGTCCCCAAGCCCGGGACGTTGGCGCCGGCCCGCCGCCGTGCACCGGCGCTCCTCGCAGCGACGGCCGCCCTGGCCGTGATCACGGCGACCGCGCTGGTCCTGACCCTGCACACGGGCGGGGACGACGGAGCGGCCGCCGGTCCCGCCGTCGCCGCGACCACGCCCGCCTCGCCCACGTCCGCCCCTGACACGCGGCCGGCGAGCCCCGGTCCTGAGCACAGCCCGGACCCGGCGCCGAGCGCGTCCTCCTCCCCCGAACCGAGCGCGTCACAGCGGTCGTCGGCCCCGGCGGACGGCGGCCGCTGGATCGCGCAGCTGTACTCCGAGCCCGTCTCCTCGGGCGCCGCCGCCCGCGACCGGCGCCTCGAACGCATCCGCGCCTCCGTGCCCGAAGCGCTCTACCTGCGCAGCGACGACTACGCCTCGCTGCGCTCCGGCTACTGGGTGATCTACGCCCCTGGCCCCTTCCCCGACGGCCGCGCCGCGCTCGCCTACTGCGCCGAGCACGGCCGCACCACCGCGAACACCTGCATCGGCCGCTACCTGAGCACCAGCCACGCCGACTTCCCCCTCCAGTGCCGCCCCCCGACCTCCGGTCCGAAGGGCCGCTGCACACGCGGCAGTTAGGGTTTTTCGTTTGATCAGGCCGGATCAGGGAGCGGGGTCTGGTGCGCGCAGGCGCAAGGCGGGGGAGAGAGTCAACGCGATGGGGGCGCCCCCACGCGAGCGAAGCCGGGCGTGGGGGAGTTGGCGACCCTGTCGGGCACCCCCGGCAGGCATGATCGCGCCGTCCGCCATACTGCGGACCCGGAGGATCGAGAGGGGAGCCAAGCGTGCGGCTTCGTTGTGCGGTGCTGGACGACTTCCAGGGGGTGGCCGCCGAGTCGGCCGACTGGTCGGTGATCGAGGACGCGGTGGAGGTCGTCGCGCTGCGCCGGCACCTGGAGGGTGAGGACGCCCTCGCCGCGGCGCTCGCGGAGTACGACATCGTCGTCACCCTGCGCGAACGCGTCGCCTTCCCGGGTTCGCTGCTCGCCCGGCTGCCCCGGCTGAAGCTGATCGTGGCGACCGGGATGCGCAACACCGTGATCGACTACGCGGCCGCCGAGGCGCGGGGCGTCACCGTGTGCGGCACGCAGAGTTCCGGCACTCCGCCGGTGGAGCTGACCTGGGCGCTGCTGCTGGGCCTGGCCCGCGGGATCGTGCCGGAGAACACCGCGCTGCGCACCGGCGGCCCCTGGCAGTCCACGGTCGGCGCGGATCTGGACGGGGCCCGGCTGGGCGTGCTCGGGCTCGGCCGGATCGGCGGCCGGGTCGCCCGGGTGGGGCTCGCCTTCGGCATGCGGGTGAGCGCGTGGAGCCCGAGCCTGACCGAGGAGCGCGCCGCGGCGGCCGGGGTCGAAGCGGCGGCCTCGAAGGCGGAGTTGCTCGCCGGCAGCGACTTCGTCACCGTGCACGTGCCGGGCGGCGAGCGCACCCGGGGTCTGATCGGCGCGGCCGAACTCGCCCTGCTGAAGCCGACCGCCTACCTCGTCAACACCTCCCGCGCCTCCGTGGTGGACCAGGACGCGCTGCTGGCCGCGCTGTGCGAGGGCCGGATCGCGGGCGCCGGCGTCGACGTCTTCGACATCGAGCCGCTGCCCGCGGATCACCCGATGCGCACCGCGCCCCGGCTGCTCGCCACGCCCCACCTCGGCTACGTCTCCCGCGCCAACTACCGCACCTATTACACCCAGGCGGTGGAGGACATCCGGGCGTACCTGGCGGGCGCCCCGATACGCCGGCTGCCGTGAACGTGCCTGTTGAAAGAGTGATCCCCGGGTGATCACCGTGACCACCCCAGAGCCGCGGCGTTGAACGGGGAGTGCGGCGGCTGGTCCTGCCGTCGCGCTTCCCGAGCGACAGAAGGAGAACGTGATGTCTCGCATCGCGAAGGCAGCCGCCGTGGCCCTCGGCACCGGTGCCGTGGTGATCAGCGGAGCCGGTCTGGCCATGGCCGACGCGGGTGCCCAGGGCGCGGCCGTCGGCTCCCCCGGCGTGCTGTCGGGCAACGTCGTCCAGCTCCCGATCAACATCCCCGTGAACGTCTGCGGGAACACGATCGACGTGATCGGCCTGCTGAACCCGGCCTTCGGCAACACCTGCGTCAACCAGGGCGGCGGCTACGCCCAGCCCAACGGCGACTACGGCAACTGAGCCACGCCGTGACCAGCGAAGAGCCCCGGCACCTCCGAGCGCCGGGGCTCTTCGCGTGCGCCGCGCGGGCCGTCAGACGTACCGGTAGATCCGGCTCACGTCCTCCAGCTGGTCCGGGGTGTCGTCCCACGGCGGCAGCTTCTGGTGCCGGGCGACGACCCGGCCGCGCTGCGCGTCACCGGCACCGGGCGGCTCGGCCGGCAGATAGCGGTGGTTCTTGTGCGCCCGCTGCCAGCGCTCCCACAGCATGTCCAGGAAGGCGTGGTGTAGCCAGAACACCGGGTCGTTGACGGACGCGGCGCCGAGCATCGCCCCGCCCACCCAGCGGTGCACCCGGTTGTGGTTGTGCCAGGACGCGCTGCCGCTGCCGGTCCCCCAGCCCTCCAGTTTGTTGCGGAAGCCCCGGGTGACGGTCGAGTCCCAGGGGTGCACGTCGTACGCCGCGTCGTTCAGCGCCCAGTCCACGTCGCCCTGCGTGGGCAGTTGGAGGGGGGAGGCGGCGCGGCCCAGGTCCCGGGTGAGGTAGCGGCCGTCGGTGACGCCCTCCCGGATGGTCCAGTGACCCGCCGAGTAGGCGAACGGCCCGGTCGTGACCTGCTGGTCGGAGCGGCGCCCGTTGCCGCCGAGCAGATCGGCGGTCCAGGGCACGGAGGTCGCCGAGCGGTCCCGGGTCCAGTCCCAGTACGGCACGGTCACCGAGGAGTCGACGCGGCGCAGCGCCCCCTCCAGTTCCAGCAGGAACCGGCGGTGCCAGGGAAGGAAGGAGGGCGCCATGTGGGCGGTGCGCAGACCGGTCTCGCCGTCGGCGGCGTAGTACGCGATGTGGATGCGCACGAATTCGTCGTACTCCCCGCGCCGTTTGAGTTCCAGCAGGGCGTTGACGAACCGCCGCCGCTCGCTCGCGGTGAGGGAGCCGACGTTCTTACGCACGTACGCCATGCCGGTCCCCCCACTCCATGCCCAGGTGTTCCACCAGGTCCAGGACGCTGTCGGACCGGGCGTGGCCCAGTGGGCCGGGGGCCAGGTCGCGCAGCCGCTGGCCGGGACCGAGTTCGTCCACCGCGGCCCGGGCCGCCTCCTGCGGCGTCCGGTACGAGGTGTAGTGGTCGACCATGCTCAGCCAGGTGCCGTCGGCGCGCCGCATCAGGTGCAGCGGGCGGCCGTCGACGGTGATCCGCCAGTCGGCGTCGAAGCCGCTGCGGCCCTCCTCGGGCATCCGCACGCCCCGGATGTGCCGGCCCCGGTAGGTCTCGTCGAAGGAGTCGCCGCCGGGGCCCGCGACCGGGGGCACCGGCCGGGCGGCGGCGACGACCGGCGCGAGGGAGAGGACCGCGGCGCAGGACAGCAGTCCCCGCGCCACCCGCCTCCGTGTCGGCCCGGCCGTCGTATCCGCTCTGGCCCGCTCCCTCGCGCCCACCGCTTCGCCGTCGGTCATCGCACCCTCCTCGTCCGGGATCGGTTGTCGCACCCGGTAACCGGCCGGGGGCGGCCCCGGTCACCGGGATACGGCCGAACGCGCGGGCAAGGGAGCCGTGCGGGTCACCCGCGTACGGCCGAACGGCGCTGTCGGGGAGGCCGTGCGGGTTACCGGCCGGAGTCCGTGCCGAGGCCGGCGCCGGCGACGGTGCGCACCACGGGGGCGAGGAGGCCGGCCTCGGGGGCCTTGAGGCCGGGCAGGCCGAAGTTGTGCGGGTCGGGCTGGGTGAGGGGCGCGTCCAGGTCCAGCCCGGGGCCGAGGGTGTGCAGGCCGGAGGCGGGAGCGTCGACGTCGAGGTGGTCGAAGCCCTCGCCGAGCAGCCGCGGCAGCGGCGCGCGCAGGTCGGCGCCGGGCAGGGAGCCGCTGATCGGGACCTGGGGCAGGATGCCCTCGGGCAGCAGCCGGCCCGTGGTGTAGCGCGGGCCGTCGGGGGTGCCCGGGGTCAGCAGCGGCACGTCCAGGGAGGCCTCAGGCACCGGAGTGCCGAGGGACTGGGAGACGCCGCCCAGCGGCACCGGGACGGGGACCGAGCCGGCCGCGGCGGCGGGGGTGGCGGCCAGGGCGGCGGCCGCGGCGCCGGTGACGACGGCGGCAAGGGTTCCTCGGGTGGTCGGCTTCATCTCGGCTACGGTCCCTTCACGGATGCGGGAGTTGACGTCCGTACCGCGTAACTGGCGTTGCCGGAGGGGGAAAACGGCGTCGGCGCGCTTTTCCCCCGGCTGCCGTAATAGTCGGCTGGTCGTGCCGGGCCGCTCCGCGAGTCCCCTCGCCGGGCCGGCCCGGTGCGGCCACCGGGCGGCGGGGGCGTCCCCGAGTCGGCCGGGCGGCTCGGGTCGGCCGCGTCAGCGCAGGCTGGTGGCGGGCAGTACGACGTGGGCGGCGGCGTTCAGGGTCTCCTGGGCGCCGGCGAACGCGGCCAGCGCGGCGGGCGACACGATGGTGCCGGGGGCGCCCTCGGGCCAGGCTCGGGTGGTGAAGACGAGGTAGGCGTAGCCGCGGGCGCGGACGGCGGCGAGCCATTCCGGCGGCGCGGGGGCCTGGGCGATCAGCCGCGGCATCCGCACGACCGCCTGCCCGGCCTCCACCAGCAGGCTGATGGGCAGGCTGGGCCGGTACGTGCCGTCGACCAGGTCGCCGCCGACCGGCAGCCCGTTGCTCACCAGCAGGTGCTCGACCGCGGCGGCGGTGGTGTCCGGGCCGCCCGGCGCGTCCCCGAGGGAGTAGGCCAGCAGATAGGGCATGTCGGTGCCGTCGGGGGCCGCGCCGCTCCAGGGCAGCACGACGAGCGTGCCGAGGTCGGCGGGGTGTGGTGCGGTGGGGGTTGAGGTCACCGCGCGACCTTATCGACGGGCCCGGGGGCGGTCCGGCGGCTTCTCACCCGTCCGGACCAGTGGTCCGGGGGGCTCCACACGATCGAGGGAAGGGGCCTCGAACGGGTCGGGGCCGGTGCCGCGGATGCGGTACCGGCCCCGGGGCGCGAGGGGTGTCAGCTCTGCAGGGGCAGGCCGCCGAGCAGCGGGTTGTGCTGGTTCAGCGCGGTGGTGGCGCCCTTGACGGTGTGCAGCAGGGAGTCCTTGTTCTCGGTGTCGAGCGCGTCCGACTGGTGCTGGATCGGCATCACGTCGCGCAGGGTGATGGGGCCCTTGGCGAGCTGGTTGACGGCACCGTTGAGGCTGGTGGGCGTCAGGTCGGAGGCGTTGTAGGCGAACGCGGGCGCGCTGACGCCGGCGAGGGCCACGGAACCGGCAACGACGACGGCAGCCTTCAGGGACTTCATCATGTTCCTCTCTTCGGGCGGCTCGACGCCGCCCAGGGGATGTCCGACGCCGTGCCTAACGACCGCCGCGCCGGGCCGAAACCCCGTGGCCCGGAAGACATATGAACATGCCCCGGTCCGCGCCCGGCCCTCGGACGCTCACCCGGTCGCGGGCAGGCTCGGCAGCGCGGGCAGGCTCGGCAGCGCGCTCGGCGTGGCGGCCGGGGTGGGGGTCGCGACGGGGGTCGCGACGGGGGTCGCGGTGGGGGTCGGGTTGAGGGACGCGAGCAGCAGGTCAACGAGGTTCTTGGCGTTGGAGACCACCTGGTCGACCTGGGAGACGACCGCGTTGACCAGGGCGTCCACCGCGGCGAGCACATCGCCGAGGAGATCGCGGGCGGCGGGCACGGCCCGCGTCGCGCCGTGCTTGGCGGCGGAGGTGGCCGGCTTGGGCATCGCCGACTGCGACTCGGAGCCCGAGGGGACGACGGCGGGCGCGGAGGGCGTGGCGGGCTGCGCGGGTACGGCGGAGGCCGTCGAGGTGGCGGCGGGGGCGGTGGGCGTGGTCGCGGGGGTCGACGGCGCCGCGGGAGCCGTCGGGGTGGCGGGAGTCGACGGCAGGGCGGGGGCCGTGGGTTCGGCCGCGGCCGTCGGCGTGGCGAGTGTTCCGGCCGCCGCCGCCCGTTCGAGTGCCTTCTTCGCCTCGTCGCCCAGCCGCCTGGCCTCGGCCGCCGGCAGTCTGCCCTCGGTCAGCGACCGGTCGAGCAGGGTGACGACCTGCTTGGGCACGGAGCCGTTGCGGTCCATGGCCCTGACCTGGGCGAGCAGTTTCGCGGCGCCGGGCAGGGAGGTCTGGGAGGCCCCGGTGTCGGCACGGTCTCCCGTCGAGTCGGCGGAGACGGCGACGGCGACCGGGCCGGTGACGGCGGCCAGGACGGCGGCACCGACGACGGTGGTGGCGAGGCGCCGCGTGGGCAGAGCACGCATGGGGATTCCTTTCGGACGGGTTCGGGGATCCGAAGCCACCGTCGGTTCGCCGCCCGCGCCCCGCAACCGCTCGCTACGCCACCTGCCCCGTCCGGGCCGCCCGCTGCCCCGTCCGCCGTAACGGACGTGCCGGACCCCGTGCCCCCGGACACGGCGAACCGGCCGCCCACCCCACGACGGATGCGGGGGTGGACGGCCGGTCGGGGGACTGCGGCGGACGTCAGCCGTTGGCGCAGGTGTTGCCGAACGCCGGGTTCAGCAGGCCGATGACGTCGATGGTGTTGCCGCAGAGGTTGATCGGCACGTGGATCGGGACCTGGATGACATTGCCCGACGCGACGCCCGGCGAGTTGGCGGCGACGCCGTTGGCGCCCGCGTCGGCGGCGGCGACACCGGCGGTGCCGGCGACGGCCGCGACGGCGGCAGAGGTCAGGACCAGACCCTTCGCGATACGCGACATGGAAAGGTGCTCCTTGGGATCGACACAAACATCCGGGCGGACACCCGGCGTTGTGTCAACGCGCCCCGTCCGCGCGGGTTGTGCCGCCAAAGGAGTGATCCTCCTTTGACTGACGGCCCGTCATCACACGGGAGGACCCCCGCACGGGCGCGCGCGGGGGTCCTGCCGGGCGTCACCGGCGGGCGGTGTTCCGGCCTCGGCGGTACAGCACCGCGCCGGCCGCGATCAGCGCGGCGCTGGCGGCCGAAGTCGCGATCATGGCGCGGGCGTTGCCACCGGTGTGCGGCAGCGAGGGGTGGCCCGGGGGCGGGGTGGTCGGCGGGGTGGTCTCGGGCGGCGGCGTGGTCTCACCACCGCCGTACGGGGGCGGAGTCGTCTCGTTGCCGTACGACGGCGGCGGAGTCGTCTCGTTCCCGTAGGAGGGCGGTGGGGTCGTCTCGTTGCCGTACGAGGGCGTCGGGGTGGTCTCGTTGCCGTACGAGGGCGGCGGAGTCGTCTCGTTCCCGTAGGAAGGCGGTGGAGTCGTCTCGTTGCCGTACGACGGCGGCGGGGTGGTCTCGTTGCCGTACGACGGCGGCGGAGTCGTCTCGTGTCCGTACGACGACGGCGCGGTCGTCTCGGAACTCCCGTAGGACGGCGGCGTCGTGTCGTGTCCGTACGACGACGGCGCGGTGGTCTCGGAGCTGCCGTAGCCGCTCGTGTCGTCGTCGCCGTAACCGGTGGGCGGGGTCGAATGGTGCTGGTGACCGCCGACGTTGGCACAGAAGTTGCCGAACGCGGGGTTCAGCGCCGCGGCCACGTCCACGGAGTTGCCGCAGACGTTCACCGGGATGTGCACCGGGACCTGGACGCTGTTGCCGGACAGCACGCCCGGCGAGCCCTGGGCGACGCTCTGCCCGCCGGAGTCGGCGAGCGCGGCACTGCCGTACAACGACAGCACGCCGGTCGCGGCCGCGGCGGCCACGACCATGCCCTTGCTGAGGGTCTGTCGCAATCTCGTGGTCTTCCTGCTCGAAGTGGGGGAAGGCGAAGGCCGGCCCCGGGACGCGGGATCGAGGGATCGACGGTCCGAGGCCGGCCGGGACGCAGCCGGGTGGGCTGGTGGGGGGCGAACGTCAGTGGTTGACGCAGGCGTTGCCGAAGGCGGGGTTCAGCACGCCGATGACGTCGATGCTGTTGCCGCACACGTTGATCGGCACGTGGACCGGGATCTGGACCACGTTGCCGGAGAGCACACCCGGGGAGCCGGCGGCGACCCCGTTGGCACCGGAGTCGGCGAAGGCGGGGGCGGCCGCGCCCAGCGCCAGGATGGCGCCGGCGACGACAGCAGCGCTCTTCTTCATGAGTTTTCCCTTCTCTGCGGTCATGCCCCTATTGCGGTCGAAACCGAGCGAGCACAGCTGGAACGGCTCGCACCATGACCGGCAGGTTGTAAAACGAGGGATAGACAGCCGGAGAAACTCTGGAACGCGCGTCGCCCCCTAATTCACTCGAACGCCCTCAGGGAATTGACACCTTGGCGGACACGCGGATAACCGCTTCTTCGAGAAGGATGACGAAAACCGCCCGGGCGCCGGCGCGGGAGGGACCCGCGCGACACCCGGACGGCATTCGGACCGCGGCCGGTTCAGCTGTTGGTGGCGCCGTTGCCCGCGAGGACGGAGATGTCGTCCAGGATGTGCGACAGGGGCTCGTCGTCCTTGGCCTCGGTCGAGTTCTCGGCGCACTGCTGGTTCTGCGGCGACGACAGCACGGGGATGTCCTGGACGCCGACGTTGATGGCGGCGAGGACCGACTGGACGTCCGCCTTGGCCGGGACGCCCACGCACAGCTCGTTGAGCGAGCCGCCGACCAGGGTGGCCTGCGGGCTCAGGTTGCCGTGGGTCGTGGCGTTGCCGAAGCTCTCGTGGGCTCCGGTGCCGCTGTACGACGTGGTACCGGTGTCGTTGCCGATGGCAAGCGCCTGGGGGGCCGCCGCCGCCGACACACCGATGAAGGACGCGGCGACCGCCGCCGCGGCCATTGCCTTCTTCAGCATTTCGCTTTCCTTTCCTGGCTCCTCGCAAGGACGCACGTTCCTGCCCTCGCATCAACCGAGCCGACGCCATTTGGTTGCGGGGCGTCACCCGATCGGATCGCACGGCGGCGGCGGAACGACGAAACCGGTGGAATTCCCCGATCGGCACCCGATCGGCATTCGGCAGGCGCGGCGGGGGCCCGTGTGGGCCGAAGGAGTGAATCGGTGCAACCCGTCGGCGCGACGGGCCGTTGAACCAGGTCGCTCCGGTGACGGGGTGTCTTCAGAAGGGAAAGATCACGTGATCAAGAAGGTTCTGGCCGTAGCCGGGGTCGCCGCCTCCATCGTCGGCGCCTCCGCCGCCGCCGCGTCGCCGGCGCTGGCCATCGGCAACGACACGGGCACCACGTCGTACAGCGGCACCAACGCCACGCAGACGTACGGCAACTCGGCCACCTACGGCAACATGAGCCCGCAGATGGCGCTCATCCAGGGCTCGTTCAACAAGCCCTGCATCGGCCTGCCGGCGAAGGCGGACCTCCAGTCGCTGGTCGGCCTGGCCAACATCGGCGTGGAGGACATCCCGATCCTGTCTTCGCCGCAGAACCAGCAGTGCACGGAGAACTCCACGGAGGCGAAGGGCGACGAGGCCCTGTCGCACATCCTGGACGACATCTCCGTCCTCGCGGGCAACGGCGCCAACGGCAGCTGAGCACCCCTCTCCACGGCGGCGGGTCACCGGTGCTCCGGTGACCCGCCGTCGCGCCGTCCGGGGAAACGATCCCCCGGGACGTTCATGCATTCATCGCACCACACTGCTCCGATCGGGGCAAACGCCGCAACCACGGCTCCGCTGGGCCAGTTGACGGTCACGCAGCTCCTCCCCGGAGTCCGCCTTTCGAAAGGGAACGAACATGAAGAAGCTGTGGGCAACCGCGGCCGTCGCCGCCTCCGTGGCCGGTATCGCCGGTGCGGCGGCTCCCCAGGCCCTCGCCATCGGTAACGACCACGGCACCACGTCATACAGCGGCACCAACGCCACGTCGTCCTTCGGCAACTCGAGCACGTCCGGCAGCATGAGCCCGCAGCTCTCGCTGGTCGAGGGTTCGCTGAACAAGCCCTGCGTCGGCCTGCCGGCGAAGGTCGACGCGCAGTCGCTGATCGGCCTGCTCAACATCGGCGTCCAGGACATCCCGATCCTGTCCTCGCCGCAGTACCAGGAGTGCACGGAGAACTCGACCGAGGCGAAGGGCGACGAGCCGCTCTCGCACATCCTGGACGACATCTCGGCCCTGTCGGGCAACGGCGCCACCGGCAGCTGAGCGGTCCTCCCCCCGCGGCGGCGGGTCACCGGTTCCCCGGTGGCCCGCCGTTTCGGCGTCCGGCCACGGCTAGGAGACGACGTCCTTGCGGGCGAAGCCCCGGAAGGCCAGGGCGAACAGCACGAGGGCGCAGGTGAGCGAGAGGGAGGCGCCCTGGAGCATGCCGGACCACTCGGCGTGCGGCTGGATGGCGTCGGCCCAGGCGAACTGCCAGTGCGCGGGCAGGAAGTCGCGCCAGTGGCCGAGGGCGGTGACGGCGTCCAGCACATTGCCCACGATGGTCAGGCCGACCGCGCCGCCGACCGCGCCGAGCGGGGCGTCCGTCCTGGTCGACAGCCAGAACGCCAGGGCGGCGGTGACCAGCTGGGACACGAAGACGTAGGCCACCGCCACCGCGAGCCGCTGCACGGCCGTGCCGGTGTCCAGCTCGCCGCCGGTGGGTATCCGCAGCGGCCCCCAGCCGTAGGCGACGGTGCCGACCGCGAGCGCGACGACGGGCAGCAGCACCATCGCGGCGAGGCTCAGCCCGAGCGCCACGACCAGCTTGGACCACAGCAGCCGGGCCCGGGGCACGGGCGCGGCCAGCAGATAGCGCAGGGAGGACCAGTTGGCCTCCGAGGCCACGGTGTCCCCGCAGAACAGGGCGACCGGCACGACCAGCAGGAAGCCCGCCGTGACGAACAGGTTCACCGCGGCGAAGTTCGCCCCGGACGCGGTGGCCGTGTCCATCAGGGTGACCTGGCCGTCGCGCCCCGAGGGGTGGCCGACGGCGAAGGCGATCACCAGCACGAACGGCAGCACGGCGAGGAGCGCGCCCATGACCAGGGTGCGGCGCCGCTTGAGCTGGCGGACCAGCTCCACCCGCAGGGGCAGGGTGTGCCGGGTGCGGTACCCGGAGGCCACCTCGGTGAGCGTGCTCATGCGGAACCTCCGATCAGGGTGAGGAAGGCGTCCTCCAGGCGGCGGTGCGGGCCGACCGAGGCGACCGGCACCGACAGCCGCACCAGCTCCGCGACCAGCCGCTCGGCGGTGCCGCCGGGTTCGAGGCGGACCAGCAGTCCGTCGTCGGTGCGCACGGCGGAGGCCACGGTGTCCAGGGCGGCCACCTTCTCCACCACGGGCTCGTCCACGGGCGTGGCGGTGCCGACCAGCAGGGTGTCGCCGGAGCCGATGATCTCCCGCACCGGACCGGCCTGGACGAGCCGGCCGCGGTCCATCACCACCAGGTGGGTGCAGGACTGCTCGACCTCGGAGAGGAGGTGGCTGGAGACGATCACGGTGCGCCCGCCGGCCGCGTACCGGATCATCACCTCGCGCATCTCCCGGATCTGCGGCGGGTCGAGACCGTTGGTGGGCTCGTCCAGGATCAGCAGGTCGGGCAGGCCGAGCATGGCCTGGGCGATGGCCAGCCGCTGGCGCATGCCCTGGGAGTAGGTGCGCACGGCGCGGGCGAGCGCGTCGCCGAGTCCGGCGATCTCCAGGGCCTCGTCCAGGTGGGCGTCCTGTTCCGGGCGGCCGGTGGCCCGCCAGTACAGCTCCAGGTTCTCCCGGCCGGACAGGTGCGGCAGGAAGCCCGCGCCCTCCACGAAGGCGCCGACCCGGGACAGCACCTTGGCGCCGGGGCGGACGGCGTGCCCGAAGACGCGGATCTCGCCGTCGTCCGGGGTGATCAGGCCCATCAGCATGCGCAGGGTGGTGGTCTTGCCCGCGCCGTTGGGTCCGAGCAGGCCGAGCACCTGGCCGCGCTCGACGCGGAAGGACAGCTCGCGCACCGCGTACCGGTCGGCGGACCCGGCGTAGCGCTTGCTGAGGCCCTCGATGACCAGGGGGACCTCGGCCAGTTCCGGGTCGGGGGCGGGGGCGGTCGTCCGGCGGCGGCCGGTCAGCAGCAGGGCGGCGGCGATCGCGGCGCCGGTCAGGGGCAGCCACCACACCCAGGAGGGCAGCGGGGCAGCGGCGGTGGTGACGGCGGGTGCCGTCGGGACGCTGAGCGCGCTCTTGAGGGAGACCGTGTAGGTGGCCGGGGCGGCCGGGGAGGCGTAGCCGAGGTCGGTGGCGGCGAGGACCAGGCGGAGCCGGTGGCCCTTGCGCACCTCGTGGTCGATCGCCGGGAGGGTGACGGTGACGTCCTTGCCGGCCTTGGCCCCGGTCACCCGGAAGGGGGCGACGAGCTGGGCGGGCAGCACCTGCTGCCCGCCGTCGGGGCCGACGTCGTAGACCTTACCGAACAGCACGGCGTCGTCGCCGGTCGAGCGGAGGTGGATGCGGGCGGTCGGGGTGCCGGTGATCTGGAGGTCGCGGGTCAGTGGCGCGGAGTCGAAGCGGGCGTACTGGCCGGGGAAGTCGAGGGAGACGCCGAGGCCGAGCGAGGACAGCCGGCCGAGGCCGGCCGAGCCGCCGAGTCCGGGCACCGCGGAGACGGCGGGCGGGCTCCCTCCGGCCGGGTTTTCCACGCGCTGCTCGCCGCCGGTCAGGGGCACGGCGTGCCGGTCGGCGCGCAGGCCCGGGTAGGCGTTCGCGCTCGCGCCGCGCAGCTGGGCGGTGCCGTCGGTGGAGTTGACGCCGCCGGTGCGGGTGGTCCGGAAGGCGGGTCCGGTGTCGGCGCCCTTGTCGCCCTTCAGGTACCGGTCGAACCAGGAGCGCACCCGGCCCTGTACGCGGCCGGTCTCCAGGTCGCCGCCGTCGTGTCCGCCCGCGATCCAGTCGACGTCGACGGGGGCGCCGTTGGCCTTGACGGCCCGTGCGGCGGCGTCGGCCTGGCCGAGCGGGAAGAGGGAGTCGGTCTGGCCCTGCACCAGCAGGGTGGGCACCTTGATGCGGGAGCCGACGGCGGACGGCGAGCGCTGTTCCAGGAGCGTGCGGGCGGCGGTGTCCGGGGTGCCGGACTCGGCGACCCGGTCGTACATCCGGCACAGGTCGGTCTCGAAGCGGGCGCAGCCGCCGCCCTCGCCGAAGAAGACCCCGGCCCACAGCTTCTTGAACACGCCGCCGGGGAACAGGGCGTCGGCGAGGTTCCAGTAGGTGACGGCCGGGGCGATGGCGTCCACCCGGTGGTCGTACCCGGCGGCGAGCAGGGAGACCGCGCCGCCGTAGGAGCCGCCGGCCATGCCCACGCGGGGGTCGCCGGGCTTGTCGAGGCGCACCTGGGGCTGCTCGGCCAGCCAGTCGATGAGCCGGGAGACGTCGGCGACCTCGTGCCTGGGGTCGTTCAGGCCGATCTTGCCGGTCGATCTGCCGAAGCCGCGCGCGGACCAGGTCAGCACCGCGTACCCGTCGCGGGCGAGGTCCTCGGCCTGGCCGCGCATGTCGTCCTTGCTGCCGCCGAAGCCGTGCGCCAGCAGCACGGCGGGCCGCCGGCCGCCGCCGCCCGCGGTGAAGTACGAGGTGTCCAGCCGCACTCCGCCCGGCATGGTCATCATCCGGTCGCTGCGGTGCACCGGGGTCTCGCCGCCGAAGGCGGTGGCGGCGGTCCAGGTTCCGGCGGCCGCGAGCACCACGACGGCGGCCGCGGCGGCCACCAGCCGCCGCGGCCCCTCGATCAGCCCTCGCCACGCGGGGACACGAAGATCCATGGCTCAACGGTACGGTCCGCCCCGGGCGTCCGCCCGGCCCCCTGGGCTGATCCCGGGCCCCTCCCGGGGGAGTACGGCCCGCCGCCGGGTACTTCGTCCGCGGTAGCCGCCCGGGCACGGCCCGGCCCCCGGTACCGAAGGTGAGGGGGGTACCGGGGGCCGGGCGCTGCGGGGGTCAGGCTTCCTCGGTGTCCTCGGGGATGGAGACCAGCCAGCGGGTGTCCTGGCGGGGGCGGAGGTAGAAGGCCCAGTAGAGGGTGGCGACGACGGTGATGCCGCCGGTCCAGATCAGGTAGGAGACCTCCTGCTCGACCAGGATGTAGAGCAGGATCGCGATCAGCAGGACCGGCATGGCCGGCCACAGCGGCATCCGCCAGGCCTTGCGGGCGCCGTGTCCGCCGCGCCGGGCGAGCAGGGCGGCGACGGCGACCAGGAGGTAGAGGGCGGTGACGGCGACGCCGGTGACGCCGTAGAGCGTGTCCAGGTTGACGAAGCAGAGGAAGGCGCCGGGGACGCCCACGACGAGGGTGGCGACCCAGGGGGAGCCGAACCGGCCCAGCTTGGCGAGGGCGTTGTTGACCGGGGAGGGCCAGGCCTTGTCGCGGGCGGAGGCGAACAGGACGCGGGAGTTCTGGATGACCATCACGATGCCCGCGTTGATGATGGCGAGGGCCACGCAGAGGCTGACGAAGGTGCCGACCGCCGAGTTGCTCCAGGCGATGACCATGCTGCTGATGTTGCCCGCGGTCAGGGACTTGAGGTCGCCTGCGCCGAGGGTGATCGCCGTGACGGGCACCAGGATGACGACGCTGGAGATGGCGAGGGTGGCGAGGACGGTGCGGGCGACGTTGCGGCGCGGGTCCTCCAGCTCCTCGGAGAGGTAGACGGCGGTGGAGAAGCCCTGGGTGGCGAAGAGCGCGATGGCGAGCCCGGACAGGACCATCATCGCGGTGACGGGGTTGACGTGCGCGTTCTCGCCGGCGATCTGGAAGGAGGTGAGGGCGCCGGCCCCGCGGTGCGCGTGGGCGAAGCCGAGCAGGGCGACGACGCCGGCCGCGACGACCTCAAGGACCAGGAAGATGCCGGTGATCCAGGCGTTGGCGCGCAGGTCCAGCAGGCCCGCGAGGGTGGCCGCGATCATCACGCCGGCGCCGGTCCAGGACGGGTCGAGGTGGATGACCGGGGCGAGGTAGTCGGCGGTGCCCATCGCGATGACCGGGGGGACGATCATCACGACGAGCAGCGACATCACGAAGGCGAGCCAGCCGGCCAGCCGTCCGGCCAGGGTGGACACCATGGCGTACTCGCCGCCCGCGCTGGGGACCAGGGTGCCCAGCTCGGAGTAGCAGAAGGCGACCGGGATGCACAGCAGCGCGCCGATGGCGAGACAGAGCGCCGTCGCCGTGCCCAGGCTGGAGAACAGGTCGGGCACGATGACGAAGAGCGTGGAGGCGGGTGTGACGCACGAGAGGGTGAGCAGGGTGCCGCCGACCACGCCGATGGATCGCTTGAGCTTCTGCGGGCTGTTCGTGGCCTCGGGGAGGCTCGTCTCGACAGGGCGGAGCGTGTCGGTCATGCGGCGGAATCCGATCGACTCGTGCGAGTGAGGGTTGGGGGGTCCGGGAGCGCTATCGCCTCCGGCGGATCGTCGTCGTACGTTCGTCTCGTCCGCTCCCGGCGACCATAGGGAACCCCGACGAAAACCACCACGTCAATGGCTGTTTGCCTTCGGAATCCGCACCCTGAGTGACCCTTACTCGGCATCAGATTCGCAGGCAACAAGGCCCTATTGGTGCATCCACCAAGCCTGTATGTGCTCTGACCTTGCTTTCCAAGGTCATTTGCAGTTAACCCCTTCGTCACCCGTTTCATCCTCATGAACGGGAACCGCAGCGAACGTGTCAAAAAAATGTCAGGCCGTCCGGTATCCGGACGGCCTGACGGGGCTGCGACGAGGGCGTGCGCGTACGCTCAGTGGTTGCGCGGGAACCCGAGGTCGACGCCCGCGGGGGCGTCCGCCGGGTCGGGCCAGCGGGTGGTGACGACCTTGCCGCGGGTGTAGAAGTGCGTGCCGTCGTTGCCGTAGATGTGGTGGTCGCCGAAGAGCGAGTCCTTCCAGCCGCCGAAGGAGTGGTAGCCCACCGGCACCGGGATCGGCACGTTGACGCCGACCATGCCGGCCTCGATCTCCAGCTGGAAGCGGCGGGCGGCGCCGCCGTCCCGGGTGAAGATCGCGGTGCCGTTGCCGAACGGCGAGGCGTTCATCAGCGCCACGCCCTCCTCGTAGGTGTCCACGCGCAGCACGCACAGCACCGGGCCGAAGATCTCGTCCTGGTAGGCCTTGGCGGTCGTGGGCACCTTGTCCAGCAGCGAGATGCCGATCCAGTGACCGTCCTCGTAGCCCTCCACGGTGTAGCCGGTGCCGTCGAGGACCACCTCGGCGCCCTCGGCGGCCGCGTTCGCGACGTAGGAGGCGACCTTGTCGCGGTGGGCGGCGGTGATCAGCGGGCCCATCTCGGAGGACGGGTCGTTGCCCGGACCGATCTTGATCTTCTCGGCGCGCTCGCGGATCTTCGCCACCAGCTCGTCGCCGATGGAGCCGACCGCGACCAGGGCCGAGACGGCCATGCAGCGCTCGCCCGCGGAGCCGTAGGCGGCGGAGACGGCCGCGTCGGCCGCCGCGTCCAGGTCGGCGTCCGGCAGCACCAGCATGTGGTTCTTGGCGCCGCCCAGGGCCTGTACGCGCTTGCCGTTGGCGGAGGCGGTGGCGTGGATGTACCGGGCGATCGGGGTGGAGCCGACGAAGGAGACGGCCCGCACGTCCGGGTGCTCCAGGAGGCGGTCCACGGCCACCTTGTCGCCGTGCACCACGTTGAACACGCCGTCCGGGAGCCCGGCCTCGGCCAGCAGCTCGGCGAGGCGGATCGAGGCCGACGGGTCCTTCTCGCTCGGCTTGAGCACGAAGGTGTTGCCGGTCGCGATGGCGATCGGGAACATCCACATCGGGACCATCGCCGGGAAGTTGAACGGCGTGATGCCCGCGACGACGCCCAGCGGCTGGCGGATCGAGGCCACGTCCACGCGGCTGGCGACCTCGGTGGACAGCTCGCCCTTGAGCTGCACGTTGATGCCGCAGGCCAGGTCCACGATCTCCAGGCCGCGGGCGACCTCGCCGAGCGCGTCGGAGTGCACCTTGCCGTGCTCGGCGGTGATCAGCTCCGCGATCTCGTCCCGGTGCGCGTCCAGCAGCGCCCGGAACTTGAAGAGGATCGTGGTGCGCTGCGCGAGGGAGGACGTGCCCCAGGTCGCGAAGGCGTCCTTCGCGGCGGCGACCGCCGCGTCCACCTCCTCGGCCGTGGCGAACGCGACCTTCGTGGTCACCGCGCCGGTCGCCGGGTCGGTGACCGGCCCGTACGTGCCCGACGCGCCTTCGACGGTCTTCCCGCCGATCCAGTGGTTGACGATCTTCGTCATGCCGACAGACTCCTTACTCACAGATGGCGGCGTCGGGTCGAGACGTGCCGTTCGTACTGCTCACGTGCCCTGACCGCGGCCGACCGGGTCGCGGTCGCGGCCACGGGAACATCCCACCAGGCCTGCGCCTCGGGCGCGCCCGACACAGTGTCGGACGTTTTGGTCTCGACGTAGACACATGTGGGAGTGTCGGCGGCGCGCGCCTCGGCGAGCGCCGTGCGCAGCTCCCCCGCCGTCCGGGCCCGCAGCACCCGCATGCCGAGGCTCGCCGCGTTGGCGGCGAGATCGACCGGCAGCGGGGCGCCCGTGTAGGCGCCGTCCCCGGCGCGGAACCGGTACGCGGTGCCGAACCGCTCGCCGCCCACCGACGCCGAGAGGCCGCCGATGGACGCGTACCCGTGGTTCTGCACCAGCAGCACCTTGATCGCGACTCCCTCCTGTACGGCGGTCACCAGCTCGGTCGGCATCATCAGATAGGTGCCGTCGCCGACCAGCGCCCACACGTTCCGCCCGGGGGCCGCCAGCTTCACGCCGAGGGCGGCCGGGATCTCGTAGCCCATGCAGGAGTAGCCGTACTCCAGGTGGTACTGGTCGTGCGACCGCGCCCGCCACAGCTTGTGCAGGTCCCCGGGGAGCGATCCGGCCGCGTTGATCACGATGTCCGACTCGTCCACCACGGCGTCGAGCGCGCCGATGACCTGCGTCTGGGTCGGCGGGTCGGCCGGGTCCGCCGCGAAACAGGCGTCGACGATCCGCTCCCAGCGCTCCTTGCCCGCCGTGTACTCCGCCACGTACGCGGCGTCGGCCCGGTACGCGGACAGCGCCGCGGTCAGCTGCTCCAGGGCGCCGCGGGCGTCCGCCACCAGGGGCAGCGCGGCCAGCTTGTGGGCGTCGTGGGGGGCGATGTTGAGGCTCAGGAAGCGGACGTCCGGGTGGGCGAAGAGGGTGCCGGAGGCGGTGGTGAAGTCGGTGAAGCGGGTGCCGACGCCGATCACCAGGTCCGCGGTGCGCGCCAGTTCGTCGGCGGTCGCGGTGCCGGTGTGGCCGATCCCGCCGACGTCCTGCGGATGGTCGTACCGCAGCGAGCCCTTGCCGGCCTGGGTGGAGGCCACCGGGATGCCGGTCGCCGAGGCGAACGCGGCGAGGGCCGCCTCGGCGCGGCTGTGGTGGACGCCGCCGCCCGCCACGAGCAGGGGCCGGCGCGCCGCGCGGACCGCCTCGGCCGCGCGGGCCAGTTCGGCCGGGTCCGCGCCCGGCCGCCGTACGGTCCACACCCGCTCGGCGAAGAACTCCTCGGGCCAGTCGTACGCCTCCGCCTGCACGTCCTGGGGCAGGGCGAGGGTGACGGCGCCGGTCTCCAGCGGGTCGGTGAGCACCCGCGCGGCCTGGAGCGCGGCCGGGATCAGGGCCTCCGGGCGGGTGATCCGGTCGAAGTAGCGGGAGACCGGACGCAGCGCGTCGTTGACCGAGACGTCGCCCGCGTACGGCACCTCCAGCTGCTGGAGCACCGGGTCGGCGGGGCGGGTGGCGAAGACGTCGCCGGGGAGCAGCAGGACGGGGAGGTGGTTGACGGTGGCGAGGGCGGCGCCGGTGACCAGGTTGGTGGCGCCGGGCCCGATGGAGGTGGTCACGGCGTGGGTGGACAGGCGGCCCGACTGGCGGGCGTAGCCGACGGCCGCGTGCACCATGGACTGCTCGTTGCGGCCCTGGTGGAAGGGCATCACGTCCGCGTACTCGACCAGCGCCTGGCCGATGCCCGCGACGTTGCCGTGGCCGAAGATGCCCCAGGTGGCGCCGATCAGCCGCCGCCGCTCGCCGTCGCGTTCGGTGTGCTGGGCGGCGAGGAAGCGGACGAGCGCCTGGGCGACGGTGAGCCGGATCGTCATCGGTAGCCCCCGGTGGTCTCGGTGTGGTCGGGGTGGAACCGGATGCGCCACTCCCGTGTCTCGCCGGGCCCGGCCATGACGTTCAGGTAGTACATGGCGTGCCCCGGCTGGGCGATGGAGGGGCCGTGCCAGCCGTCGGGGACGAGCACCACGTCGCCGGAGCGGACCTCGGCGAGGACGTCGGCGCCGCCCGCTCGGGAGGGGAACACCCGCTGGTAGCCGAGGCCGCCCCCCTCGATCTCGAAGTAGTAGATCTCCTCCAGCTCGCACTCCTCGCCGGGCCGGTGCTCGTCGTGCTTGTGCGGCGGGTACGAGGACCAGTTGCCGCCGGGGGTGAGCACCTCGACGGCGATCAGCCGGTCGCACGCGAAGGTGTCGGCGGCGGCGAAGTTGCGCACCTGGCGGGCGCAGCCGCCGCTGCCGCGGTGTTCGACGGGGACCTCCGGCGCGGGGCCGTAGCGGGCGGGGAGTCGTCGCTCGCACTTCGCTCCTGCCAGGGCGAAGCGGCCTCCCGCGCCGGAGGCGATCTGGACCCGGGCGTCCCGGGGCGCGTACGCGAAGTCGGTGGTCCCCGCGAACACGCTCTCCCGGCCCAGGAGTTGGAACTCGTTTTCCTCGATTCGAACGGTACATCCGCCTTCCAGCGGAAGCACGATGTACTCACTGTCCCCGGTGATGAACGTATGGCCACCACCCGGGGGCAGTTCGACGACGCGCAGTGCGCCGTACGTCCACCCGGCCCGCCGCGGGCCGATGTCGACGGCGTACTCGGCGCTCGCGGCGGTGCCCCGCGGCAGATGCAGGTCGGTGCTGGTCATACGGCCCTCACAGCAGTCCTACGGCGGTGTCCACGGCGGCGGCCACATCGCCGTCCGCCGGGTACAGCAGCGAGCGGCCGGCCACCAGGCCGCGCACGGTGGGCAGTCGGAGCGCGCCGCGCCACTTCTCGTAGGCGGCGAGCCGTCCTTCGGGCGAGTCGCCTATGTCGCCGCCGAGCAGCACGGCGGGCAGCGTGGACGTCGCCATGACCTCGGCCATGTCGTCGGGGTCCGCGGTGACCGGCACCTTCAGCCAGGTGTAGGCCGAACTGCCCCCCAGCCCGGAGGCGATGGCGATGGAGCGGGTGACCGCCTCGGCGGAGAGGTCGTTGACGAGCCGGCCCTCGGGGGTGCGGCGGCAGATGAACGGCTCGACGAAGACCGGGAGCGCGCGTTCCGCCATGGCGTCGACGGCGCGGGCGGCGGACTCCAGGGTGGTCAGCGAGCCGGGGTCGGTGTAGTCGAGGCGCAGCAGCAGCTTGCCCGCGTCGAAGCCGAGGCGGGCGATGTCCTCGGGGCGGTGCCCGGTGAACCGGTCGTCCAGTTCGAAGCTGGCCCCTTGCAGCCCGCCCCGGTTCATCGAGCCCATGACGACCTTGCCGTCCAGGGCGCCGAGCAGCAGCAGGTCGTCCAGGATGTCGGCGGTGGCGAGCACACCGTCGACACCGGGCCGGGACAGTGCGAGGCACAGGCGCTCCAGCAGGTCGGCGCGGTTGGCCATGGCGAGCCCCCGCCCCCCGACGCCGAGCGCGCCCCGGGCGGGGTGGTCGGCGGCGACGATCATCAAGCGGCCGTTCTCGTTCAGCAGCGGGCGCCTCACCCGGCGGGCGGCGGCCTCGGCGACGGCCTCGGGGTGCCGGGTGCGCAGGCGGACCAACTCGCCGACGTCCACGTGCGGTTGCCGCGGAGTACCGGCTCTCATCGCACCGCTCCCGCGGCCAGCGCGGCGGCCACCTCGTCGGGGGTGGGCATCGCGGAGGAGCACTCCAGGCGGGAGGCGACGATGGCGCCGGCCGCGTTGGCGTGCCGCATGGTGGTCTCCAGGTCCCAGCCGGCCAGCAGCCCGTGGCACAGGGAGCCGCCGAACGCGTCCCCGGCGCCGAGGCCGTTGAGCACGGTGACGGGCAGCGGCGGCACCTCGGCGCACTCGCCGCGCGCGCTGACCGCGAGGACGCCCTTGGGTCCCTGTTTCACCACCGCGAGTTCGACCCCCGCGGCCAGCAACGCCCGTGCGGCGGCGTGCGGTTCGCGCTCCCCGGTGGCGATCTCCACCTCGTCCAGGTTGCCGACGGCGACGGTGGTGTGGCGCAGGGCCTCGGCGTAGAAGGGGCGGGCCGCGTCCGGGTCGTTCCAGAACATCGGCCGCCAGTCGAGGTCGAAGACGGTGGTGCCGGCCCTGCCCCGGTGCGCGAGGGCGGCGAGGGTGGCCGTGCGGCTGGGTTCCTCGCTGAGCCCGGTGCCGGTCACCCAGAAGATCCGGGCCGCGCGGACGGCGTCCAGGTCCAGCTCGTGGGTGTGGATCTCCAGGTCGGGGGCCTTGGGGCGGCGGTAGAAGTAGAGCGGGAAGTCGTCCGGCGGGAAGATCTCGCAGAAGGTCACCGGGGTGGGCAGTCCGGCCACCGGGGTGACCCAGTGGTCGGCGACGCCGAAGCCGCGCAGCGCCTCGTGCGCGAAGGTGCCGAAGGGGTCGTCGCCGGTGCGGCTGATCACGGCGGCGGTGCGGCCGAGCCGGGCCGCGGCGACCGCCACGTTCGTCGCCGACCCGCCGAGGAACTTGCCGAAGGTGGTCACCCGGGCGAGCGGGACGCCGGCCTGGAGCGGATAGAGGTCCACCCCGATCCGCCCCATGGTGATCAGGTCGTACGCCATCGACTCCCCTTCGTCACGGGCCTCCCCGGCTTTGTAGTCCTGCCCACCGAGCCCTGTCAATGTTTTGTCCGGACATTCGGACGATGCGGTGAACGGCGCGTCCGGGGCCGGTCGCGCACCCTTGCCCGGCCCGGTGCCCCTCCATGCGCGCGCTCGCTGTCGGCTTTGTGCCGGCTGTGTAACGAACACCCGCTTTCCGTCACACATGTCGCGGGTACGCGGGCGGGGCGTCACATGCGGTCGACAGGGGCTGACGGTCGGTCACGGTGCGTCGTTGTCCTGGCGCAGGCTTGGTGATCGCCAGCGCAGCGCCCGGCCCCCCGACGGCCGCCCCCCGGCCGCCGCCGTGGCGCGCGCAGGGAGGTGCAACTCATGACCGACCGCAGGCTCTGGTCCTACAAGGAGATCGCGGCGCACATCAAGGTGCAGCCGGACACCGTACGGTCGTACCGCAAGCACGGGCTGCTGCCGCCGCCCGACCACGTGGAGGGCGGCAAGCCCTACTGGTACGCCGACACGGTCCGCGCCTGGGTCGCCTCCCGGCCCGGGAGCAGGGGCCGCCGGGCCGACTAGGGACTAGGTGTGCTGTCCCGGGACGTTGGTGACACGCGTGCTGGGTGCTTGAACAGGTGAGGGCCTTCTGGGTTCGGTGTGGATTGCGACATCTACCGCCGACCGCCAGGAGGCCCTCGTGTCCCACCGTAACGCCCCGCTGACGCCGACTGGGAGGCTGCGTCTGGCCCGGTGTGTCGTGGACGACGGCTGGCCGCTGCGCCGGGCCGCGGAACGCTTCCAGGTCAGCCACACCACAGCCGCACGCTGGGCCAGCCGCTACCGGCAGCTGGGCGAGGCGGGCATGCACGACCGCTCCAGCCGCCCGCACCATCAACCCCGCCGCACCCCGGCTGCCGTCGAGGCACAGGTTCTGCGGCTGCGGCGCGAGCACCGGATCGGCCCGCTGCGACTCGCCGCCCGCACCGGCATCGCCGCATCCACCGTCCACCGCATCCTCGTCCGCCACGGCCTGCCTGCCCTGGCCGCCTGCGACCGGGCCACCGGCGAACCCGTCCGCCGCTACGAACGCGCCCGGCCCGGCGAACTCATCCACATCGACGTCAAGAAGCTCGGCCGCATCCCAGAAGGCGGCGGGCACCGCACCCAGGGCCGTGCCGAAGGCCGACGCAACCGCACCGGAGTCGGCTACGCCTACCTGCACACCGCCCTGGACGACCACACCCGCCTCGCCTACACCGAAGACCTGCCCGACGAGACCGCCACCACCTGCGCCGGCTTCCTACGACGAGCAACTGCCTGGTTCGCCCGGCAAGGCGTCATCGTCGAGCGGGTCCTGACCGACAACGCCTGGGCCTACACCAAGAACACCTGGCGCCAGACTTGCCGCGACCTGGGCATCAGCCCCCGCTGGACCAGGCCCTGGCGGCCCCAGACCAATGGCAAGGTCGAACGCTTCCACCGCACCCTGCTCGACGAATGGGCCTACATCCGGCCCTACACCTCAGACACCGAACGACAAGCGGCGTTCCCCGACTGGCTGGACTGGTACAACTACCACCGACCCCACACCGGCATCGGCGGCCACCCACCAGCCAGCCGCGTCACCAACCTGTCCGAACAGCACAACTAGGGCCTCTCGTTTGGATCTTGCCGGGCTCGCGGGGTCTGGCACCGCGCCTCGCGGCGTTGTCGTCGGTTGCCATGGCTCCGCCATGGCGCCCTCCTCCGCCTTGCGATGCACGGCACCAGACCCCGCTCCCTGATCCGGCCTGATCCAAACGAAAGACCCTGGCTACCGGCAGGCCCGTCACGCCCAGGGTTCGACGACCGTGACGCCGGCGCCCGGTGCGTCCGCCATCGCGGCGAGCGCCGCCGGGGCCGCGTCGAGACCGATGACGGAGGTCACCAGCAGGTCCGGGCGCAGGGCGCCGGAGCGGACCAGTTCCAGCATGCCGGGGTAGGTATGGGCGGCCATGCCGTGGCTGCCGAGGAGTTCCAGCTCCAGGGCGATGGCGCGGGCCATCGGCACGGCGGTGGTGCCGTCCGCCGAGGGCAGCAGGCCCACCTGCACGTGCCGGCCGCGGCGGCGCAGGGAGTTCACCGAGGCGGCGCAGGTGACGGGCGAGCCGAGGGCGTCCAGCGAGAGGTGGGCGCCGCCGCCGGTCAGCTCGCGGACCGCAGCCGCCGGGTCCGGCACCGTGCGCGCGTCCAGGCAGTGCGCGGCGCCGAACCGGCGCGCGAGTTCCAGGGCGCCGGGCGAGATGTCGACGGCGACCACCCGCGCCCCGGCCGCCGCCGCGATCATCACCGCGGACAGCCCGACCCCGCCGCAGCCGTGCACCGCGACCCACTGCCCGGCCGCGGCCCGCCCCTGCTGCACCACGGCACGGAAGGCGGTGGCGAAGCGGCAGCCGAGGCCCGCGGCGGTGGCGTACGCCATGCCGTCCGGGATCGCCACGAGGTTGACGTCGGCGTGGTCGAGGGCGACGTACTGGGCGAAGGAGCCCCAGTGGCTGAAACCGGGCTGGGTCTGCCGCTCGCACACCTGCTGGTCGCCCGCCGCGCAGGCCGCGCAGGTGCCGCAGGCGCAGACGAAGGGCACGGTGACCCGGTCGCCGGGCCGCCAGCCGGTCACCCGGGCGCCCACCGCCTCGACCACACCGGCGAGTTCGTGGCCGGGCACGTGCGGCAGCACGATGTCCGCGTCGTGGCCCATCCAGCCGTGCCAGTCGCTGCGGCACAGCCCGGTCGCCTCGACCCGCACCACGACCCCGTGCTCCGCGGGCGCCGGGTCGGGCACCTCCCGCACCTCGGCCGGCTTCCCGAACTCCTCGAACAGCACCGCTCTCATGCCTTCACCCTTTCACGCTGGCCGGCACCGCCCCCGGTCGGCCCGCGTCACGCGTACGGCGCACGAGGACGGCGGCGAACCGGGACATCTGCCTACAGTGCGGAGGAATCCCCCAGCCGATCCCCGTTCCGCCCAGCCCGAGGGGACGACCACGTGAGCCACCCGCCGCCGCCCGGCGCCCCCAGGGCCCGCATCCCCGGTCCGCAGCAGCCCCTGCCGCCGTTCCCCCGGATCGGCGCGGGACTGTGGCGGCGCTGCCTGGGCGCCGGGCTCGCGGTGTGGGCGGCGACCGCGTGCGTGACCTGGACGACCCGGAGCACCGCCCCGCTGCCCGCGCTGGTGCTGCTCGGCGGCTTCCTGGTGCCGGTGGCCTTCGTGCTCTGGGCGTACGAACGGCACGGCCGCGACCTAGGGGTCAGCGCGGCCCTCGGCTGCTTCCTGGCCGGCGGCGCGCTCGGCGTGCTCGGCGCCGCGCTCGCCGGCTCCGCCGTGCCGCACCCCTCCCCCGACTGGCTGCTGACCGTCGCCCTGGCCGAGGAGGCGGCCAAGCTGGGGGCGCTGGCGTTCACGCTGCGCCGGCAGCCCGGCATCCGCGGCACGCGGGCCGGGCTGGTGCTCGGCGCGGCCGTCGGCGTCGGGTTCGCCGCGGTGGAGAGCACCGGGTACGCCCTCGCCGCGGCGCTCGCCACCCCATGGGGCAGGCTGGAGCCGGAGCTGCTGCGCGGGCTGCTCGCACCCTTCGGACAGGGCCTGTGGACCGCGGTCACCGGCGGCGCGCTGCTGGCGCTGCGCCGCCCGGACGGACGTTTCCGGTACGCCCCGCCGGTCGTCGCCGCGTGCATGGGGGTCGCGCTGCTGCACGCCCTGGCGGACGCCCTGCGCGCCGTCTCGCCCTGGCTGGTCGTCCGGCTGACCGGCCGGGGCACGGAGCCCGGTCTGTTCGCGTCGGGGTACCCGCCCCAGCCGAGCGCCGCCCAGCAGCACCTGCTCACCCTGGTGTCCGCGGTCGGCCCGGCGCTCGTCACGCTGGTCGGGGCGGGCTGGGCGCTGTCACTCGTCCGCAGGAATCCCCCTTGGAAAAATACCCCCTAGGGGTATAGTCTGAAGAAGGTGGGGAACCCTCTGGACACCCGAGCCCCACACACCACCACGAGGAGCAACGACATGAGCGCCCAGACCGACACCCCGGCCTCCGTCACCACCGTCTACAAGGTGACCGGCATGAGCTGCGGCCACTGCGAGGGATCCGTCTCCGGCGAGATCTCCCAGATCCCCGGCGTCACCTCGGTGCGGGCCGTCGCGTCGAGCGGCGAGGTCACCGTCGTCTCCGAGGCCCCGCTGGACGACGAGGCCGTCCGCGCCGCCGTCGACGAGGCCGGCTTCGAGCTGGCCGGCAAGGCCTGAGCACCACCCGCACCACCTCCTACTTTCCCCGACCGGGCCGTACCGACCAGCTGATACTGGCTCCGTGCGGTCCGGTCCGATGTCTGGAGTCCGGACATGACCAGCACTACCGCGCAGACACCCATAGCCCCGGGTGACGCGCCCTCGGCGTCCGAGGTCGAACTGCTCATCGGCGGGATGACCTGCGCCTCCTGCGCCGCCCGGGTGGAGAAGAAGCTCAACCGGATGGAGGGCGTCAGCGCCACCGTCAACTTCGCCACCGAGAAGGCGAAGGTCAGCTACGGCGCGGGCGTCGAGGTCGCCGACCTGATCGCCACCGTCGTCAAGACGGGCTACACCGCCGAGGAGCCCGCGCCCCCGCGGGCCGAGCCCGAGGCGACGGCCGAGGAGACCCCCGGGCCCGACTCCGAACTGGGCGCCCTGCGTCAACGGCTGCTCGTCTCCGTGCTGCTGGCGGCCCCCGTCGTGCTGCTCGCGATGATCCCGGCCCTCCAGTTCGACAACTGGCAGTGGCTGTCCCTGACCCTCGCCTCGCCCGTCGTCGTCTGGGGCGGCGCCCCGTTCCACCGCGCCGCCTGGACCAACGCCCGGCACGGCGCGGCCACCATGGACACCCTGGTCTCGGTCGGCACCCTGGCCGCGTTCGGCTGGTCGCTGTGGGCGCTGTTCTTCGGCCACGCCGGGATGACCGGCATGCACGACGAGTTCCGCCTCACCGTCTCCCGGATGGACGGCGCGTCCACCATCTACCTGGAGGTCGCCTCCGGCGTCGTCGCGCTGATCCTGCTCGGCCGCTACCTGGAGGCCCGCTCCAAGCGGCGCGCGGGGGCGGCCCTGAAGGCGCTGCTGGAGCTGGGCGCCAAGGACGTGGCGGTGCTGCGGGAGGGCCGCGAGGTGCGCGTGCCCGTCTCCTCCCTGGCGGTCGGCGACCGGTTCGTCGTACGGCCCGGCGAGAAGATCGCCACCGACGGCACCGTGGTCGAGGGCGTCTCCGCGGTCGACGCCTCCATGCTGACCGGCGAGTCGGTGCCGGTGGACGTCGGCCCCGGCGACAAGGTCACCGGCGCCACGGTCAACGCGGGCGGCCGGCTCGTCGTGGCGGCCACCCGGGTCGGCGCCGACACCCAGCTCGCCCGGATGGCCAAGCTGGTGGAGGACGCGCAGAACGGCAAGGCCGAGGTGCAGCGGCTCGCCGACCGGGTCTCCGCCGTGTTCGTGCCCGTGGTCATCCTGATCGCGCTCGCCACCTTCGGCGTCTGGCTCGGCACCGGGGACGCGGTCTCCGCGTTCACCGCCGCCGTCGCCGTGCTGATCATCGCCTGCCCGTGCGCGCTGGGCCTCGCCACGCCGACCGCGCTGATGGTCGGCACCGGGCGCGGCGCCCAGCTCGGCATCCTGATCAAGGGCCCCGAGGTCCTGGAGTCCACCCGCCGCGTCGACACCGTCGTGCTGGACAAGACCGGCACCGTCACCACCGGCCGGATGACCCTCCAGGCGGTGTACACCGCGGACGGCGAGGACGAGAAGGAGCTGCTGCGCCTCGCGGGCGCCCTGGAGCACGCCTCCGAGCACCCGGTCGCCCGCGCCATCGCGGCGGGAGCCGAGGAACGCGCCGGCGCGCTGCCGGCGGTCGAGCACTTCGAGAACGTGCCCGGGCGAGGTGTGCGCGGGCGCGTGGACGGCCGCGAGGTGGCCGTGGGGCGCCTGTACGAGGACGTTCCCGAGGACCTGGCCCGCGCGGCGCGGGAGGCCGAGCGGGAGGGCCGTACGGCCGTCCTGGCGGGCTGGGACGGGCGGGCCCGCGGGGTCCTCGCGGTCGCCGACGCGATCAAGGAGACCAGCGCCGAGGCGATCCGCGAACTGCGCGCCCTCGGGCTCACGCCGGTACTGCTGACCGGGGACAACCGGACGGTCGCCGAGTCGGTCGCGAAGGCCGTCGGCATCGACGCGGAGCACGTGTACGCGGAGGTGCTGCCCGAGGACAAGGTGGACGTGGTCCGGCGGCTCCGGCGCGAGGGGCGCGCGGTGGCCATGGTGGGCGACGGCGTCAACGACGCGGCCGCCCTCGCCACCGCCGATCTGGGCCTCGCCATGGGCACCGGCACGGACGCGGCGATCGAGGCCGGCGACCTGACCCTGGTGCGGGGCGACCTGCGCACGGCGGCGGACGCGATCCGGCTCTCCCGGCGCACCCTGGCCACGATCAAGGGCAACCTGGTGTGGGCCTTCGGTTACAACGTGGCCGCGCTGCCGCTGGCCGCGGCGGGGCTGCTGAACCCGATGATCGCGGGCGCGGCGATGGCCTTCTCCTCGGTGTTCGTGGTGACCAACAGCCTGCGGCTGCGCCGCTTCCGCTGAAGTTGGGCCACAAGTCCCCCTAGAGACGGGCGCGAGCCTCACATAAGCTCTTCACAAGGCTCGCGCATCTTCCTTACGCAAGGGCTCCGTTCGCCATAACGGGGCTCTTGCGCATCAAAAGGACATATGCAAGAGACGCAGATCACAGTGATGTGAACGTAACCATCGAAGGGGTTCGAAGGTCTAAGTTGGCGATGTCGGATCGGCGTCTTGGGGGGCGCTGACCCGGCATCTGGGGATGTCTTGGGGGACTTCCCCGGAGATGCGTTGCCGGGGCACGTACACCGGGAAGCTTTGAGCGGCCCTCCCGGCGTGCGATGTCCCGGCAGACCGCACCGACAGCGATTCAGGCGCTGTCCTCTCGAGCGCCCGGCCCGGATCCCGTGGGGGGAATCCGCACCGGGACATGGGAAGGCGCCCTGGTCGCCGGCCCGTGGGGGGACCGGCGTCTCAGGGCGCCTTCTTCTTGTGCGCGTCGGGACCGGTGGCGTCAAGGCCGCCGGAACACTTCAGGGCCCGCCCTCGCGGGCAGGCCCTGGGAGCCGCTGCGCTCAGCGCTCCCCAACGGTGCGCGCGGCGCGGGCCGCCGAAAAGGGGGCACCGGATGCGGCGCCCCCACCGGCAGGTGTCAGCGCTCCTCGACCGGCACGAAGTCGCGCTCGACGACGCCCGTGTAGATCTGGCGCGGGCGGCCGATGCGGGAGCCCGGCTCCTTGATCATCTCGGTCCACTGGGCGATCCAGCCCGGCAGGCGGCCGAGGGCGAACAGGACCGTGAACATCTCGGTCGGGAAGCCCATGGCCCGGTAGATCAGACCGGTGTAGAAGTCGACGTTGGGGTACAGCTTGCGCTCGACGAAGTAGTCGTCGGAGAGCGCGTGCTCCTCCAGCTTGAGGGCGATGTCGAGCAGCTCGTCCGACTTGCCCAGCGCGGAGAGGACGTCGTGCGCGGCGGCCTTGATGATGCGGGCGCGCGGGTCGAAGTTCTTGTAGACCCGGTGGCCGAAGCCCATCAGGCGGACGCCGTCCTCCTTGTTCTTCACCTTGCGGATGAAGGTGTCGACGTCGGAGCCCGAGTCGCGGATGCCCTCGAGCATCTCCAGCACGGACTGGTTGGCGCCGCCGTGCAGCGGGCCCCACAGCGCGTTGATGCCGGCCGAGATCGACGCGAACATGTTGGCCTGCGAGGAGCCGACCAGGCGGACCGTGGAGGTCGAGCAGTTCTGCTCGTGGTCGGCGTGCAGGATCAGCAGCTTGTCCAGCGCGGAGACGACGACCGGGTCCAGCTCGTACTCGTCGGCCGGCACCGAGAAGGTCATGCGCAGGAAGTTCTCGACGTAGCCGAGGTCGTTGCGCGGGTAGACGAACGGGTGACCGATCGACTTCTTGTACGCGTACGCCGCGATGGTCGGCAGCTTGGCGAGCAGCCGGATCGTGGAGAGGTTGCGCTGCTTCTCGTCGAACGGGTTGTGGCTGTCCTGGTAGAAGGTGGACAGCGCCGACACGACCGAGGACAGCATGGCCATCGGGTGGGCGTCGCGCGGGAAGCCCTTGTAGAAGTTCTTGACGTCCTCGTGCAGCAGCGTGTGCCGCGTGATGTCGTCCTTGAACGTCGTCAGCTCGTCAACGGTGGGCAGCTCGCCGTTGATCAGCAGGTACGCCACCTCCAGGAAGGTGGAGCGCTCTGCCAGCTGCTCGATGGGGTAGCCGCGGTAGCGGAGGATGCCCGCCTCGCCGTCGAGGTAGGTGACCGCGGATTTATAGGCGGCGGTGTTGCCGTACCCGCTGTCCAGGGTCACCAGCCCGGTCTGGGCGCGCAGCTTCCCGATGTCGAAGCCCTTGTCGCCGACGGTGCTGTCGACCACCGGGTAGGTGTACTCGCCGTCGCCGTACCGCAGTACTACAGAGTTGTCGCTCACGTCTTCCCTCACCGACGTAGTGCCTCATCTTCGAGGTGCCCTGACTGTCTCTACCATCCCCCATTTGGCTCAGGAGAGTGCACTCGGGGTCGACCATTGGGCCTATTGGCGGCACTCAGTGCCGCCAACCTGCTCATCCTGCCCCCTCGGAGAGGCATCTGGAAGTGCTCTGTGACCTTCACGACTCATTTGATCGATCATTTTTCGCGATGAGCCGGAAGTCCAGTGCCGTACACCGCCGTCCGGCCGACACCGTGCGCACCGCCTGGCCGATCGCCCGGCGCGAACCGACCAGCACGACCAGCCGTTTGGCCCGGGTGACGGCGGTGTAGAGCAGGTTCCGCTGGAGCATCATCCATGCTCCCGTGGTGACGGGAATCACCACGGCGGGATATTCACTTCCCTGCGAGCGATGGATGGTCACCGCGTACGCGTGCGCCAGTTCGTCCAGTTCGTCGTATTCGTACGGGACCTCCTCGTCCTCGTCCGTCAGCACCGTCAGGCGCTGGTCGACCGGATCGAGCGCGGTGACGACGCCCACGGTGCCGTTGAACACACCGTTCTTCCCTTTTTCGTAATTGTTCCTGATCTGGGTCACCTTGTCGCCGACCCGGAAGACCCGCCCGCCGAACCGCTTCTCGGGCACGTCGGGCCGCCCCGGCGTGATGGCCTGCTGGAGCAGCCCGTTGAGGGTGCCGGCCCCGGCGGGCCCCCGGTGCATCGGCGCGAGCACCTGCACGTCGCGGCGCGGATCGAGCCCGAACCGCGCCGGGATGCGCCGCGCCGCCACGTCCACGGTGAGCCGTCCGGCCTCCTCCGTGTCGTCCTCCACGAAGAGGAAGAAGTCCTTCAGCCCGTCGGTGAGCGGAGGCCGCCCGGCGTTGATCCGGTGCGCGTTGGTGACCACACCGGACTGCTGGGCCTGCCGGAAGACCCGGGTGAGCCGGACGGCGGGGACGGGGCTGCCGTCGGCGAGCATGTCCCGCAGCACCTCGCCGGCACCGACGCTGGGCAGCTGGTCGACGTCCCCGACGAAGAGCAGGTGCGCGCCGGGCGGCACGGCCTTGACGAGCTTGTTGGCGAGCAGCAGGTCCAGCATGGACGCCTCGTCCACGACGACGAGGTCCGCGTCGAGCGGCCGGTCCCGGTCGTACGCCGCGTCTCCCCCGGGCTTCAGCTCCAGCAGCCGGTGCACGGTGGACGCCTCCGCCCCGGTCAGCTCGGCCAGCCGCTTGGCGGCCCGCCCGGTCGGCGCGGCGAGCAGCACCTTGGCCCGCTTGGCCCGGGCCAGCTCCACGATCGAGCGCACGGTGAAGGACTTGCCGCAGCCGGGGCCGCCGGTGAGCACGGCGACCTTCCTGGTGAGCGCCAGCCGGACCGCCGCCTCCTGCTCGGGCGCGAGGTCCGCGCCGGTACGGGTCCGCAGCCAGCCGAGGGCCTTCGCCCAGTCCACGTCCTGGAAGCCGGGCATGCGGTCCTGGTCGGTGCGCAGGAGGCGCAGCAGCTGGGCGGAGAGGGAGATCTCGGCGCGGTGGAAGGGCACGAGGTAGACGGCGGTGACGGGCTCGGTGCCGTCGGGGCCGGGCACCTTCTCGCGCACCACCCCGGGGTCGGTGCCGTCCTCCGGCTCCCGGGCCAGCTCGGCGAGGCATTCGATGACGAGCCCGGTGTCGACCTGGAGCAGCTTGACCGCGTCGGCGATCAGCCGCTCCTCGGGCAGGAAGCAGTTGCCCTGGTCGGCGGATTGCGAGAGGGCGTACTGGAGACCGGCCTTGACGCGCTCCGGGCTGTCGTGGGGGATGCCGACGGACTGGGCGATCTTGTCGGCGGTGAGGAACCCGATGCCCCAGACGTCGGCGGCGAGCCGGTAGGGGTTCTTCTTGACGACGTCGATCGAGTCGTCGCCGTACTTCTTGTAGATCCGCACGGCGATGGAGGTGGACACCTCGACGGTCTGGAGGAAGAGCATGACCTCCTTGATCGCCTTCTGCTCCTCCCAGGCGTCGGCGATCTTCCTGGTCCGCTTGGGCCCGAGCCCCGGCACCTCGATCAGCCGCTCGGGCTCCTCCTCGATGATGCGCAGGGTGTCCAGGCCGAAGTGCCGGGTGATCCGGTCGGCGAAGACGGGACCGATCCCCTTGACGAGCCCGGAGCCCAGGTAGCGCCGCATGCCCTGGACGGTGGCGGGCAGCAGGGTCGAGTAGTTCTCGACCAGGAACTGCTTGCCGTACTGCGGGTGCGTGCCCCAGCGCCCCTCCATCCGCAGGGACTCCCCCACCTGGGCGCCGAGCAACGCGCCGACGACGGTGAGCAGTTCCGCGCCGCCTCTTCCGGTGTCCACCCGGGCGACGGTGTACCCGCTCTCCTCGTTGGCGTACGTGATCCGCTCCAGCACACCTTCGAGCACGGCCGTCCGCCGCTCACCGGCCTGGGTCCCCGCCTGTCGAACCATGGTCCGACGGTACCGGTGGGGGGTGACAGCGGATGAAGGGTGTGGATCAGGGGCGCCGGGCCGCGAGCCGGGCCGGCTCCTCCAGGGGCGGCCCGCCGGGGGCGAGGGCGTCGAGGCCCGCGCGGGCCTCGTCCACCATGGCCGGCGGGACGCGGTCTTCCAGCGCGAGCACGGCGCGGTACCCGGCGGCGGCCTCTTCGTTCTCCGCGAGGCGGGCAAGGGCGTGGGCCAGGTTGAGGTGGACCTCGGCGCCGGGCGTGTGGAACCCGCGGGCGTCGAACTGCCCGCGGATCGGACGCAGGGCGCGGACCGCGTCCGCCCAGTGGCCTTGTCCGAGATGCACGAAGCCCACCTGGTAGTTGGCGGTCAGGATGTTGGTGTCGCGTACGTTCGACGGGATGCGCTCGTGGTTGCGGGGGTCGGCGAGGGCGTCCATGACCTCCCGGTGGGTCTCGACGGCCTCCCGCGCGCGGCCTGCCTTCTCCAGCAGGTTGATGCCGGCGATGGCCGCGTGGAGGTGGCCCCTGATGTCGTCGGCCCGGGCGAACAGTTCCTTGGCCCGCAGCAGGTTGGCGGTCGCGGGCGCGTCGTCGCCGGCCAGGTTCTGGAGCCAGCCGAGGTAGAAGTGCGCCCAGCCCTGCTGGGCGACGTCCCCGCCGGCCGTGGCGAGGCGCAGCGCGTGTGCGGCGGAGGCGGCGGCCTCGTCGTGGCGGCCGCCCACCCAGTGGGCCCAGGCGAGGTGGTTGCGGTGGGTGGCCTCCAGTCCGGCGTCGCCCAGGGCCGCCGCGGACTGTGCGGCGCTCTGGAAGACCTCGGCCCAGTGGCCCCAGGAGACCCACAGGTCGGAGAACCAGTTCATGGCCTGGGCGACCTCCGTGACCCTGGCGTGCGCGCCGCGCGCGGCGGCCTCGCGGAAGGCAGCCAGCCAGTTGTCGCTCTCCGCCTTGAGCCAACGCAGTGCCTGCTCCCGGTCGTCGAGGGCGACCAGGCGGCCGGGGTCCGGCTGCGGCGCGCCGTGGTCCGGCTCGTACCAGCGGCCGGCCAGGACCGCGGTGTCCAGCAGCCAGGAGCGCAGGCGGGCACCGGCCTCGGCCGATCCCTCCTCGCCCTCCTCCGCGCGGAGCCGGGAGCGCGCGTACAGCCGCAGCAGGTCGTGGAAGCGGTAGCGGTCCCCCGGCGAGGTCATCAGCAGTCCGGCGTCGAGCAGGTCGTCCAGCAGGTCCTCCGCGTACGGCAGCGACGTGCCCGCGAGGACGGCCGCCGACGGCGCGCTGAAATCGGGTCCCGGCACCTGGGCCAGCAGCCGGAACATCCGGGCGGCCGCGGGAGCGAGACGTGAATAGGAAAGCGAGAAGGCCGAGTTCACCCGCAGGTCGCCGGCGCTGAGCGAGTCCAGTCGACGATCCTCGTCGGCGAGCCGGCCGGCCAGCCGCCGCAGGCTCCAGTTCGTCCGGGTGGCCGCCCAGTTGCCCGCCACCCGCAACGCCAGCGGAAGGTGCCCGCACAGCTCGCTCACCGAACGCACGGCGTCCGGTTCGGCGTCCACACGCCCGTCACTGACGATGGCCCGCAGCAAGGCGGTCGACTCGTCCTCGCTCAGCGCGCCCAGCGGCAACCGGAGCACCCCTTCCAGGCCGGCCAGGGTGGACCGGCTGGTCATCACCACCAGCACACCGCCCGCCCGCGGCAGCAGCGGCCTGACCTGGGCCTCGTCGGCCGCGTTGTCCAGGATCACGAGCGCACGCAGCCGGGCCGCCCTGGCGTGGTAGCGCGCCAGCCGCTCCTCTGCACCCAGCTGGGCCACCTCGACGTCCCACGCCCCCAGCAGGCGCAGCACCGCCTCCTGCGCCGAGAGCGGTTGTTCCTCCAACCCCCGCATGTCGAGCAGGAATTCACCGTCGGGGAACGAGGGTGCGAACTCCTCGGCCAGCCGGAGCGCGAGGGTCGTCTTCCCGCTGCCCGGCGGACCGGACACCACCGCCACCGGCGGCACGTCCCTGTCCGGGCCCCGCCCCTCGGCGGCCCGCTGCGCCAGGGCGCGCAGCGCGGACAGTTCCGCGTGCCGTCCGACGAAGTCCCGTACTCCCCTGGGCAGTGGGCAGGGGGAGGCGCCGACCCGGGCGGAGCCGTCGCTCACCGGACGGCCCGCGCGGGCGACGGCCAGCAGTTCGGCACGTGCCGCCTCGTCCAGGCCGAGACCCTGGGCGAGCGCGGTGAGCGTCCCGCGCTGGGGGCGCTGGCTCCGGCCCCGTTCCACGTCGCTGATCGTGCGCACCGAAACGCCGGACGCCTCGGCCAGCTCCTCGATCGTCAGACCAAGGCCCTGCCGCGCCTCCCGCACCTTCCGGCCGGCCGGCGATCGGCCACCGGCTCCCACCGCCTCACCCATGGTGTGTTCCCGTTGCTCCACGATCTCGACGGTGGTGCTCCACCCAATACAAAGAGTGAAGCTTCCACCGAAGCATCCCACATCGCACCGAATGCCGGATCCGGCCTCGCGCCACGAACAGCGACCCCTCCACGCTGCCCGCCGCCACCGTGGCGGTCCATCACTTTCCCGCCAGGTCACGATTGGGTTTCGGCCACCCTCACCCCCTTGTCACCACTCATGTAATCGATTCCAATCGTTTCTCGCGTCTCGATGTAATCGATTCCAAGCGTCACGAGTTCACAAGGAGGTGGGCCGGAGTGGCGAGCATCAAGGATGTCGCCGCCGCGGCGGGCGTGTCCGTCGCGACGGTCTCGCGGGTGCTGAACGCGCATCCGTCGGTCAGCGCGGACGCCCGCGGCCGCGTGCTGGCCGCCGTCGAGGCGCTCGGGTACCGGCCGAACGCCGTCGCCCGTTCGCTGCGCACCGACCAGACGCACACCCTCGGCCTCGTCATCAGCGACGTGCTGAACCCGTACTTCACCGAGCTGGCCCGCTCCGTGGAGGAAGAGGCCCGGGCGCTCGGGTACAGCGTGATCATCGGGAACGCCGACGAGCGGCCCGACCTCCAGGACCACCACGTGCGCACTCTGCTGGACCGGCGGATCGACGGGCTGCTGGTGTCCCCGACCGACGGCGGTTCGCCGCTGATGCTGGACGCGGCGCGGGCCGGCACCCCCATGGTCTTCGTGGACCGCTGGATCCCCGGCGTCGACGTCCCCGTCGTACGCGCCGACGGACGGGCCGCCGTGCAGGACCTCGTGGCCCACCTGTACCGGCTGGGCCACCGGCGGGTCGCGATCATCGCGGGACCGGCGGCCACCACGACCGGCAGCGAGCGGGTCGAGGCGTTCCGGTCCGCGCTGGCCGAGTACGGGCTGTCGCTCCCCGACGTCCACATCGGCCAGGGCGACTTCCAGGCGGCCAGCGGGCGCCGGGTCACCGAGGGCTTCCTCGACCTGCCCGAGCCGCCGGACGCCGTCTTCGCGGCCGACAACCTGATGGCGCTCGGTGCCCTCGACGCCGTCCGCGCCCGCGGGCTGCGGGTGCCGGACGACATCGCGCTCGCCGCGTTCGACGACATCCCGTGGTTCGTGCACACCGATCCTCCGGTCACCGCGATCGCCCAGCCCACGGGCGAACTGGGCCGGGCCGCCGTACGGGCCCTGGTGGACCGGATCGAGGGGCGGCCGGCCGCGTCCGTCACCCTCGCCGCCCGGCTCGTCGTACGCCGCTCCTGCGGTGAGACGCCGGAGAAGGCCCGCATCATCCCCACCCCGCCCCTCCCCCCAGTGCAAAGGAGCACGCCGTGAGCAACCCGGACGAGTTGCTGCGCATCGAGGGCATACGCAAGACCTTTCCCGGCGTGGTCGCGCTCGACGGTGTCGACTTCGACCTGCGCCGTGGCGAGGTGCATGTGCTGCTCGGTGAGAACGGCGCCGGCAAGAGCACGCTGATCAAGATGCTCTCCGGTGCCTATACGCCCGACTCCGGGCGGATCCTCGTGGGCGGTGAGGAGGTGCGCATCCATGGTGCGCAGGACTCCGAGCGGCTCGGGATCGCCACCATCTACCAGGAGTTCAACCTGGTCCCGGACCTGACGGTCGCCGAGAACATCTTCCTCGGCCGCCAGCCGCGCCGGTTCGGGATGATCGACCGCGGGCGCATGGAGGCCGACGCCGCCAAGCTGCTCGAACGGGTCGGCGTGCGGGTCTCGCCGCGTGCCCGGGTACGCGAACTCGGCATCGCCCGGCTCCAGATGGTGGAGATCGCCAAGGCGCTGAGCCTGAACGCGCGGGTGCTGATCATGGACGAGCCGACCGCCGTGCTGACCTCGGAGGAGGTCGAGAAGCTGTTCGCCATCGTGCGGCAGCTGCGCGCGGACGGGGTGGGCATCGTGTTCATCACCCACCACCTCGACGAGATCGCCGCCCTCGGCGACCGCGTCACCGTCATCCGGGACGGGAAGAGCGTCGGGCAGGTGCCCGCCTCCACCCCGGAGGACGAGCTGGTGCGGCTCATGGTCGGACGCTCCATCGAGCAGCAGTACCCGCGCCGACGCCCCGAGAAGGGCGCCGCGTTGCTCAGTGTCGAGGGGCTCACCCGCGACGGTGTCTTCCACGACGTGAGCTTCGAGGTGCACGCCGGTGAGGTCGTCGGCATCGCCGGGCTCGTGGGCGCCGGGCGGACCGAGGTCGTGCGGGCCGTGTTCGGCGCGGACCCGTACGACGACGGCACCGTGAAGGTCGGCGGCAACGCGCTGCGGCGCTTCGACGTGAACGCCGCGATGGCGGCCGGGATCGGGTTGGTGCCCGAGGACCGCAAGGGGCAGGGGCTCGTCCTCGACGCCTCGGTCGAGGAGAACCTGGGGCTGGTGACCATGCGCTCGGCGTCCCGGGCGGGGCTGGTCGACCGCAAGGCGCAGCACGTGGCGGCCGAACGGATCGCCGCGCAGCTGGGCGTGCGGATGGCCGGGCTCGGCCAGCACGTGCGCACGTTGTCCGGCGGCAACCAGCAGAAGGTCGTCATCGGCAAGTGGCTGCTGGCCGACACCAAGGTGCTGATCCTCGACGAGCCGACGCGCGGCATCGACGTCGGCGCCAAGGTCGAGATCTACCAGCTGATCAACGAGCTGACCGCGGCCGGCGCCGCCGTGCTGATGATCTCCAGCGATCTGCCCGAGGTGCTCGGCATGAGCGACCGGGTGCTGGTGATGGCCCAGGGCCGGATCGCCGGAGAACTCGCGGCCGACGAGGCCACCCAGGACGCCGTGATGGCGCTCGCCGTATCCACCCCCACCGCTGAGAAGGAGGCCACCCGTGGCCGCTGACACGCTCAAGAGCACGACGGGCGCGAGTGGCGCCCCGGGCGGCCTGCGCCGGCTGCTGCTCGACAACGGCGCGCTGACCGCGCTGATCGTCCTGGTCATCGCCCTGTCGGCGCTGTCCGGCGACTTCCTGACGACGGACAACCTGCTGAACATCGGCGTCCAGGCGGCCGTGACGGCCATCCTGGCCTTCGGTGTCACCTTCGTGATCGTCGCGGCGGGCATCGACCTGTCCGTGGGCTCGGTGGCCGCGCTGTCGGCGACCGTGCTGGCCTGGAGCGCCACCCAGCACGGGGTGCCGGTCGCGCTGGCCGTCGTCCTCGCGGTCGCCACGGGTGTGGCGGCCGGTCTGGTGAACGGCTTCCTGATCGCCTACGGCAAGCTGCCGCCGTTCATCGCGACGCTGGCGATGCTGTCGGTGGGCCGCGGTCTGGCGCTGGTGATCTCCGGCGGTGTGCCGATCCCGTTCCCGGACTCGGTCTCGCACCTCGGTGACACCCTGGGCGACTGGCTGCCGGTGCCGGTGCTGGTCATGATCGTGATGGGGCTGCTGGCCGCGTTCGTGCTCGGCCGTACCTACATCGGCCGCTCGATGTACGCGATCGGCGGCAACGAGGAGGCCGCGCGCCTGTCGGGCCTGCGGGTGAAGAAGCAGAAGCTCGCGATCTACGCGCTGTCCGGTGTGTTCGCCGCGGTGGCCGGCATCGTGCTGGCCTCCCGGCTGTCCTCCGCGCAGCCGCAGGCCGCCGACGGCTACGAGCTGGACGCGATCGCCGCGGTCGTGATCGGCGGTGCCTCGCTCGCGGGCGGCACCGGCAAGGCGTCGGGCACCCTGGTCGGCGCGCTGATCCTCGCGGTGCTGCGCAACGGCCTCAACCTGCTCAACGTCTCGGCGTTCTGGCAGCAGGTCGTGATCGGTGTGGTCATCGCGCTGGCGGTGCTGCTCGACACGGTGCGCCGCAAGGCGGGCGCCACCCCGGTGACCAGCGGTGGCGGCGGCAACAAGGGCAAGCAGGCGGCGACGTACGGGCTCGCGGCCGTGGTGACGGTGGCGATCGTCGGCGCGACCTCGTTCCTGCACAACGGCTCCTCGTCCTCGGACAAGCCGAAGATGGGTCTGTCGCTGTCCACCCTCAACAACCCGTTCTTCGTGCAGATCCGCTCCGGCGCGCAGGCCGAGGCGAAGAGGCTGGGCGTGGACCTGACGGTGACCGACGCGCAGAACGACGCCTCGCAGCAGGCCAACCAGCTCCAGAACTTCACCAGTTCGCACCTGGGCGCGATCATCGTGAACCCGGTGGACTCGGACGCGGCCAGCAACTCGGTCAAGGCCGCCGACAAGGCGGACATCCCGGTCATCGCGGTCGACCGCGGCGTCAACAAGGCGGATGTGAACGCCCTGGTGGCCTCGGACAACATCGCCGGTGGTGAGCAGGCGGCCAAGACGATCGCCGAGAAGCTGGGCGGCAAGGGCAAGATCGTGATCCTCCAGGGGCAGGCGGGCACCTCGGCGGCGCGGGAGCGCGCGCAGGGCTTCGCCAACGGCCTCAAGGCCTACCCGGGCATCAAGGTGGTGGCTCAGCAGCCGGCCGACTTCGACCGCACCAAGGGCCTCGACGTGATGTCCAACCTGCTCCAGGCCCACCCGGACGTGCAGGGCGTGATCGCCGCCAACGACGAGATGGCGCTCGGCGCGATCAAGGCCCTGGGGTCCAAGGCCGGTACGTCGGTGCCGGTGGTCGGCTTCGACGGCACCCCCGACGGCCTGAAGGCGGTCAAGGCGGGCACGCTCTACGCCTCCGTCGCCCAGCAGCCGACCCAGCTCGGCCGGATCGCCGTGGACAACGCGCTCAAGGCGACCCAGGGCAAGAAGGTGGAGCAGATGGTGAAGGTGCCGGTGAAGGTGGTCACGAAGGACAACGTGGCCGGCTTCAGCGGCTGACGGAAGAAGACGCGGAAGACTCGGGCGGGCGGTCGTACACCACAGGTGGCGGCCGTCCGCCCCGGTTCATCTCTCATGGGAGTCAAGTCATGTACGACTACGACCTGTTGGTCGTGGGCTCGGCCAACGCCGACCTGGTGATCGGTGTCGAACGGCGGCCGGGTGCCGGTGAGACGGTGCTCGGCTCGGACCTGTCCGTGCACCCCGGCGGCAAGGGTGCCAACCAGGCGGTGGCCGCCGCCCGGCTCGGGGCCCGCACGGCCCTGCTGGCCCGGGTGGGCGACGACGGCCACGGCCGGCTGCTGCTCGACTCCCTGCGCTCGGCCGGGGTGGACCCGGCGGGCGTGCTGGCCGGCGGGGCGCCCACCGGTGTCGCGCTGATCACCGTCGACCCGTCCGGCGACAACAGCATCGTGGTGTCGCCGGGTGCCAACGCCCGTCTCACCCCGGCGGACGTGCGGGCGGCCGAGGGGCTGCTGCGCGCCTCCCGCGTGGTCTCCACCCAGCTGGAGATCCCGCTGGAGACGGTCGAGGAGGTGGTGCGCGGCCTGCCGTCCGGGACCCGGTTCGTGCTGAACCCGTCCCCGCCGCGCCCGCTGCCCGCGGAGGTGCTGGCGGCCTGCGACCCGCTGATCGTCAACGAGCACGAGGCGCGGGTGCTCCTGGGCGGGGCCGGGGCGGGCGAGGAGCCCGAGGACTGGGCCCGCGGGCTGCTGGCCCTGGGCCCGCGCTCGGTGGTGGTGACGCTCGGCGCCGAGGGCGCGCTGGTGCACGACGGCTCGGGCGCGACCCGGGTGGCGTCGGTGAAGGTCGACGCGGTGGACACCACGGGCGCCGGCGACGCGTTCACGGCCGCGCTGGCGTGGCGGCTGGGCACGGGCGCGAGCCTCGCGGAGGCGGCCGGGTACGCGGCGCGCGTCGGCGCGGCGGCCGTGACGAAGCCGGGGGCGCAGGAGTCGTACCCGACGGCCGAGGAGGTCCGGGCGCTGTGAAGAAGGCGGGCATCCTCAATCGTCATCTGGCCGGTGCGCTGGCCGAGTTGGGGCACACCGACGGGGTGCTGGTGTGCGACGCGGGCATGCCGGTCCCGGACGGTCCGCGCGTGGTGGACCTGGCCTTCCGGGCCGGGGTGCCGTCCTTCGCGGAGGTCCTGGACGGCCTGCTGGACGAGCTGGTGATCGAGGGGGCGACGGCGGCGCGGGAGCTGCGCGGGGCCCATCGGGAGCTGCTGGAGCGGCGGCTGCCCGGCCTGGCCTACGTGCCCCACGAGCGGCTCAAGGAGCTGTCGGCGGGGGCCCGGCTGATCGTCCGCACCGGCGAGGCCAGTCCGTACGCCAATGTGCTGCTGCGGTGCGGGGTGTTCTTCTGAGCGGCGGGAATTCACCCGTCTCCTGACAGCCGGGCCGCCCGCGCCTCCAGGTGGCGCCGTTCGGCGAGGCTCGCGGTGGCCTTCGCCGCGCGCCGGTAGTGCTCGTGGGCCCCCGCCGTGTCGCCGGTCCTCTCCAGCAGGTGCGCCCGGACCGACAGCAGCCGGTGGTGGCGGGCCGTGCGGGGGTCGCCGTCCAGGGTGGCGAGGAGGGCGAGCCCGGCCTCGGGCCCCGCGGTCTCCGCGAGGGCGACGGCCCGGTTGAGGGTGACCATGGGATTGGGCGCGATCCGCTCCAGGATCAGGTAGAGGGCGTACACCTGGGCCCAGTTGGTCTCCTCGGCCTTGGGCGCGTCGGCGTGGGTGGCGGCGATGGCGGCCTGGAGGGCGTAGGGACCGAGGGAGGGCCCGGCCAGCGCCGTCTCGACCAGTGCGGTGCCCTCCTCGATCAGTGCGCGGTCCCAGGCCGTGCGGTCCTGCTCCGCGAGCGGGACCAGGTCGCCCGAGGGGGTGGTACGGGCCGTGCGGCGGGCGTCGGTCAGCAGCATCAGGGCGAGCAGCCCGGTGACCTCGCCGTCCTCGGGGAGCCGGGCGTGCACGGCCCGGGCGAGCCGGATGGCCTCGTGCGCGAGGTCGGGACGGTCGAGGCGGCTGCCCGAGGTGGCGGTGTAGCCCTCGTTGAAGATCAGGTAGAGCACGTGCAGGACGACCGGCAGCCGCTCCCGCGGTTCCGGTCCGTCCGGCGCGGCGAAGGTGCCGCCCGCCGCCCTGATCCGCTGCTTGGCCCGGCTGATCCGGGCCGCCGTCGTGGCCTCCGGCACCAGGAAGGCGCCGGCGATCTCGGCCGTGGTCAGGCCGCCCACGGCCCGCAGGGTCAGCGCGGTCTGGGAGGCCGGGGTCAGCGCCGGGTGGCAGCACAGGAACAGCAGGAGCAGGGTGTCGTCGGTGTCCGGCACCTCTCCGGGGGCGACCTCGGCGGCGGTCGCGGCCTCCCGCTCCCGGCGGGCGATGTCGCTGCGCGCCTGGTCGGCCAGCCGGCGGGAGGCGACCGTGGTCAGCCAGCCGCGCGGGTTGCCGGGCACGCCCTCGGCCGGCCACTGCGTGGTGGCGGCGAGGACGGCCTCCTGCACGGCGTCCTCGCAGTCCTCGAACCGGCCGTGCCGGCGGACGAGCGCGCCGAGGACCCGCGGCGCGAGGTCGCGCAGCAGGTCCTCGGTGCCCGGTGCCGGGCCGGGAGCGCTCACGCCTCCAGCCGTCCGCACTCGAACATCACCTGGCGCACCTCGACCCCCAGGCCCTCGATCGCGGCGTCCGGGATCATCGCGGCCAGTTCGACCGCCCGGTCCCGGTCCTCGCAGTCGACCAGGTAGTAGCCGCCCAGGTGCTCCTTGGCCTCCAGGAAGGGCCCGTCGGTGACGACCGTCCGGCCGCCGCGCACGGTGACGACGGCGGACTGGGACGGGTCGGCCAGCGCCTGCGTGGTGACCAGCTCGCCGGACTCCTTCAGCGCCTCGATGAACTTCCCGTGGCCCTCCTGGACCGCCGCCTTCTCCTCGGCGGTCAGCGCGTCCAGCACGGCGGGGTTGATGTGCAGGGCGATCAGGAACTGCATGTCGTACTCCTCATGGTTCGCGGGCCCCTGCCGGGCCCTTCACCCTGTGGTCGGAGCCGCGTCGGACTTCTTGACATCGTCCGGCACGGGTTCCGGGAAGTTCCTCAGCCGGGCGCCCCTGCTCTCCGCGATCCGCTTGGTCTCCTTCAGCGACTCGGCGAGGCGGCGGACCAGGTAGTGCAACTCCTCACCGGTCAGTTTCCGCCCCGGCCCGGCGAGGAGTTCGGCGGTGTGCTCCAGCAGACCACCGGCCATCCCGAGTTGTACCTGCTCGACCTGGTCGGCGACCCGCGAGACGTACCCGGTGCCGTCGCCGAGGAGGTAGCAGGGCTTCCCCTCCGAACCGGTCCAGGGAAGCAGACGTTCGTTCACGCGTAGGTCTCCACGAGGTCGAGGTAGGGGCGGACGAGCGGGCTGTCCTCGCCGCGGAGGGGGGCTTCGCCCCGCCGGTACGCCGCGGGGCCGCCGACGTACGGGCACGAGTACGACGGGTGCGCCGGCCCGCGCCGCCGGCGTCCGCGGGCGGGCAGGAGGAGCCTCAGCAAGGGCTCGACCAGCCGGGTCAGGAGTTGGGTCATGCCGACCTGCTTTCTCGTCTCGGGTGACTGCGGTGTGTGGTGAACCGGTCACAGAGTGGGGCGGCGGTGGCTAGGCTTTCCAGAGGTGGGGGGTTGACATTGCCCACGTCAGCAAGGGAGTTGGCCGGATGAGCGTTGACCGCAGGCCACGGACGCCGCGCGAGAAGTACGGGGAGGAGCTGAGGCTGCGACGGATCGCGGCCGGGCTCACGCAGGAGCAACTGAGCGAGATCATCGTGTGCTCGCCCACGCTGATCAGCCACTACGAATCGGGCAGGCGGCTGCCCAAGCCCGACGACGCACGCCGGATCGATCTGGCGCTCGGGACGGACGGGTTCTTCGAGCGGTGGTTGGAAGACCTGGAGTCGAAATACAACGACTACTTCGCGGCTGTGGCGGAGCTTGAGCAACAGGCCACGACGATCAAGCAGTTCGGGCTGGCGCTGGTTCCTGGCGTCCTGCAGACCGAGGGCTACGCAACCGCTGTGTTCCGCGCCTACTGGCCGAACTACACGACCGAGGAACTTGAAGAATTCCTCGTCAACCGAATGAAACGCCGACGCATGTTCGAGGGCCCCGAGCAGCCGGTCGTCTGGACACTGCTCGACGAGTCGGTGCTGCGGCACCGCGTCGGCGGCCCAGAGGTCATGGCCGAACAACTCCACAAGATCGCCGACATGGCCGAGGCGGGGCGGCTGCGGCTCCATGTGCTTCCGCACCGTGTCGGAGCACACGCGCTCCTACAGAGCCCGCTCGTGCTGATGAGCTTCAAGGACTCCGCACCGGTGGCCTACGTGGAAGGCTTCCGCACAGGCCACTTGATGGATGATCCGTCGCTGGTGAGGGCAAGTCGGACCGCCTACGCTCTGGCCCTGAGCGACGCGTTGTCGCAGCAGGAGTCACATGCCCTCGTCAGAGCGGCAGCGGAGGAGCACGTACATGGCGCGCAATGAACACACTGTCCCCGACGCATCCACTCTCACCGGCTGGTTCAAGTCCAGCTACAGCGGTGGCACCAATGACGACTGCGTGGAGATCGCCTCCGGCCACACCACCGTCCCCGTCCGCGACAGCAAGAACCGCACCGGCCCGGCACTGCTCATCCCCTTCGACGGCTGGACTTCCTTCGTCGGCGCGGTCAAAGACGGACACTTCAAGAGCTGACAGCGGAAGGGCACGCCATGCCGAGCAATGACCCCACCCTCCCCAACGCATCCACCCTCACCGGGTGGTTCAAGTCCAGCTACAGCGGTGGCACCAACGACAACTGCGTGGAGATCGCCTCCGGCCACACCACCGTCCCCGTCCGCGACAGCAAGAACGCCACCGGCCCGGCGCTGCTCTTCTCCTCCGACGGCTGGACCGCCTTCATCGGTGCCGTGAAGGACGGGAGCCTCACCTGACCCTGGTGACGAGCCCCCTCACGTCCCGGCGGCCTCCCGGCGGAACGCCGTCGGGGTGGTTCCCGTGCGCTGGCGGAAGAACTTGGTGAAGTCACTGGGGTCGGTGAAGCCCAGCCGGGCGGCGATGGCGGTGGCGGGCAGCCGGCTGTGGGCCAGTTCCCGTTTGGCCTCCAGCACCACCCGCTCGTCGATGTACCGCTTCGCCGACATCCCGGTGGCCGCCGTCGTGGCCCGGGTGAGCGTGCGCGGGCTGTAGCCGAGGGCCGCCGCGTAGTCCTCCACCCGGCGCGTGACCGCGAAGTCCCGCTCGACGGCCGCGTGAAAGCGCCGGAACGCCTGATTGGAGACCGGCGCGTCCGGGGCCGCGCCCCGCGCCTTGGCCAGCCGCAGCAGCAGCACCGCCAGCAGATGCCGCAGCGCCTGCACGTGGGACTCCAGCGGCAGCTCCGTCATCGCCTCGTACTCGTACCGCAGGTGGTCGAGCGCCCGGCGCAGCCCCTCCGCGTCCGCGCCCGCCGGGCGCACGGGACCCGGCGCGTACGGCGGCCGGGCGAAGGCCGCGGCGACGGTGGCCGCGTCCGGGAAGCCCGCCGGGAAGGCGACCACCACTCCGTCGGAGACCGGCAGGTCCCGCCCCCAGCGCTGCACCTGCCCGGGCCGGATCCACAGCCAGGAACCCGCGTCGAGGGTGTACGTGGTGAAGTCCACGGACACCGTGAGGCTCCCGGAGCGCACCGCGACGAGCTGGTGGAAGGCGGGGCGCAGGGGCGCGTACGGCTCGTTGCCGTGGTTGCGGGCGCGCCGGTCCAGCTCGGCGAGGTTGACCAGTTCGAGGCCCGGCGGGGAGCCGGCGGTGCGGCGGAACGCCAGGTCCCGGATCACCGGCCGAGGTTCCGGCTGCCCGGAAGACTGTCCGTTTTTTCCCATGGCTAGTCCCGAGCCTACCGCCGGTGGCCCCGGTCCCGCTCCTAGCGTGGAGACATCGGTGCAGGTCACAGGCGTGCACAAGGCACGCGACAACGGTAAGGGAGCCCTCGTATGAGACTGGTCGTAGGGATGACCGGGGCCACCGGGGCCGCCCTCGGCGTACGGCTCCTGGAGAACCTCGCGGAGCTTCCCGAGGTGGAGACCCATCTCGTGCTCAGCCGGTGGGCCCGCACCACGATCGAGCTGGAGACCGGACGGACGGCCCGCGAGGTCGCCGGGCTGGCGGACGTCGTGCACAACCCCGACGACCAGGGCGCGACGATCTCCTCGGGGTCCTTCAGGACCGACGGCATGGTGATCGTCCCCTGCTCCATGAAGACGCTCGCCGGGATCCGCGCCGGTTACGCGGACGGCCTGGTCGGCCGCGCGGCGGACGTCGTCCTCAAGGAGCGCCGCAAGCTCGTCCTCGTCCCCCGCGAGACGCCGCTGAGCGAGATCCACCTGGAGAACATGCTGGCGCTGGCCCGCATGGGCGTGCAGATGGTGCCGCCGATGCCCGCCTTCTACAACCACCCGGCGTCCGTCGACGACATCGTGGACCACATCGTCGCCCGCGTCCTCGACCAGTTCGAGCTGCCCGCCCCCGCCGCCAAGCGGTGGGAGGGCATGCGCGCCGCGCGGGACCTCAGGTCCGCCTCCTGACGCCCGCCCCGCGGCACCCCTCCCCCGCACCCCCTGTCCGGACGCGTCCGGACGTCCCCAGAAGGAGTCCCATGCCCTACGACGACCTGCGCGGTTTCCTCGGCACGCTGGAGAAGGAAGGCCAGCTGCTGCGCATCACCGAGGAAGTCCTCCCGGAACCGGACCTCGCCGCGGCCGCCAACGCCACCGGCCGCATCGGCGAGGGCGCGCCCGCCCTCTGGTTCGACAACGTCAAGGGCTTCACCGACGCCCGCATCGCGCTGAACGTGCACGGCTCCTGGGCCAACCACGCGCTCGCCCTCGGCCTGCCGAAGCACACCCCCGTCAAGGAGCAGGTGGCGGAGTTCGCCCGCCGCTGGGACGCCTTCCCCGTCGCCCCCGAGCGCCGCGAGGACGCCCCCTGGCGGGAGAACACCCAGGAGGGCGACGGCGTCGACCTCTTCTCGGTCCTCCCGCTGTTCCGCCTCAACGACGGCGACGGCGGCTTCTACCTGGACAAGGCCGCCGTGGTCTCCCGCGACCCGGAGGACCCCGGGAACTTCGGCAAGCAGAACGTCGGCACCTACCGCCTGGAGGTCATCGGCCGCAACCGGCTGGCCATCCAGCCGGTGCCGGTGCACGACGTCGCCATCCACCTGCAAAAGGCGGAGGAGAAGGGCGAGGACCTGCCGATCGCCATCACCCTCGGCAACGACCCGGTGATGACGATCGTCGCCGGGATGCCGATGGCGTACGACCAGAGCGAGTACGAGATGGCCGGCGCCCTGCGCGGCGCCCCCGCCCCCATCGCCACCGCCCCGCTCACCGGCTTCGACGTGCCCTGGGGCTCCGAGGTGGTCATCGAGGGCGTGATCCAGAGCCGCGAGCGCCAGATCGAGGGGCCCTTCGGCGAGTTCACCGGCCACTACTCCGGCGGCCGCCGGATGCCCGTCATCCGCGTCGACCGCGTCTCGTACCGCACGAACCCGGTCTTCGAGTCGCTGTACCTGGGCATGCCCTGGACCGAGGTCGACTACCTCGTCGGGCCCAACACCTGCGTCCCGCTGCTCAAGCAGCTGCGCGCCGAGTTCCCCGAGGTCCAGGCCGTCAACGCCATGTACACGCACGGCCTGCTGGTCATCATCTCCACGAAGAAGCGGTACGGCGGCTTCGCCAAGGCCGTGGCCATGCGCGCCATGACCACCCCGCACGGCCTCGGCTACGTCTCCACGGTCATCCTCGTCGACGAGGACGTGGACCCGTTCAACCTGCCGCAGGTCATGTGGGCGATGTCGTCGAAGGTCAACCCGTCCGGCGACGTCGTGATCGTCCCCAACCTGTCGGTGCTGGAGCTGGCGCCCGCCGCCCAGCCCGCCGGCATCACCAGCAAGATGATCATCGACGCCACCACCCCCGTCAGCCCCGACAACCGCGGCAGCTTCGCCACCCCGGCCAAGGACCTGCCGGAGACCGCGGAGTGGGCCGCCAAGCTCCAGCGGCTCATCGCCGAGGCCCGCGCCTGACCGGCCGCCGCCCGTCCCGCCGTCACCGCGAAGAAGGAGAACCCGCCATGACCATCTGCCCCCGCTGCGCCTTCGAGACCATCGAGAAGCTGTACACCTCGCCCGTGCCCGGTGTCTGGGACGTGCTCCAGTGCGGGCGCTGCCTCTACACCTGGCGGACCAGCGAGCCCGCCCGCCGCACGCAGCGCGACGCCTACCCCGAGCAGTTCCGGCTGACTCCCGAGGCCATCGCGAACGCCCCGGAGGTCCCGGCGGTGCCGCCGCTGCGCGCCTCCGCCTGACCCCCCGTCCGGGCCGCCGGTCATCCCCCGGTGTGCTCCAGGAACAGCTCCGCCGTCTCCCTCAGCACCTCCCGTCCGTCCCGGGCCCACAGGTCCTCGTTGAAGATCTCCACCTCGACGGGGCCGGTGTAGCCCGCCGCCGCCACCCGGCCGCACCACTCGCGCAGGTCGATCGACCCGTCGCCGAGCCGGCCCCGGCCGTTGAGGACGCCCGCCGGCAGCGGGGTGGTCCAGTCGGCGAGCTGGAAGGCGTGGATGCGGCCCCCGGCGCCCGCGCGGGCGATCTGCGCGGGCGCCTGGTCGTCCCACCAGACGTGGTAGGTGTCGACGGCCACCCCGACCTGGTGCGCGGGGAAGCGTTCGGCCAGGTCAAGGGCCTGGGCGAGGGTGGAGACCACACAGCGGTCGGCGGCGAACATCGGGTGCAGGGGCTCGACGGCGAGGCGGACGCCGTGCTCCTCGGCGTGGGGGGCCAGCTCGGCCAGGGCGTCGGCGACGCGTTCGCGGGCCGCCCGCAGGTCCTTGTCGCCGGGCGGGAGGCCGCCGGAGACCAGGACCAGCGTGCCGGTGCCGAGCGCCGCCGCCTCCGCCACCGCGCGGCGGTTGTCGGCGAGGGCGGCCGCGCGTTCGGCGGGCGCGGTCGCGGTGAGGAAGCCGCCCCGGCACAGGGTGGTCACCTCCAGCCCCGCCGAGCGGACCAGCGCGGCGGTCTCCCGCAGTCCGTACGCCCGGACCGGCTCGCGCCACAGTCCCACCTTGCCGATGCCGGACCCGGCGCAGGCGGCGACGAGTTCGGGCAGAGAGAGCTGACGTACCGTCATCTGGTTGATGGAGAAGCGGTCGAGACCGGTCACCGGGCCACTCCGTACAGGGCGAGAAGGGTCTTCATGCGGTCCTCGGCGAGCGCGGGGTCCGGGAACAGGCCGAGGGAGTCGGCCAGCTCGTAGGCGCGGGCGAGGTGCGGAAGGGAACGGGCGGACTGGAGGCCGCCGACCATCGCGAAGTGCGACTGGTGACCCGCGAGCCAGGCGAGCAGGACCACGCCCGTCTTGTAGAAGCGGGTCGGGTGCCGGAACAGGTGGCGCGCCAACTCGACCGTGGGATCGAGGAGTTCGCGGAAGCCCGCCGTGTCACCGGTGTCCAGGACCCGTACCGCCCGCGCCGCCAGCGGGCCGAGCGGGTCGAAGACGCCGAGCAGCGCGTGGCTGAAGCCCCGGTCGTCGCCCGCGATCAGTTCCGGGTAGTGGAAGTCGTCGCCGGTGTAGCAGCGCACGCCCCGCGGCAGGCGGCGGCGCAGCTCGATCTCGCGGCGGGCGTCCAGCAGGGAGATCTTGACGCCGTCGACCTTGCCGGGGTGGGCGGCGACGACGTCCAGGAACACCTCGGTGGCGGCGTCCAGGTCGGTGGTGCCCCAGTAGCCCTCCAGGGCAGGGTCGAACATCGGGCCGAGCCAGTGCAGGACGACCGGTTCGGCGCACTGGCGCAGCAGATGGCCGTAGACCTCCAGGTAGTCCTCGGGTCCGCGAGCCGTGGCGGCCAGCGCCCGGGAGGCCATCAGGATCGCCTGGGCGCCCGCTCCCTCGACCACGGCGAGCTGTTCCTCGTAGGCGGCACGGATGTCCGCCAGGGTGCCGCCGGTGAGCTGGTCGGTGCCGACGCCGCAGGCGATGCGCCCGCCGACCGCCTTCGCCTCGGCGGCGCTGCGCCGGATCAGCTCGGCGGCGCCCGCCCAGTCCAGCCCCATGCCGCGCTGGGCGGTGTCCATCGCCTCGGCGACCGCGAGGCCGTGGGACCACAGATGGCGGCGGAAGGCGAGGGTGGCGTCCCAGTCGACGGCGGCGGGCGAGCCGGGCGAGACGTCCGCGTACGGGTCGGCGACGACATGCGCCGCCGAGAAGACCGTACGGGAGGTGAAGGGGGCACCGGGCGCGACGGGGAGGGGTTCGGCGCGCGGCTCGTACGCGCGCAGCGTGCCGTCGGCGGCGGGGAGGCGGATGGTCACGGGGCGATCTCCGGAACGGCCTGACGGCGGCCTTCCGCGGCGGACTTCAGGCCCAGTTCGGCGAGTTGGACGCCGCGCGCGCCGGCCGACAGGTCCCACCGGTAGGGGGCGCCGGCGTAGACGTGCTTGAGGAACAGCTCCCACTGGGCCTTGAAGCCGTTGTCGAACTCCCCGTTGTCCGGCACCTCCTGCCACTGGTCGCGGAAGCGCTCGCCGGCGGGGACGTCGGGGTTCCAGACCGGCTTGGGGGTGGCGGAGCGGTGCTGGACGCGGCAGTCGCGCAGGCCCGCGACGGCCGAGCCCTCCGTGCCGTCGACCTGGAACTCCACCAGTTCGTCGCGGTGGACGCGGACCGCCCAGGAGGAGTTGATCTGCGCGACCACACCGCCGTCCAGCTCGAAGATGCCGTAGGCGGCGTCGTCGGCGGTGGCGGTGTAGGGCCTGCCGTGCTCGTCCCAGCGCCGCGGGACGTGGGTCGCGGTCAGGGCCTGGACGGAGGTGACGCGGCCGAACAGCTCGTGCAGCACGTACTCCCAGTGCGGGAACATGTCGAGGACGATGCCGCCGCCGTCCTCGGCGCGGTAGTTCCAGGAGGGACGCTGGGCCTGCTGCCAGTCGCCCTCGAAGACCCAGTAGCCGAACTCGCCGCGCACGGACAGGATCTTCCCGAAGAAGCCCCCGTCGACCAACCGCTTCAGCTTCAGCAGGCCCGGCAGGAAGAGCTTGTCCTGGACGACCCCGTGCCGTACGCCCTTCTCCCGGGCCAGGCGGGCGAGTTCGAGGGCGCCGTCGAGGCCGGTGGCGGTGGGCTTCTCGGTGTAGACGTGCTTCCCGGCGGCGATCGCCTTCCTGAGCGCCTCCTCGCGGGCGGCGGTGACCTGGGCGTCGAAGTAGATGTCGACGTCCGGGTCGGCGAGCACCGCGTCCAGGTCGGTGGAGACGTGCTCCAGGCCGTGCCGCTCGGCGATCTCCCTCAGGGCGTGCTCACGGCGGCCGAGCAGGACCGGCTCGGGCCACAGCACGGTGCCGTCGCCGAGGGCGAGGCCGCCCTGGTCGCGCAGGGCGAGGATCGACCGGAGCAGGTGCTGGCGGTAGCCCATGCGCCCGGTCACGCCGTTCATGGCGATGCGCACCGTCGTCGTGCGTGTCACGTCGGTCCCTCCAAGGGCCTCTTTTGTGCCGCTGTGTGCCGTGTCGCCCGCGAGACAATCCCCATAGCAAGCGCTTTCTATCGGGGAGGAAGCTAGCCTCGGGTCGGCGGTCGGCACAAGACCGCGGCCGGGCGGCGGGCCTGGTCCCCCTCAAAGCGGGCACCCGGCACGGGCCCCTGAGCTGGCCGTTCACCAGGCCGTACGACGAACTGCGCGACCGGAGGACGACGAGATGACGGTGACTCTGGCGGACGTGGCGGCGCACGCCCAGGTCTCCCCCGCGACGGTGTCGCGCGTGCTGAACGGCAACTACCCGGTGGCCGCGGCGACGCGGGAGCGGGTGCTGCGGGCGGTGGACGAACTGGACTACGTCGTCAACGGTCCGGCCAGCGCGCTCGCCGCCGCCACGTCCGATCTGGCCGGCATCCTCGTCAACGACATCGCCGACCCCTTTTTCGGGATCATGGCGAGCGCGATCCAGGCGGAGATCGGCGGGACCGGCGGCCGGGCGGGCTGCGAACGGCTCGCGGTCGTCTGCAACACGGGCGGCTCGCCGGAGCAGGAGCTGAAGTACCTGACGCTGCTCCAGCGGCAGCGGGCGGCGGCCGTGGTGCTGACCGGCGGGGCGGTGACCGACGCGCCGCACGCGGCGGCGGTCGCGGCGAAGCTGCGCAAGCTGGCGGAGGGCGGGACGCGGGTGGTGCTGTGCGGGCGGCCGCCGGTGGCCGGCACCGGGGCCGTCACGCTCGCCTTCGACAACCTCGGCGGGGCGCGTGCCGTCACGGACCACCTGGTCGGCCTCGGTCACCGGCGCATCGGCTGCATCGCCGGGCCCGGGGAGCGCACCACCACGCGGCACCGGCTCGAAGGGCACCGGCTCGCGCTGGCCGCGGCGGGGATCGAGGAGGACGCCCGCTGGACGGTGCACGGGCGGTTCGACCGGCGCTCGGGGTACGAGGGGGCACTGGAACTGCTGCGGCGCGATCCCTCGCTGACCGCGCTCGTCGCCGCGAACGACTCCGTCGCGCTGGGGGCGTGCGCCGCGCTGCGGGACTCCGGGCTGCGCGTCCCCGACGACATCTCGGTCACCGGATTCGACGACCTGCCGTGCAGCATCGACGCCGTGCCCGCCCTGACGACGGTGCGGCTCCCCCTGGCCGAGGCCGGCGCCCGCGCGGGCCGCCTCGCCATGGGCCGCGAGGACCCGCCCGGCGGCGGAACCGCCTCGGTGCGGGGGGAGTTGACGGTCCGCGGATCGACGGGGGCGCCCCGGGGGTGAGGCGCCGGGGACGGTCCGGCGGGCAGGCACACCCGAGGGCCGCGGCCGGCCGACGTAGCGCGGTCGCCAGGTGACCGCCGCCGTCGCGGTCCGGAGGACCGTGGCCGTCTGGCGAAACACCCCCCCCCGACGCATTCGGCTCGGCCCCCGAGCACACGGCGCCGCGCGCCACACCCGCACCCGCACCCGGCCGACCGCCCCACCACGCGGGGCGGTCGGCCGGGCGTCCGCGTCGCGCGGCCGGGCCGGTGGTGTCGTACGGCTACACCTGCGGCCGCCGTCCCGGTTCCTGGTGGGGGAAGGTCTGGTCGCCGCCGGGCAGGCGGGGCTTCGGCAGGGTCGCCACCTCCTGTTGGGCCTTGCGGAGTTGTGCCGCCGTGCCGCCGGGGAGGGAGGGCGGGCTCGTGCGGGCCTGGGAGAAGCGGAAGGCGCTGGTGAAGTCACCGAAGGTGGCACGCCGCCAGGCGCTGATGTTGGGTTCCTCGACGCCGGTGAAGCGCTCCAGGAGGCGCAGGGCCGAGGTGTGGTCGAAGGCCTCCGTGGCGACCCAGCCGCCCACCGTCCACGGGGAGACGACGATCGCGGGCACCCGGAAGCCGGCGCCGATCGGGAGCCCGCCGATGAACTCGCCCTTCGTCCCGGCGCGCGGGGTGGGCGGCGGGACGTGGTCGAAGAAGCCGTCGTTCTCGTCGTAGCTGAGGATGAAGGCCGTCTTGCGCCACACCTTCGGGTTCGCGGCGATGGCCTCGAGCTTGGACGCCACGAAGTCCGCGCCGGCGGCGGGAAGGTAGTCCGGGTGCTCCGACTGGTGGCCGGGCGGCACGATCCAGCTCACCGCCGGCAGCCGGTCGGCGCGGGCGTCGTCCTCGAAGGTGCCCTCGGGCTGCGGGCGCACACCGCGCTCGTGCAGGTCGGAGCCGGGCTTGGCGTCGCGGAACGCGGCGAACCGCCGCAGCATGTTGCAGCCGTAGTCGTCGTCCTGGTGGTAGACCTTCCAGCTGACCCTGGCCGCCTGGAGGCGCTCGGCGTACGTCTTCCAGCGGTACGGCGCCGGGGCCGTGTTGGTGGTGACCGGGCCGCCGTGGGTGCCGCCCGGGTCGACCGTACCGGTCATCCACATCAGGCGGTTGGGCCAGGTGGGGCCGAGGACCGAGCAGAAGTGGTTGTCGCAGATGGTGAAGGTCTCCGCGAGCGCGTACTGGAACGGGATGTCCTCGCGTGTGTAGTAGCCCATGACGTAGGGGGCCTTGGTGCCGTCGGCCTTGCGGTGGGCAGACAGCCACCGGTCCATCCGGCCGCCGTTCCAGACCTGGTGCTGCACCGTCCAGGCGTGGCTGGTCGACGGGATGGCCTGGGCGCTGGAGGCGCGGGTGTCGAGGTGGAAGGGCAGCAGATAGCCCTTGGGGTTGGCGGTGTCCGGCTGGTGGAAGACGCTGCGCCCGCCGCGGAGCTTGAGCGCCTTCGGGTCGGCGAAGCCGCGCACGCCGGAGAGCGTGCCGAAGTAGTGGTCGAAGGACCGGTTCTCCTGCATCAGCAGGACGACGTGCTCGATGTCGCGCAGGGAGCCCTTGCGGGGCGGTCCGGCGGCGACGGCCTTCTGGACGCTCGGCGGGAGCAGGCTGATGGCCGCCGCACCGGCGCCCGAGCCCAGGAGTCTGCGTCGAGTCAACTCTGCCATGTATCGCCCTTCTTGCGGTTCTTTGCGGACCGGACAGCAGACGCTTCCTACCCGGGCTGATCGGATGACAGTGGTCGATGGCGAAAAAGCGGCAATACCTGGGCTCTTCTTGGAGAAGTCGTGACATTGCGGCACGGCGGCGGGATGAGGGGCGGCCGGGTATGGTCGGTGGGCATGAAGCTTGCGTTCTCCACTCTCGGTGTCCCCGGTACGGCCCTTCCCGAGGTGCTGGCGCTCGCGTCCGCGCACGGCTTCCAGGGAGTCGAGCTGCGGGCGCACCCCGAGGAGGCGGTGCACGTCGGGCTGACCCCCGCCGAACGGGCCGACGCCGCCGCGCTGTTGCGCGGCTCCGGTGTCGAACCGCTGGCGCTCGCCGGGTACGTGCGCGTCGCCGCCCCCGGCGACGACGCGCCCGTACTGGCCGAACTGCGGGAACTGCTCCGGCTCGCGCACGACCTCCAGGCACCGTTCGTACGGGTGTTCCCCGGCGGAGAGTCCGAGGAGGCCGACGCCATCGCCGCCCGGCGGCTGGGCACCGCCGCCGAGGACGCCTCCGCCCTCGGCGTGCGGATCCTGCTGGAGACCCACGACTCGCACCGCACCGGTGCCGACGCGATCCGGGTGCTCGGGCCGGTGGGGCACGGCCGGGTGGGGGCGCTGTGGGATGTGATGCACACCTGGCTGGGCGGCGAGCAGCCGGCGCAGACGTACGCGGCGCTCGCCCCCTGCCTGGGATACGTGCAGGTCAAGGACATCGCGTCGGCCGAGGACACCACCCCGCTGCCGCTGGGCGCGGGGGTGCTGCCGCTCGCCGAGTGCGTGGCCGTGCTGCGCCGGGGCGGCTGGGACGGCTGGCTGTGCTGGGAGTACGAGAAGCGGTGGTACGAGCGGGCCGCCCCGCTGCCCGGCCTGCTCGCCGAGGGCCACGACCATCTCGTACGGCTGCTCGACGGGACGGCGTGACCCGGTCGGCTTCTGCCGGACCCGGCCGGGCGTCAGGGCCACGGGAGTCCCACGGCGCTGACGCCCGGCGGTCCGCTCCTGATCAATACAGCTAGTACGTCAGACCGTGGCCGATCGGGTACAGCACCCGGCTCGGGTCGTCGGCCCGCTGCACCGGCACCGGGAGCTTTCCGCGTGGTGCCACCCGGCCCGCGATCACCCGGGCGGCGGCGCGCAGTTCGACGTCGGTCCAGCAGTACGTCGCCACGCAGGCCCGCACGGACGGAAGTTGGGCCACGTCGTACGGGTTGCGCACGGCGACGGCCACGACCGGCTTGCCCGTCGCCACCAGGCGGTCGACCAGCGTCCGCTGGGAGTTGCCCGCGGTGACGTTGTAGGTGGCGACCACCACCGCGTCCGCGTCCTGGGCGGCGGCCACCGCCTTGTCGACGGTCGCGGCGGAGGGGGCGGTGCCGGTCGACAGCGCCGTGGCGGCGAAGCCCAGCTCGGTGAAGGCGGCGGCCAGCACCCCCGTGGGCGGGCCCGTGGTGCCGGACGGGGAGGCCGGATCGGCGCCGACCACCAGGAGGCGGCGCTGTTCGCGGCGGTCGAGGGGGAGGGTGCGGCCCTCGTTGACCAGGAGGGTCGTGGTGCGCTCGGCCATGCGGTCGGCCGCGGCCAGATGGGACTTCGTGCCCACCACCCGGTCCACGGCCAGGCGGTCGGCGTACGGCTGTGCGAAGAGCCCGAGCCGGGTCTTCAGGCGCAGGATGCGCAGGATCGATTCGTCGAGGCGGGCCTCGGTCAGCTCGCCGTCGTGGACCGCCTTCAGGACCGCGTTCCACGCGGTGTCGATGGAGGGCGGGTTGAGCAGCTGGTCCACGCCCGCCTTCAGGGCGAGCACCGGCACCCGGTCGTCGCCGTACTTGGTGCGCACGCCCTCCATGCCCAGCGAGTCGGTGATCACCACGCCGTCGTAGCCGAGTTCGCCGCGCAGGATGCCGGTGAGGATCGGGTGGGAGAGGGTGGCCGGGTCGCCGGAGTCGTCCAGGGCCGGGAACTGGATGTGCGCGGTCATGATCGAGTCGATGCCCGCCGCGATGGCCGACCGGAACGGCACCGCGTCCAGCTTCTCCCACAGCTCCCGGCTGTGGGTGATGACCGGGAAGCCGTAGTGGCTGTCGACGGCCGTGTCGCCGTGGCCCGGGAAGTGCTTGGCGGTGGCCGCGACCCGGGCCGCCTGATAGCCCTTCACCTCGGCCGCCACCAGCTCCGCGACGGCCGCCGGGTCCGCGCCGAAGGAGCGCACGCCGATCACCGGGTTGGCCGGGTTGACGTTCACGTCGGCGTCCGGCGAGTAGTCCTGGTTGATGCCGAGGGCGCGCAGTTCGGCGCCGGAGATCCGGCCGAGGGCGCGGGCGTCCGACCGTGAGCCGCCCGCGCCGATCGCCATCGCGCCGGGGAAGAGGGTCGCCGGCTTGCCCACCCGGCACACCGCGCCGTGCTCCTGGTCGGTGGCGATCAGCATCGGCAGGCCGCGCGGCTGCTCCAGGGAGGCCCGCTGGATGCCGTTGGACAGCTCCAGGATCTGGTGCGGGTCACGGGTGTTGTGGGCCCAGGTGAAGTAGATGATGCCGCCGACCCGGTACTTCGCGATCAGCTCGGCGGCGGTGCGCACGCCCAGCTCGCCCAGGTTGGCGTCGATGTCGGCCTGGTCGGGGGCGGTGGCGGAGGTGCCGTAGACCCGCATCACGAAGAGCTGGCCGACCTTCTCCTCCAGCGTCATCCGGGAGACGAGGGCGCGCAGTGAGCGCTCGTCGGGGGTGTCGGCGTGGGCGGTGGCCGGCACGGTCAGCGCGGCGGTGAGGCCGGCGGTGGCGGCGAGGACGGTACGCCGGGACGGCCGTGCGGCGTTCCGGGTGGTTCCGGTGTCTCTCTTGCTGGTGTCGCTTCCCGTGCTGGTGTCGGGCACGTGCGCTCCCTCCCAGAGGAGAACCGCTGAAGGAAACTTCCGAGGAATCACCAATATCCTGGAAGTTTCTTTCCGTCAAGGGAACGCACAGCACCCAGCGTGTCGGAGGGGACCCCTGGTCAGCAGAGGATCCAGCCGGTGCTGACGGACTCGCCGCCGATCGAGCCGCGGATCCACACGCAGCGGTGCCCGGCGTGCACGGTCACCGGCCCGGCGTGCCGGCTGTAGCGGCCGGAGTCCGTGGCCGGGCGGCTGCCGCGGGCCTGGACGCTGACCGACATGGTGCGCACGGCGCCGGGCCGGCGGGCGACGGTGACGGCGCAGACGTAGTCCCCGCGTTTGTAGACACGGGTGACGCCCGAGCCGAAGGGGATGCTTCTCACCTGGTGCCCCGCGCAGCCGCCGGACGCGGCCTGTGCGGTGCCGGACGCCGCGAAGGCGAGCAGCCCGGACGCGACCAGCAGGGCCGCACCGAGCGAGAAGCGTCGGCGTATCGCACCACTGTCCACTTGCTGTCCTCCCCGAAGCGCAGCCAAGCCTCCCCCGGCGGCCGTACAGACGTACGGACGCCCGGGTGTGGCGGATGGTTGCACGGCCGTCAACGGTACGAGCCACATGAACCACGAGGGCTCAGCGGACGACCCCGACCGGCTCCTCGTCCCCGGGCCGGCCGGCGAAGGTCCGCCACAGTTCGGCGTACCGCCCGTCGCGGGCGAGCAGTTCCTCGTGGGTGCCGTCCTCGGCGACCCGGCCGTGGTCCATCACCACCACCCGGTCGGCGCGGGCGGCGGTGGTCAGCCGGTGGGCGACCACCAGCGTCGTACGACGGCCCGCGAGGCGGTCGGTGGCCTGGTTGACCTGGGCCTCGGTGGCGAGGTCCAGGGCGGCCGTGGCCTCGTCCAGGAGCAGGATGTCCGGGTCGACCAGTTCGGCGCGGGCGAGCGCGATCAGCTGGCGCTGGCCGGCCGAGAGGTTGCGGCCGCGCTCGGCGACCTCGTGCAGGTAGCCGCCGTCGAGGGTGGCGATCATCTCGTGCGCGCCGACCGCCCGCGCCGCCGCCTCCACCTCGGCGTCGGTGGCGTCGGGGCGGCCGTAGGCGATGGCGTCACGGACGGTGCCCGGGAACAGGTAGGCCTCCTGCGGGACGACGCCGAGCCGGTGCCGGTAGGAGGTCAGGTCGAGGTCGCGCAGATCGGTGCCGTCGACCGTGACCCGCCCGGCGGTGGGGTCGTAGAACCGGGCCACCAGCTTGACCAGGGTGGACTTTCCGGCGCCGGTCTCACCGACGAAGGCCACCGTCTGGCCCGCCGGGATCGTCAACTCCACGTCGCGCAGCGCCGCTTCGTTGTCGCCGTACGCGAAGCTCACGCCCTCGAAGGCGATGTCGCCGCGCAACGAGCGCACCTCCTGGGGCCGTTCGGCCGCCGCGGTGGAGGTGGGCTCGCGCAGCAGCTCCTGGATGCGGCCGAGGGAGACGGTGGCCTGCTGGTAGCCGTCGAAGACCTGGGACAGCTGCTGCACGGGCGCGAAGAACAGGTCGATGTAGAGGAGGTAGGCGACCAGGGCGCCGGTGGTGAGGGTGGCGTCCTCCACCCGGCCCGCGCCCGCGATCAGCACGGCCGCCGCGGCGACCGAGGACAGCAGCTGCACGAACGGGAAGTAGACCGATATCAGGCGCTGGCCGCGCAGCCGGGCCTGCCGGTAGCTGTCGCTGCGCCCGGCGAACCGCCGCCCGCCGTCGCGCTCGCGCCGGAACGCCTGGACGATCCGCAGCCCGGACACGGACTCCTGGAGGTCGGCGTTGACCGCCGAGACGCGCTCGCGGGCGAGTTCGTACGCCTTCACGCTGGCCCGGCGGAAGAAGAAGGTGGCCACGATCAGCGGGGGCAGCGTGGTGAACACGACGAGGGCGAGGCGGACGTCGATCACCAGCAGGGCGCCCATGATGCCGAAGAAGGTGACGACCGAGACGAACGCGGTGACCAGGCCGGTCTGCAGGAAGGTGCTCAGGGCGTCGACGTCGGTGGTCATCCGGGTCATGATCCGGCCGGTCAGCTCGCGCTCGTAGTAGTCGAGGCCGAGCCGCTGGAGGTGCGCGAAGATCTTCAGCCGCAGCGTGTAGAGGACGCGTTCGCCGGTACGGCCGGTCATCCGGTTCTCGCCGATCTGCGCGGCCCACTGCACCAGCACCACCAGCAGCGCGAGCAGCGAGGCGGACCAGACGGCGCCGATGGCCAGCTTGGTGACGCCCGCGTCGATGCCGTGCCGGATCAGCACCGGCAGCACCAGGCTCGCGCCCGCGTCCACGGCGACCAGCGCCAGGCTGGCCAGCAGCGGCAGCCCGAAGCCGCGCAGCAGGCGGCGCAGCCCGTAGGAGTCCTCCGGCCGCACCGCCTGCCGCTCGTCGATGCCGGGGGTGTCGGTGGCCGGGGGCAGCGCGGCCACCTGGGCGAGCAGCTCGGGGGTGGCCGGGGTGCCGGCCAGCGCCTCGTCCTTGGGTGCGCGGTCGCCGGTCCACAGCCGGGGGGTGACGCCCCGCTCGGCGTCGTACTCGGCGTCCAGCTCCGCGCGCAGGGTGTCGTCCTCGGTCGGCCCGGCCGGCAGGGCGTGGCCCGGGGAGACGCCGCCCAACTCGTCCGGGTCGGTCAGCAGCCGGCGGTAGAGGGCGGAGCGCCGCTGGAGCTCCTCGTGGGTGCCGAGGTCGGCGAGCCGGCCGTGGTCGAGGACGGCGATGCGGTCGGCGAGGTTCAGGGTGGAGCGGCGGTGGGCGATCAGCAGGGTGGTCCGGCCCCGCATCACCTGCTTGAGGGCCTCGTGGATCTCGTGCTCGACGCGGGCGTCCACGGCGGAGGTGGCGTCGTCCAGGATCAGCAGCCGGGGGTCGGTGAGCAGGGCGCGGGCGAGGGCGACGCGCTGGCGCTGGCCGCCGGAGAGGGTCAGGCCCTGCTCGCCGACCTTGGTGTCGTAGCCCTCGGGCAGTTCCCGGATGAAACGGTCCGCCTGGGCGGCGCGGGCGGCGGCCTCGATCTCCTCGTCGGAGGCGTCGGGGCGGCCGTAGGCGATGTTGGCGCGGACGGTGTCGGAGAACAGGAACGAGTCCTCGGGGACCAGGCCGATCGCGGCCCGCAGCGAGGACAGGGTCAGCTCGCGGACGTCGTGCCCGCCGATCAGGACGGCGCCGTGGGTGACGTCGTAGAAGCGCGGCAGGAGCAGGGAGAGGGTGGACTTGCCGGAGCCGGAGGACCCGACCACCGCCAGGGTCTCACCCTGGCGTATCTCGAAGCTGAGCCCGTCCAGCACCTTGGCGTCGGCGCCGTACCCGAAGGACACGTCGTCGAACTCGACGGTGGCGGGCGCGTCCGCGGGCAGCTCCCTGGTGCCGTCCGGCATCGACGGCTCGGTGTCGATCAGCTCCAGGACGCGCTCGGTGCCGGCGCGGGCCTGCTGGCCGACGGTGAGCACCATCGCCAGCATCCGGACCGGGCCGACCAGCTGGGCGAGGTAGGTGGAGAAGGCGACGAAGGTGCCGAGGGTGATGTGCCCGCGCACCGCCAGCCAGCCGCCGAGGGCCAGCATGGCGACCTGGCCCAGCGCCGGCACGGCCTGGAGGGCGGGGGTGTACTTGCTGTTCAGGCGGATGGTGCGCAGCCGGCCGGCGAACAGCTTGCGGCCGACGGCGCGCAGCTTGCCGGTCTCCTGCTCCTCCTGCCCGAAGCCCTTGACCACGCGGACGCCGCTGACCGCGCCGTCGACCACGCCCGCGACGGCGGCGGCCTGGGCCTGGGCGTACCAGGTGGCGGGGTGCAGCCGGGTGCGGCTGCGCTTGGCGATCCAGCCGAGCGCGGGGGCGACGGCGAGGGCGACCAGGGTCAGCGGCAGCGACAGCGACGCCATGATCACCAGGGAGGCCAGGAAGAGCAGCACGTTCCCGATGGTCATCGGGAGCATGAAGAGCAGGCCCTGGATCAGCTGGAGGTCGCTGGTGGCACGGCCCACGACCTGCCCGGTCGACAGCTCGTCCTGGCGGCGGCCGTCGAGGCGGGTGATCGTGTCGTACATCTCCGTCCGCAGGTCGTGCTGGACGTCGAGGGCGAGCCGGCCGCCGTAGAAGCGGCGCACATAGGTGAAGCCGTAGACGAGGAGGGCGGCGACGACCAGGGCACCGGCCCAGGGGGCCATGGAGCGGGTGTGGGCGCCGATCACGTCGTCGATGATCACCTTGGTGATCAGGGGGACCACGGCGGTGACGGCCATGCCGGCGAGGGAGGCGCCGAGCGCCAGGACGACGTCCTTCGGATACCGCCAGGCATAGCCCGCGAGTCGTCTCGCCCATCCCCGATGTGGTCGCACGCGGTGCCTCCCGGTTGTCGTTCTCCGCCGGAAGGCACCAACGCGCGCGGGAGCGGATTTCATCCCTCCGCAACAATCGGGGGCCGTGGGTCAGACGCGAACCCGCAGGTGGTAGAAGCGGGTGGTCTGGACGGCGTTCTGGTTGTCGTCGCTGACCAGCAGGACCTTCAGGCGCCCGGTGTGGTCACGGCCGGTGACGGCCATGCCCTCGATGTTGTCGAGGAGGGGGTTGGGCTGGGGCTGCTTGGCGGTGGCGCCGAGGGAGGGGCAGTCGGCGATGTCGGCGAGCAGGGTCTTGCGGACCGGCCGCACGCCCGGCTGCCCGGTCAGGTTCTCGATGCCGCTGGTGTCGGTGGCGTGGCGGGCATCGGCGAGGTAGAGGCGGACGGTGTTGCCGACGCCCGCGGTGAAGCCGCGCTCCAGGACGAGCAGCCGGCCGTCGGGCGTGGCCTGCACCTCGGGGACGCCGAGGCCGGCGTCGACGCGGTAGGCGTACTGGGCGGCGAGCCGGAAGCGGCCGCCCGCGGTCCGGGTCCAGGTCTGGAACCGGACGAGGTCCGAGGCGTCACCCGCGATCGGCGCCTCCATGGACGCGAGGAGGGTGTGGCCGCCGGGCAGCAGGGTCAGCCCCTCGAAGGTCGCGTTGGAGGTGGCGCGGCCGGCCGGGGCGACGAGGAGGGAGGACGGCACGGGGAGCCGGTCGAGGATCCTGCCGTCGGGCGAGTAGCGCCGGACGGACGGCTCGGTCTCGGAGCCGACCAGCCGGGTCCCGTCCCGGTCGATGACGAGGCCCTCGGAGTCGAGGTCGGCGCCGCGCTCGTCCGAGAGGTGGACGACGCCCCGCGGCGCGAGCGTCCTGCCGTCCAGGCGGAACAGGTCGGAGCGGTCCGACAGCGCGGCCAGGGAGCCGTCCCGGTCCACGGCGAGGGCGGAGAAGTTGCCGACGAAGGTGCCGTGGTAGGTCGTCTTGTCGAGCGCGTCGGAGAAGCGGTCGATCGTGACGGCGGGCGAACAGGCGTGAGTGGCGGTCGGGTTGGCCGGGGCGGCCTGGGCGGTCCCGGCGGCGGTCAGCGTGGTGGCCGCCGCCAGGCCGGCGGTGAGGGTGGCGAGTACGGTTCTCAGGCGCATGGTCGATCACCGTACGGCCGGACGGTGACGGACGGGAGGCCGGGCGGTGAAACGTGCCCGGCCCCGGGGCTCCCCGGCCCGGTCTCAGCCCTGGGGCGGCGTGGCGACGATGGCCTCGGCCGGCTTGCTGGTCGGGACGTAGAGCGCGGTCTTCGCGGTGGTCGGCACCAGGTCCTTGTGAACGGCCTTGGCGACGTTCTGGATGGTGGTCACGCCGTAGCTCATGGTGCTGTTGTCCTGCGTGAGCACGGAGATCATGTAGTCGTGCCCGGCGCCGTTGAAGGTGCCGAGACTGTGCACCCGCCAGCCGTGCGTGGAGCGCTGCAGCCAGCCGTTCTTGACGTGCACGGAGACGGTGGAGGGGGCGCCGGCGGGGGTGCCCCAGCGCTGGGACGAGATGACCTTGCCCATCAACTTCTGTATGTAGGCCCGGGAGTTGTCGCTGAGCACGCTGTTCTTGGCGGTGATCAGCTGGAGCAGCTTCTGCTCGTCGTTGACGTTCTCCTGCGTCAGACCCCAGTAACCGCCCGACCCCGGCACGGTCTTGGTCATCTTGGCGGCGGCCAGGAAGCCCTTGATCTTCGTCACGCCCAGCTGCTTCCACAGCTTGCTGGTGGCGGTGTTGTCCGACTTGGTGATCATGGCGGTGGCGAGCGAGGACTCGGTACCGGTGAGCAGCCTGTTGTGCTTCTTGGCGTCCCACAGCAGCGTGGCGAGCACGGTGACCTTGACGGTGCTGGCCGAGTCGTAGGCGCTGGTGGCGCGCAGGGTGCAGGTCGTCTTGGTGGAGCGGTCGTAGACCCCGAGGGCGACGGTGCCCTTGCGGTTCGCGAGCGCGGCGGTGATGTCCTTCTTCAGCTTGGCGGCGAGTCCGCTCTTCGCGGACGTGCAGCTGACGGCGGGTGTGGCCGCGGCGGCCGGGGTGGCGGCCGCGACGGTGGGTATGAGCAGCGCGACACCGAGCGCCGCCGCCGACGCCTTGGCGCGCCGGCTGATGCGGTGATCCATGGAGGAATCCCCCTGAGAACGACGTGAGAACACACCCCTTGCGGGCACTTACGGCCTTTTGACTCGCAGGGGCGGTCGGAAGTTGCACACATGTTCTCAGGGGCGGGTGCGGCAACGCGGGCGGGGGCGGGGATGCTTGGGGGGGGGGGGGACCGGAGGAGGCACCGGTGGCGCAGAGGGGGCAACGACGCGCAAATGGCGTTGCGGGCGAGGAGTCGCCGGCTCGCGGGCCTGACCGCTTCGGTGCGGACCTCCGGACCTTTACCGCCCCTTGACACGGCTCCCGAATGCGAAGGCGATGAACCGTTTAGAGTTTTCAGGCCGGTGAGCGACGGATTGACGGGGAGGGGCCCACGCCATGGGTGACCAGGGAAGCGGCGGCGAGATTCTCGACATCAAGATCGATGATCTGAAGAAGACAGCACCACATTTCCAGACGCACAGCCATGACCTCGCCAAGGCTCTCACCAAGCTCAAGTCGGCGCTCCAGTCGGCGGGTTCGCCGTGGGGTGATGACAAGCAGGGCAATGAGTTCCACAAGGCCTACGGCCCCCTGGTGACGAAGATCGAGAATGCCGCGTCCGTTCTGTCCCAGGGCCTGGCCAGCATCCATGACGCCATGAGCGACATGGCGGACGGCCACATCGACAACGAGGAACTCGTCCGCTCGATGTTCAGCCGCATCCATGTGGAGGGCGGCGACCAGGACGGGAGCCACGCCAAGTGAGTGCGGCCGACAAGGCGAAGCAGATCATCCAGGACGTCACCGGCATGTGGTGGCCGGCGGCGGACGAGGGCGGGCTGCGGGACGCGGCCAAGGCCTGGCGGGACTTCGCCGATGACATCGAAGGGGTCATGACCGCGGCGAACAAGACGGCCCGCGGCATCATCGAGAACAACAAGGGCGAGGCGATCTCCGCTTTCGACGATCCCTACTGGCGCCGTTATTACTACAACGGCCACGGCTGGCTGAAGGACATGGCCGACGGCGCCCGCGACATGGCCAAGGCGCTCGACAAGTACGCGGACGCCGTGCACCACGCGGTCACGCGCCTGGAGCACGAACTGGAGATCGTCGGCGCGACGATCGTCGCGGGCACAGCGCTCGCCATCTTCACGGCCGGTATCTCGGAGGCCGCCGCGGCCTCGGCCACGGCAGGCATCGTGGAACTGGCCGGGAGCTTGGGTGTGGCGGTGTCGACCGAGGTGGCGACGATCGCGGGCACAACCCTTGCCACGGCGGCGATCGGCGGCATCGAGTCGATCACCGTCGACCTGGCCGTGACCCAGCCCGTCGCCATGGCCACCGGCGAGAGCAAGGGCCTCAGCCTGGACGAGGTGAGCCAGTCCGCGCTGTACGGGATGGCGTTCGGCGGCGCCTTCGGAGGTGGCGGCGCGGTCGCCAAGGCCGCGGGCGAGGCGGGTGGATTCCGGGCCCTGTTCGAGGGCATCTCCGTCCCTGGCGCACGCGTGTTGCCCAGTGAACTCAACGGCTTGGGTGCAGGCTTGCGCAGCGGCGAACAGGCCGCGGCGGGGGACGCGCGCAGCGTCACACGCCAGGCCGCGGGCAAGGATCCGGAGGGCACGGCAGAGAATCCGAAGAACAAGGTCGCGGATGACAACACCGACCCGATCGACCTGGTCACCGGCAAAATGTATCTGCCCCAGACCGATGTGTCCCTGCCGGGTGCGCTTCCCCTGACCTTCACCCGCCGCGTCGAGTCCGGCTACGGGCTGGGCCGCTGGTTCGGCCCGTCCTGGTCCTCCACCGTGGACCAGCACCTGGCCATCGATGCCGAGGGCGTTGTCTTCGTCACCGAGGACGGTCTGCTCCTCACCTACCCTCACCCCCAGCCCGACGCCCCGACCCTGCCGGACCACGGCAGTTGCCGCTGGCCACTGGCCCGGGTGGACGGCGGCTACACGGTCACGGATCCCCGCTCGGGCCAGGTCCGGCACTTCGCCGACCAGTCGGCGGACCGAGCGGTGCTGGAACAGATCGACGACCGCAACGGCAACTGGCTGACCTTCGCATACGACACCGACGGCGCTCCTGTCGCGATCGCCTCCTCCGCCGGCTACCGCATCCGGATAACCACGACCGGCAACCGGATCACCGCCCTGCACCTCATGGGTGCCGCCCCCGATGGCACCGACCAGGAACTCAAACGCTATGGCTACTCCGAAGGCAACCTGACGGAAGTCATCAACTCCTCGGGCGTCCCCCTGCGCTTCAGCTACGACGAGCGTGGGCGAGTGACCTCCTGGACGGACTCGAACAACCGCAGCTACACCTACCATTACGACGACCGCGACCGCTGCATCGCCGAGGGCGGCGCGGCCGGGCACATGTCTCTGCGCCTCTCCTACGACGAGACGGATACGGCGTCCGGCCACCGCGTCACCACGACGGTGACGGGCGAGGGCCACACTCGCCGTTACTTCATCAACTCCTCCGGCCAAGTTGTCGCGGAGATCGACCCGTTGGGATCAGCCACCCACTTCACTCGCGACCGCTACAACCGACTGCTGTCCACGACGGACCCGCTCGGCCACACGACGTCGTTCCGCTACGACGAGACGGGCAACCTCACGTCGGTCATCCGCCCGGACGGCCGCGAGTCGCGAGCCGAGTACAACGACCTGGGCCTGCCGGTGAAGCTGGTCGGGCCGGACGGCGCGATCGTCCGGCAGACCTTCGACGCACGGGGCAACCGCACGTCGGTGACGGACCCGGCGGGCCGGACGACACACTTCACGTACCACGAGTCCGGCCATCTGACCTCGGTGACCGACCCGCTGGGCAACACGACGACGGTCGAGTGCGACCGGGCGGGCCTCCCCCTGACGGTGACGGATCCCCTGGGCGCGGTCACCCGTTATGCGCGAGACGCCTTCGGCCGCCCGACCGCGATCACCGACCCGGCCGGCGCGACGACGCTGCTGGAGTGGTCGGTCGAGGGTCACCTGCTGCGCCGCACGGCTCCCGACGGCACGACGGAGACATGGACGTACGACGGTGAGGGCAACTGCACGAGCCACACGGACCCACTGGGCGGTGTCTCGCACTTCTCGTACACCCACTTCGACCTCCTGTCCTCCCGCACGGGTCCGGACGGGGTGCGATACGAGTTCGAGCACGACGCGGAACTGCGCCTGACGAAGGTCACCAACCCGCAGGGCCTCACGTGGGAGTACGAGTACGACGCAGCGGGCCATCTCCGAGCGGAGAAGGACTTCGACGGCAGACGACGGACGTACGAATACGACTCCGCAGGCCGCCTGGTGTCACGTAGTGACACTCTGGGTCAACGGATCGCCTTCGAACGCGACGCCCTGGGCCGGATCACCAGGAAACACGCGGCAGGCGCCCTCACCACGTACGCCTACGATTTCACCGACCAACTGGCGGAGGCGACGGGCCCTGACGGCACCACGCTCACGTTGTTGCGCGACCGCCACGGCCGCCTGCGCTCGGAGACGGTGAACGGCCGGACCCTGACGTACACGTACGACGAGCTGGGCCGCCGCACGGGCCGCACGACCCCCACCGGCGCCGTCTCCACCTGGTCGTACGACGCGGCGGGCCGCCGCACGAACATGGTGGCATCGGGCCGCCCCATCGACTTCACCTACGACGAGACCGGCCGCGAACTGACCCGCCACATCGGCGGAACGGTAACCCTCGCCCACACCTTCGACCCACTGGGCCGCCTGACGACCCAGTCGGTGACCGGCGCCGCGGGCACCCTGGTCCAGCACCGGTCCTACACCTACCGCGCCGACGGCAACCTGACCGGCATCGACGACCACCTCTCGGGCCCCCGCCGCTTCGACATCGACGCGACCGGCCGGGTCACCGCGGTCCACGCGGCCGGCTGGACCGAGCGCTACGCCTACGACGAGGCGGGCAACCAGACCGAAGCAACCTGGCCCTCCGCCCACCCCGGCGCGGAGGCGACCGGCCCCCGCGCCTACCAGGGAACCCGCATCCTGCGCGCCGGCAACGTCCGCTACGAACACGACGCCCTGGGCCGCATCACCCTCCGCCAGAAGACCCGCCTCTCCCGCAAACCGGACACCTGGCGCTACGAATGGGACACCGAAGACCGCCTGGTCTCGGTGACCACCCCGGACGGCACCCGCTGGCGCTACACCTACGACCCCCTGGGCCGCCGCACCGCCAAACTCCGCCTGGCCGACGACGGCGAAACCGCCCTGGAAGAAGTGACCTTCACCTGGGACGGCACCACCCTCTGCGAACAGACCACCACCGCCCCGTCACTCCCCCACCCCGTCACCCTCACCTGGGACCACCAAGGCCTACGCCCCCTGTCCCAAACCGAACGCATCACCTCGGCCGACACCCCCCAGGAGGAAATCGACTCCCGCTTCTTCGCCATCGTCACCGACCTCGTCGGCACCCCGAACGAACTCATCGACGAACAAGGCCACATCGCCTGGCGCACCCGAAGCACCCTGTGGGGAACAACCGCATGGTCAACAAACAGCACGACCTACACACCCCTACGCTTCCCCGGCCAGTACTACGACCCGGAAACCGGGCTGCACTACAACTACTTCAGGCACTACGACCCCGAGACTGGGCGATATTTCACACTCGATCCGCTCGGGATCGCACCAGCCCCCAATCCGGCAACCTACGTGAGAAACCCCTATACCTGGGCAGACCCTCTGGGACTAGCTCCTGACGTATGCCCGAAAGTGGGCCCCTTCGGTCGGGACCTGGCTGGAGCAAAGGCAAAGGCATTGAGCGATGCAGGAATTCCGGAAGGAGCAGCCCCACTCGAAGTAAACGAGTTCGTCCCTGCAACCACTCCGGAATGGCAAGGTTCTAAACAGCTAATGGGCGACGACCACAAGCCCATTTACTACACCGAGGAAGTGTATGAGCATCCCAACGGACGTGACTTGGTAGTCTTCCAGGACCACTGGTTCGGCCATCAGAAGCCAGGGGAACCTGGTTATCAGCCGTCACACGTTCATGTGAGACCATTCGAAGACACACGAAACGGCCAGATTCCGGGGTGCGAGGAGCACTACTACTATGACCGCTAGCTTCTCTGTGCGGAACATGGAGGTCATGGCTCCCCTTTACGGAGCGGAACTCCCTCCGCTGGACTCGGTCCGGCTGCGTTCCGTCCATCTCGACTGGCGTGGGCCGCAGGTCGCCCTACGGCTCGATCTGCCCGCGCCGGCCGCTTCCCTGCCGGACGACTGGACGGCGTCCGGAGTCGACACCGTCCAGTGCCATCTCCGGTTCCTGGCGGTGGCCGACCTGGTGCTGTCCGCCTGGGAGCCGCCCGTCACGGCCCGGATTTCGACGGCGCCCCTGCCGGGCGGTGAGCACCGGATCCGGGTGACGGCCTCCGCGGACGGCGGTGCTTTCCTGGACTTCACGGCCAGTGCGGATGTGCTCGCCGGTCACCTGAGCGGCTTCCGGCTCGAGCCGGACGGCTCGGACGACGGTCCGCACCACTTCCTCGGCAAGGTGGACGCGAGACGGTATTCGACGATCCCGGACCCCTGCGAGAAGACCTTCTATGAACGCTGAACTCGCCGCGCTGACGACGCCTTCCGCGCTGAGCGGCCACGACCTGTTCTACGTGCACCTCGATGAGCGGCAGTGCTCCGCCACCCTCGGGTTCACCGGCCAGGAGGGTCATGATGGCTTCGAGTTCTTCCTCGCCTTCACCGACGTGCGCAATGTGTCGGTGCGCGGTTGGGGCCCGCCGGGGCGCAAGGACGTACGGCTCGAAAGGACGGAGAACGGCATCACGGTGTCCGTCGCGACCCAGGGCTCGTCACTGAACTTCGAGGCGGCGGACATGACCACGCCCCGCACCCGTTCCTTCCAGACGGCTCCGGGGAGTTCATGAGCCGGCTCCGTGGTGACGTCGTGTCAGATCGCCGCGTCGACGAGGCAGAGCAACGCCCCGATGCCGAGCAGCACGAGGCCGGTACCTCCGACGAGCAGGACGACCGGGCGCTCCTTGTCGAAGTCGAGGTCCTTGCGGACGCCCGTCTTGGCGCGCCGGGGCTTCCTGCTGTCGTACACGACCGGCACGACGGTGCCCTCGGGGCCGGGCAGTTCCCGCATGTGCTCGTGGAACCGCGCAGGCGGCGCCCCCTCCGGCAGGCAGACGTCGAAGAAGACCCGGTGCGACCCGGTCGCGTACTCGTGGAACGCGTAGACCGCCTGCCCCTCGACGCCATGGTGCTTCAAACCGCGCATGAGACGGTAGATCACGAAATTCCCCGACTGCGCCAAGAGGGCGAAGCAACCGAAAGGCATGAGGACAAGGCCATCAGGAACGACACGACGCCCACCCCTCCCACCCGTGCGGCACCTCACCGTAGTCCACCGGGCGGAGCCGCCGCCCGGGTCGCGACCGACGTTCTCAGCCCAGGTGCGTCGGCGCGAACATCCGCAGGACCGCCGGGAGGACCACCACCGAGGGGCCCGGGGTGGACAGGGCGTTCGTCAGGTCCTGTTGCAGGGTCTGCGGTGTCGTGCGCACGCCCGGGACGCCGAAGGACTCGGCGAGGGCCACGTAGTCCGGGCGGTGGAGTTCCGTCGCGGTCGGTTCGCCGAAGGCGTCCGTCATGTACTCGCGCAGGATGCCGTAGCCGCCGTCGTCGACGATCAGCCAGGTGACGGGGAGGTCGTACTGGCGGGCCGTGGCCAGTTCGGCGATCGAGTAGAGGGCGCCGCCGTCGCCGGAGACCGCGAGGACCGGGTGGGCCGGGTCGGCCGCCGCCGCGCCCAGTGCCGCCGGGAAGGCGTAGCCGAGACCGCCCGCGCCCTGGGCCGAGTGCATCGTGTTGGCGCCCCGGGGGTCGAAGGCCGACCACGCCCAGTAGGCCAGGATCGTCATGTCCCAGAAGGAGGGGGCGCCGGCGGGCAGGGCACGGCGGACGGCAGCCAGGACGTCCTGTTCCAGGGTGAGTCGCTGGGCGTCGATGCGGGCCGCGACGCGGGACAGCAGGGCGCGTACCCGCGCCGGGGCCTCCGGGTCCGTGCGGGCGTCCACCGTCTCCAGCAGGGCCTGGAGCGCCAGGCGCGCGTCCGCGTGGATGCCGAGGGCCGGGTGGTTGGCCTCCAGCTTGCCCAGGTCCGCCTCGATCTGGACGATTCGCCCGCGCGGCCGGAACGTGTGGTAGTTCGAGGAGAGTTCGCCCAGGCCCGAGCCGACGACCAGGAGGACGTCCGCGTCCTCCAGGAAGTCCGTCGTGTACCGGTCCTCCAGCCAGGACTGGAGCGACAGCGGGTGCTCCCAGGGGAACGCCCCCTTGCCGCCGAAGGTCGTCACCACGGGGGCCTGGAGCCGCTCCGCGAGCGCCAGCAGCTTGCCCGAGGCGTCCGACCGTACGACCCCGCCGCCCGCGATGATCGCCGGGCGGGAGGCGCGGGACAGCAGGTCGGCCGCGATCGCCGTCAGTTCGGGGCGCGGCGGCAGCTCCTCCGGGGTCGCGTCCGGCGCCGTCACCACCGGCAGCGAGGCCGGCGCGAGCAGGACGTCCTGCGGGATCTCCACCCACACCGGGCCGTGCGGGGCCGACAGGGCGGATTTCCAGGCGGCGGCGATGGCGGAGGGGATCTGGGACTGGGCGCGGACCGTGTGGACGGACTTGACCACGCCCCGGAACGAGGCCGCCTGGTCGGGGAGTTCATGGAGGTAGCCGTGGCGGCCGCCGCCCAGGCCCGCCGTCGGGACCTGGCTGCTGATCGCGAGGACCGGGGCGGAGGCCGAGGCCGCCTCCTGGAGGGCCGCCAGGGAGGTGAGCGCGCCCGGGCCCGTCGACAGGAACAGCGGAGCCGCCTCCCCCGTCACGCGGCCGTACGCGTCCGCCGCGAAGCCCGCGTTGTTCTCCACCCGCAGGCCCACATAGCGCAGGGACGAGCGGCGCAGTGCGTCGAACATGCCGAGCGCGTGCTGGCCGGGCAGCCCGAAGACGGTCGTCGCGCCCAGCCCGGCCAGCGTCTCCACGACCAGGTCTCCGCCGTTGCGGCCGGGGGGCGGGTTCAGTGCGGCCTCCAGCTGGGCGGTGGTCGGCCGGAGTACCAGGTCGTGGTCGTGCGTCACGTCGCTTACGCGTCCTTCCGGGCCGCCGCGATCTGGCGGGACATGAGGGTGGTCAGTTCGTAGGCCGTGTGGGAGGCGGCCACGGACGTGATCTCCGCGTGGTCGTACGCCGGGGCGACCTCGACGACGTCCGCGGAGACCAGGTTGCAGCCGGCCAGCCCGCGCAGGATCTCCAGCAGCTCGCGGGAGGTCATGCCGCCCGCCTCGGGGGTGCCGGTGCCGGGCGCGTGCGCCGGGTCGAGGCAGTCGATGTCGATGGAGATGTACAGCGGGCGGTCGCCGATGCGCTGGCGCAGCTGGTCGGCGACCTCGTCGGCGCCCCGGCGGTAGACGTCCGCGGAGGTGACGATGCCGAAGCCCATCTTCTCGTCGTCGGTCAGGTCCTGCTTGCCGTACAGCGGGCCGCGGGTGCCCACGTGGGAGAGGGCGGAGGTGTCGAGGATGCCCTCCTCGACCGCGCGGCGGAACGGGGTGCCGTGGGTGTACTCGGCGCCGAAGTAGGTGTCCCAGGTGTCCAGGTGGGCGTCGAAGTGGAGCAGGGCGACCGGGCCGTGCTTCTTCGCCACCGAGCGCAGCAGCGGGAGGGCGATGGTGTGGTCGCCGCCCAGGGTCATCAGCCGGGCGCCGGTGCCGAGCAGGTCGTCGGCCGCCGCCTCGATCGTCTCGACCGCCTCGTTGATGTTGAACGGGTTCACCGCGATGTCGCCGCCGTCCGCCACCTGCGCCAGCGCGAACGGCGACGCGTCCTGCGCGGGGTTGTACGGGCGCAGCAGCCGGGACGCCTCGCGGATGGCGTTGCCGCCGAAGCGGGCGCCGGGCCGGTACGAGACGCCGGAGTCGAACGGCACGCCCACCACGGCGACGTCGGCGGCGTGGACCTCGTCCAGGCGGGGCAGCCGGGCGAAGGTGGCGGGACCGGCGTACCGCGGGACGCGGGAGGAGTCGACGGGACCGCGGGGCGTCTCGTTGCCGCTCATGTGACATGCCTTCTTTCCTGCGCTTCGCGGCGCATGTACTGCTTTCTGATGACTCTACTGGTGAGCCGTGACCGGTTCGGAAGGGAGTTCGGGGGCCCGTCCGGCCAGCCGGTCGCGCCAGGCGGCGAGGACGGTTTCGTCGGTCGGCCTGGTGGCCAGGGAGACGACGACGTAGGCGGCCAGGGAGGCCAGCAGGCCGTAGTACACCGGCTCGTTGGCGAGGATGCCGTACCCGGCCATCAGCCCGATGACGGCCAGACCGCCGGTGATCACGGAGGCCAGCGCGCCCTGCACGGTGCCGCGCTTCCACAGCAGGCCGCCGAGGATCGACACCAGCAGACCGCCCACGAGGAGGTCGTACGCCACCGTCAGCGCCTCCACCACGTCGTTGAGCGCGATCGCCGTACCGATCACCGCGAGGCCCATGACCAGGATGAAGGCGCGGTTGCCCGAGACCTCGTCGTGCGCCCCGGGACCGGGGTCGGCGCCCCGGCGGACGGCTCCGCGCAGCCGCGACCAGATGTCGTTGTTGGCGACGGTGGCGCAGGCGATCAGCGCGCCGGAGGAGGTGGACATCACCGCGGCCAGGGCGGCGGCCAGCACCAGTCCGCGCACACCGACGGGGAGTTCGGCCTTGACGATGGTGGCGAAGGCGTCGTCGGGGCTGGCCAGCTCGGGGTAGAGCACCTTGGCGGCCGTGCCGATCACCGCGCCGGCCACGGCGTAGGCCAGACAGTACGTTCCGGCCACCGTGCCGCCCCAGCGGGCGGTGCGGTCGCTGCGGGCGGTGAACACGCGCTGCCAGATGTCCTGGCCGATCAGCATGCCGAAGGTGTAGATCAGCACGTAGGTGAAGATGGTCTCGCCGCCGATGCCCAGCGGATCGAAGTACGTGGTCGGCAGCTTGGCCTTCATCTCACCGAAGCCGCCCGCCCGGATCACCGCGATCGGCAGCAGCAGGAGCAGCACGCCGATCGTCTTGACGACGAACTGCACCATGTCGGTGAGCGTGATGGACCACATGCCGCCGAGGGTCGAGTACGCCACGACGATCGAGCCGCCGATGACGATCGCCAGCGTGCGGTTCATGTCGAAGAGGACGTCGAAGATCGTGGCGTAGGCGATGGTGGAGGTCACCGCGAGCATCAGGGTGTACGCCCACATGACCACGCCGGAGATCACGCCCGCCCGGCCGCCGTAGCGCAGGTCCAGCATCTCGGAGACCGTGTAGACCTTCAGGCGGGCGATGCGCGCGGAGAAGAACACGGAGAGTGCCAGCAGGCCGAGGCCGATGGTGAAGACCATCCAGGCGCCGGAAAGACCGTACTGGTAGCCGAGGCCGACGCCGCCGATGGTGGAGGCGCCGCCGAGAACAATCGCGGCCATGGTGCCCGAGTACATCGCGGGCCCGAGGCGCCGGCCCGCCACCAGGAAGTCGCTCTTCGACTTGGCGCGGCGCATGCCCCACCAGCCCATGGCCAGCATCCCGGCGAGATACAGGACGATCACCGTGTAGTCGACGGCCATGTGGGGCCCTCCTTCGCGCACTTTCCGGTGGCGTGTCGTGCAGATGCGGTGGGGTCACGCCGACGGCGGATCGCGGGGACATCCGCCCGTACCCGCGGCCGTCGGCTCCGGACCGACATTAGGTGGCCGGAAAGCGACTGCGAAGTGTACGTTTCCTCCACCACAGGGGTACGGCAGTGGAGGGATCGCACACCATGGTGGACAGCGCCGCGCCGGTCCCGCCCACCCCGCCGGTCCCCCTGTCCGCCCTCCTGGCCCGTGACGACCTCGCCCTGCGCCGGATCGCCGGTCCCGGCGGCGCGGACGTCGTCATCCACTGGGCGCACACCTCGGAGATGGCCGACCCCTACCCGTATCTGCTGGGCGGCGAGCTGCTGCTGACGGCGGGCGTGCAGATCCCCGACGTGTCGGCGCCGGACGCCTTCTTCGACGCGTACGTCGCCCGGATCGTCGCGGCGGGCGGCGCGGCCCTCGGCTTCGGGCTGGCGCCGGTGCACGAGAGGGTTCCGCGCGCTCTGGTGGCCGCCTGCGACGCCCACGGGCTGCCCCTGCTGGAGGTCCCGCCGCAGACCACCTTCTCGGCCGTGGCGCGCGCCGTGTGGCAGCTGATGGCGCAGGCCAGGCTGGCCGAGCTGCGCCGGGTCACCGAGGCCCAGCTGAGTCTCGCCGCCGCGGCCGCCCGTCCCGACCCGGTGCCGTCCGTGCTGCGCCGGCTGGCCCAGCGGCTCGGCGGGCAGGCGGTGCTCCACGGGCCGGACGGCACGCCGATCGCGGCGGCGGGCCGCGAACCGGCGCCGGGGGTACGGGAGGCGCTGGCGGAACTGGCGCGGGTGGTCCGGCCGGCGGGCCCGGCGGCCCCCTCCTCGGCCACCGACACCGTCGGCGGCGCCCATCTGTCCGCGTACGCGCTCGGGTCCGGGGCGGGCTTCGTGCTCGGGGTGGCGGCCGGGCGGCGGGAGGCGGGGGACCACACCATCGCCTCGGTGGGCGTGGTGCTGCTGTCGCTGCTGACCGGGGAGCACCAGAGCGCGGCGGGGGCGGCGCGGTCGTCCGCGCTGGTACGGCTGCTGCTCGGGGCCGCGCCGGAGACCGTCGCGCCCCTGCTCGGGGACGGCGACTGGTTCGTCGTACACGCCTCGCCACAGCCGCCGGAGCCGTCCGCCGCGCACCGCTCGCCACAGCCGGAGAAGCCCGGCGCCCTGGCCGCCTCCGCGCTCGGGGCCGCTCTGGGGTCCCCGCTGGTCGACGTCGCCGAGGAGGTGGTGCGGGTCCTCGCGCCCGCCGACCGGGAGCCCGCCCCGGTGCCCGGCTGGACGCTCGGGGTCAGCGCGCCCGCGGCGCCGCACGAGTGGCCGGCCGCCGACGCCCAGGCGGCGCGCGCCCTGGCCCGCGCCCGCGCCGCCCGCGCCCCGCTGGTCCGGCACGACCCCCGCCCCGGACTGTCGCGGCTGGTGCCCGAGGCGGAGGCGCGGGCCCACGCGCGCACCCTGCTCGCGCCGCTCGCCCCCCGGCCCGCGCTGCTCGACACCCTGCGCACCTGGCTTTCGCTGCACGGCAGTTGGGACCGCACCGCGGTCGCCCTGGGGGTGCACCGCAACACCGTGCGGCAACGCATCGCCCGCTGCGCCCTGCTGCTGGACACCGACCTGGACGACGCGGACGTGCGCATGGAGTTGTGGTTCGCGCTGCGGCACCACTGACGGCCGGGCGTGACCCCCGTCCCAGCGGACGTAACCCCGGGGCCGCCCGCGCCGGGCTGCCCCACAATGGGAGGCATGCCGATACCCGGGACACCCAGCCGCGCCCAGCTCGTCGACCACCTGGTGAGAACCCGTATCGCGGGGGACGTCGCCACGCCCCGCGAGAACAACCTCTCCCACTACCGCCTCCTGGCCAACGGCGACCGCAACTTCTGGCTCGGCCTGGAGCTGGGCGACCGCTGGGCGGACGAGCAGGACGTGCTCGCGGTGATGGCCGAGCGGGTGGGCGTCAACGACGACCCCGAGTACCGGTACGGCCAGGACACCATCGACCCGGAGCTGACCGTGGACGCGCTGGACCGGCTGGCGGCGCGGCTGCGCAAGGCGGCCGAGGGGCGCCAGCGGGTGCTGTTCGCCACCGGGCACCCGGGCGGGCTGCTGGACGTGCACCGGGCCACGGCCGCCGCGCTGCGCGCCGCCGGCTGCGAGATCGTCGTCATCCCGGACGGCTTGCGGACCGACGAGGGCTACGTCATGCAGTTCGCGGACGTGGCCGTCCTGGAGCACGGGGCCACGCTGTGGCACACCCACTCCGGGGAGCCGATGCGGGCCGTTCTCACGGGACTTGAGCGGGCGGGCCGGCCGCTGCCCGACCTGGTGGTCGCCGATCACGGCTGGGCCGGGTACGCCGCTCAGCACGGCCTGGACTCGGTCGGCTACGCGGACTGCAACGACCCGGCGCTCTTCCTCGCCGAGTCGGAGGGCACCCTCCAGGTCGCGGTGCCGCTGGACGACCATGTGACCAGCCCGCGCCACTACGACCCGATGACCGCGTACCTGCTCACCGCGGCCGGTCTGGACCAGTAGCGCCGGCCCGGCAGTCGCTGGTCACAAGGATGTGCGGCCCCGCGAGCGGGACCGCACACCGCATTCCGTCATGAGGGGGGCTCAGCGACCGCCGCCACCGTGACCGCCACCGCCGTGGCCGCCACCACCGTGGCCACCGCCGCCGTGACCGCCACCACCGTGGCCTCCGCCACCGTGACCGCCGCCACGTCCGCCGTGGTCACCACCGCGTCCGCCATGGTCGCCACCGCGTCCGCCGTGGTCACCACCGCGTCCACCGTGATCGCCACCGCGTCCGCCGTCGTCGTAGCCGCCGCGTCCGCCGTGGTCGTAGCCACCGCGTCCGCCGTCGTCGTAGCCGCCGCGTCCGCCGTCGTCGTATCCACCACGTCCGCCGCGGTCACCGCCGCGTCCGCCATGGTCGCCGCCGCGTCCGCCGTGGCCGCCGCCACCGTTGTCGTCGACCCTGCTGATCGAGCTGGTGGAGTGGTCGAACGTCGTCGCCGAGGCAGTGCTCGCTGCGCTGAGTGCGGCTCCACCGGCCAGCATGACACCGGCCGCGGACAGGGCGAAGAGACGCCTCGTGCGTTGTGCTCGCATAGGAGATACCTTCCGTTCCATCGTCTCTCACGGCTCCGTTTCGGGAACGCGCGAGGTGGATGGCCGCCGCCGCACACAGAACGTGCGGCACGGTCTTCGGATGTCACCGCTGGATCATGTGCGGCACGTCGATACGGCCGACGCCTGCGGTCCGCCCGGACGCTGTCGCGCCATCGGGTACCGCGGCTGAGGATCGAGGTGTCCCCCTGACCTCGCCGACCGCGCATGCCGAGCACGTGCGGCTTTTCACTGATTGAGCCTAGTACCCCACCCGCCGCTTGGCACCTCAGGAGAACCAACACCCGGTCGGCGTCAGCGCGGGACGCGGACCACGCCCTCCTGGATCACCGTGATGGCGAGCCGGCCGTCCTGGGTGTGGATGCGCGCCTGGCCGAGGCCGCGGCCACCGTGCGCGGACGGCGATTCCTGGTCGTAGAGCAGCCATTCGTCGGCGCGGAAGGGGCGGTGGAACCACATCGCGTGGTCCAGGGAGGCGCCGACCACGTCGCCGACCGCCCAGCCGCCGCGACCGTGCGCGAGCAGCACCGAGTCGAGCAGCGTCATGTCGGAGACATAGGTGGCGAGGACGACGTGCAGCAGGGGGTCGTCGTTCAGCTTGCCGTTGGTGCGGAACCACACCTGGCTGTGCGGCTCGCGGGGCTCGCCGAACTTCCCGTACGGCGGCTCGTCCACGTACCTGAGGTCGACCGCCTCGCGCGCCTCCAGGAAGCGCTCCACCACGTCGGGCGCGAGATGGCCGTAGCCGCGCAGCCGCTCCTGGGAGGTCGGCAGGGTCGCCGGGTCCGGCGCGGACGGCATCGGCGCCTGGTGGTCGAGGCCCTCCTCGTACGTCTGGAAGGACGCGGAGAGGTGGAAGATCGGCTTGCCGTGCTGGACCGCGACCACGCGGCGGGTCGTGAACGACCGGCCGTCGCGGATGCGGTCGACGGTGTACACGATGGGCGCGCCGGGGTCGCCGGGGCGCAGGAAGTAGGCGTGCAGGGAGTGGGCGGGCCGGTCCGCGGGGACCGTCCGCCCGGCGGCGACCAGCGCCTGCGCCGCGACCTGCCCGCCGAAGACGCGGGGCACGACGGCGGAGCGCGACCGGCCGCGGAAGATGTCCTCCTCGATCCGCTCCAGGTCGAGCAGATCGAGGAGGTCTTCGAGTGCCTGGCTCATGGTGTCTGGTGTACCGGCCGGTCCTTGCGCCGGGCTTACAGGCCCATGTCCTTGGCGATGATCGTCTTCATGATCTCGCTGGTGCCGCCGTAGATGCGGTTGACGCGGTTGTCCGCGTAGAGGCGGGCGATCGGGTACTCGTTCATGTAGCCGTAGCCGCCGTGCAGCTGGAGGCAGCGGTCGATGACCCGGTGCGCCACCTCGGTGCAGAACAGCTTGGCGGAGGCGGCCTCGGCGGGGGTCAGCTCGCCCGCGTCCAGGGCCTCGGTGGCGCGGTCGGCGACGGCCTCGGCGGCGTCCACCTCGGCCTGGCAGGCGGCCAGCTCGAACTTGGTGTTCTGGAAGTGCGCGACCGGCTTGCCGAAGACGGTGCGCTCCTGGACGTACTGCTTGGCGAACCGGACGGCGGCCTTGGCCTGCGCGTAGGCGCCGAAGGCGATGCCCCAGCGCTCGGAGGCCAGGTTGTGGCCGAGGTAGTAGAAGCCCTTGTTCTCCTCGCCGAGCAGGTCCTCGACCGGGACCTTGACGTCCACGAAGGCCAGCTCGGCGGTGTCGGAGGTCTTCAGGCCCAGCTTGTCCAGCTTGCGGCCGACGGAGTAGCCCTCGGACTTGGTGTCCACGGCGAACAGCGAGATGCCGTGGCGGCGGTCCTCGGCGGTGGGCGCGGAAGTGCGGGCGCACACGATCACGCGATCGGCGTGCACGCCACCGGTGATGAAGGTCTTGGCACCGTTGAGGACGTAGTGCGTGCCGTCCTCGCTCAGCTTGGCGGTGGACTTCATGCCCGCGAGGTCGGAACCGGTGCCCGGCTCCGTCATCGCGATGGCCCACATCTCCTCGCCGGTGACGAACTTCGGCAGGTAGCGCTTCTTCTGGTCCTCGGTGGCGAGCATCTTGATGTACGGCAGGGCGAGCAGCACGTGCACGCCGGAGCCGCCGAACTGGACGCCCGCGCGGGCGGTCTCCTCGTAGAGGACGGCCTCGAACTTGTGGCTGTCCAGGCCCGCGCCGCCGAACTCCTCGGGGACGTTGATGCCGAAGATGCCCAGCTCTCCGAGCTTGTAGTAGAAGTCGCGCGGCGCCTGGCCGGCCGCGAACCACTCGTCGTACACCGGTACGACCTCGGCCTCGATGAAGGCGCGCAGGGTCTCCCGGAACGCCTCGTGATCCTCGTTGAACACCGTACGGCGCACGCCGCCCACCTCCACGTACCTCGGCATGCCGGAATGGGGCATGTCTAAGCGCTTGCTCACTGGATCGTACCGGCGGGTAGGTGGCCCGTCCAGGGGTGGCCGGCCGTAACGCTCGTCACGCCGGGGAGGAACGCGGCGGGCGGCTACGCGGCGCCGGCGGCCGCGAACGCCCCGCGCGCCATCCGGTGCAGCAGCGCCGCCGTGGCACCGCGGCCCGGGAGGGTGCCCGCGCGGCCCAGGTGGGGGGTGGAGTTGAGCAGCCCGAAGACCGAGTGGACGGCCGAGCGGGCGGTGGGCTCGGTCAGCGCCGGGTAGACCTCGCGGACCACCTCCACCCACAGCTCGACGTACTGCCGCTGGAGCTGGCGCACCAGCTTGCGGTCGCTGTCGCGCAGCCGGTCCAGCTCGCGGTCGTGCAGGGTGATCAGCGGCCGGTCGTCCAGCGCGAAGTCGATGTGGCCCTCGATCAGGGAGTCCAGCACCGCGGGGGCGCCCAGGTCGCCGTCGGCCTCCGCGAGCCGCCGCCGGGCGCCGGTCAGCAGCTGCCCGCTGATGCCCACCAGCAGCTCGGCGAGCATCGCGTCCTTGCCCGGGAAGTGCCGGTACAGGCCGGGGCCGCTGATGCCGACCGCCGCCCCTATCTCGTCCACGCCGACGCCGTGGAAGCCGCGCTCGGCGAACAGCCGCGCGGCTTCCTTCAGGATCTGCTCGCGCCGGGTCGGGGCGTCGGTTCTGGGAGCCATGAAGACAATTCTAGACAGCGAGGTTAGCGGTCGTTAACCTGAAGGAAATGGTTAACGCTCATTAACCGGTCCGAGCACCGGGTGAGGGGACCGCAGAATGCAGGAGGCACCGGAGCTCCGGAGCGCGGCAGACCCCGCGTCGGAGGCCTGGCGGGCCAATGAAGAGGCCCATCTCGCACTGGTCGAGGAGTTGCGCGGCAAGCTGGCCGCGGCGGCGCTCGGCGGCGGTGAGCGGGCGCGGGCGCGGCACACCGCGCGCGGCAAGCTGCTGCCCAGGGACAGGGTCGACACACTGCTCGACCCGGGCTCGCCCTTCCTGGAGCTGGCACCGCTGGCGGCCGAGGGGATGTACGACGGCCAGGCGCCGGCCGCCGGGGTGATCGCCGGGATCGGGCGGGTCAGCGGGCGCGAGTGCGTGATCGTCGCCAACGACGCCACCGTCAAGGGCGGCACGTACTACCCGATGACGGTGAAGAAGCACCTGCGCGCCCAGGAGGTGGCCCTCGACAACCGGCTGCCCTGCGTCTACCTGGTCGACTCCGGCGGCGCCTTCCTGCCGATGCAGGACGAGGTCTTCCCGGACCGCGAGCACTTCGGGCGGATCTTCTACAACCAGGCCCGGATGTCCGGCGCGGGCATCCCGCAGATCGCGGCCGTGCTCGGCTCCTGCACCGCGGGCGGCGCGTACGTCCCGGCGATGAGCGACGAGGCGGTCATCGTCCGGGGCCAGGGCACCATCTTCCTGGGCGGCCCCCCGCTGGTGAAGGCGGCCACCGGCGAGGTGGTCACGGCGGAGGAGCTGGGCGGCGGCGAGGTCCACTCCCGGATCTCCGGCGTCACCGACCACCTCGCGGAGGACGACGCGCACGCCCTGCGGATCGTCCGCACCATCGTCTCCACCCTCCCGGCCCGGCGGTCGCTGCCCTGGGAGGTCACCCCGGCCGTCGAGCCGAAGGTGGACCCGGCCGGGCTGTACGGCGCGGTCCCGGTCGACTCCCGCACCCCCTACGACGTCCGCGAGATCATCGCCCGCGTGGTCGACGGCTCCCGGTTCGCCGAGTTCAAGAGCGAGTACGGCCAGACGCTGGTCACCGGTTTCGCCCGCATCCACGGCCACCCGGTGGGGATCGTCGCCAACAACGGCATCCTCTTCTCCGAGTCCGCCCAGAAGGGCGCCCACTTCATCGAGCTGTGCGACCAGCGCGGCATCCCGCTGGTGTTCCTCCAGAACATCTCCGGCTTCATGGTCGGCAAGGACTACGAGGCGGGCGGCATCGCCAAGCACGGCGCCAAGATGGTGACGGCGGTGGCCTGCACCCGCGTGCCCAAGCTGACCGTGGTCGTCGGCGGCTCCTACGGCGCGGGCAACTACTCGATGTGCGGCCGGGCCTACTCCCCCCGCTTCCTGTGGATGTGGCCCAACGCCAAGATCTCCGTGATGGGCGGCGAGCAGGCCGCCAGCGTCCTCGCCACGGTCAAGCGCGACCAGCTGGAGGGCCGCGGCGAGTCCTGGTCCGCCGAGGACGAGGAGACCTTCAAGGCGCCGATCCGCGCCCAGTACGAGACCCAGGGCAACGCGTACTACGCCACCGCCCGCCTGTGGGACGACGGCGTGATCGACCCGATGGAGACCCGTCAGGTGCTCGGACTCGCCCTGACGGCCTGCGCCAACGCGCCACTGGGAGATCCCCAGTTCGGCGTCTTCCGGATGTGAGGAGGGGAACCGTGTTCGACACAGTGCTGGTCGCCAACCGGGGCGAGATCGCGGTACGGGTCATCCGTACGCTCCGCTCGCTGGGCGTGCGCTCGGTGGCGGTCTTCTCCGACGCCGACGCGGACGCGCGGCACGTCCGGGAGGCCGACACGGCGGTACGGATCGGCCCGGCCCCGGCGGCGGAGAGCTATCTGTCGGTGGAGCGGCTGCTGGAGGCCGCCGCCCGCACCGGCGCGCAGGCCGTCCACCCCGGCTACGGATTCCTCGCCGAGAACGCCGCCTTCGCGCGGGCCTGCGAGGAGGCGGGCCTGGTCTTCATCGGCCCGCCGGCGGACGCCATCGCGCTGATGGGCGACAAGATCCGCGCCAAGGAGACGGTGAAGGCCGCCGGGGTGCCGGTGGTCCCCGGCGGACGCGACCCCGAACTGGCCGACGCGGCCCGTGAGTTGGGCGCACCCGTGCTGCTGAAGCCGTCGGCCGGCGGGGGCGGCAAGGGCATGCGCCTGGTGCGGGACCTGTCGGTGCTGGACGAGGAGATCGCCGCCGCCCGCCGCGAGGCCCGCGCCTCCTTCGGCGACGACACCCTGCTGGTGGAGCGGTGGATCGACCGGCCCCGGCACATCGAGATCCAGGTGCTGGCCGACGGCCACGGCCACGTGGTCCACCTCGGCGAGCGCGAGTGCTCGCTCCAGCGGCGGCACCAGAAGATCATCGAGGAGGCGCCGAGCGTCCTGCTCGACGAGGCGACGCGGGCGGCGATGGGCGAGGCGGCCGTGCAGGCGGCGCGCTCGTGCGGGTACCGGGGCGCGGGCACGGTGGAGTTCATCGTGCCGGGCAACGACCCGTCGTCGTACTACTTCATGGAGATGAACACCCGGCTCCAGGTGGAGCACCCGGTCACCGAGCTGGTGACCGGCCTCGACCTGGTCGAGTGGCAGCTGCGGGTGGCGGCCGGCGAGCCGCTGGGCTTCGCGCAGGAGGACGTCCGGCTGACCGGGCACGCGGTGGAGGCCCGCATCTGCGCCGAGGACCCCGCCCGCGGCTTCCTCCCCTCCGGCGGCACGGTCCTGCTGCTAAACGAGCCGCAGGGCGACGGCGTCCGCACCGACTCCGGCCTCAGCGAGGGCACCGAGGTCGGCAGTCTGTACGACCCGATGCTCTCCAAGGTGATCGCGTACGGCCCCGACCGCGAGACGGCGCTGCGCCGGCTCCGGGCGGCGCTCGCGGAGACGGTCACGCTGGGCGTCCCGACCAACGCGGGCTTCCTGCGCCGGCTGCTGGGCCATCCGGCCGTGGTGGCGGGCGAGCTGGACACCGGCCTGGTGGAGCGGGTCGTGGACGAACTGGTCACCACCCGGGTGCCGGAGGAGGTCTACGAGGCGGCGGCGGCCGTACGCCTCCAGGCGCTGAAGCCGCGCGGCGCCGGCTGGACCGACCCCTTCTCCGTGCCCGACGGCTGGCGCCTGGGCGGCACCCCCAAGCCCCCCGCCTTCCCCCTGCGGGTGCAGGAGCCGGTGACGTACACCCCGCGCGGCACCGCCGAGGTCACGGACACCGCGGTGACCGTCACCCTCGACGGCGTCCGGCACGGCTTCCACCGCGCCGGCGACTGGCTGGGCCGCGACGGCGACGCCTGGCAGGTGCGCGACCACGACCCGGTGGCCGCCTCCCTGTCCCAGGCCGCGCACGCGGGCGCCGACTCGCTGACCGCCCCGATGCCCGGCACGGTGACCGTCGTCAAGGTCGCCGTCGGCGACGAGGTGGCCGCCGGCCAGAGCCTGCTGGTGGTGGAGGCGATGAAGATGGAGCACGTCATCTCCGCCCCGCACGCGGGCACGGTCGCCGAGCTGGACGTGACGCCGGGCACCACGGTCGCCATGGACCAGGTGCTGGCCGTCATCGCACCGAAGGAGGAGGCGGAGTGAGCACCGAGCAACTGCCCATGGTCGTACCGGCCCCGGGCCTGCCCGCCCGGGTGCGGATCCACGAGGTCGGGGCGCGCGACGGGCTCCAGAACGAGAAGATCGCCGTACCGACCGAGGTGAAGGCCGAGTTCATCCGCCGGCTGGCCGACGCGGGTCTGACGACCGTGGAGGCGACGAGCTTCGTGCACCCCAAGTGGGTGCCCCAGCTCGCCGACGCGGAGCAGCTGTACCCGCAGGTGCGGGACCTGGCCGGGGTCGCACTGCCCGTACTTGTCCCCAACCAGCGCGGCCTGGAGCGGGCGTTGGGGCTGGGCGCCGACCGGATCGCGGTCTTCGCCAGCGCCACCGAGTCCTTCGCCAAGGCCAACCTCAACCGCACGGTGGACGAGTCCCTCGCGGTGTTCGAGCCGGTGGTGCGCCAGGCCAAGGACGCGGGCGCGCACGTGCGCGGCTACGTCTCCATGTGCTTCGGCGACCCCTGGGAGGGCGCGGTGCCGCTGCACCAGGTGGCCCGCGTCTGCACCGCCCTGCGGGACATGGGCTGCGACGAGCTGAGCCTCGGCGACACCATCGGGGTGGCCACCCCCGGCCATGTGCAGGAACTCCTCAATCTGCTCAACGAGGAGGGCGTGCCGACCGACGAGATCGGCGTGCACTTCCACGACACCTACGGACAGGCCCTCGCCAACACCTACGCGGCGCTGGAACACGGCGTGACCACGGTCGACGCGTCGGCCGGCGGGCTCGGCGGCTGCCCGTACGCCAAGTCCGCCACCGGCAACCTCGCCACCGAGGACCTGGTCTGGATGCTGCACGGGCTCGGTATCGAGACCGGCGTCGACCTCGCCCGGCTGACCGCCACCAGCGTGTGGATGGCCGCCCACCTCGACCGGCCCAGCCCCTCCCGTACCGTCCGCGCTCTCTCCCACAAGGAACAGTGATCAGCATGGACCACCGCCTCAGCCCCGAGCTGGAGGAACTCCGCCGCACGGTCGAGGAGTTCGCGCACGACGTCGTCGCGCCGAAGATCGGCGACTTCTACGAGCGGCACGAGTTCCCGTACGAGATCGTCCGCGAGATGGGCCGCATGGGCCTGTTCGGGCTGCCGTTCCCGGAGGAGTACGGCGGCATGGGCGGCGACTACCTGGCGCTCGGCATCGCCCTGGAGGAGCTGGCCCGGGTGGACTCCTCGGTGGCCATCACCCTGGAGGCCGGCGTCTCGCTCGGCGCCATGCCGATCCACCTCTTCGGCACCGAGGAGCAGAAGCGCGAGTGGCTGCCCCGGCTGTGCTCGGGCGAGATGCTGGGCGGCTTCGGCCTGACCGAGCCGGACGGCGGCAGCGACGCGGGCGGGACCCGTACGACGGCCCGGCTGGACCCGGACACCGGCGAATGGGTCATCAACGGCTCCAAGTGCTTCATCACCAACTCGGGCACGGACATCACCGGGCTGGTGACGGTCACCGCGGTCACCGGCCGCAAGCCGGACGGCAGGCCGCTGATCTCCTCGATCATCGTCCCGTCCGGCACCCCGGGCTTCACGGTGGCCGCGCCCTACTCCAAGGTCGGCTGGAACGCCTCGGACACCCGCGAACTCTCCTTCGTGGACGTCCGGGTGCCCGCCGCCAACCTGCTCGGCCAGGAGGGCCGCGGCTACGCCCAGTTCCTGCGCATCCTGGACGAGGGCCGCGTCGCCATCGCCGCCCTCGCCACGGGCCTGGCCCAGGGCTGCGTGGACGAGTCGGTGAAGTACGCCAAGGAGCGGCACGCCTTCGGCCGGCCCATCGGCGCCAACCAGGCCATCCAGTTCAAGATCGCCGACATGGAGATGAAGGCCCACACGGCCCGCCTCGCCTGGCGCGACGCCGCCTCCCGGCTGGTCTGCGGCGAGCCCTTCAAGAAGGAGGCGGCCCTGGCCAAGCTCTACTCCTCCACCATCGCCGTCGACAACGCCCGCGACGCCACCCAGATCCACGGCGGCTACGGCTTCATGAACGAGTACCCGGTCGCCCGGATGTGGCGCGACTCCAAGATCCTGGAGATCGGCGAGGGCACGAGCGAGGTCCAGCGGATGCTGATCGCACGGGAGTTGGGGCTGGTGAGCTGACGGGCTCCGGCACCCGAGGAGGACGGGCCGCGCGGCCCGGGTGAGCGACCTGACCGCCACCCGGGCCGCGCGGCCCTGTGCACATGTCACCTCATGTCAGCGCGACGGCCACAGCAACGCCTGGGCGACGACGACGCGTTCGCCGTCGAAGGTGACGGAGGGCCCCTCGTGCAGTTCATAGCCGAGGGCGAGGGCCTCGCTCACCCGGTGGCAGAAGGCGGCGTCGTCCGGGCCGGTCAGTACGCGGTAGACGGGCAGGCCGTCGGGAGGTGTGCTCATGGGGGACAGGGTGCCAGGCGGGCCCGCCGTCCCGGCCCGCGGGTACGGGCGGCCCTGAAGCCGGTCGGCACACCCGCCCTGGACAGCAAGGAAGGTTAGGCTAACCTACCTTTGCACCTGTCCGGCGGGCGCTGCGCCCCGTTCGAAAGCGGTCATACCCATGCCCCATGCCCGTGTCACCCACCTCACTCGCCGCGGCCTGCTCGCCGCGGGCGGCGCCATCGGACTCGGCGCCGCCCTCGCGGCCTGCGGGGACGACAAGGGCAAAGGCAGCGGCGGGCCGGCGGCCACCGGGAAGTCGGGCCCCTGGTCCTTCAAGGACGACCGCGGCACGACCGTGAAGCTGGACAGGACCCCCGCGAACATCGTCGCCTTCACCGGCGTCGGCGCCGCGCTCCACGACTACGGCGTCCAGGTCAAGGGCGTCTTCGGCCCCACGACGACCAAGGACGGCAAGCCTGACGTGCAGGCCGGCGACATGGACGTCAGCAAGGTGACCGTCCTCGGCAACGCCTGGGGGCAGTTCAACATCGAGAAGTACGCCGCCCTCGCCCCGGACGTGCTGATCAGCACCATGTTCGACGACGCCGGCACCCTCTGGTACGTCCCGGAGGAGTCCGCGAAGAAGATCGGCGCGCTCGCCCCGAGCGTCGGCGTCTCCGTCTACGACCGCCCCCTCACCGAGCCCCTCCAGCGGATGTGGGACCTCGCGGCGTCGCTCGGCGCCGACATGAAGGCACCGAAGGTCACCGCCGCGAAGAAGCGGTTCGAGGAGGCCGCGGCCCGGCTGCGCGCCGCGGCCAAGGCCAGGCCCGACATCAAGGTGATGGCGGGCAGCGCGAGCGACCAGCTCTTCTACGTCTCCGGCACCAACCTCTCCATCGACCTGGAGTACTTCAAGGCGCTCGGGGTGAACTTCGTGGAGCCGCCGGAGAGCGCGAAGAAGCAGGGCGGCGGCTGGTACGAGTCGCTGAGCTGGGAGAACGTCGACAAGTACCAGGCCGACATCATCATGATGGACGACCGGACCTCGGCCATCCAGCCCGCGGACATCACCAAGCCGACCTGGAAGAAGCTGCCCGCGGTGAAGGCGGGTCAGGTGATCCCCCGGTCCCCCGAGCCGATCCTGTCGTACGACAAGTGCGTGCCGCTGTTGACGAACCTGGCCGAGGCGCTGGAGAAGGCGAAGAAGGTCGGCTGAACCGGCGCACGGAGCACACCCCAGCCCTGACCCCACCCCTTCGGGAGCCCGCTCATGACGACAGCCGTCGCCTCCCCCTTCCGGTTCTTCCCCCTCCAGGTCGCGCGGACGCGGCGGCTCGGGCCGACGCTCGTCCGGGTCACCTTCACCGGCGCCGCCCTGCACGCCTTCCACTCCGACGGCCGCGACCAGTCCCTCTCCCTGTTCCTGCCGCGCCCCGGGCAGACCGAGCCCGTCGTCCCGCTCGACCTGGACGACGACTGGTCCCGGCGGTGGCGGGAGTTGCCGCAGGACGTGCGGGCCGTGATGCGGTCGTACACCCTGCGGGCCCTGCGCCGGGACCCGGACGAGGTCGACATCGACTTCGCGCTGCACGGCACGGAGCCGGGTGCCCCGGCGCCCGCGGGGCCCGCCTCCCGGTGGGCCGCGCGGGCCGTGCCCGGCGACCGGGTGCTGCTACTCGGACCGGTGGTCGCCGACAACCGGTCGATCCGGTTCCGGCCGCCCGAGGACACCGACCTGGTGGTGATGTGGGGCGACGAGACCGCCGTACCGGCCGCGACCGCCATCCTCGAATCCCTTCCCCCCGGCACCCCCGTGCGCGCCTGGCTCCAGGTCCCCCACGCCGGCGACGTCCAGGACGTGCGCACGGACGCCGACGCGCGGATCACCTGGCTGGTACGCGAAACAGGCTCCCCCGACCCGCTCACCGCCCTCCGGGAGACCTTTCTGGACGACGCCGCGCGACCCTACGTGTGGCTCGCCGGAGAGTCGGGCCAAGTGAAGGCACTGCGCCGCCACTTCGTCGGCGAACGCGGCGTGGACCGGCGCCGGGTGACGTTCGTGGGGTACTGGCGACGGGGCCTGACGGAGGAAGAGCTGCGGGCGGCGGGAGAGTAGCCCGACCCCGGGGGGCATGACCCTCGTCCGCGCAGACGTGCGCCCCGATTCGGCAAACTTAGGTTAGGCTAACCTAAGTTGAATCCACCTCACCGGAGGACACCCCCATGCGCTCCCACCTGCTCAACGGCCTCACCGCGGAGCACTACCGCCGCTCCGTGACCGAAGGAGTCGAGCGGGTGGCGGAGAAACTCGCCGGCACCGAGCGGCCGTTCAGCGGTGTCACGCCGGACGCGCTCGCGCCCCGGGTCGACGCCATCGACCTGGACCGGCCGCTCGGCGACACCGCGGCCGCGCTGGACGAGTTGGAGGACGTCTATCTGAAGGACGCGGTCTACTTCCACCACCCCCGCTATCTCGCCCACCTCAACTGCCCGGTCGTCATCCCGGCGGTGCTCGGCGAGGCGGTGCTCTCCGCGGTCAACTCCTCGCTGGACACCTGGGACCAGTCGGCCGGCGGCACCCTCATCGAGCGCAAGCTGATCGACTGGACGGCCGGGCGGATCGGGCTCGGGCCCGCCGCGGACGGGGTCTTCACGTCCGGCGGCTCGCAGTCCAACCTCCAGGCGCTGCTGCTGGCCCGGGAGGAGGCCAAGTGCCACGACCCGGCGAAGCTGCGGATCCTCGCCTCCGAGATCGGCCACTTCAGCGTGCAGAAGTCGGCGAAACTGCTGGGGCTCGGCGAGGACGCGGTCGTCACCGTGCCCGTCGACCGCGACAAGCGGATGCGGACCGTCGCCCTCGCCGGCGAACTGGAGCGCTGCCGCCGTGCGGGCCTGGTGCCGATGGCGGTCGTCGCCACCGCCGGTACCACCGACTTCGGCTCCATCGACCCGCTGCCCCGGATCGCCGAGCTGTGCGACCGGTACGGGGTGTGGCTGCACGTGGACGCCGCCTACGGCTGCGGGCTGCTCGCCTCCCGGAAGTACCGGCACCGCATCGACGGCATCGAGCGCGCCGACTCGGTCACCGTCGACTACCACAAGTCCTTCTTCCAGCCGGTGAGTTCGTCCGCCGTGCTGGTCCGCGACGGCGCCACCCTGCGGCACGCCACCTACCACGCCGACTACCTCAACCCGCTCACGACGGTGCGCGAGCGCATCCCCAACCAGGTCGACAAGTCCCTCCAGACCACCCGCCGGTTCGACGCCCTCAAACTGTGGCTGACCCTGCGCACCATGGGCGCCGACGGCATCGGCGAACTCTTCGACGAGGTCTGCGACCTGGCCGTGGCGGGGTGGCGGCTGCTGGCCGCCGACCCGCGGTTCGAGGTGGTGGTCGAGCCGTCCCTGTCCACCCTGGTCTTCCGCTGGGTCCCGGCCGCCGTCACCGACCCGGCCGAGACCGACCGCGCCAACCTCCATGCCCGCAAGGCCCTGTTCGCCTCCGGCGAGGCCGTGGTCGCGGGCACCAAGGTCGGCGGCCGCCACTACCTGAAGTTCACCCTCCTCAACCCCGAGACGACCCCGGCCGACATCGCCGCCGTCCTCGATCTGATCGCCGGCCACGCCGAGCAGTACCTGGGAGAATCCCTTGACCGCGCTTCCTGAAGCCAGCCGCGTCCACGACCTCGTGGGGATCGGCCTCGGCCCCTTCAACCTCGGTCTCGCCTGCCTCACCGAGCCGATCGACGCGCTGGACGCCGTCTTCCTGGAGTCCAAGCCCGGCTTCGAGTGGCACGCCGGGATGTTCCTGGACGGCGCCCACCTCCAGACCCCGTTCATGTCGGACCTGGTCACCCTGGCCGACCCGACCTCGCCGTACTCCTTCCTCAACTACCTGAAGCAGAAGGGCAGGCTGTACTCCTTCTACATCCGGGAGAACTTCTATCCGCTGCGGGTGGAGTACGACGACTACTGCCGCTGGGCCGCGGGCCGGCTGAGCAGCGTCCGGTTCGGCACCACGGTCACCGAGGTGTCGTACGACGAGGAGGGCGAGCTGTACCTCGTGCGCACCGCCGCCGGGGAGACGTACCGCGCCCGGCACCTCGTCCTCGGCACGGGCACGGTGCCGTACCTCCCCGAAGCCTGCCGCGGCCTCGGCGGGGACCTGCTGCACACCTCCGCGTACATGCACCGCAAGGCGGAGCTGCGCGAGAAGAGGTCCATCACGGTCGTCGGCAGCGGGCAGAGCGCGGCGGAGATCTACCACGAGCTGCTGTCCGAGATCGACGTCCACGGCTACCAGCTCAACTGGGTCACCCGCTCCCCGCGGTTCTTCCCGCTGGAGTACACCAAGCTGACGCTGGAGATGACCTCTCCGGACTACATCGACTACTTCCGCGCGCTGCCCGAGGAGACCCGCTACCGGCTGGAGAAGCAGCAGAAGGGCCTGTTCAAGGGCATCAACTCGGAGCTGATCGACGCGATCTTCGACCTGCTGTACCAGAAGGACGTGTCGCGCGGGGACCGGCCGCTGCCGACCCGGCTGCTCACCAACTCCTCACTGGTGAGCGCCCGTTACGACGACGGGAGCTACACCCTCGGCTTCCGCCAGGACGAGCAGGGCAAGGACTTCGAGATCCGCAGCGAGGGCCTGGTGCTGGCCACCGGCTACCACTACGAGCCGCCGGCCTTCCTCGCCCCGCTCCGCGACCGGCTGCGCTTCGACGGCCACGGCCGCTTCGACGTCGCCCGCAACTACAGCATCGACGTCACCGGCCGCGGCGTCTTCCTCCAGAACGCCGGCGTCCACACCCACAGCATCACCAGCCCCGACCTCGGCATGGGCCCGTACCGCAACGCGACCATCATCCGCGAGCTGCTCGGCAGTGAGCACTACCCGGTCGAGAAGTCCATCGCCTTCCAGGAGTTCGCCGTATGACCGACACCGACTTCGGCTTCCGTCCCGTCGATCCGCGCGCGGACGCCGCACTGCTGCACTCCTGGATCACCCACCCCAAGGCCGCCTTCTGGATGATGCAGGACGCCCGGCAAGCGGACATCGAGCGCGTGTACACGGAGACAGCCGCCGACGAGCACCAGGAGGCCCTCCTCGGGCTGCGCGGCGAGCGGCCCGTCTTCCTCATGGAGACGTACGACCCGGCGCACCGGGAACTGGTCGGCCTCTACGAGGCGCGCCCCGGTGACATCGGGATGCACTTCCTGACCCCGGCGACCGACACGCCCGAGCACGGCTTCACCCGGGCCGTCCTCACCGCCGTCATGGCCCGCCTGTTCGAGGATCCGGCGGTGCGGCGCGTCGTCGTCGAGCCGGACGTGCGCAACACGGCGGTGCACGCGCTGAACGCGGCCGTCGGCTTCGTGGCCGAGCGGGAGATCCGCAAGCCGGAGAAGCGGGCCCTGCTGAGCTTCTGCACCCGCGAGCAGTTCACCCAGGCGGTGGCCCGATGACCCCCGCACAGGCCGTGGCCCATCTGTCCCCCGAGCGCTGGGCGACCGCCAACCGGCTGCTGATCCGCAAGGCGCTCGCCGAGTTCGCGCACGAGCGCCTGATCAGCCCCGAGGAGGACGGCGAGGGGTACGTCGTGCGCGGCGACGACGGGCTCACCGCGTACCGGTTCACCGCCGTGCGCCGCGCCCTGGACCACTGGCAGGTCGACGCCGGCTCGATCACCCGCCACCGCGACGGCCGCGAACTCCCGCTCGCCGCACTGGACTTCTTCATCGAACTGAAGGAGTCCCTGGGGCTGAGCGACGAGATACTGCCGGTCTACCTGGAGGAGATCTCCTCCACCCTGGCCGGCACCTGCTACAAGCTCACCAAGCCCCGTGTCACGGCGGCCGAGCTGGCCGCGAGCGGCTTCCAGGCGATCGAGACGGGGATGACCGAGGGCCACCCCTGCTTCGTCGCCAACAACGGACGGCTCGGGTTCGGCGTCGACGAGTACCTGTCGTACGCCCCGGAGACCGCGCACCCGATCCGCCTGGTGTGGCTGGCCGCGCACCGCTCGCGGGCCGCGTTCACGGCGGGGGCCGGGATCGAGTACGAGGGCTTCGTCCGGGGTGAGCTGGGCGCGGCGACCGTCGAGCGGTTCCACCGGACGCTGACCGCGCAGGGGCTTGACCCCGCCGACTACCTCTTCCTGCCGGTCCACCCCTGGCAGTGGTGGAACAAGCTGTCGGTCACCTTCGCCGCGGAGATCGCCCGGCGCCACCTCGTCTGCCTCGGCGAGGGCGACGACGAGTACCTCGCCCAGCAGTCCATCCGGACCTTCTTCAACACCAGCGACCCGCACAAGCACTATGTGAAGACGGCCCTGTCCGTGCTCAACATGGGCTTCATGCGCGGGCTCTCCGCCGCCTACATGGAGGCCACCCCGGCCATCAACGACTGGCTCGCCCGGCTGATCGAGGACGACCCGGTGCTGAAGGGCACCGGCCTGACGATCATCCGGGAGCGGGCCGCCGTCGGCTACCGGCACCTGGAGTACGAGCGGGCCACCGACCGCCACTCCCCCTACCGCAAGATGCTGGCCGCGCTGTGGCGGGAGAGCCCGGTGCCCTCCCTCGACGACGGCGAGTCGCTCGCCACGATGGCCTCCCTGCTGCACGTGGACCACGAGGGCGCCTCCTTCGCGGGCGCGCTGATCGAGCGGTCCGGGCTGGCACCGGCCGACTGGCTGGCGACGTACCTGCGGGCGTACTACGTGCCGCTGCTGCACAGCTTCTACGCCTACGGCCTGGCGTTCATGCCGCACGGCGAGAACACCATCCTGGTGCTGCGGGACGGGGTCGTGCGGCGGGCGGTGTACAAGGACATCGCCGAGGAGATCGTGGTGATGGACCCGGACACGCCGCTGCCGCCGGAGGTGGCGCGGATCCGGGCCGACGTCCCCGAGGACGAGCGGCTGCTGTCGGTCTTCACCGATGTCTTCGACTGCTTCTTCCGCTTCCTCGCCGCCCTCCTCGCCGCCGAGGGCGTCCTCACGGAGGACGAGTTCTGGCGGACGGTCGCGCGGACCACCCGCGCCTACCAGGAGGCGAATCCCGGACTGGCCGACCGGTTCCGCCGGTACGACGTGTTCGCGCCCGAGTTCGCGCTGTCCTGCCTCAACCGGCTCCAGCTGCGCGACAACCGGCAGATGGTGGACCTCGCCGACCCGTCGGGGGCGCTCCAGCTGGTGGGCACCCTGAGGAACCCCATCGCCGGGTTCTGAGGCCCGGGGCCGCGAGGGCCCCAGGGACGGGCGGGCGCCCCGGAGTACGGTCCTCCGGGGCGCCCGTCCACCTCCGTCTCAGCTCGTGGGCCAGGTCACCTGCGGCGACTTGTAGTAGCGGATGCCGAGGGCGTCCCAGCGCGGAGCCTGGGCGGCCAGGCGCACCTTGTAGGTGTCCCAGTCGTGGGTGGCCGCCGGCGACCAGCCCAGCTCGGCCGCGCCCGGCAGCCGCGGGAAGGCCATGTACTCGATGTCGGCGGACGTCTTCAGGGTCTCCGACCACAGGGGCGCCTCCACGCCCCTGACCGCCGACGCCGGCGCGCCCGGCAGATAGGCGCCGGGGTCCCAGTCGTACGACCTGCGCACCTCGACCAGGCCCGCCCAGGTGAGGCCGAGCTTGGTGTCCTTGGTGTACTTCATGTCCAGGTAGACCCGGTCGGCCGGGGACAGGATCAGCCCGGTGCCGTTGCGGGCGGCCCGTGCGACCTGGTCCTTCTCGGCCGCGCCGGTGCCGTCCAGGCCCCAGTACTGGGCGAGGGCGCCCTTGGCGGGGTGGGCGCCGGTGAGCTGGTGCCAGCCGATGACCGTCTTGCCGTACTTGGCGACGACCGGCTGCACCCGGTCCATGAACGTCACGTAGTCGGCGTGGCTGGTGGAGTGCGCCTCGTCGCCGCCGATGTGCAGGTAGCGGCCCGGGGTGAGCGCGGCCAGCTCCCGCACCACGTCGTCGACGAAGGTGTAGGTGACGTCCTTGGAGACGCACAGCGAGCTGAAGCCGACGCTGGTGCCGGTGTAGCGCGGGGGTGCCACGCCGTCGCAGTTGAGCTCGGCGTACGAGGCGAGGGCCGCGTTGGTGTGGCCGGGCATGTCGATCTCCGGGACGACCTCCACATAGCGGGAGGCTGCGTAGGAGACGATCTGCCGGTACTGCGCCTTGGTGTAGTAGCCGCCCTTGCCGCCGCCGACCTCGGTGGCGCCGCCGTAGGCCGAAAGGCGCGGCCAGGAGTCGACGGCGATGCGCCAGCCCTGGTCGTCGCTGAGGTGCAGATGCAGCTCGTTGACCTTGTACAGGGCGAGTTCGTCGATGTACCGCTTCACCTGGTCGACGCCGAAGAAGTGCCGGGAGACGTCCAGCATGGCGCCGCGGTAGGCGTAGCGGGGGCGGTCCTCGATGGTGCCGCCGGCGATCCGCCAGCTTTGCCGGCTCACTGTCTTCCTCTCCACGGCGGCGGGCAGCAGCTGACGCAGCGTCTGCACACCGTGGAAGAGACCGGCCGGGGTGTCCGCGGTGAGGGTGACGCCGTCGGGGCCGCTGTGCAGCCGGTAGCCTTCGGCGCCCAGGCCGCTCTTGGCCAGGTGGAGCCGGATGCCGCCGCCGCCGTGGTCGGTGAGCGGCAGCGGATAGCCGGTGGAGGGCCGCAGGATGCCGGTGAGATAGGCGCCGACGCGGCGGACCTCGGCCGAGTCGTCGACCCGGACGGCGGTACCCCGGGTGATGCGGTACGGCGCTCCGCCGGGGGTGACGGAGGCGGGGGCGGGGACGACCCGGTCCAGGGGGACGGGGGCCTGGGCGCGGGCGCCCGCGGCGGCGGCGCGCGCCTCGGGCGCGGTGGGGGCGGCGCCGAGGGCGAAGGCGCCGGCCGCCGCGACGAGCAGCAGCGAACCGAGAACGCGGCCGGTTCGGGGAGTCGAGCTGTGGTTCCGTCTCACATGCGCTCCCTTCGTATCTGGTCGAGACCACTCTCCCGCAGATCCGGTGAAACAATCCCGCTATGGCGGAAATCATCCAGAAGGACGGCACCTGGGTCTTCGACGGCGACGCCCTGCGGCTCACTCCGGGCCGGGACAAGTCGGTCGGGCCGCTGCGCCGGGAACTCGGCGAACTCGTGGTTCCGCTCGGCGCGTTGGCCTCCGTCTCCGTCGAGCAGGGCAGGAAGTCGGGGTGGCTGAGGCTGCGGCTGCGCGAGGGCGCCGACCCCCTGCTCCAGGCGACCGGCGGCCGGCTCGGCGAGGCCGACGACCCCTACCGGCTGACCGTGCGGCCCGACCGGTACGGCGTCGCCGAGTACTTCGCGGACGAGGTGCGCAACGCCCTGCTGCTGGAGGGGGTTTCACCCGAGCCGGTCTCCGGCTATCTGCTGCCGGGACCGCCGCTGCCGGTGTCCGCGTCCGCCGGGGACGGCAGCGCGTACTTCGACGGGGAGCGGGTGCGGCTGGAGTGGAACTGGAAGACCGAGGACGTCAAAGCCGAGACCGGTACCCGGACCCTCCCGCTCGCCGAGATCCTCGGCGTGGAGTGGCGGCCGGCGTCCGGGCTGGAGAACGGGCACCTGCGGTTCGCGGTGCGGGGCGCCCCGGTCACCCAACGGGCCAAGTACGACCCGAACGCCGTGGAGCTGTGGGGCTTCCGCAAGGACCCGCTGATGGCGCTGGTGGCCGCCGCCGTACAGGCACGGCTGCCGCACCCCTCGGCGCCGGGGTCCGCCGGCCACCGCGAGGAGCTGCCCGCGCCGCGGTCGGCGCCGCCGCCGGAGCAGGGGCCCGCACCGGAGCAGGGGGCCGCCGAGGACACCCACGACGCGCTGCTGCGCCGGCTGCGGGAGCTGGGCGAGCTGCGCCGTGACGGGGTGCTGACCGAGGAGGAGTTCACGCTGGCCAAGCGGGCGGTGCTCGACAAGATGTGAGGTGAGCCACAGGGCATGGGCGGGACTCCCCAGCCCCGCCCGGCCGTTGGCTGCCCGATATCGGGCAGGATTCTTGCGAAACCGTCTCCGGTACCCGAGGATCTACCGGGTGCACGACGAACTCGTAGATCATCTGATGCGATCCACGCCCCTGGCCAGGGGCGAGGCGCTGCGGGTGATCCAGGACGTGCTCGCCTACTTCGACGAGTCGACGGAGGACTTCGTCCGTCGCCGCCACCGCGAGCTCCAGGCCCAGGGCCTGGTGAACGCGGAGATCTTCGAACGGATCGGGGCGGACCTCAGATATCGAGCGGTGGCACCGCCCGAGCTGACGCTCAGGCAGCTGCGCCGCATCGTCTACGGCTAGGAATACCTGTCTATGTGCGGAATTGTCGGTTACATCGGGAAGCGTGACGTCGCCCCCCTCCTCCTGGAGGGCCTCCAGCGGCTGGAGTACCGCGGGTACGACTCCGCGGGCGTCGTCGTCACCTCCCCGAAGACGCCCGGCCTGAAGATGGTCAAGGCCAAGGGCCGGGTGCGCGACCTGGAGGCGAAGATCCCGGCGCGCTTCAAGGGCACCACCGGCATCGCCCACACCCGCTGGGCCACCCACGGCGCCCCCTCCGATGTGAACGCCCACCCGCACATGTCGGCCGACAACAAGGTCGCCGTCGTCCACAACGGCATCATCGACAACGCCGCCGACCTGCGCCGCAAGCTGGAGGCGGACGGCGTCGAGTTCCTCTCCGAGACCGACACCGAGGTGCTCACCCACCTCATCGCCCGCTCGACCGCCGAGAAGCTCGAGGACAAGGTCCGCCAGGCGGTCCGGCTGATCGAGGGCACGTACGGCATCGCCGTGCTGCACGCCGACTTCCCCGACCGGATCGTGGTGGCCCGCAACGGCTCCCCGGTCGTCCTCGGCATCGGCGAGAAGGAGATGTTCGTCGCCTCCGACATCGCCGCCCTGGTCATGCACACCCGCCAGATAGTGACCCTGGACGACGGCGAGATGGCCACCCTCAAGGCCGACGACTTCCGCACCTACACCACCGAGGGCACCCGCACCACGAGCGAGCCCACCACGGTGGAGTGGGAGGCCGAGTCGTACGACATGGGCGGCCACGACACCTACATGCACAAGGAGATCTTCGAGCAGGCCGACGCGGTCGACCGCGTGCTGCGCGGCCGGATCGACGACCGGTTCTCCACCGTGCACCTCGGCGGCCTCAACCTGGGCGCCCGCGAGGCCCGGCAGATCCGCCGGGTGAAGATCCTCGGCTGCGGCACCTCGTACCACGCGGGCATGATCGGCGCCCAGATGATCGAGGAGCTGGCCCGCATCCCCGCCGACGCCGAGCCGGCCTCCGAGTTCCGCTACCGCAACGCGGTCGTGGACCCCGACACCCTGTACGTCGCCGTCTCCCAGTCCGGTGAGACGTACGACGTCCTCGCCGCCGTGCAGGAGCTCAAGCGCAAGGGCGCGCGGGTCTTCGGCGTCGTCAACGTGGTCGGTTCGGCGATCGCGCGCGAGGCGGACGCCGGCATCTACGTGCACGCGGGCCCCGAGGTCTGCGTCGTGTCGACCAAGTGCTTCACCAACACCACGGTCGCCTTCGCCCTGCTCGCCCTGCACCTGGGCCGCACCCGCGACCTCTCGGTGCGCGACGGCAAGCGGATCATCGAGGGCCTGCGCAAGCTGCCCGGGCAGATCACCGAGATCCTCAAGCAGGAGGAGCAGATCAGGGAGCTGGCCGAGCTGTACGCCGACGCCCGCTCGATGCTCTTCATCGGCCGGGTCCGCGGCTACCCGGTCGCCCGTGAGGCCTCCCTCAAGCTGAAGGAGGTCTCCTACATCCACGCCGAGGCCTACCCGGCCTCCGAGCTGAAGCACGGCCCGCTGGCGCTGATCGAGCCGGCCCTGCCGACGGTCGCGATCGTCCCCGACGACGACCTGCTGGAGAAGAACCGCGCCGCGCTGGAGGAGATCAAGGCCCGCGAGGGCAAGATCCTCGCGGTGGCCCACCAGCACCAGGAGAAGGCCGACCAGACCATCGTCGTCCCCAAGAACGAGGACGAGCTCGACCCGATCCTGATGGGCATCCCGCTCCAGCTCCTCGCCTACCACACGGCGAAGGCGCTCGGCCGGGACATCGACAAGCCGAGGAACCTGGCGAAGTCGGTGACGGTCGAGTAAGCGGACCAAAAGGGACCCCCGTGCGCGGCGCACGGGGGTCCTTCGCGTGTCAGGGGATGACGATCACCGGCCGCCGCGCCCGGCGGGCGAGCCGCCCCGCGACGGAGCCGAAGATCCGGCCCACGATGCCCTGGGTGGAGCCGACGACGATCGCGTCCGCCTCGTACTCCCGCCCCACCTCTTCGAGTTCGTGGCAGATGTCCCCGCCGCGCTCGACCAGGATCCACGGCACCTCGGAGAGGTAGTCCGCGCAGGCCAGTTCGAGACCGAGGACCTCCGTGCGGTGGTCCGGTACGTCCACGAAGACCGGGGGCTCGCAGCCCGCCCACACGGTGGTCGGCAGCCGGTTGGCGACGTGCACGATGATCAGGCCGGAGTGGGAGCGGTGGGCCATGCCTATCGCATAGGCGAGGGCGCGCTCGCTGGAGGTGGAGCCGTCGAAGCCGACGACGACCCCGTGCCGGAAGGCTGGATCGCAGGATTGGCGTGACTCGTCCGCCGCCAGGGGATCGGCCGCCGTGGGATCGGCGACCGGCCGCTTGCGGTCCGCGGGTTCGAAGAATTCGTGACCGGCCATGGCTGTCTCGGCGTTGTGATCCTTTATGGGATGGACGACAGTGTGCAGCGGAGCTGTCCGGGAAACATCTTCCCCACCCCATACCCCCAAGGGTACGGCGGCACGCCTCCCGAGCCCAGATCCCTTGCACGCTCCGTAAGCGGTCCCCGACGTCCGTAGGGGTTCACCGGAGCATGCACGAGCCGCGCCCGTAACGCAATGCTCGCTGCCCCGTACAGGCGGTTTGCACGGGATTCACAGCCGCACGGCCGGTGACCGACCGGTCGGACGGGCGTTGAAGGGGGTGAGCCACCGCCACAGCGAGCCACGAGGCGCCACAGGGAGTACGAGATGCCCGGTCCCCGGACCGACGAGGAGCCCGCCGCGCCGGACAGCGCGAGCGAACTGATCCGCTGGGCCGCCTTCAGCTGCGTCCTCGTCCCCGTGGTCCTGGTCTGGTACGGCACCTCGCTGGCCGGTGCCACGGGCACCGCGCTGGGCCTGGCCGCCGTCACCGCCGTCTGCCGGCTGCTGCTGCGCCGCTCGGAGCGAGGTGCGCGAGGTGCGCGCGGCACCCGGGGCGCACGGGCGGGCCGGGGTGTGCGAGGGGGCCGGCGGGCGCGGGGAGCGCGCGGCGCACGGCGGGGGGCCGACGGCGCGGGCGGGGGCCACGGGCGCGGTGCCCGGCACGGGGGCGCACGCGGGGCGGACCGTTCCGGCGTGCAAAGAGGCGGACGTCACACGCGGGAGCGGACACCGGTCGACTGACCGGTTTCCACGCTTACAAGCGCTTCTTTTCAGCCAACTTCTGGTTCTCGCCCAAAGGTGCTCCTGACCACCCCTCAACCCCCGTTCCACCTGCACGGAAAGGGTCTGTGGGGCGCTGCGCACCCTACGCGCTTTGGCCACTGCCACGAGGCGCACTTCCCTGCACGGCTCGCGAGTGCAACCCTTCGTGATCGAATGCTTCACGCCAAGTTGTCATGTCGACAATGTGCCGCATTTGGAACTGGTCACCGTGTGTTCGCGGGACCCAGTAGATTCGATCTTGACTGTCTTACGGCGGGGGACTCGTGCAGGACCGAGGGGAAACGTGCAGGAGCGACACAACCGAGGAGCCGCGACCACCGAGGGGGGCTTAGCAGTATGAGCCACGACTCCACTGCCGCGCCGGAAGCCGCCGTCCGGAAGCTGTCCGGGCGTCGCCGCAAGGAGATCGTCGCGGTGCTGCTGTTCAGCGGCGGCCCCATCTTCGAGAGTTCCATACCGCTGTCGGTGTTCGGGATCGACCGCCAGGACGCCGGGGTGCCGCGCTATCGGCTGCTGGTGTGCGGCGGTGAGGAAGGACCCCTGCGGACCACGGGGGGCCTCGAACTCACCGCGCCGCACGGGCTGGAGGCGATCTCCCGCGCCGGCACCGTCGTGGTACCGGCCTGGCGCTCGATCACCGCGCCGCCGCCGGAGGAGGCGCTCGACGCACTGCGCCGGGCGCACGAGGAAGGCGCCCGCATCGTGGGGCTGTGCACCGGCGCGTTCGTGCTGGCGGCGGCCGGACTGCTGGACGGCCGCCCGGCGACCACCCACTGGATGTACGCGCCGACGCTGGCCAAGCGCTATCCGTCGGTGCACGTCGATCCGCGGGAGCTGTTCGTCGACGACGGCGACGTGCTCACCAGCGCGGGTACGGCGGCCGGAATCGATCTCTGTCTTCATATCGTGCGCACGGACCACGGCAACGAGGCGGCCGGTGCGCTCGCCCGGCGCCTGGTGGTCCCGCCGCGCCGGTCCGGCGGTCAGGAGCGCTATCTCGACCGGTCTTTACCGGAGGAGATCGGCGCCGACCCGCTCGCCGAGGTCGTCGCCTGGGCGCTGGAGCACCTCCACGAGCAGTTCGACGTGGAGACGCTGGCGGCCCGCGCGTACATGAGCCGCCGTACGTTCGACCGCCGGTTCCGCTCGCTCACCGGCAGCGCGCCGTTGCAGTGGCTGATCACCCAGCGGGTGCTCCAGGCGCAGCGGCTGCTGGAGACGTCGGACTACTCGGTGGACGAGGTGGCCGGCCGCTGCGGGTTCCGCTCGCCGGTCGCGCTGCGCGGGCACTTCCGCCGCCAGCTGGGCTCCTCGCCCGCCGCGTACCGGGCCGCCTACCGGGCCCGCCGGCCCCAGGGCGACAAGCCGGGTGAACCGGAGGCGGTCGGCGCACAGCCGCCGTCCGGTCAGCCGATGCCGTCCCCGGGCCTGCCGGGTCCCGGCCCGATGGGCTCGGTGCCCTCGGTGCTGCACCCGGAGCGGGACAGCGGGGTGCCGATCCAGAGCCGGCGCACCGCGGCGGCCGGGGCGGTGACGCTGCTCCCCGGGCCGCGCGCCGGAAGCTGACGGGTCCCGACGGTCGGGGAGCGGGGGCGGAGTCTTCGGGCTCCGCCCCCGCTCCCTTCCCCCCGGCTCCCCCGCGATCGCACACGGCTCCCCCGCGGTTCTGCCCCGCGGCCGTCCTCTCGACCGCGGCCGGTACCGACGCGGGGCATCCCAAACGCTCAGGTCCGCCTTAGGGTGGTCGCATGAACGATCGCATGGTGTGGATCGACTGCGAGATGACCGGCCTCTCGCTGTCCGACGACGCTCTCATCGAGGTGGCCGCCCTCGTCACCGACTCCGAGCTGAACGTACTCGGCGAGGGGGTGGACATCGTCATCCGCCCGCCGGAGCGGGCGCTGGAGACGATGCCGGAGGTGGTGCGTCAGATGCACACCGCGTCCGGGCTGCTCGCCGAGCTCCCGAACGGCACGACGCTCCAGGACGCCGAGGAGCAGGTCCTCGCGTACATCAAGGAGCACGTGAAGGAGCCGGGCAAGGCTCCGCTGTGCGGCAACTCGGTCGGCACCGACCGCGGCTTCCTGCTGCGGGACATGCCGACGCTGGAGGACTGGCTGCACTACCGGATCGTGGACGTCTCCTCGATCAAGGAGCTGGCCCGCCGCTGGTACCCGCGGGCGTACTTCAACAGCCCGGAGAAGAACGGCAACCACCGGGCCCTCGCCGACATCCGCGAGTCGATCGCCGAGCTGCGCTACTACCGCGAGGCCATCTTCGTGCCGCAGCCCGGGCCCGACTCGGACACGGCGCGGACGATCGCGGCCAAGCACGTGGTGCCGGCGAAGTAGTACGTCCGGGGGCCGTGGGGGGTGCGGCGCGAAAACCTGTGCGCGAGCACCCCTTCGGACCCTGTAGACTTCTTCTCGGCCGGTCGGGGAAACGACAAGTTCCCACACCGGTCGTGGTGGGTGTAGCTCAGCTGGTAGAGCACCTGGTTGTGGTCCAGGATGTCGCGGGTTCGAGTCCCGTCACTCACCCTGAACGATCAGCCGGTGATTCCGTCGCACGACGGGATCACCGGCTGTTTCGCGTCCGGCCCCCGCGTTCCGCCGGACGACGGCGCGACGGCCGCGACCCGCTCGACGACGATCACCCAGGGGTCGAGGCTCTCGTGCACCGCGTCCACGGCGCGGAGAGCCGTCGGATCGCCGCGGACCCGTCCCGCATCGCCTGCCGGCAGCCCGCGAGCACGTCCCCGCGACCCGGCCGCTCACGCCCGCACGGGCCGGACCGCCCGAGGCGCCCGAGGCGCCCGCTCAGGACGACGCCCGCGGCACCAGTTCCGTCGGCAGCACCGTGTGCCGCTGCCGCGGGCCGGTGCCGCCGGCCACCTCGGCCTGGAGCAGACTGATCATGGTCCGGCCCATCTGCTCGATGGGCTGGCGGACGCTGGTGAGGGGCGGGTCCATGTGGCGGGCGATGGCGGAGTCGTCGTAGCCGACCAGGGCGACGTCGTCGGGGATGCGGCGGCCCGCCTCGCGCAGCACCTGGCGGGCGCCGGCCGCCGTCACGTCCGAGCCGGCGAAGACCGCGTCCAGATCGGGGCGGCGCGACAGCAGGGCGGACATGGCCCGGCGGCCGCCCTCCTCGGTGAAGTCACCGGGTTCGACGAGGAGTTCGTCCGGCTCCTGGCCGGCCGCGCGCAGGGCGTCGCGGTAGCCGTCGACGCGGCGCTGGGCGCCGTACACGTCCGGGCGGCCGGTGATGTGGGCGATCCGGGTACGCCCCCGGGACAGCAGGTGCTCCACGGCCGCGCGGGCGCCGCCGTAGTTGTCCGAGTCCACCGAGGTGAGCGTCTCCGCGGCCGAGCGCGGGCCGCTGATCACCGCCGGGATCTCCAGCTGGGCCAGCAGATCGGGCAGCGGGTCGTCGGCGTGCACCGAGACCAGCAGGACGCCGTCCACCCGGTGGGCCGCCAGGTACTGGGCCAGCCGCCGCCGTTCCCGGTCGTTGCCCGCGAAGATCAGCAGCAACTGCGTCTCGGTCTCGGCCAGTTCGGCCCCCACCCCGTGCAGCATGTCGGAGAAGTACGGCTCGGCGAAGAACCGGGTCTCCGGCTCGGGCACCACCAGGGCGATGGCGTCGGTGCGGTTGGCGGCCAGGGCGCGGGCCGCGGTGTTGGGGACGTAACCGAGTTCGGCGACCGCCGCCTCCACCGCGGCGCGGGTCGCGTCGCTGACCCGGGGCGAGCCGTTGATCACGCGCGAGACCGTGCCGCGGCCGACTCCGGCCCGCGCGGCGACCTCCTCCAGGGTCGGCCGCCGGCCGCCCCGGCCCCGTCCACCGTTGACCGCCATGGTCGCGCCTCCCGTTCGCCGCCCTCAGGCCAGGAATGTAACAGCAGGGGCCGAACCGCCCCCGCGCCCATCGTCCCTCGCCGGGCCGGCTCCGTTGCCCCCCGCCCCCGGGAACGCGCAGGGGCGCGGCCGGGATCACGGCCGCGCCCCTCGGGCCCGTGGCCGGTCAGGCCCCCGCCTCGCTCACCGGCCGGCCGGCAGCGCGTTGTCGCGGATCACGCCGGCGTACCAGTGGGCGCTCGCCTTGGGGATGCGGCGCTGGGTGGGGTAGTCGACGTAGACGGCACCGAAGCGCTTCGAATAGCCGTAGGACCACTCGAAGTTGTCCAGCAGGGACCACAGGAAGTAGCCGCGGACGTCCGCCCCGTCGGCGATGGCCCGGTGCACCGCCTCCAGGTGGCCGTGCAGATAGGCGATGCGCTGCGGGTCCTCGACCCGGCCCTCGGGGGAGGCGTAGTCGTCGAAGGCGGCCCCGTTCTCGGTGACCATCAGCGGCAGCTGCGGGTGCGAGGCCGCGAGCCCGGTCAGCAGGGTGTGCAGCCCGTCGGCGTCGATGGCCCAGTTCATCGCGGTGAGCTGGTCGTTGGCGAGGTGGAAGGCGACGTCGTCGCAGCCGGTCCACGGGGAGTGCTCGCTGGCGCCGTGGCCGTCGTTCTTGGTGGTGCCGGCGCCCTCGGTGGCCAGGGAGACCACGGTGGGCGAGTAGTAGTTGACGCCGAGCACGTCGATCGGCCGGGAGATCTCCGCCAGGTCGCCGTCGTGCACCAGCTCGGACCAGTCGACGAGGTGCGCGGTGTCGGCGAGCAGGTCCTCGGGGTAGGCGCCGTCCAGGACCGGGCCGGTGAAGATCCGGTTGCCGACCGCGTCGATGCGGCGCGCGGCCTCGACGTCGGCCGCGCTGTCGGTCAGCGGGCGCACCTGGTGCAGGTTGAGGGTGAGGGAGACCTGCGCGGACGACGGCAGGACCGAGCGCAGTGCCCCGACGGCCTTGCCGTGCGCGAGGTTGAGGTGGTGCGCGGCGCGCAGGGTGGCGGCCGGGTCGGTGCGGCCGGGCGCGTGCACGCCGGAGCCGTAGCCGAGGAAGGCGCTGCACCACGGTTCGTTGAGGGTGGTCCACACGCCGACCCGGTCGCCGAGGGCGCGGGCCATGATCTCGGCGTACTCGGCGAACCGGTGCGCGGTGTCCCGGTGCGGCCAGCCGCCGACGTCCTCCAGCTCCTGCGGCAGGTCCCAGTGGTACAGGGTGGCGACCGGGGTGATGCCCGCTTCGAGCAGCTCGTCGGTGAGCCTGCGGTAGAAGTCCAGGCCGCGCTCGACGGCGGGGCCGCGGCCGGTGGGCTGGACCCGCGACCAGGAGACGGAGAACCGGTACGCCTTGAGGCCGAGGTCCTTCATCAGCGCGACGTCGTCGCGGTAGCGGTGGTAGTGGTCGGCGGCGATGTCACCGGTGTCGCCGTTGCGGACCTTGCCGGGGGTGTGGCTGAAGGTGTCCCAGATGGAGGGGGTGCGGCCGTCCTCGGCGGCGGCCCCCTCCACCTGGTAGGCGGCGGTGGCGGCACCCCAGACGAAGCCCGGCGGGAACGAGGTGCTCGACGCCTGCTGGGCACTGGTCTCGGGTCGTACGGCGGTCATGGTGAGAGCGCTCCCAAAGGTGGCGTGAGGAAGGGTACGGACGGTGGTCCGGCGGTGCGGGACCTGTGGTGGACGGGGGTCGGGGGAGGGAAAGGGCCGGGGCGTTGGTGAACGCCCGTCCGGTACGGCCCGCGCGCGGGGCGGGCCGGACAGTGTGCGGGTCGTACCGGACGGGCCGCAGGGGGCGGACGGCGGGACGTGCGGGGCGGGCCCGGCCGCGCGGGGCGCGGGCCCGCGGACCTCAGCCCTTGACGGCGCCCGCCATGATGCCGCCGACGATCTGCTTGCCGAAGACGATGAAGACGACCAGCAGCGGCAGCGTGCTGATCAGGGCTCCGGCCATGACGATGCTCTGGTCGGGGGTGTAGGAGGCGCTGAGCTGGCCGAGCGCCACCTGGATGGTCGGGTTCTCCTGGTTCAGCGCGAGGAAGGGCCAGAAGAAGTCGTTCCACGCCTGTACGAAGGTGAGCATGCCGAGCACCATCATCGCGGGCCGGGCCGCGGGCAGGACCACGTTCCAGACGATGCGGATGTTGTTCGCCCCGTCCACCTTGGCCGCCTCGATCAGCTCGTAGGGCAGGGCCTCCAGCAGGTACTGGCGCATGAAGAAGACACCGAAGGCGCCGACCAGGGTCGGGAAGATCACCGACTCCAGCTTGCCGCCCCACCCGATGTCGGACATCAGCATGAACAGCGGGACCACGCTGAGCTGCGGCGGGATGGTCAGGGTGGCGATGACCGCGGTCATCAGCACGCCACGGCCGCGGAAGCGCATCTTGGCGAAGGCGTACCCGGCGAGGGTGCAGAAGAACAGGGTCGCGACGGTGATGCAGCCGGCCACGATCACGCTGTTGACGATGGCCTTGCCCAGGTTTGCCTGCTCCCAGGCGGCCTGGAGGTTGCTCCACAGCCTGCCGCCCGGTATCAGCGGGGGCGGGGTGTCCAGGACCCGCTGCTGGTCGTGCGAGGCGGCCACCAGCGTCCAGTACAGCGGGAGGATCGAGCCCAGGCCGACGACGACGAGCGCGATGTAGGTGAACGGGCCGCCCTTGAGCTGCTGGCCGGCGCCGATCTTGAAGCGCCGGCGGCCCTTGCCCTCGTGGGCGAGGATGTCCGGCGCGGCGGTGTTGGTGGGACTGATCGTGGTCATCGATATCGCTCCCGTCAGGCCGCGCTCTTGCGCACGAACCGGCCGACGATCCAGTTGATCAAGGCGATGAGCAGCAGCAGGACGAGCATCGCCCAGGCCACGGCGGCAGCCGGGCCCAGGTGCCCGAGCTTCCAGCCGTAGTTGTAGAGGTAGATGCTGAGCGTCTCGTACTGGTGCTCGCTGCCGCCGACGGAGCCGAGCGTGCCGCCCTGCAGCAGCAGCGGCTCACCGAACAGCTGCATGGAGCCGATCGTCGAGATGACGATGGTGAACAGGATCGTGGGCCGCAGCGCGGGGATCGTCACCTTGCGGAACTGCTGCCAGCGCGTCGCTCCGTCGATCGAGGCGGCCTCGTACAGGTCGCTGGGCACCGCCTGCATGGCGGCGAGGTAGATCAGCGCGTTGTAGCCGGTCCAGCGCCAGATCACGATGACCGAGATGGCTATCTTCGAGGTCCACTCCCCGTTGCCCCAGTCGGTGTTGCCCGCGCCGAAGAAGTGCAGCACCCAGTTGAGGACACCGCCGTCGGCCCGGAAGACCAGGGCGAAGACCAGCGCCGCGGTGGCCACCGAGGTGGCGTACGGGGTGAGGATGACCGTCCGCCAGAACGTGCTGGCGCGCAGCTTGTAGTTGAGCAGGTGGGCCAGCCCGAGCGCCACGAGGAGCTGCGGGACGGTGGAGAGGACGCCGATGATGAAGGTGTTGGCGACCGCCGTCCAGAACTCCGAGTCCTGGAGGATCTTGGAGAAGTTGTCGAAGCCGACCCACTGGGACTGGCTCAGGCTCGTCATCTCCACCCGGTGCAGGGCGATCCAGCCGGTGTAGAGGAGGGGGTAGAGCCCGAAGGCGCCGAAGACGAGGAAGAAGGGGGCGATGTAGGCGTACGGCGAGGCGAGGTCGTCGAAGCGCCACAGCCGGCTGCGCCACCCGCCGCGGCCGTTCGGCGCGGCGCCGGAGCCGCCGGGGGGCGGGGTGCTGGTACCCCGTACGGGGGTTGTCGTTGCCACGAGGGAGTCCTTCCCTGAAGGTCTGGGCCGGGTACGGGGCGAGAGACGCGTTCGGGAACCGGGCGCCCGTCCGGCCGCTCCTTGTGCGGATGGACTGCAGTGCCGAGCGGCCCGCGCCGCGGCCTGACGTGCGTGCGGGGCCGGCCCCGGCGGGACCGGACGCCGGGTCCGGTCCCGCCGGGCACCGGCCTGGGGCCTGGTGCCTGCCCGGCCGGCGCTTCCCCGCCGGACGTGGCGGTCCGGCGGGAAGCGGCGGTCAGGGAGTGGTCCTGCCGAGCGTGGTGGTGCCGGTCCGGGTCCCGCTGTCCATGGCCCGGTGCCCGGCCCGCCCCGCTCGGCGGCCCCGCGCCCGCGACGGCGGCCGGCACACGGCTCCGCGCGGGCGGGGTGCGGGCGGCCGGTGGGGCCGCCCGCACCCGGCGGTCGTCAGCCGATCGCCTTGTCGATGGTGTCGGTGGCGTCCTTCCAGGCCTTGTCCGGCTTGGTGCCGCGCTGCTCCATGTTGTTGATCTGGGTGGAGATGGTGTCCTTGATCACGCCGTCCTTCTGACCGAGCACGGCCTCCGGGATGGAGTTGGCCTCGTCGGCGTAGATCTGCCCGATCGGGGCGTCGCTGAAGTACGGGAGCTTGGCGTTCTTCACGCTGGCCAGCTGGTACGCGCCCTTGTTGGACGGGAAGACGCCGACGGCCTTGAAGACGGCGGCCTGCTGCTCGGGGGCGGTCAGCCACTTGACCAGCTCGATGGCCTCCTTGACGTGCTTGCCGCCCTTGGGCACGGCGAGGAAGGAGCCGCCCCAGTTGGCCGCGGTGGTGCCGGGGGCCCGGGAGATGTCCCACTTGCCCTTGTAGGCGTCACCGGAGTAGGTCGAGATCTGCGCGGCCATCCAGGCGGGGCACACCACGGTGGCCACGGTGCCCTTGCGCAGCGCCGCCTGCCACGGGTCCTGGAACTGGGCCAGGCCGGCGCTGAGCTTCTTCGAGGCGGCCTCGGCGGCCAGGTTCCAGCCCTGCTTGACGGACGCGCTGTCCTTGTAGACCGGCTTGCCGGAGTTGTCGTAGTACTGCTGCGACGAGGAGCTGACGACCGCGTTGTACATGGCGCTCGCGGAGTCCATGAACTTGGTGCCGGCGGGCGCCTTCTTCTGGTACTGCTCGCCCAGCTTGAGGTAGTCCTCCCAGCCGCCCGAGACCGCCTTCGCCACGGCCTCGCGGTCGGTGGGCAGGCCCGCCTTCTCGAACAGGTCCTTGCGGTAGCACAGGGACATCGGGCCGATGTCGGTGCCGGCGCCGATCACCGAGCCGTCCTGCGCGGTCGCCTGCTTCTCCTTCCAGGAGACCCAGTCGCTCACGTTGATCGACTTGCTGAGGTCCGCGAACTTGCCCGCCTGGGTGTCCACGACCTCCTTGATGCGGCCGACCTCGATGCCCGTGACGTCGCCGAGACCGCTGCCCGAGTTCAACTGCTGAAGCAGCTTCGGGTAGTAGTCCTGCTCGTTGGCGGTGGTCTCCTCCTTGACGGTGATGTTCGGGTGGAGCTTGTGGTACTGCTCCAGCAGGCCGGCTTCCTTGTAGCCGAACTGGCCGAAGTCCGCCAGCTTGAGGGTGATGTTCCCGTTGGAGTCCGAGGCGTTCGAGTCGCCGTCGCTGCTGCAGCCGGTCAGCAGCACGGCGGAGGCCGCCAGGACCGCCGTGGCCACGGCCGCCGCTCTGCGGCCGTGGCCGCCGGTACGGGTGATGCGCATTCCACTACTCCTTGTTCCAGTGGGGAACGGACCTCAGGAATCCGACCGCCGGCGTGCGACGGCCCGGACCTGCCCTCTCGGTTCGAGCAGCGGCCAGCCCACAGCGCTCGGCGTGCGATGAAGGTGCTGGTCAACGGCGTGTCAATGGGTGCAGAGGGAAGGACCTTTGGTGGTTTCAAGCCACGGGGGAACGAGCCCCGGTCACCCCGTGGGACCGCTCCCACGCGGCATGCCGGAAGACTCGTTGCTGCCGGGCCACGTGTCAAGACTTGAAAACGGCGTTGTTGCGCAAGCGTGTTCAGCACGTCACGTTTACGTTTCACCTGAGGGAACGTCAGATGCGCCGGGCGCCCGCCGCCGCCGCTCCGTTCGCCCAGGTCAGGGCGGTACCGGTCAGGGGAACGGTGGCGTCCGGCGAGGCGCCGGGCCGGTGGCCGGACTTTTCTGGGCCAGAATGAGGCCACCCCCCACCAAGCACCGGAAGGTGAACGATGAGCACTGCCGAACTGCCGCAGCCGCACAGGATCGCGGACGTCCGGCGCCCGACTCTGAACGCCGTCGCCGCCCGGGCCGGGGTCGGCCGCGGCACCGTCTCGCGGGTGATCAACGGCTCCCCCAAGGTCAGCGACCGGTCCCGCGCCGCCGTCGAGCAGGCGATCGCCGAACTGGGCTACGTCCCCAACCGTGCCGCCCGTTCCCTGGTCACCCGCCGCACCGACTCGGTGGCCCTGGTCGTCCCCGACGCCGAGAACCGGCTCTTCTCCGAGCCGTACTTCTCGGAGATCATCCGAGGCGTCTCCGCCGGACTCGCCGGTGCCGGGATGCAGCTGCTGCTGGTGCTGGCGCGGGACGAGTCCGAGTACGCGCGCCTCGCGGCCTACCTGTCCGCACAGCGGGTGGACGGGGTGCTGATGATGGCCGTGCACAACGACGACACCCTGCCCGACCGGCTGGACGAACTGGCCGTGCCGACCGTGCTGGCCGGGCGGCGCAGCGACACCGAGCGGCTCGGGCACGTCCGCGCCGACAACCGGGGCGGCGCCCGGCTCGCGGTCGAGCACCTGCTGGCGGGCGGCCGCCGGAGCATCGCCACGATCACCGGTCCGATGGACATGGACGTGGCCCGCGAGCGCCTCGACGGCTACCGCGAGGCACTGACCCGCGCGGGCCTCGCCGCCGACGAGGACCTGATCGCGTCCGGCGACTTCACGGAGGAGGGCGGGCGCGCCGCCATGCGCGCGCTCCTGCGCCGGCGCCCCGGCCTCGACGCCGTCTTCGCCGCCTCCGACGTGATGGCCTCGGGCGCGGTCCTGGAACTGCGCGCCGCGCACCGGCGGGTGCCGCAGGACGTGGCCGTCGTCGGCTTCGACGACTCGATCGTGGCCCGGCACATCGACCCCCCGCTGACCAGCGTCCGCCAGCCCCTGGAGGAGATGGGCCGCACCATGGCGAACCTGCTGCTGGACGAGATCACCCACCGCGGCACCGGCCACCGGGCCGTGGTGCTGCCGACGGAACTGGTCGTGCGGGAGTCGGCCTAGAACCGGCCCGGAACCCCGTCCTTCGGATACCGCCAGTGGTCGGCCCATTCTCTATGGGAGCGCTCCCATGCATAATGGTCCCACTCGACTCGTGGGAGCGATTCCATGCCCGAACCGATGACCGTGTCCTTCCCTCCCGCCTTCCTCTGGGGCGCGGCGACGTCCGCGTACCAGATCGAGGGCGCGGTAGGCGAGGGCGGCCGTACCCCCTCGATCTGGGACACCTTCAGCCATACCCCCGGCAAGACGGCCGGCGGCGACACCGGCGACATCGCGGTCGACCACTACCACCGCTACCGCGACGACGTGGCCCTCATGGCCGAACTCGGCCTGAACGCCTACCGCTTCTCGGTGTCCTGGCCGCGGGTGCGGCCCACCGGCCGGGGCCCCGCCGCGCAGGCGGGCCTGGACTTCTACCGCCGGCTGGTCGACGAGCTGCTGTCCCACGGGATCAAGCCCGCCGTCACCCTCTACCACTGGGACCTGCCGCAGGAACTGGAGGACGCGGGCGGCTGGCCGGAGCGGGACACCGCGCTGCGCTTCGCGGAGTACGCGCAGCTCGTGGGCGAGGCGCTCGGTGACCGCGTGGAGCACTGGATCACCCTCAACGAGCCCTGGTGCAGCGCCTTCTTGGGCTACGCCTCCGGGGTGCACGCGCCGGGCCGGACCGAACCGGCCGCCGCCCTGCGCGCCGCCCACCACCTGAACCTGGCCCACGGGCTGGCCACGCAGGCACTGCGCTCGGTGCTGCCCGCGCACCGCTCGGTCGCGGTCAGCCTCAACTCCCAGGTGATCCGGCCGCTGACGCAGAGCCCGGCGGACCTGGCCGCGGCGCGGCGGATCGACGACCTCGCCAACGGCGTCTTCCACGGCCCGATCCTGCACGGCGCGTACCCGGCCACGCTGCTGGAGGCCACCTCGTCGGTCACCGACTGGTCGTACGTCCTCGACGGGGACCTGGCGGACATCCACCAGCCCCTGGACGCGCTGGGCCTCAACTACTACACACCGGCGCTGGTCTCCTCGCCCGGGTCCGCGCCGGACGGCCCGCGCGCGGACGGGCACGGGACGAGCACGCACTCGCCGTGGCCGGGCTCGGAGGACGTGGCGTTCCACCAGACGCCGGGCGAGCGCACCGCGATGGGCTGGACGGTCGAGCCGACGGGCCTGTACGACCTGATCACGCGCTACTCCCGCGAGGCCCCGGGGCTCCAGCTGTACGTGACGGAGAACGGCGCGGCTTACGACGACAAGCGCGGCGCCGACGGCCGGGTGCACGACCCCGAGCGCGTCGCCTATCTGCGCGCCCACCTCGCCGAGGTGAACCGCGCCATCGCCGACGGGGCCGACGTGCGCGGCTACTACCTGTGGTCCCTCATGGACAACTTCGAGTGGGCGTACGGCTACGACAAGCGGTTCGGCGCGGTCTACGTGGACTACGCGACCCAGGAGCGCACCCCCAAGTCGAGCGCCCTCTGGTACGCACGCGCGGCACGGGCCGGGGAACTGCCCCCGGTGGAGGACGTCTGACGGGCGCGTGCGGCCTCCCGCCGAAGTGGCCGAGCGGCCCGCTCGGCGGGAGGCCGGCGGCGCGCCGATGAGCGCCGGGCCCCGGTCCCGCCGCCGGACCGGCGGCGGGACGGCGGTGGCCCGCCCGGCGAAGGAGTCGGCCCCGGCCGAGGCGGGGGGCCCGGCCGGGGCCGGCTCGGTGGTGACGGCGGTCAGCCGAAGGCGGCGAACGCCTTGGCGAAGGCGTACTTGTCCTGGGTGATGGAGCTGCACGTCGGGTCGGCGGAGGGCTTGGGGCCGCCGGGGCACTGCTGGTCGCGGGCGGCCGACCACATGGACAGGCCGCCGAGGCCCTTCGACTTGGCGAAGTCCGCCAGCCGGGTGGCGTCGTCGACCTTGAAGACCTCGGAGGAGACGTCGTTGACGCCGATCATCGGGGTGACCGCGACGGCCTTCCAGGCGGCCGCGTCGGAGAGTCCGAGCACGCTCTTGACCTGGGCCTGGGTGGCGGTGGCGGCCTGCTCGGCGTAGTCGCCCATGTCGCCGCTGTAGGAGGAGCCGTAGTCCATCGCCATGATGTTGACGGTGCCGGTCCGGACGCCGTTGGCCTTGGCGTTGGTCAGCAGGTTCACGCCGTCCTGGGTGAGGCCCTCGGGCATCACCGGGAGGGTGAAGGAGACGTCCAGGTCGGGGTGCTGGGCCTGGAGCTTGGCGATGGCCTGGGCGCGGCGGGTGTTCGCGGCCGTGTCGGGCAGCGCGCCGCCCTCGACGTCGAAGTCGACCTTGGTCAGCTTGAACGCGTCGATCACCTTGCCGTACGCCGCCGCGAGCGCGTCCGCGGAGGAGCAGGTGGTGGCCAGCTCGGAGCCGGAGGCGCCGCCGAAGGAGACCCGGACGTCACCGCCCGCGGCCCGCAGCTTGCCGATCTGTGCGGCCACCGCGTCGTCGGCCGGATCGGTGACCCCGCCCCACTTGGGGGTGCAGCCGCCGCCGTCGGTGACGAACGCCAGGTTGTAGTTCTTCACCCCGGTCGCGTTCGCGGCGCCGAGCAGGTCGTAGGCCGGGTAGAGGGAGGTGTCCACGTAGGGGGCGAAGCCGGCCGAGGCGGTGGTGCCCGTGCCGGTGGTCGGGGTGGGGGTGGGGGTCGACGTCTTGGTGGGCGTGGGGGTCGGGGTCGGCGCCGGGGACTGGCTCTGGGTCGGGCGGCCGCTCGGCTCGGGGGCCGGGCCGTCGTCGGCGGAGCAGGGGGCGTCGTCGATCCGGCAGCCCGTCGGGGCGCCGCTGCCCTCGACCACGAAGCCGACGGTCACCGACGCGCCCGGGGCCAGGCCCTGGGTGTCCCAGCTCGCGGGACGCACGGTGACGTGCTGTCCGCTGACGCTCGACTCGCCGTTCCACAGCGAGGACAGCTTGGCCCCGGCCGGCAGGTCGAACTCCAGCGTCCAGGACTTCTCCCGCGCGGTGCTGTTGTTGGTGACGACGTACTGGCCGGTGTAGCCGGTCGACCAGTCGCTGGTCCTGGTGTACGCGGCGTTCACCACCGCCGCGCTCGCCGTGCCCGTGAACAGGAGCGCGCCGCCGCCGACCACGGCCGCGGCGACCAGACCGCCTATCGCCTTGTTCCTGCCACTGATCCTGCGCCGGTGCGTGCTCATACGCCTGCCTGCCTTCGTTCTCACGGGGTTTCGCACGGGGGGTGCGGTGCGGCAGCACGCTAGCGATCCGGAATCGGGCAAAGGGCCCGATGCGGACGGCGGTTCGCGATCTTAGGGTTCGCTTAAGGATGGGATCGGGGCCGGTTAAAGGTGGAGACCAGGGTGCGTGCCCGACGCCTTCGCGCGGCCCCTCGGTGGCCCCGCCCGCGCGGTCCGCGCCCGTCGGACTGGAACCGGACCCGTATCTCGGTGCCGCCCAGGACCGAGCCGCCGATGCGGACGTCGCCGCCGGTGGACTCGGCGAGCCTGCGCACGATGTCGAGGCCGAGCCCGGTCGAGCCGGCGGTTCCGGAACCCCGGCCGCGGGCCATCGCCGCCTCGGGGTCGGGTATGCCGGGGCCCGCGTCGGAGACGAGCACGATCACCGCGTCCTCGCCGTGGTGCACGTCCACCGCGAAGGCGGTGCCCTCCGGGGTGTGCCGGAAGACGTTGCCGAGCAGGGCGTCGAGCGCGGCGGCCAGGTCGGCGCGGGCGACGGGTATCCGCACCGGGCGGTCCACACCGGCCACCCGCCAGGTGCGGCCCTCGTCCTCGGCGAGCGCGGACCAGAACTCCATGCGCTCGCGCACCACTTCGGCCGCGTCACAGCCGGCGCCGGGACCGGCGGGGACCGTCTGCGGCTTGGCCTCCCGGGCCGTGCGGATGATGGTGTCCACCTCGCGCTCCAGCTGGGCGACGGCGGTGCGGGTCTGCTCGGCGGCCGGTCCGGCCCCCAGGGAGGCCGCGTTGAGCCTGAGCACGGTGAGCGGGGTGCGCAGCCGGTGCGAGAGGTCGGCGGCCAGCTCCCGTTCGTTGGCCAGGAGTTGGACGACCTGGTCGGCCATGGAGTTGAAGGCGACCGCCGCGAGCCGCAGTTCGGTCGGTCCGTCCTCCGGCACCCGGGCGCCCAGCTTGCCCTCGCCCAGTTCGCGCGCGCCCTCGACCAGCCGGCGCGCGGGCCGCACCATGCGCACCCCGAGCCGGTCGGCGACGGCGACCGAGCCGACGATCAGCGCGAGGCCGACGCCGGCCAGCACCGCCCAGGCCGTGCCGACGCCGTTGGTCACCTCCGACTCCGGTACGTACACCTCGACCACGGCGATCGAACCGGAGCCGAGCGCCACCGGCTGGAGCAGGGCGAAGCCGCCGGTGACGGTGGCCGTGGAGGCCCGGCCGAGCCTGCGCACCGCCTGGACGTCACGGTCGGCGGCGCGCCGCCCGCCGATGTCCAGCGGGCCGCGGGTGCCGTCGGCGGGCAGATGGACGGCCATCTTCGAACCGGCGCCCGCGGAGGCCACCACCCGCTCCAGCTTGTCCCGGTCGGTGGTGATGGACAGCGCGGGCGCGACCGCGGCGGCCTCCCGCTCGGCGCCCGCGAAGGCACGGTCGCGGGCCATCTCGCGGACCACCAGGCCGAGCGGCACCGCGAAGGCGACCACGACCATGGTGGTGACCGCGAGGCACACCTTGACCAGGGCCCATCTCATCGCGGTGGCTCCGCGTCCAGGGGCGGCTCCAGCTTCACCCCGACGCCCCGCAGGGTGTGCAGATAGCGCGGCCGGGCCGCCGTCTCCCCCAGTTTCCGGCGCAGCCAGGACAGATGGACGTCGATGGTCTGGTCGTCGCCGTACGACTGCTGCCAGACCTCGGCGAGGAGTTCCCTGCGGGGGACGACGACGCCGGGGCGGCCCGCGAGGAAGGCGAGCAGGTCGAACTCGCGGCGGGTGAGGTCGAGTCGGGTGCCGTCCAGCTCGGCCTGGCGGCGCAGCGGGTCCACGGTGAGGCCGCCGACGCGCAGGACGGCCGAGGGCGGGGCCTCGCCGCCGGCCGCACGGGCCCGGCGCAGCACCGCCGTTATCCGGGCGGAGAGGTGGTCGACCGAGAACGGCTTGGTGAGGTAGTCGTCCGCGCCCGCGTTGAGCAGGCGGACGATCTCCGCCTCGTCGTCCCGGGCGGTGGCGATGATGACCGGGACGTCGGTGATGCCGCGCAGCATCTTCAGGGCCTCGGAGCCGTCCAGATCGGGCAGTCCGAGGTCCAGGATCACCACGTCGAAACGGTGGTGCGCGACCTCGCGCAGCGCCTCCAGCGCGGTGCCGACGCTGCGCACGGTGTGCGAGGCGTCGGTCAACTGCCGGATGAGCGCCGAGCGTACGAACTGGTCGTCCTCGACCACGAGCACACTTGCCATGCGCCGCACCGTACGCCATGGGCGAGGACCCGGTGCGGGCCTGTGGACAACTCCGCGGCTGTGGAAAAGCCGGGGCCGCGGGGCGCGGACGGGGGCGTGAGTGCGGGGTGCGAGCGCGGGGTGGGGCAGGATGGGCGCGATGCGCAGAGGACTCGTACACGTACTGGCGTGGCTGCTCGCGACCGGCGCGGCGGTCACGTTGTCGTGGTGGGGCGTGCACACGGTGATGGCCGGCACCGCGTACGACCCGCCGCGCGCCCTGCCGGTGGTGGGCGCGGGGTCCCCGACGACGATGGCGACGGCGGCCACCGCCCCGGGCACGCGGACGGCCGACACCCCGCCGCCGTCCCGGTCACGGTCCGCTGCCCCGGCCCCCTCCCCCACCCGGACCGTCCACCGCTCCCCCGGTCCCACGCCCTCGGCCTCCGCGTCCGGCTCCGGCACGGTCAAGGCGTACGACACCGCGGGCGGCCGGGCCGTGTTCGAGCTGGGCGCGGCCGACGCCACGCTGGTCTCGGCGACGCCGGGGGCGGGCTGGTCGATGCAGGTGTGGAAGACGCCCTCGTGGATCCGGGTGGAGTTCAGCCGGGGCACGGACCGGGTGTCGGTGTTCTGCACGTGGCACGACGGACCGCCGCACGTGGAGATCGGCAGTTATTGATCGTTGGGTGGGTGATCGACGGTCGGCAATCCGCAGCCGACAGTCGACGGTCCACGGCCGCCAACCTGCGATCGCCGGCCGCCATGAGACGGTTGCCACAACCCGGCCGGCTCCCGGTCCGATCGCGTCAGCGGAAGACCGACGGCGGTGGGGCCGGCGAGTCCACGGCCGCCGCGTCCGTGACGGGGCGCGCCCCGCCGGTGAAGTCGGTGAGCCGTCTGCCGTGTTCGACCCGGGCGGTGTGCGGGTCGGAGGCGGCGCGGCGGGTCAGCTCGGCGATCGGCAGCGGCAGGTCGGAGGCGACCAGGATCGCGTTGGCGAAGCGCTTGCCGCGCAGCATGGCCGGGTCGGCGATCAGCGCGAGTTCGCCGAACCGGGCGGCGGCGGTGGCGATCTGGCCCCGCAGATGGGCGAGCGGGGGGCCGTCGGCGAGGTTGGCGGCGTAGACCCCGGACGGCTTCAGGGCGCGGCGGACCTCGTCCAGGAACTCGGTGGAGGTGAGGTGGGCGGGGGTGCGGGCGCCGCTGAAGACATCGGCGATGACCAGGTCGGCCCAGCCGTCGGGCACCTTGGCGAGTCCTTCGCGGGCGTCCGTCGAGCGCACCCGGATCCGCGCGTTGGGGTCCAGCGGCAGCTCGCGCCGCACCAGCCGGACCAGGCTCGCGTCCCGCTCCACGACCTGCTGGGTGGAGCGGGGCCGGGTCGCGGCGACGTACCGGGCCAGCGTGAGGGCGCCGCCGCCGAGGTGCACCGCGTGGACGGGCTTGCCGGGCGGGACGGCGAGGTCGATGACGTGGCCGAGGCGGCGCTGGTACTCGAAGGAGAGGTACGCCGGGTCGTCCAGGTCGACGTGCGACTGCGGCGCCCCGTCGATCGTGAGGGTCCACGCCCGGCCGCGGTCGGGGTCCGGCACGAGCCGCGCCAGCCCGCCGTCGACCGTCTCCTCGACGACACCGACGGCGACCGCCGCATCGCGCCGCGCGTTCCTCGACCTGCCCATCCCGTCATTTTCGCAGGCGCCCGCGGTAAACGTTTCAGCGGCAGTCGTCCGCGGCCCGGAGCAGCCGCGCCGCCTCGTCCAGGGCCTCGCGCAGCACCACCGGATCGGTCGCGAGATCGGCCTCCTCGCCCGGGGGCAGGAGCCAGTCGGCGCCCCGCACCGGGGGCTCCGGGGCCAGGCGCAGCCCGCGGCCGTCGGTCTCGGTGCAGGTGCTGCCCGGCACGTCCCAGCAGGCGGCGGTGCCGGCGGGCACCAGGAAGCCGAGGGTGCCGCGGTCGTCGTCGTGCAGGACGGGCCCCACCGCGACGGCGGCACCGCGCCGCAGGATGTCGACCGCTTCCAGGCCCTGCCGGGCCGATACGGTCACCAGGTCGCACGCCGTGCCGCCCGGCCCGGGCGACGACGGCGACGCGCACGGTTCGTTGCTCTGGCTGGTCTGCATGCCCGCCTCCACCACACGGCACTGTCGCGGTCCATGGGGTCCAACGCGCGGCCGTGTCAACGGCTACGGCACAAGTGCGCCGCAAAGGATGGCACTTCATGGCAGATCACGTATGAGATATCCGGTTTGTGGCCAAACCGAGCGTGGTGGCTCCGGCACAGCCGGTACGTTCTTGCTCGCCGGAATCGGGGCGTCCCTCGGGCGACACCTCCCGAGTCGCCCCGGGCCCGGCATGGTTCGACGGTTCGCACGAGAGGACCCGGCCATGGCGTCGTCTACCGTGACCTCGTCACAGCCCGAGCGGCCACCCCGGCCGAACCTCGCCTTCCGGCGGCTGCGCGGCCGGCGCTCACCGGCCGAGTTCGCGGCGCTGGTGCGGCGGGCCGCGCGGGAGATCGGTGAGCGGGTGAGCTGTGACGCGCGCTACGTCGGGCGGGTCGAGGCGGGTGAGATCCGCTGCCCCAACTACGCCTACGAACGCGTGTTCCTGCACATGTTCCCCGGCCGTACGCTCGCCGACCTCGGCTTCGCGCCCCGCTCGTCCGTCCGCGGCCGCGCGGCGCGCACGGCCCCGCGGGCGCTCGCCCCGGGCGGGACGGAGCAGGGTGCCGCCTCGGCGGGGTCCGAGCCGCAGGACCAGCAGGACGCGCAGGACCCGTATGACCCGCACGAGGGATGCGACCCGCAGGGGCCGTACCCGCACGACCATCCGAACCACGAGGAGAGCGACGTGCTGCGTCGCGCATTCATGACCGGCGGAGGAGCCACGGTGGCCGCCGCCGCGCTGGGCCCGCTGGGGCTCGCCCCGGACGCCGTGGCCGCGGCCCTGCCCCCACGCCGGCCCGGGAGCGCCGAGGCGGCGGCCCTGGAGGAGGCCGTCCGCCGGATCCGGCTGCTGGACGACCGGCACGGCGCGGACGGGCTCTACCGGCGCGCGGCGGCTCCGCTGCGCGCCGCCTACGCGCTGCTGGACGCCGGTGCCACCCGGCAGACCACGGTCGACCGGCTGCACGCGGGCGCGGGTGAACTCGCCATCTCGGTGGGCTGGCTGGCGCATGACTCCGGCCGCTTCGACGACGCCCGCTCGCACTACGCGGAGGCGCTGGCCACGGCCCGGATGACCGGAGACGAGGGGCTGGAGGCGCACGCCTTCTGCAACACCGCCTTCCTGGCCCGGGACGCGGGGCGGCCCCGGGAGGCGGTGCGGGCCGCGCAGGCCGCGCAGCGTGCGGCCCGGGGCCTGGGCTCGGACCGGCTGATGTCCCTGCTGGCGCTGCGGGAGGCGGGCGGCTGGGCGGGGCTGGCCGACCGCACCGGCTGCGCGCGGGCGCTGGTGCGGGCGCAGGCCCTGTTCGCGCGGGGGCGCTCGGGCGCCGACCCGGAGTGGATGAGCTTCTACGGCGAGGCCGAGCTGGAGGGCCTGGAGGCGCAGTGCTGGTCCATGCTGGGCGACTGGCGGCGCGCGTCCCGGCACGCGCGGCGGGCGGCGGACCTCCAGGACCCCCACTTCGCGCGGAACCTCGCGCTGTACACGGCGGAACTGGCCGACGACCTCGCCCGCGAGGGCCGTCCCGACGAGGCGGCGGAGGCGGGGATGCGGGTGCTCTCCCTGCTGGACCAGGTCCAGTCCTCCCGCATCCAGACGATGCTGGCGGGCACCGCGCGGGTGCTGCTGCCGCACCGGCGGGCCTCCGGGGTGTCGGACTTCCTGGACCGCCACAAGGCGCTGCCCCGGGTGGCGGGAGCCTGACGCGACGCGGACGAGGAAGCCCCCGCCGCCTCCGGTCGCGCGCCCGCCCCGTTCAGTCCGCCAGGTGGCCCACGTCGTTCCAGCTCTCCAGCGCCGGTTCGCCGTAGGCCCAGCCCAGGATCGACAGGGACGTCGGATTGAGGCGGATGCGGGCGCCGAAGTCCAGCGGGAAGCCCAGCCAGCGCGCGGCCAGGGAACGCAGGATGTGGCCGTGGGCGAACAGCAGGACGTCGCGGTCGGCCGAGCGGGCCCAGCCGATCACCTCGTCCACGCGGGCGGTGACCTCGGCGGTCGTCTCCCCCTCGGGGACGCCGTCGCGCCAGATCAGCCACCCGGGCCGCACCGCCTGGATCTGCGCCGGGGTCATCCCCTCGTACGCGCCGTAGTCCCACTCCAGCAGCGCGTCCCAGGTCTCGGCCCGCTCCCCGAACCCGGCGAGTTCGCAGGTCTCGCGCGCCCGCGACAGCGGGCTGGTGCGCACCTCGACGCCCGGCAGCCCGTTCAGCGGCGCCCGGTGCAGCCGCTCGCCGAGCAGCTTCGCCCCGCGCCGGCCCTCTTCCAGGAGCGGCACATCGGTCCGGCCGGTGTGCTTGCCGGACAGCGACCAGGCGGTCTGTCCGTGCCGGGCCAGCAGGATGCGCGGTGCCATGGGGGACCTTTCCGGGAGGCGTACGCCACAGGGGCGTCACAGAAACAACGAGAGTCGGCCCTTTCATCATCGCTCACCCGCGGCTCGGGCAACCCGGCGGCCACCGGTGACGTCTTTGTGGGCCGGAGCACCCTCGCGGACCGGCTCCGGAGCACCCGCACGGGTGAGGAACGGACACCGTAAAGTGGCACGGTCGCCCACCGGGCGGCCGTACCGCAGAAGGGGGAGGACGATCGGATGGCGCAGACCGAGATACCGGGCACCGGGACGGTGCCCCGCACCCGGCTGCGCTGGTGGACCGAACTGCCACTGCTCCTGCTGGTCTACGGCTGTTACTCGGCCGGCCGCCTCGTCGTGCGCGGTGACGTGGACGACGCCGTCGAGCACGGCCTGACCCTGCTGCGCGCCGAGAAGCTGCTCCACCTGAACGCCGAGCACCCCCTCAACCGCCTGTTCACCCGCGAGCCCTGGCTCGGGATACCCGCGGACTTCTGGTACGCCTCGCTGCACTACCTGGTCACGCCCGCGATCCTGGTGTGGCTGTTCCGGTACCGCGCCGAGTACTACCGGCGTGCCCGCACCTGGCTGATGACGTCCACGTTCATCGGCCTGATCGGCTTCACCCTGGTGCCGACCTGCCCGCCGCGGCTGCTCGCCGCCGGCGAGGGCTTCGTGGACACCATGGCCCACTACAGCGCGTACGGCTGGTGGGGCGGCGACGCCAGCGCGCCGCGGGGCCTGGGCGGCATGACCAACCAGTACGCGGCCATGCCGAGTCTGCACGTCGGCTGGGCGCTGTGGTGCGGGGTGATGCTGTGGCGGCACGGCGGCACCCGGCTCACCAAGGTCCTCGCCGTGGTGTACCCGCTGGGCACCGCGCTCGTCGTGATGGGCACCGCCAACCACTATCTGCTGGACGCGCTCGCCGGCATCGCCGTGATGGGCGTCGGTCACCTGCTCGCGCCGTGGGTGACGCGGGCCGCCGACCTGGTGCGGGCCCGGCTGTTCCCGGGGTCCGCGCGGGGCGCGGGTTCCCCGATTGTCAGTGGCGGATGCAAGACTTCCGCGGGTGAGCGAATTCCACGGCAGCGCGAGTCGCGGCCCGGCGCCCCAGCCGAGCCGGACGCCTCCCCCACCGACGCGGGCGAAGGGGCTCCGGCACCGGCTCGCTGAGCTGCGCGGCCCCGACGTACCGGCGAAGGCCCTGGACGCGCGCGCCCTCGCGGCGCTGGCCGCGAACCCCGGGTGCCGCAGACGGGCGATCCTGGACGGCGCCGGGGTGGACAAGGCCCGGCTGGCCGACGCGCTGGGCGCGCCCTCGGCCTTCGGGCAGTCCCAGTTCGCGCTGACCCGGGGCAACGCGTTCGAGGCGAAGGTGAAGGCGGACGGCGGCGCGGAGCTGCTGCGCCTCGCGCACACCCGGCTCGATCCGGGCGCCGAGGCACCCGAGTCGGCGGCGGTGCCCGATCTGACCGCGCCGGGCCCCGAGGGCCGTACGGCGCGCACGGCGCTGGCGCTGCGGGAGGCGACGCGCGCGGGCGGCTGGACGCTGCTCGACCACCCCATGCTGGCGCTGGACGTGGCGGGCTCGCTCGCGTTCCTGGAACCGGACGCGGTGGTGGTGCACCCCGACGGCAGCTGGTCGGTGGTGGAGATCAAGTCCTTCCCGATGCTGGACGGTTCGGCGGACCCGGCGAAGGTCGGCGCCGCGGCCCGGCAGGCGGCGGTGTACGTGCTGGCCCTGGAGGAGGTCGCCGCCCGGCTGGACCCGGCCCCGCGGGTGCGTCACCGGGTGCTGCTGGTGTGTCCCAAGGACTTCTCCAACCTGCCCGCCGGCAGCGCGGTCGACGTGCGCAAGCAGCGCGCGGTCACCGCGCGGCAGCTCACCCGGCTCACCCGGATCGAGGAGATCGCCGACGCGCTGCCCGAGGGCACCTGTTTCGCGCCCGACCGCGGCACCGAGGAACTGACGGCGGCCGTGGCCGCGGTCCCGGCCGCCTACGCGCCCGAGTGCCTGTCCGCCTGTGAACTGGCCTTCCACTGCCGCGACCGTGCCCGCTCGGCCGGCTCCGTGACCCGGCTCGGCCGCCCGCTGCGCGCCGAACTGGGCGGCCTGACCACGGTGGAGGAGGTCCTCGCGGCGGCGCACGGCGTGACCGGCGAAGCGGACGACCCGGCGGTGGCCGCCCTGCGCCGGGCGGCGGCCCTGCGCGCGGAGGCCCTCCGGGAGGCAGGGCTTCGGGAGACAGGACTTCCGGAGACAGGTCCCGGGGAGGTGGCGCCCGCATGTCGCTGATCGACACCCTGGCCCGGCTGGAGGCCGTCGGCACCGGCCGGGCCCAGCCCGCCGCCACCGTGCTGCACCGGCACGTCTCCGGGCATCCCCTGGTGTTCGTACCGCTGACCACCGCGGGCGAGACCGGCGCCCCGCTCGGCGCGCTGGTCGGCACCGACCGGGACGCGCCCCGGCTGCTGGTCGTGCCGCAGCCGCGCGACCGGGAGCTGCGCTTCGCGTTCCTCGCCGAACTGGCGGACGTGATCCTGCCGTACATCGACTCCTACGCCGGGTCCGTGGAGGCCGCCGAGCGCACCGAGACCGACCCGGAGACCGGCAAGCGGGTCAAGGTCGAGGTGGAGCTGTGCACGGACGCGCCGCAGCTGATCGTGCCGAGCCGCGCCGGCCTGGAGTTCGTGCGGCTGCTCGGCCGCTCCATGCGCTTTCGCCGTACGGCCGAGCAGGACCCGCAGGCGCCCTATCCGGCGCCGCCCCGGGTGCCGTTGCTCGGCCGCTGGCTCACCCACTACGGGGAGCGGTCCCGGGTCCCCGGCTCCGCGCTGCTGCTCGCCCTCACCGACGTGCTGTCCCGGCACTGGGCGACCGGCCAGTCCGGCCTGGAGGACCAGCACCTGGGGGCGCTGCTGGCGTGGATCGACCCCCCGGCGGGCGACAGCGGCGCCGACGCCGCGCACCGGGCCGAGCTGGCGCGGGACGCGGCCGGGCAGTTGCTGTGCCCGCCGGCCGGCCCGGCCACCGACCCGGCGTTCGACAACAAGCTGCTGGCCCCGGCGATCGAGCGGTACGACCGGGCGCGCACGGCCCTGGCCGCCGCCGAGGACCCGCTGGAAGCCGACGACCGGCTGGCCGCGCTCACCCGGGCCGAGCGGGACGTGCGGGAACTGGTCGAGAGCCGGACCCGGCCCACCTGGGACGCGGTGTGGCGGGGCCTGGACCTGCTGCGGGCGCTGCCCGAGGGCGCGCATGTGGCGGAGCGCTGGCTGCGGGACCGCTGGTCGTTCACCGGCCACCGGGACCGGGTGCTGGCCGGGGAACCCCCGCAGCCGCGCCGGGACGACGCGGTGACCGCGGCGAACAAGCTGGCCACGCGCGAGCGCGAACAGGCCCGCCTGGAGGCGCAGGAGGCACTGGACGATCCGCTGGTGATGGCGGGGCGGCGGCTGGCCGGCGAGGCGTTCGCGGGCGAGGTCACCGAGGTCGTGATGGCGTACAGCGAGGGCAGACGGCCGAGCCCGCGCCCGCTGGTGACGGTCCGCACCGAGGACCTGCCGCACCTGGCGGAGCGTGCGAAGGTCTACCGCTCGCTGGACGGCCGCCCGCAGTCGGCGGAGTTCGTGGAGCGGGCCGCAGGGGACGCGGTGGTGCTGCGGATCCTGGACAAGATGGGCCGCGGCAGGGAGCCGGAGCCCGGCTCGGTGCCCGAGAAGGGGGACCGGGTCTGCTTCACCCTCTTCGAGCACGAGCAGCGCGGCGGGGCGAAGCTGCCCGACCCGGAGGAGACCCCGTGGACCCATGGCGGGCCGCCCGGCGAGGCGGTGCCGGAGGCCGCCGATCCGATCACCGAGGAGGACGTGCTGTGACGACCGTCGACGCCGATCCCGGGGCCGCGGCCGCCCGCGCCACCGACGCGATCCTCCACGACACGCTGCACGGCACCGAGCGGGGCGTGGTGGTCGACTCCCCGCCGGGTGCCGGGAAGTCCACCCTGGTGGTCCGGGCGGCGCTGGAACTCGCCGACGCGGGGCGCCCGTTGATGGTGGTGGCGCAGACCAACGCGCAGGTCGACGACCTCGTGCTGCGCCTCGCCGAGAAGAATCCCGAGCTGCCCGTGGGCCGACTGCACAGCAGCGACGCCGACGCCTACGACAAGGCGCTGGACGACCTGCCGGGCGTGCGCACCTCGGCGAAGGCGGCGGACCTCGCGGGGCTGCCGGTGGTGCTGTCCACCGCCGCGAAGTGGGCGCACGTGACGGTGGACGAGCCGTGGCGGCACGCGATCGTGGACGAGGCATACCAGATGCGCTCGGACTCCCTGCTCGCCGTGGCCGGGCTGTTCGAACGGGCGCTGTTCGTGGGCGACCCCGGCCAGCTGGACCCGTTCGCGATCGTCGGCAGCGAGCAGTGGGCGGGGCTGTCGTACGACCCGTCGGCCTCCGCCGTGACCACCCTGCTGGCGCACAACCCGGGCCTGCCGCAGCACCGGCTGCCGGTCTCCTGGCGGCTGCCGGCCTCCGCCGCGCCCCTGGTCTCGGACGCGTTCTACCCGTACACCCCCTTCCGCAGCGGCACCGGGCACGGCGACCGCAGGCTGGGCTTCGCCGTGCCGTCCGACGGTTCGGGCCCGGACCGGGTGATCGACGAGGCCGCCGCGTCCGGCTGGGGCCTGCTGGAGCTGCCCGCCCGGCACACCCAGCGCACCGATCCGGAGGCGGTGCGCGCGGTGGCGCTGGTGGTACGGCGCCTGCTGGACCGGGGCGGCGCGGCCGTCTCCGAGCGCTCACCGGAACCGGCTCCCCTCACCGCCGCCCGGATCGCCGTCGGCACCGCCCACCGCGACCAGGCGGCCGCGGTCCGCTCCGCGCTGGCGGACCTGGGCGTCTTCGAGGTGACGGTCGACACCGCGAACCGGCTCCAGGGCCGCGAGTACGACGTCACGGTCGTCCTGCACCCGCTGTCCGGCCGCCCCGACGCCACCGCCTTCCACCTGGAGACCGGCCGCCTGTGCGTCCTGGCCTCCCGCCACCGGCACGCCTGCATCGTGGTCTGCCGCGCCGGCGTGAGCGACCTGCTCGACGACTACCCGTCCACGGAACCGGTCCAGCTCGGCACGCTGGTGAAGTTCCCGGACGGCTGGGAGGCGAACCACGCGGTCCTCTCCCACCTGGCCGAACACCGGGTGGAGTGGCGGCCGTGAGCGACGGCTCGGGCCCCTTGCGTCCGCGCGGGACAATGGACGGTGGCCCACCACAGAGGTGGTGCCCAGCGAACCGTACGAAGGTCGTACGAGGAGGAGAGAAGACATGGCGGAGCCCACGCCGCGTCGGAACGAATCGCGGCTACGCCCCGCGCCCCTGATCTTCGAGCCCGCGGAGGCGGCCGCCGATCCCGAGCACTTCTTCGACCTGGAGTCGATCGAGGATCCGCGGGCGCTGCTGGCCCGGGCGACGGAGCTGACCCAGGCGTTCCGCGCGGCCGCCGACCGGGCCGTGGAGTTCCAGGCCATCGCCGCGGCCCAGCTCGCCGACCCGCGCCGGTTCGACCGGCTGACGGCCGCCGACATCGCCGATCGGGCCGAGTGGACCGAGGACTACGCGAAGAAGATGGTCGAGTTCGGCCGGGACCTGATGCGCGGCAACAGCGAGGGACGGACCTCCGCCGACCCCGTGTGACCCCGCGGTGATTCCGTGCGCCCCGGGTGATCCCTCACCTGGCATATGCCAGGCGGGCAAGATACTCCCCGTCTCCTCCCCTGTCCCGGTTTTCCGCAACTCAGGAGAATCGGTTGCTCACGGCGGGTAGATCTGGACGACATGAGCAGTACGCCGAACGTCACCCGCGTCACCCCCGACGGCGCCGCCTGGCTGGCCTCCGCCGGGACGTACCCGCCGTACACGTCCGCCCCGGCCGCCCTGCCCTGCGGCACCGTCTTCGACGTGGTGAGCGCCCCGGTCGTCTTCGGGCGCCGGATGCTGGACCGCCTGTGGGAGGAGGGCCCCGGTTCCGGCCCGGTCGCGATGTCCCGCGGCCGGATGCTGCTGTTCTGCGCCCCCGGCACCGCCCACCGGCTGCCCTCGCTGCTGGCCTGGGAGGAGTGGGGCTCGCACCGGGCGGCGGCGGTACCGCCCCTGCTGTGCCACGGCACGGGCGACGCGGTGACCGTCCCGTCGCCGGACGGCGGCGACACCTGCGGCGGGCCCCGCTGGGTGGTCGCCCCGGACGCGCGCCGGCCCTGGCTGCCGGGCCCGGAGGTGCTGCTGTGGGCGGCCGTGCGGGCGGCACGCACGGCGGTGCGGATATCGATTTTTCCTCCCGCCGACGAGGATGCTAAGGTCTACGACGTCAGCAGGCGCCGCTAGCTCAGTTGGTTAGAGCAGCTGACTCTTAATCAGCGGGTCCGGGGTTCGAGTCCCTGGCGGCGCACGCGACGGCGAGGGCGATTTACGACCGCAAAAAACGCGGCCGTAAATCGCCCTCGCTGTTTTTGCGCGGCTTCGCCGGCGCGTCGTGGGGGCTCCGCCACCCACACCCCCGCCACGGTCGGCCCCGCCGCCTTCGGCCCGGTGACCGCCGGCCGAAAAGTCACCCCGTGATCCGCTGTGTGATCTGCACGGTCCACGCCCCCGAGGCCGTCCGGTCCTCCGCCTCGATCTTCACGCCCGCGCCCGGGACGGTGAAACTCTCCCCCAGCGCGATCGGGGCGTCCGCGAGGGGCGGGTAGACCGAGTCGTCCGGGCAGGCCGCGGTGTGCGGGTGGGCGTCGACCACCTCGACGGGACCGCCGCCGGACTCGGCGCCGCTGCGCACCCGGTAGACAAGGATGCCCTCGCGGCAGGTGGTGCGGTCGTTGCCGGCGGCGGTGCGGGCCTCCACCGCGATGACGCTGTCCGGGCCGGTGCGCACCACCGCCAGCTTCAGCCCGTCGCCGAGACCGAAGGCGGGCGCCCCGGCGGCCCCCTGCACGGGGATGCCGGGCCCCGCCGCGAGGGGCTCCAGGGTGAGCCGGGTCGGCCCGGCGCCGCGGACGCACATCACCTGGCGCGGATCCAGCCAGCCGAGCCGCCACTTGTGCCAGGCGAACATGTCGGGCGACAGGCCGAACTGGCTGCCCATCAGGTCCCAGTCGCCGACATAGGTGTCCCAGTCCCCCTTGCCGTCGGCCGGGCGGTGGTAGAGGTCGGGCAGGTCGAAGACGTGGCCGGTCTCATGGGCGAGGACCAGCCGGTCCGGCGGATGCTTCTCGAACACCGTGACGACCCGCCGTACGTCCGTGCCGTCCACGTGGACGGGCGTGTCCAGGTTGACGACCTTGGTGGCGTCGGAGTCCACTCCGGGCGCGTCCGGGTCCGCGACGAGGTACACCACCTGGTAGCGGGAGAAGTCGACGGCTTTGTCGGCCACTTTGAAGGCGTCCCGCAGATACGCGGCCCGGTCCTCGGCGGCCCAGTCCCGCCGCACGGCGTACGCCGTGGACGGACGGGGCATACGCAACCAGTGGCCCAGCGGATGCGCGCGCAGGGTGAACCTGCCGTAGGAGGCCTGCTCGAAGTAGCGGCTGGTCTGCGGGAAGTGATCGGCGGTCAGCTCCGCCGGGGTGGTCTGCGGGACCGCGTCCGGGAACGACAGGAAGATCATGACGGCGTTCAGCGCCCTGGTGGGGCGGGCGTAGTCCGCGTCCCAGGTGTCCGCCCCCTCGGAGTGGCGGGCACCGGTGCGGTGCAGGGCGCACGGGGCCGTGGCGAAGGGCTCGGCGACCGACGGTCCGGCGATGATCGAGGTCGCGGCCAGCGCCGACAACGTGGTGCACACGGCGGCGGTGCTGCGCAGCAGGGGCACGGACATGACCTCCGGACGCGGTTCGACGGACCCGCACCCAGATTGCTGTGTTTCGCCACTCCATGTCCTGTTTGTCTGCACCGGAAGAGTGAGCACTCCCCATTCGGGCGCCAGGCGCACGACGGCGCACGACATCACCGCATCACTCACGGAACGTCACAACTGGTCGACGGCCTCAATAACCCGTCCAGGTGCGGGCAGAAACGATCTGTCAGAAAGTCCCACCGGTCCGGGAGACTGGACGGTGGCTGGAAGGGCCCGGGGCCAGCCTCTATGATCGGCACACTTTCCGGCACGGACAGAGATCGAGTGCACTGCGGGAGCGAGCGGTGAGCGGAACGTCCGAAGGGCCGACGCCCGCGGCAGACCTCGACCGGTCAGCCGTCACAGACAGTGATCACACCACCTACGACCGTGTCTTCGGGGCGGCCCCGCTCGCCATGGCCGTCGTGGACCACGCGGGAATCGTCGTCCGCGCCAACCCCGCCTTCGGCGAACTCCTCGGCCTCGACTGCGCCTCCCTCGCCGGCCGGGCCGCCGCCGACCTGGTGGACCTGACCGCCGACGTCCGCTCCTGGCACGCCTACCGCGAGGTGCTGAGCGGCCGGCAGGCCCGGCTGCGCTGCACCCGCCGGCTGAAGCACCCCGGGGGCAACTCGGTGTGGGTGCAGCTCACCGTCGCCCCGCTGACCGACGGCGAGGCGGGCGTGCTGCTGTCCGTCGCCGACATCAGCGCCCGGCGCGAACTCCAGGCGCGGCTGCGGCACTTGCAGATGCACGACCCGGTGACCCGGCTGCCCAACCGCACCCTGTTCTTCGAGCGGTTGTCGGCCGCGCTGGAGGCGGAGTCGTACGAGCGCGGCGGCACCGGCCGGATCGGACTGTGCTACCTGGACCTGGACGGGTTCAAGGCCGTCAACGACACCCTCGGCCACCGGGTCGGCGACCGGCTGCTCGCGGCCGTCGCCGAGCGGCTGACCACGGTCGCCGACGCGGCCGGGTACGCCCGCGCCGCCACCCCGCTGGTGGCCCGGCTCGGCGGCGACGAGTTCGCGCTGCTGGTGGAGGACTCCACCGGCACCGAACAGCTCGCCGACCTCGCCGAGTCGGCGCTCAAGTCCCTTGAGGAGCCCTTCGACCTGGCCGGGCAGCGGCTGTCGCTGACGGCCTCCATCGGTGTGGTGGAACGCCACGCGGCGGGCACCACCGCGACCGGTCTGATGCAGGCGGCCGATACGACGCTCTACTGGGCGAAGGCCGACGGCAAGGCGCGCTGGACCCTGTTCGACCCCGAGCGCAACGCGCACCGGATGACCCGCCAGGCTCTCTCCTCCACCCTGCGCCCCGCCATCGAGCGCGGCGAGTTCGTGCTGGACTACCAGCCGCTGGTGGGCATGGAGGACGGCCGGCTGTCCGGGGTCGAGGCGCTGGTGCGCTGGCACCATCCGCAGTTCGGCACGCTGACGCCGAATCGGTTCATCGGGCTGGCCGAGGAGGACGGTTCGATCGTGCAGCTAGGCCGCTGGGCGCTGGTCACCGCCTGCCGGCAGGCCCGCCGCTGGCAGCTGGACCACCCCGGCGAGCCGCCGATCTTCGTCAGCGTGAACGTGGCCGTGCGCCAGGTGTGGGACTCCGACCTGGTGGCCGATGTGGCGCAGACCCTCGCGGAGACCGGGCTGGCCCCGCACCTGTTGCAGCTGGAGCTGACCGAGTCCGCGGTGATGGGCTCGGCGGGCCGCCCGCTCCAGGCGTTGCAGGCCCTGAGCGACATGGGGGTGCGCATCGCCATCGACGACTTCGGCACCGGCTACTCCAACCTCGCCTACCTCAGCCGGCTGCCGGTCTCCGCGCTGAAGCTGGACGGTTCCTTCGTCCGCGGCTTCCAGTACGAGGAGGCGCCCAAGGGGGTGCCGCCGAACCCCGCCGACGAGGTGATCGTGGAGGCGATGATCCAGCTGGCCCACCGGCTCGGGCTGACGGTCACCGCCGAGTGCGTGGAGACCGCGGCACAGGCGAGCCGGCTGCGGCGGATCGGCTGCGACACCGGACAGGGCTGGCTGTACTCCCGCCCGGTGCCGCCGGACCGCATCTCCGAGCTGCTGGGCGCCCGCAGCTACGCGGCGGGAAAGCCCTGACCGGCCCTACGCGGTGGGCAGTCCATAGGCGTCGGCGATCAACTCGTAGGAGCGAACGCGCAGTTCGCCCCGGTGGGCGTGGGTGGTGAGCATCAGCTCGTCGGCCCCGGTGCGCTTTTGCAGCTCGTCGAGGCCGGTCCGCACCTCGTCGGCGGTGCCGTACACCACGTTGGACGACCAGGAGTCGATGAACTCCTCCTCCATCGGGCCGAGTTCCTGCCGCTCGGCCTCCGCGGGGTCGGGGAACAGACCGGGGCGGCCGGTGCGCAGCCGGAGCATGTTCAGGCCCATCGCGCGGGTCTGGCGGCGCGCCTCGCCCTCCTCGTCGGTGGCCAGCGCGGAGACGCCGATCAGGGCGTACGGCTCGGCCAGCACCTCGGAGGGCCGGAAGGTCTGGCGGTACAGGTCGAGCGCGGGGATGGTGTTCTGCGCCGAGAAGTGGTGCGCGAAGGCGAACGGCAGGCCGAGCATGCCGGCCAGCTGGGCGGAGAACCCGGAGGAGCCGAGCAGCCAGATCGGCGGGCGGTGCGGGGACTGGACCCCGCCCGGGGTGCTCCCCTGGATCGGGCCCGGGATGGCGTGGATGCGCCGGTAGGGGTGGCCGTCGGGGAAGTCGTCGTCGAGGAAGCGGGTCAGCTCGGCGAGCTGCTGCGGGAAGTCGTCGGCGCCCTCGTTCAGGGTGTCGGTGCGGCGCAGGGCCGCGGCCGTGGCGCCGTCGGTGCCGGGGGCCCGGCCGAGCCCGAGGTCGACCCGGCCCGGCGCCATCGCCTCCAGCGTGCCGAACTGCTCGGCGATCACCAGGGGGGCGTGGTTGGGCAGCATGACGCCGCCCGAGCCGAGCCGGATGCGGTCGGTGTGGGCGGCGAGGTGGGCGAGGATCACGGCCGGCGAGGAGGAGGCGACGCCGGGCATGGAGTGGTGCTCGGCGACCCAGTAGCGGTGGAACCCGCGGGCCTCGGTGAGCCGGGACAGCTCGACGCTGGTGCGCAGGGCGTCGGTGGCGGTGCGGCCCGCGCCGACGGTCACCAGGTCCAGCACGGAGAGGGGGACGGGCGCGGTGCCGTGCGTCGTTCCCCGGATCTCGTCTGCCTCGTCTGCCGACACGGTGAGGGCCTCCTGTTCGCGGCGTGAGCTGTGCCGGAGGGTGACAACCGGGGGCGGCCCCCGGTTATTCCGCCGCCGGCCGCCCGGTCCCGGCACTCAGACCTGGACCAGCGGTTCCCGGGTGAACAGCGTCCCCAGCTCCGGCGCGTTCACCCGCCGGTCGGCGAGCCGCAGGCCCTCCCACACGGTGACCTGGTTGGCGGTGAGCACCGGCTTGGACAGGGACTTCTCCAGCAGTCCGAGGCAGGCGGCCGTGTGCAGGGCGGTGTCCGGCAGCAGCACCGCGTCCGCGCCGGGGTCGTCCGCGGCCCGCGCGAGCGTCAGTACCTCCTCCTCGCCCCAGCGCGCCGCCTCGGCGGCGGTGACGACCCCCGAGGAGTGCACGGCGGTCACCTCCAGGCCGGCCGCCCGCAGGAACTCGGCGAACAGCGCGGTGACGTCCTCCGGGTAGGTGGCGCCCACGGCGACCCGCCGCACCCCCAGCTCACGGGCCGCGTGCACGAAGCCGAAGGACGTCGAGGAGGCCGGCATCCCGGCCAGCCGGGCCAGCGTGCGCACCTGGTCCTGGGCGCCCTGCCAGCCGTGCACGAAGCCGCCGCTGGTGCACGCCCACACCACCGTCTCGGCACCGGCCAGCCGCAGCCGCTCCATGCCCTCGCGCAGCCGCTCGGCGGAGCCCATCTCGCGCAGCGCGGCCACCCGCTGCGCGCCCTCGCCGATGTCGGTGTGGACCAGGTCCACCCGGATGTCGCTGCCCAGGAGCTGCTCGATGCGCGGATAGTCGTCCTCGGCGAAGTGGCCCGGGTAGAGGAATCCGAGTGCGGTCATGTCCAGCCTTCCTGCGTCCGGTCGTGCGGTACGGGCCGTGTCCGGGCACCCTCGTGCGGCGGCGCCCGGTACGGTTCCACGGCTCGGGTACCCAGCCTCCGCGGCGCAGCCCACATCGCGACCTGGTTGGCCGAGAGCGGACGGCACGCGGGCCGTGCGGGGCGTCACCGGGGCGAGGCGCTCGGTGCCGGCCGGCGCGGTGCCGCGCCCGGGGCGCCGGAGGTGGTGACGCGGGGCCGGGCCCGGACCCGGATCACGGCCGCGCACCTCGCCCGCGGCCCCGCCGGGGAAGCCGCCCGGGGCGCGGGCGAGCGCTCCGGGGTCACGGCGGTCGGGGCGCGCACCGCCGTGCCTCCCGTCGGGGCCGCCCGGAAGGGCGCGTCCGTCGCGGGCACCGGCCGCACCCTCGAAGGACGGGGAGGACGGGGAGGACGGGGAGGCCGGGGAGGACGGGGAGGACGGGGACAACGGATGGCGGGAACGCCCGTGTTGACGACGGTGGGCCGGGGTGCGAGCGTGGACGATCCGTGCATCTCAGGCGTTCGCGGCGGCACCTCCGGACGCCTGGGCAGGCACCCCCTCGGACGACGGGAGCCGCGCCCATGACGACCGTCCCCACCCTGCTCGTGCTGGACGCCGAGCCGCCGCCCCGGCTCGGCCGGCTGACCGGGCGCGCCCGGATCGTGCGCACGGACGCGGCGCACCTGGCCGAGCGGCTGCCCACGGCGGACGTGCTGCTGGTCTGGGACTTCACCTCGACCGCGGTGCGCGAGGCGTGGCCCGGCCCGGGGCCCCGGCCGCGCTGGGTGCACACGGCGAGCGCGGGCGTGGACCATCTGATGTGCCCGGAGCTGGCCGCCTCGCAGACGGTGGTCACCAACGCCCGAGGCGTCTTCGACCAGCCGATCGCCGAGTACGTGGCGGCCCTGGTGCTGGCCGTGGCCAAGGATCTGCCGCGCACCCTGGAGCAGCAGCGGGAGCGGGTGTGGCGGCACCGGGAGAGCCGGCGGGTGGCGGGTACCCGTGCCTGTGTGGTCGGTTCGGGTCCCATCGGCCGGGCGATCGTCCGGATGCTGAAGGCGCTGGGGGTGACGACGGCACTCGTCGGGCGGGTGCCGCGGACCGGTGTGTACGGGCCGGCCGACCTGGACCGGCTGATCTCCCGCGCGGACTGGGTGATCGCGGCGGCGCCGCTGACGGAGGCCACGTACCGCATGTTCGACGCGCACCGGTTCGGCGTGATGCAGCCCTCGGCGTTCTTCGTCAACGTCGGGCGCGGGCAGCTGGTCGACGAGGAGGCGCTCGCGGGGGCCCTGTCCCGGCGCTGGATCGCGGGCGCCGCCCTGGACGTGTTCGCCGCCGAGCCGCTGCCCGCGGACAGCCCGCTGTGGGAGCTGCCGGGGCTGATCGTCTCCCCGCACATGAGCGGGGACACGGTCGGCTGGCGCGATGAACTGGGGCGGCAGTTCGTGGAGTTGTACGAGCGGTGGGCGGCGGGCAGATCACTGGTGAACGTGGTCGACAAGACGCGTGGATACGTGCCCGGCCACTGACCTCCTGGAGGGTGCATGCAGCTCACCGACCTCACCGCCCGCCGGCTCCTGGACGGCTACCGCACGGGCGAGTTCACTCCGGTGGAGGCGACCGAGCAGGCACTGGCGCTGGCCCGGAACACCCAGTCGCGGGTGAACGCGTTCGTCCGGCTGACCGAGCGGGACGCGCTGGCGCGGGCGCGGGAGTCGGCCGGGCGCTGGCGGCGCGGGGAGCCGGCGGGGCTGCTGGACGGGGTGCCGGTGAGCGTGAAGGACCTGCTGCCGCTGCGCGGCCACCCCACGCTGCGCGGCTCGCGGGCCCTGTCCGAGCGGGGTGCCTGGGCGGAGGACGCGCCCTCGGTGGCGCGGCTGCGGGAGCACGGCGCGGTGGTCCTCGGCAAGACGACGACGCCCGAGTTCGGCTGGAAGGGGGTCACCGACTCGCCGCTGACCGGTGTCACCCGCAATCCGTACGACACCTCGCGCACCACCGGCGGCTCCAGCGGCGGCAGCGCGGCGGCGGTGGCGCTCGGCGCGGGCCCGCTGTCGCTGGGCACGGACGGCGGGGGCAGCATCCGGATCCCGGCCGCGTTCTGCGGGATCTTCGGGCTGAAGCCGACGTACGGCAGGGTGCCGCTGTACCCGGCGAGCCCGTTCGGCACGCTGGCCCACGCCGGGCCGATGGCCCGGGACGCGGCCGACGCGGCGCTGCTGCTCGACGTCGTCGCCGGGCCGGACGCCCGCGACTGGTCGGCGCTGCCGCCCGCACCGGGCTCCTTCACCCACGCGCTGGCCGGGGGTGTGCGGGGGCTTCGGGTGGCGTACTCGCCGTCGTTCGGCGGGCAGGTGGCGGTGGCACCGGCGGTCGCGGCGGCGGTACGGCGGGCGGTGGCGCGGCTCGCGGACCTCGGCGCGTACGTCGAGGAGGCGGACCCCGACTTCAGCGATCCGGTGGAGGCGTTCGAGGTCCTGTGGTTCAGCGGCGCGGCCCGGATCGCCCAGCTGCTCTCCCCGCACCTGCGCAAGCTCCTCGACCCGGGGCTGGCGGAGGTCTGTGCGCGGGGGGCGCGGCTGAGCGCGCTGGACTATCTGGCGGCGGTGGACGCCCGGATGGATCTGGGCCGGCGGATGGGGCGGTTCCACGAGCGGTACGACCTGCTGGTGACGCCGACGCTGCCGCTGACGGCGTTCGAGGCGGGTGTGGAGGTGCCGAGGGGTTCGGCCCACCGGCGCTGGACCGGCTGGACGCCGTTCACCTACCCCTTCAACCTCACCCAGCAGCCGGCCGCGTCGGTGCCGGTCGGCAGGGACGGGGACGGCCTGCCCGTCGGCCTCCAGCTCGTCGCCGCCCGCCACCGCGACGACCTGGTGCTGCGGGCCGCGCACGCGCTGTACGAGGCCGGGGTCGCGTGCCGCCCGGTGGTCACGCCCGCCGGGAACTGAGCAGGCCGGAAGGGAGCGGCAGAGGTCTTCGGGGACGGGGTGACCGTCGGATCCTCCGGTGGGGGTTCTGTGGAGACCGGGGCGGGAACGGGCCGGCGGCCCCGGTGCGCGGGTGTCCGGCGTGGCGGCCCGCGCCGGACACCGCCGCGCAGGTCAGGAGCGCACGGACGGTCAACTGCCGTGCGCGGCACCGCGGATCGCGTCGTCCGGACGGGACGGTGACGCTCCGTCCGGCCGGAAAACCGGGGTGCATACCCCGGATTCGCTTGGGTAGCCGCGCCGCCATGGCTGCACCACATGGGAACGGCATACACACTTTCCGGCCGCACCACAGACCCGGCCGGCGGACGTTTCTCCGCGGGATCGCGGCGCTCGGGGCGCTGGGCGCCGCGGGCTGCACGCGGGTGGCGGCCGCCGGCGGGAACGGCGGCGACCTGCTCGACCGGCTCCGCGCGCAGGGCGTCGTACGCCTCGGGATCGCCGGGGAGATCCCCTTCGGGTACATCGACAAGGACGGCCGTCTCACCGGTGAGGCGCCCGAGCTGGCGAAGGCGGTCTTCAAGCGGCTCGGGGTGGACCGGGTGCAGCCGGTGCCGACCGAGTTCGGCTCGCTCGTCCCCGGCCTGAACTCGCAGCAGTTCGACGTGGTCGCGGCCGGCATGTACGTCAACGCCGACCGCTGCAAGCAGGTGATCTTCGCGGACCCGGACTACCAGATGCTGGATTCGTTCATCGTCCGCAAGGGGAACCCGAAGGGGTTGCACACCTATCAGGACGTCGTCGCGAAGAAGGCGAGGTTCGCGACCGGGACCGGGTTCGCCGAGATCCAGTACGCCGTCGAGGCGGGCTACCGGCAGAGCGACATCCTGATCGTGCCGGACCAGGTGGCCGGGCTGAACGCGGTCGAGGCGGGACGGGTGGACGTGTTCGCGGGCACGGCGCTCACCACCCGCGAGGTCGTGAAGAAGTCCGCCAAGGCGGAGGCCACCGCCCCGTTCGCGCCGCTGGTCGGGGGCAAGCCCCATGTGGACGGCGGGGCGTTCGCGTTCCGGCCGACCGAGACGCGGCTGCGGGACGCCTTCAACGTGGAGCTGCGCGAGCTGAAGCGGACCGGGGAGCTGTTCCGGATCCTGCGGCCGTTCGGTTTCAGCAAGGCCGAGATGACGGACCTGACGGCGAAGGAGCTGTGCGGGCAATGACCTCGGGCCTGTGGGAACTGGTGCTCAAGGGCGTCTGGACCACCCTCCAGCTGCTGGTGTTCAGCGCGCTGCTGGCCGCCGCGGTGTCCTTCGTGGTCGGCATGGCGCGCACCCACCGGTTGTGGATCGTGCGCTTCGTGGCCGGCGTCTACACCGAGGTCTTCCGCGGCACCTCGGCGCTGGTGATGATCTTCTGGGTGTTCTTCGTGTTGCCGATCGCCTTCGGCTGGCAGCTGGTGCCGATGTGGGCGGGCACGCTGGCGCTGGGGCTGACGTACGGCGCGTACGGCTCGGAGATCGTGCGCGGGGCGCTGAACGCGGTGGACCCGGCGCAGCGCGAGGGCGGGATCGCGCTGAGCTTCACCCCGGCGCAGCGGATGCGGCTGATCGTGCTGCCGCAGGCGGTGCCGGAGATGATCCCCTCCTTCTGCAATCTGCTGATCGAGCTGCTCAAGGGCACCGCGCTGGTGTCGGTCATGGGCATGGGCGATCTGACGTTCAGCGCCAACCTGGTGCGGCTCGCGCTCCAGCGGAGCGCGGAGATCTACACGTACGTGCTGGTCATCTACTTCGTGATCGCCTTCGTGCTGACCCGGCTGATGCGCGGCCTGGAGAAGCGGCTGAAGGCCGGGATCGACAAGGACGCCGGCACGGAGCGGGCGGCGCGCGAGCTGAAGCGGGCACAGACGACCGGGGTGGGCGGTGGTGTCGCATGACGTGGGACTGGCACGCGGTGAGCGACTTCATGCCCCACTTCTGGGACGGCCTGCTGGTCACCCTCCAGGCGCTGGCGCTGGGTTCGCTGCTGTCCTTCACCCTCGGTCTGGTGTGGACGCTGCTGATGCGGGCGCCGACCCGCTGGGTGCGCTGGCCGGTCGGGGTGGTCACGGAGTTCGTGCGCAACACCCCGCTGCTGGTGCAGCTGTTCTTCCTCTTCTACGTGCTGCCGGAGTGGGGGCTGACGTTCTCCGCGCTGACCACCGGCGTCTTCGCGATCGGCCTGCACTACTCGACGTACACCATGCAGGTCTACCGGGCCGGCATCGAGGCGGTGCCCGTCGGCCAGTGGGAGGCGGCGACCGCGCTGAACCTGCCGCGGCGGCGGACCTGGACCGCGGTGATCCTGCCGCAGGCGATCCGCCGGGTGGTGCCGGCGCTGGGCAACTACGTGATCTCCATGCTCAAGGACACACCGATGCTGATGGTGATCACCGTGCTGGAGATGCTGGGCCAGGCCCGGCTCTTCTCCCAGCAGCGCTTCCAGTTCACCGAGCCGCTCACCGTGATCGGCGTGGCCTTCGTCCTCATCTCCTACCTGGCCTCCCTTCTCCTGCGAGCCCTGGAGCGACGCCTTGTCCGTTGAGACCCGTACCGAGCCGTCCGTCACCGCCGCCCAGCCGGCCGATCTGATCCGCCTGGAGCAGGTCACCAAGCGCTTCGGCGCGAACACCGTGCTCGACCACCTGGACTTCGCCGTCCAGCCCGGCAGGCACGTGACCCTGATCGGGCCGTCCGGCTCCGGCAAGACCACGATCCTCAGACTCCTGATGACCCTGACCAAGCCGGACGAGGGGGTCATCACCGTCGACGGCGAGAGGCTGTTCCCGGCGCCGGAGAAGCGGGTCCGGGAGGTCCGCAAGAAGATCGGGATGGTGTTCCAGCACTTCAACCTGTTCCCGAACATGACGGTGCTGCGCAATCTGACCGAGGCGCCGGTGCAGGTCCTCGGCCTGTCCAAGGACGAGGCGGAGGAGCGGGCGCGGGGGCTGCTGGAGCTGGTGGGCCTCGCCGACAAGTGCGGGGCGCGCCCGGCCCAGCTGTCCGGCGGGCAGCAGCAGCGGGTGGCGATCGCGCGGGCGCTGGCGATGCGGCCGCGGGTGCTGCTGCTGGACGAGGTGACCTCCGCGCTCGACCCGGAGCTGGTCGCCGGCGTGCTCGATCTGCTGCGGGACATCGCGCGCAGCACCGACATCACCATGCTGTGCGTGACGCACGAGATGGGCTTCGCCCGGGACATCTCCGATCAGGTACTGATGTTCGACGGCGGCCGGGTGATCGAGTCGGGGCCGCCGGAGAAGATCTTCTCCGAGCCGGAGCAGGAACGCACCCGGGAGTTCCTGAGCGCGGTGCTGTGAGGGCCGCGGGCAACGGCCGAGGTCCAGCCATTGGGGCATGACCCTGGCATATGCCAAAGGGTCGTCGCCGCAGTTCGGGCCGCCGCCGGGAGCGGGAGCGACGGATCGGAAACTTGTCAACGCCCTCTCCCCGGCGGCCGTTTGCCCGTTATCGTGGAAGCGCCGCACCGTCCGGAGATCCACGGCCCAGTAAGCGAGCGCAGGGGGGAACACCGTGGCGCTGATGCACGAGCCGACCGCCCCGTACCACTCGGCCCAGGACGCGCTGCGCGTGCTGGAGACCGTGGCGCGCACCGCCACCGGGGTCACCGAGACCGGGCTGACCCGGCTCACCGGCCTCGGTCCCGGGCGGCTCGCCCCGCTGCTGCGGATGCTGCGCCGGGAGGGCTACGTCGAGCAGGTCGGCGGCGGCGCGTACGTCACCGGCGACACCCTGCGCCGCCTCACCTCGGCCGAGGACCGCGAGCGGGCCCTCGCCGACAAGCTCCAGCGCACCCTGGACCGGCTGCGCGACTCGGTCGGCGCGGCCGTCTACATCAGCCGCTACGTCGACGGCGAGGTGAAGGTCACCCAGTACGCCGCCGGACCCGGCATGCCCGCGGTCAACGAGTGGGTGGACTTCCGCGTCTCCGCCCACGCCACGGCGGTCGGCAAGAGCCTGCTCACCCAGCTGGACCACAACGCCCGCCGCGACCACCTGGCCCGGCACAAGATGGCCCGGCTCACCTCGCGCACCATCACCAGCGACAAGCTGCTGCTGTCCCGCCTGGAGTCCCAGCCGCCCACGGTGCCGGTGCTGGACCTCCAGGAGTACGCGGTGGGCACGGTCTGCGCGGCCGTCCCGATCACCGCGGGCGCCTCGGTGGGCTGCCTGGCGCTGTCGCTCCCGGTGGAGCACGCGCACCGGCTGAAGCGGGCCGCGGACGCGCTCAACCGGAACGCGGCACCGGTGCTGCTGTCGCTGGCTCTCTGACGACTCCCCGGGTGGTCACGAGCACTCCCGGGGACCAGGTAGTATTTTCTTCGTCGCCGGCCGCGGAAAGCGGAAGGCGAGAGTCACGCGCCGCTAGCTCAGTTGGTTAGAGCAGCTGACTCTTAATCAGCGGGTCCGGGGTTCGAGTCCCTGGCGGCGCACAGCAAGAAGGCCCCTCACCTCGGTGAGGGGCCTTCCGCATGCCTAGAACGTGACGTCCGAGCACGCGTAGAACGCGTTGCCCGTGTCGGCGATCGTCCACACCGCGAGGATCACGTGGTGACCGGACAGGCCCGTGGGCAGGGTGCCGCTGTGGCTGAGCGTCGCCGGCGGCTGCTGACCGTTGTAGGGCACCGTCAGGAACGGCGTGAGGTTGAGGTCCGACCGGGACAGCGGGTGGTTCTGGTTCCAGCCCGGCTTGGTGACGTAGTACTTGAAGTCCGTCGTGGCGTGCCGGGCGGTGAACTGCCAGCGGAAGGTGTACGACTGCCCGCCGGTCACCTTGGTGGTGGGCCAGGCCGCGCCGGACGGGGCGGTCGGCGAGCTGAGCTGGGTGAAGCGGTCCACCCCGCCGTTGCAGAGCTGGCCGTCGGCGGGCCCGGCGGCCGGGAAGCCCTTGGGGCCCTCGACGCTCTGCGGCTCGTACTGGATGTCGCCGCAGCCCTTGACCGTGCCGTCGGCGCAGAGCTTCTGCCTGCTGACGGGGAGATCGGTGTAGCCGTGCCCGCTGGCGCCGCCGGTGGAGAGCGCGAACGCTCCGGCGGTCACCACTCCGAGCACGACCGCGGACATCTTCGTCTTGGTGCGCATACTGCCGCTCCTGGAGAACGTGGGGAGTTCGGTGAGCCGTGCAGAGGGTAGGTCTAGACCAACTCACAGGTTATGGGCGGCACTTGAGCATGTCCATACCAGTGGCAGAAGCGAACGGACCGGCTACGCCCGCTCGCCGCGGCCCGCGCAGAACGCCACCGTCAGGTCCCGCACCAGCACCTTGCGCTCGGAGTCGTCCAGCTCGACCAGCCCGCGCGTGGTCAGCCGGGTCACCGTGTCCTCCACGGAGTCCACGACCGAGCTGAGCATGCTGGCCCGCTGCCGGGCCTCCAGCGCGGCGATCCGGCGGCGCTGCATCGCGTCCGCGATCTGCGGGGCGTACTCCGCCCGCAGCGGCCGCACGGAGAACACCTCCAGACCGGCCGGCGCGGTCTCCGCCACCACCAGCCGGGTCAGCGCCTCCCCGGCCACCGCGGGCCCGCCCCGGCTGCCGACCGCCGGCTCCACCGGCACCCGGGCCAGCGCCGCCTCCACGCACTCGCGCAGATACCGCTCGTGGTCCTCCAGGCCCAGCACCGCCCGCGCGGTGTCCCGCACCCGCCACACCACCAGCACCACCACCCGCACCGCCAGCCCGCCCGGGTCCGCCGCGGGCATCGCCTCGCTGCGCCAGTGGCGCAGCCGCACGTCCACCCGCCTGCGGCGCAGCAGCGGGTTGACCCAGAGCAGCCCGGTGCGCCGGACGGTGCCCCGGTAGCGGCCGAACAGGCCCACCACCCAGGCCCGGCCGGTGCGGCCCCGGGCCAGCCCGCCGAAACCGGCCGCGCCGAGCAGCCCGGCCCCGGCGTACGCCGCCCACTGCGCCGGTCCGAGGCCCGGGTCCGCGGGCGCCGGCAGCCGCAGCGCCTGCACGGCGAGCGGCGGCAGCACCCCGGCCCACCAGGACGCGGCCAGCGCGCCGGTGACCCCGCAGGCCCCGGCGAGCACCCCGGCCGCCCCGGGCAGCACCCGCGCCGGGCGCTCGCGCAGCTCCGGGTCGACCCGGGGCAGCGGGCGCCGCCGCTCGGCCGGACGGCTCGTGCGCGGCAGCTCGCCCGTGCCCTGGCGGCGCCCCACGACGGCGGGCCGCGGCGGCGTCCCGTCCGGACCGGGATCGTCGCGGAAGAGCAGATGGACCGGGATCTCGGTGGTGGACTCGTTCCGGATCAGCCGGGCCGGGCGGGTGCCGGTGGCCGTGGCGGCCTGCGGTCGCTCCTCGGATCCGGACGGTGTGTGCGAGGTGGTCGTACTCATGGGTGCCTCCAGCCTCCGCGCCAGATGCGTCATGAAAATGGGTGAACAGGGGGGCGACACCGGACAGTCACGCGAACAGGCGGCGCCAGGTCTCCGGGCCCGGACTGCCGTCGGCCGCGCCGCCCCGCCAGCCCTGGGAACGCTGGAAGGCGGCCACCGCCCGCCGGTCCGCCTCGCCCCACCGCGGGCCGGGCCCGGTGTCGTAGAACCGGCCGAACCCCTGGGTCACCAGCTGGGCCCCGAGCCGGGTGATGTGGTCGTTGCTCTGCCCCGGGCGGAAGTACGCCTTGCCGGGGTAACCCGGCACCCCGTGCGAGGCGGGGCCGTCCTCGTCCGGGGCGATGTCCCGGCCCCCGCCGGAGACGAGCAGCGCCCAGGTGCGCGGGCCCGGCAGCCCGTCGGCCTCCTCGTCGCTCCAGCCCTGCGCCCGCTGGAACGCCTCGGTGGCCCGCCGGTCGCCCTCGCTCCAGACCGGCCCCGGGCCCTTCGGGTAGTACGGTCCCGCGCCCCGGGCCACCAGCATCTGCCCCAGCCGGGTGACGTGGGCGTTGTACGCGCCGGGCCCGAAGGACGCGGCGCCCGGGAAGAGGTCCGTGACCTTGCCGTCCGCCGCCTCGGGGCCGGGACTGCCGTCGGTCAGGCCCTTGTAGCGGTAGGGGACGTACCCGCCGGTGTGGTTCCAGTAGGGGTACGGCGTGGTCTGGGAGCGGGTGTGCGGGGGCGTCTGCTCGTAGACCTTGTAGTAGGTGTGCGTGTAGTCCGTCCAGCCGCCGAAGATCACCACGTGGGAGCCCTGCTGGGGGTCGGCCGTGTTGTGGTGGAGCAGGATGTCGCCGGGCTGGAGCTGGGACTTCTTGATCCTCACGCCGTACTTGGCGAGGCTGCCGGTCCACTGGTTGCTGTTCAGCCCCCAGGCCATGGAGACGTAGCCGGAGCAGTCCTGCCGGTAGCCGTCGGTCCAGTAGCGGCTCATGCTGTACGGCACCTTGGCGGTCACCCACGACCTGGCCCGCTTGATGATGGCGTCGCGGGTGGTGCGCGGGGTGCCGACGCCTCCGGGCGCGGCCGGTCTGCCGGCCGGGCCGTGCAGCGGGGACTCGGTGCCCTGGGGGGTGTCGGGCTCGCCGTCGCCGGGGACGGCCTGGCGGTGCGGTCCGTGGCCGGCGGTGAGGGCGGTCGCCGGGGGCGTCGCGCCGAGCGCGGCGGACACGGCGGCGACGAGGACCATGCCGCGGGCCGCGGGACGGTGGCCGATCCGGCCGGGCAGCGGGCGGCGGGGGGTGCGCCGCCGGTGGACACAGCCGGGACAGCCGCAGTCACGCGCGGGTTCGAACTCCTCGAACGCCGGAGCGGCCATGCGATCTGCCTCACATTCATGGTGTTTTCGTCCGCTTGTGTGCACGTTGATCAGTTTTCCAACTCTGGCCGAGGCGCGCACTTTGACGGTCCGAATGATGTACGGCACCCCCCGCGGACTCCCCCGGGTGGTCATCAGCACCCCCGCAGGTCAGGTAGAGTTCTCTCTGTCAGCAGGCGCCGCTAGCTCAGTTGGTTAGAGCAGCTGACTCTTAATCAGCGGGTCCGGGGTTCGAGTCCCTGGCGGCGCACCGACACGGAAAGGCCCCTCGCAGCAGCGAGGGGCCTTTCCGCATGCCGGGCCACGGTCACCCCGTGGCGCCGGTGAGGTACGCCGAGACGACCACGTTCGCCGTGTAGGCGCCGTCGCGGAAGCCGCCGCCGCAGGTGATCAGGCGCAGCTCGGCCCGGCCGGGCACACGCGGCGCGTAGGCCTGCCGGGCGTCGAAACCGGTACGGGGCAGGACGCGGACGTCCTCGACGGTGAACCGGGCGACCCTGCCGTCCGAGCGGACCACCCGCACCGCGGCGCCGGGGGTGAGGGTGCGCAGCCGGTGGAACACGGCGGGCCGGGTGTCGGTGTCGAGGTGGCCCACCATCAGGGCGGCACCGCTCGCGCCCGGCCGGGTCCCGGCGCCGTACCAGCCGACCACGCCCGGCTGGCCGAAGGGCGGCGGGTCGAGCGCGCCGCGCCCGTCCAGACCGCGGGTCACCACCGGCGCCTGGACGCCGAGCCGGGGGATGTCGATGCGCTGGGGCAGCGCCTTCGGCAGCGGCCGCGCGGGGGGTGGCAGCCGGACGGGCGCGGTGGCGCCGAGGGCGAACAGATCGCCGGTCTCCGGGTGCCGTGCCTCCTGGGGTACGGCGGTGACGGCCCGCCCCCACAGCCACAGCCCGAGCAGCAGCACCGCCCAGGTCAGGGCGGTGCACAGACGGCCGCGGAGGTGCTCTTCGCGCATCCGCGCCCTCAGTGCGGGCGGCGGCCGCGGCGGGCGCGCAGCCCCACGGCGACGGCGGCGATCGAGGCCAGCGCGAGCCCGGTCAGGGCCTGGGCGGTCTCCGGTCCGCTCCCGCTGGTGGCGACGGTGGCGAACCGGGCGGTGGCGCCACCGCCGGCGTCGACCGGGGCGACGGGTGTGGCGGGGGGCCCGCCGGGCTGCCCCTGGGCGCTCGCGCCGGCTCCTTCGGCGGCTCCTTTCGCCACGACCGTGATGGTGCCGTCGACCACCCGGTCCGCGCAGGTGACCTTGACGTCGTAGGCACCCGGCCCGACGGAGGAGCCCACGCGGGTCTCGCCGGACAAGGTGCCCCCGGCGCCGGTCAGCCGGGCGTCGCTGACGAAGGCGCGTGAGGCGGCGGTGGCCTGTCTCCCGGTGCAGCCGACGACCCGCAGGGTCACGTCGGTCCCCGGCGCGGGGGACTCGGGCACGGCGGCGAGGGTGCCGCCGCCCGCCGCGTGGGCCGCCTGGGCCGCCGGTCCGAGCGCGGCGACGGCCAGCAGGCCGCTGCACACAGTGAGGGGTAGTGAGCCCATCGTGAACCTCCAGACATCAGGAGGTTCCCCCGGCCCGGGCGCCCCCGCACCTCGGGGGGCGCCGCGCTGCTCCGTCCGGGTGATGGCCGGACCCGGCCGGGCTCAGACGAGGTCGACGAGGTCCGCGATGGAGTCGACGATCTGGGAGGGCCGGAAGGGGTGGCGGTCCACCTCGGCGATCCGGGTGACCCCGCTGAGCACCAGGAAGGTGCGCATCCCGGCCTCCAGGCCCGCGAGCACGTCGGTGTCCATGCGGTCGCCGATCATCGCGGAGGTCTCGGAGTGGGCGCCGATCGCGTTCAGGCCCGCGCGCATCATCAGCGGGTTGGGCTTGCCGACGAAGTACGGGCTGCGGCCGGTCGCGGCGGTGATCAGGGCGGCGACCGAGCCGGTGGCGGGCAGGTCGCCGTCGGTGGAGGGGCCGACGTTGTCGGGGTTGGTGGCGATGAACCGGGCGCCGGCGTTGATCAGCCGGACGGCCTTGGTCAGGGCCTCGAAGGAGTAGGTGCGGGTCTCGCCGAGGATCACGAAGTCGGGCTCGTGGTCGGTGAGTATGTAGCCGATGTCGTGCAGCGCGGTGGTCAGGCCGGCCTCGCCGATGACGTAGGCGCTGCCGCCCGGGCGCTGGTCGTTCAGGAACTGGGCGGTGGCCAGGGCCGAGGTCCAGATGTTCTCGGTCGGCACGTCCAGGCCCATGCGGCGCAGCCGGGCGTGCAGGTCGCGGGCGGTGTAGATGGAGTTGTTGGTGAGGACCAGGAAGGGGCGGCCCGAGTCGCGCAGCTTCTTCAGGAAGGCCTCGGCGCCGGGGATCGGCACACCCTCGTGGATCAGGACGCCGTCCATGTCGGTGAGCCACGATTCGATGGGCTTGCGGTCTGCCATGTTGTGCGTCTCCTGGCATGCGTGCGGTCAACGGACGGGGGCGCCGGAACCACGGCGTACCGACGCCCCCCAGCGTAGCCAGACCCGGCCGATCCGTACCCCGGAGTCCGGCCAGGCGATCAGCTGCCCGTCGCGGACTTCCAGTCGTCGACGTAGGACGCGAGGTTCTTGTCGATGTCGTTCCAGTCGGGCTGGAAGAACTCGACGCCGTCCATCAGCTCGGCGAGTGCGGCGGCGTTGGCGTCGGTGGCCTTGGCGTCCTCGCGGACGGCGAAGCCGCCGCCGACCGAGCTGACCTCGGCCTGGGCCCGCTGTGACAGCATGAAGTCGAGCAGCTTCCTGCCGTTGGCGCCGTGCGGGGCCTTGGAGACGAGCCCGGCCGCGTACGGCAACGCGAAGGTGGAGGGCTTGCCGTCCTTGCCGGCCGGGAACCAGATGCCGAGGTTGGGCATGGTCTTGGACTGCGCGTAGTTCATCTGCACGTCGCCGTTGGCGACCAGCAGCTCGCCCTTGTCCACCTTGGGCGCCAGTTTGCCGGTGGAGGCGGACGGCCCGACGTTGTTGGCCTGGAGCTTCTTCAGGTAGGCGAGGGCCTGGTCCTTGCCGCCGAGGTCGTGCATGGCCTGGATGAGCACGGCCGTGCCGTCGCCGGCCACGCCCGGGGTGGAGTACTGCAACTTGTTCTTGTACCTGGCGTCGAGCAGGTCGTCCCAGGTCTTCGGCGCCTGCTTCAGCTCCTTCTTGTTGTAGACGAAGCCGAAGTAGTTGTTGACGACGGCCGTCCACGTGCCGTCGGGGGCCTTGTCGGCCCCGCTGACCGCCGTGGAGTCCTTGGGCTCGTACTTCTCCAGCAGGCCCTTGCCGTCCGCCTCCTGGATGAACGGCGGCAGGGTGACCAGCACATCGGCCTGCGGGTTGCTCTTCTCGCGGACGGCGCGCTGCACCACCTCGCCGGAGCCGCCCTCGACGTACTTGACCTTGATGCCGGTCTTCTTGGTGAAGTCCGCGAAGACCTTGTCGTACCAGCCGTCCCCGTTCTCGCCCTTGAGGCCGTCCGCGCTGTAGACGGTGACCTCCTTGGCGTCGGAGGCGGCGGAGGAGCCGCCGCAGGCGGACAGCGCGGGGGTGGCGAGCAGGGCGAGGGCTATGGCGAGGCAGACGCGGGTTCTGGGCATGGCGGAACGGACTCCTGGCGTTTTCACGGCGGTCGGGAGGGAGACGGCGGGAGGGTCAGCGGTACGACGCCCGGGTGCGGACCCGGGAGACGGCGAACAGGACGAGCAGGGTGGCGGCCATCAGCACCATGGCGACGGCGGAGCCGCTGAACAGGGCGCCCCGGTCGGTGGCCGCGTAGATCAGGACGGGCAGCGGGGTCCAGTCCGGGGGATAGAGCATCATCGTGGCGCTCAGCTCGCCCATGGACAGGGCGAAGCAGAGTCCGGCGGCCGCGGTGAGGGAGGGCAGCAGCAGGGGCAGCCGCACCCGCCACAGCACATGGGAGGGCCGGGCGCCCAGGGAGGCGGCGGCCTGCTCGTAGGCCGGGTCCAGGCGGGTGATCGCCGCCGACACGGACTGGTGGGCGAAGGCGGTGACCAGCACGGTGTGCGCGACGATCACGATCCACCGGGTGCCGTTGAGCAGCAGCGGCGGCTGCGAGAAGGCCACCAGGACGGACAGGCCCACGACCACCGAGGGCACCGCGACCGGCAGCACGAACAGGGCGTCCAGCACCCGCTTGCCGCGCTTGCCCAGGGCCGCCCCGGCGAGCGCGGCCCAGGTGCCGGCGGCCAGCGCGAGGAGGCTGGCCCCGGCGGCCGTGAGCAGGCTGGTGACGAGCGCCTGGAGCGCCTCGCCCCGGGTCGCGGCGCGGTAGTTGGCGAGCGTCGGGCCCGAGGGCAGGACGCTGGACCAGTGGGTGGCGAAGGAGGCGCCCAGCACCACCAGCAGGGGCAGCGCGAACAGCGGCAGGAAGAGGACGAGGAACACCGCCCACAGGGCCCACCTGGCCCCTCGGCTATGCACCAGCACGACGGCTCACCACCCGGTAGAGGCCGTAAAGACCCACGGAGATCAGGACGTTGACGACGGCGACCACACAGGCGCCCGGGTAGTCGGACTCCAGGATCGCCTTGCTGTAGACGAGCATCGGCAGGGTGGTGACGCCCTTCGCGCCGGTGAACAGCACGATGCCGAACTCGTTGAGGCAGAGCACCAGGACGAGGCTGCCGCCGGCCGCGAGCGCGGGCAGCGCCTCCGGCAGGATCACCTTCCGCACGATCCGCGGCGCCCGCGCCCCCAGCGAACCGGCCGCCTCCAGCTGGGCGGTGTCCAGCTGCGAGAAGGCGGCGAGCAGGGGCCGCATGACGAACGGCGTGAAGTAGGTGACTTCCGCGAGCAGCACGCCCCAGGGCGTGTTCAGGAACTGGAAGGGCCCCTGCGCCGCGCCGGTCAGCCCGGTCCACGCGCCGTTGGCCATGCCGACGCTGCCGTAGACGAACAGCAGGGCCAGCGTGATCAGGAAGGACGGGAAGGACAGGAACACGTCGACGAACCGCGCCACCGCCTTCGCCCCGGGGAACGGCACGAACGCGATCACCAGGGCCAGCAGGAACCCGAGCACGAGGCACCCGGCGGTGGCGGCGAGGGCCAGCCACACGGTGGTCCACAGCGCCTGCCGGAACGCCTCCGAGGCGAACACGTCGGCGTACGGCCGGAGGGAGGTCCCGCCGCTGTCGGGCCGGAAGGACTGCCGCACCACGAGGGCGAGCGGGTAGAGGAAGAAGAGGGCCAGGAGGGCGACGGGGGGAAGGGCCCGGACGAACGCCCCGAGGGAACGCGGGGAGCCGTCCGCGCCGGCGCGGACGACCCGCGCCTTGCGCACCGCCTCAGCCATGGCCGACCCCCGCGGGCAGCAGCACCGCGTCGTCGGAGGCGAAGTGCAGCGCGACCTCGGCCCCCCGCGCCGGCGGGTCCCGCAGCTCGCGGACGTCCGCCATGACGTCGTGCTCGCCGACCTTCACATGGACCCGGTGCGTGGCCCCCCGCCACTGGATCTCCTGGACCACGCCGGTGAGCTGGTTCGGCCCCGTGCCGAGCCCGACCAGGTGCGGCCGGACGCACAGGGTGGCCCGCGCCCCCGCGACGGCCCCCGCCGTGTCGACCTTCACCTCCCGGCCGGCGATGTCGACGCCCCCGGCACCGACCGTCACCGGCAGCAGGTTCGCGCCGCCCACGAAGGACGCGGTGAACGCGTCGGTGGGCGCCCGGTACAGCTCCCTGGGTGTTCCGCAGGCACGCAGCCGCGCCTTGTCCATCACCGCGATCCGGTCGGCGAGGGTCAGCGCCTCGACCTGGTCGTGGGTGACGTACAGCATGGTGACGTCCGGCAACTCGCGGTGCAGCCGGGCGAGTTCGGCGAGCATCCCGGAGCGCAGCCGGGCGTCGAGCGCGGACAGCGGCTCGTCCAGGAGGAGCACGCCGGGCCGGATGGCGAGCGCGCGGGCGATGGCGACGCGCTGCTGCTGCCCGCCGGACAGCTCGCGCGGATGACGGCGGGCGTAGGCGGCCATGCCGGTCATCTCCAGTGCCTCGCCGACCCGTTGCCGTATCTCGCTCCTGGCCGTCCCCCGGGCCTTGAGGCCGAAGGCCACGTTCTCGTCCACCCGCATGTGCGGGAAGAGCGCGTACTGCTGGACGACCATCCCGATGCCCCGCCGGTACGGCGGCAGGTCCGTCACGTCCCGGCCGCCGAGGAACACCCGCCCGGACGCGGGCCGGACGAACCCGGCGACCGCCCGCAGCGCGGTGGTCTTGCCGGAGCCGGACGGCCCGAGGAGCGCCATGACCTCGCCGGGCTCGACGGCCAGCTCGAGGGAGTCGAGGACGACATTGCCGTCGTAGGCGACCGTGACGGAATCGAAGCGGATGCTCATCTCACCGGGCTCCCGCGAGCAGCGCCGGCAGTCCGGCCACGGAGTCCAGGACGTGGGTGGCACCGGCGGCGCGGAACTGCTCGTCGCCATGGGCCCCGGTGCGCACGCCCGCGACCAGTCCGGCGCCCGCGCGCACCCCGCTGAGCACGTCGTACGAGGTGTCGCCGACGACGGCGACCTGCCGTACGTCCTCGGCCGCCTTGGTGCGGACGAAGGCCTCCAGGACCATGTCCGGGAAGGGCCGCCCGCGCCCGCCGGCGTCGGCCGGGCACAGGGTGAGCGGCACCAGGTCCCGCCAGCCGAGGGCGGCGAGGACGGCGTCCTGGGTGATCCGGGCGAAGCCGGTGGTCAGCACCACGCCGCGGCCGCTCGCGAGCAGTTCCTCGATGGCCTCGCGGGCACCGGGGACGGGGGCGATCAGCCCGGCGTCGACCAGCTCGCCGTACGCCTTCTCGAAGGCGGCGTTGGCGCGCCGGGCGCGCTCCTCGTCCCCGAACAGGTGCCGGAAGACGGAGATCTTGGACTCGCCCATGGTGGCGCGGACGTAGGCGAGGTGCTCGGCGTGCTCGGCGGTGCCCTCCCGGACGCCGAGTTCGGCGGCGGCCTCGGCGAAGGCGCGCTCCACGAGCCCGCCGTCGGCGACGGTGGTGCCGGCCATGTCGAGGACGACGAGGCGGATGTCGGTGGTGGTGTCGGTCATGGGGTGTTCACCAGCCCAGTTCGTTCGCGGTGGTCTCGGCTATCGCGGGGGAGCAGGTCATGCCCCGGCCGCCGGGCCCGGTGACCAGCCATACCCCGTCGCTCACCTGCTGGCGGTGCACCACGCGGCTCTTGTCGGCGCACTGCGCGTACACCCCCGCCCAGCGGTGCCGGATGCGCGGCAGCGGCCGGCCGAGCAGGGTCTCCACGACGCCCTTCAGGTGCTCGTACGGCTCCTCGACGGTGTCGAAGGCGAAGGGATGCTCGTACTCGTGGGTGTCGCCGATGGTCAGACCGCCGTCGGCGCGCTGCACCATGAGCAGCTGCATCTTGTGCGCGGCCGCGGTCCGCGGCTGCGGCTGGCCGGCGTTGAGCGCGTCCAGGGCCGGGGAGGCGTAGGCGGGGTAGTAGCGGAAGCTGTCGCCGTCGGCCACCGAGGTGGGCAGCGCCTCGCCCAGCGGGTCGGTCTGCATCATCTGCAACCGGACCCGGCGCACCGGCAGTCCGGGGCCGGCCAGCTCGCGGACCAGACCGCCGAGCCACGCGCCGGTGGCCAGCACGACCGCGTCGGCGTGGTGCACGTCCCCGTGGTCGTCGCGGACGGCTCCGGCGCCGACCACGTCCCGGACCTCGCGGCCCGGCAGGAAGGTGTAGCGGGGGGACCTGCGCAGTTCCTCGCGCAGGGCGCGCTGGGCGGTGCGGGGCTCGACCGCCGCGTCCCGCTCGCAGTGCAGGGCCGCGATGAACTCGCCGCGCAGCGCCGGGTTGAGCGTGCGGGCCTCGCCCGGGGTCAGCAGTGCGTAGCCGCGGGCGGCGGCGTCGGGGCGGGCCACGGCGGCCTCGGCCACGGCCAGTTCGAGGTCCGTGCGCACCGGGGTGAGCGAGCCGTTGGCGCGGAAGCCCAGCGCGGGCACCCGGCCGCCGATCTCCTCCCACAGCTCCCGCGCCCGCAGCGCGGTCTCCAGCTCCTCGCCCCCCGCCCGGCCGCTCACCCAGATCTGCCCGAAGTTGCGCAGCGACGCGCCGCGCGCCTCCGCCTCGCGCTCGATCTGTACGACCTCGTGGCCACGTTCGATTGCTTGCCAGGCGTGCATGGTGCCGACCACGCCGCCTCCGACGACTGTCACTCTCACGGCGCCAACGGTGCTCGGGGGCGGGTAACCGAAGACGTCCGCGCGTCGACGGGACGGTGAACGACCCTCCAAGTTTGGGCTAGACCCGTTATCTCGTCGTTACACAAGAGGGTGCCCGTAGCGGATCGAACGCGACGAAACGGCGGAACGGCACCGGAAAGGGGGAGGGGTTCCGCTCAACCCTGGAGGTGTGTGGTGAAGGAGAACCGGTCGCCCCGGTACAGCGACCGCACCCGCTCCAGGGGGCGGCCGTCGGCGTCCCGGGAGACCCGGTGGATCAGCAGCATGGGGAGCGCGGGCGGGGTGCCGATGAGCAGCGCCTCGCGGGGGGTGGCGAGCACGGTCTCGATGCGCTCGTCGGCGTCGCCGAAGGTGATGCCCTGGGCGGCGAGATAGCCGTAGAAGGAGGAGTCGGCGTCGAAGTCGGAGTCCAGCCGGGGTACCCGCTCGACGGCCACGTACGTGCTCTCCAGACCGACCCGCTCCTCGTCGGCGAGCAGCACCCGCTCCAGGTGCCAGACGGGCTCGCCCCGGGTCAGCCCGGTCTCGGCGGCGAGCGGGCCGGGGCAGGGGAACCGGTCCAGGGTGACGAGCGCCCGGCCCGGGGTACGGCCCTGCCGGCGCACCCCCTCGGTGTAGCTGGCCAGGGACAGCGGCTGCGCCAGCTTGGGTCCGGCGACCACCGTCCCGCGCCCGCGCCTGCGCAGCCGCCCCTCCAGCACCAGTTCCCGCACGGCCTGCCGCACGGTCTCGCGGGCGACGTCGTACCGCTCCGCGAGGTCCCGCTCGGTCGGGATGACGCTGTCCTCCCCCAGCTCCTCCAGCAGCGCGGCGATCCGGGCCTTCACCGCGTAGTACTTCGGGATCCGCCCGTGCTCGGGGACGCCGGACCGGACGGGGGCACCTGGGGCCTGCTCATAGGGGTAGTCCACGCAGGGATCGTCGCAGACGGGAGCCCTCGGGGCGGTGAGGGGTGGGGAGTTGGGGCCGCCCGGTCAGCGGCGCCTGCGGGCCACCAGGAACGCGGCGCCGGCCACACAGAGCAGGGCGCCGGCCGCGGCGAACAGTCCGTGGGTGAGGCCGGGCCCGGTCCGGGCCAGCTCCCGGGCGCGCTCCCCGGCCTCCTGCGCGTCCTTCGCGAAGGGGAGGGAGGGGTTGGCGGGGGCCGCGCCGTCGATGTCCTGGGACGACCGGCCGGTGGCGGTACCGGCGCCCGGGCTCGCCTGGGTGCCCGCGCTCGCTTCCGTGCCCGTGCCCGTACTCGCATCCGTGCCCGTGCCCGTACTCGTTCCCGTGCCGGTACCGGTGTCCGTACTCGTTCCCGTGCCGGTGCCGGCGCTCTCCTCCGGCAGGTGCTGTGCGACCGGGGTGCGGTCCGTGTCCGGGCTCGCGGTGGTCTCCCCCGCGCCGTCGCCCGGCGTGCCGACGCCGAACCGGTAGACGTTGGACTCCCCGACCCAGTCCCCGTCCCGGCCCCGGCGCTGCACGGCGGCGGCTTTCGCGGTGACCTGGTCGGGGACGGCGGCGTCACGGGTGAGCGCCAGCCGGACCCGCACGCTGAGGGTCTTGCCGGGCGGCACGGTGAAGCCGCCGAATCCGGGTGCGTCCAGCACGCCGATCAACTCCTTCTCGTCGCTGCTCTCGAATGCCACCGACCGGATGCGGGATCCGTCGTGGAAGTCCAGGCGCGCCTGCTCCGGCCGCAGCGCGTGCCGGTCGTCGACGAGGACGACGACCGGGTGGACGGCGGCGCAGGAGCGGGTGGTGGTGTTGGTGAGGTCGATGTACCAGGTGCCGCGACCGCCGCCCGGCCGGTACGAGTCGGGGCCGCCGCGGATCCGGGTGGCCAGCGGGAAGTCCCGTTCGCCCGGCGCCGCGCAGGACGGCGAGGGCCCCGCGCCGACGGCGGCCGCCGGCCCGGGGACGAGGACGGCGGCCACGGCGAGACCCAGGGCGCGCAGGGTCAGGGGGCGGGGCGGCAGGCGGTGGGGTGGCAGGGGGCGCGCGGTCGGGAGACGGGGGGACGGGGTGCGGAGGAAGCGGAACAGGGACGGGGACGAGCGCAGGGGCGGGTGCAGGGGCGTGCACAGTCGCATGAACACATGACCATGCCGGTGCGGGCCCCGAATCCCGCGGCGCCACTCCGGTGGCGCCCCGCACATCCCCCCGATCGGCCGAGGTCAGGGGCGGCAGGCCCGCTGGGCCGCGGACGCGGTCGCGTCCCGCTCGGCCTCGGCCCGGCGCAGCGCCCGCTCCTGCGAGATGTCCGGGTGGCCGCCGTCGGCGATGCCGCGCAGCAGGTCCGCCTTCATGGCGTCGTAGGAGCGCTCCGCCCGCTCGGCGGCCGCAAGGGCCCGGTCGCAGCCGGTGTCCGCCCGGGCCGCCGGGGCCGGGACGGAGAGCGCGAGCAGCGTCACGGCACCGGCCGTGAGCGCGGAAAGCCGCGTGGACGGCATGGGAACCTCCGGGGTCAGGAGACCAGCGTGACCACTCGGCCACCGCTCCGTACGTCGGCGCAGGCCTGGTACGGGTCGGGGTCCCCCTGCCGTTCCCCGCACACCCACCGGGACCCGGCCGCGTGCACCTCGGCGGCCCGGCCCTTCGTATAGGCGGCCGCGACGTCGAGCGCCGCCCCGCAGGGCACGCTCCGGGCCGCCATCACCCCGAGCCCGGAGGCGCGGTCCACCCCGCAGTACGCGTAGCCCGTACCCTGCGCCGCGAGGGCCTGCGCGACCCCCGGCGACCAGAGCACTCCCGCGCCCACCAGCACGGTGACGATCCTCAGCCTGAGCGCCTTCACACCGCACCTCCTTCCCCTGGAGCAACAGCAACCCCACGAGTACCCCGGCACGAACACCCGCTTGCACGCCGTCCGACCGCCCCCGTCACGCCCCCGCTCGCCCGAACAACTCCCCCAGCACCAGCTCCGCGGCCCCCTCTCCCACGGCCGCCTCGCCCCGGGCCGCCACCCGTACCGGCACCCCCTCCCGTACCCCTTCGCGGACCGTCCGCGCCGCCAGCACCTCGGCGACGCCCCGCACGTACGGCTCCGGGTCCGCCGCCACCGTCCGCCCCCCGAGCAGTACCCGGTCGATGTCCAGCAGCCCCACCAGGTTCCCGGCGCCCACCCCGAGCACCCGCGCCGCCGTGGCCACCTCGCCCCGCGCCACGGCGGACAGGCACAGCGCCTCCAGGCACCCCCGGTCCCCGCACTCACAGCGCGGCCCGTCCAGCTGGATGACCTGGTGCCCGAACTCCCCCGCCCCGGTCCGCGCCCCCCGGTGCACCCGCCCGTCGATCACGAGCCCGGCGCCGAGCCCCGTACCGAGGTGCAGATAGGCGAAGGACCCGCCCTCGCCCGCGACCGCCAGCCCCACCGCCGCCGCGTTGGTGTCCTTGTCCACGATCACCGGCACCCCCAGCCGCTCCCGCAGCGCGTCCCGCAGCGGAAAACCGTCCCACCCCGGGTAACCCGTGACCCGGTGCAGCACCCCGCGCACATGGTCGAGCGGCCCGGGCAGCGCGACCCCCACCCCCAGCAGCGAGTCCGCCTCGGCGAGCGACCCGAACTCCCCGAGGCACTCCCGCACCAGCCCGGTCACCTCCGCCGCGACCGTCCCCAGCACGGCCTCCGACCCGGCCCCCAGGTCCAGCGCCCCGCGCCGCTCCCCCACCACGGCCCCGTCCAGGCGTATCAGCACCACCCGCAGCTCGTCCCGGTCGACATGGACCCCGACCGCGTGCCCGGCCTCCGGCACCAGCCGCAGCACGGTCCGCGGCTTGCCCCCGGTGGACGCCCGCCGCCCGGCCTCCGCCGCGAGTCCCGCCTCCCGCAGCCGTCCGGTGATCTTGCTGACGGCCTGCGGGGTCAGCCCGGTCCGCTCGGCCAGCTCCAGCCGGCTGATCCCCGCCGCCCCGGCCCCCCGCAGCAGACCGAGCACGAGCGCGCTGTTGTGCGACCGCACCGCGCCCACGTCCGCCCCGGTCCCGGCCCGTCCGCCCCTCGCCCTGTTCATGCTCACACGCCCCATTGTCCCCACCGCTTGCACTTTGGCAACGGCGTTGCGAAAGTGGGAGTCATGACTGCCGCCACACCCTTCCGCGTCGGCCTGATCGGTTACGGTCTCGCCGGCTCCGTCTTCCACGCCCCGTTGATCGCCGCGACCGAGGGCCTCGCCCTGGACACGGTCGTCACCTCCGACCCGGAGCGGCAGCGGCAGGTCCGCGGCGAGTTCCCTGACGTGACGCTCGCCGCGACCCCCGACGAGCTGTTCGCCCGCGCGGCCGAGCTGGACCTGGTCGTCATCGCCTCCCCGAACAAGACCCACGTCCCGCTCGCGACCGCCGCTCTGAAGGCGGGCCTGCCCGTGGTCGTGGACAAGCCGGTCGCCGGCACCGCGGCCGAGGCCCGGGCGCTCGCCGCCCTCGCCGAGGACCGCGGCCTGCTGCTGTCGGTCTTCCAGAACCGCCGCTGGGACAACGACTTCCTGACCCTGCGCGCCCTCCTCGCGGACGGCGCGCTCGGCGAGGTCCGCCGGTTCGAGTCCCGCTTCGAGCGCTGGCGCCCGAAGCCCAAGGGCGGCTGGCGCGAGTCGGGCGACCCGGCGGAGATCGGCGGCCTGCTCTACGACCTCGGCAGCCACGTCGTCGACCAGGCCCTGGTCCTGTTCGGCCCGGCCACCGAGGTGTACGCCGAGGCGGACGTCCGCCGCCCGGGCGCCGAGGCCGACGACGACACCTTCATCGCCCTCACCCACGCCTGCGGCGTCCGCTCCCACCTCTACGTGTCCGCGACGACCTCCCAGCTCGGCCCGCGCTTCCGCGTGCTGGGCTCGGAGGCGGGCTATGTGAAGTACGGCCTCGACCCCCAGGAGGGCGCCCTGCGCGAGGGCCTGCGCCCGGGCCCCAAGTGGGGCGCCGAGCCCGCGTCGCTGCACGGCCGCATCGGCGCCGGCGAGTCGCCGCTGACCGGTGGCGGCACCCCCGTACCGACCCTGCCCGGCGACTACCCGGCGTACTACGCGGCCGTCGCCGCCGCCCTCGCCGGCGCGGGGCCGAACCCGGTGACCGCCCTGGAGGCGGCCGCCGCCCTCGACGTACTGGAGGCGGCCCGCAGGTCCGCCCAGGAGAAAGTGACGGTGAGCCTCTGATGTCCCAGTCGACCACTGCCGAACTCGCGCCCGCGCCCACCATCGAGGAGCTGGAGGAACAGGAACGCCGCCTGGTGTTCCAGCGCTTCGGCTACGAGGACGCGTGGGCCCTCGGCTCCCTCCTGGTGGAGATGGCCCGCGAGCGCCGGCTGCCCATCGCCATCGACATCCACCGCGCCGGCCAGCAGCTCTTCCACGCGGCCCTGCCCGGCTCCACCCCGGACAACGACGCCTGGATCGACCGCAAGCGCCGGGTGGCCGTGCGCTACGGCGCCCCCTCCTACCTGGTCGGGTCCCGCTTCCGCGCCAAGGGCACCACGTTCGAGCACTCCTCCCGCCTCGACCCCGACGTCTACGCGGCCCACGGCGGCTCCTTCCCCATCCGGGTGGCGGACGTCGGCGTCATCGGCGCGGTGACCGTCTCCGGTCTGCCGCAGGTGGAGGACCACCGGCTGGTGGTGGCGGCGCTGGAGAAGTTCCTCGGCACGTCGGCGGGCTGAGCGGTCTCGGCCGGCCGGGGGAACCTCGGCCTCGGGGGAGAACCGCGGGAATCAGCGGCGGCGCCCTCCGGTTGGCAGTGGGCAGTGATGATCACAGCACAGCCCCACCACCCGGAGGGATCGCCCGTATGAGTGACACCACAGGCCCGCTGAAGCAGCGCATCGGCCGGTACGGCGTCTGGGACGTCGCGCTGCGCGCGGAGGAGCCCGACCGTCGCGCCGAACAGGACGAGGCCGCCGCCGAGCTGGAGGAACTCGGCTACGGCGCCATCTGGCTGGGCGGCAACAGCACCGCCGCGAACGCCGCCCCGCTCATCGGGGCGACCGGCCGGATCACCGTCGGCACCAGCATCCAGAGCGTCTGGCAGCGGGAGGCCGCCGAGACCGCCGCCGACTTCGCCGAGCTGGAGTCGGCCCACCCCGGCCGCTTCGTGCTGGGCCTCGGGGTGAGCCACGGCCCCATGGTGCAGGGCTACCAGCGGCCGTACGCCGCGATGGTCGGCTACCTGGACGAGCTGGACAAGGCGGGCCTGCCCGCCGACCGGCGGGTGCTGGCCGCCCTCGGCCCCAAGATGCTGAAGCTGTCCGGTGACCGGGCGGCCGGTGCCATCCCCTACCTCGTCACCCCCGAGCACACCGCCAAGGCCCGCGAGATCCTCGGTGAACGGCCGCTGCTGGCGCCGGAGTTGAAGGTCGTCCTGGAAGCGGACCCGGCCCGCGCCCGCGAGATCGCCCGCGCCTACCTCTCGCGCTACCTCAAGCTCCCCAACTACACCAACAACTTCCTGCGCCTGGGCTTCACCGAGGCCGACGTGGCCGACGGCGGCAGCGACCAGCTCATCGACGCGGTCTTCGCCTGGGGCGACGACGCCCGCGTCCGCGAGCGCGTCGACGCCTTCCACGAGGCGGGCGCCGACCACGTGGCCCTCCAGGTGGTCACCGAGAACACCGGCAGCGCCCTGCCGAGGGAGGAATGGCGCCGCCTCGCCGCGCTGCTGGGCTGACGCCGGACCCACGGGGAACCGCGCACCGCGGTTCCCCGGACTCCGGGCCGACGACGGAGGGCTACGCGTCCTTCAGCACCTGCCGCTGCCGGCCGAGCCCCTCGACCTCCAGCTCGACCACGTCCCCGGCCCTCAGGTACGGCTTCGGCTCGGGCCGCCCCATCGCCACCCCGGCGGGCGTCCCGGTGTTGATCACATCGCCGGGGTACAGCGTCATGAACCGGCTCACGTACCGCACCACCTCCCCCACCGGGAAGATCTGCTCCGCCGTCGTACCGTCCTGCTTCAGCTCCCCGTTGACCCACAGCCTCAGCGCCAGCCGCTGCGGGTCCGGCACCTCGTCGGCCGTCACCAGCCACGGGCCCAGCGGGTTGAACGTCTCGCAGTTCTTGCCCTTGTCCCAGGTCCCGCCGCGCTCCATCTGGAACTCCCGCTCGGAGACGTCGTGCGCGACGGCGTACCCGGCGACATGCGCGAGCCCTTCCTCGGCCGACTCCAGATGACGGGCCGTGCGCCCGATGACGACCGCCAGCTCCACCTCCCAGTCGGTCTTGGCGGAGCCGCGCGGCACGAGCACGGTGTCGTCCGGACCGACGACGGTGTCCGGCGCCTTGAGGAAGACGACCGGCTCCGCGGGCGGCTCGGCACCGGTCTCCCGGGCGTGGTCGTGGTAGTTGAGCCCGATGCACACGATCTTGCCGATGCGGCCGAGCGGGGGCCCGATCCGCAGCCCCGGGTCCAGCGCGGGCAGCTCACCGGAGCCGGCCGCCGCCCGTACCCGGGCCAGCGCGGCCTCGTCGGCGAGGAGTGCGCCGTCGATGTCGTCCACGAGTGCGGACAGGTCACGCAGGGTCCCGCCGGCGTCGAGCAGCGCCGGGCGTTCCGCCCCCGCCGTACCGACTCGCAGCAGCTTCATGGTCACCATCTCCTTCGATCGCGGAGGCGCCCGACCGACGGGTGCAGCCATCGGAGGACTGGATGATCCTCCAAGCCCCCCGCCCGGCCCGCAAGACCCTGTTCAGGGAGTGGACCGTGACCGAGCGCCGCCCGCGGGCGCCGCTACCGGTACAGCGCGGCCCGCTCCACCGCGCTCCAGGTCGTACTGGTGACGACGTACAGCGCGGCGGCGAGCGGTACGACGGCCACGGTGACCAGGGTGAGGAAGGACAGGAACGGCATCACCTTGCCGACCGCGCCGAGCCCCGGCACCGCCTCGCCGCCGGCGGCGGCCATGACCGGGTTCTGCGCCATCTGCCGCCTGGTGCGCAGGTAGGTGAAGGTGGCGACCACGGCGACCAGCGCGAACAGCCCGAGGTAGACCAACCCGGCCCCGCCGAACAGCCCGTCCCCGGCGAGCGCGTCGGCCCACCGGCCGCCGAGCGGCGCCGCGAACAGCCGGTGGGCGAGCAGCTCGCCGCCCGCGCCGCCGGCGCCGGAGAACAGGTGGTAGAGCAGGAAGAAGGCGGGGAGCTGGAGCAGGCCCGGCAGGATGCCGGACAGCGGCGAGACCTTTTCCTCGGTGTGCAGCTCCAGCACCGCCTGCCGCAGCCGCTCGGGGTCCTTGGCGTGCCGCCGGCGCAGCTCGGCGATCCTCGGCTGGAGCGCGGCCCGGGCCCGCTGGCCGCGGGCGGCGGCGCGGGAGAGGGGGTGGACGAGCAGGCGTACGAGCGCGGTGAACAGGACGATCGCGGCGGCGGTCGCGGAGGCGTGGCAGAGCGGTGCGAGCAGGTCGGCGAGCCGCTCGACCAGGTGCGCGAACACGGAGAAGACGGACATGGGTGAGCCCTCCGGGGGTCTCGTCGTGCCGGAATGCGAAGTGAGGGTTCGGCAGGACGACCCGCGCGGGGTCACGGAGGGACGGTGGTGCGTGCCCGGTGTGCCCTACGCGGCGGTCGCCGGCAGGGTCCGTCCGGGCGCCCTGGGCCGGCGGCGGCCGGGGGCGTCGGGGTCGCGCTGGGGCAGGAAGGCGGTGCGCCGGGCCCGGTCGCGTATCGCGGTGCGCACCCGGGTGGGCGGCACGGCGGGCACGGAGCGGGCGGCCAGGTGGGTGCACAGCGCGAGGGCGGAGCCGGCGGCGGCGGTCGCGGCGAGGGCGACGGCGGTGGTGAGGCCGCCGGTGTCGAGGAGCGCGAGGGAGAGCAGCAGGAACAGGGGGGCCAGCAGGAACGCGACGGCACGGCTGCGCTCGCGGCTCATCGCTTCCCCCTCCTCCGACCGGCGTCTCTCCCCGGCCGATTATGCCCGATCGCCACTCACGCCTGTTCGGTCTCCAGCGGCTCCAGCAGCCGCTTCGGCTTCAGCAGGGCGCGGCTGACCGGGTCCGCCGGGTCGGGATCGAGTCCGGGGCCCGGCTCCATGACAACGTCCGCGACCGGCACGATGGTTCCGCACAGGGCGCATTCGCCGTACGGCCCGATCTCGGTGCCGCACGCGGCGTGCCGGAAGTAGCGCAGCCGGGCCCCGTCGAACTGCTCGCGGCCCCAGTTGCCCAGCGAGCGCAGGGTGGGCCACAGGGCGATGCCGCGCTCGGTGACGACGTACTCGTCCCGGGGCGGCGACTGCTGGTAGCGGCGCTTTTCGAGGATGCCCTCGGCGGTCAGCGTCTGCAGCCGGGCGGCCAGGACGGCGCGCGGGATGCCGAGGTGGACCAGGAAGTCGTTGTAGCGCCGCACGCCGTAGAGCGCGTCCCGGACGACGAGCAGCGTCCAGCGCTCGCCGACGACTTCGAGCGCGCGGGCGATCGAGCACTCCTGTGTCGCGTAGTCCTTGCCCAGTGCCATGCCCCCCACTGTAAGCGACTTTCCGTCCGATGGTTCAGTCATTGAACCTAACGTGTTACGGTGACCGGGACAGCAAGGTTCAATGAACGAACTGATGCCCTTCGGTCCGGCAGCGCGGGCCGGGGCGGGACAGGACTTGCCATGACCGGGCTCGATTCCACCGCCGTACGGCAGGCGCGTACGGCGCGTGCGGGGGGAGGTGCGCAGCACGGCCCGGACACCCCCGTCCGCCCCCGCGCCACCCTCGCCCTCACCAGCGCGGCGACCGCCGTGACCCTGATGAACTACACCGCCCCGATGGTCACGCTGCCGCAGACGGCGGCCGCCCTGCACACCTCGCTCTCCGCCCAAGCCTGGCTCCTGAACGGCACCCCGCTCGGCCTCGCCGCCCTGCTCCTGGTGGCCGGCAGCCTCGCCGACGACTACGGCCGCCGCCGGATCTTCCTCAGCGGCACCCTGGCCCTGGGCCTGACCACCGCCCTCGGCGCACTGTCCACGTCCACCTGGCAGTTCACCCTGGCCCGCATCGCCCAGGGCGCCGCGAGCGCGGCCCTGCTGGCCAGCGGCCTCGGCCTGATCGTGCACGCCTTCCCGAGCCCGCGCGGCCGGCTGCACGCGACCGGCGTCTGGGGCGCCTTCGTCAGCGGCGGCATCGCGGCGGGCCCCCTGGTCGCCGCGTCACTGCCCGACTGGCGCGTCGGCTACGGCGCCCTCGGCGCCCTCGCCCTGCTCCTGGCCGCGCTCGGCACCCGCACCCTCACCGAGTCCCGCGCGCCCCGCGGCGGCCGCCCCGACATCCTCGGCGCACTCACCTTCGGCACCGCCCTGACCGCCCTGGTCGCGGCCCTCACCCTGGGCCGCGACGGCTGGCTGCGGGCCCCGGTGGGCCTGCTGCTCGCGGCGGCGGTGCTGCTGGTCGGCGCGTTCGTCGCGGTGGAACGCCGCTCCGCGACCCCGATGATCGACCTCGGTCTGCTGCGCCGCCCCCGCTTCCTGTCCTCCTCCGCGGGCGGCCTGTTCACCGGCCTCGCCGTGATCGCCCCCTTCAGCTACCTGCCCGCCGTGGTGCAGCAGGCCATGCACCTGTCCCCGCTGGCCACGGCCGGCCTGCTGCTGCTCTGGTCCGGGCTGAGCTTCGCCGTCGCCCTCCAGGTCAAGCGACTGCCCGGCCGGATACCGCCGCGCGCGCAACTGGCCCTGGGCTTCGCCCTGCACATGGTCGCCGTCCTGACGATGCTCGGGGCCGTCGGCGCGGGCTCCTGGACCCGGCTGCTGCCCGGTCTCGCCATCGGCGGCGTGGGCAGCGGCCTGCTCAACGGCGCCCTGCCGCTGCTCGCCGTCGACTCCGTCCCGCGCGAACGCGCCGCCATGGGCTCCGGCGCCCAGCAGACCCTGCGCTACATCGGCTCCAGCGCCGGCGTCGCCCTCACCATCGCCCTCGCCACCTCGGACGGCGACCTCGCCCACGGCACGGACATCGCCCTGGTGGTGTCGGCGGGGCTGGCGCTGGCGGGGGCGGTGGGGGTGATGGTGGCGCGGGAGCGCGACGGGCAGCGGGCCTGACTAGTGCTGATCGGACGGGTCGGTGACGCGGCCGGTCGGCGTGCGGCCGCCGATGCCGGTCCAGGGCCCGCCCGCCCGTGTGGTGGGCAACGGAAGGGCGTCCTGGTAGCCGTTGACCGGCCGGGGCACCTTCGTGACCGTACGGGCGTCCAGCACGACCTGTGCCGAGCCGGTGCCCAGGGTGCCCGCGGGGTGCCAGCTCCCGGTGACCGACACCCAGGTGTCGGCGGCGAGCACGGGCCCGCCGTAGATCCGCACCTTCACCGACTGGGCGTCCGCGGCACAGCAGTTGATGATGATGCGGGTCAGGTCCCAGCCGTCCTTCCCGTGCGGCGTGACGATCCCGGTCATCGAGACGGTGCGCCCCTTGATGGCCCGCGAACGGTCCTGCCGTACCCGGCGGGTGAAGTCGGACAGGGTCATCGGCAGCGGCGAGGTGGCGGGCAGCGGGGCGAACGTGCGCTGCCCGCTGACGGGTTCGGCCGGCTGCCGGGAGGCGGTGTAGGCGCCGAGGGCGGGCGGCGCGTAGCAGAGCAGGCTAAGCACAGGCAGCAGCAACAGCCAGGCGACGCGCGGCATACCGGAGTGGTCGTGCCCGTGCCCGTGCTCGTGTCCGTGCTCCTCGGAGTCCCGCCGCCGCCCCTTCCGGTCGAGGACGGCGCCGGCGACCCCCAGCAGGACCAGCACCACGCCCGACGCGATGAGCAGGGGCCGCATGCTCTCCTTGACGTAACGCAGGCACAGGTCGGAGACGAGGGAGATGCGCAGCAGCCCGAGCCCGCACAGCACGAGCAGTCCCGCCTGGAACGACCGTTTCACAGGAGTGCGCCTCCGATCAGCGCGCTGCACACGACGGCGACCACGAGGGTGGCGGCGCAGAACCGCACGGCGAAGGCCCGCCCGAAGGTGCCCGCCTGCAAGGCGATCAGCTTCAGGTCGACCATGGGACCCACCACCATGAACGCCAGCCGCGCGACCGGCGGGAACCCGGTGAGCGAGGCGGCGAGGAAGGCGTCCGCCTCCGAGCAGACGGCGAGCAGCACGGCGAGGGCGGCCAGGAAGAGCACGGACAGCCAGGGCGTCCCGGCGAACGTGTCGAGCACGGAGCGCGGGACGGCGACGTTGAAGGTGGCCGCCGCCATCGCGCCGAGCACGAGGAACCCGCCGGCGTGCAGGAAGTCGTGCTGGAAGCCGAGCCGGAACTCGTTCCAGCGGCTGTGGCCCGCCTGGTGCCCGGTGTGCCGTACGGCCGGCCGCAGCCACTCGCTCCGCCCGAACCGCAGCCACAGCCAGCCCATGACGACGGCGGTGGCGAGCGAGGCCAGCAGCCGGGCCAGCACCATGGCCGGGTCGCCGGGGAAAGCGATCGCGGTGGCGGTGAGCACGACGGGGTTGACGGCCGGCGCGGACAGCAGGAACGCGAACGCCGCGGCCGGGGTGACCCCGCGCCCGATGAGGCTGCTGGCGACGGGCACCGAGGCGCACTCGCAGCCCGGCAGCACGACCCCCGCCACCCCGGCCACCGGCACGGCGAGCACCGGCCGCCGCGGCAGCATCCGCCGGAACACCCGCTCGGGCACGAAGGCGTTGATCGCCCCGGACAGGGCCGTGCCCAGCAGCAGGAACGGCAACGCCTGCACGGTGACCGCCAGACACACGGTCCGCCACGCCTGCACCGCCGGGGCGTCGCCCCACCGCCCGACGAGGAAGAGCAGGGTCCCGGGCACGACGGCGGCGCCGACGAGCAGCAACGGCCAGAACCGGGGCGGCGCGCTCGCGGCCGTCGCCTCCGCCGCCGTCCCCTCCCGCCCCGCCGGACCGTCCTGATCGGCGTGGACCAGCTCCCCCGTCAACCGCATCCCGACCCCACGTCCAGATGTCCACACGGACGGGTGTCCACGTGGATGTCGCTGTCGGCACCGAAGATAGCGACCGCACCTGTGCACGGGTGCCGCGCACCCCGGTACCGCCCGCGGGTGCCTGCCCCCACCGCGCCTCACGTTTGTCGGCGCCCGGCAGTACGGTGTCCCCCATGCGCCCCGACACGCCTGCCGAGAACGTCGACCACACCGCCGAAGCGGCACGCCTGGAGCGGACCGCCGGCCTGTACCCGGAGGACGCCGAGGCCCTGCTCCTGCGGGCGGCGGCCCACCTGGAGCTGTCCGGCGACCGCCCCGCGGCCACCACCCTCTACGACCGCCTGCTGTCCACCCCCGGCATCCTGGAGAACCCGTCCCTGGTGCGGGCCCTGAAGGCGGCCAACCTCTGGGAGTACGGCCATGAGGCGGAGGCCAGGGCGATCATCGAGGGCATCCGCGCCACGGCCCCGCGCGACCCCGGCCCGTGGCTGATCGTCGCGGAGTCCCTGGAGTCCCACGACGAGCTGGAGGCGGCGGAGGACACCTTCACGGAGGCGGCGCGGCTCCTGCTGCCCGACACCCCGGAGACCCCGCTCCCCCTGCACCCCCTCCTCTACGGCCGCCACCGCGTCCGCCGCATGCGGGGCCTGCCGCACGACGACTGGGACACCCTGGCCGACACCCTGCACACCGGCCCGGTCACCCTGGACGAACTGCACGACCCGAAACGCGTCTGGTCCCTGGGCTCCGACAACCCCGCCGAGCTCCAGGCCGAGATCTCCCGCCTCCGCGCCGAACTGGGCACCTACCGCGAGGCCCTCTCCCGCCCCTTCCCGGTCGCCGTCCTGCACTGGCCGGCCCCGGAACTGGCGGAACTCCTCTCGGCCTACCCCGCCCTCGCCACGGAGTACCCCTCCCACGAGGCCCACCTCGCGACCATAGAGTCCTCCCTGCGCGAACTCTCCTCCTCCGGCACGGCCAACCTCGGCATCGTCACCGGCACCGTCCCCTCCTACGAAGCCTTCGCCGCCTCCGAGGCCACCTCCCCGGACGACCCGACCCTGCTCCCCCAATACGCCACGACCCTGGCCTCCAGGGGCCGCGCGGTGGCTTGGCCGCCGGGGGTGGGGGTGGGGTGTTGGTGCGGGTCGGAGGAGGCGTATGAGGGGTGTCACGGCGTTTAGCCCCCTCGCACACCGTTCAACGCCCGCGCACGGCCCCTGCTGTCAGTAGCTGCTGTTACAACTGATCCATGCCGGCACGCCAGGTCGTGCCCGCGCATCACGAGGGATTGGGGGAGCAGCCGTGGCAGAGCCGATCGCGGGCGTCTACGAGAAGCTGATCACGCAGGATGTGCGCGATGAGTTGGCTCGCTTTGAGGCGGCCGGTTGGACAGCCATTGACGCCGAAGTCAGTGCCGAGTCGGCGCCCCATGTCCTGGCTCGCTACATCGGTGATGCGGTCGGGCAGAAGTTGGCCCAGCTTCCGCCCGAGGAACGCGTCAAAACGGCGAATCGCGTCCTTGAGGCGCTGGCGGCTACCAGCCCCACTGATGTGAGCACCACGGACACGGATGCGGCGAGCACGATTGTCGATGGCCCGCGGCAACTGCTCACTTTGGCTAGGCAGGAGGCGCCAGGTGTATACACACTGCGCCCCTTGACCCCGCTGTCCGAAACCTCGCTCATCACCAACTCCCCAGAAGATGTGAGTCTCGGCGCCGAGCTCAGGGCGGAGCTTGCTACGGCAGACCGCATCGACCTGCTCTGCGCGTTCGTGAAGTGGTACGGCATTCGCGTTCTGGAAGACTCACTACACGCGGCGCGGGAGCGTGGCGTACCGATCCGAGTGATCACGACCACGTACATCGGTGCCACCGACCGCCATGCACTCGACCGTCTGGTTCGCGACTTCGGCGCCACGGTCAAGGTCAACTATGAGATCCGCTCCACCCGGCTGCACGCTAAGGCCTGGTTGTTCAGGCGCAACACCAGCTTTGATACGGCGTACGTCGGCAGCTCCAACCTCTCGAAGGCAGCCCTTCTCGACGGCTTGGAGTGGAATGTGCGGCTGTCGTCCGTGGCGACACCTGCGGTCCTCGACAAGTTTGAGGCGACGTTCGATGCGTACTGGAGCGATCCAGCCTTCGAGACGTACGATCCTGACATCCACGGCACTCGCCTCGATCAGGCATTGGCCCAGGCCAGCGGAGCCACCTCGGGCACGGACGTGAAGATCAGCCTTTCCGGCCTAGAAGTGCGCCCCTATCCCCACCAGCAAGACATGCTGGAACGGCTCACAGTCGAGCGGGAGTTTCGCAACCGGCATCGCAACCTCCTCGTCGCGGCGACCGGCACCGGGAAAACGGTCATGGCCGCACTGGACTACCGCAACCTGTGCCGCAAGCACGATGGTGCTGGCCGACCGACGCTGCTGTTCGTAGCCCACCGCAAGGAGATCCTCAAGCAGTCGCTTCGTACCTACCGAGAGGTGCTGGACGATGCGTCGTTTGGTGAGCTACTGCACGCAGGGCAGGACCCGCAGGAGTGGAACCACGTCTTCGCCAGCGTCCAGTCCCTCAATGTTCGGCGCCTGGAACAACTGGCTCCCCGTCACTTCGACATCATCGTCATCGACGAGTTCCACCACGCCACCGCTACCACCTACCAGCGGGTGATCGACCACTTCACGCCGAGGGAACTGCTGGGCCTGACAGCCACCCCGGAGCGCATGGATGGGCTCAATGTGCAAGATGAGTTCTTCGAGGGGCGCATCGCCGCCGAGATGCGGCTCTGGGAAGCCCTGGAAAACGACCTGCTCTGCCCCTTCCACTACTTCGGCATCCCCGACGGCACCGATCTGACAAATCTCGGTTGGCAGCGGGGCTCCTACACCGACCAGGACCTGGACAACCTCTACACGGGCAACGACGCGCGCGCTCGGATCGTGCTGAAGCAGATCCGAGACAAGGTCTCCCGCCCGGGCGCCATGCGGGCGCTGGGTTTCTGCGTGACCAAGGCGCACGCCCACTTTATGGCTGACTTCTTCCGGAAGGCCGGCCTCAACGCGGTGGCGCTCGACAGTGACTCACCCTCCAGCGTGCGGGCCCAGGCACTGGCTGACCTGCGGGACGGCAAGATCCAAGTCATCTTCTCCGTCGACCTGTTCAACGAGGGCCTTGATATCCCTGACGTCGACACCTTGCTGCTGCTGCGCCCCACCAACAGCGCCACCGTCTTCCTCCAGCAGCTGGGTCGAGGGCTGAGGCGAACCGAGACGAAACCCGTGCTCACGGTCCTCGATTTCATCGGACAGCACCGAGCCGAGTTCCGCTTCGAGGAGCAGTTCCGCGCACTGACCAACCTGTCCCGCAACCGCCTCCTGGAACACATCCAGCGCGACTTCCCTCAGCTGCCGTCCGGGTGCCAAATCATCCTCGAAGGCAAGTCGAAGGACATTGTCATCGAGAACATCCGGACCCAGCTGGGCGCCACAGTGAAGACGTTGGTGAAGGAGGTCAAGACCTATGGCACTCCACGCCTGGCCGACTACCTCCAAGAGAGCCGTCGAGAGATCAAGGAGCTCTACAAGAGCGACAACTCGTGGACGACGGTGCTGCGCCGCGCCGGCCTCATCGACGAACCGGCCTCCGCTGCGGAGGCTGCGCTCCTCAAGCGGATCCACGCCTTCCTTCACGTAGACGACCCGGAGCGTGCGGCTGCCTACCTCCGGCTGCTGCAAGACGACGCACCTGCGTACGAGGACCTGAGTCCGACGGACCAGACGTACGCCCGCATGCTGTTCTTCAACCTGTGGGATAACGCGGGCGGCTTCACCACCTACCAGGAGGGATTGGAGTCTCTTCGTCCCCAGCGAGCCTTCCGGGACGAGCTCCGACAGGTGATTTCCCATGTCATGGATCAGGCCGACCACATCCCCCTCCCGCTGACTGGGCGCCTCAACGAGGTGCCGCTGCGGGTGCACAGCGCCTACAACCGCTCGGAGATCCTGGCCGCACTTGGCGTCGCCCGCTTCGATGGGCAAATGCCACGATCCTTCGCGCAAGGGGTGCAATGGGTCGAGGAGCTGCAAACAGACGCCCTGCTCATCACGCTGGAAAAGAACGAGAAGGACTTCTCACCCACCATCCGCTACAAGGACTACGCCCTGAGCCAAGAGCTCTTCCACTGGGAGTCCCAGAACGCGACAGCCGCCAACTCGCCCACCGGCCTGCGCTACCAACACCACAGAGAACGCGGCAGCCACGTCCTCCTCTTCATGCGGCGCTACAAGAACACCGACATCGGCAAACCTCAACCATGGATACTCCTCGGCCCCGCAACGTACGAACACCACACCGGCAGCAAGCCCATGTCCATCACCTGGCGCCTCCAGCATGACCTCCCAGCCGATGTGTGGACCTACGCGGCAATCACTGCCGCTAGTTGAACAACTCCGGTGTCAGTGCGATCAGTTAACGTCAGTGCATGGGCATAGCTTCGATCGCACCTGGGCTTCTGACTACCCGAGCAGAGATGGACCAGCTGTTCGGCGGAGGGCACCAGGGAGGGATCCTCCCGTCTAAAACCACCCCAAATATCCTCATCTACGTAGACCATGACAGTGGTAAGCAGTACGGCTACGAGGATGGTTGGCTGGCAGAGGACGACGAGCTCGGGCCGATCTTCGAGTACACGGGTCAAGGCACCAGCGGAGACCAAACGTTTCTGGGGACGAAGGGGTCTCGCAACGCCGCCGTCCTGTACCACGCAGAGGCCGGAAGGGCCCTGCACGTCTTTGTGGCAGAGGGCAAGGTTCCCGGCTCAAGCTCCAGCGCCAAGCAGCAGCGGTACATCGGCGAGTTCGCCTTGGACCCCACCCTGCCTTACACCGTACGCGAGGCGCACGGAAAGGGTCAGAAACAGCGCCGCATCATCGTCTTCCGCCTGCGACCCAAGGGGGCGTTTGAGCGTCTATCCAAGGACGCCGTTACCCGCGCAGAAACGACGACTGCACATAGGGTCTTGGCGAGCGTCGCAGAGCCCAAGATGCAGGAACCCAAGCGGGTCGCCGCCAAGAAAAAACTGGTATCGGAAAGCCGACGCGCGGCTCAGCCCAGCGTCATTGCCGAGCACCGTCAATCGGAGCTTCGAGACGCATACCTAAAGAAACTCACTGCGCAAGGGCACGAGGTATGCGCCCTACAAATAAAGATCGCCAACACCACGACCACGCTCACGACCGATCTCTACGACGCCACCGCACACGAGCTCTATTCGGTGCGGGGGGAGAGCTCCCGCGAGGAGGTGCGTGCGGCGGTAGGTCAGCTCAAAGACTACGTACGCCACCTAAGGCCGCACCCTCCCAAGTTGGTGACGCTGCTTCCAGAGAAGCCACAGGATGACTTGACGAACCTTCTTCACACAGAAGAGATCGATCTAGTTTTCCGAGACGGTAGCGCTTACACGCGCTGCACAGCGAAGTAGGCGGTGGTTATGGCGACCTCACCGGAACATGAATACCTTTCGAATGCCGCGCTCCGCATCATGGAGAGTGCATCGAACTCTGGCCTCTTTGGTTACACCGAAGGCCAACGCAAGCTTTTTGATTTCTCCTGCGACCTCAAGAAGGATTGGTCAAAGGTAGTCGTAGGGCAGACACTATGGAAGCACGATGGCGACGGCATCGACAAAGACGTTAGGACACTCCTTAACGAGCGGGATGTCGCAGCCGCTGTTTATATAGCGCGCCACAAAAGCCGTCTTCGGTCACGCTTCGCCGAGGTGACACAGTCTTATCTCGACACGCCCATGCGAGATCGACTGTCCCGCTTGCGCGTCTTCTGGGTCCCGGCGGATTTCAGCACCACCGATGAAGAAGTCGTAGCATCGACCTATAGAGCCTTGCAGGAGGAGATCACGCGTGACCTCCTCCTGCAAGTTACCCTCGGCGGGCTGACGCCGCGGGATGTCATCCGATTCGCATCCTCCAGGCGCCCCGGCCTCCCGATCGCCATCCTTTCGCACATAAAGGCGAACGGTCATCGCAGCCACAAAAGCACGGCAACGGCGCTAGGCCAAACCTCTGGCCCCGTAGGGTACGAAACCGACCGTCTCTTCATGACAGGTTTCCTGGAAAGCGAAAGTCTGCAGGGTGGCGTATACAGAATCACCGCGAGCGGCCTGGCGATGCTCGACATCTGCTCACGCCTGCGCGATTACCTCAACGGCAACCTCGGCGAGGAAAACAAAAATGCGCACCTCGAGTATATATGCAGCTTGTTGGGCATCGACTATCCGTCAATACCCATCGACACTCCTCTCATAGGAGAGGACGTCGTACACCAACTACAAAACCCCACCTTCCTTCTTCTGCAGCATGTAGCCCAAGCTGATTCAGAAGGCTCTGTCGATTGGCCTGCTCCGTACTTCGCCTTGCCGTCGAATTAGCCTGCCCGGCACACGGCCGGGCAGGTCATCACAGGGCTGCGGAGGAGCTGGCCGTCGTCACCAGCTCCGCCCTCCCGAACAGCAGCGCGTACCCCGGCGGGAGTTGGGCCAGGATGCGGGTGGTCAGGGAGGTGCCGATGGTCTGGGCGAGGGTGCTCAGGACCGAGCTGACGTCCCAGCGGGCCGTGGCCGGGGTCGCGCCCTCGATGCGGGTGGCTATCGACTCCACGAACTCGCGTGCCGTCAGCGGGTGGGTCGCCGGGATCTGGGCGGCGATCACCCGGCCGGCCTCGCGGGGCAGGGCCTGGGCCAGGGCGACGCGTTCGTCGCCGGTCACATGGCCACCGAGGGCCGACAGGACGATGCGGGTGACGCGCTCGGCCTCCGCCCGTGTCGTGTACTGACCCACCTCGCGGACGGACTCGGTCAGTTCCTGCCAGCGGGCCGAGTCGGTGGTTCCCCGCTTCGTCGCCGTCTCGGTGGTTCCCCGATTCGGCACCGTCTCGGCCAGTCCCGGCTTCGGCGCCGTCCCGGTGGTTCCCCGCTTCGGCGCCGTCGCGGTGGTTCCCCGCTTCGTCACCGCCTCGGCGGTTCCCCGATTCGGCGCCGTCTCAACAGTTCCCGGCTTCGTCGCCGCCTCTGCGGTTCTCGGCTTCGTCAGCGTCGTGGTCGCCGTCGTCGTCATCGTCATGGCTCCTTTCCGGGGCACGTCGGGCGGTGCCGGGGGTCCGGTAGATCCAGTGGTTCGGTACCCCGCCGGGGCGCCGGCCGACCGGGACGGGTGGGCAGTACCCGGGGCCGAACGGCAGGGGGCGGGCGGGGCCCGGGGGCCCGCCCACCGGCCGGGGCGGTGAGCGGGGCCGTCTCCGGGTGCCTCACCGGAACCGGCCCCGCTCACCGCCCCGTGGGCGTGCGTCAGCCGCTGATCTGCTTGCGGGAGTCCGATCCGCCGGTGATCTGGATGCGGCGGGGCTTGGCCTGTTCGGCCACCGGGATGCGCAGGGTCAGCACGCCGGACTCGTACGAGGCGTCGATGCGGTCCGTGTCGAGCGTGTCGCCGAGGAAGAGCTGGCGGGTGAAGCTGCCCGTGGGCCGCTCGGCCACCAGCACCTCCGCGCCCTCAGGGGCGGGGCTGCGGCGCTCGGCGCGGACGTTGAGGACGTTGCGTTCGACGTCCAGCTCGATCGTCTCGGGGTCGATGCCCGGCAGGTCGAAATGGACCAGGAAGTCGTCGCCTGCCCGGTAGGCGTCCATCGGCATCGCGGACGGGCGGGCGGTGTTGCCGAGGACCTGCTGCGCGAGTCGGTCGAATTCGCGGAACGGGTCGGTGCGCATGAGCATCACAGGTCACTCCTCTCTTCAGGCGCTGGGGTGCGATGCCCTACGGCTTCTTATATAGCTCGGAGCCGGAAAGTTGACAAGCCTCGACTCAGCTTCCGTATCTGCCCAGGCCGGCGCGTTAGCCTCGGGGGCGAGATGAGGGGTATCTCCCCCTACGACTTTCGGAGGCACTCATGGCCAAGGTTCCCAGCGCTGTCGTCGCCGCGAGCGGGCTCGTCGGCGGGTACGGGGTGGCCCGCTGGACCAAGAAGCGTCAGCTCGGCGGGGCCGTGCTGGCCGTCGCCGGTGCCGCCGCGGCCCAGCAGTGGCGCAAGCAGGCCGGCGGCAAGGCCGCGGGCGCGCTGACCGCCGCCTACGTCGCCGCGTTCGCCGGTTCCCACCCGCTGGCCAAGAAGGTCGGCGCCTGGCCCTCGGTCTTCGGTGTCGCGGGCGCCGTCGCCCTCGCCTCCTGGGCCGTCGCCGACCGCAGGGCCTAGAATCCGGCCACGCCACCGTGCCGGTCGCGGCCGCCGGCGAGCGGCTGCGACCGGCGCGTGCGCGTCAGGACCGGTCCGCCGCGCCCTCCGGCCCCCTCGGCGCGGCCGGCCGCTCGCGGCCCCACGCGGCCAGCGGCCGGAGCGCGTCGTTGAGGCGCCTGCCGTCCTCGGTCAGCGAGTACTCCACGCGGGGCGGCACCTCGTCGTAGGAGACGCGGTGCACGACACCGTCCGCTTCCAGCTCCCGCAGGTGGGAGGCGAGCACCTTCTCGGTGATCCCCGGCAGCAGCCGGCGCAGCTCACCGAAGCGACGGCAGGGGTGCTCGTGGAGCGCCCAGAGGATCAGCACCTTCCACTTGCCGCCGATCACCTCCATCGCGGTGTCGATCCCGCAGACGTGTCCGTCCGGGGCGCCCGGCCGGTTCAGTGTCGTCATGCCCCACCCTTTCGACGTGCTCGCTCACCCCGGGGTAAGCACCCACTCCGAAGTGCGTACTTGATCACCTCCGGCCCCGTGACCAGCCTCATCGGCATGACACGAAACGCCGTTGGGAAAACCCCCGTCACGCTGCTCGGCCTCGGTGCGATGGGCACCGCCCTGGCGCGCGCCTGGCTCGCCGCCGGGCACCCGCTCACCGTCTGGAACCGCACCCCGGCCCGCGCCGCGGCACTCGCCGCCGAGGGCGCACGGGTCGCGGACACCGCCGCCGAGGCGGTCGCCGCGAACACCCTCACCGTCGTCTGCCTGCTGGACGATACCTCGGTCGACGAGGCGCTGGCCGGCGCCGGCCTCGTCGGCCGGGACCTGGTCAACCTGACCACCAGCACCCCCGCCCAGGCCCGCGCCCGCGCCGAGTGGGCCCGCGAGCGCGGCGCCCGCTACCTGGACGGCGGGATCATGGCCGTCCCTCCGATGATCGGCGTCCCGGACACCGGCGGCTACGTCTTCTACAGCGGCTCGCGGGAACTGTTCGAGCGGCACCGGGCGACCCTCGGCGTGCCGGCCGGCACCACCTACGTCGGCGCGGACGCGGGCCACGCGGCCCTGCACGACGTGGCCCTGCTCAGTGCCATGTACGGGATGTTCGCCGGGGCCGCGCACGCCTTCGCCCTGATCCGCGAGGAGGACATCGACCCCGCGGCGCTCGCCCCGCTGCTCGCCGACTGGCTCACCGCGATGGCCCCGGCCGTCCACCAGACCGCCGGCCATCTGCGCAGCGGCGACTACACCGAGGGCGTCGTCTCCAACCTCGCCATGCAGGTGGCCGGCACGCCGACCTTCCTGCGCACCGCCGAGGAGCAGGGCGTCAGCCCGGAACTGCTCGGCCCCTACTTCGAGCTGATGCGCCGCCGCCTGGCCGAGGGCAGCGGCGAGGAGGGCCTGACGGGCGTGATCGACCTGCTCGTGGGCTGACCGGCCGCACCGTCACGGCACCCCCTCGCCGCGAGCGCCTCACGGCCTGCTCGCCGCCGGCGGTGGTGGTGCCGAGGGGCCCTGGGAGCGGCCGCCGGAGGGCCGGGTGCCGTCGCCCACCGCCGTCAGCGGGCGCGCGACGTCCTCCAGGGAGCGGCGTTCCGCCCGTACCGCCAGGGCCGCCGCCACCAGCCCCGCCGCGCACATCAGGGACGCGCCGATGCAGAACGCCAGCACCGTGTCGCCGACCCGGCCGGTGCTGGTGAGGTCGGCGAAGAGCAGGGGGCCGCTGATGCCGCCGGCCGCGGTGCCCAGGGCGTAGAAGAAGGCGATCGACATCGCCCTGGTCTCCATCGGGAAGATCTCCGACACCGTCAGATACGCGCTGGACGCGCCCGCCGAGGCGAAGAACAGGACCGCGCACCAGCACGCCGTCAGCGTCGCCGCGTCGAGCACGCCCCGGTCGAACAGCCAGGCCGTGCCGAACAGCAGCAGGCCCGACAGCAGATAGGTGGAGGAGATCATCACCCGGCGGCCGACCGTGTCGAAGAGCTTGCCGAGCAGCAGCGGACCGCAGAAGTTGCCCACCGCGATCACCGCGAAGTAGTAGCCGGTACGGTCGCTCGGCACACCGAAGAACTTGGTCAGGATGGCGCCGAAGCCGAAGGTGATCGCGTTGTACAGGAACGCCTGGCCGATGAAGAGCGAGAAGCCGAGCACGGCCCGCCTGCGGTAGCGGCCGAAGACCGTACGGGCGATCTCCGCGAACGTGACGCTCTTGCGCTGGTGGATCTCCAGACACGCGTCGGTCGCGGGCAGCCGGGTGCCCTTCTCCGCCTCCACCTGCCGCTCGATGCCGGAGACGATCTCCTCCGCCTCCCGGTCGCGGCCGTGGATCAGCAGCCAGCGCGGACTCTCCGGCACGTGCCGCCGTACCAGGAGGATCACCAGCGCCAGTACGGCGCCCAGCGCGAAGGTCAGGCGCCAGCCGACGTTCATCGGCAGCAGGCCGGTGTTCAGCGCGACGATGGACAGCAGCGAGCCGCCCACCGCGCCCAGCCAGAAGCTGCCGTTGATGACCAGGTCGACCCGGCCGCGGTAGTTCGCCGGGATCAGCTCGTCGATCGCCGAGTTGATCGCCGCGTACTCACCGCCGATACCGAAACCGGTCAGGAACCGGAACAGGAAGAACCACCAGGCCTCCCACGAGACCGCGGTCAGCGCCGTCGCCACCAGATACACCGCAAGCGTGATCATGAACAGCTTCTTGCGGCCGAACCGGTCGGTCAGCCGGCCCCAGAACAGGGCGCCCACACAGGCACCCGCCACGTACAGCGCGGCGGCCACACCCGTGATCTGACCGGACGTGATCGACAGACCGCTGCCCGGTTCGGCCAGACGGCTGGCGATGTTGCCGACGACCGTGACCTCCAGGCCGTCGAGGATCCACACCGTGCCCAGTCCGATGACGATCGTCCAGTGCCAGCGGGACCAGGGAAGGCGGTCCAGGCGCGCGGGAATGTCCGTGGTGATGGTCCGGCCGCCGCCGTCGGCCCGGCCGGCTGCCCCGGCGCCCGTCCGGTCGGCTCTGCCGGTCAGGTCGCCCCCGCCGGTCCCACCGGTCCCGCCGGTCCCGCCGCCGGAGCGGGCGTCGTCCGCCCGCCCGCCGCCACCGCCGCGCCCGTCCTCCCGAGCCCGTCGTCCCGCACCACCGGCCCCGGCCGCCCCGGCCCCCGGCGCCCCCATCTCGGCTCCTGTCATCGGCTCCCTCCTCGTCGAAGGACGCCCCTCCTGCGCGGAGAGGCGACAGCTCGACGGGTGCCCCTGTCCTGCCGATTCAGGCGGCCGAGGCGGCGAACAGGCCCCGGACCGGCCGCCGTACGCCACCCGGCGTCATCCGGCCGTCAGCCGCCCACCGCCCGCGACACCGTGAAGATCAGCAGTCCCGCCAGTGATCCCACCACCGTGCCATTGATCCGGATGAACTGCAGATCGCGGCCGATGTGCGCCTCGATCTTCCGGGTGGTGTGCTCCGCGTCCCAGCCCGCCACGGTGTCCGTGATGAGCGAGGTGATCTCCTTGCGGTAGGTGGACACCACGTGCACCGCCGCCCCCTCCACCCAGCTGTCCACCTTCTCCTGCACCTTCGGCTCGTGCGCCATCCGCTCGCCCAGCGACAGCAGCGCCGCCCGCAACCGCATCCGCAGCTCGCTGCGCTCGTCCTCCGCCGCCGCCACGATCATCGACCGCACGGCCGTCCACGCGGACGCGATCAGATCCTGCACCTCGCCACGGCCCAGCACCTCGCCCTTGAGCCGCTCCACCCGCGCCCGGGTCTCGGTGTCCGACTGGAGATCGGAGGCGAAATCCGTGAGGAAACGGTCCAGCGCGCCACGCGCCGGATGCGACGGCATGTCCCGCATCTCCGCACAGAAACGCAGCAACTCCTTGTAGACCCGCTCCCCGACCTTGCGGTCCACGAACCGCGGGGTCCAGCCGGGCGCCCCGCCCTGCACCGCCCCCATCACGTTGTCGCCGTGCAGCACCAGCCAGTCGTGCGCACGCGAGACCACCAGGTCCACCGCCCGCTTGTGACCACCGTCCGCGACGACCTTCTCCAGCAGCTTGCCCAGCCCCGGCGCGATCTCCCGGGCACCCGCCCGCCGGGTGATCGCCTCCCCCACCACCGCCTGCACATCGGAGTCCCGCAACACCGTGAGCGCGCCCCGCAACGCCGTCGCCAGCTCCGCCGTCACCCGGTCCGCGTGCTCCGGCTCGGCCAGCCAGGCACCCAGCCGGCTGCCGATGCCCACCGCCCGCAGCCGCTGCCGCACCACGTCCCGGGACAGGAAGTTCTCCCCCACGAACTCGCCCAGCGAGACACCCAGCTGGTCCTTCTTCGTCGGGATGATCGCCGTGTGCGGGATCGGCAGACCGAGGGGGTGCCGGAACAGCGCCGTGACCGCGAACCAGTCCGCCAGCGCACCCACCATGCCCGCCTCCGCCGCCGCGGAGACGTAGTCCGCCCACGCGCCCGCACCCGCGCCCTGGGCCACCTTGGCCAGCACGTAGACCACGGCCACCAGCAACAGCAGGCCCGTCGCGGTCGCCTTCATGCGCCGCACCCCGCGCCGGCGCTCCTCGTCGGCCGGAGTGAAGGCCGTCATCGTCCGGTACGACGCGGCCGGCCCGGCCGTTTCCGTCTCGGTAGGTTCCATCAGCTCCACCCGCTCGGTGATACCGCACACAATTGTCCCTTGCCGACAGACCACCGGAACGGAACGGGAGTTCCGGGCGTCTGTCCCGGCGGGGGAACGGACGGGGGCCAACGGCGCACCCCGGCCCATGACGCATCATGGACTCATCAAGACCGGAGCCCGGGGCTCCCTCGCCCGAGGAGAACGACACAAGCGTGACCAGGCGTCATGACCGGGCCCCGGGGCAGGCCCGCACACAGCACCGCGCGAAGTACCTCACCCTGCTCGGCGCGCTCCTCGCGCTCGTCATCGCCGTGTGCGCCGGCATCTACGTCACCGCCGCACCCGGCCGCGGCACCCCCATCGGCACCCTCGCCGACGGCCGCCCCCACCGCGACTCCTCCGCCGCTCCCGTCTCCACCGGCACCTGGGTCGGTTCCTGGGCCACCGCCCCCGTCGGCGGCGAACCCGGCACCGAGACGACCGGCCTCGCGGGCCACTCGGTACGCAACGTCGTCCACGCCGACGCCGGCGGCACCAGCGCCCGCATCACCCTCTCCAACCTCTACGGCCAGTCCCCCCTGGACATCACCCACGCCACGATCGCCCTGTCCGCCGGGGACACCACCGCCGCCGCCGACGCCGACACCATGCGCCGGCTCACCTTCAACGGCGCCACCGGCGTCGTCATACCCGCCGGCGAGGAAGCCGTCAGCGACGCCGTCCACCTGCTCATACCCCACGGCACCGACGTCCTGGTCACCACCTACTCCCCCACCCCCTCCGGACCGGTCACCTACCACCCGCACGCCCGGCAGATCTCCTACGTCGCCACCGGCGACCGCACCGAGGACTCCACCGGCACCCCCTACACCCAGCAGACGCCCTACTGGCGCTACGTCACCGCCCTCGACGTGCTGAGCAACGAGGCCGACGGCACCGTCGTCGTCTTCGGCGACTCCATCACCGACGGCATCACCTCCACCACCAACGCCAACCGCCGCTGGCCCGACCTGCTCGGCGGCCGGCTGCGCACCGCGCTCCAGGACGGACGGCGACTCCCGCGCTACAGCGTCGTCAACGAAGGCATCAGCGGCAACCAGGTCCTCGCCGACGGCCTCGGCCGCCCCGCGGAGAACCAGAGCGGACTCGACCGCTTCGGACGCGACGCGCTCTCCCGCACCAACGTCAAGGTGGTCGTCGTCGACCTCGGCATCAACGACATCCTGCGCAACCCCCGCCTCGCCGACCCCGACCGCGTCCTCGGCGGCCTGCGCACCCTCGTCCGCGACGCCCACGCCCGCGGACTGAAGGTCGTCGGCGCCACCCTGATGCCCTTCCAGGGCCACCGGGGCTGGACCCCCGCCCGCGAGGCGGTCCGCCGGCAGATCAACGCGGAGATCCGCGCGGGCGGCGTGTACGACGCGGTCGTCGACTTCGACCAGGCGCTCCGCGACCCCTACGACCCGCGCCGGCTGCGCCCCGACTACGACTCCGGCGACCATCTGCACCCCGACGACCGGGGCTTCGCGAAGATGGCCGAGGTCTTCGACCTGCGCACGCTCAAGGGCGCGGGGCAGGCGGAGCTGTGAGCGCGGGGCGAGGAATACTGGCGGCATGACCCGCTTGATCCTCGCCACCCGCAACGCCGGAAAGATCACCGAGCTGAGGGCCATCCTGGCCGACGCCGGACTCCCCCACGAACTGGTCGGCGCCGACGCCTACCCCGAGGTCCCCGACGTCAAGGAGACCGGCGTCACCTTCGCCGAGAACGCCCTGCTCAAGGCGCACGCGCTGGCACAGGCCACCGGGCTGCCAGCGGTCGCCGACGACTCCGGCCTGTGCGTGGACGTCCTCAACGGCGCCCCGGGCATCTTCTCGGCCCGCTGGTCCGGCCGCCACGGCGACGACCAGGCCAACCTCGACCTGCTGCTGGCCCAGCTCTCCGACATCGCCGAGGAACACCGCGGCGCGCACTTCGCCTGCGCCGCCGCCCTGGCCCTGCCGGACGGCACGGAACGGGTGGTCGAGGGCCAGCTGCGCGGCACCCTGCGGCACGCCCCGGCGGGCACGGGCGGCTTCGGCTACGACCCGATCCTCCAGCCCGACGGCGAGACCCGGACCTGCGCCGAACTGACCGCCGCCGAGAAGAACGCCATCAGCCACCGTGGCAAGGCGTTCCGGACCCTGGTACCGGTGGTGCGGGAGCTGGTGGGCTGAGCGTGGAAGAGGGGCTGCCCGACGGGCAGCCCCTCTGTGCGCATGGGCCCGGTGGGACTCGAACCCACGACACACCGGACCTAAACCGGCGCCCTCTTGCCAGCTGGGGTACGGGCCCTCGACGCTGCGCCTACTCTACTGGCGCCGCGCGGAGTTTGTGACCGGCGCCCGCACCGCGCCAGATGCCGGTGAGCGCCGGGCAGTTGGGACCCGGCAGCCGTGGGTTCTCCCGCCGGTCCCCTCGATGCGGTCGGACCTCCGGCCGGACCGGAAGCCCTCGCCCGGGAAGAAGAAAGCCGGCCCGCCTCCGGAGTTCCGGGGTGGGCCGGCGGTGGGGGCGGGAGGGGTCAGATCCCGAGGTCTTTGATGATCTTGGCGACGTGGCCGGTGGCGCGGACGTTGTAGAGGGCGCGTTCGACGGTGCCCTGTTCGTCGATGACGAACGTGGAGCGGATGACGCCCATGTACGTCTTGCCGTAGTTCTTCTTCTCGCCGTAGGCGCCGTAGGCCTCGGTGACCTTCTTGTCGGGGTCGGCGAGGAGGGTGACCTTGAGGGATTCCTTCTCGCGGAACCTGGCCAGCTTCTCGGGGGCGTCCGGGGAGATGCCGATGACGTCGTAGCCGGCGCCGGCCAGCAGGTCGAGGTTGTCGGTGAAGTCGCAGGCCTGCTTGGTGCAGCCGGGGGTGAGTGCCGCGGGGTAGAAGTAGACGATGACCTTGCGGCCCTTGTGGTCCGCGAGGGAGACCTCGTTCCCGTCGGCGTCGGGGAGGGTGAAGGCGGGGGCCACGTCCCCCGGCTGGAGTCGCTCGCTCATCGGACCAGCGTAACCGGGGGGCCTTGCGGTGCGGCGCGGGCCGGAGCTGACAAACTGTTCGGAACAGCAACAGCTCAATCCCGGCAGACTTCGGAGGCCGTACGGTGGCGGACACGGCGGACACCAGAACCCCGGCGCAGATCGAGGCGGACATCAAGCGCCGCCGCGAAGTGCTGGCCGAGACCCTCGACGAGATCGGGGTGCGGGTGCACCCGAAGACGATCATCGGGGATGCGAAGGCCAAGGCCGTCGCCAATATCGACCACACGATGGGCCGCGCGTATGTGCAGGTCAACCGGGTGGTGAGCGATGTCAGGGCGCAGTTCGCGGATGAGCACGGGCGGCTGCGCATGGACCGGGTGCTGCCGGTGGCGCTCGTCGTCGTCGGGGTCGGGGGCCTGCTCGCCCTGTCCCGGCGGCGCGGGCGCTGACGGCGACGGCCACCCGGGCGACGACGGGCGCGCGGAAGGCAGGTAGGTTCGAGGCGTGAGCGCCAACAGAAACCAGCAGAGCACCCCGCAGCACGACAAGCTGCCCATCCGGATGCTGCACGACCGGGTGCTGGTCAAGCAGGAGTCCGGTGAGGGCGAGCGGCGGTCCGGGGGCGGCATTCTGATTCCCGCGACGGCGGCGGTCGGGCGTCGGCTGGCCTGGGCCGAGGTCGTCGCGGTCGGTCAGAACGTACGGACCGTGGAGCCCGGTGACCGGGTGCTGTTCGATCCTGAGGACCGGGCCGAGGTCGAGGTGCGGGGCGTGGCGTACGTGCTGATGCGCGAGCGTGATCTGCACGCCGTGGCCGCGGACCGGTTCGAGGGGTCGCAGGACTCCACCGGGCTGTATCTGTGAGGCCGTAGCGTCCGGCGCGGGACGCGTGCGAGAAGGGCTGGTGACCATGGTCACCAGCCCTTCTTGTCGTGCTTTTGCTAGCTTCGGAGGTGAGCCCGACGAGACGCGCCGTACCGGGATGCAGGCAAAGACGACGCACCGCGGAGAAACGTCGTTCGTCTCGGAGGTGCCGTCGTGGCCTGGGTTCTGCTTGTCGTGGCCGGTCTGCTGGAGGTCGGCTGGTCGGTCGGCATGAAGTACAGCGAGGGTTTCACCCGGCCGGTGCCCAGTGTGCTCACCGGCGCGGGGATCGTCGCGAGCATGGTGCTGCTGTCGTACGCCGCGAGGACCCTGCCGATCGGTACGGCCTACGGGGTGTGGGTCGGGATCGGCGCGGCCGGTGCGGCGGTGCTCGGCATGGTGGTGCTCGGTGAGCCGGTCACCGCCGCCCGGATCTTCTTCGTGTGTCTGCTGCTGGTCGCCGTCGTGGGGCTGAAGGCGACCGGCGGTCATTGAGCCGGGCTCAGAGCCCGGTTCCCGTGCCTCCCGGTCCGGTGCCCGTGCCGGTGCCGTCCGTCGTGCCGCCGCCGGTGGCCGTGCCGCCGCCGGGGGTGCCGCCGCCCGGTGCGCCGCCGGTGCCGGGGTCGCCGCCGGTCGCGGCGCCGCCGGTGCCCGGGTCGCCGGCGGTGGTGCCGCCGTCGGTGGCCGGGGTGCCGCCGGTCGCGGCACCGCCGGTCGCGGCGCCGCCGGTGCCCGTGTCACCCGCGGTGGTGCCGCCGTCGGTGGGGGTGCCGCTGGGGGTGCCGCTCGGGGTGCCGGTGCCGCCGTTGTCCTGGCCGTCGGTGCCGGTGGACTGGCTCGGGTCGCCCGGGCCGGGCGGCTGCGGCTGGTCGGCGCCGGGCTGGAGCTGGAGGTCGAAGCTCGCGACGGCGCTGTTCTGGAGGGCGTCGTGGGTGTACTGGGCCCAGATCTGGGTGGGCGGGCCGCCACCGTTCATGCGGGCCTGGCCGAGGGCGCCGTACAGCGGCATGTGCTTGGCGGTGACCGGGTCCTGTCCCATCACGGAGACCACCGTGGCGAGGTCGGGGGTGTAGCCGGCGAACCAGGCGGCGGTGTCGTTCTCGGCGGTGCCGGTCTTGCCGGCCGCCGGACGGCCCGCGGCCTTGGCGGCGGTGGCGGTGCCGCCCTCGACCACGCTCTGCAGCATGGAGGTGGTGGTGTCGGCGGCGGCCCGGCTGACGGCCTGCTTGACCGGCTGGTCGGGCAGCGTGACGTCGTCGGTGCCGTTCCGGGTGACCTTCTTGACCAGGGTGTACGTGCCGTGCTTGCCGTGGTTGGCGAGCGTGGCGTACGCCTCCGCCATGTCCAGGACGCTGGCGGTGGCGGTGCCGAGCGCGATGGAGGGGTAGGGCTGGAGGTCCGGGGTGTCCGAGGGGATGCCCAGGTTGATCGCGGTCTGCTTGACCTTGGAGGGGCCGACGTCGACGGCCATCTGCGCGTACACCGCGTTCACCGAGAGGTCGGTGGCCTTGGTGACGGTGATCTGGCCGTACGACTTCTGGTCCTCGTTCTGCGGGGCGTAGCCGCCGCCGCTCCAGCCCTGTACGGGGCGCTCGTTGGTGCCGTCGTACTGGGTGTTCGGGGTGATGGGGCGGCCGTCCTGGGTGGTGGAGCCGTTCTGCACCGCGGAGGTGAAGACGAAGGGCTTGAAGGTGGAGCCCACCTGGAAGTCGCCGCGGGTCGCGCCGTTGGTGTACTGCTGCACGTAGTCGATGCCGCCGTACATCGCGACGACCTCGCCGGTCTTGGGGTCGACGGAGGCGCCGCCGGCCCGGACGTAGCTGTCGACCTTGTTGTTCTTCTTGTCCAGCTTGGAGACCAGCTGGTCGTCGACGGCCTTGACGAAGGCGTCCTGGCGGGGCTTCTGGATGGTGGTGGTGATGCGGTAGCCGCCGGCCGCGAGCTGGTCGGCGTCGATGATGTTGTTGGTGGTCAGGTACTGCTTGACCGCCTCGACGAGGTAGCCGCGCTGGCCGGACAGGCCGGTGGAGGTCGTCTGCTCCTTGGGCATCGGGAACTTCATGCCGGCGCGCTCGGACTGGCTGAGCCAGCCCTGCTTGACCATGCCGTCCAGGACGTAGTTCCAGCGGGCCACGGCGGCGGACTTGTTCTCGGGGTGGGCGACGACGTCGTACTCGCTGGGCGCGTTGACGAGCGCGGCGAGGTAGGCGGCGCGGGCGGGGTCGAGGTCCTTGGCGTCGCGGCCGTAGTAGGCCTGGGCGGCGGCCTGGATGCCGTAGGCGTTGCGGCCGAAGTAGCTGGTGTTGAGGTAGCCCTCGAGGATGTCGTCCTTGGACTTGTTCCGGTCGAGCTTGATCGAGATGAAGAACTCCTTGGCCTTGCGGGTGACCGTCTGTTCCTGGGCCAGGTAGTAGTTCTTCACGTACTGCTGGGTGATCGTGGAGCCGGACTGCTTGCCCTTGCCGGTCGCGGTGTTCCAGGCGGCGCGGATCATCGCCTTGGGGTCGACGGCGGACTCGGTGTAGAAGTCCCGGTCCTCGGCGGCCAGTACGGCGTGCTGGGCGGCCTTGGAGACCTGGGCGAGGGAGACGTTCTCGCGGTTGATCTCGCCGTCGCGGGCGAGCTGGGAGCCGTCGGCGTAGAGGTAGACGTTGCCCTGTTTGGTGGCGAGGGCGTTGGCCGGCGGGATGTTGACGAGCGAGTAGCCCACGAAGAACAGGCCGACGATCGCGAGCACGGCGACGATGAAGGTGCCGAGCACCATCCGCCAGGTGGGCAGGAGCCGTCGCCAGCCGGTGCGCTTGGGCCGCTTGGGCTTCTTGCCCTTGCCCTTGCCGGCGCCGGGGTCGTCCGAGGCGGCGGCGAGGGCGGTGGTCTGGGCTTCGGGGGCGTGGGCGGTCTGCCGGGGTCCGGTGCCGGAGTCGGGCCGACCGGGGGTGGGGCCGGGGCCGCCGGGGGTGGCGGTGCCGGCCGCGGAGCCGGCGGCTGCCGTGCCCGCGGCTCCGGCCGCGCCCGCCTTCCCGGTGGCCGCGGCGGCGGGTCCGGCGGCGGCCGCGGCGCCTGCCGCTCGGGCGGTCCGGGCGGGGCCGCCCGGACGGGTGCCGGTGGTGTGGGTGGTGGGGCCGGTCGCCTCGGGTCCGCTCGCGGGGTTCGCCGCGGCGGGGCCGTTCGGCTCGCCCTTGCGCGGGGCGGTGACGCGGCGCAGCACCTGGGTGGTCTCGGGCGTGCCCGGGCCGGACTCGCCGGACTCCTTGGGCTCGCGGGGCGGCGTGATCCGGCGCAGCACCTGGGTGCTCTCGGCGGACTGCTGCTTATCGGGCGTGCGGGCGCCGGGCACCTGCGGCTTCTCGGCGGCGGGCGTGCCGGAGCCGCGTCGGTCGGTGCCCTCCGGTGCGGAGGCCGAGGTGGCGCCGGTGTCCGTGCGGGCGTCGCGGGCGGCCTGCCGGGCGCGGGCCATGGAGGCCGTGCGGTCCTGGGGCGCGGGAACGGAACGACGGGTTCCGGTGTCCGCGGCGTCCGTCGCGGTGTCCTCGGTGTCCCGCTCGCCACGGGCGCCCCGGTCCTCGCGGGACGTCTCGGAGCCGCGGGCGTCCCGGGCGTCACCGGCGTCCGCGGCCTTTTCGGCACCGGCGCTCTTCGCGGCGCCGGTCGGGCTTCCCGCCTTGCGGGACTCCCGGGCGGCCCGGGCGTCGCCCGCGCCGTCGGTGTCGTCGGTCGCGTCGACGCGCTGGGATCGCCCGGTGTCCTCGGCCCGTCCGGCGCGCCCGGCCTGCCGCTCGGTCCGGTCGCCGCCCTCGGCCCGGCCGGTGTCCCCGGCCTTCCCGGTGTCCTCGGCCCGGCGGCCGGCGGACCGCGCCCGCCCGGTCCCCTCCGGCTCCGCGGCCCGGTCCTCGGACCGGTCGGCGCGCCCGGACCCCTCGGTGTCCTTGCTCCGGCTGGTCCTCTCGGTGCCCTCCGGGGTGTCGGGGGTGGCCCCCGGGGTCCCTGGCCCCTCAGCCGGCAGCGGCTTCTTCGGTGCCACGCCTTCCTTCGGCTGCTGCGGCTGTGGCTCGTCGCTCATGTCGTGCACGGACTCCTGTTTCGCGTCGTACGTTCCCGTACGCCTCGTACGCCTTGCCCCCCGTTTTGAAGACTCTCGCACCTGGCGTTCCGTTCCCGGATTCCGGCACGCTTCCGCAGGGAAATGCGTGGCCGGCCGCCGGGCCTTCGGACTAGGCTCCTGCGCTTCGGTGTCGAGCGGTCCGAGGAGGTCGACTGGCGTGGGCGCGGGACGGTTGTACGCCGCTGTCGCGTTGGGGGGATTCAGACGGTACGCGACCTACAGGGCTGCCACTGCGGCAGGGGTGTTCACCAATACGGTCTTCGGGCTGATTCTCGTCTGCACCTACCGGGCGCTGTGGGACGTGAAGCCGCATCTGGGCGGGTATGACCAGGCTCAGGCCATCACCTACGTATGGCTGGGGCAGGCCCTGTTGTCGACGCTCGCGATCGGTGGCGGGGGCGTCGAGGACGAGCTGATGGAACGCATCCGTACGGGGGACGTGGCGATCGATCTGTACCGGCCGGCCGATCTCCAGCTGTGGTGGCTGGCCGCGGACCTGGGCCGGGCCTTCTTCCAGCTGCTGGGGCGGGGTGTGGTGCCGTTCGCGTTCGGCGCGCTGGTCTTCCCGGCGTACCTGCCGGCGGACGCGGGCAGGTGGGCGGCGTTCCTGGTGGCCGTGGTGCTGGCGATGCTCGTCGGTTTCGGGCTGCGCTATCTGGTGGCGCTGAGCGCGTTCTGGCTGCTGGACGGCACCGGCGTGACCCAGATGGCGTTGCTGCTCGGCTACTTCTGCTCGGGCATGCTGCTGCCGCTGAACGTGTTCCCGGGCGCGCTCGGCACGGCCGTGCGGGCCCTGCCCTGGTCCTCGCTGCTCCAGGCGCCGGCGGACGTCCTGCTCGGGCACGGGGATCCGCTGGGCACCTATCTGTTCCAGGGCGCGTGGGCGGTGGTGCTGCTCGGTGCCGGGCGGCTGCTCCAGTCGGCGGCGACGCGGCGGGTGGTGGTGCAGGGTGGCTGAGCGCGGGCGGCTCGCACAGGGGCTGCGGGCGTACCGGCTGATCGCCGGGATGTGGATCAGGTCGACGATGGCGTACCGGGCGTCGTTCGCCATGACGACGTTCGGGAGCTTCGCGGCGACGTTCTTCGACTTCGTGGCGATCATGCTGATGTTCTCGCGGGTGGACGCCCTGGGCGGCTGGTCGCTGCCCGAAGTGGCGTTCCTGTACGGCCTGTCGGCGGTCTCCTTCGGTCTGGCGGACCTGCTGATCGGGTCGATGGACCGGCTGGGCCGGCGGTTGCGGGACGGCACGCTGGACGCGCTGCTGGTGCGGCCGGCGCCGGTGCTTGCGCAAGTGGCGGCGGACCGGTTCGCGCTGCGGCGCCTGGGCCGGCTGACGCAGGGCTCGCTGGTGCTGGGCTGGGCGCTGAGCCGGCTGCACGTCGACTGGACGGCGGGGAAGCTGCTGCTGATGCCGCTGACGCTGCTGAGCGGCTGCGCGATCTTCTGCGCGGTGTTCGTGGCCGGGGCGGCGTTCCAGTTCGTGGCGCAGGACGCGTCGGAGGTGCAGAACGCGTTCACGTACGGCGGTACGACGCTGCTCCAGTACCCGCCGACGGTGTTCGGGAAGGAGCTGGTGCGCGGGGTGACCTTCGTGCTGCCGCTGGCCTTCGTCAACTGGCTGCCCGCGTCGTACGTGCTGGGGCGGCCGTATCCGCTGGAGCTGCCGGAGTGGGTGGCGGGGGCGCCGCCGCTGGTGGCGGTGGTCTGCTGCGTGCCGGCCGGGCTGGCCTGGCGGGCGGGTCTTCGTTCGTATCGGAGCACAGGGAGTTAGCCATGGACGGCTTCATCGAGCTGGACGGGGTGGAGAAGGTCTTCTCGGTGCGCCGCAAGACCGGGTTCCTCAGGCGGGAGCGGCAGGAGGTGCGGGCGGTGGACTCGCTGTCGTTCACCGTGGCGCGCGGGGAGATGGTGGGCTACATCGGGCCGAACGGCGCCGGGAAGTCGACCACGATCAAGATGCTGACCGGCATCCTGACGCCGAGCGGGGGGCGGCTGCGGGTGGCGGGGATCGATCCCTCGCGGGAGCGGTCGCGCCTCGCGCAGCGCATCGGGGTGGTGTTCGGGCAGCGCACCACGCTGTGGTGGGACCTGCCGCTGATCGACTCCTACCGGCTGGCCCACCGCATGTACCGGATCCCGGACGCCCGTTACCGGGAGAACCTGGACCGTCTGGTCGAACTGCTGGAGCTGCGGAGCCTGTTGGACACGCCGGTGCGGCAGCTGTCGCTGGGGCAGCGGATGCGCGGGGACATCGCGGCGGCGCTGCTGCACGATCCGGAGGTGCTGTACCTGGACGAGCCGACGATCGGCCTGGACGTCGTCTCGAAGGCCAAGGTACGGGGCTTCCTGCGGGAGTTGAACGCCGCGCAGGGCACGACGGTGCTGCTGACCACCCACGACCTCCAGGACATCGAGCAGTTGTGCTCCCGGGTGATGGTGATCGACCACGGGCGGCTGATGTACGACGGTCCGCTCGCCGGGCTGCACGAGGCCGGGGAGAGCGAGCGGACGCTGGTGGTGGACCTGGAGCGGGAGCTGCCGCCGGTGGAGGTGCCGTCGGCGCGGGTGGTGCGCGTCGAGGGGCCCCGGCAGTGGCTGGCGTTCCCGGCGGGGCAGTCGGCGGCGCCGGTGGTCGCGCGGCTGGCGGCGGAGTATCCGCTGGTGGACCTGTCGGTGCGGGAGCCCGACATCGAGGCCGTCATCGCCAAGATGTACGCGGAGAAGGCGGTCTCGTAGGCTGCTGTCATGACCGACGACGCACGTGCGGAGCTGCGCGCTTCCGATGCCGACCGGGACCGGGTGGCCGAGGTGCTGCGCGACGCCCTCGCCGAAGGGCGCCTCGACATGGAGGAGTTCGAGGAACGGCTGGAGGCGGCGTACCGGGCGCGTACGTACGGGGAGCTGGCGCCGCTCACCCGGGATCTGCCCGCGGGCGCCCCGGCCGCGCCGGTCTCCTTCGTCAAGCAGCCCGCGCCGGACGGTGGTTGGGCGTCCCGGATCGTCGGCGGGGAGGGCTCCTCGTCCGGCGGGGTGGCGATCCTGTCGGGGTTCGAGCGCAAGGGCCGCTGGACCGTGCCCAGGCGCTTCAACTGCTTCACGTTCATGGGCGGCGGCGAGATCGACCTGCGTGAGGCGGACTTCGCCGACCGCGAGGTGGAGATCAACGTGGTGGCGGTCATGGGCGGGGTCCAGGTGATCGTGCCGCCGGGGGTCGAGGTCGTGGTGCGCGGCATCGGGATCATGGGCGCCTTCGAGCATCCCCGGGAGGACGGGCCGCCGGAGCCGGGGGCGCCGCGGGTGGTCATCGGCGGGTTCGCCTTCTGGGGCGGGGTCGGGGTGGCCCGCAAGGTGACGCGGGCGGAGCGGCAGCGGCTGAAGGAGCAGCGCCGGCAGGAGCGGCTGGAGCGCCGGGAGGGCCGGCGCGGGCTGCCCCGGTCGTCGCGCGAGGAGTGGCGCGAGGCGCACCGCGAGCGCCACGAGGAACTGCGGGAGCGCCGCGAGGAGTGGCGGGAGCGGCGCGAGGAGCGGCGTCGGGGGCTCTGAGGAGCGCCGTGCCGGGCGGCGGGGGCGGTGTGGCTACGTGGTGCACACCTTGGTCAGCTCGCCCGCCGCGTCCGTGACCGGCCCGACGTCCGGCGTGCGGTCGCCGTCCTTCAGTGCCGTGCGGACCCGGCCGACGGCCCGGTCGAGGTCGTCGACGGCCTGGTTGACGTCGGCGCTGTCCGTCTTGTCGCCGATCCGGCGCAGATTGGTCTCGATGGAGTCGAGCGCGGAGTCGGCCCGCCGGGGGTCGTGCGCGGCGTCCTCCACGGCCTGCTGGAGGTCGGTGACGCTGTCGGCGATGGTGTCGGCGGTCTGCACGCAGTCCAGGGCCTTGTCCACGGGGCCGCAGCCGGTGAGGGCGGTGGTGAGCGCGGCGGTCGCCACGACGGTGGCGACGGCGGCGAGACGGCCTCGGCGTCGGCTGGCGCCCATGGTGGTGTTCACCCTCTCCTGATGTCCCCTGGTGCGGTACGGGTGCGCGGCGGGCCGGGCACCCGTACCGGTAGGACGCGAGGGGGGCGCCGTGGGTTGCCCGTCACCGGGCGAGCGTGGCCTCCAGGGCGGCGCGCTGGTGGGCGGCCAGGCTGTCGCAGCCGGCGACCGCGAGGTCGAGCAGGGCGTTCAGCTCGTCGCGGGCGAAGGGCTCGGCCTCGGCGGTGCCCTGGACCTCGACGAAGCGGCCGTCGCCGGTGCAGACGACGTTCATGTCGGTCTCGGCGCGCACGTCCTCCTCGTAGCACAGGTCGAGCAGCGGGACGCCGCCGACGATGCCGACGGAGACGGCGCTGACGGTGCCGGTGAGCGGCTGCCGCCCGGCCTTGATCAGCTTCTTGCCCTGGGCCCAGGCGACGGCGTCGGCGAGGGCGACGTACGCGCCGGTGATGGCGGCGGTGCGGGTGCCGCCGTCGGCCTGGAGGACGTCGCAGTCGAGGACCACGGTGTTCTCGCCGAGCGCCTTGTAGTCGATGACGGCGCGCAGCGAGCGGCCGATGAGGCGGGAGATCTCGTGGGTGCGGCCGCCGATGCGGCCCTTGACGGACTCGCGGTCGCCGCGGGTGTTGGTGGCGCGGGGCAGCATGGCGTACTCGGCGGTGACCCAGCCCTCGCCGCTGCCCTTGCGCCAGCGCGGGACGCCCTCGGTGACGGAGGCGGTGCAGAAGACCCTGGTGTCGCCGAAGGAGACGAGGACGGAGCCCTCGGCGTGCTTGCTCCATCCCCGTTCGATGGTGACCGGGCGGAGCTGTTCGGGAGTACGGCCGTCGATGCGAGACATGGCATGGAGCCTATCCGCAGATGCGGAAGGGGCTCCTCCCGCGTCGGGAAGAGCCCCTGTCCGTGCGTCCCGGGGGGACGTCACATCATGTCTTCGATCTCCGCGGCGATCGGGTCGGCGTCCGTGCCGATGACGACCTGGACGGCGCTGCCCATCTTGACGACGCCGTGGGCGCCGGCGGCCTTCAGGGCCGCGTCGTCGACCAGCGAGGGGTCGGAGACCTCGGTGCGCAGCCGGGTGATGCAGCCCTCGATCTCCTCGATGTTGTCGATCCCGCCGAGGCCGGCGACGATCTTCTCAGCCTTGGTGGCCATGTTCCTTCTCCCTGATCCGAACCGCTTTGTCGCAGTAACCCACAGTTGGCCCATCTTCGCGAGCGGTCATGCCGTCCGTGCCGAATGATGGCGATCACGACAGCGGAACCGTCCGCCGACTGGTCTACACCAGCGGGGGTACGGGCGCCAAACCGCGTCCGAGTCGAGTGGCCGGAGGACGCCCATGGGCGAGGGGAGCGCGACCGGCGGCGGGGGCGGGGCCGGCGCGGTGCGGGAGCGCTGGGGCCGGCTGTTCCAGGGGCTGCAGAAGATGGGGCGCAGCCTGCAACTGCCGATCGCGGTGCTGCCGGCCGCGGGCCTGCTGATCGGCCTCGGGCAGCCGGGCGTGGTGGGCGAGGGCGGGCTGGGCTGGACCGCGGCGGCCAAGGTGATGCGGGGCGCGGGCGGGGCGCTGCTCGACGGTTCGCTGGGGCTGCCGCTGCTGTTCTGCGTGGGCGTGGCGATCGGCATGGCGCGCAAGGCGGACGGTTCGACGGCGCTGGCCGCGGTGGCGGGGTTCCTCGTCTACTACGGGGTGCTGCACCAGTTCCCCCAGGACTGCCCGGCCGGTTCGCGTCCGCTGCCCGGCATCGGCTGCCGGGCGGGGGACGGGACGGTGGCGGCGTTCACCTTCCAGAACCCGGGGGTCTTCGGCGGGATCGTGCTGGGGCTGCTGGCCGCGTCCCTGTGGGCGCGTTTCCACCGTACGAAGCTGGTGGACTGGCTGGGTTTCTTCAACGGCCGCCGGCTGGTGCCGATCCTCATGGCCTTCGCCGCCATCGTGTTCGCGGCGCTGTGCCTGTGGGTGTGGCCGCCGGTCGGGGCCGGCCTGGAGGCGTTCAGCCGCTGGCTGCACGCGGCCGGGGCGTGGGGCGCGGGGCTGTTCGGCGTCGCCAACCGGGCGCTGCTCGTGGTGGGCCTGCACCAGTTCCTGAACGTGCCCCTGTGGTTCCAGTTCGGCAGCTACACCGCGCCGGACGGAACGGTGGTGCACGGCGACATCAGCATGTTCCTGGCGGGCGACCCGCACGCGGGCCAGTTCACCTCGGGCTTCTTCCCGATCATGATGTTCGCGCTGCCGGCCGCCGCGCTGGCGATCACGCACTGCGCCAGGCCGCACCGCCGCAAGGAGGTCGGCGGTCTGATGCTGTCGGTGGCGCTGACCTCGTTCGTCACCGGCATCACCGAGCCGATCGAGTACTCGTTCATGTTCATCGCCCCGCTGCTGTACGCGGTGCACGCGGTGCTCACCGGGGTCTCCCTGGCGGTGACCTGGGCGCTCGGGGTGCACGACGGGTTCAGTTTCTCGGCGGGTCTGATCGACTACGCCATCAACTGGCACCTGGCGACCAGGCCATGGCTGATCGTCCCGATCGGCCTGGCCTTCGCGCTCGTCTACTACGCCGTCTTCCGGTTCGCCATCACGGCGTTCGACCTGAAGACGCCGGGCCGCGAGCCCGAGGCCGAGAGCGAGGACGTCACCGGGGTCTGACGGCACCGCCTCCGGCGCCGCGCGGCCCGCCTTCCGGTGGCGGAACTCACGGTTCCTTACCGCGCCTTCATCGTGCTACAAAAGGTCTACACCAGTGAGTGGTGTAGACCACCACCCGATGGAGGACGTATGAGCACCGCCACCGCAACGGCGGCCCCCGCGAAGAAGCGGGGAACGGGCCTGTTCCAGGGCCTGCAGAAGGTCGGCCGGAGTCTTCAGCTCCCGATCGCCGTACTGCCGGCCGCGGGCATCATGGTCCGCCTCGGACAGGATGACATCTTCGGCAAGGACGGCCTTGGCTGGGACAAGGTCGCGACGGTGTTCAACGCGGCCGGCGGTGCCCTGACCGGATCCCTCCCCCTGCTGTTCTGCATAGGCGTGGCCATCGGCTTCGCCAAGAAGTCGGACGGCTCCACCGCTCTGGCCGCGGTCGTCGGCTTCCTCGTCTACAGCAAGGTCCTCCAGGCCTTCCCGCTGGTCGACCAGCACATCGACCACGGCAAGATCGTGGCCGCGACCTACAACGACCCCGGTGTCCTCGGCGGCATCATCATGGGTCTGCTGTCGGCCGTGATGTGGCAGCGCTTCCACCGCACCAAGCTGGTGGACTGGCTCGGCTTCTTCAACGGCCGCCGGCTGGTGCCGATCCTGATGGCCTTCGTCGGCACCCTGGTCGGCGTCTTCTTCCTGCTGGTCTGGGAGCCCATCGGCAAGGGCATCACGCACTTCGGCGAGTGGATGACGGGCCTCGGGGCCGGCGGCGCCGCCCTGTTCGGCCTGGTCAACCGCGGCCTGATCCCGATCGGCATGCACCAGTTCGTCAACACCGTGGCCTGGTTCCAGCTCGGCGACTTCCAGAAGGCCTCCGGCGAGGTCGTGCACGGCGACATCACCCGGTTCCTCGCCGGCGACCCGTCCGCCGGCCTCTTCCAGACCGGCTTCTTCCCGATCATGATGTTCGGTCTGCCCGCCGCCGCCCTCGCCATCGCGCACTGCGCCCGCCCCGAGCGCCGCAAGGTCGTCCTCGGCATGATGGTCTCGCTCGCGCTGACGTCCTTCGTCACCGGTGTCACCGAGCCGATCGAGTTCTCGTTCATGTTCATCGCCCCGCTGCTGTACGTGGTGCACGCGGTGCTCACCGCCGCGTCCATGGCGGTGACCTGGGGCCTGGGCGTGCACGACGGCTTCAACTTCTCGGCCGGCTTCATCGACTACGCGCTCAACTGGCACCTGGCGACCAAGCCCTGGCTGATCATCCCGATCGGACTGGTCTTCGCGGTGATCTACTACGTGGTCTTCCGCTTCGCCATCCTCAAGTTCGACCTGAAGACCCCGGGCCGCGAGCCCGAGGAGGAGGTCGAGGACCTCACCAAGGCGTGAGGCCGCCCGCCCGGCACGACGAAGGCCCCGGAACCCAGGAGGTTCCGGGGCCTTCGTCCGTGGGGCCGCCTCAGATCTCGTAGACCGCGCCCGGCGCCGCCAGTTCGACCGGTCCCGCGTAGGCCTCGCGCGCGTCGCGGAGGTTGGCCTCGGGGTCGGTCCACGGGGCGATGTGGGTCAGGACCAGGCGGCGCACGGCGGCACGGGTGGCCGTCTCGCCCGCCTCGCGGCCGTTGAGATGGAGGTCGGGGATGTTCTCCTTGCCGTGCGTGAACGCGGCCTCGCACAGGAACAGGTCGGCGCCCTGGGCCAGTTCGTCCAGGACGGGGGTGACGCCGGTGTCCCCGGAGTAGACGAGAGTCCTCCCGCCGTGCTCCAGCCGGACCGCGTACGCCTCCACGGGGTGGCGGACCAGGTCGGTGTGCACCGTGAAGGGGCCGATCTCGAACGTGGACGGCTTGACGGTGCGGAAGTCGAACACCTCGCTCATCGAGGAGGCGGAGGGGGTGTCGGCGTAGGCCGTGGTCAGCCGGTGCTCGGTGCCCTCGGGGCCGTAGACCGGCACGGGCGCGCACCGGCCGCCGTCGTGCCGGTAGTAGCGCGCGACGAAGTACCCGAGCATGTCGATGCAGTGGTCGGGGTGCAGATGGCTGAGGAAGATCGCGTCGAGGTCGTAGAGACCGCAGTGGCGCTGCAGCTCGCCCAGGGCGCCGTTGCCCATGTCGAGGAGCAGCCGGAAGCCGTCGGCCTCGACGAGGTAGCTCGAACAGGCCGATTCCGCGGACGGGAACGACCCCGAGCAGCCGACGACGGTGAGCTTCATGAAGCAGAAACCTCCGTTGGCGGGAGAACCGATGGGCGGGCCGAGGCTCCCCGGACAAGGACAGGACGAGGAACCCCGGAAAAGGGCTGACGGGGGTCGTGCGGGTCTGTCGAGCCTACGGCGCGAGGGCGCGGGCCGCTCCTCTGCCAGGGGCCGTTGTGGGCGAACTCACCTGTGCTGTCACCGGTTCGGCTGGACCCGGGGCGCACGGGAACGACAGGAGGGCGCGCGCCGGGCGGCACGCGCCGGTAACGTCGTCGTATGGACACGTCCTGGTGGCTGGCGCTCGCCGCGGTGGTGCTGCTCGCCCTGGTGGCCTCGCTCGTCGACGGCTGGGGGCGCGGACGCCGGCCCCGCGGACGACGACGGCTGCGGCCACCGGGTCTCCCGGGCGCCCGGGACGCGCGGGCGCCGGCCGGTCGTCCGTCACCGGGTGACATCTGGTGGGCGAACGTGCCCTTCGAGGACCGCGCGGAAGCCCGCGGGGCCGCGCGCGGCGCGCCGGCCGGGGCGGCGGCGGGCGACGGGCCGGGGAAGGACCGGCCCTGTCTGGTGCTGGCCGTGCGCGGGAACCGGGCCACCGTCGCCAGGATCACCAGCAAGTTCCACGACGACCGGGCCGGGGTGATCCCGCTGCCGCCCGGCGCGGTCGGCGACGCGCGGGGCCGCCCCAGCTTCCTGCACACCGACGAGCTGCGCGAGGTGCCGGTGGGCGACTTCCGCCGCCGGGTGGGGGTGGTCGACCCGGTCCTGTGGGACCAGGTGCGCCACCTCGCCCGTTAGCTCTTCACGGTCACGGTGACCGTCCAGTCCTGGATGCCCTTGCAGGCCATCTGGCCGGGTGCGGTGGGCTGGGCGCACATGGGGCGGGACGAGGTCAGCCTCCCGGTGCCGGGGGCGACCGCCCGGTAGGCGGCCTCGGCGTCGCCCCGCCGGACGACGAAGCCCGAGTTGACGGCGGTGAGGGCACCGCCGGTGACGGTGACCGGCTTCCAGGGCCGGTCCTTGGTGCCGGTGAGGCCGAGCCGCACCTGACCGCCCTTGGCCACGCAGACGGTGCGTCCGTTGTCGGCGGCGGTCAGCCGCACCTGGTTCCGGCACACCGGGGCCTGGTTCCCGGGGACCGGGGAGACCTTCCGGCTCGCGGTGGAGCTGGTGTGGGTGCCGCAGCCCGCCAGCAGCAGGGCGGTGGCCGCGAGGGCGAGAACTGTCGTACGGCGCATGGGGGGACCGCCTTTCCGCGGGGCCGCCGGTCGGCCCGCCTGGTGCCGGTGTGACGTACGGCGGCCGGTGCCGGATCCCGCCGCAAGGCAAAGGACCGGCCAACGAACGGATCCCGCACGCGGAGGGTGTCCGCGTGCGGGATCGCAGGGTGGTTCGGGCGGTGCGGGTGATCAGCCGGTCGTCAGGGCGGTGTCGTCCACGACGAAGCTGGTCTGGAGCGAGGAGTCCTCCACGCCGTTGAACTTCAGGGTGACCGTCTGGCCCGCCAGCGAGGACAGGTCGAAGGTCTTCAGGGCGTAGCCGGAGGCCGCGTTGACGTTCGAGTACGTCGCCAGGGTGGTCGAACCGGCGGTGACCGTCAGCTTGTCGTACGCGGTGCTGCCGGTCTCCGCGGTGTCGATGTGCAGGTAGAAGGTCAGGGTCGCCTTGCAGCCCGCGGGGATGGTCACCGACTGGGACACGGTGTCGGTGTGCGAGGTGCCGTACCCGTCCATCCAGGCCTTGTAGGAGCCGCTGTGCGCCGGCTCACCGCTGTCGGTGGTGATCACGCCGCTGCTCGCGGTCCAGCCGGTGTTGCCGGACTCGAAGCCCGGGTTGGCCAGCAGCTGGGTCGAGGTGCAGCCGCTGCCGCCGCCGGTGCCCACGGTCCAGGTGAAGGAGGTGGAGCCGGTCGCGCCGGTGGAGTCGGTCGCGGTGACGGTGACCTGGTAGGTGCCCGCGGTGGACGCGGTGCCGGAGATCACGCCGGTGGAGCTGTTGATCGACAGGCCGGTGGGCAGGCCGGAGGCGCTGTAGGTCAGGGCCGCGCCCGCGCTGTCGGAGGCCTTGATCTGGAGGCTGACGGAGCTGCCGGTGGTGGTGGACTGGCTGCCCGGGTTGGTCACGGAGACCGTGTTGCCGCCGGTGCTGCCGCCCGAGGTGAAGGCCGCGGTGCCGTTCGGGGTGCCCCAGCCGGTCGGGCCGTCGTAGCCGGTGGTCGCCTTGCAGAAGTACGACGTGGTGCAGGAGCCGTTGGAGCCGCTGGTGACGTCGTTCAGGTTGCCGGTGTGGCCGTAGGGGTACTTCGCCGGGTAGTCGCTGGAGCCCGGGGTGCCCGCGAGGGCGTAGACGCCGGCGATGATCGGCGAGGAGGCGCTGGTGCCGCCGTAGACCGCCCAGCCGCTGCCGCCGTAGGTGTCGTAGACCGCGACGCCGGTGGCCGGGTCGGCGACCGCGGAGACGTCGGCCTCCATGCGCTTGGAGCAGCCGGAGTCGGTCTGCCAGCTCGGCTTCGGGTCGTACGCCGAGCAGCCGGAGCCGGTGCCCTCGGTGGAGTTGGTGTTCCACACCGACTCGCTCCAGCCACGGGAGTTGGAGGAGGTGGTGAGGGCGGTGCCGCCGACGGCGGTCACGTACTGGGAGGTCGCCGGGTACTCGGCGCCGTAGCCGGAGTCGCCCGCGGAGACGGTGATCGCGACGCCCGGGTGCTTGAAGTACTGGGAGTCCTCGGTCGTCTGGGAGGACGCCTCGGAGCCGCCCCAGCTGTTGGAGACGAACTTGGCGCCCAGCGCGACGGCCTCGTTCTCGGCGATGCCGAGGTCGGTGTCGTTCGCGGAGTTGGCCTCGACGAGGTCGATGTTGCAGTTCGGGCAGATGGCGCTGACCATGTCGATGTCGAGCGCCTCTTCACCGGCCCAGCCGCTGTCGTTGGTCGGCAGCGAGGTGGTGGAGCCGGTCTGACTGACCTGCTTGAAGCAGCCGTTGGCCTTGGTGCAGGCGGACAGGCCGTACTGGGAGCGGTACGTGGCCAGGTCGGCCTCGGCGTTGGGGTCGTTGTAGGCGTCGACCACCGCGACCGTCAGGCCCGAACCGCCCGTGGTGGGCAGGTTGTAGGCGCTGTGCAGGTTGGCCGGGGAGAGACCGGAGGGCGCCGCGGCGGCGAGCGCCGAGGCCAGCTTCTGCTTGATGTCGGTACGGCGCTGCGCGAAGCAGGACACGTGACCGGGCGCGGCGTGGGCGGCGCACAGGTGGGTGGTGGGGACCTTCTGGCCGGCCTTGCCGGTCGTGTGGAAGGTCTGCCGCTCGGGTGCGGTCAGCGCCTGGTTGTTCTGGGCGACCTTGGAGGTGTGCGGGTGGGCCGCGACGGGCTGCGCGCCGGCCGTCGGCGCGGCGGCGAATCCGGCGACGGTCAGGGACAGAGCGGGGAAGGCGACGGCCAGAAGTCTTCGCATGCTTCGGGTGCGCCCGCTCGGGCGTGACTCACGCATGGGGTACTGCCTCCATCGGGAAGTGGGGTTTCTCGCACTGGTTGGCAGGCCCGTGACGCGCGTAGCGGCGACCACGCAGTCATGAGCATGACATCGCAGACACTCGTCGTGTCGGCTGAGCGTGACATGACAGGGTGCGGGAGGAACCTAGCCCCGCACGCGCTTCACCCGGCAGGGGCCCAAGGAATTCTTTGCTTCCCCATAGGAACGGCTTAGCCCCCTCGTGAGAGGGGGCTGGGCTGCGCTTGAGGCGGGAGCGGCCCGGGATTCAGGGTCTTTCGTCCGGGCCCGCGAGCCCGGCATGATCCAGACGAAAGGCCCCTAGGCCCAGAGCTGGCCGTGCAGCGTCTCGATGGCCTCTTCCGTGGTGGCCGCCGTGTAGACGCCGGTGGAGAGGTACTTCCAGCCGCCGTCCGCCACGACGAAGACGATGTCGGCGCTCTCGCCCGCCTTGACGGCCTTCCTGCCGACGCCGATCGCCGCGTGCAGCGCGGCACCGGTGGAGACGCCCGCGAAGATGCCCTCCTGCTGGAGGAGCTCACGGGTGCGGGTGACCGCGTCGGCGGAGCCCACCGAGAAGCGGGTGGTGAGGACCGAGGCGTCGTACAGCTCGGGGACGAAGCCCTCGTCCAGGTTGCGCAGGCCGTAGACCAGGTCGTCGTAGCGCGGCTCGGCGGCCACGATCTTGACGTCCGGCTTGTGCTCGCGCAGGTAGCGGCCCACGCCCATCAGGGTGCCGGTGGTGCCGAGGCCCGCGACGAAGTGGGTGACGGAGGGCAGGTCCGCCAGGATCTCCGGGCCGGTGGTGGCGTAGTGGGCGCCCGCGTTGTCCGGGTTGCCGTACTGGTAGAGCATCACCCAGTCGGGGTGCTCGGCGGAGAGTTCCTTGGCCACCCGCACGGCGGTGTTGGAGCCGCCCGCGGCCGGCGAGGAGATGATCTCCGCGCCCCACATGCCGAGCAGGTCCCGGCGCTCCTGCGAGGTGTTCTCGGGCATCACGCACACCATGCGGTAGCCCTTGAGCTTGGCCGCCATGGCCAGCGAGATGCCGGTGTTGCCGGAGGTGGGCTCCAGGATGGTGCAGCCGGGGGTGAGCCGGCCGTCCTTCTCCGCCTGCTCGATCATGTGCAGCGCGGGGCGGTCCTTGACCGAGCCGGTGGGGTTGCGGTCCTCCAGCTTCGCCCAGATGCGGACCTCGGGGGACGGCGACAGCCGCGGCAGGCGCACCAGAGGAGTGTTGCCCACCGCGGCCAGCGGGGAGTCGTAGCGCATCGCTCTCGGGGACCGATCAGCGCATGCCGCCGGCGACGGCCGGCAGGATCGTGACGTTGTCGCCGTCGGACAGCTTGGTGTTGATGCCGTCCAGGAAGCGGACGTCCTCGTCGTTCAGGTAGACGTTGACGAACCGGCGCAGCTGGTCGCCGTCCACGATGCGGGCCTGGATGCCCGCGTGCCGGCTCTCCAGGTCGGCGAAGAGCTCGGCGAGGGTGTTCCCGGTGCCCTCCACCGCCTTCTGACCGTCGGTGTAGGTGCGGAGGATGGTCGGGATGCGGACCTCGATGGCCATGGTTGCGGGCTCCTGTCGGAAGTGTTCGTCGGGGCTGCGGGCTCGGTACGTCAGCAGAAGGCGCGCACCACAGTCAGAACCATGGGCTCATCGTATCGATTCCCGGTCGGCGCTCCGGAATGTGATCCCATCTGTCGGACGGATTCCGGTCGCATCCTGAGATCAGTAGGCGGCGACGACCTTGACCTCCTCCTCGGTGACCTCACCGTCCACGATGCGGAAGGAACGGAACTGGAACTCGCCCAGGCCGTCGGTGTCCGCGGTGGAGACCAGGACGTAGTGGGCGCCGGGCTCGTTGGCGTAGGAGATGTCGGTGCGCGAGGGGTGGGCCTCGGTCGCGGTGTGCGAGTGGTAGATGACCACCGGCTCCTCGTCGCGGTCGTCCAGCTCGCGGTAGAGCTTGAGCAGATCGCCCGAGTCGAACTCGTAGAAGGTGGGCGACATGGCCGCGTTCAGCATGGGGATGAAACGCTCGGGGCGGTCCGAACCGGCCGGACCGGCGACGACGCCGCACGCCTCGTCGGGGTGGTCCTTGCGGGCGTGGGCGACGATCTGGTCGTACAGCGCCTGGGTGATGGTCAGCATGCTCGTCAGGATAAGCACAGGGCCGCCCCGTACCGATGGGTGGTACGAGGCGGCCCGCATGCCGGACGTCCTGAGCGGCGACCGCCGGGGGCGCCACGAGTGCTCCCGGCGGCCGGACGTCCCGGGGAGGGGTCCCGGCGGTGGCGTCAGCGCTTGGCGAAGGCCGAGGCCTCCGGGTTGCGGCGCTTGAGCACCGCGTACGAGATGCCGAGGATCAGACCCCACAGCGGCGCGCAGTACAGCGAGACCCGGGCGTCCTTGTCGATGCCCATCAGCACGATCACCATGCCGATGAACAGCAGCGCGAAGACGCTGGCGTACGGGGCGCCGGGGGCCCGGAACTCCGAGCGGGGCAGGACGCCGCGGTCCGACAGCCGCCGGTAGCGGATGTGGCAGATCAGGATGACGATCCACGCCCACATGCCGGAGATGGTCGCGAAGGAGACCACGTAGTCGAACGCCTTGCCCGGCCACTGGTAGTTGATCCAGACGCCCACGAGCATCAGCGCGGCGGAGAACGTGGTGCCGACCAGCGGCGTACCGCTCGGTGTCAGCTTGGTGAAGAACTTCGGACCCTGGCTGTTGAGCGCGAGGTCGCGCAGCATCCGGCCGGTGGAGTACATGCCGGAGTTGCAGGAGGACAGCGCGGCCGTGAGGACCACGAAGTTGACGATGCCGGCGCCGACGGACAGGCCCATCTTCTGGAAGGCGGCGACGAAGGGGCTCACCCCGGCGTGGAACTCGGTCCACGGCACCACCGACAGGATCATGATCAGGGCGCCGACGTAGAAGACGGCGATGCGCCACGGCACGGTGTTGATCGCCTTCGGCAGCACCTTGCGCGGGTCCTTGGACTCGCCCGCGGTCACGCCGACCAGTTCGACGGCGAGGAAGGCGAACATGACCATCTGGAGCGTCATCAGGGTGCCGCCGACGCCATGCGGGAAGAAGCCGCCCTCGTTCCACAGGTGGCCCACCGAGGCGGTCTTGCCCGCGTCGGAGAAGCCGAGCGTCAGGATGCCCGCGCAGATCAGGATCATGCCGATGATGGCGGTCACCTTGACCATGGAGAACCAGAACTCCAGCTCGCCGAAGAGCTTCACGGAGATCAGGTTGGCGGCGTAGAGCACGATGGTGAAGATCAGGGCCGAGGCCCACTGCGGTATGGAGAACCAGTACGTCATGTACGCGGCCGCGGCGGTGACCTCGGTGATGCCGGTGACCACCCAGAACAGCCAGTACGTCCAACCGGTGACGAAGCCCGCGAACGGGCCGATGAACTCGCGCGCGTACTCCGAGAAGGAGCCGGAGACCGGGCGGTACATCAGCAGCTCGCCGAGCGCCCGCATGATCAGGAAGATGACGAAGCCCGCGATGGCGTACGCCAGGATCAGACTCGGTCCGGCCTTGGAGATGCCCTTGCCCGCGCCGAGGAACAGACCGGTGCCGATGGCACCGCCGATGGCGATCATCTGGATCTGCCGGGACCCGAGCCCCCGCTGATACCCCTCGCCCTCGCCGCCTTCCGCCCGCACGGCGTCCTGGCCGTCGGGATGCTGGTCGACCTGCGCTGAGGTCATTCTTGGTGCGCCTTTCTCCATTCCGACCCGGGCCTTCGTCGGCCTCGGACCGGATCACGATCCCCCCGGATTGATGGAGTTGTTGCCTGGCCGACGGTCGTCGGCTCGGTGGCGCACCCGGCCGAACGTGGGTGGTGTTCGCCGGGCGGTCGTGAAGATTTATCACGACCGCAACACTGATCACCCTGATCGATTGTGATGCAAGGCACAGGTAGAAGCAGACAAATAGCGTCCGAACGAGGCAAACCCGGCCGCAACGGTGACGGGATCGTTATCCGGATTTGAGCGTCCGCTGAGCGAACCGCAGATCGGGCAGGATCAGGGCATAAGGGTCGACACCAGGGTCTCCTGGAGTCCGCCCAGCCACAGATAGGCCATCACCATCGGCTTGCGCGGGTCCTCGTCCGGCAGCCGGTACAGCAGCTCGGTGTCGTCCTCGTCGGTGATCTCCAGCCGGGCACCGATCGCGAGGCGCAGATCGTTGAGGGAGTTCAGCCAGCGCCGGGACTCCTCGGGAGTCAGCTTCAGCACCGCGCCGCCCTCGTCCACCGGGGCGAGCGCGTCCAGGCTGCGGATCACCGCGAGCGCGTTCTCCCGCTTGCCGGCCCGCAGGTCGTTCTCGGTGTAGCGGCGGAACTCGGCGGAGTGCGCCCGGCGCTCCTCGGCCTGGGCGGGCGAGTCCGGGGCCTTCTCCGGGTCGCTGTAGGCGTCCGGGAAGAGCCGGCGCAGCACCGGGTCGGCGGGCGGCTCGCTCGGCCCCTCGGCGAACAGCTCCGCGAGCGGATCGGCGGGGGCGTCCGCGCCGGGACCCGGGCCGATCAGCTCCAGGAGCTGGACGGCCAGCGATCGGATGATCGAGATCTCGACGTCGTCGAGCGCGACGGCCGCGCCGCCGCCGGGGAGCGGTTCGAAATGTCCGGGCATGTAAGTGGGTTCGCTACTTCCGGTCCTGCTGCAGGGTGGCCCACAGTCCGTAGCCGTGCATGGCCTGCACGTCGCGTTCCATCTCCTCGCGGCTTCCGCTGGAGACGACCGCCCGGCCCTTGTGGTGGACGTCGAGCATGAGCTTGGTGGCCTTGTCCTTGGGGTAGCCGAAGTACGTCTGGAAGACGTACGTCACATAGCTCATGAGGTTCACCGGGTCGTTGTGCACGATGGTGACCCAGGGGACGTCGGGCTCGGGTACGGCGAAGACCTCCTCCGCCGACTCGGTGCGTTCGATCTCTACGGGCGCGGGTGACGTCACAGTGACCATGCTGCCACGCGCCCCGGAAATCGTCACACTGACGAGATGGGGTTACCCTACTCGACATGAACACAGCGGACCTTGGGCTGCCGGTGGATGTTCCGTCGACGGCGCTCTTCACGGACCAGTACGAGCTGACGATGCTGCAGGCCGCCCTGAAAGCGGGCACGGCCGACCGGCGGAGCGTGTTCGAGGTCTTCACCCGGCGGCTGCCCGACGGGCGGCGCTACGGCGTCGTCGCGGGCACCGGACGCGTCCTGGACGCGGTGGAGAACTTCCGCTTCGACGAGGGCGTCCTGCGCTTCCTGCGCGAGCAGCGGATCGTCGACGAGGAGACCCTGCGGTGGCTGGCCGGCTACCGGTTCACCGGGGACATCTGGGGCTACCCGGAGGGCGAGGTGTACTTCCCCGGCTCCCCGATCATGCGCGTGGAGGGCAGCTTCGCCGAGTGCGTGCTCCTGGAGACGGTGATCCTCTCCATCCTCAACCACGACTCGGCCATCGCGGCCGCCGCCTCCCGGATGGCCTCCGCGGCCGGTGACCGCCCGCTGATCGAGATGGGTGCCCGCCGCACCCACGAGCTGGCGGCCGTCGCCGCCGCGCGCGCCGCCTACGTGGGCGGCTTCGCCACCACCTCCGACCTCGCGGCCGGCTTCCGGTACGGCATCCCGACCGTCGGCACCTCCGCGCACGCCTTCACCCTGCTGCACGACCGCGAGCGGGACGCCTTCCGGGCCCAGGTGGACGCCCTCGGCTCGGACACCACGCTGCTGGTGGACACCTACGACGTCACCGAGGCGGTCCGCACGGCGGTGGAGGTCGCCGGCCCCGGGCTGGGCGCGGTCCGCATCGACTCCGGCGACCTGCTGCTGGTCGCCCACCGGGTCCGCCAGCAGCTGGACGAGCTGGGCGCGACCGGCACCAAGATCGTGGTCACCTCCGACCTGGACGAGTACGCCATCGCCTCGCTGGCCGCCGCGCCGGTGGACGCGTACGGGGTGGGCACCCAGCTGGTCACCGGTTCCGGGCACCCGACCGCGTCCATGGTCTACAAGCTGGTCGCCCGCGCAAAGACCGCCGACCCGGGGGCGCCGCTGGTGCCGGTGGCCAAGAAGTCCAGCGGCGGCAAGATCTCCGTCGGGGGCCGCAAGTGGGCGGCGCGCAGGGTGGACGCGGACGGAGTGGCCGAGGCCGAGGTCGTGGGCACCGGGCCGGTGCCGGCCGAGCTGGCCGACCGGCAGCTGCTGGTGCGGCTGGTCGAGGGCGGCACGGTCGTGGCCCGCGAGCCGCTGGACGTGCCCCGGGACCGGCACATCGCCGCCCGCGCCAACCTCCCGCTGTCCGCGACGCAGCTGTCGCGGGGGGAGCCGGTGCTGCCGACGGAGTACCTGCACGAGCGCTCGGGCAGCTAGTGCCGGACCGCCGTCGCCTCCCTCTCCCCTACGGGCCCGTAACTCTCTAGGCTCGGATACTTCACCGCCGTTCGAAGGACACCACCATGCGCCGCGCCTTGATCGTCGTAGACGTGCAGAACGACTTCTGCGAGGGAGGCAGCCTCGCGGTGGCCGGTGGTGCCGACGTGGCCGCCGCCGTCACCGAGCTGATCGGCCAGGCGGCGGGCACCGGGTACCGCCATGTGGTGGCCACCCGCGACCACCACATCGCGCCCGGCGGCCACTTCGCGGACGACCCCGACTACGTCCGCTCCTGGCCCGCGCACTGCGTCGCGGGCACCGAGGGGGTGGGCTTCCACCCGAACTTCGCCCCGGCGGTCGCCTCCGGCGCGATCGACGCGGTCTTCGACAAGGGCGCCTACTCGGCCGCCTACAGCGGCTTCGAGGGCAGTGACGAGAACGGCACCGCCCTCGCCGACTGGCTGCGCGCCCGGGACGTCGAGGAGGTCGACGTGGTGGGCATCGCCACGGACCACTGCGTCCGCGCCACCGCCCTGGACGCGGCGCGGGAGGGCTTTCGCACCACCGTCCTGCTCGACCTGACGGCCGGGGTCTCGGCGGAGACGACCGAGCGCGCCCTGGAGGAGCTGCGGGCGGCCGGCGTGGAGCTGACCGGCAAGCCGGTGCTGGGCGGCTGAGCCCGGCGGGCGCCGGGCCCCGCCGCCCGGCGCTACCGCGCCACCGCAGCGCCGCGCAGCAGCGCCCGGATCGGGTGCCACAGCTCGGTCATGACACCGTTGTCCCCCGGGGCGGGGGTAGTGCGCCATATCAGGCCGTCCGGATGGTGCAGCACCGCCGTGATCTCGTCCGGCGTCGGCGGAGCCGTGTTGCCGCGGAGGTAGACCGCGCGCAGGCCCAGATTGCGGAGCCGGGTCAGGGCCCGGGCCCGGTTGCGGGCGTGCACCAGGACACGCACCCCGGCGGCGTCGTACGGCAGGTTCAGCGCGACGACAACGGTGCCGTTCGGCAGTTTGCTAAAGCCTCCAGCGGCCATGCGGTCACATCCCCGTTTCGTTCGGTGTCAATAAGAGAGCCACAGAACGCACCTAAACACGATCGGCGGCAACCCGCCAAGGGGTTGCCGCCGATACGCGTCTGACCTGCGAAGATGCGGACTACTTCACTGCGGGTCCGACCTTCACGGAGATCGTCGAGCCGTCCTTGGCCTCGTGGACGATCGAGATCTTGGTGTTGGTGTCAGTTACCTTCACCGCACCGCTCGGGTTCGCCGGGTCGTAGTACGTGTTCGCGTGGTCGTCGAAGACCGAGACGCCCTTGGACGGCTTGACCGTCGTCGCGACGTCCGCCTTGTGCAGCGTGATGCCGTCCGTGCCGTAGAGGCTGAAGGGCGAGTCGTACGCCTGCATCCGGTTGCGCAGCAGCGTGCCGTCGGCCCACCGCAGCGCCGTCGGGTGGGAGTCGACCGGGAGGATCAGACCGCTGCCCGGGTGGTCCTTCACGTTGGTGTTGTTGTCGGCCTGGGAGGTGTCCCACTTCCAGATCAACAGGCCGTTCTGGTACGGGTAGTGCTCCACCCAGTCGGGCCGCGCCGCGGAACCGAAGTTGTACGGGCCGGTCTTGAGCGTGGTGTCGTACGACACGTACTGCCGGTTCTCGGCGATGTAGTACTGCGGGTAGTCCTTGGTGAAGGACGCCCCGATGCGGGAGAAGCCGCTCGCGCTCCAGGCGGCGTCCGCCGTCTCGGCGTTGTCCGAGAAGAGCGGGGTGCCGTCGGCGGTCACGGTGATCTCGTCGGCGGTGAAGCCGTTCTCCGCGACGCCGCCGTCGGTGACGTAGCGGAAGCGGAGCTGGATCTTCTGCCCGGCGTACGCGCTCAGGTCGTAGGACAGCTTCTGGTTCTTCTCCGAGAAGCCGGTCAGCGCGGGCGCGCCGCTGGCGTCACGCGGGATGGCCTTGCCGTCCGCCGTGCCGTCCACGGCCGTCCACTTGGCGCCGCCGTCGGTGGACACCTCGGTGTAGAGGTAGTCGTAGTCGGCCTCGATGGCCCACCAGCCGTCGAGCGTCAGCGCGGCGGAGGACTTGCCGGTGAGGTCGACGTCCCGGGTCAGCGTGTTCTTCAGGTCGTTGCCGCTGCCGCTCCACCACTGGGTGGCGCCCTCGGCCGGCTCGTTGATGGTGGTGGTGACCGCCTTGTCGGGCAGGCTGACCACCAGGCCCTGCTTGTTCTTGGTGTTGTACTCGGCGACGCCCAGCTTGTGCGAGGACTTGGTGCCGGCCTTGGCGGTGTCGTAGTTCAGCCAGCCCAGCTGGAGCTTGTCCCAGGCGTTCATGTCGCCGGGCAGGTCGCCGATGGCTTCCTTGCCGGTGCCGAGCCAGGAACCGGAGGACATGAGGGTCCAGAAGCCGGTGGAGTTGTCGCCGCCGTCGGTGTCGTACTCGTCCGGCAGGCCGAGGTCGTGGCCGTACTCGTGGGCGAAGACGCCGAGGCCGCCGTTCTCCGGCTGGATGGTGTAGTCGCCGACCCAGATGCCGGTGTCGCCGACCGCCGCGCCGCCCAGCTTGTTGTCCGTGGGGCCGGTGGCGCCCGCGTCGGTGCCGAAGGCGTACCAGCGGTGGGCCCAGATCGCGTCGGTGCCCTGGACGCCGCCGCCCGCGGACTCGTCCTCGCCGGCGTGGACCAGCTGGAAGTGGTCGATGTAGCCGTCGGGCTCGTTGAAGTCGCCGTCGCCGTCGTAGTCGTAGCGGTCCCACTGGTCGTACTGGGCCAGGTCCGCCTTGATGTCGGCGTCGGACTTGCCGGCCGCCTTCTGCTGGGCGACCCAGGCGTTCAGACCGTCCTTGACGACGTTCCACACGCTGGTGCAGTTGGTGGAGCCGCAGGCGTTGTTGCCGTAACGGGCCTCGTTGTAGGGCACCTTGACCCAGTCGGAGACCTCGCCGTCCACCGAGTAGCGGCCCGAGGACTGCTTCTCGTAGTACTTCTTCAGCGACTCGGTGTTCTTGCCGGTGCCGAAGTACAGGTCCTGGAAGTGCTTCTGGTCGTAGTCCTGCTGCCAGGCCGTGGAGTTGTCGAGCTTGCGGTCCGGCGCGGCGATCGTGTTGTGCAGCGGGCCGGGGGTGCCGCCGTACTTCGGATCGGTCTTGTCGCCGAACTCCACCAGGATGGTGAAGATCTTGTCGGTCTTCTCGCGGCTCAGCTCGACGTACTTGCTCTTGCCCTTGCCGCTCTTGAGCTTGACGACCTTGGAACCGTCGCGCTCCTGCGCGGACGCCTTGCCCGCGATGACCTGGTTGAGGGCCTCGGCGCGCTGCGCCTTCTGGGTCTTGCTCAGCGGGCCGTCGAGGTCGTGCGTCTGCTGCCGCACCGGCGCCGGGTCGTGCCGGTGTACGGCGCCGGCCCCGGTCCGGGTGCTCGCCTCCGCGACGGCGAAGGTGGCGAACGTGGCGGAGGCCGCCGCGAGCGTCACACCGATCGCGGCCGCTCTGAACGTCCAGGATCTGCTGGTCACTTGAGTTCCTCCCCCGCGCCCCGCGCGCGGACAGGGGGTTCCCGTGATCGGAAGTCCGTGCGCGCATGACAAGCGCGTGTTCAAGTGACGACATTTGACTAGAGGTTTAGAAGAAAAGACAGATCTTGACTCGGTAAGGTCTGGTGCACTATGCGGAGTTGACGTCGACTTTAGGCGGGGCGTGCTTCCTGTGCGCCCCCCGTGCACCGGCACCGTGGGTTAGGTCACGCTTACCGAGGGGTCCGCTCGGGCATGCAGGCGAGGAGAGAAGAGAGTCGAACGGCACCCGATCACCCGGTCACCCGATCACGAAGACTTCCGAGGACACGATTGCCATGCCTCGTCCGACCGTCGCCCAGCTCGCCTACGGTGCGTGCACCGTGGTCTTCTCGACCCTCGCCATGCTGCTGCTGTCCCAGACGAGTTCGGGCGCCGGCATCGCCGTCATCGCCCTCGCCGCGCTCGCGCTCGGGCTGCTGGTCGCGATGACGGTGCCGGCGCCACGGGCGCGGGGCACGGAAGAGGCCGCCGGGGCGGCTCCCGAGGAGCGGCGCGTCCCGACGGCCCTGTGACGCCGGCCGGTACGGCGGCGGTCAGTCGGTGCTGACCACCACCGTCCTGGCCGCCTTGTCGTGCAGGCCCTGCTTGTAGGGCCGGTCGAAGAAGCTCCAGCCGCCGCAGATCACGGTCCAGACGCAGGCGCAGCAGAAGGCGAACGGCAGCCACAGCACGAGGGCCCGCAGCAGTGCGGTCTGCATGCTGGGGGTGGCGCCGTCGGACAGGTTGGCCACCCGCATGCGCAGCCACTTCTTGCCGAGCGTCTGACCGGTCCTGTGGGTCAGGAAGGTGTCGTAGGCGATGTAGAGGACGGCGGCGATGACGGACTGGCCGAGCGAGCGGGCGGCGTCGACGCGGTCGCCGTTCACCTCGTACTCGCGCACGTTGAACGCCCAGGTGAGCAGGTAGACGACGATCCCGACCAGGATCATGTCGATGATGCGGGCGAGCGTCCGCTTGGCGCTGTCGGCCAGCGGGGGCATCCCGGCGAGGGGGTCGGTGGGACGGCCGCCGGGGCCGGACGGACCGGCTCCGTAAGGGCCGCCGCCGTACGGGCCACCGCCGTAGGGGCCCTGCCCGTAGGGGCCGCCGGCGGGCGGGGGCTGGCTGCCGCCGTAGGGCGGGGGGTAGGGGCCGCCGCCGTCCGGCGGGCGGTCGTACGGCGAGCCGGGCCCCTGCTCCGACGGGGGCGGCTTCCTGAACGGGTCGTCCTCGGGTGGCGGCTCTCCGGAGCCGGGGGGCGGTGCGCTGCTCATGGCCCGAGTGGATCGCGAACGCCCCGGCTCCGCATCCGGCGGACGGCCGTACGGGGGACGGCCCTGTTCCCGGGGTCCGGCCCGGTACCGGCGCCGGTGCCGCGCCCGGCCGCGCCCCGGCCCCGCGCGCGGCTCAGCCCGCGACGAAGGTGTGGGCCGCCTTGTCGTGCCAGCACTGGTGCCAGGGCCGGTCGAACAGGCACCACAGCACGCCCACGATCCCGATGCCGAGCAGCCCGGGGATGCTGTAGACGAGCCAGCGGCGCAGCGCCGGGGCGAAGGTCGGCGGCTCGTGCGCCTCGATGTCCCGGACCTCCAGGCCGCACAGCCTCTTGCCGAGGGTGCGGCCCCACTTGACGGTGGGCAGCACCTCGTAGACCACGCCGGCCAGGAGCAGCACGGCGAGCACGACGGCGAGGCTGGTGCCGGTCGAGCCGTCGATCAGCCAGACGGTGACCTCGTGCCCGGACAGCCGGGCCGCGTCGATCTTCTCCCGGACGTGGTCGGCGGCCCGGACGCCGAGCGGCACGGCCGCGGCGGCGGTCACGGCGCCCACGACCACGCTGTCGATCAGCCGGGCCGCGAACCGCTTGCCCAGTCCGGCCGGGCGGGCGGCGGCCTGTCTGCGCGCCGCCGCCTGGAAGAGGTCCTCCACCGGCGGCTTCCACGGCGCCACGGGCTGCTCGTCGGCACCGCCCGCCAGCTGGTGCACCTGCTGTGCCCAGGACCCCTGGCCGCCCGCCTGCTGCGGCAGCTGCGGGGGCACGGCGGCGGGACCGGACGGGGACGCGGGCGCGGGCTGCCGGGTCTGGGGCGGCTGGGGCTGCGGGGCTTGGGCCTGGGGGGCCTGGGCCTGAGGTGTCTGCCCGGCGCCGAAGCCGGGGCCTGGGGACGGGGACGGCCCGGCGGGGGCGGGGGTGGGCGCGGCGACCGGGCCCTGGGTGCCGAAGCCGGGCGCGCCGCCCTGGCCCGGCGGCACCGGACGGATCGTCATGGTGCCGCCGTCCGTGCGCGCGGCCGGTCCCGTGACGGGCCGCCGGAAGACGAAGGTGCCGGGGTCCGGGGCCTCGCTCCCGGCCGGCGGAATGGTCGCCGTGCCGTCGCCGCGGGCCGCCCGGCCCTCGGGCTGCGCGGGGCCGGGCGCCACGCGCGGATCGGCGCCCCGGGGACCGGCGGCACCGCCCTGCGCGGGCACGGACGGGCCGGCCGGAGTCTGCCGGGGAGCGGCGGCGGCGCCCTGCTGCCAGGGCTGCCGGGCCTGCCCGGGCACCCCGGCCCCACCCCACTGGGCCTGCCCCGCCTGCCCGGACCCGTCCGCCCGCTCCGCGTCCCGGCCGGGCGCTCCGTCGGCGGCGGCCGCCCCCGCGTCGCCCGCCGCCGGCCACCGGCCGGGTGTCCCCGGATCCGCCGCCGGCCGCGCGGAGTCCCCCGTGACCGCCGGTCCCGAGGCCGCCGGGCCACCGGGTTCCTCGTCGAAGAAGTGCGGGCCCGTCTCCTCCACGGCGGGGGTGACGCCGGGGGGCGGGCTGAGCGGTTCGCCGTCCTTGGGGGCGGGGCGGCTGGTGCCGGGCACCCAGGCGGTGCCGTTCCAGTACCGGACGTAGCCGGGGATGGACGGGTCCGGGTAGTAGCCCTCGCGGGGCCTGTCGTCACCTGGGGCCGGGGTTGGGGCGCTCATGTCCGTCGTCCCGTATCTGCTCGTGGGTGGGATGGGCGTCCCACATCTATCAGACGCGGGCACCGGCCACCGCCAGTCCCGCAGGACCCACTCCTTCCGGGCAACGCCGGGCGCGCCCGGTACGCCGGGCCGAAAAAAATTTCTCCGAACCCGCGTAATGCCCGCGCCGCCGCCCCCTCTCCCCTGGTACGGGCCCGCGCCCCGCGGTCCCGCGCACGTCCCCCGACAGAGAAGGAACGCAGGTCATGCAGCACACGGTGGTGGAACGGGAACTCGAACTCAAGCTGATCCTGTCGCCCGAGCGGAGCATCCCGGTCCCGGCGCTGCTCGCCTACCGGTGCGACGATCCCTACGCCGTCCACATCGTCTTCCACATCAACTCCGAGCACCCGGTGCACTGGACGTTCGCCCGTGAACTGCTGGTGGAGGGCGTCTTCCGGCCGTGCGGGCACGGGGACGTGCGGGTGTGGCCGACGAAGGCGGACGGGCGCAGCGTCGTGCTGATGGCGCTGAGTTCGCCCGACGGGGACGCGCTGCTGGAGGCGCCGATCCCGCAGGTGTCGGCCTGGCTGGAGCGGACGCTGCGCGCGGTCCCGCCGGGGACGGAGGGCGGGCAGCTCGGCATCGACGACGCGCTCGACCAGCTGCTCGCCCGGTGACCCGGTCCCCCGTCGCCGGGGGCCGGGCGGCGTCAGAAGAGCTTGCCGGGGTTGAGGATGCCGAGCGGGTCGAACACGGCCTTGACGCCCCGCTGCATCTCCACGCCGACGGACCCGATCTCGCGGGCCAGCCACTCCTTCTTCAGCACGCCGACGCCGTGTTCGCCGGTGATGGTGCCGCCGAGTTCCAGGCCCAGGGCCATGATCTCGTCGAAGGACTCGCGGGCCCGCCGGGACTCGTCCTCGTCCTGGGCGTCGAAGCAGACGGTGGGGTGGGTGTTGCCGTCGCCCGCGTGCGCGCAGACGCCGATCGTCAGGCCGTACTTGGCGGCGATCCGGTCGATGCCCTCCAGCATGGCGCCGAGCCTGGAGCGCGGGACGCACACGTCGTCGATCATCGTGGTGCCCTTGACCGCCTCCAGCGCGGGCAGCGAGAGCCGCCGGGCCTTGAGCAGCATCTCGGACTCGGCCGCGTCCTCGGCCGGGACCACCTGGGTGGCGCCGGCCGCCTCGCACAGGGCGCCGACGGCGGCGAGGTCGGTGGCCGGGTCGGGGGTGTCGAAGGCGGCGAGCAGCAGCGCCTCGGTGGTCTCCGGCAGGCCCATGCGGGCCATGGCGTTGACCGCCTTGACCGTCGTACGGTCCATCAGTTCGAGCAGGGAGGGCAGGTGGCCCCGCTCCATGATGTGGCAGACGGCCTCGCAGGCGGCCGCGGCGGAGGCGAACTCGGCGGCCATCACGAGCTGTCCGGGCGGCTTGGGCTTGAGGGCGAGGACCGCGCGGACGACGATGCCGAGGGAGCCCTCGGAGCCGACGAACAGGCGGGTGAGGTCGTAGCCGGCGACGCCCTTGGCGGTGCGGCGGCCGGTGGACATCAGGCGGCCGTCGGCGAGGACGACGTCCAGGCCGAGGACGTACTCGGCGGTCACCCCGTACTTCACACAGCACAGGCCGCCGGAGCCGGTGCCGATGTTGCCGCCGATGGTGCACATCTCCCAGCTGGAGGGGTCCGGCGGGTAGTACAGGCCGTGTTCCCCGACGGCTCGGGAGAGGACCGCGTTGATCACGCCCGGTTCGACCACGGCGACCCGGTCGACGGGGTTGATCTCCAGGATGCGGTCCATCTTGACGAGGGACAGCACGATGCAGCCGTCCGAGGCGTTGGCGGCGCCGGACAGGCCGCTGCGGGCGCCCTGCGGGACGACGGGGACGCGCAGTTCGGTGGCGGTGCGCATGACGTGCTGCACCTGTTCCACGGTGCGCGGCAGGACCACGACGGCCGGGGCCCCGGCGGGGCAGAAGCTGGCCATGTCGTGGGCGTAGGAGGCCGTGACGTCCGGGTCGGTCAGGACGGCCTCGGCGGGCAGGCCGGCCAGGAGCCGGTCGGTGAGGCTACCGGTTGCTGCGCCCGCTCCATCGCGGTGCGCTTCGATGCGGCTCATGATCACAGGTTCGCACTCACAGCCATCGGTGTGAACCCCGTCAGCCTCCTGCCTCACCCGGCGCGATCTTCTTGTCGTACTGACGCACAGTGAGCGCCATGGACAACCGAGTGAGCGAGCCGGGTACGTCCCTGATGAGCGAGTCCTCCACGCCGCGCCGTTCCCGGCGACTGCTGCGGCGGGTGCTGGTGACCGCGCTGACCGGCGGGCTGGTCGCGGGCGCGGTGCTGGCGGTGTGGCCAGGACTGCGGTCCGGGGCCGCGAGTCCGCCCGCCGCGGGGCCGCGGGCCCACCGGGCGCCGGTGCGCGCCCCGGCGCAGGCGGCGCAGGCGCTGACCGCGGTGACCTCCGGGGTGCCGGCCGCGCTGCCCGCCCTGACCGCGCTCATCGGGCAGGAGGAGCAGCGGGTGCGGGCGCAGCCGCAGGACGCGAGGGCGTGGGCGGTGCTGGGCACGGCCTACGTCGAACGGGGCCGCCGTACGGCGCAGGCCGCGGACTTCCCGCGGGCGGAACGGGCCTTGCAGACCTCGCTCCAGGTGGTGGACGAGGAGCAGAACCTCCAGGCGCTGGACGGGATGGCCACGCTGGCGCTGGCGCGCCGGGACTTCTCGGAGGCGAAACGATACGGCGAGCAGGCGCAGGAGCTGGCGCCGCAGCGGTGGAGCTCGTACGCGCCGCTGATCGAGGCGTACAACGGGCTCGGCGACTACGAATCCGTCGGCACCGCCCTGGAGAAGCTGATGGCGCTGAAGCCCGCGCCGGCCGAACGGCCCGCCGTGATGGCACAGGCCGCGGCGGTCTACCGGAGCCGGGGCTGGCGCGAGGACGCGGTGGCCCAGCTGAGCGACGCGGCGGCCGCCGCCGGCTCCCCCGCCCAGCAGGCCGCCTACCTGTCCCAGCTCGGCCAACTGGCCTTCGAGCGGGGGGACGCGCAGGACGCGCTGCGCCACTACGACGAGGCCCTGCGGCTGGACGCGGACCAGCAGGCGGCACCGTCCGGGCGGGCGCGGGCGCTGGCGGCGCTGGGGCGGCCAGCCGAGGCGGTGACCGCGTACCGGGCGGCCCTGGACCGGCGGGCCGACCCGCGCGACGCCCTGGAGCTGGGCGAGCTGTACGAGTCGCTGGGCCGGACCGCGGAGGCCCGGCGGAGTTACGACCAGGTGGCCGAGCTGGCGAAGCGGGAGACGGCGGGCGGGGTCGACGACGAGCTGGTGCTCGGGCGGTACGAGGCCGACCACGGGGACGCGTCGGACGCCGTGGAGCGGCTGCGCGCCGAGTACGACCGCCAGCCCGGGACCGAGGTGGCCGACGCGCTCGGCTGGGCGCTGCACCGGGTCGGCGAGGACGACGAGGCCCTGGAGTACGCCACGACCGCGACGGACGGCACGAAGGGCGGCGGCCTGCGCAGCGCGCTGTACTCCTACCACCGGGGGGCGATCGAGGCCGCGCTGGAGCTGGAGGGGCCCGCGCGCCGCAGCCTCCAGGAGGCCCTGCGCATCAACCCGTCCTTCTCGCCCCTGTGGGCCCCGCAGGCCAGGTCGGCGCTCGCGGCGCTGGGCGAACCGCAGGACGTGGAGGTGCCGGGCTGAGACAGGGGCGGGGGCCCGGCACGTGGGATGCCGGGCCCCGCTCACCGGGTGTGGCTCAGAGGTTGCCGCGCTTGGCCTGCTCGCGCTCGATCGCCTCGAACAGGGCCTTGAAGTTGCCCTTGCCGAAGCCCATCGAGCCGTGCCGCTCGATCAGTTCGAAGAACACCGTCGGCCGGTCCTGGACCGGCTTGGTGAAGATCTGCAGCAGGTACCCGTCCTCGTCGCGGTCGACGAGGATCTTCAGCTCGCGCAGGGTCTCCACCGGCACCCGGGTCTCGCCGGCCCACTCGCCGAGGGTGTCGTAGTACGAGTCCGGGGTGTTCAGGAACTCGACGCCGGCCGCGCGCATGGTGCGGACGGTCTGCACGATGTCGTTGGTGTTCAGCGCGATGTGCTGGACGCCGGGACCGCCGTAGAACTCCAGGTACTCGTCGATCTGCGACTTCTTCTTGGCGATCGCGGGCTCGTTGAGCGGGAACTTCACCTTCAGGGTGCCGTCCGCGACGACCTTCGACATCAGCGCGCTGTACTCGGTGGCGATGTCGTCGCCCACGAACTCCTTCATGTTCGTGAAGCCCATGACCTTGTTGTAGAACCCGACCCACTCGTTCATCTTGCCGAGTTCCACGTTGCCGACGCAGTGGTCGATCGCCTGGAAGGTGCGGTGCTCGGGCTGCGCGACGATCGGCTCGGCGGCCACGAAACCGGGGAGGTAGGGGCCGTCGTAGCCGGAGCGCTCCACCAGGGTGTGGCGGGTCTCGCCGTAGGTGGCGATGGCGGCGAGGACGACGGTGCCGTGCTCGTCCTTGACCTCGTACGGCTCGTCGATCGAGCGCGCGCCCTGCGCGACGGCGTACTCGTACGCGGCGCGGGCGTCCGGGACCTCGATGGCCAGGTCGATGACGCCGTCGCCGTGCTCGGCCACGTGCCGGTCGATGAAGCGGCCCCAGTCGCTGCTCTGCTTGATCACCGAGGTGAAGACGAACCGGGCGGAGCCGTTCTCCAGGACGTAACTGGCGGTCTCGCGGCTGCCGTTCTCCGGTCCGGAGTAGGCGACCAGCTTCATGCCGAAGGCGGAGGAGTAGTAGTGCGCCGCCTGCTTGGCGTTGCCCACGGCGAAGACGACCGCGTCCATTCCCTTGACCGGGAAGGGGTCGTCCTGCCGGGCGGTCGTGTCGGGAGTGTGCTCTGTGGTCTGCGTCATAGCGGAAGGGTGACCGGACTCTGCAAGGTGCGCAATAGTTCGCGTATTCACTGGGCAATCTGTTAGGCGGAACGGCCCACCGGCCGGACTTTCTGTACAGGATGACCACCCCGGGAGGGGCTGTGGCGATCGATCATCTGGACGGGCGGATCATCGTGCTGCTGGCGCGCGAGCCGCGCGTCGGCGTGCTGGAGATGTCCCGGCGGCTCGGGGTCGCCCGGGGCACCGTGCAGGCCCGCCTCGACCGGCTCCAGTCGAACGGCGTCATCCGGGGCTTCGGCCCGCAGGTGGACCCGGCGGCCCTCGGCTATCCGGTCACCGCGTTCGCCACGCTCCAGATCCGGCAGGGCCAGGGGGCGGACGTGCGCGCCTACCTGGCGACGGTGCCGGAGGTACTGGAACTGCTCACCACCACGGGCAGCGGCGACATGCTCTGCCGCCTGGTCGCCCGCTCCAACGCCGATCTCCAGCGGGTGATCGACCGGGTCGTCGGCTTCGAGGGCATCGTGCGCGCCTCCACGGCGATCGTGATGGAGAACCCGGTGCCGCTGCGGATCATCCCCCTGGTGGAGCAGGCGGCGGAGGAGGAGGGGTAACGGGAGCGGTCCTGGCGGGAGTTGGCGACCGCGGGCCGCGCACCCCTAACAGCTCGGCACCGAGCCCGTGCCCTTCTCCAGGGAGACCAGGGAGTCGACCGCGCCCTTCAGCGTGGTCACCGGGACCAGGCGCAGCCCCTTGGGCAGTTCGGCCTTCGCGTCGGCGCACTCGGCCTTCGGCACCAGGAAGACGGTGGCGCCGTCGCGCCGGGCGGCCTGCGTCTTCAGCGCCACGCCGCCGACCGCGCCGACCCGGCCGGCCTCGTCGATCGTGCCCGTACCGGCGACGGTGCGGCCGCCGGTCAGATCGCCGCCGTGGCCGTCGCCGTGCAGCTTGTCGATGATGCCCAGGGAGAACAGCAGGCCCGCGCTCGGGCCGCCCACGTCGGCCAGCTTCAGGGTGACCTTGACCTGGTCGGGGCTCAGATCGAGGTACTTCAGCGCCGCGCTGGTCGCCGCGTCCTGCGACTGCCGCATCTGCGCCGTGTTGTGCTGCTCGATCTCCTTGAGGGTGTCACCGGTCGGGTAGACCGCGTCGCGGGGCATCACCGCACGGTCGGTGCGGAACCAGTTGCCGATCACGTCGCCGAGCGATACCCGGGCGTCGGGGCCGGTCGCCACGATGGTGACCATCCGCAGCTGACCACTCGGCCTGCGCGTCTGCGCGCCGTCCACCGTGATCACCGGGGTGCCCTTGTTCGCCCCGAGCACGTTCGCCGTCATCCCCGGCTGCGCCACGGAGAACGGCAGCGGCGCGAACACCGCCGTGGCGAACAGCGCGGCGACCGGGAGGGCGCACACGGCGAGGGCTTGGCGGCGCGTGAGACGTGAGAGCACGGGTTCAATTTACGTGACGTGCCGCGCCCGGCGGCGCGGGCGGCCGCCGGGGCGTTCAGCGCAGCGCCTCCGCCACCTCCCGCGCCGCGTCCACCACCCGGGGACCCACCCGTTCCGGCACGGAGTCCGCGAGCATGACGACGCCGACGCTGCCCTCCACCCCGGTCACCCCCACCAGCGGTGCCGCCGCACCGCACGCCCCCGTCTCCAGCTCCCCCCGGGTCAGGGTGCAGGAGGGCTCGGCGGAGGGGGCGCGGCGGGCCGCGAGGATGGCCCGGCCCGCGGCACCGCGGTCGAGCGGATGCCGGAAGCCCGCGCGGTAGGCCACGTGGTAGTCGGTCCAGCTCGGCTCGACCACGGCCACGGCCAGCGCCTCCGTGCCGTCGACCAGGGTCAGGTGCGCCGTGGCCCCTATGTCCTCGGCCAGCGAGCGCAGGGCGGGCAGCGCGGCCTCCCGCACCAGCGGGTGCACCTGCCGGCCGAGCCTCAGCACCCCGAGCCCGACCCGGGCGCGTCCGCCGAGGTCGCGCCGGACGAGGGCGTGCTGCTCCAGCGTGGCGAGCAACCGGTAGACCACGGTCCGGTTCACGCCCAGTTTGTTGGACAGCTCGGTGACGGTCAGCCCGTGGTCGGTGTCGGCGAGCAGCTTGAGGACCCGCAGTCCCCGGTCGAGCGTCTGAGAGGTCTCCGCGGTCACGACCCCCACTCCTTCGGCGGTGAGGTCGGCGGGCCCCCGAGCGGACGATGCGTCACCGAGTCCCGTCGGCGACGCGCTCCAGAGGCCGCCGATCGGCAGGACGGCCCGGCGGCTCCGGACCCTGTCGCTTTCACGGCTGCGCTCCGCGGCGGCGCTGCCACGGGGCGTATGCGTAGCGGGACAGTAGCGAAGGGGGTTCGCTGAGCGGAAGTCTTGGTCCAGAATCCGGTCAAGGACCCAGGCGGACTGAGGGTATTCGTCCGTATACGTACGGCAGCGTAAACCCGGCCCGCCCGGTCCTCAGCGCATCCGCGTCGCCCACTCCTGCACCTTCGCGATGCGCTGCTTGAGCTGTCCGGCCGTGGCCTCCGCGCTCGGCGGCCCGCCGCACACCCGGCGCAGCTCGGTGTGGATCACCCCGTGCGGCTTGCCGCTCTGGTGGACGTACGCGCCGACCAGGGTGTTGAGCCGCTTGCGCAGCTCCATCATCTCCTTGTGGCTGACCACCGGGCGCCGCTCGGCCGGCAGCTCCAGCAGGTCGGCCTCGGTGTCCGGCTTCTTCTTGCTGTGCGCGATCTGCCGGGCCTGCCGCTTCTGCAGCAGCAGCTGCACCTGGTCCGGCTCCAGCAGCCCGGGGATGCCGAGGTAGTCCTGCTCCTCCTCGCTGCCCGGGTGGGCCTGCATGCCGAACTCGGCGCCGTCGTAGAGCACCCGGTCGAAGACGGCCTCGGACTCCAGCGCCTCGAAGGCGAACTGCTCCTGCTCGCCGGTGTCCTCGTCCTGCTCCTTGTTCGCCTCCTCCATCTCCTTCTCGGATTCGGCGTACGGGTCCTCCTCGCCCTCCTTCTTCGGCCTGTCGAGGGCGTGGTCGCGCTCCACCTCCATCTCGTTGGCGAAGGTGAGCAGGTCGGGGACGGTCGGCAGGAAGACGGAGGCGGTCTCGCCGCGCCGCCTGGACCGTACGAAGCGGCCGACGGCCTGGGCGAAGAACAGCGGGGTGGAGATGGTGGTGGCGTACACGCCGACCGCGAGGCGGGGCACGTCGACTCCCTCGGACACCATGCGCACCGCGACCATCCAGCGGTCGTCGCTCGCGCTGAAATCGTCGATGCGCTTGGAGGCGCCGGCGTCGTCGGACAGGACCAGCGTGGCCTTCGTGCCGGTGATCTCACGGATCAGCTTGGCGTAGGCGCGGGCGGAGTCCTGGTCGGAGGCGATGACGAGCGCACCCGCGTCCGGGATGCCCTTGCGGACCTCGGTGAGCCGCTGGTCGGCGGCGCGCAGCACACTCGGCATCCACTCGCCGCGCGGGTCGAGCGCGGTGCGCCAGGCCTGGCTGACCGCGTCCTTGGTCATCGGCTCCCCGAGCCGGGCGGCGATCTCGTCACCGGCCTTGGTGCGCCAGCGCATGTTGCCGCTGTAGGAGAGGAAGATGACCGGCCGGACGACGCCGTCGGCGAGCGCGGAGCCGTACCCGTAGGTGTAGTCGGCGGCGGAGCGGCGGATGCCGGCGTTGTCCTCCTCGTACGTCACGAAGGGGATCGGGTTGGTGTCCGAGCGGAACGGCGTACCGGTCAGCGCGAGCCGCCGGGTGGCCGGTTCGAACGCCTCCAGGCAGGCCTCGCCCCAGGACTTGGAGTCGCCGGCGTGGTGGATCTCGTCCAGGATCACCAGCGTCTTGCGCTGCTCGACGCGGTTGCGGTGCAGCATGGGGCGCACGCCGACACCGGCGTAGGTGACGGCGACCCCGTCGTACTCCCGGCCGAGCGGGCCGGCGCTGTACTCGGGGTCGAGCTTGATCCCCACCCGCACCGCGGCCTCGGCCCACTGCTTCTTCAGGTGCTCGGTCGGCGCGACCACGGTCACCTGCTGCACCACATGGTGGTGGAGCAGCCATGAGGCCAGCGTCAGCGCGAAGGTGGTCTTGCCGGCGCCGGGCGTGGCGACGGCGAGGAAGTCACGCGGCTGCTCCTGGATGTACTTCTCCATCGCCCCCTGCTGCCAGGCGCGCAGCTTGCTGGCGGTGCCCCAGGGCGCACGGCCCGGGAAGGCGGGGGAAAGGTGGTGGGACGTGGTGGAGGAAGCGGTGGTAGTCACGGTCTCCGTGGTCAGTCAGTCGGCTACGTATGACAACCGGGCCACCCTACCGGCGCCGCGCTCCCCGCCGACGCCGAACGAGGCCGGGTCGCCCCAGGGTGGGACTCACGTCACAACCGGCGCGCTCCGGCGCTCGCGCCGCGCGGCGTCAGGGCGTTTCCGTCCGCATCCGCGTCGTCACCCAGGCCCCGGCCAGGGCCACCACCGCCATCGGCAGGAACACGGCGGCGAAGGCGGCGGGGTGGGAGGAGGTGGTCGTCGTGGTCGCGGAGGTGCCGCCGCCGAGCGCGGCGAAGGCGGCACCGGTGGCGGCGAGCAGCAGGGCGTTGGAGAGGCCGTCGGAGATCTGGAGCGCGGCGGAGTTGGCACCGGCCTGCTCCGGCGCGGACAGGCGCAGCAGCAGCACGCTGGTGGAGGAGATCACCAGGCCCATGCCGAAGCAGCCGAAGGCCCAGGCGACGGCCACGGTCCAGGCGGGCACGGAGTGCCACAGCACGCTCGGCGCGGCCAGCAGCGCGACGGTGACCAGCAGCATCCCGCCGGTCATCAGCCGCTCCCGGTGGGGCGCCAGGCGCGGCCGGGACTGCACCCAGGAGCCCAGCGCCCAGGTGCCGCCGCCCGCGGCCAGCGAGAACCCGGCGAGCGTCGGCGACAGCCCGCGCTGGGTGACCAGCATCAGCGGCACGAAGGACTCCGCGGCGATGAAGGACCCGGCGGACAGCCCGCGCAGCAGGACGACGGCGGGCAGGCCGCGGGCCGCCCGGCAGGTGCCGGGCGGCAGCAGGCCGAGGACGGCGGGCACCAGCAGGGCGACGCCGGCCGCGCCGGGCACGAGGGAGAGGGGGCGCAGGTCCTGGGCGGCGTACTGGAGGAGGCCGGCGCCGAGGGAGATGCCGAGGGCGAGCCGGATGCGCCGCCGGTCGAAGGCGGCGGCGCCCGCCTCCGCGTCGACCGGTCCGGACGCCCGCCGGCGTATCTGCGGCAGGGCGAGGGCCAGCGGGAACACCACGAGGACCGGGATGCCGAGGAACACCCAGCGCCAGCCGAGCTGCTCGGTGACGGCACCGGAGGCGAGCGGGCCGACGACGGAGGGCACGACCCAGCTCGCCGCGAACGCCGCCATGATCGCGGGGCGCAGCCGCTCGGGGTAGGCGCGGCCGACGACGACGTACAGCGCGACGATGACCAGTCCGCCGCCGAGCCCCTGGACGGCCCGGCCCAGGATGAACACCCACATCGTCCGCGCGGTGCCGGCTATCACCAGCCCCACCGCGAAGGCCCCGATCCCGCTGGTCAGCGCCCCGAGCGGACCGCGCCGGTCGGCCCACTGGCCGGCGAGGACCATGCCGAAGAGGCTGGTGGTGAAGTACCCGGAGAACGCGAACGCGTACAGCGCCACGCCGTCCAGCTCGCGGGCGGCGACGGGCATCGCGGTGCCCACGGCGGTCGCCTCGAAGGCGATCAGCAGGACGACGGAGACGATGCCGACGCTCAGCGCCCGGTAGGCCCGGCCGAGCACACCGCCGTCCGGCTCGACGTCTTCCTCCACCACGGCATCGGCGGCACGGGATCCCAGGACACTCATGCCCGTCAGGGTAAGGCCCGTCACCGACATTGACCCCTGTCGGTGGACCCACCTCCCACTACGACCTTGGTCCTGGTCCCCCCTCGTCCTGTGAACGCGGTGTGGCAGTCACATTGCGGCCCCGGCCATCCCCTTGAGCCCCGCGGCTCCCGCGCCCTACGGTCGATCCGTCGACATGGCCGTACGCCTTCCCGCCACGGCCGTGCGGACGACAACTCAACACGGCCGTGTGCCCGAGTGGCTTAGGGGCTCGCCTGCAAAGCGAGTTACACGGGTTCGATTCCCGTCACGGCCTCCAAGGACAGCAGTGTGTGCCGGAGCGGCACGGGGTTGCCCGGGGGCCCGCTCAGGCCTGGCGGCCGGGGATGTGTACGTCCTCCAGTTCCTGGGGCTGGACGAAACCGTCGCCGTCGGCGACTCCCGTCCGCTGGTGCACGTCGTCCGTGTCGATCTCGCGGAGGGACCCGTCCCGCGTGCGCTGCCAGTGCGTCCCCTCGGCGTCGCGGAAGGCGACGCTGACGCCGACGACATGCTCCATGACCGGCGCGACATCGGGGGCCGCTTCCACGAAGGCGCTGGCGAGCATGGGCTCGTGGGTGGGCGGGAGGATGACGCGGTTCTGCCAGCGGATCGGGCGGGCGCTGAAGTCGACCCAGACGAAGACGCCGACCTCGTAGACGGGGAGGCGCGAGCCGTTCACCAAGTAGATGTCGGGGAAGAAGCTTTCGCGGCGCAGGGCCACGCTCGTCGCCAGGCGGTCCGGGCGGTTGCCCCCGCCGAACGGCCGCCCGACCCACACGGCGACGCTGGAGGCCTGATCGGCTTGCCGCCGGCGCTCCTGTTCGCGATCCCGGTCCCGTTCGACGCGGATCATGTGGAACGCGGTGCGCGCTCCGTGGACCGCGGCACCCAGCGCCGCCCATGTGCCCAAGGCACCGGCCCACGCGGCGAGATCGGCACTCGACGGCATCAGCCCTCCCAGGGTGCGGCACAAACGTACCGCCGGACCGCCTCCCTGTTGAAGGAGTCGGAACCGGTCGCCGCATCAGCGACCGGGCCCTGCCGGGCGCCTGGGCTCAGAGCACCCCGCCCGCCTCGTCCTGGAACGTCTCGGTCCAGTAGTGCCACGTCGTGCCCGGCAGCGTGGCCGTCGGGTCGAGGGTGGTCAGGGTGTGCAGCATGGCGGCGGCCAGTTGTTCGTAGGCGGCCGTGCTGAGTTCGTGGGAGAGGTGCTGGTCGATGGTGCGTTCGTGGTGCAGCAGCCAGAGGGTGAAGGCGAGGGTGGAGACGTCGGTGTTGAGGGGGCAGAGCGCCGCCTCCGGTTCGCTGAAGGTGAGGACCGCGCCCGTGCGGCCGTCCACCACCAGGCTGTTGTCCTCCACCAGGTAGCCCAGGCGGATCAAGTGGTCGCAGTGGGCCGGGAGTTCGGACAGCGGGTAGTCGGGGCGGTCCCGGGTGAAGTGTTCGCGCAGGGTCGGCAGCGGGGCGTCCGGGTCGGCGAAGAAGAGGACCGCCTCCTCCGGCAGCCCGGTCTCGCGCAGGAAGCGGCGGGTCGGCTCGTGGGTGAGCGTGGCCGGGAAGTCGACGTCCTCGAAGCGGGCCACCCGGCCGTGCCCGAACTCCTGGTCCAGGACGCGGGCGGGCAGGTCGAGGGCGAGACCGGACGCCGTACCGGGACCCGCGACCAGGGACAGCGGGCGGATCAGGGCCGCCACCTTCCAGTACGGGGGGACCGCGCCGTCCGTGCCCTCCTCGAACAGGGCGAGCAGGCGGCGCGAGGCCTCGGCGACCGTCCTCGGGCCGTACTGGCCCGCCAGGGAGGCGAACCGGCCGCGCAGGCCCGTCAGTTCCTCGGTGACCGCGGCGAACCGCAGCAGCGTGGCCAGGGACGGCGCGAAGGGGCGGGACTCGGACGGGTCGCACAGGTAGGCCGTCGTCACCTCGCCCGTGTCGCCGTCGAGCAGGATCGACTCGCGCTCCGTGCCCGGCGGGTTGAGCAGTTCGCCTATCACCAGGCGGTCGCGCAGTTCCTCCGCCAGGTGGAGCGGGCCTTCGGCCGCGTCCGCGAGGGTGCGCAGGCCGTGGGCGCGCAGCGGCGAGAACGTCAGCACGTCGGTCACGGCGGGCAGCCCCGGGCCCGTGAGCAGTCCGCGCGTCGGCGCGTGGGTGACATGGCGGTCCAGCTCCGCCTCGGTCAGTGTGATCGCCGCCGTCCCGGCATCCGTCGTACTCATCGCTCCCCCGCGATCTCCCACTGCGTGACAGTGTGGCCGGCGCCGCTGCCCGGCTCCCCCACCGCTGTGCACACTACGCCGCCCCACTGACAACGCCCCTCGACGGAAAGGACGCCGGACGACCCGGGCACGTTGCCCCGCGAAACCCACCGGGATGGGGACGGCCGCCGCGCTCACCGGATCACGGCGGCCGCCGCGTTCACCGCGTCGTGACGACCGCGGCCTGGGGACGGATCGGCAGCCGGTTGACCGGGCGGCCGGTGGCCGCGCGGACGGCGGAGGCGATGGCCGCGGGGGCCGTCACCACCGGCACCGCGCTGACCGACTTGGCACCGAAGGGCGCGACCACGTCCCGCTCCTCCACCAGCTTGACGATCCGGATGTCCGGCGCGTCCAGGGCGGTCGGCAGGGCGTAGCCGGTCAGGTCGGGATGGCGGACCAGCCCGCGCGGGGTGCGCAGGTTCTCGGTGAGCGCGATGCCGACGCCCTGGGTGACGCCCGCCTCGATCCGGGCCGCCAGCTGGGCGGGGTTGAGCACCCGGCCGACGTCCTGGGCGACCGCCAGCTCCACCACCCGGACCGAGCCCAGCTCGATGTCCACGTCCACCACCGCGCGGATCGCGCAGAACGCGAGTCCCACGAAGGCGTCGCCCTGCCCGGCGGCGTCCAGCGGCTCGGTCGGGTGCGGGCGGCACTGCGCGGTGGCCCACAGCTCCTTGCCGTCCAGCGCCTCGGTGACCGTGGTCGACAGCACCCCGTCGTACGACGTGATCTTGCCGTCGTTGATCTGGAGCAGCTCGGTCGACATGCCGAACTTGTGCGCGAGCGGCTGGAGCAGCTGGGTGCGGACCATCTTCGCCGCCCGCTCCACCGCGCCGCCGGACACCCAGGTGTGCCGGCCCCGGCAGCCCGCGCCGGACGGCGGCTGGTCGGTGTCGACCGGGGCGACCCGGACCTCCTCGATGCCCAGGGTCTCCTGGACGATCTGCCGGGCCAGCGTGGTGAAGCCCTGGCCGGTCTCCACGGCCGCGCAGAGCACGGTCGCCATGCCGTCGTGCACCTTGACCGTCGCCGTGGACACCTCGTCGGCGCCCTCCGCGCCGAGCATGTGCACCATGCCGAGGCCGTAGCCGACGCCCCGGCGCACCGCCTCCGGCTCGCCCGCGCCCTCGGGGCCGCCGGGCAGCAGCCAGTCCTCCTCGGGCGTGTCCTTGGGCAGCGTCGGCAGCGGGAAGTCCCGTACCGCCTGGAGGAGTTCGGCGACCGGGGCGGGGCAGGTCACCGTCTGGCCGATGGGCAGCACGTCGCCCGTCGCCAGCACGTTGCGCAGCCGCAGCTCGGCCGGGTCCGCGCCCAGCTTCCTGGCCAGCTTGTCCATCTGGGCCTCGTAGGCGGCGCACACCTGCATCGCGCCCTCGCCGCGCACATGGCCGGAGGGCGGGTTGTTGGTGCGCACGGCCCAGCCCTCGATGAAGGCGTTCGGGACGACGTACGGGCCGCACGCGAAGGAGACGGCGGCCGCCAGCGCGTCGGCGGAGGTGTCTGCGTACGCGCCCGCGTCCAGCAGGATCTGCGCCTCCACCTTGACCAGCCGGCCCTCGGCGTCGGCGTGGTGGCGGTAGCGCAGCAGGGTGGGGTGGCGGTGGACGTGGCCGAGGAAGGACTCCTCGCGGCTCGCGGTGAGCTTCACCGGGCAGCCGGTGCGCAACGCGAGCAGCCCGAGCGGGAGCTGGAAGCCCTGGTCCTCGCGGTCGGCGGTGGCGCCGGGCACCCCGGTGACCACGATCTTCACTCGATCGGGTGACAGACCGAAGCAGGCGGCGGCGGTGTTGCGGTCGTGGTGCGGGTCGGTGGAGGCCAGGTACAGCTCCACACCGCCGTCGGGGCGCGGCACGGCGAGTCCGGCCTCGGCGCCGATCGGGGCCGGGTCCTGCCGCCCGATGCGGTACAGCCCCTCGACCACGACCTCGCCGACCGCCTCCGCGTCGCCGTGGCGCAGCGGGATGTGCCGGATCAGGTTGCCGTCGGGGTGCAGCGGCTCCGCCTCGAACGCCTGCTCGGGGTCGGTCACCGGGTCGAGGATCTCGTACTCGACGATGATCGCGGCCGCGGCCATCCGCGCGGTGTCGGGGTGGTCGGCGGCGACGGCGGCGATGGGCTCGCCGTGGTGCCGTACGACCTCGGAGGCGAACACCGGCCGGTCCGGGGTGCCCCGGCCGTGGCGCGGGGTGCCGGGCACGTCCTCGTGGGTGATGACGGCGCGCACGCCGGGCATCTCGCGGGCGTGCCGGGTGTCGATGGACACGATCCGCGCGTGCGCGTGCGGGGAGCGCAGTACGGCCGCCCAGAGCAGGCCCTCGGCCCACAGGTCGGCGGCGTAGGGGAAGGTGCCCTCGGTCTTGGCGCGGGCGTCGGCGTGCGGCAGGGAGACGCCGAGGCCGTGCGGCGGGCCCTCGGGCTCGGGGGCGGACTCCCCGGCGGGGGTCGCGGTGGCGGCTTCGTTGCTCACGCCTGGCCTCCGTCCTGGCCGTAGTGCTGGTCGTGCGGGCCCGGCGTGCCGTAGGGCGGCGTGTCGCCGTAGCCGTCGGGCGCCTCGCCGTAGCCGCCCGGCATGTCGCCGTACCCGTCCGGCGTGGGCGGCGGCGTGTCGAAGGCACCCGGTGCCTCGAACGCCGACGGGCCGACGCCGCCGGAGCCGGGGCCCGCCTGCTGCGGGATGCGCGCCTCGCCCGCCGTGTCCGCCTCCGGCTCGGGGGCGTGCGCGGCCTCGCGCTCGGCGACGACCTCCTGGACGGCCTGGACGACGCCCCGGTACCCGGAGCAGCGGCACAGGTTGCCGCACAGGGCCTGCCGGGTCTCCAGTTCGGTCGGCGCGGGGTTGCCCTCCAGCAGGTCGTGCACCGTCATCGCCATGCCGGGCACGCAGAAGCCGCACTGCACGGCACCGCACCGGGCCAGCGCCCGCTGCACGTCGGAGGGTTGCCCGTCCTTGGCCAGGCCCTCGACCGTGCGCACCTCGGTGCCGGCCGCGGTGACGGCGGGCACCAGGCAGGAGGCCACCAGGCGGCCGTCCACCTGCACGTTGCAGGCCCCGCACTCGCCCTGCGAGCAGCCGTCCTTGGCCCCGGCGAGCCCCAGCCGCTCGCGCAGCACGTACAGCAGCGACTCGCCGATCCAGGCGTCGGCGACCCGGCGGTCGGAGCCGTTCACCCGCAGGACGTAGGAGGCGAGGGGGTGGTCGTCGTGGGGCGGGAGGGGGGCGGGCTCCTCCGGGGCGTCCGGGGTGTCCGGCGCGTCCGAGGTGTCCGGGGTGCCGGGAGCCTCGGGGGCGCCGAGGGCGGACTCGGCGGATTCGGCGGGCTGTTCGGGCCCTCCGGACGGCCCTGACGGCTCGGACGGCTCGGTCTGTCCCGGCTGTTCGGGCCGCTCGGCCAGGTCGTGGGGTTCCTGCCGGGCGCCGTCCGCGGGCGCGGCCTCCGGGACGTCCTGGACGGCGTGTTCCGGGGTGCTGGGCGGAGCCACCGGCGTGTCGCCGTCGTGCGCCGGAGCGGGGACGGTGGGTACGCCGGAGGGGGGCGTGGGCGTGTCGGACCGCTGGCCGGGCACGGCGGGCGCGGACGCGCCGGTGCGCTGCTCCGGTACGACCGGTGCGGTCGGGGCGGCGCCGGCCTCCGGGACCGCGGCGTCCCCCGCGTCCGCCGCCGCGTCCGGTGCGGCGGCGGCCGTACCGGGCTCCATGACGGCCTCGGGCACGGCACCCGGCTCGGCGGGGGCCGTGTGGTCCGCCGGGCCGTCGACGGGCCGCTCAGGGGCCGTCGCGGGGTCGTGCGCGGTCTGCTCCAGGGGGACACCGGCGGGCGGCGTGTGGTGCGCCTCCTGCGCGCGCCCGTCCCGCGCGTGGGCGCCGGGCGTGGAGTACGGCGATGCGCCGGGCGCCGACGGGTCGTGGGCGGCGTCGGCGTGCTCCGGCGGGGTGTGGCCCGGCTCCACCGGGGCCGGTCCGGGGTGCCCGGTGTGCCGGTGCGCGGCCTCCGCGTGTCCCGGCTGCCCCTGCCCGGCCTGGCCGAGCGGGTCCTCTATCCGGTCGTCGTGTCCGTGCGCGGCGTGTTCCCGCGCACCCTGGCCGTGCGGGTCGTGCGCGGGCGCGCCGTCGGGCCGGGCGGGCTGCTCGTACGCCCCCTGGCCGTACGCGCCCGGCGCGGCACCACCCTGCGGGCCCGCGCCGTGCGCTCCGGCGTGCCGGCCCTGCGCGTGACCGGCCTGCGGGTGACCTGCCTGCGTCTGTTCGGCCTGCGGATGACCGGCCTGCGGGTCCGCGCCCTGCGCGTGTCCGTACCCGTCGTGCGTGTCCACGCCCGGCACCGGAGCGGCGTACGCGCCCTGCGCGCGCCCCGCGCCGAAGTCCTCGTCGCCCGGGTGTTCCCCGGCCCCCGCGCCGTACACCTCTCCCGGCACACCACCGGTCCCGCCGTACGTCTCCCCCGGCGCGCCCCCGGCCTCCGTGCCGTACCCCTCGCCGGTCGCGTACCCGTCCGCCGCCGGGGCCGCCGGCCCGGCCGCCTGCCCCCAGGGCTGGCCGGCGTTGGTGGCCCAGGGGGCCGGCGCGCCGCCCGGCAGGGTGGCCGGCGGGGTGCCGCCCCACTGCTCCACCAGGGACGACGTCGTGAACTCGCCCGACTCGTCCGGGAGTTCTCCGCCGGCGACGGGGATGGACCACTGCCCGGTGACGTCGTGGCCGGGCGCGGCCGGAGCCGCGGGCTCCTCGAAGGTCCAGTGCTGGGTGGCGGCCGGGTCGTACGTGAACCGGTCGTCCGCGCCCCCGTGCGTCGCGCCCGGGTCGGGCCACCCACCGCCGTCCGCGGCGGGCCAGCCCCCGGCGGCGCCCTCCGCGGGGGCCTGCGGGATGCGCGGCGGCACATAGCCGTGGCCGGGCGCGGCCAGCGGGCTGTCGCCGGACAGCAGGGCGTCTATGCCGCCCTCGGGGAGCTTGACGAAGGCGGTGGCGCCGTCGTCGTAGTCACCCGGCAGCGGGTTCCAGCGCCCGCCGCCCTCGGGCGTGCCCTCTCCGTGCTGGTCGTCGGTCACGACAGCGCCCTCCCCAGTGCTCGTCGGGCCAGCGCGGCGACGGTGCGCCGCAGGTGCAGTACGGCGGGCGGCAGCGACGGCACCGAGCCGTCCGCCTCCGGCGCCGGGTCGGGGATGCAGGCCGCGGCGACGTACTCGCCGAAGGCACTCAGTGCCTCGGGGACGAGCGCGCGGTCGTTGTCCCAGTCGATGAGCTGCGCGACCCACTGCTCGGCCTCCAGCGGCCGCAGCGGCATCGGCGCGATGGCCCCGACGGCGCAGCGCACGCCGCGCCGGGCGGGGTCGAGGACGAGCGCCACGGAGGCGAGGGCGCGGCCGGGTCCGGTGCGCGCGGTGGCCTTCAGGAAGACCTGCGGGGCGTGCAGCAGCGGCACCCGTACGAAGCCGATGAGTTCACCGCCGCCCAGCATCTCCACGCCCGCCAGCAGGTGCGAGACCGGGACCTCCCGGCGTGCCCCGCCCGGGCCCGCGACGATCAGCGTGGCCTCCAGGGCGGCGAGCACCGGGAGCGCGTCCCCGGTGGGCGCGGCGGAGGCGATGTTGCCGCCCAGGGTGCCCGCGTTGCGGATGTGCGGCGGGCCCGCGGCGCGGGCGGCGGCGGCGAGCGCCGGGATGAGGGCCGCGAAGTCGGGGCGGCCCATGCGGGCGTGGGTGAGGCCGGCGCCGAGCAGCGCGTGGCCGTCCTGGTACTGCCAGCCGCGGATCTCGCTGATCCGGCCGAGGCCGACCAGGGCCGCGGGCCTGAGCTGCCCGGAGTTGACGGCGGCCATCAGGTCGGTGCCGCCCGCGACGGGGACCGCGGTGGGCATCGCGGCGAGCGCCGCCACCGCCTCGTCCAGCGTCGTGGGCAGCGTGACGGCCTGCCCCGCCTGCGGTGCGTGCGTGGTCAAACCGGCTGCCCCTTCCCGCTGCCCCACCTGGTCCCGCCTGTTGCGCCGTACGGTACGTGCTGACAGGGCGGACGTGGCAACTCTGGCACATCTTCGCAGGACCCGGACGCGGGGGTCCGCTAGGAGGCATTCGCCCACCTCATCGGGGAGATGGCCGGTTTGGCGAGGCATCACCGAAGAGGGCGAATTGCCACCCTTCGGTGATGCTGACGGGGTTTTTCCGCTATCTGTTCTATCCGCGTTGCCCGGCAGGCCCGTTGGGGTACACCCGCCGGGATCCGGCCGTTCGCGGCTACCTGTTGGGCGGCGGTCCGTCGATCGGGCGGCCCGGCACCCCGGGGCGCCGCTGCCACGGCCGGGGCCCGGCGGGCGGCCGGTAGGCGACGCCCAGGGCGTCAAGTCGCCGGTAGTGCGCGGTCATCCGGCGCTCGAACCGGGCGAAGTCCCGGTCCGCGGGGGCCGGCAGCCGGCTCCAGGCGACCTCGGCGAAGGCGGCGAGCCGGGGAAACGCCTGGTAGTCCACGCGCCCGGCGTCCTCCAGGGCCTCGGTCCACACATTGGCCTGGGTGCCGAGCACATGCCGCGCCTCGGCCTCGGTGAGGGCGGCCGGCACGGGCTCGAACCGGTAGACGTCCTCCAGGGTGCGCACGAAGCCGATCGGCACCGGCTCGTCGTCGCCGGGGGCCTGGCGGTGGTCCAGGTACACGTGCTGCTCGGGGCACATGACCACGTCGTGCCCGGCCCGGGCGGCGGTGACCCCGCCCTCGAAACCGCGCCACGAGGAGACCGCGGCGCCCGGCGCGAGGCCGCCCTGGAGGATCTCGTCCCAGCCGATCAGCCGGCGTCCGCGCGCGGCGAGCCAGGTGTCGAAGTGCCGGACGAACCAGGACTGGAGCTGGTCCTCGTCGGCGAGCCCCAGCTCGGCGATGCGCGCCTGGGCGGCCGACGACTTCTGCCACTGGTCCTTCGGGCATTCGTCGCCACCGATGTGGATGAACCGTGAGGGGAACATCTCCAGGACCTCCTCGAACACCCCTTCGTAAAACCGCAGGGTGCCGTCGGTGGGAGCCAGTACGTTGGAGTTGATCCCCCAGGTGTCCCAGACGGAGAGGGCCGTGGTGTCGATGACGTCGGTGTTGCCGAGTTCCGGGTACGCGGCGATGGCCGCCTGCGAATGGCCGGGCACGTCGATCTCCGGTACGACGGTGATGTGCCGCTCGGCCGCGTAGGCGACGATCTCCCGGATGTCGTCCTGGGTGTAGTAGCCCCCGTGCGGCTTGTCCTCCCACAGCGGTGAGGCCCGGTGCCCGAACTTCGTCCGGGACCGCCAGGAGCCGGTCTCGGTCAGCTTCGGGTAGCGCCTGATCTCGATCCGCCAGCCCTGGTCGTCCGTCAGGTGCAGATGCAGCACGTTGAGTTTGTGCGCGGCCATCAGGTCGAGATAGCGCAGCACCCCGTCCTTGGGCATGAAGTGCCGCGCCACGTCGAGCAGCAGCCCGCGCCAGGCGAACCGGGGGCTGTCCTCGACGGTGACGGCGGGGAACTCCCATGCGGCGCGGTCGCCGATCGGGGCGCGCCGGAAGGCGTCGGGCCCGAGCAGCTGCCGGAGGGTCTGCGCGCCCTGGAAGAGTCCGGCCGCGCTCGCCCCGTCGAGTTCGATCCGCCGGCCCTCGGCGCGCAGGCGGTAGGACTCGGGGCCGCCGAGCTCGTCCGCGAGCGCGGGCACGATCCGCAGCCGGATGCGGCCGGCGCCGTCGCGGTACGGCGCGAGCGGCAGCCCGGTGGCCGCGCCGACGGCCGAGCGCAGCCAGCGCGCCACCCGTTCGGCGCCCTCGCCGGCGTCGATCTCCGTGTCCGTGTCGATCACACAGCGGGCGCCGGGCACCGAGATCCGGACCGGCGCCGGAATCAGCGCCACCGCCCCGGACTCCGGGGAATCGGCCGGAACCGGCCCCTTGTCGCTCATGTCACTCATGTGGTCCGCCGCACCTCCACGCTCGCGTTGCACCATGCGCAACGGCCGTTTCGCTCTGTACAACCAGTCGATGGACAGGGAGGCTAGGTGCCCCGCTTCCCGCCCACAAGAGGTCTCGACCACTCGGACGCGTGACACGAGCAAGCCCCGGCACGGCGAAGGGCCCCGGCGCGCACCGAAGCGCACCGGGGCCCTCGCGGGTCACCACGGGGGGCGGGGCGTTACTTGCCCTTGCCCTTGTCGCCGCCCTTGTCGTCGCCGCCGCTGCCCATGGACTCGTAGATCTCCTTGCACATGGGGCACACGGGGTACTTCTTCGGGTCGCGGCCCGGCACCCAGACCTTGCCGCACAGCGCCACGACGGGGGTGCCGTCGAGGGCGCTCGCCATGATCTTGTCCTTCTGGACGTAGTGGGCGAAGCGCTCGTGGTCGCCGTCGCCGTGGGACACCTGTGGCGTCGGCTCTACGAGGGTCCCCGTACCAGTCCCGCGCTCGGGCTCAAGAGTGCTCATACCGCCAGGGTACTGAAGCGCCCGGCCATCAGTTGAGCGAAGGGTCGTCCGGATATGTGGCCACCATCGCCAGCTCGCTGCGCTGGCGCCGCAGCACCTCGCGCCACAGCCGCTCCGGGGCCGGCGAGGAGACGTCGCCCGGTTCGGACTCGACGACGTACCAGGCACCCTCGGCCAGCTCGTCCTCCAGCTGGCCCGGGCCCCAGCCCGCGTACCCGGCGAAGATGCGCAGGGAACCGAGGACCGGGGCGAGCAGCTCCGGCGGCGCCTCCAGGTCGACCAGGCCGATCGCGCCGTGCACCCGCCGCCAGCCCAGCGGGGCCCCTTCGCCGTTCGCCCCGCCCGGGACGACCGCGACGCCCAGAGCCGAGTCCAGCGAGACGGGACCGCCCTGGAAGACGACGCCGGGCTCGCCGGTCAGCTCGGCCCAGCCCGCCAGGATGTCGCCGACGCCCACGGGGGTGGGGCGGTTCAGGACGACACCGAGGGAACCCTCCTCGTCGTGGTCGAGGAGGAGCACCACCGCGCGGTCGAAGTTCGGGTCCGCCAGGGCGGGGGTGGCCACGAGCAGCCGCCCTGTGAGCGAGGACACCTCGGTCATGCCAGACATGATCCCGCATCTTCCCCGGGAGTGGGGAGCCAATCGGAGTGCGGGAGTGAACGCAGCTCAGGGAGCACGGAAGCGGCCCCGGCGCACGCGCGCGACCGGTGACCCCATGTGCCCGATCAAGGACGTTTCGTGTTGTGACACACCCATGACACGGCGGGGCGGTCCGCGGACTTACGGGCGGGGGGTGATCGGCGATTACCCTGTCCCACGGCCCGCCCGGTGATCGGCGGTCCCCTGCCCATCTGATCGGAACGCGAGATTCATGACCGTCAACGACGATGTCCTGCTTGTCCACGGCGGAAACCCGCTTGAGGGCGAGATCCGTGTCCGCGGTGCGAAGAACCTCGTACCGAAGGCCATGGTCGCCGCGCTGCTCGGCAGCGCGCCGAGCCGGCTGCGCAACGTTCCGGACATCCGTGACGTGCGCGTCGTACGCGGCCTGCTCCAGTTGCACGGGGTGACGGTCCGTCCGGGCGAGGAGCCCGGCGAGCTGGTACTCGACCCGACCCATGTCGAGAGCGCCAACGTCGCTGACATCGATGCCCACGCCGGCTCCAGCCGTATCCCGATCCTGTTCTGCGGCCCGCTGCTGCACCGGCTCGGGCACGCGTTCATCCCCGGTCTCGGCGGCTGTGACATCGGCGGCCGGCCCATCGACTTCCACTTCGACGTGCTGCGCCAGTTCGGCGCGACCATCGAGAAGCGCGCGGACGGCCAGTACCTGGAGGCGCCGAAGGGGCTGCGGGGCACGAAGATCCGGCTGCCGTACCCGTCCGTGGGCGCGACCGAGCAGGTGCTGCTGACGGCCGTGCTGGCCGAGGGCGTCACGGAGCTGTCCAACGCGGCGGTCGAGCCGGAGATCGAGGACCTCATCTGCGTGCTGCAGAAGATGGGCGCGATCATCGCGATGGACACCGACCGGACCATCCGGATCACCGGTGTGGACAAGCTGAGCGGCTACACCCACCGGGCCCTGTCGGACCGCCTGGAGGCCGCCTCCTGGGCCTCGGCGGCGCTCGCGACCGGCGGCAACATCTACGTCCGCGGCGCCCAGCAGCGCTCGATGATGACGTTCCTGAACACCTACCGCAAGGTGGGCGGCGCCTTCGAGATCGACGACGAGGGCATCCGCTTCTGGCACCCGGGCGGCCAGCTGAAGTCCATCGCCCTGGAGACGGACGTGCACCCCGGTTTCCAGACCGACTGGCAGCAGCCGCTGGTGGTGGCCCTCACCCAGGCCACGGGCCTGTCGATCATCCACGAGACGGTCTACGAGTCCCGGCTCGGCTTCACCTCGGCCCTCAACCAGATGGGCGCGCACATCCAGCTGTACCGCGAGTGCCTGGGCGGCTCGGACTGCCGCTTCGGCCAGCGCAACTTCCTGCACTCCGCGGTCGTCTCCGGGCCGACCCGGCTCCAGGGCGCCGACCTGGTCATCCCCGACCTGCGCGGCGGCTTCTCCTACCTGATCGCCGCGCTCGCGGCCGAGGGCACCTCCCGGGTCCACGGCATCGACCTGATCAACCGCGGCTACGAGAACTTCATGGAGAAGCTCGTGGAGCTCGGCGCCAAGGTCGAGCTGCCGGGCAAGGCCCTCGGCTGACCCCGGAGCAAACGGCAAACAGGGCGGCCCCCTCGGTGTGAGGGGGCCGCCCTGTTGGCATCGTCGGCTCTTCGCGGCGCCGCCCGCCGGGCCGCGCCCCAGGGGGCGCGGGCAGCCGTGCGATCGGCGACGGCGGGCCCGCGGTCACCCGCGGGCCGGCGCCGCACAGCGGAGCGCCTACGCGCTTACTTGCCCTTGGCCGCTTCCTTGAGCTTGGAGCCCGCGGTGACCTTCACGCTGTAGCCGGCGGGGATGTTGATCGGCTCGCCGGTCTGCGGGTTGCGCGCGGTACGAGCGGCACGGTGGGTGCGCTCGAAGGTCAGGAAGCCGGGGATGGTGACCTTCTCGTCGCCCTTGGCGACGATCTCGCCGACGGTCTCGGCGAACGCGGCCAGCACGGCGTCGGCGTCCTTGCGGGTCACCTCGGCGCGGTCGGCCAGCGCGGCCACCAGCTCACTGCGGTTCATGTTGTTACTCCCGTGTTTTTCTTGCCGTTGGGGTGTGCCACGCGGCGGTCAGGCCGCAGGCACTGCGATGCCGATGCGCTCGCGCCCAGGGACGCATCCTGCCCCTACCTGCGGCGGGAAAGCCAATCCGGCACCCGTAGGAGTCGTGAGAACACCCTGGGGAGTCACACGAAAAGGGCCCGATCGGCGCCACCCTAGAGGGCGCCCGGTACCAGGTGGTTCCGCGACGCGCCGGAGCGGGGGGCCGCCGTGGTGATCCTCACAGCCCCCGGCACCGTACGGCACGCCCTGGTCAGGCAGTCGCGCCGACCGCCTTGGCGGCCTCGCGCACCGCGCCCGCGACGGCGCCCGCGACCCTGTCGTTGAAGACGCTCGGAATGATGTAGTTCGGGTTCAGCTCGTCCTCGCTGACCACGTCGGCGAGGGCCTTCGCGGCGGCGAGCATCATCTCAGTGTTGACGGTACGGGACTGCGCGTCCAGCAGGCCACGGAAGACACCCGGGAAGACCAGCACGTTGTTGATCTGGTTGGGGAAGTCGGAGCGGCCGGTGGCCACCACGGCGGCCGTCTGGCGGGCGATCGCCGGGTCGACCTCGGGGTCCGGGTTCGCGAGCGCGAACACGATCGCGCCGTCCGCCATGGCGGCCACGTCGTCGCCGTCCAGGACGTTCGGGGCGGAGACGCCGATGAAGACGTCCGCGCCGCGCACGGCCTCCTTCAGGGTGCCGGTGAGGCCCTCCGGGTTGGTGTTGTCGGCGATCCAGCGCAGCGGGGAGTCGGCCGGGGCGTCCACCAGGTCCTCGCGGCCGGCGTGCACCACGCCGTGGATGTCGGCGACGACGGCGTTCTTGACGCCCGCCGCGAGCAGCAGCTTGAGGATGGCGGTACCGGCGGCGCCGGCGCCGGACATGACGACCCGGATGTTCTCGATCGCCTTGTCGGTGACGCGCAGCGCGTTGGTGAGGGAGGCGAGCACCACGATGGCGGTGCCGTGCTGGTCGTCGTGGAAGACGGGGATGTCCAGGGCCTCGCGCAGCCGGGCCTCGATCTCGAAGCAGCGCGGCGCGGAGATGTCCTCCAGGTTGATGCCGGCGAAGCCGGGGGCGATCGCCTTGACGATCTCCACGATGGCGTCGGTGTCCTGGGTGTCCAGGCAGATCGGCCAGGCGTCGATGCCGGCGAAGCGCTTGAAGAGGGCCGCCTTGCCCTCCATGACGGGCAGCGCGGCCTTGGGGCCGATGTTGCCGAGGCCGAGCACGGCGGAGCCGTCCGTCACGACCGCAACGGAGTTGCGCTTGATGGTGAGGCGGCGGGCGTCCTCGGGGTTCTCGGCGATGGCCATGCAGACGCGGGCCACGCCCGGCGTGTAGACCATGGAGAGGTCGTCACGGTTGCGGATGGGGTGCTTGGACTGCATCTCGATCTTGCCGCCGAGGTGCATCAGGAACGTACGGTCGGAGACCTTGCCGAGGGTGACGCCCTCGATGCCGCGCAGCTTCTCGACGATCTCCTCGGCGTGGGCCGTGGAGGTGGCCGCGATGGTGACGTCGATACGGAGCTTCTCGTGGCCGGACGCGGTGACGTCGAGGCCGGTCACCGAGCCTCCGGAGGACTCCACGGCGTTGGTGAGCTGCGAGACGGCGGTTCCGCTCGCGGGCACCTCCAGCCGGATGGTCATCGAGTAGGAGACGCTGGGCGCCGTTGCCATGGCCGACTTCCTCTGCTTTCACCGTGTCGCGAGTTGTGCCGTCCGATCGTCGCACCTACCGCTGAGTACGTGGTAGTCGCCCTTGGTTACGGACGTTTTGTTCATGTGCGGTTCCCGAAGAGCAGCATGCTTTCGGAAAACAGTTTCCACCATACGAGAAACGCTCGGGCAAGGGAAGGGGGGTGCCCCGGCATCCGGGGCGCCTGCGGGATCGAAAACAGGACAACGAAAAGAGGCCCACGTCACTTCCGTGACGTGGGCCTCCACGTTCAAGACACCGGCCCGCCATGCTCGCCTCGCGGCAAGTGGTCCCTCGAAGGGACGAAGGTTGGGCCCGGGGGCTTGGATCGAGCCGGTGCCGTACCCAGGCTAACAAACGGATGCCGACTGCCATTCCCCCTGCGGGCAGTTCACAGGAAAATCAGTCCCGCAGCAGGTCCGGCACCCCGGCCGCGTCCGGTTCGTCCCGTTCCCCGGAGACCACCGTGAGCTGCTGGGTGGCCCGGGTCAGCGCCACGTAGAGCACGCGCAGCCCGGCCGGGGACTCGTCCGCGATCTCCGCGGGCGAGACGACCACCGTGGCGTCGTACTCCAGGCCCTTGGCCTCCAGGCTGCCGAGCGCCACCACCCGGTCGCCGAGCCCGGCCAGCCAGCGTCTCGCCTCCTCGCGCCGGTTCATCGCGACGACCACGCCGACGGTGCCGTCCACCAGCCCGAGCAGCCGCTCGGCCTCGGCCCGCACGGTGGCCTCCAGGGACTCCCCCACGACGGTGAAGCGCGGCTCGACACCGGTGGACCGCACGGCCGTGGGCGACTCGGAGCCGGGCATCGCGAGCGCGAGCACCCGGGCGGCCAGCTCGGCGATCTCCGCCGGGTTCCGGTAGTTCACCGTCAGCCGGAAGCGGCGCCGGGGGCGGCTGCCCAGGGCCTCGTCACGGGCCTCGGCCGCCTCGTCCGGGTCGGACCAGGACGACTGCGCCGGGTCCCCGACCACCGTCCAGGTGGCGTGCCGGCCGCGCCGGCCGATCATCCGCCACTGCATCGGCGTGAGGTCCTGCGCCTCGTCCACGATCACGTGCGCGTACTCGGTGCGCTCCTGCGCCAGCCGCTCGGCCCGCTCCCGCTGGCTCTCCTCGCGCACCGGCATCAGCTCCTCCAGGCCGGTGAGCTGGTCCAGCGGGTCGAGCTCGCGCTTCCTGCGGGGCCGCGCCGGGACGCCGAGGATCGCCTGCAACTCGTCCAGCAGCGCGATGTCGTGCACCGAGCGGCCGTCCCGCTTCAGCGAGCGGGCCACCTTGCGCACCTCTCCCGGGTTGAGGATCCTGCGCGCCCAGCGGCCCAGCCGCTTCTCGTCGGCCATCGCGTCCAGCACCCGCGCCGGGGTCAGCTCCGGCCACCACGCGTCGAGGAAGCCGATGAAGGCGTCCTCGGTCGTGATGTCCTCGTCGAACGACGACCGCAGCTCGGCGGCCAGCTCCGGGTCGGTGTGCCGGGTGCCGGCCCCGGACTTCTCCCACAGGGCGTCCAGCAGCAGCTTGCGGGCGCGCGGACGCAGCAGGTTGACGGGCGCGGTGCCGCCGAGGGCGGTACGGCGGATCCGGTCCAGCTCCTCGGCCTCCAGTTCGAGCCGGCGCCCGAAGGCGACGACACGCAGGCGGGTCGGGGTGCCGTCGAGGGCGCGCGGCCCCTCGGTGTCGTCGTCCTTGTGCCCCGCGCAAGCGGCCGGCCCCAGCTCCAGGGCGCCCCGGGCGGCCTTCCGCAGCACCTTCAGCATCCGGTGGGACCCCTTGGCCCGGGCCACGGACGGCGAGTCGTACAGCGTCGCCTCCGCGCCGTCGACCAGCGAACCGATCGCCCGGATCGCGACCTGCCCCTCCTCGCCGAGCGAGGGCAGCACGCCCTCGGTGTAGGCGACGAGCAGCGGGGTCGGCGAGACGATCAGGATGCCCCCGGCGTACCGCCGCCGGTCCTGGTACAGCAGGTAGGCGGCGCGGTGCAGCGCGACGGCGGTCTTCCCGGTGCCGGGGCCGCCCTCGACGTAGGTGATGGAGGCGGCGGGAGCCCGGATCACGAGGTCTTGCTCGGCCTGGATCGAGGAGACGATGTCCCGCATGGTGTGGCCGCGGGCCTGCCCGAGGGCGGCCATCAGGGCGCCGTCGCCGATGACGGCCAGCTCCCGGCCGTCGAGGCGGGCGGTCAGCTCGGGCCTCATCAGGTCGTCCTCGACGCCGAGCACCCGGCGCCCCTTGGACCGGATGACGCGCCGGCGCACCACCCGTCCGGGCTCCACGGGGGTGGCCCGGTAGAAGGGCGCGGCGGCGGGCGCGCGCCAGTCGATGACGAGGGGCGCGTACTCGGCGTCCAGCACGCCGATCCGCCCGATGTGCAGGGTCTCGGCGATGTCGGCGGTGTTGTCCTCGCGCACGGCCCCCTCGGCCGGCTCCACCGCCGTGTAGGCCCCGTCGGGCCCCTTCTTGCCGTCCTTCCCGAGCAGCAGGTCGATCCGCCCGAACAGGAAGTCCTCGAACTCGTTGTTGAGCCGGTTGAGGTGGATGCCGGCGCGGAAGACCTGCGCGTCCCGCTCGGCGAGCGCGCCGGGGGTGCCGACCTGGCCGCGCTTGGCCGCGTCGTTCATCAGGAACTCGGCCTCGTGGATCTTCTCCTCGAGCCGCCGGTACACCCGGTCCAGGTGTGCCTGTTCGACGCTGATCTCTCGGTCACGGGCGGAATCGTGTGCGTCCTGTACCGAGCCGACCGCGGAATGCTGAACCTGAGCGGCCACCGGGCCCCCTTCTGACGTGCTGGGCAGCCGTCAACCGTACGCGAAGGGGGGCCGGGAGGCTACGGCGCCCCACGGCGTACGGCGCGGGGAGCGCAGATCGCGCGGCGGGGCGCGGGCGGCTCAGGCACGGGCGGCCAGGGTGGCCCGCCGCCGGTGCCGGGCGACCCGCTCCCGGTTGCCGCAGACCTCGCTGGAGCACCAGCGGCGGCGCCTGCCCCGGGAGGTGTCCAGATAGACGAGCGAACAGTTGTCCCCCTCGCACTCCCGCACGGCGGCCCGCGCGACGGGATCGGTGATCAGCTCCACGGCGTCCCGGGCGAGGAGGGCGAGCAGCGCGGCGGGCCCGGGTGGCGCGGCGAGTTCTCTTACGAGATCCCCACCTTGGCGGCGCACCGCGCGGGGGGCGGGGGGCGCGGCCGCGGCCAGGTCGTTGACCCGGACGAGGGCCCGCCGGTACGCCGCGGTGTCCCCGCCGCCGGGCCGCACCAACTGCTGGACGTGGCCCCGCACTTCCCGGAACCGCCCGAGCCAGGAGGCGTCGGCGTGCTCCAGCGCGGTCCCGGCCGGGACGATCCCCGCCCCCTGTATCCACGCGCACAGCGCGCCGACGGAAACCAGCTGTTCGCGGGGGTGGCCGGTGGCCAGAAGATCCAGACAAACCCGTCCGGCATCGAACCGCAGCGCCATGTGCCTGTCACCGCCTAGGCATACGGGGAGGTCTCACATCGCCCTCCTCCCACAGTGCCCGTCCGACGCGGTCCCCGGAACCCCCCGCGCCGGACGGGGGCGGCGAACATCCGTCGCCGCGACGGCGGTTGCCGCGCTCGCGGCGTCGCGCCGGGGCGCCCTAGGTTGGGCGGATGACGAAGAGCGCCGCGCCGGAGGACTTCCTCCGCGCCTTTCACGCCGAGCGTCCCGCCGTGACCGCCGAGGCCTTCGGGTCCGGGCGGGCGCCCGACGGGAGGTCCAGTTACCAGCTCCTGTGCGACCAGGTCGCCGGGGACCGGCGCGTGCTGGATCTCGGGTGCGGGGACGGGCTGTTGCTCGAACTGCTGGCCCGCGACGAGGGGCGGCGGCTCGCCGGGGTGGACCTGTCGCCGGAGTCCCTGGCGGCCGCCCGGCGCCGGCCCGCGCTGGCCGGGGTCCGGCTGGCCGTCGGGCGGGCGCAGCAACTGCCGTTCGCGGACGCCGGGTTCGACGCCTGTGTGTCGCACCTCGCGCTGATGCTCATGAACGACATCGAGCAGGTCGCCTCGGAGATCGCGCGGGTGCTCGCGCCGGGCGGGCTGCTGGCCTGTGCGGTCGGCGGCGGGCCCGTCGGCGGGGAGGCGTTCGAGCGGTTCGGACGGCTGCTGAGGCGCGCGGTCGACGAGGCACCCGCCTCCTCGCGCATCCCGTCCCTCGGGGACCGGCGCACGCGCAGCCGAGCGGGGCTGGACGAGATCCTGCGGCCCGCGGGCTTCGGTCCCGTGCGGTGGCGGAGCGTGCCCATCGATCTCGGCGGCCCCGTGGCCCGGGTCTGGGACTCCGTCTCCGGGTTCTACGAGCTGGGACCGCTCGACACGGCGACCGTCGCACGACTCCGGGAGGACTTCTTCGCCGACGTCGCGGACCTGACGACCCCCGAGGGCACCGTGCCCTGCGGCTTCACGGTGCATCTCGCCGCGGCCCGGCTGCGGTAGGGCCTCTCTTGCGGATCATGCCGGGCGCGCATGACGAAGGCCCCGTCGCTCGAAGCGGCGGGGCCTTCGCCCACATGGGGTACCCCCGGAGGGGTTCGTGGAGATGGCGGGAATCGAACCCGCGTCCAACGGTGCGGAATCAGGGCTTCTCCGTGTGCAGTTCGCTGTGCTTTTCTCGGCCCCGGCGATCACGCGAACAAGTCGCCGACGGGCCCAGTCACTGTTTGATTTCCCTCTTCACCCCGTGACCGGGATCAAGGTTTAGTTCCCTAGCTGATGCCAGGATCCGGGTCGGGAACAGCCCCGGGCTGACACTTCGCAAGTCGCTACTTAGGCAGCGAGGGCGAAGGAATCGCGCTTGGTGTTGGCGATTATTTGTTTCGGCCTGTGGTTTACGAGATCATGGCCGCTTCCTCGACACGCTTCCCCTGCTTCGACAGCCGCTGTCGAAACCGATCATCCCCATGTTGTTTTTTCAAGGTGCGCACCGGACCTGCGCCCGATGCTGCTGCCATCGTACGGGAACAACGCAGGCCGATGCCAGCGTATTCCCCGGGGCTACACGCCGCGCTGCCTCCGCTTCGCCGCCGCGATGGCGCGGTCCGACTCGCGTCGGTCCTGCTTCTCCCGCAGAGCCTGCCGCTTGTCGTACTCCTTCTTGCCCCGGGCGAGCGCGATCTCGGCCTTCGCGCGGCCGTCCCGGAAGTACACGGCGAGCGGCACGATGGTGTGCCCCGTCTCCTGGGCCTTGGACTCCAGCTTGTCGATCTCCTCGCGGTGCAGCAGCAGCTTGCGCTTGCGGCGCGCGGAGTGGTTGGTCCAGCTGCCCTGGTGGTACTCGGGGATGTGGGCGTTGTGCAGCCATGCCTCGCCCCGGTCGATCTGGACGAAGCCGTCGGTCAGCGAGGTCCGGCCCTCGCGCAGCGACTTGACCTCGGTGCCGGTGAGCACGAGCCCGGCCTCGTAGGTGTCGATGATCGCGTAGTCGTGCCGGGCCTTCTTGTTCTGGGCGACGATCTTGCGCTTGCCGCCCTTCTCGCCGTCCCGGGCCTTGCCCGCCCCGCCGCCCTGCTTGGGCTGGGACTCCTTGGGTACGTACATTCCCTTGCTCATAGTGCCGTCCATTTTCGCACTACGCGGGGGCCTCGCGGCCAGCCTTTAATCGGCGTCGCCCAGGCCGGCGAGAACCGTCTCGGCGCGCCGCAGGACGCTGTCCCCCGCCTCCAGGTCCGGTGTGATGCCCCGGCCGTCGACCGCGTGCCCCGACGGGGTGCGGTAGTGGCCCACGGTCAGCTCGGCCACCGAGCCGTCGGGCAGGTTCGTCGGCATCTGGACGGAGCCCTTGCCGAAGGTGCGGGAGCCGATCACGACCGCGCGCCCCCGGTCCTGGAGGGCGCCGGTGAGCAGTTCGGCCGCGCTCATGGTGCCGCCGTCGACCAGGACGACCAGCGGCCGGACGGTGTCCCCGCCGGGCGCGGCGTGCAGGGCGCGCTGGGCGCCGTCGACGTCGTAGGTGGCCACCAGGCCGCCGTCGAGGAAGGCGGAGGCGGCGGCCACGGCCTCGGTGACCAGGCCGCCGGAGTTGCCGCGCAGGTCCAGGGCGATCCCGTCGCCGGCCGGGGCGGCGCGCAGTGCCTCGCGGACCTCGGCGCCCGTGCCCCGGGTGAAGGCGGCGACCCGGATCACCGTGAGCCGGCCGGACGGCCGGGTCACGGTCACGGAGTCGGTGGACAGCGTGGCCCGGTGCAGGGTCTCGGTCCAGGTGCGGCCGCCGCGCTGGAGGCCGAGGGTGACGGTCGTCCCGGCGGGCGCGTCGTCGGCGTCGCCGCGCAGCAGGGAGACCACCTCGGTGACCGGCAGGCCGTCGGCCCTGGCGCCGTCGACGCTGCGCAGCCGGTCGCCGGTGCGGATGCCGGCCGCGGCGGCGGGCGAGCCGGGCTGGACGCCGGTCACCTCGATCCGGCCGTCCTGCTCGCGCGCCGCGGAGAGGCCGACGCCGGTGTAGCGGCCGTCGAGGGAGTCCTGGAACTCCTGGTACTCGCCCTCGGAGTAGACGGCGCCCCAGCGGTCCCCGCTGCGGCTGACGGCCCGTTCGGCGGCCTCCATCGGGGACGTGCCGTCGGCCATGGCCCGCGCGGCGGCCTCCCGCACGTCCTCGTGGAGCGCGGCGCCCACCGGCTCGGCGGTGGTGCGGCGCGCCGTGTGGTCGGGGTCCGGGAAGGCCCCGGTGACCGCCCCGGCGACGAGTACTCCGGCGAAGACCAAGGTCAGCGCGGCCCCTTGGCGGGCTCGGAAGGTCGGACAGAGCGGGTCGCGGCCGGACATGGCGGTGAGTCTAGGACAACGGGCCCGTCGTCACGGCCCGTTGCCCCGTCCGTCGTCTTGGTTTGCGTCACACCTTCAGGTACTTGCGCAGCGCGAAGAACGCCGCCAGGGCGGGCATCAGCACGCTCGTGGCGAGGATCAGCGGCAGCTTGGTCAACACGGCGTCCCAGCCGACGAAGTTGATGAGCGTGAGCTTGTGGGACAGGTCCATGCCGTGGTCGATGGTGAAGTACCGGCCGACCACCAGGAAGACGCAGGCCAGACCACCGCCGATGAGCCCGGCGACGGCGGCCTCGGCGATGAACGGCGCCTGGATGTAGAAGCCCGAGGCGCCGACCAGGCGCATGATGCCGGTCTCACGCCGTCGGCTGAACGCCGACACGCGCACCGTGTTGACGATCAGCAGCAGCGCCACGAACAGCATCAGCGCCATCACGCCGAGCGCGCCCCGGTTCATCAGGTTCAGCAGCTGGAAGAGGTTGTCCAGGATGCCCTTCTGGTCCTGCACCGACTGCACGCCGTCGCGCCCGTTGAACGCGGTCGCGATCACCTGGTACTTCTGCGGGTCCTTGAGCTTGATCCGGTACGACTCCTGCATCTGGTCCGGCGTGAGGGAGCCGGCCAGCGGCGAGTTGCCGAACTGCTCCTTGTAGTGCTTGTACGCCTCGTCCTGGGACTCGTACGCCACCTTCTCGACGATGGTCATCTTGTGCAGGTCGGAGAGGATCTGCTTCTTCTGGTCCTCGGTGACCGCGCCCTTGGCGCAGTGCACGTCCTGTTCGGCGTCGTGCTTGTTGCACAGGAAGATCGAGACGTTGACCTTGTCGTACCAGTAGCCCTTCATGGTGCTCACCTGGTCGCTCATCAGCAGGGAGCCGCCGAAGAGCGCCAGCGACAGGGCGACGGAGACGATGACGGCGAAGGTCATCGTGAGGTTGCGGCGGAGACCGACACCGATCTCCGACAGGACGAACTGGGGGCGCATGGCGTCGGGTTGTGCCTTTCCGTGGACGAACTGGGACGGCGGGTCAGTGCTGGTAGCCGTAGACGCCGCGGGTCTGGTCGCGCACGAGACGTCCCTTCTCCAGCTCGATGACGCGCTTGCGCATCTGGTCCACGATGTTCTGGTCGTGCGTCGCCATGATGACGGTGGTGCCCGTCCGGTTGATCCGGTCGAGCAGTTTCATGATGCCGACGGAGGTCTGCGGGTCGAGGTTGCCGGTGGGCTCGTCGGCGATCAGCAGCTTGGGCCGGTTGACGAACGCGCGCGCGATGGCCACGCGCTGCTGCTCACCGCCGGACAGCTCGCCGGGCATCCGGTCCTCCTTGCCGCCGAGGCCGACGAGGTCGAGGACCTGCGGCACGGACTTGCGGATCTCGCCACGGGACTTGCCGATCACCTCCTGCGCGAAGGCCACGTTCTCCGCGACCGTCTTGTTGGGCAGCAGGCGGAAGTCCTGGAAGACGGTCCCCAGCTGGCGGCGCATCTGCGGCACCTTCCAGTTGGAGAGGCGCGCGAGGTCCTTGCCCAGCACGTGCACCTGGCCGTGGCTGCACCGCTCCTCGCGGAGGATCAGCCGCAGGAAGGTGGACTTTCCGGAGCCGGAGGACCCCACGAGGAAGACGAACTCGCCCTTCTCCACTTCCAGGGAGACATCCCTGAGTGCGGGACGGGTCTGCTTGGGGTAGACCTTGGAGACGTTGTCGAATCGGATCACGGATGCACCACGGGTCGCCGGGGGTAGATGAGCGTGACCATACGCGAACCGGGTGCGCAAGCGCAGGCGCAGGCTGAGGTTGGGCAAGACTTGTACGCTTTTGCACCGCCCTTTGTATGGACCGCGTTGACGGGGGCCTCGCGCACGCCCCGGCGGAAACTGGCACAGTGGGAGGGGAACGTTCGGGTTCCCGTGAGCGTTGTACGAAGCGACAGGGCCGGTGCAAGGAGGGCGAGCGCATGACGTACGACCGGTTGGTGTGCGCGAACTGTGCGGCGCCCGTGAGCGAGGGCCGGTGCCCGGTGTGCCGCGCCAACCGCGAGCGTCTTCAGCAGGAGGGCTTCCTCAGCGGGGTCAACCCGATGGCGCTGATCGCGCTGCTGGCGGTGCTGGTCGCCGCGCTGGTACTGCTGGCGCACCAGACCGCGTGACCGAGGACGGGCGGCCGCGACCGCGGGTCGGCAAAGGCCCCGGAAAACCTTGAGGGCCCGGAGCGTGACGCTCCGGGCCCTTGCCGTGTGTGACATGCGTACGGTCGGTGTACGGCCGTACGCGTGTCGTCACTCGGAGACCGCGATCAGGCGGCCGCGCCGCCCCGGCCCGCCAGGCGCGGCAGGACGCGGAAGCCGATGCCGCCGGCGATCATCGTCGCGGCACCGATCACCAGGAAGGTGGTCTGGCCGGCACCCGTCTCGGCGAGCTGCTTGCCGCTGCCGCCGCCCTGCGGCTTCGGGGAGTCCGAGCCGGTGTCGGTGAGGGCCGAGGAACCCGCCTCCTGGGAGACGTTGTCGTTGCCGCCGCCCTGCGGGGTGTCGTTGTTGCCACCGGTGCCGGAGCCGCCGGTGCCGCTGCCGCCGGTGCCGGAGCCGCCGCCGTTGCCCGAGCCACCGGTGCCGCCACCGTGGTGGGAGCCGCCGCCGTTGCCGGAGCCGCCGGTGCCGTGGCCGCCACCGTTGCCGTGACCGCCGCCGTTGTTGCCGGAGCCGCCGGTGCCGTTGCCCGGGTCCGGGTTACCGGGGTCGGGGTTGCCCGGGTCCGGGTTACCGGGGTCAGGGTTGCCCGGGTCAGGGTTGCCCGGGTCCGGGTTGCCCGGGTCAGGGTTGCCCGGGTCAGGGTTACCGGGGTCAGGGTTGCCCGGGTCCGGGTTACCGGGGTCCGGGTTGCCCGGGTCCGGGTTGCCGGGGTCGGGGTTGCCGGGGTCCGGGTCGCCCGTGCCGGGGTCCGGGCAGTCAGGGGTGACGATGATGTCACAAATGGGACCGGGGTCGGCCGAGGCGACACCCGCGACACACAGCGAGGCACCGGCCGCGACCACGGCACCCGCGGCGACCCGGGCGATCCGGATCCGCGTCTTCCTAGTCATGTATTTGCTACCCCCAGTAGCGATTCGTCAATGAGGCAGCGCGTGGGGCCGGCCGTGATCGACGGAGGCAGCTGACGATGCCCGAATCAGAGTCGAGTGATTCGGTCCCCCCGGTTCACATGCGCCCCAAAGACACGCATGCCACAGTCACCTTTTCGGTTTTTCAAAGCAACGTCAAGGGCGTTGCGAGCGCATTGTCCGATAAAGGTTTTTCAGGGGGAATTGGAAGCCGTGAGCGTGTCGTAAAACTGGGGCGAAACGACAACTGCCGCCTCGCGGGCGGCAGTTGTCATGTCGACAAAGTTACTTCTCCTGCTGCTTGCGCCAGCGAATGCCGGCCTCCAGGAAACCGTCGATCTCGCCGTTGAACACGGCCTCGGGGTTGCCCACTTCGTGGTCGGTGCGCAGGTCCTTGACCATCTGGTAGGGGTGCAGCACGTACGAACGCATCTGGTTGCCCCAGGAGTTGCCGCCGTCGCCCTTGAGGGCGTCCATCTTGGCCTGCTCCTCCTGGCGGCGGCGCTCCAGCAGCTTGGCCTGGAGGACGTTCATCGCGGTGGCCCGGTTCTGGATCTGCGAGCGCTCGTTCTGGCAGGAGACGACGATGCCCGTGGGGAGGTGCGTGATGCGGACCGCGGAGTCGGTCGTGTTGACGCCCTGGCCGCCGGGGCCGGAGGAACGGTAGACGTCGATGCGCAGCTCGGACTCGTCGATCTCGACGTGGTCGGACTGCTCGACGACGGGGAGCACCTCGACGCCCGCGAAGGAGGTCTGGCGGCGGCCCTGGTTGTCGAAGGGCGAGATGCGCACGAGGCGGTGGGTGCCCTGCTCGACGGAGAGGGTGCCGTAGGCGTAGGGCGCCTGGACGGCGAAGGTGGTCGACTTGATGCCGGCCTCTTCGGCGTACGACGTCTCGTAGATCTCCGTCTTGTAGCCGCGCTGCTCGGCCCAGCGCAGGTACATGCGCTGGAGCTTCTCGGCGAAGTCGGCGGCGTCGACGCCACCGGCCTCGGCGCGGATGTTGACCAGCGCCTCACGGGCGTCGTACTCGCCGGACAGGAGGGTGCGGACCTCCATCTCGTCCAGCGCCTTGCGCACCGCCGTGAGCTCGGACTCGGCCTCGGCGCGGGTGTCCGGGTCGTCCTCCTCCTCGGCCATCTCGAAGAGGACCGCGAGGTCGTCGATGCGGCCGCGCAGCGCCTCCGCCTTCCTGACCTCGGCCTGGAGGTGGGAGAGCTTGCTGGTGATCTTCTGCGCCTCGTCCGGGTTGTCCCACAGGGACGGCGCCGCCGCCTGCTCCTCAAGCACGGCGATATCGGCCCTCATCTTGTCGAGGTCCAGGACGGCCTCGATCGACTCCATGGTCGAGGAGAGGGACTTCAGCTCTTCGGAAACATCGACGACTGCCACGCAACCAGCGTAACGGCTGTGGCAAGCGACCTGCTCCGGGCTCGAGGGGCCGCCGTCGCCGGGCGCAGGGGTGGCGGCGGCGGTCCTGCGGGTACGCCCACGTCGTGGCCGCTCAGGCGGTTCCCCGCGGCCGCCTGGCCCGGACGTCCGTCCGGGCGGGGCCCCGGCCGCGCACCGACGACCACGCTCGCCGCCCCCACGGCGGAGTCACGGCGTCGACGTGCTGTGCGTGTCGCGGGGCGGTTGGTCGTCCGAACCGGAGGCCCACCAGCCGCCGACGGCGACGAGCGCCGCGACCGCCGCCCCGGCCACGCCCAGGGTGATCCGGCGGCGGCGTACCGCGGCGCGGTGCCGGGCCGAGCCGGGACGGGGGGCGCCGGGGGTGCGGGGGGCGCGGGCCGTGCCGTGGGCGCCGCCGGCCAGCTCGTCCGGGGCCGGGACCCGCATCGAGGTATGGGTGTCGCGGTTGGAGTCGGGGCGGGCGCCCGGCACGAGGGAGACCGCGCCCCGGCGGCGCACCGACTCGGCCCGCTCGGGGGGCGCGGAGGCCGGTTCCGCCTCGGCGGGCGGCTCGGCCGGCTCCGGCTCGTCCACGTCCAGCGGCGGCAGCCCGGCCAGCGTCGGCAGCTGCTCGCGCAGCCGCGCCGCCAGCTCCGAGGCGCGCAGCCGGGACGCGGGCGCCTTGGCGAGGCACTGCACGATCAGCTGCCACAGCTCCTCGGGGATGCCGGGCAGGGGCACGACCGTCTCGGTGACATGGCGGCGCAGGACCGCGCCGGGGTGGCCGCCGCCGAAGGGGGTGAAGCCGGCCAGCAGCTCGTACAGGACGGTGGCCAGCGCGTAGATGTCCACGGAGGCCCGCGGCGGCAGGCCCTCGACGATCTCGGGCGCGAGGTAGTCCGGCGTGCCGATGATCTTCGTCGCGCGGGTCCGGCGCGGGGCGTCGATCAGCTTGGCCACACCGAAGTCGGTGAGCAGCGCCGGGTGGGCACCGCCGGGGCCGAGCGGGCCCTGCATGTCGAGCAGCACGTTCTCCGGCTTGACGTCCCGGTGCACGACCCCCGCCCTGTGGGCGGCGGCCAGCGCGTCGGCCACGTCGGCGACGATCGCCACGGCCGCCTCGGGGGCGAGCCGCCGCTCCCGCTCCAGGCGGGTGCGCAGATCGGTGCCGCGCACCAGGTCCATCACGAGGGCCAGGTCGTTGCCGTCGACGACCAGGTCGCGCACGGTGACGATGTGCGGGTGCTCCAGTCCGAGCAGGGCGGTGCGCTCCTGGACGAAGCGCCCGACGAGCTCCTGGTCGGAGGAGAGGTCCTCCCGCAGCAGCTTGATGGCGACGGGGCCCTCGGGTCCCTCGCCCAGCCACACCGTGCCGGCGCTGCCCCGCCCCAGGATCTGGTTCGCGGTGTACCGGCTGCCGATCTTCCGTGCCAAGACTGCTCCTACAGACGCGTGTTGTCGTCAAAGCTACGCGTCCGGCGAGCCAACCTTCACCGCGGCGACGGAAATCACCCGCCAGATGTCGACAAATCCCCAACCCCACGGGTGGGTTGCCGGCGCGCCACCGGTCAGTTGCCGCCGCCCAGGTCCTTGACCCAGCCGCTCACCTGGCCCGCCCAGTGCGTCACCTCGTGCCAGTAACCGCGCCCCTGGCCGACCCAGGTGTGCAGCGGGGTCAGCTCCCAGATCAGCCAGCTCGCCACGACCAGGATGACGATCGTGAACAGACAGCCCTTGAGGCAGCCGAGTCCGGGGATCTTCATCGGGTTGGCGCTGCGCTGCCGCGGCGGCCGGGGCTCGCGCGCGGGCCGCTGGGGCTCCGGCGGCGCGTACTGCCGGGGCTGCGGGGCGTACTGCCGGGGCTGCTGCTGCGGGGCGTGGCCGTAGCCCTGCTGGTACCCCTGCCCCTGCTGCTGCCGGCCGCGCGGCTGCGGCTGCTGCGGGCGGGGCTGCGGGGCCTGGCGCTGCGGCTGCTGCGGGCGGGCGGCCTGCCGGTGCGGCCGGTGGTGCAGCGGGTCGTCCTCCGGGGAGAGGTACTGGACCTGCGTCTGCTCGTTGCGGTCGCGGGCGGCGCGCAGCTGGTTCTGCCAGGGGTGCGGCTGCTCGGGCCCCTGCTGACCCGGCCCGGTGCTCGGCAGCACGGCCGTCGGGTCGGCGGCGCCGGTGTGCGGGAGGACGGCGGTGGGGTCGGCGGCGCCCGCGGGTCCCGCGGTGTGCGGCAGGACGCTGGTGGCGCCGTTCGGGTCGTACGCGCCCGGGGGCGCGTTCGTCGGCAGCACCTGCGTGGGGTCGGCGGCTCCCGGCACGCCGGGCTCGCCCGGCACCGCGGTCGGGGCCGGGTCGGGGGCGAGCAGCGCGCCGACGCCCTCGGCCGCGGCGATCGCGGCGGCGTTCGCGTGCACCCCGACGCCCGCGGCGACGACCCGCAGGCCGCGCGCCAGGTTCTCGGCGCTGGGCCGCTCCCCGGGGTTCTTGCGCAGGCAGCGCTCGATCACCGTCCACAGCGGGTCCGGGACGGTGGAGGGGCGGCGCGGCTCGGCGCTCAGGTGCTGGTGCAGCACCTCCAGGGAGGTGCCGCCGGAGAACGGCGGACGGCCGGTGACCAGCTCGTACAGCAGGATGCCGGCGCCGTAGACGTCCACGGCGGAGGTCTGCGGGCGGCCCTCGGCGGACTCCGGCGCGACGTAGGCGGGCGTGCCGACGAACTCCTGGGTGCGGGTCAGGCCCGGGGAGTCGGCGAGGCGGGCGATGCCGAAGTCGGTCAGCATCGGGTGCATCTCGCCGTCCTGCTGCTTGAGCAGCACGTTGGCGGGCTTCAGATCGCGGTGCACGACGCCGTCGGCGTGGCTCGCGGCGAGCGCGTCGGCGATCTGCGCGGTCAGCAGGGCGGCGGCGACCGGCGTCAGGGGGCCGTTCTCGCGCAGGTAGCGGTGCAGGTCGGGGCCGTCGACGAGGTCCATGACCAGCGCCAGCAGCTCCCCCTCCACCACCAGGTCGCGGACCCGGACGATGTTGGGGTGGGTGAGCCGGAGCAGGACGGAGCGCTCCCGCAGGAAGCGCATCACGATGTCCGGGTCGCTCGCCAGCTCCTCTTTCAGGACCTTGATGGCGACCGTTTCGCCCGGCTGGCCGGGTACGGCCGCCTCCTCGCCCGCGGTCTCGCGCTGGCGGGCACGCCAGACGGTGCCTGTGGCGCCGCGTCCGAGCGGCTCCTCAAGCAGGTACTTGCTGCCGACTGGCCGCACGTCACGCGCTCCCTGCTGGTTGCTGTTGCTTGCCTTGCGTTCCGGTTGTTCCGACCCACTGTAGTGCCGCTCCGAGGGGCACCACGTAAGCGTTCCCGACCATGTTCGAAGGGAAGACGCGTCACTTCGACAGGTGGTTGCCACCCGGTGTACGTGACCGATCTCAACTGATCGATGACGTCAACATGGTCAGGCACTTTTGGGGGCAGAGCCGACCATTCAAGATCACTTCTCGTCGGGTGGCGGGCACGCCGTCGACGGCAGGTGCGAGGATGCTCCCCGTACTGGCCGACGTGCTCGTGTGGGGTGGGGGGTAGTCCGCGCCCGCGCAGACCCGCGCAGAAGGGACCGCTGACGCCGATGCAGATCCGGCTGACCGTCGTAGACCCGCTGGGCCCGCCCGCGCAGCGGGGCCGTGCCGCGAGCCGCGACGTGCTGGTCACGGCGCCCGCGGGCACCGACCTCGCCGCGGTCGCGTCCGCGCTGGCCGGGGCGGTCACCGGAGAGGGCGCCGGACGGGAGGCGGGTGGCGCGGCCGTCGTGCTCTACGCCGACGCGGTACGTCTCGACCCGCGCCGCGCCGTCCTCGGCGAGCCCCCGCTGGTCGACGGCGCCGTCCTGTCCCTGGGCGCGCCCGCGGCGGCCGAACCGCACCCCGGGCCGGACGACGCGCCCACCCGGCTGCACGTGGTGGCCGGGCCGGACGCGGGCGGGGTGCACCTGCTGCACGGCGGGCGGATCACCATCGGCCGCTCCGCCGACGCGGACGTACCGCTGGACGACCCCGACGTGTCCCGTCTGCACTGCGCGGTGACGGTGGGCGCGGACGGCCGGGTCTCCGTGGCCGACCTCGGCTCCACGAACGGCACGACGCTGGACGGGACCCGGGTGGGCGAGCGCCCGGTACGGGTGCCGTCCGGGAGCCTCGTGCGGGTCGGCGAGTCCGCGCTGCGGGTCGCGGCCGGCGGAGTGCCCGGCGGGGACCGGCCGCGGGTCGTCGCCGACGGCGAGGGCTGCGTCCGGGTCGCCCCGGGGACGTCTCCCGGTGCCGGCGCGGACACCGCCCCTCCCTTCGATCCTCCCGTTCCCGGCGGCGCCGGGGCGGACGGGACCGCGCACGCCTACGGCTCCGTCCCGTGGGGGACCGCCGGCGCCGGCTACCAGGTCGAGGACGCGGCCACGGGGAGCGGGGACACCCACGCGGGCCGGTTCGGCGTCGGCGGCGGGGCGCAGCCGGTCCGGCGGCGGGGGCTCGGCGCCTGGGCCCGGCGGCTGGCCGGCTCGCGCGCGGAGCAGCCGGAGGCCGACGCGCGGGCGTACGGCGACGCGGCCCCGGCCGACGGCGGCCCGGACGCCGATGCCGCCCGGCGGCCCGAGACCTGGCCCGACCCCGCCGCGCTGCTGCTGACCGCGCTCGGCCCCGGCCCCCGGCTGTGGGAGCGCGGTCCGGGACACCCGGAGGCCCTGACCGTACGGCTCGGCACCGCCGACCGGAGGACCCCGAACGGCTCGGGCGTGCTGCCCGCCGTGCCGATGACCGCGGCCCTGCGGGAGGCGGGCGCGCTGGGCCTCGCCGGTCCCCGGCCCCGGCTGTCCGGGCTGGCCCGCGCGGTGCTGGCCCAGCTCGCCGCGCTGCACTCGCCGGACCTGCTGGAGATCGTGCTGATCAGCGCCGACGGTTCCCGTCCGGTGGAGGAGCGCACGGCCGAGTGGTCCTGGCTGGGCTGGCTCCCGCACGTCCGCCCGAACCACGGCCAGGACTGCCGGCTGCTGCTCGCCTACGACCGTGAGCAGGCCGCCGCGCGCACCGGGGAACTGCTGCGCCGGGTGGACGACTTCACCGCGGCCGGCGGCAACACGGCGACGGCGGTCAACACCCCGCGCATCCCGGCGCAGGCGCAGGCCCCCTCCCCCCGGCGGCAGCCGCCCGCGCCCGCCGCTCCCCTCTCCCCCTCCCCCCGCCGCCCCTCCTGGGCCAAGGACGACTCCGAACTGGGCGCGGCGAGCGGCTTCCCCGGCCCCTACACCGTCGTGGTGGTGGACGGCGACCCCGGCGGCACCGCGCTCCAGGAGGCCCTGGCGCGGCTGGCCGCGGTGGGCCCGCGGGTCGGCGTGCACGTGGTGTGTCTGGCCGAGGTGCCGGCCGCCTCGGCCGCGTCGCCGGTGGGGCGGACGTACGCGGCGGCCTGCACGGTGGCGCCGACGTTCCGGCACTGCGGTGCCGTGGCGCTGCTCAGCGGTGACGTGGCGAGCACCCTCCAGCTGATGCGGGTGGCGCCGGGCGGCCCGGTGGAGCCCGGTGTGCTCGCCACGGTGGACGCGGTGTCCCCGGCGTGGGCGGAGCGGTTCGCGCGGGCGCTGGCGCCGCTGCGTCCGGACGGCCCGGCCGCCGAGGGACAGGCCCTGGTGGCCACGCCGCTGCCGCGGTCGGCACGGCTGCTGGACGAGCTGGGGCTGGCCCGCGCCACCCCGGCCTCGCTGATGGCCCGCTGGGCGGACGCCGCCGACGACACGGAGGCGCTGGGCGGCCGGGCCCGCGCGGTGCTCGGTGCCGGACCGCACGGCCCGGTCACCGCGGACCTGGTGGCCGACGGGCCGCACCTGCTCGTCGAGGGACCGCCCGGCAGCGGCCGTACGGAGCTGCTGCGGTCCGTGGTGGCCTCGCTGGCCACCGCGGAGCGGCCGGACCGGCTGGGCATGGTGCTCATCGACGGACGGGACGGCGTCGGCACGGGCGGCGGGCGCACCGAGGGCCTGCGGGTCTGTGTGGAGATACCCCACGTCACCACCCATCTGATCGCCAACGACCCGATGCGCATGCGGGAGTTCGCCCAGTCGCTGAGCGCGGAACTCAAGCGGCGGGCGGAGCTGCTGGGCCGGACCGACTTCGCGCAGTGGCACGCGGGGCGCGCGGTCTCCGGTCGCATCGTCGCGCAGCGCACCCCGGCCGGTGCCGGGGACATCGAGGCGCCGCCCAGCTCCACGCTGCGGCTGCGACCGGGCGCGGCGGCACGGCAACGCGCCGAGGAGGTACCGCCGTTGCCCCGTCTGGTGGTGGTCGTGGACGACCTGGACGCACTGGTCTCCCCCGCCCTCGGCGCGCCCGGCCGGCCCGCGGCCGGGTCGGTGACGCGGGCCCTGGAGGCGGTGGCCCGGGAGGGCGAGCGGCTGGGCGTGCACCTGGTCGCGGCGGCCGCCCCGGGGGGCCGTACGGCGGAGAGCGAGCCGGCCCGCCGGGCCGCGCTGCGCGTCGCACTGGCCGCGGTCAGACAGGGACCGGACGAACCGGCGCCCGGCCGTGGGCGGTTGACGCATCCGGACGGCGCGGCGGTGGAGTTCCAGGGCGGCCGGGTGACCGGCCGCATCCCCCGTACCGCGACCCAGCGGCCCACGGTCGTCCCGCTGGACTGGCAGCGCATGGGCGATCCGCCGGCCCGCCGGCCGGTCCGCGAACTCGGCAACGGACCCACCGACTTGGCCCTCCTGGCCAGCGCCGTGGAACGCGCCGCCCGCCAGGTCTCGGCCTCCCGGGTGCCCTCCCTGCTGTAGGCGTCCGGAAGGCGCATACAGCCACGGTCACGAGCCGGTCACGATCACCCGCGCAGTGCCGTAGGCGCTCTTGCCCAGCCCGAGCGGCCCGGCGTACACCGGAGCGCACGGACAGTGTTCTGACGTTCAACGATGTTCAACGGAGAACGACGAACGGGGAAGTGATGCGCAGCAAGAGCAGCACCATCCGGGCCGGCCGGGCCACCACCGTGCTCGCCGCCCTGCTCGCGGGGGGCCTGGCGCTCAGCGCCTGCTCCAGTGGGGAGAAGGACGACGGCGGCGCCAAGGGCGGCAAGGGCGGCGGGAGTTCGGCGCCCGCCGGGGACGCGGTCTCCCTGCCCAGACTGGACGGCGCGCAGTTGGAGATCGCCGCCGTGTGGACCGGGCAGGAGCAGGCGAACTTCAAGAAGGTGCTCGCCGAGTTCGAGCGGCGCACCGGCGCCAAGGTCACCTTCGTGCCCGCCCAGGACCCGATCATCAACTTCCTCGGTTCGAAGATCGCGGGCGGCCAGCCGCCGGACGTGGCGATGCTGCCGCAGCCCGGTGCGATCAAGCAGGCCGTGGACAAGGGGTGGGCCAAGCCGGTCGGGCCAAAGGCGCAGAAGGAGCTGGCGAAGAACTACTCGCAGGGCTGGCAGGACATCGGCAAGGTCGGCGGCAAGCAGTACGGGATCTACTACAAGGCCGCCAACAAGTCGCTGGTCTGGTACAACGCCAAGGTCTTCGAGAACGCGGGCGCCAAGGAGCCCGCCACCTGGAAGGACCTGCTGACCACGGCGCAGGCGGTGTACGACTCCGGGGTCACGCCCTTCTCGGTGCCGGGCGCGGACGGCTGGCCGCTGACGGACTGGTTCGAGAACGTCTATCTGTCGCAGGCGGGGCCCGAGAAGTACGACCAGCTCGCCCAGCACAAGATCAAGTGGACCGACCCCTCGGTGAAGCAGGCGCTGCAGACGCTCGCGCAGGTCTGGGGGAAGAAGGACTACCTGGCGGGCGGCCAGAAGGGCGCGCTCCAGACGGAGTTCCCGGCCTCGGTCACCCAGACCTTCACCGGCGGCGACCAGCCGAAGGCGGCGATGGTCTACGAGGGCGACTTCGCGCAGGTCAACATCGGTGAGACCAAGGCGAAGGTGGGCACCGACGCCAAGGTGTTCCCGTTCCCGGCCGTCGGCTCGGCCGCGCCCGTGGTCTCCGGCGGTGACGCGGCGGTGGTGCTGAAGGACTCCAAGGCGGCGCAGGCCCTGATGACCTTCCTCGCCTCCCCGCAGGCGGCGACGATCCAGGCGAAGCTGGGCGGCTACCTCTCGCCGAACAAGAACGTCCCGATCTCGGCGTACCCGAACAGCGTCCAGCAGAAGATCGCCAAGGCGCTGATCGCGTCCGGCGACGACTTCCGCTTCGACATGTCCGACCAGGCGCCGCAGGCGTTCGGCGGCACCCCGGGCAAGGGCGAGTGGAAGGACCTCCAGGACTTCCTGAGGAACCCCGGCGACGTGGCGGGTGCCCAGGCCGCGCTGGAGAAGGACGCGGCGGCCGCGTACGGAAGCGGGAGCTGATCCGGCGATGGCGTCGGCAGCGGCGGCCGGGGCCCCACCGGGTCCCGCCGCGTCCCGCCCCCGCAAGAGCGTGACCGGCACCCGCAAGACCGTGGCAGTGCTGTTCCTGCTGCCCGCGCTGGTGCTGCTGGGCGCGCTCGTGGTCTACCCGATCGGGTACTCGGTCGTCCGCAGTTTCGGTACGAATTCGGGGCACGGCTTCGCCGGTCTCGACAACTACCGGACGGTCTTCACCGACGACGGCATCCTCACGGCGCTGAAGAACAACGTCATCTGGGTGGTGTTCGCGCCCACCGTGTCCACCGCGCTCGGGCTGATCTTCGCGGTGCTGACCGAACGGGTGCGCTGGGGAACGGCGTTCAAGCTGGTCGTCTTCATGCCGATGGCGATCTCGATGCTCGCGGCCGGGATCATCTTCCGGCTGGTGTACGACCAGGACCCCGGCAAGGGCGTCGCCAACGCGGTGTGGGTGTCGGTGCACGACAGCTTCGCCCAGTCCTCGGCCTTCCCCATGGCGCACCCGGGGCGCCGGTCACCGCTGGTGGCCCAGGACGGCGGCTTCGTCACCAGGGCCGTGGTGCACGCCGGGCAGCCGGTCGCCCTGCCGCTCGTCGGCGTCGCCCCCGATAAGATGCCGGGCGGCGCGAAGCGGGCGGCGGCCGCGAAGGCCGAGCCGGGCAAGGTGACCGGCACCACCTGGCAGGACTTCACCCGCGGCAAGGGCGTCGGCCGGCTCGGCGCGCCCGACCCGAGCGAGGTGGGCTACCCGGGGATGCGGATCGAGGCGGTGAAGGACGGCAAGGTGGTGGCCTCGGCGAAGGCGGCCGACGACGGCACCTTCACGCTGCCCGCGGCGGCGGACGGGGCCCGGCTGCGGCTGCCGGCCGCCAACTTCCGGGAGCCGTACAACGGGGTGCAGTGGCTGGGTCCCGCGCTGGTCACCCCGGCGATCATCGGTTCGTACGTCTGGATGTGGGCGGGTTTCGCGATGGTGCTGATCGCGGCCGGACTCGCGGGCGTGCCACGGGAGTTGCTGGAGGCCGCGCGGGTGGACGGCGCCAACGAGTGGCAGGTGTTCCGCCGGGTCACCGTGCCGCTGCTGGCGCCGGTCCTCGCGGTCGTCACCGTCACCCTGATGATCAATGTGCTGAAGGTGTTCGACCTCGTCTACATCATCGCCCCCGGCTCCTCCCAGGACGACGCCAACGTGCTCGCCCTGGAGCTGTACCGCAGGGGCTTCGCGGAGGGCCAGCCGGGCGTCGCGAGCGCGATCGCGGTGTTCCTGCTGCTGCTGGTGATCCCGGTGATGCTGTTCAACGTCCGACGGCTGCGGCGGGAGGTACGGCGATGACGGCGACCGCCACCGAGGTGCGCGCACAGGCGCCCGCCGTCCGGGCCCGGCCCTCGCTCGGCGCGAGGATCACGGAGCGGCTGGGCGGCGGGGTCGTCCGCGTCTTCCTCGTCCTCGTCGGCCTGTTCTGGCTGGTGCCGACCATCGGGCTGCTGATCTCCTCGCTGCGCTCGCCCGACGACATGAGCGCGAGCGGCTGGTGGACGGTGTTCACCAAGCCCTCCCAGCTGACCTTCGACAGCTACCGCAAGCTGCTGGAGAACGGCGACATCACCCACTCCCTGCTGAACACGGTGCTGATCACGGTCCCGGCCACGGTGCTGGTCGTGATCATCGGCTCGCTCGCCGGATACGCGTTCGCGTGGCTGGAGTTCCCGGGCCGGGACTGGTGGTTCCTCGGCGTGGTGAGCCTGCTGGTGGTGCCGGTGCAGGTGGCCCTCATCCCGATCGCCGAACTGTTCGGCAAGATCGGCCTGTTCGGGTCGATCCTCGGGGTGGTCCTGTTCCACACCGGCTTCGGTCTGCCGTTCGCGGTGTTCCTGCTGCGGAACTTCTTCGCGGAGATCCCGCGCGAACTGCTGGAGGCGGCCCGCCTCGACGGCGCCGGTGAACTGCGGCTGTTCGCCCGGGTGGTGATGCCGCTCGGCGGGCCGGCCATCGCCAGCCTCGGCATCTTCCAGTTCCTGTGGGTGTGGAACGACATGCTGGTGGCCCTGGTGTTCACCAAGTCCGGCACCCAGCCGATCACGGTCGCCCTGCAGACGCAGGTACGCCAGTTCGGCAACAACATCGACGTGCTGGCGCCCGGCGCGTTCATCTCCATGGTGATCCCGCTGGCCGTGTTCTTCGCGTTCCAGCGGCAGTTCGTCTCCGGCGTGATGGCGGGCGCGGTCAAGTAGGCGTCGACCGCAGCGTGTTGAGGGGGGCGGGTCCGGGAAGGGCCCGCCCCCCGCCGTTCGCCCGGTGTCCCCCGAATGCCGTACGGGACGTAACCAATTCACTCCATCGGCCGTTGCCGGGCACAACGCCCCGCGCCGCACACCCATGGATGTCCCGTGCCCAGGTTCAGTGTCATCGTCCCCGCGTACCAGGTCCAGGCGTATCTCTCCGCGTGCCTGGACTCGGTGCTCTCCCAGTCGTACACGGATCTCGAACTGATCGCCGTGGACGACCGTTCGCCGGACGCGTGCGGGGCGATCATCGACGAGTACGCGGCCCGCGACCGCCGGGTGAAGCCGGTGCACCTGGCCGAGAACCGGGGGCTCGGGCGGGCCCGCAACGCGGGCATGGCCGAGGCGAGCGGCGACTACCTCGTCTTCCTGGACGGCGACGACACCCTCACCCCGGGCGCGCTGCGGGCCATCGCCGACCGGATCGGGGCGACCGGCGACCCGGACGTGCTGGTGTACGACTACGAGCGCACGTACTGGGACGGCCGGCGGGTGCGCAACCATCTCCGGGCCGAGCTGGCCGAGCGGGGCCCGGCGCCCTTCCCGCTGACCGACCGGCCGGGGCTGCTCCGGGTGCTGATGGTGGCCTGGAACAAGGCGTACCGGCGGGAGTTCGTGACCGAGCGGGGCTTCGCGTTCCCGCCGGGCTACTACGAGGACACCCCCTGGACCTTCCCGGTGCTGATGACGGCCGGGTCGATCGCGACCCTGGACCGGGTGTGCGTGCACTACCGGCAGCGCCGCCGGGGCAACATCCTGTCCACCACCAGCCGGGGGCACTTCGATCTGTTCGACCAGTACGAGCGGGTCTTCGCCTATGTCGCCGACCACCCCGAACTGGCCCACTGGAAGCCGGAGTTGTTCCGCCGGATGATCGACCACTACGGGGTGGTGTTCACCCGGCGGGACCGGCTGCCGCGCGGCAGCCACCGGGAGTTCCTGCACCGGGCCCGCGCCCACCACCGCCGCTACCGGGTGCCGGGAACCCGGCTGCGGCGACGGCACGTCCTGATCCGGTTCGGGCTGCACCGCGCCTTCCGGGCGCTGCTGCTGGCCGCGGCCGCCCGCCGGCGCGCACAGCGCACCCTGACCGGCCTGGCGCGCGCCGTGCGCCGCGGCGCGCTCGCGCTGCACTACCGGATCCAGCGGCGCCTGCCGCTGCGCCCCGACCGGGCGGTGTTCGCCGCGGGCGGCGGGTACGGCGGCGACCCGGCCGCGCTGGAGGAGGCCTTCGGGCGGTACGCCCCGCACGTCCGCACCGCCTGGCTCGCCGACCCCTCCTACCGGGGCCCGCTGCCGCCCGGCGCGCGCCGCATCGCCCCCGGCACGGCCGCCCACTGGACGGCGCTGGCCCGCGCCGGCTACCTGGTCGGCGACGACCACCTCACCCGCGGGCTGCGCAAACGGCCGGGGCAGGTCCTCGTCCGCACCCTGGAGGGCACCCCGCTCGCGCACACCGGCCTGGACCTCCAGGAACGCCCGGCGGCGGCCCGCGGCACGGACTTCGCGGCGCTGCTGCGGGACGTCGACCAGTGGGACCACGTGATCTCCGGCAACCGGCACTCCACCCTGACCTGGGAGCGCGTCTACCCGGGCCGCTACACCGCCCTGGAGTACGGCAGCCCGCGCACCGACGTCTTCCAGCGCGCCACCCGGGAGGACGTGGCCCGGCTGCGCGCCCGGCTGGGCATCCCCTCGGGCGCCGTCGCCATCCTCTACGCGCCCGCCCGCCGCGAGCACCGCCGCACCCAGCACCCCCCGCTGGACCTGGCGCTGCTCGCGCACCGGCTGGGCCCGCGCTTCGTGCTGCTGGCCCGCGTGCCCGGGGACGCGCCCGTCGAGGGTCCCCGGGTCGTCGACGTCCGCGCGCACCCCTGCGTCCAGGAGCTGTGCCTCGCCTCGGACGCGCTGCTCACCGACCACGCGCCGCTCCTCTTCGAGTACGCGGCCCTGGACCGGCCGATCGTGCTGCACACCGGGGACCGGGCGGCGTACGAGACCGTGCACGGCGCCTACGTCGACCTGCGGGCCGTGCCGCCGGGCGAGACGGGGTGGGACGAGGAGGGGCTGGCCGACGTCTTCACCGGCGGCGACTGGAACGGCGCGCGGGCCGCGACGCTGCGGGCCGCGTTCCGGGAGCGGTTCTGCCCGTGGGACGACGGGCGCGCCGCCGAGCGGGTGGTACGGCACGTGGTGCTGGGGCGGACCGACCCGGCGCCGGTGGTGCCGCCCGCCGAGCGGCGGCCGGTGCCGTCCGCCGCCGCGGCCGCGACCCGGTCCGCGCCGGCCACCGTGCCGCGCCCGGGGGGCCCGCGCCCCGTCACCGAGGCCGCCGAACACCGTTGATCCCACCGGGAGTTCCCATGCCCCGCGGCTCGACGCGGCCCGCCCCGAGCCGGCCGTCCACCTGGCGTCCGGCGGGACGGCCCGGCCGCGTCCGCAAAACGACAGAAAGAGCAGCATGCCCCGCTTCAGCGTCATCGTCCCCTCCCACGGGGTCGCCGGCCGGCTGTCCCAGGCCCTGGACTCGGTCCTCGGCCAGTCCTTCGGCGACCTGGAGCTGATCCCGGTCTGCGACGGGCCCGACGCCCCGGCCGCCGAGGTGGCCGCCGGATACGCCGCGCGGGACCCCCGGGTGACCCCGGTCCACTCGCCGCCGACGGCCGGTCTCGGCGGGGCGCGCAACGCCGGGATGCGGGCGGCGAGCGGCACCTACCTGCTCTTCCTGGACGGCGACGACCTGCTGCTGCCGGGCGCGCTCGCCGCCCTGGACGCCCGGCTGGCCGGGACCGCCGGAGTGGACGTGCTGTACGCGGAGCACGAACGCGCCCCCTGGTGGGAGGGCGAGCCGGCCAATCCGGTGGCGCCGCTGCTCGCCCGGGCCCCCGACGGCGCCTTCGCCCCCGCCGAGCTGCCGCACCTGACCGGCGTCCGGCTGCCCGCCTGGAGCGCGGTGTACCGGCGCGCCTTCCTCGCCGAGCACTGGCTGGCCTTCCCGGACGGCCACTTCACCGACGTCGGCTGGGGCGGGCTGACCTCGCTCGCCGCCGAGCGGATCGCGGTGCTGCGCCGGGTGGTGGTACGGCACCGGCTGCGCCGCCAGGGCAGCCGGCTGAACCAGCCCGGGCCGGGGCAGCTCGCCCTGCTGGACCAGGTGGAGCTGGTGCTGGAGCGGGCGGCCGGGTGCGCCCTGCCCGCCGAGCGCACCGGGCCCCTCTTCGACCAGCTGTTCGCGGTGGTGCTGAAGACGGCGTCCCGGCCGGAGCGGCTGTCCTCGGGGCACCGGGCGTTCTTCCGCCGCGCGGGCCGCCTCTACCGGCGCTTCCGGCCGGCCGGCCACCGGCTGCCGCGCGGCAGCCTGGGGGTGCAGCACCGGCTGCTGGCGGTGGGCGCCTACGACGCGTTCCGCGCGCTGCGCGAGGCCAACCGGCTGATGGGCAGGGCCGCCGGGGCCCTGCCCCGCCCGCACGCGGTGCGCACCCGGCTGCGCTACCACGCCGCCCTGCGCCGCCCCCTCGATCCGAACCTGGCCGTGTACTGCGCCTACTGGGGCCGCGGCTACGCCTGCAACCCGGCCGCGATCCACGCCAAGGCCCGCGAACTCGCCCCGCACATCCGGTCGGTGTTCCTGGTGGAGGCCGGCCGGGAACACACCCTGCCGCGGGACGTGGAGTACGCGGTGCTCGGCTCGCACCGCTCCTGGGAGCTGCTGGCCCGCGCCACCTACCTGATCAACAACGCCAACTTCGCCGAGGGCGTGGTCAAGCGGCCCGGCAGCGTGCACCTGCAGACCCAGCACGGCACCCCGCTGAAGACGATGGGCGTGGACCAGTCGACGTACCCCGTGGTGGCCGCGCGGTCCGGCAGCTTCACCCGGCTGCTCGGCCGGGTCGACCGCTGGGACTTCAACCTGTCCGCCAACCGCCACTCCACCCGGATGTGGGAGCGCGCCTTCCCCGGCTCCTGGGAGGCGCTGGAGTACGGCTATCCGCGCAACGACGTCTACTACACCGCGACCGCCGACGACGTGGCCCGGGTCAGGCGGGAGCTGGGCGTCCCCGAGGGCCGGCTCGCCGTGCTCTACGCGCCCACCCACCGCGACCACCACACCGGCTTCGAACCGGGCCTGGACCTGGAGGCGTTCTGCCGGGCGGCCGGCGAGGACGTCGTGGTCCTGCTGCGCGCCCACTACTTCTACGACCGGGGCGGCGCCCGGCACTCGGACCGGATCATCGACGTCACCGCGCACCGCTGCGCCGAGGACGTGTGCCTGGCCGCGGACGCGCTGGTCACCGACTACTCGTCCATCATGTTCGACTACGCCAACCTGGACCGGCCGATCGTCGTCTACGCCGACGACTGGGACGTCTACCGGCACACCCGCGGCGTCTACTTCGACCTGCCGGCCGAGCCGCCCGGGCCGGTCGCCCGCACCCCCGGGGAACTGGCCGCCGTCTTCCGCGACGGCTCGTACGCGGGCGCCGGGTCGGCTGCGCTGCGGGCCGCGTTCCGCGCCCGCTTCTGCCAGTTCGACGACGGCCGGGCCGCCGAACGCGTCGTACGGCGGGTGCTGCTCGGCGAGCCGCCGGAGGCGATCGCGCCGGTGCTCCCGCTCGCCGAGCGCGTCCCCGCCCCGGCCGCCGCGACCCTCGTGAGGAGCTGACCGTGCCCCGCTTCAGCGTGATCGTGCCCTGCCACCGGGTGCGGGCGTACCTGCCCGAGTGCCTGGACTCGGTGCTCGCGCAGTCGTACCGGGACGTCGAGGTGATCGCCGTGGACGACCGCTCACCGGACGACTGCGGCGCGATCCTGGACGAGTACGCCGCCCGCGACCCGCGCGTGAAGGCGCTGCACCTGCCGGAGAACGTGGGGCTCGGCCGCGCCCGCAACGCCGCTCTGGAGCACGCCACCGGCGACTACCTGCTCTTCCTGGACGGCGACGACACGCTCACCCCGGGCGCGCTGCGGGCCGTCGCCGACCGGCTGGCGGAGACCGGCGACCCGGACGTGCTCGTGTACGACTACGCGCGCACCTACTGGTGGGGCGGCACCCGGCGCAACGCGCTGGCCGGGGTGCTCGCCGAGGCAGGCCCGGACACCTTCACGGCGGACGGGTACCCGCGCGTCCTGGACCTGCTGATGGTGGTGTGGAACAAGGTCTACCGCCGGGAGTTCGTCAAGGCGGAGGGCTTCGCGTTCCCGCCGGGCTACTACGAGGACACCCCCTGGACGTTCCCGGTGCTGCTCAGCGCCCGGCGGATCGCCGCGCTGGACCGGATCTGCGTGCACTACCGGCAGCGCAGGCAGGGCAGCATCCTGTCCACCACCAGCCGCAGGCACTTCGACGTCCACGAGCAGTACGAGCGGGTCTTCGCGTTCCTGGACGCGCGGCCCCGGCTCGCGCACTGGCGGCCGTACCTGCACCGGAAGATGGGCGAGCACTGCCTGGACATCCTGGCCAAACCGGACCGGCTGCCGCCCGCCGACCGGGCCGAGTTCTTCCGGCGCACGGCCGAGCTGTTCCGCCGGCTGAAGCCGCCGGGCGCGCGGGTGGACGGTGAGGTCGCCGTGCTGGAGGGCACCTGGACCGGCTACCGGCTGCGGCGGCAGGCGACGCGGGCCGGCCGCGCGGCGGCCCGGCTGACGGAGTCGGCGCGGCAGGCGGCGGCCGGCCGCGCCCGCACCGGCTGGGCCGCCCCGCACGCCCGCCGCTCCCTCGACCCCCACCTGGTGGTGTACTCGGCGTCCGCGCACCGGGGCATGCTGGGCGACCCGGCGGCCGTCTACCGCGCGGCCCGGCGGATCGCCCCGCACCTGCGCGGGGTGTGGGTGGTGCGGGACGCCGGGACGGCCGCGCTGCTGCCGCCGGACGTGGAGCACGTGCTCGCGGGCACCCGCCGCTGCGCGCAGGTGATGGCGCGGGCCGCGTTCCTCGTCGGCGACGCCGACTGGCCGGCCGCCCCGGCCAAGCGGCCCGGCAGCGTGTACATCCACACCCACCAGGGCACACCGCTGAAGTTCCTGGGCGCCGATCTGCTGGACAAGCCGGGCGCCCGGCTCGGCGTCGACGTGCCGCGGCTGCTGCGCCGCGCCGACCGCTGGGACCACAGCCTGGTCGCCAGCCGCCACTCCGAGCTGGTGTACGAGCGGGCCTACCCCTGCCGCTTCGCCTCGGCCCGTACCGGCAGCCCGCGCAACGACGTGCTGGTCAACGGCGGCCCCGGCGACTTCCGGCACCGGCACGGCATCCCCGACGACCACACGGTGGTGCTGTACGCGCCGACCCGCCGGGACTACCGCAGGGGCGGCCACGTGGACCGGATCGACCTGGCCCGGTTCGCGGCCGACCTCGGCGAGGGCCACACCCTGGTGGTGCGGCTGCACCCCTCGCTGGCCGCCGGCCCCGCGCGGGGCATGGGACTGACCGAGCTGGCCCGTCGCGGCGTCGTGCTCGACGCGACGGACGAACCGCACCTGTCGGACGTGCTGCTGGCGGCGGACGCGCTGGTCACCGACTACTCGTCCGTCATGTTCGACTACGCCAACCTGGACCGGCCGGTCGCGCTGCTCGCCGACGACTGGCCCGCGTTCCGGGCGAGCCGGGGCGCCTACACCGACATCACCGCCGAGCCGCCCGGCCATATCGCCTTCTCCTACCGGGAGTTGGCACGACTGTTCGCCTCGGGCCGCTGGCGGGACGAGGAGTCGGCGCGGCTGCGGGCCGCCTTCCGCTCCCGTTACTGCGAGTTCGAGGACGGCCGGGCGGCCGAGCGGGTCGTGCGCACGCTGCTGCTGGGCGAGCCGATGCCGACCGGTCCCATCCGGCTGCCGGGTCAGCCGACGGCCGGGCGGGACGCGCTGACGTCGGCGTGAGGGCGGCCGGAGGGGCCGCGGACTACTCGACGACGAGGTCGACCTCGATGTTGCCGCGGGTGGCGTTGGAGTAGGGGCAGACCTGGTGGGCGGCCTCGACCAGCCGGCTGCCGGTCTCGCGGTCCACGGTGTCGGGCAGCTCGACGCGCAGGGTGACCTTCAGGCCGAAACCCTCACCCTGCTTGCCGATGCCGACCTCGGCGGTCACGGCGGCGTCCGAGACGTCCACCTTGGCCTTGCGGCCGACGAGTCCGAGGGCGCCGCCGAAGCAGGCGGCGTACCCGGCGGCGAAGAGCTGCTCGGGGTTGGTGCCCTCGCCGTTGCCGCCCAGCTCGACCGGCGGGGCCAGCTTGACGTCGACCTTTCCGTCGGAGGTGACGGCACGGCCCTCACGGCCGTGGGTTGCGGTGGCGACGGCGGTGTAGAGCGCGTCCATGACGAACCATCCCTCTCGATGTGTCCTGCGGGGGTTGCCTTGCGAGCACAAGTGAATCACACAATTAAGTTGTGCACAATCGAATCGCGGGGCGCCGGGCTACCCTGGTCCCATGACCGCTTCCCCCGCCGGCACCGAGGCGGACTGGCTCCGCCTGGACCGCCAGATCTGCTTCGCCCTGCACGCCGCCTCCCGCGCCTTCAACGGCGTCTACCGCGTGGTCCTCAAGGACCTCGGCCTCACCTATCCGCAGTACCTGGTGATGCTGGTGCTGTGGGAGCAGGGCGACCTGCCGGTCAAGAAGCTCGGCGAACAGCTGCGGCTCGACTCCGGCACGCTGTCCCCGCTGGTCAAGCGGCTGGAGGCGGCGGGTCTCGTACGGCGCGAGCGCAGCGCGCAGGACGAGCGCTCGGTGCGGGTGCACCTCACCGAGGAGGGCGCGCGGCTGCGCGAGCGGGCACTGGAGGTGCCGCGCCGCATCATGCGCTCGACCGGGTTCGACGTCGCGGAGATCGCCGATCTGCACGCCCGCCTCGACCGGCTCACCAGCGCGCTGGACGCGGCGGCGACGGCACAGGCCCACCCCGGTAGCTGACGGGCCGTACGTAGAGCCGTACCGCGTCCCGGCCCCGCACGGCCTCGCCGGCCACTCTGAACTCCTGCCGGAGCACCGCCAGTTCGGTCCGTACGACGGCGCTGTGCGGCGTCCACCGTCCGGTCAGCACGGCCCGGTCGGCCACCACCCACACCCGCGCGACCCCGTCCAGCCGCCGCCGCACCTCCCCGGCCGGGGCCTCCACCCCGTACAGCGTCCCCGACCGGGCCCCGGGCTCGGCCAGCGCCAGGTCCCGCGTCCCGCTGAACGCCCCGGGATAGGCCAGCGCCGTGTTCCGCGCGGACCCCGGCAGGTACAGCACCGCGTCCCCGGCCCGCACCCCGCGCGCGGCCGCCCGCGCGACCGACGCGAGGTCGTCGGGTCGGCGCGCGGGGTCCCGGTCCTGCCGCAGCACCGGGAGCTGCTGGAGCAGGACGAGGGCGACGGCGAGGAGACCGAGCAGGGTCACGGGGACGGACGGCGGGCGCGGCCGGAACCGACCGCCCGGCCGGCCGGTCCGGGCCGGCCACGCCACCACCCGCTCCGCCCCGGCGGCGACCGCCAGCGGCGCCCCCGCGAGCGCGTACAGCACATACCGGTCGACGTACAGCGGCGGCGAGGACAGCGACACCAGCATCAGCACGCCCGGGGCCACCACCGTCAACGGCAGCGCCACGCCCGCGAGGGTGACCTTCCCCCGGCCCCCGGACATCCCGGCCGCCCCCACCGCCGCGAGCCCCAGGCACACCCAGTACACCCCGGGCGACACCCCGAAGAACGACCGCAGCAGCCCCTCGGCCGTCCCGGCCGTCGGCCTGCGCAGCCACGCCACCTGCGCCGCCTGCGCCCGCGACACCAGCGCCATCGGCACCACAGCGGCCCCGGCCGCCACCGCCGCGCACCCCCACCCCCGCCACACCCGGGCCCCCACCCGGGCCAGCGCCAGCGTCACCCCGTGGGCGAGCACCAGCAGCACCGCGAACTCGTGCAGCCAGCAGGTGACGCCGAGGACGAGGCCGTACCCCCACCAGGACCCCTTCTCCACCCCCCGCAGCAGGAGCAGCGTCGCCGCCATCGCCCCGGCCGCCACCAGCGCGTACGACCGCCCCTCCTGCGCGTAGTGCCCGGCCATCGGGTTCACGGCGTAGAGCAGCCCCGCCCACAGCCCCACCCGGGGCCGCGCGAGCCGCGCCCCCACCTCCGCGACCAGGCCCGCCGTCACCGCCGCACCGGCCACCGACGGCAGCCGCAGCACCACCTCGTCGGCGCGGACGGCGAGCACGCAGTGCATCAGCAGGTAGTAGAGCCCGTGCACCGCGTCGACCCCGTGCAGCAGCCGCCAGATCTGCGGCACCGTACGGCGTGCCACCTGGAAGGTGACGGCCTCGTCGCGCCACATCCCGCCCCGGTCCACCCCCCACAGCCCGAGCACCAGCATCGCCAGCGCGGGCGCGCCCACCACGGCACCGCGCCGGAACCGCACCGGCGCCCGAGGCGGTCTCCGCGACGGAGCCGCACGAACTTCCCCAGGGAGCCCGACGTTCACCACGGCCCGATCTTTTGTGCTGGGACAACGTTTCCGAGGTGTTTACGGTGTATCGCCGCCGATACGCCATCCACCCGGCTTAGGCTCCAACGCGATGAACCGCCTCCGTGTCACCCCCGGTCCGGTCCCCGCGCTCGCCACCGCCTGGCTCGCCACCCGTGCCCTGATGCTGTGGCTGCTCGCGCACGACGGTTCTCCGCTGCTCAGCGGGGGTTCGGTGGCGCGGGAGGTGTGGCGGCTGTACTTCCACTGGTACGGGGTGCTCGCGCAGGGGTCGTTCCCCGAGCACGACACGCTGTGGCAGTACCCGCCGGGCGCGGGCGCGGTGCTGCTGCTCCCGGGCCTGGTACCGGGGTTGACGTACTTCCAGGCGTTCGTGGCGCTGACACTGGCGGCGGACGCGCTGATCGCGGGGGCGCTGGTGCGGGCGGGCCGCCGGGACGGCCGGAGCCTGCTCGGCGCGGCCCTGTGGACGGGCGGGCTGCCGCTGCTGCTGCATCTGCCGCTGGCCCGGTACGACGTACAGGTCACCGCCCTCGCCGTGCTCTCCCTGCTGACGCTGGCGCGCTCCCCGCGCGCGAGCGGTGCGCTCGGGGCGCTCGGCGCCCTGGTGAAGGGCTGGCCCGCGCTGGTGCTCCTCGGCACTCCCCGGGGCGGGCCGACGCGCACGGCGTGGGCGTGGGCGGCGGGCGCCGGGACGGTCGTACTGGGGCTGCTCTCCCTCTCGTTGCGGCATCCGCTGTCCTTCCTGGCCGGACAGGGCGGGCGCGGCGTGCAGATCGAGTCGCTCGGCGGCACGGCGCTCAACCTCGCCCGGCACGCGGGCTGGTCCGGCCGGCCCCATTACCAGTACGGGGCCATCGAGTTGGTGGGTCCGTACGTGTCCGTCGTCACGGCCTGCTCCCTCGCGCTGACGGCCGCCGCGTTCGGGCTGCTGGTGCTGTGGCGGCTGCGGGCGCGGCACTGGAACGAGGCGACCCCGTACGACGCGGCGCTGTGCGCGGTGCTGCTGTTCACGGTGACCAGCAGGGTCATCAGCCCCCAGTACATGGTGTGGCTGCTGGGGCTCGCCGCCGTCTGCCTGACCTCGCGGCAGACCGGCCAGCGCCCGGTGGCCGTACTGGTCCTCGCGGCGTCCGCGTTGAGTACCGTGGTGTACCCGCTGTGCTACGGGGAGGTGATCGCGGGCACCTGGACCGGATGCCTGCTGATGCTGGGGCGCAACGGCATGCTGGCGGCCGCCGCGCTACTGTCTTTCCTGCGGCTGTGGCGCTCCTGTGGACCGCCCGGGGCAAAGAGCGGGCAAACGAAGGAACCCCACCCGGATTCCGACCGTCTTCCGGAGCGAGCACTAACCCTCTCTTAACCGGGTATTACCGAACATTTCTACGCTCCCGGCCCGTGGACCCCATGCTTCCAGACTCGTCTGACCCGCCAGAGAACACCCAGACCCCAGAGCGCGCCGAGCAGTCCGGGGCGCACCGGCCGGCCCAGGTCGGTGTCGTCGTGATCGGCTACAACGACCGCGCGCACGTTGCCGACGCGGTGCGTTCGGCGCTCGCGCAGGGCCCCGCCGTCGCGGAGGTGGTCGCGGTCGACGACTGCTCCACGGACGGCAGCGCCGAACTGCTCGACCGGCTGGCCGCCGACGAGCCCCGGCTGCGGGTGGTCCGCCGGGACGACAACAGCGGTGGCTGCGGCAGCCCGCGCAACACCGGCATCGACGCGGTGACGGCGCCGTACGTGATGTTCCTGGACAGCGACGACGTACTGCCGCCGGGCGCGGTGGACGCGCTGCTGACGGCGGCCACGGGGGCGCACGCCGAGGTGGCGAGCGGGCTGTGTGTGCGCCGGGAGCTGCCCTCGGGCCGCGAACAGCCCTGGCAGGAGAACCTCTACACGGCGCACACCGTTCTCGCGCGCCCCGCACAGCGCCCCCGACTGGTCCACGACACGCTGTGCGTCAACAAGCTGTACCGCACCGACTTCCTGCGCGAGCACGACATCCGCTTCCCCGAAGGCCGCTTCCTCTACGAGGACTTCGTCTTCACCGCGCGGGTGCTGGCCGCCGCCCCGCGCATCGCGCTGGTGCCGGACCGGGTGTACGTGTGGCACGTGCGCCGGTCGGCCGAGCGGCTGTCGCTCTCCCTCGACCGGGAGCACATCGACAACTGGAAGGCGCGCACGCGGGCGTGCACGCTGGCGTACGACATCCTGCTGGGCGCCGGTCAGAAGGAGCTGGCGCGGGCGGCCCGGGCCAAGTTCCTGGAGCACGAGGTGCGGATGTACGCACGCGAACTGGGGTTGCGCGACGCGCAGTACCGGCGCGCGTGGTGGACGCACACCCGGGAACACCTCGCGCGCTACGACGCCGCCGACTGGGAGCTGAACCCGGCCGCGCCCGGCCGGCTGCTGGGCCGGCTGATCCTGGAGTCCCCGGAGCCGCGCGACCTGCCCCGGATACGGGACCTGGCCGCCCGCCCGGCCCGGCTGCTCCCGCCGTACGCCCGCACCCCGGACGGGGTGCCGGTCTGGTCCGAGGACCTTCCGCAGCTCGCCCTGACCCCCTTCCTGACCAGCCCCACCCGGGCGCTGCCGCTCGCGCTGGACGCGGAACTGCGCCCCCAGGCGCGCGCCACGCCCCTGACGCTGCGGCTGCACGAGCTGTACGGCAGGGTCGCCGAGGCGGGCCCCCGGGAGGTGGACGTGCTCTGGGCGTCCCGGAACGACGACCGGGTCCGGGGGCACGCGACGGCCGCCCTCGAACCCGCGGGCACGGACCTCTGGTCGGCCGAACTGCCCGTCGACCTGGGCGCGCTCGGCGCGGGCACCTGGGACCTGCGGCTGACCGTGCGCTTCGCGGACGGCGCGGAGCGGGAGGTCTCGGCGCACGCCCGCGCGGGCGCCGGCCGGCTGCGCCGCCGCGCCGTACCGAGCGTGCGGTACGGCGTCCTGCTGGTGCAGCCGTACGCGACGCACTCCGGCGCGCTGGCGCTGCGCGTGGCGACCGGCGCGAGGGGCGTCACCCAGGTGCTGCGCAACCGGCTGCGGCGCCTGCTTCACTGAGACGGTCCCTGCTGCCGCATCGGGAACACAGCGTCGGGAACTACTGGGTCTGGAACGAGGCCGGGAAGAGAAACATCGTGTCTGTCCTTATCGCCGGTGGAGCCGGTTACATCGGAAGCACCGTGGCGTCCGCCTGCCTGGACGCGGGCATCACCCCGGTGATCCTCGACAACCTCGTGCGCGGCCGCGCCGAGTTCACCGACGGGCGGATCTTCTACGAGGGCGACATCGCGGACGGCGCCCTGGTGGACCGGATCTTCGCGGAGCACCCGGACATCTCGGCCGTGGTGCACTGCGCGGCGCTGATCGTGGTGCCGGAGTCGGTCGCGGACCCGATCGGCTACTACGAGGCGAACGTCACCAAGAGCCTGGCCTTCGTCCGCCACCTCCACCGCAACGGCTGCGACCGGCTCATCTTCAGCAGCTCGGCCTCCATCTACCGGGCCGAGGACGGCTCCCCCGTCACCGAGGAGTCGCCGCTGGCGCCGCAGAGCCCCTACGCGCGGACCAAGGCGGTCTGTGAGGGGATGTTCGCCGACATCGCCGCGGCCGGGCAGCTGCGGGTGCTGTCCCTGCGGTACTTCAACCCGGTCGGCTCCGACCCCCTGCTGCGCACCGGTCTCCAGCTCAAGCGGCCCAGCCACGCGCTGGGCAAGCTGATCGAGGCCCACCAGGAGGGCACGGCGTTCCCGGTCACCGGCGTGAACTACCCGACGCGCGACGGCACGGGCATCCGGGACTACGTGCACGTCTGGGACCTCGCCGCGGCCCACGTCGCGGCGATCGAGCGCTTCGACTCCGTCCTCACCGCGTCGGCGCCGTCGATCGCGATCAACCTGGGCACCGGGTCCGGCACCACGGTCCGCGAGCTGTGCGCCGCGTTCAACAACGTCGTCAGCACGCCCCTGCGGACCGTCGACACCGACCCCCGCCCGGGCGACGTCGCAGGCGGCTACACCACGAGCGACCGCGCGGCGAAACTGCTCGGCTGGACGCCGAAGCTGTCGCTGGAGGAGGGCATCCGCTCGGCCCTGGACTGGATCCCGGTGCGCGACGAGATGCTGAAGGACTGACCCGGCCACCGCCCCGCGGCCGCCTGCCGGAACGGGCCGCCCCGCCCCGGGGGACGCCCGCCGCGGGGAGCCGGCTCCCGCCACAGGTCACCCGCCCTGTGCCGGGAGAACACCTCGCCGGCACGAGCGAGCGCCCTCGTCCGGCGACGAGACGCCGAAAGGCCGGACCGGCTTCCATGCCGTCCCGGTAGCCTGCGCCCATGGCCCCGTCCCCCGCCCCCGCCGACCGAGCCGCGGGTGCCGTCCTCGGCTCCGCCGTGGGCGACGCCCTCGGCGCGCCCTTCGAGTTCGGGCCCGAGGGCGCCTTCTCGGCCCGCTTCCCGGTCCCCGGCGCCGCCGACGAGATGTGCGGCGGCGGTGGCTGGGACCCCGGCGAGGCCACCGACGACACGCAGATGGCCGTGCTCGTCGCCGAGTCGCTGCTGGCGCACGGCGGCCTGGACCTCCCCGACGTCTTCGACCGTTTCCGGCGCTGGGCCGCGGCCGGTCCGAAGGACATCGGGTTGCAGACGGAGGCGGTGCTGACCGGCGGGGAGCCGTGGGACACCGCCGCCGCCGAACACTTCCGGGTGAACCAGCGGGCCGCCGGAAACGGCGCCCTGATGCGCGCCGCGCCCTCGGCCGTGTTCTTCGCCCGGCACGGCCGCGCCGCCACCCTGGACGCCGCCCGCCGCCTGTCCGCCCTCACCCACGGCGACCCGGCCGCCGGCGAGGGCACGGCCGTGCTGCACGAACTGGTCCGGGTCGCGCTGGCGGGCGGGGACCCGCTGGACGCCGTACCCGGCGCACTGGCGGCCCTGCGTCCCGAGCACCGCGCGCGGTACGCCGTCGTGCTCGCCCCCGACTGGCACCCGGACCTCGCCACCGAGTTCAACGGCGCGGTCTGGCCCTGCCTCGGCTCGGCGGTCTGGGCGCTGCGGACGACGGCGTCCTACGAGGCGGCGGTCCGCGCGGCCGTCGACCTGGGCGGCGACACGGACACCGTGGCCGCGGTCACCGGGGCGCTGGCGGGCGCCGTGTACGGGATCGGCGCCGTCCCCGAGCGGTGGTCCACCGCCCTGCGCGTCCCGCTGCCCGGCTCCGGCGGGCGGGTGCTGCGCGCCCCGGACCTCGCCGACCTGGGCCGCCGGCTCACAGCGCCTTCAGCGCCCCCGCGGTAGCCCGCGCCAGCCGCTCCAGATACCCCTTCAGCGGCTTCGGGGAGCGGATGACCACCGAGCGCCAGTACAGCGGCCCGGAGATGAGGTCGAGGGCGAGGTCGGGGTCGAGCCCGGGGCTCACCTCGCCGCGTTCCGCCGCCGCGGCGACGATCTTGCTGGCCACGCTCTCCTGGCCGTCGCGCAGCGCCTTCTGGAAGGCCTCGGCGATGTCGGGGTTGCGGGCCGCCTCGGCCTGGAGGTCGGGGATGACCTGCGAGACGACGGGATGGCGCAGGGCGCGGGAGGTCACCTCGTACAGCAGCCGCAGGTCGCCCTCCAGGGAGCCGGTGTCCGGCGCCGGCAGGCCGAGCACCGCCATCGCGGAGACCACGTCGAGGACCAGGTGGAGCTTCGAGCGCCAGCGCCGGTACACCGCCGTCTTGCCGACCCCGGCCCGCCGCGCGATCCCCTCGATGCTCATGCGGGCGTAGCCGACCGCGGCCAGTTCCTCGAAGACCGCCGCCCGGATGGCCTCGGTCACATCCTCACGCAGCACCGCGGCCCCGGCAGGGGCCCGGCGGCGCGCACGCGTCGGCGATTCGTCGGCGGGCTCGGCTGCGTTCGTGGTCATGGCTCCAGCATAGGGCGTTACGACGAAACGGTTGCGTTGCGACGTCACTTGGTTCTACGCTCACGTTGCGACGATACGGTCCCGTCCCGACGTAAGAGAATGTGAAGAGAACCGTAAGGAAACGCCGGACGACGGGACCGGCCCGCCACCGATCCGGCCACAGTCGGAGACGTGGCACCCCCCTCCCCCCGAGCGAAAGCAGCGGATGTGAGCCAGGTCCTCGACACACCGCCCCCGACCCAGGCCCCGGCCGACGACCTCAGGGCACTCGCCGCCCGGCACGGCCTGACCGTCAGCGGCGCCCGCCCCTCCCTGCCGGAGTACATCCGCCAGCTGTGGGCCCGGCGCCACTTCATCACCGCCTTCGCCACCGCCAAGCTCACCGCGCAGTACAGCCAGGCGAAGCTCGGCCAGGTCTGGCAGGTCATGACCCCGCTGCTGAACGCGGCGGTCTACTACTTCATCTTCGGTGTGCTGCTGGGCACCAAGCGCGGCGTGCCGGACTACATCCCGTTCCTGGTCACCGGCGTGTTCGTGTGGACGTTCACACAGAGCTCGATCCAGGTCGGCACCCGGGCGATCTCCGGCAACCTCGGCCTGGTGCGCGCCCTGCACTTCCCGCGCGCCGCCCTGCCGATCTCCTTCTGCCTCCAGCAGCTCCAGCAGCTGCTGTTCTCGATGGCGGCGCTGGTCGTCATCCTGCTCTGCTTCGGCGTACCGGTCTCCGCCTCCTGGCTGCTGGTGATCCCCGCGCTCGTCCTGCAGTTCACCTTCAACGCCGGCATGGCGATGATCATGGCGCGGATGGGTGCCAAGACCCCGGACATCGCCCAGCTGATGCCGTTCATCCTGCGCACCTGGATGTACGTGTCCGGCGTCATGTGGAGCATCGACAAGCTCACCGCGAAGGACCACCTGCCGCACCTGGTCACCGTCGCGCTGGAGACCAACCCGGCCGCGGTCTACATCGACCTCATGCGGTTCGCGCTGATCGACAGCTTCCACGCCAAGCAGCTGCCCCCGCACGTGTGGGCGGCGGCGACCGGCTGGGCCCTGCTCGCCGGCATCGGCGGCTTCATCTACTTCTGGAAGGCTGAGGAGACGTACGGCCGTGGCTGAGCACAACGAGTACACCCAGCTGAACGAAGGCCCCGAGGGGTACGGGCGGACCGCGTACACCACGCCCGCCGCACCGGCCGACCGGATCCCGACCGTCGTCGCCGACAGCGTCGACATCGTCTACCGGGTCAACGGCACGGGCGCCGGCCGCGGCTCCGCCACCGCCGCCCTCAACCGCATCCTGCGCCGCGAGCAGGCCGAGAAGGCGGCCGGCGTGCGCCGGGTGCACGCGGTGAAGAAGGTGTCGTTCATCGCCTACAAGGGCGAGGCGATCGGCCTCATCGGCACCAACGGCTCCGGCAAGTCCACCCTGCTGAAGGCCGTCGCCGGCCTGCTGCCGGTGGAGAACGGCCACATCTACACCAACGGCCAGCCCTCCCTGCTGGGCGTCAACGCGGCCCTGATGAACGACCTCACCGGCGAGCGCAACGTCTACCTCGGCGGCCTCGCCATGGGCATGTCCCGCGAGCAGGTCAAGGAGCGCTACCAGGACATCGTCGACTTCTCCGGGATCAACGAGAAGGGCGACTTCATCACCCTGCCGATGCGCACCTACTCCTCCGGCATGGCCGCCCGGCTGCGCTTCTCCATCGCCGCCGCCAAGGACCACGACGTCCTGCTCATCGACGAGGCCCTGGCCACCGGCGACCGCAGGTTCCAGGTGCGCTCGGAGGACAGGATCCGCGAGCTGCGCGAGAAGGCGGGCACCGTCTTCCTGGTCAGCCACAACAACAAGTCGATCCGCGACACCTGCGAGCGCACGCTGTGGCTGGAGCGCGGCGAGCTGCGGATGGACGGCCCCACCGAGGAGGTCATGAAGGAGTACGAGGCCTTCACCGGTGACAAGTCGGACAAGACGGGGAAGAAGCCCGCACAGAAGAAGGCCGCGTAACGCACCATGGAACATGTCACGTCGTGAAAACGGCGCGACGTGAAACCGGGAGACCGGGATGTCACTCTCACCAGCAGGGGCCTCCTCTTACCCCGAACGTGGTCATCCCATTCATCCTCTTAGTGACAGTATGTTATGAAGGGTGACCCTCCACCACGAGCCGAAGGAGTCCTCCGCGATGCCCCAACTCAGCGTCATCGTCTACGGACCCAACGCGCAGGGGCATCTGACGGAGTTGCTCGACACGCTCGAAGCGCATCCGCTGTCCGACGCCGAGATCATCGTCGCCGCGGTCGGCGACTGGGCACGGGAGACCGCCGCGGGCCACGCCCCCGAGACGATCGTCGTCCCGCTTCCGGACGGCACCGGTGACGCCCAGGCCCGGTCCGCCGGCGCCGCCCGGGCGTCCGGCCGCTGGCTGCACTTCGTGCACGCCAAGGACGGCCTGCCCGCCGGCGCGCCCCGGCTGATCGCCGAACGCGCCGCCGAACTGGACGACTCCGTCGACGTCCTCCTGCTCGACCACCTCACCACCACCTGGCAGAGCGCCGCCCGCCCCTCGCGCGACGGCCGCTTCCTCGCCGCCGTGGGCCGCGCCGCCCTGCCCCTGGACGAGGCCGCCGACCTGCTGCGGCTCACCCCGCTGCTCGGCAACCGCGCCCTGCGCCGGGAGTTCTGGCAGGCGCACGAGCAGCAGCTCACCACCGACGACGAGCCGCGCGCCGCCCGCGCCGCCCTGCTGCACGCGGGCCGCGTCGCCTGTCTGAACCAAGTGGCGTACGAGAACCGGGAGTTGCGGCCCGAAAGCCTGCCGCCGCTGGCCCCCGAGGACCGCTACGGGCTGATCGAGCGCTACGAGTCGCTGATGCCGCTCGCCAAGGACCGCCGCGCCCTGCGCGTGGTGCTCTACGACCTGATGATGCGCGACCTGGTGCGCACCTTCGCCGGCGAGAACCTGCCCGACGCGGTGGCCCGCGAGTTCTTCCGCCGCGCCTCCCTCGCCGCGGTGCGCTGGCGCCCCGAGCGCTACGAGCGCCCCTCGGGCGTCGAGGGCGTGCGGCACGCGCTGCTGGAGGAGGGCGCGTACACCAAGTACCGCGCGTTCCAGGCCGCCAACCGCACCCGGCGCGCCGCGCGCAAGGCCGTGCGCACCCGCAAGCGCCAGGTCGGCGCCAAGCTCCGCGACCAGCAGTACCGCCGCGCCCTGAGCCGGCCCGTCGACCCCCACCTCGCGGTGTTCGCGGCCTACTGGGAGCGCGGGGTGGCCTGCAACCCGGCCGCGATCGCCGCCAAGCTGGCCGAACTCGCCCCGCACATCCACCCGGTGTGGGTGGTGTCCAAGGACAACACGGCCCTGCTGCCGCCCGGCACCGACCACGTGGTCCCCGGCACCCGCCGCTACTGGGAGGTGCTGGCCACCGCCAAGTACCTCGTCAACAACGTCAACTTCCCCAACGCGGTGGTCAAGCGGCCCGACGCGATCCACCTCCAGACCCACCACGGCACCCCGCTCAAGCGCATGGGCCTGGACCAGATCGAGCACCCGGCCGCCGCCAAGGGCCTGGACTTCGCCGCGCTGCTGGCCCGCATCGACCGCTGGGACTACAGCGTCAGCGCCAACAGCCACTCCACCCGGATGTGGGAACGCGCCTACCCGGCCCGCTACACCTCGCTGGACTACGGCTACCCGCGCAACGACGTCTTCTACACCAGCGACGCCGCCGCGGTGCGCGCCGCCCGCGAACGGCTCGGCATCGCGCCGGGCAAGACGGCGGTGCTCTACGCCCCCACCCACCGCGACTACGAGGCCGGCTTCACCCCGCGCCTCGACCTCGCCGAACTCGCCGACCGGCTCGGCGAGGACACGGTCCTGCTGGTGCGCGCCCACTACTTCTACGGCGGCGCCACCTCCCCGCTGACCGGTCTGCGCCGCTCCGGCCGGATCATCGACGTCTCCTCCTACGACCCCGTCGAGGAGCTGTGCCTGGCCGCCGACGCGCTGGTCACGGACTACTCGTCGATCATGTTCGACTACGCCAACCTGGACCGCCCGATCGTCGTCTACGCCGACGACTGGGAGACCTACCGCACCACCCGCGGCGTCTACTTCGACCTGATGACCGAGCACCCCGGGCAGGTCGCCCGCACCCAGGAGGAGCTGACGGAGATCTTCCGCTCCGGCGCCTGGCGCGACGACAGCGCGGCCAAGGCCCGCAGCGCCTTCCGGCGCCGGTTCTGCGAGTACGACGACGGCCGCGCCGCCGAGCGGGTCGTGCGCCGGGTGTTCCTCGGCGAGCCGGAGGAGGCGCTGCCACCGGTGCTGCCGATCGAGGACCGCACCCCCGCCCCGACCCCCGAGGAGGCCACGGCATGACGACCCCGGCCACGACCCCCGACGTCACGGTCACCGTCATCGTCTACAACGACGCGGCCCGCCTGCCCCGGGCGGTCGCCTCGCTGCGCGCGCAGACGCACGCCAACATCGAGATCATCATCAGCGACGACCACTCCACCGACGACACGCCGACCGTGGCGCGCCGTCTGGAGGCCGAGGACCCCCGCGTCCGCTACCTGCGGCTGCCGGAGAACAGCGGCGGGTGCAGCGCGCCGCGCAACCGGGCCGTCGAGATCGCCCGCGCGCCGTATCTGATGTTCCTCGACAGCGACGACGAACTCCCGCCCGACGCCGTGGAACTGCTGCTGGCCGCGCACCGCGAGCGCGAGGTCGACTTCACCATGGGCGCGGTGCGCCGGGTCCGCGTGGACAACGGCCGCCGTACGACGTGGATGCCGCACCTGGTCGCCGAGCACCGCACGATCGAGGGCATCGAGGCGGACCCGCGGCTGTTCTTCGAGCACCTGTCGACCAGCAAGATGTACGCGCGCGCCTTCCTGGACCGGCACGACCTGCGCTTCCCCGAGGGCATCCACTACGAGGACCAGCTGTTCTCGGCGCAGGCGTACTGCCTGGCCAAGGCGTTCACGATCATCCCGGACCCGGTGTACGTCTGGTACATCGACCCGTACGCGGCGGCCGCCTCGGCGTCCATCTCCAACCAGCGGCACAAGGTCACCAACGTCCGCGACCGGGTGCACGTCCAGCGGCTCATCGACGACTTCCTGGTGGAGAGCGGGCACGCGGGGCTGCGGGAGGACAAGGACTACAAGTTCCTCAAGCACGACTTCCGGATGTACGCGGGCGACCTGCCCTACCGGGACGACGAGTGGCTGGCCGCGTTCGCGGACATCATGAACCCGTACCTGGACACCCTGGCCCCCGGCGCCTACACCAGGCTGCCCCGGCCCGAGCGGATCGTCCTCGAACTGCTGCGCTCGGGCCGCCTCGCCGACGTCCGGGCGGCGGCGCGCGGACTCGGCCAGGAGGTGGCGCCGCGCCGGGTCACCCCGGACGCGGCGGGTGTGCCGTACTGGGGCGACAGCGTCCCGGACACGGACCGGGGCCGCCGTGAACTGTCCGTCGCCGACCTGGAGTTGGACACGCGTCCGTTCCCGACGGCGCAGTTCCGCCACGAGATCACCGAACTGACCCGCGGCAACGGGGCCTCGCTCACGCTGGCCATCCGCACGTACGACCCCGGGCTGCGGCTCCCCGTGGGGCCCCAGCGGGCCGGTCTGATCCTCTCCCCCGGCGGGCGCCGGATGACGGTGCCCTTCCGGCTGGACCCGGTCAGCCCCGGCGTCTTCGAGGGCAGCGTCCGGCTGGACCTCGCCGCCGCACAGCTCCCCCTCCAGGGCTTCGAGGGCATCCGCCACCCCCTGGTCCGGCTGAACCAGCAGGGCCTGTGGAACTCCGGCGTCCTGCTGGCCCCGCTGGACTTCCCCGCGGCCACGGCCCGCGTCGACTACCGCTCCGGTGCGACGCCGCACGAGGTCACGGTGGAGCCGGAGGGCCGCAACCCCGGCCGTCTCCAGCTCCGCTGGCGCCCGGTGGGCGCGACGGCCACGGTGATCCGGCCGGTGCTGCGCAAGATCGCCCGCCCCAGGGTCCGCAAGGCGGCGAAGCTGGTGGCGAGCGTCCTGAAGTAGCGCCGGGCGCAGGACAGCGCCGTAGCACCGCGGCCCCGTGGACATCCACGGGGCCGCGGTGCTTCACACCGGCCGCGGGCGGCTCAGCGCTCGACCCGGAACAGGACCTGGTCCGCCGGGCCCGTGGTCACCTTCCGCAGGCCCGGCCCGGCCAGACCGGCCGGCCCGACGACCCACCGCACGCCGTACTCGCGCAGGATCTCCTGCCGCCGCGCCGGGGACGTACCGTCCGCGAAGAACCGGTCCACCGCGGCCGACCGCCGCGCGGCGTCCGGCAGGAACACATCGGGATAGCCCGGCGCGACGGTGTACGCCCCGTACGCCGGGATCTGCCGCGCCGGATACGTCCGCGCCATCACCACGTCCCCGTACCGCACCCACGGCGTGAGCCAGTGGTACCCCACCCAGGGCGCCTGGTACTTGGCCGCCAGCACGGACGGCAGCGCCCCCTTGCCGGTCGCGTACCCGAGCGTCCCGGCCTGCGCCCACGCCCCGACCGCCAGCGCGACGCCCAGCACACACGCCCACCCGGTCCGCACCGCCCGGCGGCCGGCCGACACCGCCTCCAGGGCCGCGGCGAGCTGCGCCGGGATCAGCGCGGCGGGCATGGCCCGGCCCCAGCTGTAGTGCCCGGTCAGCCCGCCCGCCGCGAACACCAGCGCGCCGAGCAGGAAGAACAGCACGAGGGCGTCCCACCGGTCCCGCCGGAAGCGCAGCACCAGCGCCGCCACTCCCAGCAGCACCAGCGCGAACCGGGTGCCCAGGTGCTCGTACAGCGGCTTGTGGATGGCCTCCAGGTCGGACCCGGCGGAGAACAGCGAGAAGAAGTCGTAGTACGGCCACAGCCACAGCAGCACCGCGCCGAGGAGCAGCCCGCCGCCGAGCCGCAGCCACACCGTGCGGCCGGGCCGCGCGGAGACCACCATGGCCAGCGCGCCGAGCGTGGCGACGACGCCCGTGAACTGGTGGCTCAGCAGGACCAGCGCCCACAGCACGCCCAGCCCCAGCCAGCGCGCCCAGGACGCCTCGGTCCGCAGGGCGCGGGTGAGCCAGGCCCAGAAGTGGAAGGTGAGTCCGAGCGCGAACACGCTCGGGTAGGCGATGGTCAGCGCGAGGGAGTGCAGGCCGACGAAGCCGCTCCAGTTGAGGACCGCCGTCCCCCACAGCAGCACCAGGCTGAGCAGGGCCAGCGCCGGCGCCGCCCGGTGCGCGCTGAGCGTGCGCACGTACCGCCACACGCCGGTGACCAGCAGGGTGAGCCCCACCAGCGCGGCGACGCGCAGCACCACGAACACCGACAGTCCGGTCACCTTGGCGAGCGCGCCCAGCACCAGCATCCACGGCGAGTAGTACGGGCTCGGGGTGTCCGCGTCGACCAGCGGGTTGCCGGGGTGCAGCAGGTCGTGGCTCAGCCGCTGGACGGTGGCCGCGTGCATGCCCAGGTCGCCGATCCACGGCAGCCGGACGATCACCAGGAGCAGCAGCACCAGGACCAGCACGGCGGCGGCCTGGGGCAGTGCCCTGGCCGCCCGCGCGGTGCCGTTCGGCGGCGTGCGGCGGCTCACGTGCTCTTCGAGGTCAGACGGCGCTGCGTGCATCCTGTTGGAACACCCGTATGGATAGACGAAAAATGAAAGCCCAGGTAATTGGCTCTCACAGCGCAGACCCTATCCGAATCACACCGATTAGCAGGAAACGGTAAATCGGCAGATCGTTTTTGTACAAAGGTCGGCAAGAAAGGGAACGCCCCGGTCCGATGGTCCATCGGCCCGGGGCGTTCCCGTCGTCCTACGGCTACGAGTGCGTGCGCAGCAGCGTCCGCATCGTCCGCATCGCCACCGACAGGTTGGCGAGGTCGAAGGAGTCCGAGCTGCGGATCTCCTCCAGGGTGGTGCGCGCCCGGCTCAGGATGGGGGCGTTGCGCTGCTCCCACTCCCCGAAGCGCTGCTCCGGCGTCGAGGTGCCGTTGCCCGCCGTGAGCACGTCCGCGGTGAGCGCCGCGTGGGCCGCGTACAGGTCCTCGCGGATGGAGGCGCGGGCCATGGACTGCCAGCGGTCGTTGCGCGGCAGCTCGATGATGCGGTCCATCAGCTGGCTGATGCCGAGGCGGTCGGCGAGGTCGTAGTAGACCTCGGCGACGTCCAGCGGCTCCTTGCCCATCCGGTCGGCCACCGAGACGATGTCGAGCGCCGGGAAGGCGGAGGAGAACCCGGCCACGCGGGCGGCCAGTTCGTCCGGGACGCCGGCCGCGGACAGCTCGTCGTACACGTGCTGGTACCACTCCAGGTCCGCGCCGCGCACCAGCTTGGGCAGCTGCTGCCAGACCTGCTCGACGCGCTCGGCGAAGAACTCCACCGTCTCGGCGAGCTGGATCGGCTGCGGGCGGTTGTTGAGCAGCCAGCGGGTGCCGCGCTCGACCAGGCGCCGCGAGTGCAGCCGGATCCGGGTCTGCACGTCCGCGTCGACCCGGTTGTCCAGGGCCTCCACCGCGTCCCACACCGGGGCCGAGCAGAAGATCGCGCGGGCCGCGGTCTGGGCGCGGACGATCTCCTCCAGGGAGGCGCCGGTCTCCTCGCGCAGCCGGTGCAGATACGTCGTACCGCCCGTGTTGACCGTGTCGTTGACCAGCACCGTGGTGGTGATCTCGCGGCGCAGCGGGTGGTTGTCGACGGCCTCCGCGAACCGCTCGCGCAGCGCGGTCGGGAAGTACGCGTGCAGCAGGGTGCGCAGGTACGGGTCGTCCGGCAGCGAGGTGTGCAGCAGCTCCTCGGCGACCGTGATCTTCGTGTACGCCAGCACCACGGCCGTCTCCGGGCCGGTCAGGCCCTGGCCCTGGGTGAGGCGCTCGCGGATCTGGCGGTCGGTCGGCAGGAACTCCAGGGCCCGGTCCAGGTGGCCCTCGCGCACCAGGTGGCGGATGAACCGCTGCTGGGCGTGGAGCATGTCCTTGGCCTGGAACAGCGCGTTGGCGAGCGCGGTGTTCTGCGCGTAGTTGTTGCGCAGGACCAGCGCGCCGACCTCGTCGGTCATCTCCGCGAGCAGCTTGTTGCGCTGCTTGACGGTCATGTCGCCGTCCGCGACCAGCCCGTTCAGCAGGATCTTGATGTTCACCTCGTGGTCGGAGGTGTCCACGCCGGCGCTGTTGTCGATCGCGTCGGTGTTGATCTTGCCGCCCTGTGCGGCGAACTCGATCCGGCCGAGCTGGGTCAGACCCAGGTTGCCGCCCTCGCCGACGACCTTGACCCGCAGGTCGGCGCCGTCGACGCGGATGGCGTCGTTGGCCTTGTCGCCGACGTCCGCGTTGGACTCCGCGGAGGACTTCACATAGGTGCCGATGCCGCCGTTCCACAGCAGGTCGACCGGCGCCTTGAGGATCGTCTTCATCAGGTCGGCCGGGGTCATCTTGGCGACCTTGTCCTCGATGCCGAGGGCCTCGCGGATGTGCGCGTTGAGCTGGATCGACTTGGCGCTGCGCGGGAAGATCCCGCCGCCCGCCGACAGCAGCTCCTTGTTGTAGTCCGCCCAGCTGGAACGGGGCAGCTCGAACAGGCGGCGGCGCTCGGCGTACGAGGTCTCCGCGTCCGGGTTCGGGTCGATGAAGATGTGCCGGTGGTCGAAGGCGGCGACCAGGCGGATGTGCTCGGACAGCAGCATGCCGTTGCCGAACACGTCACCGGACATGTCGCCGATGCCGACGACCGTGAAGTCCTCGGACTGGGTGTCCACGCCCAGCTCGCGGAAGTGCCGCTTGACGGACTCCCACGCGCCGCGCGCGGTGATGCCCATGCCCTTGTGGTCGTAGCCCGCCGAGCCGCCGGAGGCGAAGGCGTCGCCGAGCCAGAAGTTGTACTTCTCGGCGACCCCGTTGGCGATGTCGGAGAAGGTGGCGGTGCCCTTGTCGGCCGCGACGACCAGGTAGGTGTCGTCGCCGTCGTGCCGGACCACGTCCTTGGGCGGGACGACCTCGCCGCCGACCATGTTGTCGGTGATGTCCAGCAGCGCCGAGATGAAGGTCTTGTAGCTGGCGACACCCTCGGCCAGCCAGGCGTCGCGGTCCTTGGCCGGGTCCGGCAGCTGCTTGGCGACGAAGCCGCCCTTGGCGCCCACCGGCACGATGACGGTGTTCTTCACCATCTGCGCCTTGACCAGGCCCAGGATCTCGGTGCGGAAGTCCTCGCGCCGGTCGGACCAGCGCAGACCACCGCGCGCGACCTTGCCGAAGCGCAGGTGCACGCCCTCGACGCGCGGCGAGTACACCCAGATCTCGAACGCCGGGCGCGGCGCGGGCAGGTCCGGGATGGCCTGCGGGTCGAACTTCATCGACACGTAGTCGTGCGGGCTGCCGTCGGCGCGCCGCTGGAAGAAGTTGGTGCGCAGGGTCGCCTTGATGACGGTCAGGAAGGAGCGCAGGATGCGGTCCTCGTCCAGGCTCGCCACCTGGTCCAGCGCCGCGTCCAGCTCCTCCAGCAGTGCGTCCGTCAGCTCCAGGCCGGCCCCCTGCCGCTCCGGCGACATCCGCGCCTCGAAGAGGGAGACGAGCAGGCGGGTGGTGTGGACGTTGTTGCGGAGGGTGTCCTCCATGTAGTCCTGCGAGAAGGTCGAACCGGCCTGGCGCAGGTACTTGGCGTAGGCGCGCAGCACCATGGCCTCGCGCCAGTTCAGCCCGGCGCTGAGCACGAGGGCGTTGAAGCCGTCGTTCTCCGCGCGGCCGGTCCAGGTGGCGGCGAACGCCTCCTGGAAGCGCTCGCGGCCGTCGTCGCCCAGCAGGTCGCCGCCCGCGCCGCCGAGCGTCGGGATGCGCAGGCCGAAGTCGTAGATCCAGGCGGTGGTGCGGTCCGAGCAGCGCAGCTCGTACGGCCGCTCGTCGACGACCTCGACGCCGATGCGCTGGAGCACCGGCAGCACCGCGGACAGCGAGACGGCCTCGCCGGTGCGGTAGATCTTGAAGCGGCGCTCGTCGGGGGCGGCGCCCACCGGCTCGTACAGGCTCAGCGCGAAGTCGTTGCCCCTGTCGCGGGTGAGCCGCTCCAGGTGCACCAGGTCGGCGACGGCCGCGCGGGGGCTGTGGTCGGCCTTGTAGCCCTCGGGGAAGGCGTTGGTGTAGCGGCGCAGCAGCTCGGCGGCGCGCTCCTCGCCGCACTCGGCGTTGAGCGCCTCGGCGAACCCGTCCGCCCAGGAGCGGGCGGCCTCGACCAGGCGGGTCTCGATGCGCTCCTTGTCGGCGTCGGACAGCTCGGGCAGCTCGGTGCCCTGCGGGACGCGCACGACGAAGTGCAGCCGGGACAGGATCGACTCGGTGTTCCAGGCGGTGAAGTCGACGCTGGTGCCGCCCAGCTCCTCCTTCAGGATGTCGATGATCCGCAGGCGCACACCGGTGGTGTAGCGGTCGCGCGGCAGGTAGACGAGGGCCGAGTAGTAGCGGCCGTACTCGTCCTGGCGCAGGTAGAGCCGCAGCCGGCGCCGCTCCTGGAGGTAGAGCACGCTGGTGGCGATGGACTGGAGCTCGGCGGCCGGCGTCTGGAACAGCTCGTCGCGCGGGTAGGTCTCCAGGATCTGGAGCAGGTCGCGGCCGTCGTGGCTGTTGGGCGAGAACCCGGCGCGGTCCAGCACCTCGGCCACCTTGCGGCGGATGACGGGCACCCGGCGCACCGACTCGGTGTACGCGGCCGAGGAGAACAGGCCGAGGAAGCGCCGCTCGCCGACGACGTTGCCGTCCTTGTCGAACTTCTTGACGCCGATGTAGTCCAGGTACGACGGCCGGTGCACGGTGGCCCGGCTGTTCGCCTTGGTCAGCACCAGCAGCTTGTGCTCGCGGGCCTTGGCGCGCGCGTCGGCCGACAGCCGCTCGAAGGAGGGGCTGACCGGGTGCTGGTCGTCCTCCGCGTGCTGCGGGTCGGAGCGCAGGATGCCGAGGCCGGTGCCGGGCACGGCGGCCAGGGTGTCGTCCCCGCGCAGCTCGTACTCGCGGTAGCCCAGGAAGGTGAAGTGGTCGGAGGAGAGCCAGCGCAGCAGCTCGCGGGCCTCCTCGACCTCCGGCCGCGGCATGTCGGCGGGGACCGGCTCGGTCTCCAGCTCGCCGGCGATCCGGGTCGCCGCCTCGCGCATCTTCTCCCAGTCCTCGACGGCCTCCCGGACGTCGGACAGCACGCGCAGCAGGTCGGCGGCGATCTGCTTGAGGTCGGCGCGGTCGGTCTCCCGGTCGATCTCGACGTGGATCCAGGACTCGACGTGCGCGTCGTGCGGCAGGTCACCGGCGGAGGTGGGCGGGGTCGGCAGGACCTCCAGCAGCTTGCCGGTGAGGTCGCGGCGGACCACGAACTGGGGGTGGATCACGACGTGGATGCCGCGTCCGCCGCGCGTCAGCTCGTTGGTGACGGAGTCCACCAGGAACGGCATGTCGTCGGTCACGACCTCGACGACCGTGTGGCTGCACGTCCAGCCGTTCTCCTCGACCGTCGGGGTGTGCACCCGGACGTTCGCGGTGCCCTGGGGGCGGTTCTCGGCGAGACGGTAGTGCGAGACCGCGGCGCCGAAGGCGTCGACCGGGTCGCGGTCGGCGAGGTCTTCCGGTGCCGTGTGCAGGTAGTAGCGCTGGAGGAAGGCGAGGGTGGACTCGCTGTCCGGGGTGTCCGGGGCACCCTCCCCCGTCGTCCCGGTCGGTAGGTGCCCCCCGACCGGGCTGTTCTCAGCTACCCGGGCGGCCCTCTCGAGCAGCTCGGCCTTGGCTTCGTCCAGCTTGGTCTGCATTGTCCTCTGGCTCCTGTCGCGCGCCGTTGCGTGACGTAGAAGGAAGTACTGGCTCTTCCCCCGCGGCTCGACGCCACGGCCCGGGGTCTCCGGTCCGTTCCGACGCTATGCCGCGAGGTGAGATGAGCGGGGGGTATTCGGCCTTTTCCGACACGACCGCCGGGTGTGACGCTGCTCTCGGCACCGTCGCCGTCCGGGCCGTCCCCGGCGTCCGGGAGGCATCCGCGCCCCCGCACCGCCCGCGAAGACCAGCGACCGCCGCCCGGTCACGGAGGTACTCCGTGCAACCCGGGCGCAGGGCGGGAGCCGGATCGGCCCCGCGAGCTATCGCGCTGATCACGCCACAAGGCTATCGCTCCTCACCCTGGAACCGTCATGAGCCGTATGTGTACAAAACAGGGGGTCAAAGTTTGACGTTCTGCACAGCGTCCGGCGCCACCCGGGTGGCGTAACCGGAATCAGCCGGTCGAGGGGCGCGACGGGGTAGCGTCCGGCCGCCTCGCGCCGCACCCTGGGAACGACCAGGAGCCTGTCCCTGTCCGGAGGAGCGCCGACATGCCCGCGAAGATCCTCATCGTCACCGGTGACGCAGCGGAGTCCCTGGAAGTCCTCTATCCCTACCAGCGGCTGCGCGAGGAGGGCTACGGCGTCGACATCGCGGCCCCCTCCCGAAAGACGCTCCGCTTCGTCGTGCACGACTTCGAGCCCGGCTACGACACCTACACCGAGAAGCCCGGCTACACCTGGCCCGCCGACCTCTCCTTCGCCGAGGTGGACCCCGGGGAGTACGTCGCGCTGGTGATCCCCGGCGGGCGGGCCCCCGAGTACCTGCGCAACGATCCCGAACTGCGCAAGATCCTGAAGGCCTTCTTCGACGCGGACAAGCCGGTCGCCCAGATCTGCCACGGCCCGCTGCTCACCGCCGCGATCGACACCCTGCGCGGCCGGCGCGTCACGGCCTACCCGGCGCTGGAGCCCGACATGCAGGCGGCCGGCGCGAGCTTCCAGGACACGGAGACGGTGACCGACGGCACGCTGGTCTCGGCGCGGGCCTGGCCGGATCACCCCGGCTGGATGCGGGAGTTCCTCAAGGTGCTGCGCGCCAAGGCCCCGGTGAACTGAGGGGCGTGCACAGGGCGCCGAGGACCGGGCGGGGGCCGTCGCGACGCCCGGTCAGGCGGCTATGCGCTGCGCCACCTCGACGGCCTCCGCCAGCGTGTCCACCACGGGCACGCCGACCTCCTCCAGGCTGGCTCTGCTGTGCGAGCCCCCGGTGTACAGCACGGCCCCGGCGCCGACGTGCCGCGCCGCGACCGCGTCGTCCGCCGCGTCCCCGATCACCACCGTCCGCCCCGGGTCGACCGACCCCGCCAGCCGGGACAGGTGGCGCACCATGTGCTCCGCCTTGCTCCCGCCGGACGGGCCGGTGCGCCCGTCCACCCGGACGAAGTGCTCCTCGATCCCGAACCCCCGCACGAGCGGCACCAGTTCCTCGTGCCCGTACATGCTCAGCAGCGACTGGCTGTGGCCCGCCGACCGCCACCCCAGCAGCAGCTCGGCCGCGCCGTCGGTCAGCGCGCACCGCGCCCGCCGCTCCGTGTAGCACCGCTGGAAGACGCCGTCCATCAGCTGCCACTCGGAGTCGGTCGGCAGCCGCCCCATCAGCCGCTCGTAGAACTTCGGCACGGGCACGCAGTACAGCGCCCGGTACTGCTCCAGCGTGATCGGCGCCAGCCCCAGCTCCGCGAACGCGGCGTTGGTCGCCCCGATGATCGCCTCGTTGTCGTGGAAGAGCGTGCCGTTCCAGTCCCAGACGATGTGCGCGCTTGCCTGCTTCCCCATGCCCAAGACCGTACCCGGCCCCACTGACAATCCCGCCGGAACGCTCGTTTCTCCTGGTCAGCGCCGTCCGACGAGGTTGGGGATCTCCTGCGTGGCGAACCACAGCAGCTCGTGGTCGTCGGCGCCGTCCACCACGAACTGCGCGTCGTCGTCCCCGCCGTCCGCCGCCGCCAGCGCCCGCGCCGCCGCGGTCACGTCCTGCTCCGCGTCGTCGGCGTCGACGTGGACCGCCGCCGCCTTGGCGAGCGGCACGGTCACCTTCACGGTCACCTCGCCCAGCGCGGCCGGGTCGAGCCCGCGGTCCGGGTCGACGGTGGCGGCGCCGTCGGCGACGTCCACGGCCACCACGACCCGGCGCCGGGGCGCGTCGGCGTCGGCCGCGAGGAGCCGCAGGGAGGCCAGCGCGGCCCGGCCGAGCGCGGCGTACTCCAGCTCCTCGATGTCGTCGGAGAGGTACCACTCGCGCAGCGCGGGCGTGACGGCGTAGGCGAGGAAGGGGCCGGCCCCGAGCTCACCCGTCCGGTGCGCCTCGGCGAGGCCGGGGAGGGTCAGGGGGACGTAGACGCGCATGCTGGCCGCTCTTTCCTGGTCATGGGCTCCCCCGCCGTCCGGAGGGCCTTCAGGATACGTGCGGCTGTCCCCTTTCGGGTCCCTGCCCGCACCCCGCGAACGTCAACCCCACGGGCCGTTCCTCACCCGGTGCACCCGCTTGATCCCGGGCCCCGCACCCTTGTCCATCCCCCTGACCGGTGACCCTTCCCGCCCCCTCGCCGCCGGGGCCCGCCTCCTTGCCGCGCGCTCCCCGGCCCCGTACAAGAGCCCCACCAACTGGTTACCGCCCGGTATCCACCGGGCCCGCCGAACGGGGACCCCCATGAACAAGGTCATGAGCCGCACCCCTCACCCGCGTCCGCGCCCCCGCCACCGCCCGCCGACCCGCCACGACACCCGCCGGCCCGCCGGCGCCCCGCCCCGCACCCCCGCGAGGCGCGCGGCGCCCCCGCAGCCGCCCCGTACGGTCCCCGGTGAGGCCGCCGGGCGGTCTCGCCCCACCGATGTGTTCGCGGACCGTCTGCTGGCCGTCCTGAGCGGTCAGCGCCCCGTGCACTGGATGCTCCGCCACACGGCCGGCCGCGCCTACGACGACCTGGCCCGCCTCGCCGCCCGCCGCCCGCTGCGCGCCCGCGGCACCCGCCCGGTCGTCCGGGACATCGGCTACTACGTCGCCGGTGAGGGCGCCCTGGAGGTCTTCGCCCGCATCGCCGCCGGTGACCAGCTCCGCGCCCTGGCCTTCCGGCTGGAACTCGGCCAGGACCTGCGCTGGCGCTGCACCGCCGTGGAGACCGGCCCCCAAGGCCGGGCGGTCACCCCCTGACTCGGGCGCGCCACGCCTGCGACGGCACGCGAAAAGGGCCGGGTCCCCGAGGAACCCGGCCCTTGTTCAGGCGCTGCGCGTCACTTCTTGCGACGCCGCCCGCCCTTCGCCTGCTTACGGCGCTCCGCCCGGGTCAGCCCGTCCGACTCGGAACGCACCGGGCCGTCGTCCTCCAGGTCCCGCTCGACGATGCCGCCCTCGCCGTCCACCGTGGGCGCGGAGAAGTGCAGGTCCCGGCGCTGCGGGACGTCGAGCCCCTTCGCGCGGATCTCGGGACGGCCCGCGCCCGCCTGCGCCGGCACCGCGTCCTGGACGCCCTCGCCGACCGGCTCGGCCTCCTCGACCGGCACCTCCTCGACCTGCTGCTCCACCTGGACCTCCAGGTTGAACAGGTAGCCGACGGACTCCTCCTTGATGCCCTCCATCATCGCGGTGAACATGTCGAAGCCCTCGCGCTGGTACTCGACCAGCGGGTCCTTCTGCGCCATCGCGCGCAGGCCGATGCCCTCCTGGAGGTAGTCCATCTCGTAGAGGTGCTCGCGCCACTTGCGGTCGAGGACCGACAGCACGACCCGCCGCTCCAGCTCGCGCATGATCTCGGAGCCGAGCTGCGCCTCGCGGGCCTCGTACTGCTCGTGGATGTCCTCCTTGATGGACTCCGAGATGAACTCGGCGGTCAGACCGGCCCGGTCGCCGGCCGCGTCCTCCAGCTCCTCGATGGTGACCTTCACCGGGTAGAGCTGCTTGAAGGCGCCCCACAGCCGGTCCAGGTCCCAGTCCTCGGGGAAGCCCTCGGCGGTCTCCGCGGCGACGTACGCGTCGATGGTGTCGTCCATGAAGTGCTGGATCTGCTCGTGCAGGTCCTCGCCCTCCAGCACGCGCCGGCGCTCGCCGTAGATGACCTCGCGCTGCCGGTTGAGCACCTCGTCGTACTTCAGGACGTTCTTGCGGGTCTCGAAGTTCTGCTGCTCGACCTGCGACTGCGCCGAGGCGATCGCGCGGGTGACCATCTTGTTCTCGATCGGCACGTCGTCCGGCACGTTGGCCATGGACATCACGCGCTCGACCATCTGGGCCTTGAACAGACGCATCAGGTCGTCGCCGAGGGAGAGGTAGAAGCGGGACTCGCCGGGGTCGCCCTGACGGCCGGAACGACCGCGCAGCTGGTTGTCGATGCGCCGCGACTCGTGCCGCTCGGTGCCGAGGACGTAGAGGCCGCCGAGCGCCTCCACCTCCTCCTTCTCCGCCTTGACGGCCTGCTCGGCCTTCTCCAGGGCGGCGGGCAGGGCCGCGGCCCACTCCTCGATGTGCTCCTCGGGGTCGAGACCGCGCTGGCGCAGCTCCGCCTCGGCGAGGTCCTCGGGGTTGCCGCCGAGCTTGATGTCCGTACCACGGCCGGCCATGTTGGTGGCGACCGTCACGGCGCCCTTGCGGCCGGCCTGGGCGACGATCGACGCCTCACGCTCGTGGTGCTTGGCGTTCAGCACCTCGTGCTGGATGCCCCGCTTGCTGAGCTGCTGCGAGAGGTACTCGGACTTCTCGACGGAGGTGGTGCCGACGAGGATCGGCTGGCCCTTCTCGTGCTTCTCGGCGATGTCGTCGACGACCGCCTCGAACTTGGCCACCTCGGTGCGGTAGATCAGGTCGGACTGGTCCTTGCGGATCATCGGCCTGTTGGTCGGGATGGGGACCACGCCGAGCTTGTAGATCTGGTGGAACTCGGCGGCCTCGGTCATCGCCGTACCGGTCATGCCGGAGAGCTTCTTGTAGAGGCGGAAGAAGTTCTGGAGGGTGATGGTGGCGAGCGTCTGGTTCTCGTCCTTGATCTCCACCCCTTCCTTCGCCTCGATCGCCTGGTGCATGCCCTCGTTGTAGCGGCGGCCGGCGAGGATACGGCCGGTGTGCTCGTCGACGATCATGACCTCGCCGTCGATGACGACGTAGTCCTTGTCCTTCTTGAACAGTTCCTTCGCCTTGATGGCGTTGTTCAGGTAACCGACGAGCGGGGTGTTCACCGACTCGTAGAGGTTGTCGATGCCCAGCCAGTCCTCGACCTTGCTGACACCGGACTCGTGGATCGCGACCGTGCGCTTCTTCTCGTCGACGTCGTAGTCGCCGGTCTCCTCGACGCCCTTGAGCGGGTTGCCCGCCTCGCCCTTCTTCAGGCGCAGGACCAGCTTGGCGAAGTCGCCGTACCACTTGGTGGCCTGGTCGGCCGGGCCGGAGATGATCAGCGGGGTACGCGCCTCGTCCACCAGGATGGAGTCGACCTCGTCCACGATGGCGAAGTTGTGGCCGCGCTGCACCAGCTCGTCCTTCGACCACGCCATGTTGTCGCGCAGGTAGTCGAAGCCGAACTCGTTGTTCGTGCCGTAGGTGATGTCGCAGCCGTACTGCTCGCGGCGCTGGGCCGGCGTCATGTTGGCGAGGATGACGCCGACGTCGAGGCCCAGGAACTTGTGGACGCGGCCCATCATCTCGGAGTCGCGCTCGGCCAGGTAGTCGTTGACCGTGACGATGTGCACGCCGTCGCCGGACAGCGCGTTCAGGTACGCGGGCAGGGTGCCGACGAGCGTCTTGCCCTCACCGGTCTTCATCTCGGCCACGTAGCCGAGGTGCAGCGCGGCGCCGCCCATCAGCTGCACGTCGTAGTGACGCTGGCCCAGGACGCGCTTGGCGGCCTCGCGGACGGTGGCGAACGCCTCGGGGAGCAGGTCGTCCAGGCTCTCACCGTCGGCGTACCGCTGCTTGTACTCATCGGTGAGGGCCCGCAGCTCGGCGTCGGAGAGGTCGACGAAGTCCTCTTCGATGGAGTTGACCTGGTCCGCGATGCGGTGCAGCTTGCGCAGGATCTTGCCTTCGCCTGCACGCATGATCTTCGAGAGGACGGACACGGGGGCTGGTCTCCTTGCCGGTCGGGCCTGGGACGGTCGGTTTTCCATGTGACGTACTGAGCAACGGCCATCGTATGCGAGGACCCGGCCGCGCCGGGAGGGCCTGGCGTCCCGGCCACTGCTTCATCCGGGACAACGGACGGGGTATCCGGATAGTGCCGCATCCGCGCAGGGAATTGTGCGAAATGTGATCGCGTGCTCACGGATCGCGGAAACCGATGGCCCTTGCGGGACGATACGAGCAGAATCGGCCGATGGAACCCGTCACGCTCACCACCGGCCGGCTGCGGCTGCGCGCCGTCGGCCCCGAGGACACCGAGGCGGTGTTCGAGGCCGCCCAGGACGCCGACATCCGGCGCTGGACCACGATCCCCTCCCCGTATCTGCCGGAACACGCCCGCGGCTTCACGCACGAGATGGTCCCGGACGGCTGGGCCCTGGGTTCGATGTTCACCTTCGGGATCTTCCTCGCCGGCGGGGAGCTGGCCGGCATGCTCAGCCTCACGATGCACACGCCGGCCACCGCGGAGATCGGCTTCTGGGCCACCAAGGAGCACCGCGGCCACGGCTATGTCACGGAGGCCGTGCTCACCGCCTGCCGCTGGATCTTCACCGGCCGGGGCGTCGACCGTGTGGAGTGGCGCGCCGAGATCGGCAACCACGCCTCGCGCGCGGTGGCCGAGCGCGCCGGCTTCGTCCTGGAAGGCACCCTGCGCTCCGCGATCAGCAACAAGGGGGTGCGGCGGGACTGCTGGGTCGGCTCCCTGCTCCCCTCGGACCTCGGCCTGCCGTCCACCGCCCCGTACCTGCCGGGTCCGGTGCGATGACCGGGGCCCGGCACGCGTTGTCAGTGCCGGCGTCTATCGTCCGCAGACATGACGACCCTGCCGCGCCCGACCACCACGCTCACCGCGGACGACGCCCGCCGCATCGCCCTGCGGGCCCAGGGACTGCTCGGCGCGCCCGACCGGCGCGCCGGGGTCCGGGGGGTGCTGCGCCATCTCGGCGCGGTCCAGCTCGACACCATCTCCGTCCTGGCCCGCTCCCATGAACTCGTGCCGTACGCCCGCCTCGGCGCGGTCGGCCGCAAGACGGTCGAGAACGCCTACTGGAAGGACGTGCACGCTTTCGAGTACTGGTCGCACGCGGCCTGCATCCTGCCCATCGAGGAATGGCCGCACTTCGCCTTCCGCCGCCGCGCCTACCGCAACCGCCCGCACTGGAACCACGAACTCCCCGACGGCACCTACGAACAGGTCGTCAAGCAGCTGCGCGTCGAAGGCCCGCTGACCGCGACCGAGCTGGGCGGCGCCAAGCGCACCAGCGAGTGGTGGGACTGGTCCGGCACCAAGGTCGCGGTGGAACGGGCGCTGATGTACGGCGAGGTGGTGTGCGTCGAACGGCGCGGCTGGAAGCGGGTGTACGACCTCGCCGAACGCGCCGTCCCCGCCGAACTGCTGCACGACGAGCTGGACGACGCCGAGTGCCTGCGCCGCCTGGTCCGGCTGGCCGGTGAGTCCCTGGGCGTGGGCACCCGCGCGGACATCGCCGACTACCACCGGCTCAAGGGCGAGCAGGTGGACGCGGTGATCGCGGACTCGGGTCTGGTGCCGGTCGAGGTCGAGGGCTGGGGGAAGCCGGCCTGGGCGGACCCGGCGGCCCTGGTGGCACCGCCGCGCGGCCGCCACCGCACCACCCTGCTGTCCCCGTTCGACTCGCTGATCTGGGAACGGGCGCGCACGGAGCGCGTCTTCGGCTTCACCCACCGCCTGGAGGCGTACGTCCCCAAGCCCAAGCGGGTGTACGGCTACTTCGCGATGCCGGTGCTCGCGGGCGGCCGGCTGGTCGGGCGTGTCGACCCGGCCCGGGAGGGCCGCACCCTGGTCGCCCGGCAGGTCACCCTGGACGGCCCCAAGGCGGTCCCGGCGGTCGCCCAGGCCCTGGCCGAGGCCGCGACCTGGGTGGACTGCACCGACGTCCGGGTGGAGCGGGTGGACCCGCCCGCCCTGCGCGCCCCGCTGACCGCGGAACTCGCGCGCACCGTCGGGTGAGGCCGCGGCGCCGGGCGGGTTTCCCGGTCAGCGGATCTCCAGGATCTTCTCCCGCATCGCGTAGACCACGGCCTCCATCCGGGAGTGCAGCTGGAGCTTCTCCAGGATATTGCGGACGTGGTTCTTCACCGTGTTCTCGGAGATGAACAACTCCTTGGCGATATCCCGGTTGTTCATGCCGGTGGCGACGAGTTTGAGGACTTCCAGCTCACGGTCCGTCAACCGGGGCGCCGGCACCAGCCGGCGCTCGTCGGTGCGCTGGATCATCGACTTGAACTCGGTGAGGAGTTTCGACGCCATGGACGGGCTGATCTGCGACTGCCCGTCGGCGACCGCGCGAATGGCGGTGGCCACCTCGTCGGTGGAGATCTCCTTGAGCAGATATCCGGTGGCGCCCGCCTTGATCGCGTCGTAGAGGTCGGCCTCCTCGTCGCTGATCGTCAGCATGATGATCTTCGCGCTGGGAGCGACCTCCTTGATGGAGGTGCAGGCCTCGATCCCGCCGCGCCGGGGCATCCGGACGTCCATCAGCACGATGTCCGGCAGCAGGTCGGCCGCCTTGTCCACGGCCTCGGCGCCGTCCCCCGCCTCGCCGACGACCTGGATGTCCTCCTCGGCCGCGAGCACGATCTCCAGTCCGCGCCGGAACAGGGCGTGGTCGTCCACCACCAGGACTCTGATCGGTTCCCCGCGTGGCGGGCCCCCGTCGGGGGCCGTGCCGAGTACACCGTCGTCGGTGTCGTCGGCCTCCTCGCTCCGCATCGGTCCGAAGGTGTCCGCCATCGTTCCTCCCCCTGAAGGCTGTGGCCTGTGTGGTCCCGTGCCATCGCCAACCCAAGGCAGCGGCCCACCGGTTGGGCCCTTGCGGCCATGATTTCATGCCGGGACGGCACCGAGGCGCCGTGCGCGGCGCGAACCGGTCGCACACTGGTGCCCCGGGGGCGCACGCGCGCTCCAGGGGCACCGGTTCGGCTTCGGCCCGGGCGGTCAGCCGCCCAGCGTGCCCCCTGCCGCGGGGGGCTGCGCCTCGGCGACCATCGGGTCGGTGCTGAGGTGGATCACGCCGTAGTCGTAGGCGTGACGCCGGTAGACGACGCTCGGCTCCTTCGTCTCGGAGTCGACGAACAAGTAGAAGTCGTGGCCGACCAGTTCCATCTCGTAGAGGGCCTGGTCCAGGCTCATCGGGGAGGCGACGTGGGTCTTCTCGCGGACGACCAGGGGGCCTTCGCCCTTGACCTCCAGCGAGCCGATCTTCTTGGTCGGCACTCCGTCCGTCTCCTCCTCCCCCACGGGGAGGCCGTTTCCGTTCAGTGTCGCCACACCAGGGACGTGGTCGGGAACCTCCGCCGCCGAGATCCGGCGTGCGCCACGGCGCGAGAACCGCTTGTCGTGCTGCTTGCGCAGCCGCGCCTCCAGCTTCTCCGCCGCCAGGTCGAGTGCCGCGTACGGATCGCTGGCCGCCGCCTCCGCCCGGATCACCGGGCCACGGGAGCGGAGCGTGATCTCCACCCGGTCGCAGCGGTCGGCCTGTCGGGGGTTGGGCTCCTTGGACACCTCGACGTCGAGGCTGATCACCTTGCCGTCGAGCTTCTGGATCTTCTCCAGCTTCAGCTTGTCGGCCACGTGCTTGCGGAACCGCTCGGGCACCTCGGTCTTGCGGCCCTTGACGACGATGTCCACGCAGAACTCCGTTCCCGGATCGCTCCGCTGCTTCGGCGGAGCATCTCCCTTTCGCACCAGGTCCGGTGAGCACCGGACCTCGGACTTGGTGACGTCCACCTCCTCCTCCCCCATGGGCGGGATCTCCAGCCCACCGGCGCGGGTGAATTGCGGAAAACCCGCGGCGCGGCATTCGGATATGAGAGGTGTGGCCTGCGCCTTTCCTCACAACCGAACATATCTCGCCCGGACGGATGTCGTCACCCTCTACCGCGGTGTACCTCCGTTCAGGTGCATTGACCCTCTCAGTACCTGCAACGATGCCGGTCCGCAGTCAGTTCCCGGCTATTTCGAAGGTGTCCCGCGGAGCGGCGATCACGGCCGCATACGAGGGCGCGCCAAGGGCGTTCACCGCCGCGTTTTTCACTGCACCGTGCACCCACTTCCCCTTCTCCGGTCGCGTTCCGGTCTGTCGTTCTTCCCTTCCTTCCCGAGTTGCGTTCTCGTACACGGGCCTTGCGGCCCCGTTTCCCCTCCCCCGGCACCAGACGGTCCCCTCCCGCAGGGCTCGCGCCGCCTCCGCGAGCGTGGCACCGGTGGTGACGAGGTCGTCGACCAGCACCACCCGGCCGCCGCCGAGCAGCCGCTCACCGCCCTTGGCGACCTCCAGCGCGCCCGCGAGGTTCGCAAGGCGCCGCCGCGCGTCCAGCCCCGCCTGGTCCGCCACGGGTCTGCGCTGGCGCAGCACGGCCGCCACCCGGGCCGGGATCCCGGTGCGCCGCAACTCGCCGGCCGCCGCGAGCGCCATCCGCCGCACCGGATCGTGCCCCCGCGCCCGCACGGCCCACCGGGCGGACGGCACCGGCACGAGTACCACGGTCCCGGGCACCCCGAACGCCCCGACCGGTCCGCCGAGGCCCGCCCGCACGGCACCCGCCACGGCCGCGCCCAGCGCTCCGGTGAGCGTCAGCGCGCCCCGCTCCTTGTGGGCGAGGAGGAGCGCCCGCACCGCCTCCGCATAGGGCGCCGACGCGTACACCACCGGCAGCCCGGGCGGCTCCGGCAGCGGCCGCACCCGCCGGGGCGCGCCCCGGGCCAGTGCGGTCCGGCACCGCGGGCAGAGCGTCGTACGAGGTGCCCCGCAGCCCGCGCAGTCGGTCGGCAGCACCAGGTCGGTGAGGTCCCGCCACCACCCGCGCATGGCCACCACTGTGCCAAGGCCGGAGCGGGCCCACCACCCCTGTGGACAACGGCCTGTGGACAACCCGCGGAGACCGGCGCGGGACCGGCGCGGACCCGCACAAGACCCTGGTGGCGGCGCGGTCCCGACGCTCAGCCGGGATAGACCGGTGCCGTCCCGTCCTTGTCGACCTTCTGCCACTGCGCCCCGCTCGGCAGCCGTACGATCCCGTCGTCCGAGTAGGCCACCAGCGGCACCCGGTCGTCCTCGGACGCGGTGATCGCCTTCACCCCGGGCAGCGCGCCGGGCGCGGGACCGTCCAGGGTGGCGCCGTCGACCTGCACGTACCGCATCTGCTGCACGCCGCCCTGCTCCTGGCCGACCACCAGCAGTCTGCTGTCACCGGCCCAGGTCATGGCGCTCACCTGCTCCAAGTCGGGCGCCGCGGAACGGAGTTCGACCACCGAGGGGCCCTCGCCGGTCCGGTCGTCGCGCTCGATCCGGCCGATCAGCAGCGACTGCTTGCCGTCCTTCTCCACGACCAGCGCGACGCGCACGCCGTCGGCGGCCACCCGGACGTCCTTGATGTCCCCGGGCAGATCCGGCACGGCGACCTTCTCCGCCTTGGCGACGCCGCGCTCCACGACGTACAGCGCCGGGGCGCCGCGGTCGCGGTCGGCCACCCACAGGTCGCCGCGGGCGTCCCAGCTCGGAGTGGTCAGCCGCTCGTCGGGGGTCGCGCCCTTGCTGGTGACCAGCGCGGTGCCGAGCGTGCCGTCCGACGTCAGCGGCGTGACGTGCAGCGACGCGCCGTCGTCGTCGACCGCGGCCACGCTGTGCTCGTCCCGCGACACCGCCACCGACTGGAGCGTCCGGTCGCCCTCGCCGAGCACGCCCGGCACCGGCACGGAACCGGTGCCGGTGCTCCCGCTCGGCATCCGCACCAGCCGGCGCTTGCCGTCGACGTAGTACAGGTATTCGGGCCGCTTCGCCGATCCGTGCCACGCGGCGGACTCGGCGCGCTCCTCGGTGAGGTCGCACAGCCGGTGGCCGCCGATCCCCTGGAGTTCCACGGACTCCAGGGTCGGCGCCAGGTTCCGCAGGGTGAGCAGCACCTGGGTCGCCATCTCGGTGCACTTGGCCGCGGAGACCTGGGACTCCTTGAGGTTCAGGGGCACCGTCAGCCGGTTCTGGTCGTCCGGCGCCAGCCCGGACACGCCCTTCTGCAGGGCCGTACCGGTCGGGAAACTGGAGCGGACCACCGGATCGAGCCAGCTGGTCGGCCCCTTCAGCAGCGACCCGACCATCTGCGTCATCGGGTCGACCTTGCTGCGCACGAACACCGGATCGGCGACCGCGACCGGTTCCCCGGCGTCCCCGACCGACGTGCCGGAGGCGAAGTAGTACTTGTCGACGGACGTGTAGTTGCGCTGGAAGTCCGACTTGCCCATGACCACGCCGTCGGGCAGCTCGTCGATGCGCCACTGCCCGGTCTTGGCGTCCCGCACGAGGTGCACCTTCTTGCGGTAGGTGCCGTCGGCGGGCTGGTACGCCTGCCGGGCGTCGACCGTGGCCACCCGGCTGCCGGTGAGCACACAGGTGATGCTGTTGGTCACCTCCCGGTTGCCGGCGCGGCAGTCGGTCTCGATGCTCGGCCCGTTCGCGAGGACCGTGGCCGACTGCTCCGGCCGCCAGGTGCGCGCGGCGTCGGTCGTCAGGTACTTGCGCGCCGTGTCGTACGCGGGATCGTCGCTGGTCAGCGCCTCCAGGAAGCCCTGCATGATCTCGCCCGGGGTGGCATCGTCGGCCGGCGGCATGGCGAACACGCGCACCCCGGTGTCCTGCCGGGGCGTGGACTCCACGTCCCGCAGATCACCGCTGTCGGGCATCGAGGCGCACCCCGCCAGCAGAACGACCCCCAAGGCGGTGTACGCCGCCGCGCGCCATGGCCGCCGCCGGGCGCCCCCCTCGCGGTCAGCGCCCACGAAATGCCTCCCCTGGCTCGGTCGGGTCCTCCGGGCGCGCCGGTTCCGGCCGGGGCTCCGGTCGTACGGGATCGGGTCGTCCGGGTTCGGGCCGTACGTGCCGGGGCACCACGCGCGCCCCGTTGCCGTTGCCCGGCAGCGCGGTCGGGTCGGCGGCGGGCGGGACCGGGGCGCGCGGCGGCAGCGCGGGCGGGTGACCGCCGCCCTGCTGCGCCGGAACGGTCGCCCGCTTCTCCGCGCCCGCACGGCCCGTACCGGACCCGGCCAGGCCGCGGTTGCGGCGCGAGTCCTTGGGCTCCAGCGGTATCGGCGATCCCCGCAGCGGCTCGTCCGCGGTTCGGGGCAGCGTCAGCCGGAACTGCGACCCGCCGCCCGGCTCACCCCACGCCTGGAGCCAGCCGCCGTGCAGCCGCGCGTCCTCCAGGGCGATCGACAGCCCGAGGCCGGTGCCGCCCGTGGTGCGCGCGCGTGCCGGGTCGGCCCGCCAGAAGCGGCTGAACACGCGGGTCGCCTCGCCGGGCTTGAGCCCGACGCCGTAGTCGCGCACCGCGACGGCGACCGCGCCGCCGGCCGCGGCCATCTTCACGACGACGTCCCTGCCCTCGCCGTGCTCGACGGCGTTGACGACGAGGTTGCGCAGGACCCGCTCCACCCGCCGGGCGTCGGCCTCGGCGACCACGGGCTGCTGGTCGCCGACCACGCGTATCCGCGTGCCCTTGCGCTCGGCGAGCGGCTCGGCGCCACCGACCACGCGCCGCACGACCTCCCTGAGATCGATCGGCTCGGCCTCCAGCGCCGCCGCGCCCGCGTCGAAGCGGCTGATCTCCAGCAGGTCGGCGAGCAGCGACTCGAACCGGTCCAGCTGGTCGGCGAGCAGTTCGGCGGAGCGCGCGGTCACCGGGTCGAAGTCCTCGCGCGCCTCGTGGATGACATCGGCGGCCATGCGCACGGTGGTCAGCGGGGTGCGCAGTTCGTGGGAGACGTCCGACACGAACCGGCGCTGCATCCGCGACAGGTCCTCCAGCTGCTGGATCTTGCCCTGGAGGTTCTGTGCCATCTTGTTGAAGGCTTCGCCCAGGCGCGCGATGTCGTCCTCGCCGGTCACCTTCATCCGCTCCTGGAGACGCCCGGCCGACAGCCTCTCCGCGATCCCGGCCGCCATCCGCACCGGCGTGACGACCTGCCGCACCACCAGCCACGCGATGGCGCCGAGCAGGACGACCACGAACAGCCCGGCGGTCGCCAGGGTGCCCTTGACCAGGCTCAGCGACTTCTCCTCCTGCGTGAGCGGGAAGAGGTAGTACAGCTCGTACGGCCGTCCGTTGGGGTCGTTGACCTGCTTGCCGATGACCAGCGCGGGCTGGGAGTCCTTGCCGTTGGAGTAGACGATCCGGGTGTAGCTCTGCGCGGCAGTGGTCCCGCTGTTGACCCGGTCGCGCAGATCGGCGGGGACGCTGGAGGTCGGGTTGACGTTCCCGGAGCCGCGCGGGCTGCGGCCGCCGCCGCTGTCGTCACCGACGGGCAGCGTCACCACGTCGAAGGCGCCCGCGCCGCCGCTGGACAGCGACTCCACGAGGTCGCTCATCCACTGGATGACGTTCTGCGTCGGCCGTCCGTCCGCACCCGCGGTGCCGTCCGTACTGCCGTCGGCGGTGGCGGGCGCGGTGTCCGCACCCGTTCCGTTGGTGCCGGACGCCTCGTCGGCCCGCTGCTTGGCCACCGCGAAACCGCCCGTGGCCTGGCTCTGCGAGGCATGCACCTTCGCGTCCAGCAGGCCGTTGCGCACCTGCCCGATCACCACGAAGCCGAGCAGCAGGACCACGCCCAGCGACATCACCAGGGTGGTGGCGACGACCCTGAGCTGGATGTTGCGCCGCCACAGCCGCATCACCGGCAGCAGCGGCCGGCGCACCCAGCGCAGGAAGAGCCGCAGGACCGGGCTGCCCTGTACCCCGCCCTGCACCAGCCCGCCCTCGAAGAGCCGCCTGACGCGCGCACCCGCCGCCGTCCGGCCGACAGGCCGCTGCGGACGGTCTCCGGGCATGCCGGAATCCGAAGCGGCACTGTCCCCGGACATGTCAGCTCGGCCCGGCCTTGTAACCGACACCACGGACGGTCACCACGATCTCCGGCCGCTCCGGGTCCTTCTCAACCTTGGAACGCAGCCGCTGCACATGGACGTTGACGAGGCGGGTGTCGGCGGCGTGGCGGTATCCCCACACCTGTTCGAGCAGCACCTCGCGCGTGAAGACCTGCCAGGGCTTGCGGGCGAGCGCGACCAGCAGGTCGAACTCCAGCGGGGTCAGCGCGATCGACTGCCCGTCCCGCTTCACCGAGTGCCCGGCCACGTCGATGACCAGGTCACCGATGGTCAGCTGCTCCGGCGCCGGCTCCTCGGACCGCCGCAGCCGCGCCCGGATCCGCGCCACCAGTTCCTTCGGCTTGAACGGCTTGACGATGTAGTCGTCCGCGCCGGACTCCAGGCCCACCACGACATCGACGGTGTCGCTCTTGGCCGTGAGCATCACGATCGGCACTCCGGACTCCGCCCGGATCAGCCGGCACACCTCGATGCCGTCCCGTCCGGGCAGCATCAGGTCGAGCAGCACCAGATCGGGCTTGCTCTCACGGAACGCGGCCAGCGCCTTGTCGCCGTCGGCTACGAAAGACGGCTCAAAACCTTCACCACGCAGCACGATGCCGAGCATCTCGGCCAGTGCGGTGTCGTCGTCGACGACAAGGACTCGTCCCTTCATAAACGACATCATCCCATTCTCGTAACAGTGACAGAGGCGCTGGTGAGCGAGGTCACTGGCCGGTGACGATAGTCGTACGGGGCCGTCACTGTCTGCCCCCGGCCGTCTCGCGGGGCGGGACCGCGGCGCCGGACCGGGCCCGGCGCCGCGCGCCGCTCAGCCGGTTGCCGCGGCGCACATCGCCGCGAGCGCCTCCCTGGTCACGGGCGACACGGCACCCTCCTCCGTCACGATCGCCGTCACCAGCTCGGGCGGTGTCACATCGAACGCCGGGTTGTACGCCTGCGTGCCCAGCGGCGCCACCGGGACCCCGCCGCCGGCCCCGGTCACCTGCGCCTGCGGCGCCATCACCTCGGTCACCTCGAAGCCGGCGCGCTGCTCGACCTCGATGGCCGACCCGTCCGGGGTGGCCATGTCGATCGTGGTCAGCGGCGCCACCACGATGAACGGCACCTGGTGGTGGCGGGCGAGCACGGCGAGCGGATAGCTGCCCACCTTGTTCGCCACCGAGCCGTCCGCCGCGATCCGGTCCGCCCCGATCAGCACCGCGTCCACCTCACCCGCCGCGAACAGGGAACCCGCCGCGTTGTCGGTGAGCAGCGTGTACGCCATCCCGTTGCGCGCCGCCTCGTACGCCGTCAGACGCGCCCCCTGGAGCAGCGGACGCGTCTCGTCCACCCACAGCCGCCGCAGCCGCCCCTCACGATGCGCCGCGAGCGCCACCGCGAAGGCCGTGCCCTCACCGCCCGAGACCAGCGCCCCGGTGTTGCAGTGGGTCAGGATCCGGTGACCGCCGCCGGGCAGCAGCTCGCCCAGCAACGCCAGGCCGTGAGCCGCCATCCGGGCACTGGCCTCGGCGTCCTGCCGGTGCAGCGCCCGCGCCGCGGCCAACGCCGCCTCCGCCGCCGCGGCCGGCTCACCGCTCCTGGCCAGCTCGGCCTCGTGCGCGGCCAGGGCCCGGCGCACCCCGACGGACAGGTTCACCGCGGTCGGCCGGGCGGCCTCCAGCGCCTGTGCCGCCTCGGGCACGTCGAAGCCGCGCGCGGCGGCGAGCGCGACGCCGTACGCCCCCGCGATCCCGAGCAGCGGCGCCCCGCGCACGGCGAGCGAACGGATCGCCTCCACCAGCGCCGATGCGTCCGTGCACACCAACTCGACCTCTTCCACGGGAAGCCTCGTCTGGTCGAGGAGGACCAGTACGGGACCTTCGGGTGGTTCCTCCCATCGGATCGCCGGTATTCCGGACGGCCGTTCGTCCCCGCCGCTTCGTGCCTGATGATCAGCCATGCGGTCAGTCTGCCCCGGACACCGCGGACAACTGAAGGCATCCAGCCTTCCCCTCGCCCGCTCCCGCCTTGACCGACCCATGGCACGATGTCTGCCAACCTGCCGCCGCGACCGCGGACGGGCACCGAGAAGGAGCATCGATGACTGACACTCCGGGCTGGGCCTCGCCCGGATCCGAGCCGACGCCCGAGGGACGGGAGCCCGGCGCGTCCGACCCGGCCGACCACCCCGGAACCGGTTCCGGCGCGTCCGCGCCGCAGCCGGGCGCGCAGCCGCAGGGCCCAGGCGCGCAGTGGTCCAAGGAGCAGCCGGCGGCCGGCCAGTGGTCCGCGCCCACCGGAGCCCCCGGCCCCGGCCAGACGCCGCCGCCCCCGCCGCCCGGGCCCGGCTGGGGCGGCCCCGGGCCCGGCATGCCCGGCGGCTACGGAGCGCCCCCCGGCGGACCCGGCGGTTACGGCGGCGGGTACGGCGGCTACGGCGTCCCCGGTGGTTACGGAGCCTGGGGCGGTGGCTGGGCCCCGCCCGCGGCCAAGCCCGGAGTCATCCCGCTGCGCCCGCTCGGCGTCGGTGAGATCCTCGACGGCGCCGTCTCCACCCTGCGCACCCACTGGCGCACGGTCCTCGGCATATCCCTGACGCTCGCCGTCGTCACGGAGATCGCCACGATCCTCCTGCAGCGCTACTTCCTGAACAACACCGCCACCCAGGACACCCTGAACGATCCGGGCACCTCGGCCGCCGACGCCTTCCGCGTCATGGGCGAGTCCCTCCTCGGCACCTTCGTCCTGTCCCTGATCACCCTGATCGGGACGCTCATCGCCACCGCGATGCTGACGAGCGTGACCAGTCGCGCCGTCCTCGGCCGGCCGGTCAGCCCGGGTGAGGCCTGGCGGGAAGCCCGCCCGCAGGTGTGGAAGCTGTTCGGCCAGCTGCTCCTGCTCGGACTCATCGGCGTCGGCGTCATGCTGGGCGGCGCGGTCCCCGGCATCATCGGCTTCCTCGCCGGCAACGAGAACGTCGGCATCACACTCCTGGTCTTCGGCCTGCTCGCCGCGTTCGTCGTGGTCATCTGGCTGACGGTGCGCTTCTCGCTGGCCGCGCCCGCGCTGATGCTGGAACGCCAGGGCATCGTGCAGTCGCTGCGCCGCTCCACCAAGCTGGTGCAGGGCTCCTGGTGGCGCATCCTCGGCATCCAGCTGCTCGCCGGACTCATCGTCGGCATCGCCAAGGTCGTCATCTCGATCCCGTTCACCGTCGCCGCGCTGATCGCGGGCGGCGACGGCCTGGCCGGCTTCCTCGGCGAGAACGGGGCGCACGTCAGCTGGACCTTCCTGCTGATCAGCGGGATCGGCGCGGTGATCGGCACCACCATCACGCTGCCGATCTCCGCCGGAGTCACCGTGCTCCTCTACGTCGACCAGCGCATCCGCCGCGAGGGCCTCGACCTGGAACTGGCCCGCGCCGCCGGTGTCCAGGGCGCCCCCACCGGCGCCCCAGGCCCCGTCCCGGGGAGCTGACGGGGTGATCTTCACGGGGGGAATCGCCACGCCGCCGGGCCGGCTCGGCGCCGTGGCAACGGCCGTCCACGGCCTGCTGCGCGCGCCGGACACCGCCGTACTGGCCGCGGGGAACGGGCCGCCGGTGACCGACCCGCGCGATCCCGCGCGGGAGGCGGCCCGGCGCGAGCTGGCCAAGCGCATGTACCACGAGAACGACCCCGGCCTGGTCTCACGCGCCCTGAAGGCACTGTGGAACTGGCTCGACGGGCTGTTCGGCTCGGCCGCGCCCATGGCTCCCGGCGGCTCGGTCGGCCTGTGGGTCGTCGTGCTGTTCGTCGTCGCCGTCCTGGCCGCCCTGTGGTGGCGCCTCGGCTCCCCCGGCCGCCGCGCGCCCCGCTCCGCGGCGGTCCTGTTCGACGACGGCCCGCGCAGCGCCGCCGAGCACCGCGCGGCGAGCGAGGCACACGCGGCCCAGGGCCACTGGAGCCAGGCCGTCCAGGA